>NZ_CADFDM010000004.1:0-832496 GCF_902832985.1 Burkholderia sp. BCC0097
CTTGAAACCGTTCGAATCCGCGTTTTACCCCCGGTTCTGCTGGCGCCATTACGCCGCCCATCCCCGGCTCCTTTACGCCGCCCCGCGACAGCGAATGCGCGGAGCTGTTCAAGGCGTTGGGAGATTACGCCGGACAGCACGGTGGCACGGCGACCGATGCGACGGGGCAGCAAGCTGTCGTGACCGCCTTCAAGGGTTGGGCGCCGGGCGGCCATGCGTCAGGCGGCGATCGTGCGCCGAACGCCGACGCAGGCGATTCTCAGGCGCTGATGGCATTTGGCGCAAAGGCCGGTGCGCTCAATATCACTCCCAAGACTTACGTGACCTACGCCGGCGAGAACATCGATCAGATCGCGCAGCAGAACCTGCAATTCGCCGGGGGGCAGCGCGTGATCACGACGGCTGGCAAGGGCATCCACCTGTTCGGGCGCGGAGAAGGCGTCCGCGCGATTGCGGGCGAAGGCCCCGTTGTCTTGCAGGCGCAACAGGACACGCTTGCGGCGACCGCGCAGAAGGGGATACAGATCATGTCGGTCGGCGACGAAGTGTTGATCTCGGGCAAGTCGATCCGGCTCGTCGCGGAAGACGGAAGCTACGTGAAGGTTGGTGGCGGCGTCGAGGTCGGTTCCGACGGTGCGTTCACCGCATACACGGCGGGACATGATTTCGTCGGTCCGAAGACGGACCACGTTGCGCCGCCGGCGTTCAATCGCGGAGGAGCCGATCAGAAGTTCCGCTTGCGGTACCCGGGCACCGACGGTGACGATGGCACGCATCCCGTGCCGAATCGTCCGTACAAGATCACGCTGCGCAATGGCCAGGTCATTAACGGTGTCTCGGATGCACACGGGTTGACGGAGCTTGCATCGAGCGACGCGATGCACATTGCACACATTCAGGTTTTCGACGCTTAAGGCAGGCGATCATGTCCGATACCAAAACCCCTTCGCCCCGGATCGTCGGCGAACATCAGGCGATTCTCAATTGCAACCGGCCGCAGAATGCGTTCGTCAATACCGACGTACAAAATCGTTTCCCGTGCACGACGATCCTGATCCATGGCGTGAATGACCTGGGAACGGATTTCGGCACGGTCGAAGGCGGACTGTGCGAGGGATTGAACGACCGCCTCGGTCGCACCGATTTCAAGGGCGCGGAGTACTCGCACGGCCGCATGGCGAACGACCCGAGCCAAGTGAGCGTTGCCGACATGATGAAGAACATGGACGACGTCATCTATCGTCGGCAGGAAAGCGAAGAGACGAGGAGCCCGTTGATTCCGTTTTATTGGGGATTGCGTGTCGGGAAGGAGGATTTGCCCCGGGACCCCAATAAGGAAACCGTCAACGGCCAGTACGTCGACCGGTTCGGCAATCGCCTCGATGAGCACCGTGCGCGCAACGGCGGATTCTTCGCCAATGCGACCAACAACATCCCCGACATGTTCGACTCGAATTTCAAAGGGGGAATGGCGACGAAAATTCTCGACAGGATGCAGGGTGACCCGACGCATCCGCTTCGCGAGGCGGAAAATCGACATTACATGGTGCTGGCAGCACGGCGGCTCGCGGCATTGGTGCGGCAAATCCGTCTTATCGACCCGGACGGGACGGTCAATATCATTGCGCACAGTCAGGGCACGCTGATATCGCTGCTCGCCCAGGCCTATCTCGTCGAGGGGCTGATTCCAAACCAATGTGGCCCCGCTGACCGCCCTGCCGACACGTTGGTTCTGATCGACTCGCCCTACAGCTTGAGCGAGGAGTTCATGGATCGGCTGCTGCAACGTGGGGATCAGCAGCAGACGACTTATGCGCGTGCAAAGACCCTGGCAAACCTGGTCGGGCATGTGGCGAGCGGCAAATATCCGACGCCACCATTCGATCAATTGAAGTACGAGCCGGGCCGGGACAATTTTGGCGTCGTCGGGCCGACGTGGGATCCCGCGCAGGCGAGGCGCCTGAGCGGGCCGCAAGGCAATGACTGCGTCGTGTTCGCCGAGCGCGACAATCGCGGCAAAGTGTATATGTACTTCAGCCCGGAGGATGCGACCGTTGGGCTGAGCGGCGTCAATGGCATGGGTTGCTCGGGCCTGCCCGACTCAATCGACGTGCGTGCGGCGCAGCAGGGAAGCAAGCCGGAGACTATCAATTTGCTGTCGGCGGCTTTCCGGCAGCGCGTCTTTACCCGGCGTCTGCGACAGGGCAAGCCGGTTCAGGTTGGTACGCCGCCCGGAAACTTTACGATACGGGAAAAGGGCGAAACATCCCATGGCTTGCCCGGTGGCTTTACGACGTGGATCAAATCGGCGCAGATAAGCGTGGGTACCCAGCGCAATATCAATGGCGAAGCATTGACGCCACCATTCGATCCCGAAATGGAAGGCAATGTGCTGCCGGGAACCGCAGCGACGCCGCTCTCGAAAAATAATGACGGCGAGTTTGCGCCCGGCAAGCAAGCCATTGACCAGCTTGAAGCGGAAATTGCATTGAGCACGAACAGTGGCGAAGGTGCGTTGCAGGCATTGCCTGCACAAACCATCGACTGGCCAACGAGTGAGGATGGGACGCTGCCCACCTCCACCGAGGTCGAGGCGTCGCTGAACGCGGGCAAGGGCCCCGACGATCAGTGCAAGGTAAGTCGGGTCGTATCGACGGTACCGTCGTCGCCCGGGCACATCGTCGTCTATCGGCAGGAGACGCTCAATGAAGCCAAGGTTCGGCTGATGAATCAGCATAAGGGAGAAAGCTCATATCACTCGGCGGTCATGAGTGGTCGCAGAAATCACCGCTGTGCGACCGCGTTCGATGTGTCGGTAGGCCAGGCGCGTGCGCTGGACGATCCGGACTGGGCGACGCTGCTGCGTGCTGTCGCCGACTGGCGTACACCAATGAGCAGGATCGACAAATTGACGAAAGCCCATACGAACCTGGACGAGCAGACGCTGCACATCATAAGGGCGAACTGCGAATACTACGACCAAGGGAATTTCCCTGGAGAAGACGTCATTCCCAAGGCCTTTCCTGCAGGCGTAGTCAGCGAAACCATCGAGATGAGAACCGATGAAATCAACAAGCAGGTTCGAGCTCGTTCACCCCACCATATGCACGGTTGACGCTACATGACGACGACATCGGTACCGCGTCTATCAGGATCGCGAATATTTATTTTTTTGTTCGCGAGCCTCACTTTGATTTGGCTCGTGGCATTCGAGTTGACTGCGAGATATGGATTTTCGTTTCTGGAAAATATGACGATGATAAGGCGATTGCTATTGTTGGTTCTGCCGCCACTGTTACTGGCTGCTGGCGTGAGCCTTACCTATGGTGCATCGCTGCGTAAGGACTCGTCACGTCCAGAGGAAGCCAGTACCGCACAGTCTGCTCTGAGTGTGGCACCGGCCGGAGCGGGATCGCAGGATCCTCGATTCACATTGGAGATTCGGCGTATCGGCGTGACGGTTGACCGCTTCCGGCAACGGGCACTGTTGATGCGCCTGGATGAAACTGGGGCGAGCGGACCGCTGCTGCTGCAGGATCCCAAGCAATATCCGTGGTCAAGTGATACGCGCGATTCGGAATACGCCAAGCGCCAGAACAACGTGTTCGGCTATGCATTGCGCAACTGGGTGGATTACTGGCCTATTCCCGTTATCGTGCTGGGACCGCCCCGTAACGTCGACGACCCGCATGCCGATCGCATGGCGACCCACATCAATAGCGCCGATAACGGCGCGGGAATTGGTAACACGCTATACATCCGGCTCGACGAGATTCACGGCGAACATGGCGACACGGCGGTAGCGCGCCTGTTCGATTTCTTCGACCAGCATCCGGATTTGCCAGCTGTCGTGGTGCTTGCCGAAGATGGTCTTGTGACGCGAGGCTACATGCGCACGCCACACGGTAATTATCTGGACAAGTCGAACGCGAACGGCAATTTCGTTCCGCAATATCCGGATAGTTTGGTTGCGATGCTGGTGACGCGCAAGGATCGCGTCGATCGGACGATTCGACCATATGTTGTCGATGCGCCGGAGGCGATCGACAAGACCAAGACACAATTTGATGTCATCAAGCTGTGGAACTACTTCTGGGCACAGCAGAAATCCTATCCCAGGCCGGCGCCCGGTGTTTATGAAATGTCCTGGGACTATTGGCACGCGAAGCTCCCCGAGTTCTGGAAGACCGCGGCGCTGAAGATGCCGGACGGCTTCAAGCCGAATCCGTGGGTGCCGATTCCGTGGACGACGTGGCAACTGAAGGAGTACGACAAATGGCCAGTCCTGGCCAATCTGCATCGGCCGGTGCGAATCGATCTGAGCAACGGGCACGGGGCGCCGTTGAAGAAGGGCGAGCGAATCGAAAAGATCCGCGCCGGCTGGCAGCAGGCAGTGGGCACGCTTGCGCCCGGCGAGCAGCCGGGACGGATGTTCTACGATACCGGCACCTCGACCGCCAATCTCGCGTTGCTGGTGCAGTCGCTGCACGACAACCCGCAGCATATCGATATCGACGATCCGAAAGACGCATTCGACATGCAACGTCGTATAGGCGGTGACACCGGAACGAGTTCGATCTGGGTTCAGAGCGCGCTCGCGCTGATGATGGGTTATGGCGACGGGAAGACGAGCGCACTGATCAACCTGAGGGACCCGCTGCATGCCACGATCGTCATGCTGACGCCGCCGGACGCCGCGTCGCGGCAGGCGCATCCGCAGACCTTCAGCTGGGATTACTGACGGACCGGATCGACACGTCATGGGTCAAAAGCGATACATCATCGAAGGCGATGTGCACAGTCACGGCGGACGCGTCGTGTCCGGGGCGCCGAACTCGCGAATCAACGGGCGCGCAATCGCACGCTTGCACGATCCCGCGATCTGCGAGATTCACGGCCTGACCTTCATTGCGACGGTGTCGGGCCACGCCCGGTTCGACGGGCAAGTCGCCGCATGCGATGGCGACTTGCTGGCATGCGGAGCACGCCTGATCGCGAGCCAGCACCAGACAGGAGGCTAACGGAAATACGGGGCGCGTGAGCGGTGCGCCTCGAGCCGGGCGGGCCTCGGCTGATCACGCTGGTCACGCTCAGATCACGAATTCCATCGGCTTCGTGCCGCATTGCGCATCGGGCAACGGCTCGCCACGCTGCGTCGCGGCCAGCAACCGTCCGATCGCAATATGGACCACATCGGCGCGCACGCTCGACGGCGTGAAGCCTGCGGCGTTGTCGAGTCCCTCGCGGTGCGCACGCATGATTCGCACGTCTTGCTGGATCACGGAATGCGTGTAGAGGTGCAGCAGCGGTTTCAGCGCGCGCAGCACCGCGGCCGGCAACGCAAAGCGATAGGCGATGTACGTATAGACACGCGATCGACGCGTGTCGAGCGGCGTGATCTGGCTGATGATCAGAAAACTCGAGCGGCTACCCCAGTGATAGTCGCATCGCGTGACGTTCGGTGCATAAAAATGATCGGTATGCCGAAGCGGTTCCCTGGATGGATTGGTCAGCCAATCCAGCATGCCGATCTTGTCGCCGTCGTCGTGATACGTGACCTCGACGCTTTGCTGCTTCAGTTCGACGGTCGCCCGTAGTCGCCGCCCAGTGGATGAACGAAAAATCCGGTCGTGCACGAACACCGTATGTGGGACGTCCATGAAGTTCTCGACCAACGCACCGAGATCGCCATCGAACGTATTGATCATGTAGTAGGACTGCCACGGCCGTTCGCCGTGGTGCGGCATGTCGAACGGTCGCTTCAGCGCTGGATCGCCTCGCCCGCGATAGACCCAGACGAGGCCGTGCCGAGTCAACACCGGCAATCTGCGCTGACGATATGGGTAGGTCGTACCGGTCGGTTCGGCGCTTGCGCTGTCGATGCTGGGAATTCGGGTGACGCTGCCGTGCTGGTCGTAATGCCAGCCGTGATATGGACAGACGAGGCAGCCGTCGATGACTTTCCCGGCCGACAACCGGGTGCCGCGATGCACACATTGATCGACGAGCGCGACGATCTCGCCGTCGGCCGCCCGGAATAGCACGATGCCGAGGCCGAGTACGCGAGTACCGAACGGTTTGTCCCGCTTGACCTCGGCTTCGGTGCTCGCGACGTACCATTGCTCGACGAGTGCGCCGAAGGCTTCGCCATCGGCATCCGGCGCGGATTCGTCGCACGGCGAACACGTTGATGCGATCGATATGTTCAACATGAGCACGCGTCCTCGATAAATGCGCGGAGTGCGTTCGCCACGGCGGGCTTGGCCACCAGAGCGCGGGGTTTGACATCCCCAGCCCGGATGCATGCACGCTCGTGGGCTCGCTGGACGAGATCCGCCAGTTGGGCGGAACCCCCGCGTATGCGAACCGCGCGCAACGGACCAAGCTGGCCGACCGTGCGTGCGTGCCGGTAGTGAAAAGCGCGGGCGAGAGCCTGTTCCAGCGCATCGCCCAAGGCGGCGACGTCCGGCGTATCGCTTGCAAGCAACAGCAGGTAATGGGGCGGATCCGCGTCCGCGCACGGAATCACGCAACCTTCATCGCCCGGTTGCAGTAACTCGGAAAGCGACGCGGCCAGATAGGCTTCGTCCAGCTTTTCACCGACCAGATCGCTTTGCGTGTCCGCCCGCCCGACGAAGGCCACGCATGGCGTTCGTCCCGCATGTCCGGTCACACGGACCCGATCGCCGAGCCGATAGCGGTACAGACCGCCTCCGGTCGTCACGACGACCTCGACCGTGTCACCCGGCTTCAGTTCTTCCACGCCTATCGTGGTTCCATCATCGAGAAGGAACTCGAGGAAGTGGCTGTAGACGGCGAGGGGACAGCCGGCCGTATCGCCGAACGGCAGGCTGACCACTGCCTCGGTGGAAAACAAGCCTTTCGGAAACCATGCGGCCTGCGGTAACAAGGTGCGGGCATGTGCGGCGTAGTGTTTGCTTGGACCGTCCATCCAACAACTCACTGCCGCGAGTTGAGGCCACAGCCGGCCGCAGTGACCATCGTCGAGTGCGCGCCGCAGCGCGGCCGTACGGTTCGGCGGCAGCGAATCGAACAGGAAGGTGAGTGTATCGCGGCGTTGCGGCTCGGCGTTGTCGAACAGCGGACGAAGCAGACTGGTCAGGAAGGTTGGGCTCCATACGCTGACGAAGGCCAGATCATGAGCGGCGATCAACGCGCGCAACGTTTCGGTGCGCCACGTGCGAGCATCACCCGATAGCGATGGTACGACGAGCGTCGGCAGCAGATCGACGAGCGGGCTGTCGGCCAGATAATCGAGATCGCTGTCCGACCCGATCATGATGCCGTTGGGAGCGCGCCCGCGCGCTTGCAGCGGAGGCGACATCGACCAGTACGCGCGGCCGGCTGCGACGCCGGGCACGGCGTGATGCAGATCGGAGAGCCAGACGACCAGTGCGAACTGCAATTCTTCGAGAAAGGCAGGCGTATAGGGAATGAGCTTTTGCTGCTCGCTGCCGCCGCTTGTGCGCTCGAAGAAGCGTGGCGGTTGCGCGGTCAGGATCGGAGTGGACTCCTGGAGTGCACGATCGATCCATCGGGACACGCCAGCGTAGGGGGCAACCGGCACGCGTTCGCGAAATTGTGCCGGATCCGCGATATCGGCAAACCCGTGGGCGATGCCGAACGCCGTGTTCCGATTGGCGGCGAGCAAACGCGACAGATAGGTCGCCTGCGCGTCTCCCGGCGCGTCGAGCGCCGTGAGCCACACGCGGCGAAAGGGTTCTGCAGCAGCGCCGAACGCGGCCCACGCATCCTGTGCACGCACGTGTGTCCTCTCGTTAGAAATAGGTTTTTTCGAGTTGTGTCGGATCGCTAGGCAAACGCCGGGGCGCTTCGAACACATGCAGCCAACCGTACCACAGCGGCCGCGTCTCCGCCGCGTCGGAGCACGCGTGAAGCTCCTGCCAGCGCAGGCTCGGACGCCGGTGATGTGTCAGGTTGTAGTTGAAGTTGAGGAATGCCCAGCGGATCAGTATGGGGGCACGCATATTGTATGTGCCCTCGACAACGTCGAGCGGCGTGTGCATGTGATAAACCCATTGGAGCGACGACCACGAAAACGCGAATGCGAGGTAGGCAAGCGTGATGTCGAGCACGCGCCAGTCCAGCAATGTCCCCAGTGCAATCCATGCGGCCACGCCTGCGAGGGTTTCGTATCGAATTCGTCGGAATTCCGCGTGGCCGAAGTCTCTGAACGCGGCCGCATAGGTGTTGTCGTGTCCGTACTTGGCCCAACCATACGGAATGCGACTCGGAAGCACGGCCAGGACGAAGCTGCCCGCGAAACTCGCGAACCAGATGCCGCCGACGATCGCCGCGTAGTATGCGATTCGCTTGCGCCACAGCGAAGCATCCGGCTCGACGAAGTCCACCCGCTCCGCAGGCGTTCGATTTCGCACGTGGTGGCCGAGATGATTCACGTGAATCAGCGTTGCCGCGGCGCCGAACATCGTCGATGCCCACCACATCATCAATTGGTTGATTTTCCCGCGCCGATGCCCGAAACCGTGGAATGTTTCGTGCATCATCGAAAACACGCCTTGCATGATCAGGCAGAACGGTACGAGCGCCCCCCAGCGCCACGGGCTCGTACCGTGCGACAGCCACGTCAGGATGCCCGCCCATACAACGCTCTGTAGCGCGAGCACGCAGAGATTCAGCCGATCGAACCGTCGCGAACGATTATCTATGGCGCTTGCATTGGCATCGAACATACAATTCGGACATGGATGGTGGCAGCGACGCAGAGCATACCTTCGATCGCCGTCGTCGAACAATACGCCCGCCTGCGCTGACCCTGCGCGTTACGTCACGATCAGCCACGACCATGTACGCCAAACGAACCGACGATTCAATGCATGAACGCCGCAACGACGCGGCAGACATCCGTCGGCGCAATCCGCGGTTTTGTTTTGCCGACGACATTCCGCGCTATTGGTATCGTGACAACCGCAGGGTGACGCGCTTTTTCGACGCGTTCTCGATCATGTTTCCGCTTGGCGAGAAGTTCTTTGTCGATAGCGTGAGGCAGTACTGCGACGCGCTGCCGGCCGACGGCACGCTCGCCGCGCAAGTGGATGCATTCCTGTACCAGGAAGCCACTCACATCCGCGAGCACCGCGCGTACAACCGACGCCTGGCTCGCCAAGGCATGCCGGTCGACGCACTCGAGGCGCTGATGAGGAGACGGCAGGAACAATGCCGGCGTGTCGCGTCGCCGCTGCTTCAGTTGACCTTCACCGCATGTCTTGAGCACTACACCGCCATTCTGGCCGATCTGCTGTTGCGCGACCCCACCATTTTCGACGGTGCCGACCCGTCGATGGCGGCGATCTGGCGGTGGCATGCTATAGAGGAAACTGAACACAAGTCTGTCGCGTTCGACGTATTTCGCGCTTGCGGCGGCGGCGCGATCAAGCGCTATGTCATACGGACGGCGGCGATGCTTGGTGTCACGGCATGCTTCATCGTCGATCTGGGCTATTTCATCGTCCGTCTCGCGCGTGCTGACCGCGACGCCGGCAATTGGCGAAGCTGGACACAGCTTGGCTGGTGGCTGTTCGGCGCGCGGGGCATCGTTACCCGCGTGCTGCCCGCGTGGCTGGCATGGTTCTCGCCGCGTTTTCACCCTGACCGAATCGGGAATCCAGCCACGCTGGCTGCTGCTCGCGCGGCGCTCGCTGCCGATGGCGTGACAACGGAGCCGGCATGAGTGCACGGTATCCGGCATGGTCGCCGTCCGGCTTCGACGAGTGGCGGCAACACTACCCATTGACGCCGTTCGAACCGGCGCCCACAGCACTCGACTGGACCGAGCGCTTCATCGAATGTTGGCACGCGCATGACGCCCATGCATCCTCGAACATCGTCATCGTGCTGATTGCGGGACTCTATTCCGAGTGGATACCCGCCTGCTTCCGGCATGCTGCGCTGGCGTTGCGGGCCGCGCGGTACTCAATTCTGCGTGTGCCGGTACGCTCGTCGCGCGCGGTTGCCGAGCAGGGCGCGCATATCGTTCGCAATCTGTATGCGCGCTTACCCGCTGATCGCCGCTTTATCGTCCTTGCCCACAGCAAAGGGGGACTCGATGCATTGGCGGCGCTGCATGCGGATTCAGGGCTTCGTGCTCGCTGCGACGGTATCGCACTCGTTCAGCCGCCCGTCGGTCCGAGTGCGATCATCGATGGCTTGCTCGAGCAAGGGGGGGCGCGCGTCGATCCCGCATGGTTGGGTGGAGTCGCCGGGAGATTGCTGCGCACACGCTGGTTGTATGCAGGCTCGCGCGATATTGGCAGCGGGCGCGACGCCGGCATCGCGAATCTGTTGTCTACGGTGCCCGGTGGCCTGCACTGTGTGCATGTCGTAAGCTGGTCGATAGAACGCACGTCCCGGTTCGATGCACATCACTCACGCCTCGACCGCTACCGTCCCGGCTGTGCGCATGACGGACAGTTCTACCTCGACCACCAGACGATTCGCGGCATACCGCGAGTTTGCGTGCCACATCTCGACCATGGCCAGCCTGTGCTCGGCGGCGCCGGCTTCGATGCGGGGCGTTTCTGGCTTGCACTCGTTGCGCTCCTGAACGGCGCGCGGGCGGCAACGGTCGCAAGCGGTCAGACGAGATAGATCTCGAATCCTGGGATTGCTTCGGTGGTGCCGGAATCGAGTGCGCTCGCGCCGGGCGCGGATAGCGTGTATAGATCCATCGGTAATGCGGTGTATCGATAGCCCTGCAAGGCGGGCCATAGCGGATCGTGATCGTACAGGCAAAGCTGCAGCAAGGCATAGCGGCTCCGCTCTCGTTGCCAGACCGCATCGAGCAACGCCTGTGCAATGTCCGGGTCGCGTCCGCTCACATGCAGATGAGTCAGGTAGATATCCCGGAGCGGCTGGCCGGGAGCTGCGATGGGGGGGCGTCCGAGCAAGGGTGCGATGGCGTTGAAGCTGTGACGCAGCGCACCGAGCGAGCGCGGCAGACGTTCCAGCACGATGCGTTTGATACGCCCTGCATCCCACGGAGCAACGCAGCCCACGATACGCCGCTGCGCGTTACGTGCGACCAGAAAGCGCTCGATTCCGAAGTCGGGCCAGGCGTTCAGGCGGCGCGCGAATTCGTCCGCCGTAAAGACGCAACCGAAGGGTTGGGAACGAGACTCTTGGTCCAGGAACGTGCGGAGTGCGTCGGCATCGGCAGCCGACGCGTTCGTGATCCTGACCGAGCCGGCGCTCCGCGCGGCAATACGCCGCGCATAGATCGATACGTTACTGTAGCCGCGCCAATGTCGAAATCCGAGCCGTGGCCGCTTGCCTGTCCTGAAAAGCGATTGCGTCGCGATCCGGTTGTCGCGAATGACGCAACAGTACGTATGCTGTACGCCTTCGTGCCGGGCGAGATCGGCGAGGCGGTCGACGACATAGTCGACCCAAGTGTGCGCTAGTTCGCGATCGGGTGCGATGCGCAAGTCTCCGAGGTAAGCGATGCGCTGCTTCTCGCCGGCGAGGTAGCCGTCGCGAACGACCATGCTGGCTATTCCCTTGACGCGCCCTGCGCTGTCCTCCGCGAGCCACGTTCGACAGTCGTTCGAATGACACCGATGCAGTGCGAAGTAATCCGGTGAACGGTCGAAGCGAAGTGGCATCCCGCTGAGCATCGCGTAACGTGTTTGAAACGCGAGGAGCCGTTCGTTGTCGACCGCTGTGGCTAGCCGGATCCGCGTCATTGGCTCATTCACCGGTGAAGATTCGTCTTGCCATCGGGCGTAGGTTTTCCGGCGTCAGTTCGCACAGGCATACGAGCTCGTTGCCGCACGCGTATTCTGGATTGCGCTCCAGAAAATAGGCGACATCCGGCAGCCGTCGATGCGCGTCCGGCACTTCGGCGAGGGTTGGGGCGAGGCGGCCTTGCGGTACCGGAAATTTGAGCACGCCAGACGCGGCGTCGTATGCGTGCCCGAAGCGCTCAACTGCCAGATGATCCAGTAGCGCCTGATTTACGGGTTCAGTCGATCGGTCGAATCGCGGGGTGAAATCATGTGCGAACGCTCGCAAGTAGCGGTACGTACGATGCCCCTTGCAGATCAGAAACCAGTATAGTGCGACGTCAGGCACGGTGCGTTTGAGCTCACCGGCGAGTCGAATCCAGCAAAACGCGAGTTGCTGACTGCCCCAACAGGCCGGATCCACAATCGTGTCACCGGAAAACAGGATGCGCAGTGTGGTGTCTTGCCACTGCTGTTCATATAGTTTCAACGTGGAGAAGCCGCGTAACTTGCCGGTGTCGTCACGCATGATGACGCAATGTGTCTTGTCGTCGAGATCGTGTTCGAAGCGTGCCTGTTCCGTATCCCGGTAACAGGTCGAGTAGAGCGCGTACATATGTGCAACGTCGACGTCGCGCAGCTGCGCACGTGTCATGGAACTGGCTCGAAGCGGCATAGCGTCGTCATTCATGCGAGCTGAAACGATTTATCATGATACGCGATTGAGCCGCTCCTTTTTTCACATGCGTGCCATACCTCCTGTTTCCCCCTCCTATATACCGTCAACGTTCGACGCGTGGCGCTGGCTCGCGATCTATGTCGTCGTGTCGGGTGCACTGTACTTCTGGGTCACACACGCGCCGATGGCACCCGTGACGCTATTGCGTCCGGGACCGTACGATGCGGTCATTCCGCGTGTGTCTGCCAGCGTACCGCTTTATTTGAGCTATGCACTCGTGATGCCGTCGATTGTCTGGTTCGGCCGCGGCCGAAATTGGCTGCTGCCCGCATTTTTTGCCGGGGTACTTGCCGCAGGCCTGTGTATCGTCTGTCATCTGTTATGGCCGACTGCCGTGAGCCGATCGCCGGCAGCGACAGGATGGATCGCGTGGCTGTATCGGATCGACACGCCGCTCGCGGCGAGTCCCTGCGGACATGTTGCGCTGCCTGTGGCTGTAACCGTGGTGCTGGCTGCGCTACGCGTCCGGGCAGCGCGCTATTACGCTGCGTGGAGCGCGATGCTAGCGATCACCGTCTTAACGACCGGACAGCATTTGCTCGCGGACATGCTCGTGGGACTCGCACTCGGCATCGGCGTCGGCTGTGCGACGACCGTACTCATTCGTCTCGACGTGGACCTGCGTACGGCCGCCGCATTACTGCTTGAATGGCTATGTATCGTAGTTACGCTGCGAGTTGCGTTATCGGTGGGGCATTGGGGAGGCTACCTTGTCGCCGCCGTTGTTGTCGCGACTCGGCAACACGCATTATTCATTCTGTATCACGACGCGACCCACTATCACTTGACCCGCCGCCGTTCCGCGAACGACTTTCTGATCAACTTGGCAATTGGCGTACCGGGGCTCGTGCCCATCGAATTTTATCGCCCGCTGCATCTTGCCCACCATCGACATGTCGGGACCGCGGAAGATCCTGAGCGGAATTATCTGTACCACGCGCAGCCATGGAAATTCGAGCCGCTCGACACACTCCCCCTCGTCCGGCAACTGCTCGGTGATTTGCTCCTGGTCAACATGGTGAAAAACATGCGCGCATATCGGCGTGCGAACGGGCGTGGTGCATCCATGTCACTGCCGCTGCTTACGGCGATAGTGACGTGGGGTATCCTGCTTTTGCCGCTCGTGCATGCATGCACAGTACGCGAACTCTTGACGCTTGCTGCGCTTTGGTTCGTCCCTCTCGTGACAATCGGGGCATTGGTCCAGAAGATCCGTAGTATTGCAGAGCACAGCGGTGGGCCTGGTGCCACGGCTGGCTGGAATGACTGGACTTATTCGTGGCGCGTCGGGTTACTTGGCCGCTTCTTTATCTGGCCGTACAACATTAACTATCACCAACAGCATCATCGCGAACCCGGCGTGGCGTGGCATCGCCTGCCCGACTTGCGTGCGTCTGACGAGCCGGTTCTGTCTTCGCGGCAATTGCTTGCATTGTTATGGTCGGGTGCCTCGCGCAGTGGTAACCAAAGATAGAAAAATCCCTTCGACGGCGCGATGAAGTTTCCCGTTGGTCCTGGTGCAAAAGATCGGCACGACCCGTCGCGCTCCGGCTGACGCGTGCCGCACAGCCATTGGCCTCCGCGCATGGTCGGGCCGGCCCGTCTGCGTTTGCGATTAATCGCTGGCTATTCCGCCCGTGCGGGATTCCTGAATAAGTTAAACAGCGCCGTTTATAAAAACGGCGATGAAAATTATTTAAATAATAGAAATTATTCTATTTTATTTTCTCCCGATCAAACAAAATGTCCGCAGCGCCAAAGTCCATTAAATCCGCCCCATCGTTCAATGTCGTGATGCTCGCGTGATGTATGGCTGGCGCAGATTCGAGCGCAGGCAAGAAGCGCGCCCCTTTATTCGCACCCCGAAAATTCATCGAAAAGGTAAAGCATTGCAATATAAAATCGTTATCCAGGTATGCCGCTTGCGGAGCACGATTTTATTTGGCAGGATTTTCATCGAGGCGCTCGTTTTTAAAACAACAAAGCAATCGACCGTTCAATTTACTGAAATGACGCACGGCGCTTGGGTAACGCCCGGCAAGGCAACTGACCAGAAAAACAGGTAACGAGGCGGCGAACGGGCGGCACTGTTCGCGATCATCGAATCAATCGCTTGCCCGGCAGCGTCGATGCGTCATTCGAACGACCCGGGCGAATCCGACACGGGGCGGCCATGGCGATACTCAAGAACGACGCTTCCGGAGACGCATGCCTGCTCCGCGCGTATCACGTGTTCGGCCGCGACGACGCGCGCTGCGACACGGTCATCCGGGACGGCTCGGTGTCCCGCGTCCATGCCCATATCCGCTGGGTCGGCGGGCTCTGGGAACTTCACGATCACAGCAGCAACGGCACGTCGGTATCGGGCGTATCGCTGCGCGACGGCGAGCATGCGGTGCTGCAGCAAGGCGACGTGATCCGCTTCGGCAGGGCCGGCACCGCGCCGTGGCGGGTCGAGTCGCTCGACGATCCGGCCGATACGCTGTGGCCGATCCGCGGCGCCGCCGCACCGATCGTGCTGGCGCCGTGCCAGATCCTGCCGGTGCCTGCCGCGCAGCCGGTCACGATCGTCCGTTCGCCGGCCGGCGAATGGCTGTGCGACGACACGTTGCCGCCGCGCGCGCTCCATGACGGCGACGAAGTGTCGACCGGCGACTTCGCGTGGCGCCTCGCCCTCGCGCGCCACGGCTCGACGGTGATGCTTGCCGCCCCCGCCGATCCGGCCGCGCCGGCGCCATTGCTCGAATTCCTCGTCAGCCGCAACGAGGAGCACGTGCGCATGCTGCTGCATGTCCGCGGCGGCGTGGTCGACCTCGGCGAGCGCGCCCATCACTACAGCCTCGTCACGCTCGCCCGCGCCCGCTCGGCCGACATGCAGGCCGGCTACGACGCCGCCACGCAAGGGTGGATCGAACTCGACCGGCTCGCGCGCATGCTCGGCATCGACGCGTCCCATGTCAACGTGCAGATTCATCGCGCGCGGAGCCAGTTCGCGGCGCTGCCGGGGCTCGGTGCGAGCCAGCTCGTCGAGCGCCGGCGCGGCAGCGTCCGTTTCGGCGATGTGCCGTTCCGGGTGATGCGCGGCGAGCATCTCGAATGCGAGTCGGTGCCGGCCGCCGGGCCGCGTATCGGCGTGCCGCTGGCGGTGCCGCGCCCGATCGCCCATTGCCCGTGAACGCGGGAGAACCGGCCGTGCTGCCGACCGTATCCCGCCCCGTCGCCCGGCCGGATGCACCTGAACCGACGAAGCACGCGGCGCCTTTTGCGACGCTCGCCGGCAAATGGCATTACCGGCTCGGCCCGCTGCTCGGCGAAGGCGGCAACGGCGTGGTGTTTCGGGCGACCTGCGACGAGACGGGGCACGCCGTCGCCATCAAGCTGATGCGCGACGATGCCGCGCTGACTGCACCGGAGCGGATGCACCGGCGTGCGCGCTTCCGGCGCGAGACGAGCCTCTGCGAGGCGCTGCGGCATCCGAACATCGTCGCGCTGCTGGACCGCGGCGAAGCGCCCGACGGGCGGCTGTTCGCCGTATTCGAACTGGTCGAGGGCCGGACGGTGCGCGACCGGCTCGCGGCGGACGGGCCGCTGTCGGCCATCGACACGGGGCGGCTCATGACGCAGGTGCTCGACGCGCTCGCGGCCGCCCATCGGCGCGGCATCGTGCATCGCGATCTGAAGCCGCAGAACATCGTGATCGCGATGGCCGACGACGGGCCGCACGCGAAGCTGCTCGATTTCGGCATCGGCGCGTTGCTGCCCGGTACCGAAGACATCGCGCGCCAGACCGCGACGCTCGCGACCGAGGTACTCGGTTCGCCGCCCTACTGCGCGCCGGAGCAACTGCGCAACGAGCCGCCGACGCCCGCCAGCGACCTGTATGCGTGGGGCCTGATCGTGCTCGAATGCCTGACGGGCGAGGTCGTCATGCAGGGCGCCAGCGTGGCCGAGATTCTCTATCAGCAGCTGAGCCCGGTGGATGTCGCGCTTCCGCCGTCGATCGCGGCGCTGCCGCTCGGCGCGGTGCTGCGGCACGCACTGAACAAGAATCCGCGGCAGCGTGCCGCGTCTGCCGACGCGCTCGCGGCGCAGTTTCGTGCGCTCAACTTCGCCGCGCTCGTCGGTCAGTTCGACGCCGGTCGCGCCGGCCGGCAAGCGCGTTCGCGCCCGCTTGCGCCGCGCGGCGAGACGCTCGCCGAAGTGGGCGAGTACCGGCAGATCACCACGCTGTGCTGCTGCGTGACGATCGCCGGAGAGGGCCGCCAACGCCATGCCGGCACCGAGCACGGCATGGCGCTCGACGGCTACGAGGAACAGTGGCTGACGAAGTGCGCCGATATCGCGGTCGGCTACGGCGCGCATGCGGGCGGACGGCTCGGCGACACGCTGCTGTTCCATTTCGGCCTGCAAGGCGACATCGACCGGCCCGCCCGCCGTGCGGTGCGGGCGGCGCTCGACATGGTGCGCGTCGCCGAGCGCGCGCGGCTGCCGGCACCGCCGGCCGCCGGCGGCCGTGCTGCGGCCGGCGCGGTAGAAGGCTGGCGGGTCGAAGTGGCCGCCGCGATTCACGTCGGGCAGGTGCTCGCGCATGCGTCGCACATGTCGGGCGTGTCGACGTCCGCCGCGGCGTCGCGGCTGCTGCGGCTGGCCGGCCCCGGACAGATTCTGATCAGTGACGATGCGCGGCTCGTGCTCGAACGGCATGCCGATTCGCGGCCGACCGCGTTGCGGCTCGCGCGGGCGGGCCTCGTGTCGCAGCCGGTTCATGAACTGCTCGGCGAGCGGCACGCCGATACGCCGTTCGATTCGCTCGATGCCGGCAGACGGACGCCCATGGTCGGCCGCGCGCGTGAGTTCGACGCACTGCTGCGCGCGTGGCAGGACACGCTCGGGCGGCATCGTCGCGCGCTGCGCGGCGAACCGGCGCCGCTCGGCGTGCCGCGGCTCGTCGTCGGCGATGCGGGCTTCGGCAAGTCGCGGCTCGTGCACGAGCTGTGCGAGGCCGTGCGGACCCGGGGTCACGCGTTCGCGCAGTGCGGCTGCCTGCCCGAACGCGAGAATCATGCGCTGTTTCCGGTCCTGCGATTCATCGCCGCGCACTGGCACGTCGACGCCGATCGCGCGCCCGGCGTGGCGCTCGCGGCGATCGACGCGATGATCGCGCCGCTCGATTGCGACCATGCGGCGGCGCGTGTCGCGCTCGCGACCTGGCTCGGGCTGCCCTGCGACGCGAACGGGCTCCTGTGGTCGAGCGCGCGCGAGCAGCACGCGCTGTTCGACGTCCTCGAGCAACTGCTCGTGTCGCTCGGCAACGGCGCGCCGGTGCTGCTCGTGATCGAGGACGTTCAGTGGCTCGATCGTTCGACCGAGGAGTTTCTCGCGTATCTGCGGCGCTCGCCGCGCGCGGCGGCACTGTGCATCGTGCTCACGTCGCGCCCCGACAAGCTCGCGCGCTGGCGCGGCGCGGCCGACCGCGTGGTGCTGCGCCGCCTGCCGCGCGACGACGCGCAACGCCTGATGTCGGCGCATCTCGGCCCGGGCGCGTTCGATCCGGCGTGGCTCGACCGGCTCGCCGATCGCACCGCGGGCATCCCGCTGTTCATCGAGGCCGTCGCGCGCGAACTGACGGTGAGCGGTGCGGACGGTCCGCTTGCCGGGCCCTCGGCAACGGACCCTTATCCGCTGCCGCTCAGTCTTGGCGGCATGCTCGGTCTGGCCTTCGACCGGATCGACGACGCACGCGACACCGCGCAGCTCGCCGCGACCATCGGGCTCGAAGTCGATGCGCAGCTGCTCGCCGATGCATCGCCGCATGATCGCGCCACGCTCGACGCCCATCTGCGGCTGCTGCTCGAAGAGCGGATCGTGTACGCGCAACATCGGCGCGATCGCGTGTTCTATGCGTTCCGCCATGCGCTGATTCGCGACGCCGCATACGAATCGATGCCGCCCGCAGTACGGCGCGGCAACCACGCGCGCGTCGGCCGTGCGCTGCTCGCGCGGGCCGATCGCGGCGCCGGTGCGCACGCGTTCGGCGTCGCCGGGCACTTCGCGCGCGCCGGCGCGTGCGCGGACGCGATCGCCCAAGGCATCGATGCGGCGCGGCGCGCGCTCGAACGTTCGCGATACGACGACGCGATCCGCTACGGGCAGGCCGTATTCGACTGGCTCGCGACCGCCGACCACGCGCAGCGCGAGCACGACAGTGCGCGCATTCGCGCCACGTTGACGCACGCGACGATGGCGCGATTCGGCTGGGCCGATCCGCAGGTACGCGAGCATGCGGAACGGTTGCTGCGGCAGACCCAGACGCTCGACGACCCGGAGCTCGAGATCAGCGCGTTGTGGACGCTGTCGACCTACTACCACGTCGCCGGCGACCGCTCGACCGTGCGCCGGATCGGCAAGCGGCTCGACACGCTCGCGACCGAGCGCGGCGAGGCGGGCGTGCAGGTCGCGGCGGACGCGATGCGCGGCATGAGCCTGTGGGTCGACGGCGACTATGCACGCGCCCGTGCCGCGTTCGACGCGGTGCTGGCCGGCTACGACGCGCGGCGTGACGCGGGCCACCGGCGCATCCTGGGGCTCGATACGCGCGCGTGGACGATGGCGTCGCTCGCCAGCGTGCGCTGGTGCATGGACGACGATCCGCAACCGTCGCTCGCGATGGCGCGCGAAGCCGTGTATTGCGCGACCTGCCTCGACCATCTGCCGACGCTTGGCGTCACGATGATGTACCTCGCGCGCACGCATCAGCTCGCGGGCGACCGCGACGCGGCACGAGCGGTGTCGGAGGCGATTCTCCGGCTGGCGGATGCGCACCGGCTGCGCGCGGTCGGGCACTACGCCGCGATCATTCATGCCTGGACGCAGCGCGATCGCGCGGGCGTCGTCGCGCATCTCGACGCACAGCGGCAGTCGGGCGGCCTGCTCGGACTCACCTACTACGCATCGCTGCTTGCCGAGCTGGATGCCGAACGCGGCGACTACGGCGCGGCGCTCGCGCAGGTCGGGCAGTGCCTCGCCTGGTGCGAATCGAGCGGCGAACGGTATTACGAAGCCCAGCTGTTGCTCAAGCAGGGCGAGTACTTACGCCGCGCCGATCCGCGTTGCGGCGGCGTGGCCGCGCTGGACGCATGCCGGCGCGCAGTCGAAATTGCAACGACGGCGGGCATGGGCCGGATCGCCAGGCTTGCCGAAGCGACGTTGCAGTCGTTGCCGTAAGCAGTTCAAACCGTCATTCAGGAGAGCATAAAGATGAGCAAGGATCTTCGATTACCGACGTACGAACAGTTTCTCGAATACCGCGCGACCGTCATCCGGGCAATCGCCCTCGCCTGGCATTCGCCGGCGTTTCTCGACAAGCTCGAAGCCGATCCGGTCCACGCATTGCGCGAGCAGTTCGACTATCACTTTCCGTTCAAGCTCGACCTGAAGGTGCAACTCAAATCGTCGGAGTGGACACCGACCGTCAACGGCGACTGGACGGCCGGCCAGAAAAACAGGCTCACGCTGTACCTGCCGCCCGCGCCGGCGGACGACGCGCAGTTCGCGCAGGCGCTGGCCGCGTACAACGCGGACCACGTCACCATCATGGAATGACTCCGGGGAAACCGACATGGCAAAGGACAACGCTAATCCGACGCTCGAATCGATGCTGGAGTTTCAGAAGGTCTATCTGCGCGCGATCGCGCTCTCGTGGCGCGACCCGGCGTTCAAGGCCGAACTGCTGGCCCGGCCGCTGGATACGCTCGCGAAATACTTCGGCTATCAGTGCCCATGGATCATCGATATCGACATCGAGAAGACGGGCGGCGATCATGGCTGGACGAGCGACGGGAAAGGCGGCGGGCGCTGGAACCTGCCGCGCAACGTGATGACGGTCGGCATACCGGAGCAGCCGACGCACCTGGACGAGGAGGCCGTGGCGCTCGCGGCCTACTGCGACGCGGGGCCGTGCTACCTGTTCACCTGCTGTTGAGCGGGCGCGGCCGACCCGCGCACCGTCGCGCGGCCCGGAGAGGTTGCACGGGCCGCGCGACGTTTGTCCGACCCGTCGCACGGAACCCGACGCATGCTCGATGATCTTTCGCGCGTATTGCGCTTCAAGCCGCACCTGCTCGTGCTCGATGCCGGGCCCGAGACGCTGTTCGTCGTCGACGAATTCAGGCGCGCGATGCTGTCCGGCGCGATCTTCGTGCGGATCGCCGCGTGCCTGCGGGCGCGCATGACGATTGCCGAGATCGTGACGTCGCTGGCCGGCACGTTCGGCGAATGGGACGTGCTCGCGCGGCTCGATCACTTGGTGCGGCGCGGCTACGTGCGCGCCGATCCGCCGCACGGCGACGATGCGGCGCGCGGCTTCTTCGAACGGGCCGGGCTCGACGGCGACGCCGCGTGCGCGGGCATGGCCCAACTGCGGGTCGCGGTGGAGAGGTTCGGTGCGGACGGTGCGGCGCTCCGGCGCGCACTCGACGCGGCCGGTATCGGCATCGCAAAGGAGGCCGAACTGACGGTCGCGATCGTCGATACGCACGACCGTGACGATCTCGCCGCGTGCGCCGCCCGCGTGGCGGCGCGCGGCGGTGCGCTGCTCGTCGTGGCGACCGGCGGCGTGCAGACGCTGATCGGGCCGTTGCTGGCTGGCGGCGGCGCGCTCGCCGAGGCGCCGTGCATCGAATGCGTGCGCTACTGGATGCGCGTCAACCGGCCGGTCGAGGCGTTGCTGGCGCGCCATCACGGCAGCGAAGCGACGCGTGTACCGGTGGCCGCCTCGCGTGCGGCCACCGCCGCCGCGGCTGCGCTCGTGGCCGCGACGGTCGAGCAGCTCGCGGTCAACCGCGCGGTCGCGGAACGTGCGCAAACGCACCTCATCGCGCATCGCCTCGACACGCTGGGCGTCGAACGGCACCGCGTGGTCAGGCGGCCGCAATGCCCGTGCTGCGGCAATCCCGCGTGGATGCGCGAGCAGGCGGCGCGTGCGCCGCGGCTCGCCGGGGATGCGCCGCTGGCGCGGGCAGACGGCGGCTACCGGAGCGCCGATCCGCAACAGGTGTTCGCGCGTCACGCGCATCTGATTTCGCCGGTCAGCGGCGCGATCGCGTATCTGCACCCGATGCCGAAGCGGCACGCGGGCCTGCGCAAGGTCTACGCGTCGGGCTTTCTCGTATGCCCGGCCGCCGTGCCGGACAGCAACCGGTTCGACCGGCTCTGCTCCGGCAAGGGCCGCACCGACGAGCAGGCCCGCACCAGCGCGCTGTGCGAGGCGCTCGAACGCTTCAGCAGCGTGTATCAGGGCGACGAGGCGACGGTGACCGGCAGCCTCGACAGCCTGCGCGCCGATCCGGCCTGCGACGCCGAACCAATCCATGTGAACGCGCTTCAGCAGTTCAGCGAACGGCAATTCGACGCGCGCGACGCGATCAACGCATTGACCCGCGATGTCCGCAAGCAGGTGCCTCCGCGCTTCACGTCGCGCGACGTGATCGACTGGACGCCTGCGTGGTCGCTCGTGAACGGCCGGCGCCGCCTCGTGCCGCTGAGCTACTGCTACGCGGAAACGCCCGACAGCGCGCAGGCCACGGCCGCCTGCGTGCACAACCCGAACGGCTGCGCGGCAGGCTCGAGCCTCGACGAGGCGATTCTGCAAGGCATGCTCGAGTTGATCGAGCGCGATGCGGTCGCGATCTGGTGGTACAACCGGATCGCGCGCCCCGGCATCGATCTCGCGGCTTTCGACGATCCGTATTTCGACGCGCTCGTGCACGAATACGCGACGCTCGGATGGCGCGTTTGGGCGCTCGACATCACGACCGATCTCGCGGTGCCGACCGTGGTCGCGCTCGCGGAGAATCCGCGGGACGGGCGTTTCTCGATTGGCTTCGGTTGTCATCCCGATGGCCGGATCGCGGTGCAGCGGGCGCTGACTGAAGTCAATCAGTTGCTCGATATCGCGGCGGATGCGCCGCATCCATGGGATCGCGACACGCTTTCGTCGACCGGATTTCTGTATCCGGCGGCAGGTATGCCGGCAACGACGCCTTCGACGTGGCAGTCGGCCGATGCCGCGTCGTTGCCGGCGGTGATCGCGGAGTGTGTTGGGCGCATCGCGGCAGCCGGCATGGACGTGCTCGTCGTCGACAAGACGCGGCCCGACATCGGCTTGTCCGTGGTGCAGGTGATCGCACCGGGGCTGTGCCATTTCTGGCCGCGTTTCGGCGCGCGGCGGCTGTATTCGGTGCCGGTGGCGCTGGGCTGGCGCGCGCAGCCGTGCGACGAAACGGCGTTGAATCCGGCGCTGCTGTTTCTGTGATCCGAGCGCGGAATCGTGTCGTCGGCGAACGGCGCCGGACGCCGTACCGCCGACAGCCCGCACCGGATCAGAACCGAGTACTGAACCCCACCCGCGCGATCGACTGCAACGCGCCGCTCGACGCGCCGTTCGCGTCCATCACGCCGTTGATCTGCGCGTTGCTGCCATGGCTCGCGCGTTGATGCACGCCCGCCACGTACACCATCGTGCGCTTCGACAGCCAGTACTGGATGGCGGCGAGCAACTGATGCGCGTGCGCGTTGTCGAGCGTATCGTTGCCCTTCATGTACGTGTAGCTCGCGCCGATCACCCATACCGGCGACGGCCGCCACGCGGCGCCGGCTTCCGCCGACCACGCGCCCGCGCCGTTGCGCGCATTGTGCACGGTCGTGACGAGCGCCTTGGCCGTGACCGTACCGACCGTGTAGTGCACGCCCGCGCCCCAGTTGCGTACGCTGGTGGGCGGCAGCCCGTCGGCCGCGCCGTATTTCTGGTTCGTATAGGCGGCGCCCGCGCCGAACGGGCCGTGGTCGTAGCTGGCGCCGACGCTGACCGTGTTGTTCGCGCCGACCGATCCCGCGACGTTGCCGAAGCCGTACAGCGCGCCGACGGTCAGGCCCGACAGCGACGGGCTCGTGTACTTGACCGAATTCGCGACGCGATTGCTGCCCGCGACGCGGTCCCAGTCGAACGCGCCGGTCGGGTTGTTCGGCAGCGCGAGTCGATCGAACGGCCCGTTGCGAAAGCCGTACAGGCCGACGAGATCCTGCGCGATCTCGTTGCCGCTTGCGGCCAGTGCGTCGACCATGAATTCGTACTGGTTGCCGAGCGTCAGCGTGCCGTACCGGTCGTTCTGCAACCCGACATAGGCGGTGCGCGCGAACAGCCCGCCGCCGATGATCGAGCCGTTGCCGAGCGAATACTGGTTGACGAGCCGGAAGATCGCAAGCGTGCCCGCGCCGAGATCCTCCTTGCCCTCGAAGCCGAGCAGGTTCGGAAAGAAGATGTTGTCGTCGAATTTAGCGGCGTCGTGGCCGCCTTGATTGCTGACGTAGCTGATGCCGGCA
This sequence comes from Burkholderia sp. BCC0097, assembly GCF_902832985.1. NCBI lineage: Bacteria > Pseudomonadati > Pseudomonadota > Betaproteobacteria > Burkholderiales > Burkholderiaceae > Burkholderia > Burkholderia sp. BCC0097. Next base: position 23,902 of record NZ_CADFDM010000004.1, read on the forward strand.
TCCATCAGCCCGAACATCGTCACGCTGCTCTGCGCGAACGCCGCGGCCGGAAGCGCGCAGGCCGTGAGCGCCAGAAAGGTCTTTTTCGTCATCTCCAAAGTGCTCCTCACATGATCCGATCGAGCCGGATATTTTTAATGGGACTACTGATTGATATGAAGAAACATGAACCGGGCGAACCCGGTTCAGCGACGGTCAAAGGGAGCGTGGCGCGCAACGGGCATCGGCAGGTCGCGTCGCTCCGGTGACCGCCCGCGGCCCGCGCGCCGCGCGCTAGACCGTCGAATACCCGCCGTCCACCGGCACGACCGCGCCGGTGACGAACGACGCGCCGGGCGAGCACAGGAACAGGATCACTTCCGCGACTTCGTCGGCCGTGCCCCAGCGCCCGAGCGGCGTGCGCTCGAGAGTGCGGCGCGACGCCTGCATGTCGGCCATCAACCCGCTGCTGAGCGGCGTGTCGATCCAGCCGGGCGCGACCGCGTTCACGCGGATGCCGCGATCGGCCCACGCCTGCGCGAGCGAACGCGTGAGCTGCGCGATGCCGCCCTTGCTCGCGCTGTACGCGGGCCGGTCCTTGCTGCCGAAGTACGTGTACATCGACGCGATATTGACGATGCTGCCGCCGTTGGCCGCCAGCGCGGGCCGCGCGGCGTCGGATGCCCGCATCACCGACGTCAGGTTCACGCTCAGCACGTGCTCGAACTGGTCCATCCGGTATTCATCCGCGTGCCGGCTGATGCCCACGCCGTTGACGAGCACGCCGAGCCGCGGCAGCGCGGCGATCGTGCGCGTCAGTGCCGCGCCGTCGGCCACGTCGAGTTCCACGCATCGGACACCGGCATGCACGGGCGCATGCGGGCCGGTGGCGTCGAGCCCGAGCGCGACGACCGATGCGCCGGCCTGCGCGAACCGCAGCGCGGTGCGCGCGCCGATGCCCGATGTGCCGCCCGTCACCACGACGGACTGCCCGTCAAACGCCCATTGATGACTCATGCTCGATGCTCCCGGTGGTGGACGCGCGACGGGCCGGCCGTTGCGTGGGTGAAACGAGGATCTTGATCTGCGTGCGATCGGCGAGCAGCGCGTCGAAGCCGTCGGCGACGGCATCCTCGAGCGACACGGTGCGCGTGACGATCGACGTGAGGTCGAGCGTGCCCGACGCGACGATGCGCAGCAGGTCTTCGTATGCGTGCCGGTAGCCGACGCTCGTGGTGACGGTCAGCTCGTCGTTGACCGCGCGGAACGCGTCGAAACCCGCGTGCGGCATCAGGCCGACCATCACGACGCGGCCGCCCTTGCGCAGTGCGTGCATCGCCGATTCGAACGTGGCCTGCAACCCGGCCGCCTCGAAACTCGTATCGACGCCGAGCCCGCCCGTGGCCGCGCGAATCGCGTCCTGCAACGCGGCGGCATCGAGCCCGCGCGCATCGAATGCATGCGTCGCACCGAAGCGCGTGGCGGCCGCGAGCCGTTCGGGCGACACGTCGACAGCGACGATCGTGGTCGCGCCCTGCAGCTTCGCGAGCATGATCAGCAGCAGGCCGATCGGCCCGAGCCCGAACACCGCGCAGGTCTCGCCGAGCCGCAGTTCGCCGCGCCGCAGCGCGTGCAGCGCAACGGCGGCCGGCTCCATCAGCGCGGCCTGTTCGAGGCTCACGCCGTCGGGCAGCCGATGCAGCATGTAGGCCGGCACGACCGCGAAGTCGGCCATCCCGCCGTCGCCCATCAGCCCGGCGAAGCCCATCGATACGCACAGGTTGTACGACCCCGAACGGCAGTACGCGCACTGGCTGCAGCGATACTCGGGTTCGACCGCGACGCGGTCGCCCGCGCGCAGCGTCGTCACGCCTGCGCCGACTTCGACGACGGTGCCGCAGAACTCGTGGCCAAGCGTCAGCGGCGCGGTGCGGCGCGACAGCGGATGCGGCGCATCGACAGGAATCGCGTGCGGGCCGTCCGCGTATTCGTGCAGGTCGCTGCCGCAGATCCCGCAATAGGCGACCGCGATGCGCACGTCGCGGGGGCCGACGCGCGGCGTGTCGATTTCCACGAGACGGACGTCGCGCGGGCCATGCCATTGAAGTGCGCGCATGTCAGCGTCCTCCGAGATTGTGCGTATCGAGGCGGCCGGCCGCGGCGCCTGCGGGCGCGCGCTTGCGCAGCACGGCCGGCGCGGTTTCGACGAGACCGAACGACAGCACGCACGCGAGGAGCGCGCCGGTGGTCGAGGTCCACATCGCAAACTGCAGGCCGTACCTGTCCGCCGCGAAGCCGGCGACGGTCGGCGCGACGAAGCCGCCGATCAGCTCGCCGGCGCCCATGATCAGCCCGAGCGCGCTTGCGATCGCACGCGGCGGCACGGTTTCGGCCGGGATCGTCGCCATGAACAGCGTGAAGCAGCCGAGGCCCGTGTACGTGACGAACACGAGCGCGCCGAGCGCCCAGACCGAGCCGACGTGGATCAGCACGACCGGGCACATGGACGCGATCAGCGCGAACCCGATCATCGTCGGCTTGCGGCCGATCCGGTCGGAGATCGCCGGTACCGCGAAGCCCCAGAACACCCACGCGGCGCCGAGGCAGGTCATCACCACGCCCATGTCGGACGGCGCCAGGTGACGGCTTTCCACGAGGAACACCGGCGCGAACGAGATGATCACGACGAACCACGTGAGAAAGAAGCAGCTGATCAGCACGCAGAGCAGGATGTTGCGCTCCTTCAGCAATGCCCAGCGGCTGAGCTCGGCGCCGCTTGCGGCCGGTACCGCGGCGGTATCGGCCTGCACGTGGCGCACGCCGCCGGGCGGCGCTTCGCGCACCCAGCGCCAGATGCAGAACGCGATCAGGAAGCCCGGAATGCACGACACGTAGAACGCCTCGCGCCAGCCGTACGCGGTGGCGATGCCGATCACGACCGGCGGGCCGATCATCGCGCCGAGCAGGCCGGCGGCCGAGCCTTGCAGCAGGCCCATGTTCAGCCCGCGGCGGCTCGGCGTCGAACTCTCGACCATCAGCGATTGCGACAGCGGCAGCACGGGGCCTTCGGCGATGCCCATCAGCGCGCGAAACGCGAGCAGGCTCGCGAAGCCGCCGACGAGCCCCGACAGCGCCGAGCACACGGAAAAGCCGAGCACGGCCGCGACCAGCAGCGGCTTGCGGGTGCCGCGCGCGTCGGACCACGCGCCGGTCGCGGCGCCCGACAGCGCCCATGTGAGCGCGAGCGCGGACGACACCATGCCGAGCTGCGTGTTCGTCAGGTGCAGCTCGGCCGACATGAACGGAAACAGGAACGACAGCGCGAGGCGGTCGAAGAACACGAAGCCGAACGTCATGAACAGGATCAGCAGCAGCCTGTTCTCGTACGTCCAGGCGCGCCGGGAGGAGGAAGGGGACGTCATCGTGAGCCTCGCCGCGCGTCAGCGGAACAGCTTCTCGACCGCTTGCGCGCCGAGGCCGACCTTCTCGTAATGCGCCTTGCACATCGCGATGTACGAATGCACGTCGAAATAGCCGTCGGGATTGCCTGCGTCGTCGAGCCAGATCAGCGGGCCCTTGACGATGAAGAACGCGCGCATCGGCTCGGGGTGATCGAACGCGACGAGCGTGTGGCCCTCGCCCGGCGTCTCGTACACGAAATCGCCGCGCGTCGCGGTCCATTCGTGTTCGAGGTAACCCCATTTCCCCGACAGCGTGTACGCGAACACCTCGTGCGGGTGATAGTGCCGGTTCACGAGCCCGGCTTCCTTCGCCATCAGGATGTCGCACCATTTGTTCTGCGACGGCGAGATCCACAGCGGCCGCGACGAAACCGTTTCGGTGAACGGAACGTAATAGCGCTCGTCGTCGGTGGCCGCGTTCGGGATGTAGGCCTCGGGCAGCGCATCGGGCTTGAACGGATTGGCAATCGCCGGAATGTTTTGCCAGAATTCGGATACGGCTTTGTCGACCACGGGGTGTCTCCTTCATGGGTTGTCGTGGGCTCGACTTTAGCCAGCCGGCGCGCGCCGCTCTTGACTGGGCGGGACGCATTGCTTGACCGCGCCGGACATTGCATCGCACCGGAATCCAGACGAACCATCCCCCAATCCGTGCCGCTCCGCACGACAGGCGCCAGCAGGAGGCGACGTGACGAATTCGACCGTTTTTTCACGCACGCGAGGCTCGACGGCCGACGTGCCGGCGCGCGACCGGATGGCGTACTGGGATGCGTTCAACGCGGCGACGCTGGTCGGCCTGCGCTGCTCGTCGCTGTCGCCGGCGGGGCTGGAAGCCGAGAAGACCGATATCGCGCTGCCGGGCCTCGGCATCGCCGACATCAGCGGGCAGGATCACGTGATCGAGCGCAGCCCCGCGCTGGTGCGTCAGTTGCCGAAGGAGTCGCTGTTCGCGTGCCAGATCCTGAGCGGGCACGCGTATTTCATCCAGCACGACCGGTGCCTGCTCGCGGAGGCCGGCGATCTCGTCGTCTACGACACCCGCGTGCCGTATCTGTTCGGATTCCTGACGCCGATGCGGCAGTTGCTGATCGATATCCCGATCACGACGTTCGACGACCGCCTCGATGCGGAACTGGCCGCGCTGCCGCTGCGGATCGCGCCGAAGCCGGGCGCGGGCGCGATGCTCGGCGCAACATTGCGCGCGAGCGTCGAGCGGTTCATGAAGGCGCCGGTGGAGCGCGACGCCGCGCGGTTCGCCGAGCACACGCGCACGCTGATCGCGGAACTCATCGACGCGGAAGTGAACGGTGCGGGCGCCTCGCGCGCGTCGCTGTCGTACCTGCTGACCGCGAAGCAGTACATCGCGACGCATCTGGGCGAGCCGGAACTCGGGCCGCAGGCCGTCGCCGATGCGGTCGGGCTGTCGCTGCGGCATCTGGGCCGCCTCTTCGCGGCCGAAGGCGAGTCGATCACGCAGCACATCTGGTCGGAACGGCTGTCGCACGCGCATCGCGAGCTGACGGATGCGCGGCTGCGCAAGACGAGCATCGGCGAGATCGCGTTTCGCTGGGGGTTTTCGAGCCAGGCGCATTTCAGCCGCGCGATCCGCGAGCGCTACGGCGCGTCGCCGATGGCGCTGCGCGATGCGGCGCGCGAGGCCGCGGGCTGACGGCGGTTTGCGGATGGTTTGGCGGCGGCGCGTGCATCACGCGCCGTTTTCGTTTGCGGCGCGGCGAGGGTGTGGTCAGGTTCGGCACGAGGAAGCGCGGTCGAACCGCGCGGCCACCGGCTGCCCGCCATGGCTCCATCCACCTTGCGCGCATCGCAGGCCGGCCGTGGAACCGCGATGCTGTTCTCCCGGCCGGCGCTGCCAGCGCCACGGACTTCAGGGCGCGCTGGCTTCGTCGATCTGACGGACGTCGTCCTGATCGAGCGTGACGCGGATCGCTTCACCGAGCAGCGCGAGCTGCTCGAGCGACGTCGCGCTCGCGATCGGCGCGGTGATCGTCGGCCGCGCGATCTGCCAGGCGAGCGCGATCGCGGCCGGCTGCGTGCCGTGCTTCGCCGATACGGCGTCGAGCGCCGCGAGAATGCGCAGCCCGCGTTCGTTCAGATAGCCGGCGACGCGATCGCCGCGCACGCTCTTCTTCAGGTCGGCTTCACTGCGGTACTTGCCCGACAGGAACCCGCTCGCGAGCGCGTAGTAGTTGACGACGCCGAGCTTCAGGTCGCGCACGACCGGCTCGAGATCGCGTTCGTAGTCGGCGCGGTTGAGCAGGTTGTATTCGGGCTGGATGACCTGGTAGGCGGGCAGTGCGTCGCGCGCGCTGATGGCCGCGGCTTCGCGCAGCCGTGCGCCGCTGTAGTTCGACGCGCCGATGATGCGCACCTTGCCCGCATCGATCAGCGTTTGATACGCGCCGAGCGTTTCTTCGAGCGGTGCCGTGTCGGCGAGATCGCGGTGCGAGAAATACAGGTCGATGTAGTCGGTCTGCAGGCGGCGCAGCGAATCGTCGACGGCCTTCAGGATGTTGTCTTTCGACAGCCCTGCGCGCGTGCCGAGGAGCCCGACCTTGGTCGCGATCACGACCTGTTCGCGCTTGCCGGAGCGCTTCAGCCACTTGCCGATGATCGTTTCCGATTCGCCGCCGTGGTTGCCGGGAACCCAGGCCGAATAGACGTCGGCCGTGTCGATGAAGTTGATGCCGGTGTCGGCGAGCGCGTCGAGCAACGCGAACGATGCGTTTTCGTCGACGGTCCAGCCGAAGACGTTGCCGCCGAACGCGAGCGGCGAAACCTGGATGCTGGATGTACCGAGGGTGCGATGTGCCATGTTCTGCTCCGTAAGCTGCGGGTGACGGGAGGGGACTGCGGGACGTGAAGCCGGTCGCGTTGAGACGGCGAAGCGCGTCGCGAGGTTCCGCCGCCGGCGCGCCAACCGGCAGGTTTCGCGCGCGTGCGCCGGCATGCCGGACGCGGCGACATCATCACGGCGGCGACCTCCGTTCGAGCGCCGGCCCCGCCGCGCGCAAGGCACTGTATTTATTACCGATTTTCCGTGCCAGGTTAGGGAAATGACGCATGGCGTCAACGTTGTCGCGGCGCGTTGTCTACGATATCCTTTCATCCCAAAATTAAGGGAGGCAGCGGGCCGCTGCCACACGAACGAAAAATCATTCTGAGGCGGTCATGGCTGACCTGGCGGCATTCATTCGAACCCCGTTTTTCCAGCAAGACAAACGCCTGCTCGCGCTGTCTTTCCCCCACGACGACGCGCCGTCGGTGACCGACTCGTACGGGCGGCAACGTCCGGCGCGGCTGGTGGCCGAGCGTCTCGTCGCGCACGAAGGGCTCGGGCTCGATTTCACGTTCGAGGTGACGCTGTTGTCCGGCGAGGCGGGCGTCACGCTGGCCGACATGCTGGGCAAGCTGCTCGCGGTGTCGATGGTGCGCCCCGACGGCGGCCTGCGTTATTTCACCGGTTACTGCACCGAGTTTTCGCTGGTCCGCAACGACGATTCGATCGCGGAATATCGCGCGGTGCTGCGCCCGTGGAGTCACTTCCTGCGGACCCGCGTGAACAACCGCCTGTTCCTCGGCCAATCGCTGCAGCAGCAGATCGGCACGCTGCTTGCCGACTACCAGGGGCTCGCGCCGTCTTGGGAGTGGCGCGTGCGCGGCGACGATCCGGCGCGCACGATGAACGTCCAGGGCGGCGGGCTCGGCGAAAGCGACTGGAACTACATCGTTCGCCATCTGGAAGCCGTCGGGTTCCTGTACTGGTGGGAGCACGACGAGAAAGGCCTGAAGCTGATCGTCGGCGACGACAGCACGGTGCAGTGCCCGGCCGTCGACGGCCGCTCGCCGCAGATCCGCTTCCAGACGCACGACGGCCCGATGGCCGCCGACGCCATTTCGCAATGGTCCGCGGTACGGTCCCTATCGGCCGGCAGTTACAGCGCGACGGCGTTCGACTTCAAGGCGCCGCATGCGGCCCACGCGCAGATTCCGACGCTGCATCCGCCGGGTGTCGCGCCGCAGGTCGAGCATCACGAATACGTGGGGCACTACGGTTTCGCGAAGCAGACGCGCGCCGGCGACGCGCTCGCGCGTGTGCGGATGGAAGAGATCGAGGCGGCCGCGACGCGTTTCGACGCGGCCGGAAATCATCACGGCATCCTGCCCGGGCGCTGGTTCCAGCTGTCCGATCACTTCAGCGTGGCGTCGGGCAGCCCGCAGGATCACGAGTACCTGATTCTCGAAGCCCGTCACGAAGCGGCGAACAATTATCTGCAGGCCGACGGCAAGCCCGAGTATCGCAACCGTTTCGTCGCGGGCCATCGACGTACGCCGTGGCGCCCGGGGCGCGGGTTCAACAGCGAACCGGTGCGCGTGCTGGCGCCGCAAACCGCGACCGTCGCCGGCGCGAAGGGAGCCGGCAGCGTCGACGTCGACGAGTACGGGCGCGTCTGCATCGTCTATCACTGGGATCGTGCAGCGCAGATCAGCGCGCGGATTCGCGTGGCCGCCGGCTGGGCGGGCGGCGAGAAGGGCATGATCGCGCATCCGCGCGTGGGCAGCGAGGTGCTCGTGATGTGCCTCGACGGCAATCCCGACCGGCCCGTCGTGTCGGGCACCACGTACAACGCGGAACGGATGCCGCCATGGGCGCTGCCCGACCAGCACGTGCTGACCGGCCTGCGCAGTCGCGAGCTGTCGGGCGACAGCGGCAATGCGGCGGGCGGACGCTCGAACCACGTGCTGCTCGACGATACGCCGCAGCAGCTCCAGCTGAAGCTGCGCAGCGATACCGACGCGAGCGAACTGACGCTCGGGCACAACGTCCGCATCGACGCGACCCAGGGGCGCACCGATCAGCGCGCCCGCGGCTTCGAATTGCGGACCGACGCGCATGGCGCGGTACGGGCGGCCAAGGGCCTGCTCGTGACCAGCGAGGCGCGCTACGACGCGCGTGCCCATGCGACCGACATCGGCGAGACCGTCGCGCGCCTCGACAAGGCGCACGACCTGCACGAATCGTTGTCGGGGTCCGCGCACGACGTGAAGGCGCAGGAGTCCGGCGATCAGGATGCCGTCCATCAGGCGCTCAGGACGCAGAACGACGGCCTGAGGGGTAGCGGCGGCAATCCGCAGCAGGGCGAGTTTCCGGAGTTCGCGCAGCCGTTCCTCGCGCTCGCCAGCCCGGCGGGGATTCTGGCGACGACGACGGGGTCGACCCATGTCGCGAGCGACCAGCACGTCGCGTTGACGAGCGGCGCCCACACGAGCATCGGCGCGGGCAAGAGCATGCTGGTCAGCGCGCAGGAGGCGGTGCGCGTCGCCGCGTTCGAGAAAGGCATCCGACTCGTGGCCGCCGCGGCCGACATCGACATCCAGGCGCTCAAGGACAGCGTCAACGTGCTCGCCAAGCTGGACGTGAAGGTCGATGCGAACCGCATCACCATCACCGCGAAGGAAGAAGTCCTGATCAACGGCGGGACCAGCTATACGCGCTGGAACGGCAGCGGCATCGTGCACGGGACCAAGGGCGAATTCACCGCGCATGCGGCGTCGCATACGTTCATCGGGCCGGACAGCCTGCCGGTGCCCGCGCGCGTGTTCCCCGGCACGGCGTGCGCGCCGTGCATGGTCAACGCGGCATCGATGGCGTCGCCGTTCGCGGCCAAGGCGTGAGGCAGGGCCGCGCATGACGAATGACCTGATCGCCGCGCAGGCGGCCGACGCGCTGCAGGCGGCGCTGTCGTCGCAGGACGGGCTGCGCGCTTACGTCCTGATCGACGGCGCATTGCTCGATACGTTGCCGGACGATGACAAGGCGTCGTGGCCCGCGTTCGTCGCGGCCTCGCTGCTCGACGACGACACCGACGACGACGCGAGAGTCGTCGGGCCGCTGCTGTTCGAATGGCAGCCCGCCGCCGACGGTGCCGAGGCCGCGGACGCGCTCGAGCCGCGCAGCATTCCGTGGCCGGCGGCGAGCGTGCTCGTGTCGCCGCTGTCGCTCGAGCGACTGGCCGCGCATCTGGCGCCGATGGTCGATGTCCAGCTCGAGCAGATGGAGAGCGTGATGCTGATGCGCTTCTTCGATCCGCGCGTGCTGCCGTTCTGGCTCGACATGCTGCCCGCCGCCCATCGCGCTTATCTGGCGCAGGGCGTGCGGCACTGGATTCACCGCGATACCGCGCTGCAGCTCCAGACGGCGGACATCGCCGCGCCCGCCACCGTCAGGCAGGCCGCCGAGTTTCCGCTGCAGTTGACCCAGGCGCAGGAAGACGATCTGCTCGCCGCCTGCTATCCGTACACGATGCTCGAGCGGCTGCGTGTCGAAAAGCCCGCGCTGCTGGCGTCATTGCCGGCCGCGCAGCATTACGGCTTCGTGCGCGATCAACTGGCACGCTGCCAGGCGCACGGCGCCGAAAGTGCGGCGTCGCTGCTGATCTATTGCGAACTGGCGTTGCGCTACGGCGCGCGCTTCGACGAGCATCCGGCGATGGCCGCCGTGTTCGACGCGGTGGCGCAGGGCGAGGCGTTTCCGGACGCGCTGGCGCGGGTGCCGGCGGAGGACTGGCGGCGGATGCAGGAAGCGGCCGGGTGATGGCGCGTGTGCAACGCGACTCGAATGAAATCGACTGGAAGAGAAGGAAGTTCAATATGAACCGCTGCTGGATCACTTTGCTGTCCGTGATGGTGTTTTCCACGGCTGCGTGCAGCAAGAGCGTGAACGATGCCGAAAAGGATAGCTTGGCGCCCGGCGAAGTGAACAAATGGAACGACTCGAACTACGACATCATCACGGCCGGGTCCTTCAACTATACGGATTACGACATCTACGGCGTCTATCTGCTGCCGCCCGAGAAGAACAGCCTCGACGATGCGGCGAGCGCCGACGGCGCGCATGCCACGCCGCGGAGCGCGAAATACTGGTCCGGCGGCGGCGGCTCGCGCCCGAGTCTCGCATGGGATTTCCGCTGGAAGACCCCGAAGACGTTCAAGGTGTGGTGGGAGCGCGTGGTCGACAAACGCGCGATGGAAGCGTCGTCCGCGAACTACGACCCGTACACCCACCGGGAAACCCAGCCGGGGATGGCGTGGTGCGAAGGCGAGATCACGGTCACGCGCCCGCCCGTCAAGGACAAGAGCGGCGGTATCGTGCTGCACTTCTTCCCCGATGGCCGCGTGGAAGGCGACATGGATTTCGGCGCCGACGGCCCGGACCCGAAGGTGGCCCTGTCGAAGCGCGACGCGCAGCGCAAGCTTACCGACCGCGCGTGCCTGAAGGAAATTCCCAATCCGTTCTATGGGCGCAAGAAGCCGGCCCAGTGGAATTGACGCTGGACGCGTGACCGGAACAGGAGCGTAACCGCCATGAGCAATCCCCCCCTCATTCGACGCATCACCGATATCACGCCGGTCGAGGACTCGATCCGCAACGGGCATCGCGAGGCGCTCGATCCGCTGCGGGTCGAGCAATGCAAGGAGTGTCCGAAGCCCGTGTGGTTCACGGCCTTCTTCGACGGCACGGGCAACAACTACGGCGAGGACGGCAACGGTTCGACGGACGTCGCGAAGACCAAGTACAGCAACATCGCCAAGCTCGCGATGTTTGCCCATGTCCCGTTCAACAAGGCCAATCCGCGCACGATGGGCCGGTACGTCGAGGGCGTCGGCACACCGTGCAGCAAGGTCGGCGATTCGGGCAAGGGTATCGACGGTGCGCTCGGCATGGCGGCCGCGAGCAAGGGCGAGGCGCGCATCCGCTGGATGCTCCGCGAGCTCGAAAAACACGTGGCGAACCACATGCCGGCCGTGAGCCAGATCAACGTGGCCGCGTTCGGCTTCTCGCGCGGCGCCACGGAGGCGCGGGCGTTCGTCCGCATGCTGACCGAGCAGCTGGCCGAGAACATCGGCGGCCGGCTCTGGTGGAACAAGAAGAACATGAAGGGGATGCGTCCCGAAGTGGTCGTCTACTTCATGGGCATCCTCGATACGGTGGCGTCGACAGGCTTCGGCGGCAGCCGCCTGGAGAAGGCGGCGCCCTACATCGTCGGCGCGATCCTCGGGCCGGTCTATGGCGGCATGCTCCACAGCATCGACAAGGGCGGCCATGCGGAATGGGCGAACGACATCCGCATTCCGGACTACGTGCGGGAATGCGTTCACTATGTCGCGTCGCATGAGGTCCGGGAGAAATTCCCCGGCGACTCGGTGCGCGAGGATCAGAAGCTTCCATCGAACTGCCGCGAGGTGTATTACCCCGGCATGCACTCGGACGTGGGCGGCGGCTACGAGCGCAACTATCAGGAAGGGCGCACCAACGAGCTGGCCAACGTCGCGTTGAACAATCTCTATATCGACGCGTGGAAGGCCGGCGTGCCGTTTCGCGAGCCGAAGGAGATCATGGAATCGGCCGGCGGGCTGTTCGCGATTTCCCCCGAGCTGGAGACGGCCTGGAACGTGTACATGGGGCAGGGCAACGAGCGGCGCGCGGGCGTGGCGTCGAACAGCGGCCGGCTCGAGTCGCAGATCATCTGGCACATGAACCGCTACTACCAGTGGCGCGCCAGCCGCAGCCGGCGCCTGCACGATGGCCGGCTGAAGCCGCCGGGCGGCGTGAATTCCTACATGGCGATTACCGACCGCGAATGGAACGAGGATGCGGATCTCATCCGTCGCGCCAACGGGGGCGTCCTGACGCGCACCATCTCGGAGCAGTACAAGGCGATCGACGCGGCCACGCGAGTCACCGGCAACTGGCTGGGGGGTATCGATCCGGCGGCGCGCGCGACGTTCGACCGGTTCTTCGATCACTACGTGCACGACTCGATCGCGGGCTTCAAGAAGCAGATGGAAGACGGTCACGTCGGATTCGCCGAATCGAGCCGCTGGTCGGTCAACCGCCAGTACTTCATGGGCAAGCGCGGCAAGAAGTTCCTGTACTGGCGCTACGAGGGCGACAAGGCCGAGCAGGCCGCCACGCAACTCGCCAAGGTCGATCCGGCCAGGCAGCAGGACCCGACGGCAGCCAACGAACCGCAGCTGGCCAGCAACCAGCCCGCGGCGATCGGCGGCGCGCTGCCCGACGCGACCTCGACGGCCTGACGCCGAACGCGATACCGGTCGCGACCGCGGCCGGCTGCCCGACGTCGCGGCAGACAGGATCTGCCGCGACACACCCCTCCCTACCGCAACTGCACGGCCGCGAGAAACAGCACCATGCTGCCGATCGCGCCGTCCAGCACGCGCCACGCGACCGCCTTGCGGAACCACGGCGCCAGCAATCGCGCGCCATAGCCGAGCCCGAGGAACCACACGACGCTGACCGTCATCGCGCCGATCGCGAACGCGAGCCGCGCGCCTTCCGGCTCGCGCGCGCCGGCCGTGCCGATCAGCAGGAACGTGTCGAGGTAGACGTGCGGGTTGAGCCACGTGAATGCGAGCGTCATCAGCACGATCGCGAGCGCGCCTTGCGGCGGCGGGGCGACCGCGTCGCCGCGCACGTCGAGCGTGTCGTGGCCCGGCTTGAACGCACGGCGCAGCGCGTTGATGCCGAACCACGCGAGATACGCGAGGCCGACGTACAGCACCGCATGGACGAAGGTCGGATAGCGCTCGACCAGCACCGATGCGCCGCCGACGCCCGCGCCGATCAGGATCATGTCGGATACCGCGCACAGCAGCACGATCTTGCCGACGTGCGAGCGCATGATGCCCTGGCGCAGCACGAATGCGTTCTGTGCGCCGATGGTGACGATGAGCGACGCGCACAGTGCGGCGCCGTGGGAAAAAGCGAGCCAGTTCATGATGGGGACAGCCGTGGAAGCAGTAGACGGATGAATCGGGTAGCGCTAGTCTGCGATCGGGGCGGGAATAAGAGAAGCTAAATCACCTAATGCGGATTAAGGAAATCTAATGCTCGACTACGCGTTGCTCGATGCCCTCGCGGCCGTGATCCGGCACGGCTCGTTCGAGCGGGCGGCCAAGGAGCTGAACGTCACGCCGTCGGCGGTGTCGCAGCGCGTGAAGCTGCTGGAGGAGCGGGTCGGCAGCGTGCTCGTCAAGCGCGGGCAGCCGTGCGTCGCGACCACGTCGGGCGCGCTGCTGTGCCGGCATACCGAACGCGTGCAGCTGCTGGAGGCCGAACTGGGCGGCCGGATGCCCGCGTTGCCCGGCCAGATCGCGAGCGCGTGGCCGACGCTGCGCGTGGCCGTCAACGACGACAGCGTCGCGACGTGGTTCATCGACGCGGTCGGGCCGTTCTGCACCGAGCGCGAGACGCTGCTCGACCTCGTGATCGACGATCAGGATTACACGGCCTCGCGCATTCGCGACGGCAGCGTGCAGGGCGCGGTCACCGCGCAGGCCGAGCCGATCCAGGGATGCCGGTCGGAGCGGCTCGGGCGAATCCGCTATCGCGCGGTGTGCTCGCCGGCGTTTTACGCGCGTTATTTCGACGCGGGAATCACGCGCGATGCGCTGCGCCGCGCGCCGTGCGTGATGTTCAATCCGAAGGACGGGTTGCAGGCGCGTTTCATCCGACGCGTGACGCGCGCGGATCTCGATCCGCCGCAGCACTGGATACCGCACGTCGCGGGCTACCTGCGCGCGTGCGAAACGGGATTGGGATGGGGGATGTGCCCTGACCGGATGGTCGACCGCCAACTGGCGGCGGGTGAGCTGATCGACATGTCGCGCGGCCGAACCATCGACATCGATCTGTACTGGCAGAGCTGGCGTCTGTCGATCGGCTGGCTCGACGATTTCAGCGCGGCGCTGAAGGCGCGTGCCGCGCTGTTTCTCGATTGACCGGCGACGTCATGCGGGCGGCGCGCACGCGGTGCGCGCCGTGCGATGTCAGAGGTGTTGCAGGCCGTCGAAGTCGACGATCTGCACGTGGCGACCCTGCATTTCGATCAGGCCGCGCTTCTGGAATTTCGACAGCGTGCGGCTGACCGTTTCGAGCGTCATGCCGAGATAGCTGCCGATGTCCTCGCGCGTCATCCGCAGGTTGAATTCGGACGGCGAGTAGCCGCGTTTCAGGTAGCGCGACGAGACGTCCAGCAGGAAAGCGGCGACGCGCTCCTCCGCATTCAGCGAACCGAGCAACATCGTTTGCGACGTTTCACGCACGATCTGCTCGCTCATCAGCTTGTGCATGCGCAACTGCATCGAGCCGGCTTCCGAGCACAGCGCCTTGAGCGCGCTGTACGGGATCACGCAGACGGAGCTGTCTTCCAGCGCGACCGCGGTGCGCGGGTGCGTATCGTCGCAGATGCCGTCGAGGCCGAGCGCTTCGCCCGCGAGGTGCAGGCCCGTGACCTGTTCGCGGCCGTCGTGGCGCGTCGCGACGGTCTTCAGCGAACCCGAGCGCACCGCGTACAGGTTGTCGAATGCGTCGCCTTCGCGGAACAGCGCTTCGCCGCGCTTGACCGGGCGTGCCGCGCAGATGACCGACTCGAGGCGACTGAGCGCTTCGGGCGCCAGGCCCTGCGGCATGCACAGGTGCCGCATCGCGCACGACGAGCAGTGCGGGGCCTGACGGGGAGCCCAGCTACCGGCATGGGGCGTGGCGGCGGGGCGGGTGGCGACGGGCGTCAGCATGATCGTTTACTCCGGCGTTGAATCGACGAAATCATTGTCCCACCGCAAGTTGCCGCTGTCGGGTGACAAAACGTCGCGACCGGGCGCACGTGCCGAGCGCCGCTCAGGCAGCCGGTTCGTCCGCGTTGGCGGCGGCCGGAATCAGCAGCACGGGCAGCGTCGCGTGGCGCACGCATTGTTCGGCGATGCTGCCCAGCACGAGGCGGCGGAAGCCGCGGCGGCCGTGCGTGCCGAGCACGAGCAGATCGGCGCCGAACGCTTTCGCGCCGTCGAGGATCAGCGACGACACGTCGTTGAGCGACGTCGCTTCGTTCAGCTGCGTTTCGCCCTTCACGCCGGCGGCCTGCATCAGCTTCGCGAAATCCTGCGCGAGCGCGTTGCCCTGCGCGAAGAGCTGATCGCGCAGCACGGACGGATCGTAGCCGGGCACGTTGTAGTAGATCGCGGCGTTCTCGACGACGTAGAACGGCTGCAGCTCCGCGCCGTGCGCTTTCGCGAGCGCCAGCGCGGCATCGAATGCATGGCGGGACGTGTCGCTGCCGTCGACGGCAACCAGAATACGCTTGTACATAGTGTCTCCGAGTGGCGGGTTGAAACGAAGTCGGCCGGATGGCCGAGCGGGCCGGGCAGTGCTGCGAGGCAGAGTAAACCAACGGGCGCGATCGTGCAGCGAGGTGCCCGCCGTGCCGCGCGGCCGCGTGGTTCCTGTCGCTGTCGCGCATGGCCATGCGCGCGACGCATGCTGCGCCGCGCGACGCGTGTCGCGTGAGGCGGCAAGCGTCGAGCCGCATTGCTGACGTAAACGTATGCGCACGCATCCACCCGGCCCGGCTGCAACCATGCCGATGCGCCGCACGCACCGTCATTCAATCGCAATCGCGCCGTGGCGCCATGACTTCGGTCAATGCCGGTGCGTCGACGCGATGCGCTGCATGCATGACTGCGAAGCCGATGCCAGTGCGCGGAATCGTTCGTTGCGACAACGTGCGAGCGGGTATCGGCGTGCAGTTCGATCGCACGCGCCGGTTCATCGCCATCGATCATCGTGATCGACCGATAGCGCCTCTCAAACGAACGACCGATTCAAACGCGGCGCCAGCTATCTCGGCACGACCGTCAACTCGATGACGCGCTCCGGCCGGCGGCCGTGGCCGGGCCAGTACGCGCTGCCGTACATCCGGTGAACGGGGCCGAACGGCGCGTCGCCCGCGGGCGGCGTGTCGAAGCCTTTCTCGATCACCATATAGCCGGCGCGCAACGCGAACGCGGGATGGTTGCCGTCGGGGCGGCTGTCGAACCCGGCGAAGCCGTCGCCGGCTTCCGGCATCGCATTGACGAGCGACGCATTGCTGCGCGTGATCTCGTCGGGCGAGATCGGCCCGACGCCGGCGAGCCGCGACGCTTCGCGGTGCTTGCCGTCGGTATCGACCGTGCTGTCGTGCGTGTCGTCGTTGTCGAGTTCGATGCTGCGCGGGCGCGCACGACCTGTTTGAGCGGAGGATTCCATCGCGGCTCTCCTGGCGGCGACACGCTCCGGATCGAAGCAAATCCCGTTCCGGGCACGACGGGAAAAGGCGCGCGGGCGATCGCCGCGGTCGCGCGACGCGCACTGATTTGTCATGATTTATTTCAGCTAGAAGACACGTTTTCTACAGAGTATGATTCTTTTCCTGCGAAGCGGCGACAGGGGATGAAGTCTCGCCGCCTCTGCCCGCGCCGGGGCGCCGCAGCACCCTTAAAGACGGGTAGCGAACAACAAAGCAAGGGACTAGAGGTGGCGGATTCATGCAAGCGACTACTGCCTTCACGCACCGCGGTTATCTGTTGAATTGCGCGCCCGCACGCGCCAGCGACGGTTCATTCAAGCCCTACGTCGTGATCTCCCGATCGAGCGACGGGGAGCTCGTGGCTAACCGGTTTTTTCCGATCGAGCTCCAGTTCAACGACGAAGGCGACGCGATCGCGCACGCGCGCGACTGGGCCGTGCGCTGGATCGACGCGAGCAGCATCTCGATGTGACGCCGTCGCAGTCGAACGGCGCTGGCCGTCCGGCCGATCCCCGGGGTGCCGCTCCCGGACAAAAAACGCGGTAATCTTGCGGAACCCGTCACTTTATTAGCGGCCGCGCAACCGCGCGCGGCTGCCCGCATTGGCTTATGTCGACATCACCCGCCCGTCAGTGGGGCCTCGAAGAAATCGTCGCCGGCTTGCGCGAGTCGCGCGAGGAACTTCATCGCACGCGCCATCCGCGCGGCATCCGCGAACTGCCGTCGCGCGATGCGATCTGCAAGATTGTGACCGGCCTGCGCGCGTCGATGTTTCCGACGCACTACGGCGCGCCCGACCTGACCGACGAAAGCGTCGACTTCTACGTCGGCCACACGCTCGAAAGCACGCTGCGCATCCTGTCCGAGCAGATCCGCCGTGCGCTGCCGTTCCTGCCCGAGCATGTCGATACGCCGTTCGCCGAGCTCGACGAACGCGCGTTCGAGATCGCACGCGAATTCGGCCGCCAGTTGCCGGCGATCCGCGCGCTGCTCGTCAGCGACATCCAGGCCGCGTACGCGGGCGATCCGGCCGCGCAGCACATCACCGAGATCCTGCTGTGCTACCCCGGTGTGTTCGCGATGATGCACCATCGGCTCGCACACGCGCTGCACCGGCTTGGCGTGCCGCTGCTCGCGCGGTTCATCAATGAAATCGCGCACTCGGCCACCGGCATCGACATCCACCCCGGTGCGCAGATCGGCCCGAGCTTCTTCATCGATCACGGCACCGGTGTCGTGATCGGCGAAACCGCGATCATCGGCGAGCGCGTGCGCGTGTACCAGGCCGTCACGCTCGGCGCGAAGAGTTTCCCGGCGGACGGCGAAGGCGCGCTGGTGAAGGGTAATGCACGGCACCCGATCGTCGAGGACGACGTGGTGATCTATGCGGGCGCGACGATTCTCGGCCGTGTGACGATCGGGCGCGGCTCGGTGATCGGCGGCAACGTGTGGCTCACGCACACCGTGCCGCCCGGCACGAGCGTCGCGCAGGGCAAGGTCCGCGAAGGCGGGAGCGCCGAGAAGCCGTAACGCGGCCGGCGAATGCGCGGGCGTCGTTCCGCGCAACGCGGCGGATGACGCGCAATGGATCGGCGGCCGGGCCGCCTTCTGGCGCGCGTGGGCGTGAGCGGTGCGAAGCCGGCTCAGCCCGGCGCACGAAGGCGGCGTGCAGCCGCCTGCATTCATCGAAGCCTCAGTGCTTGCCGTCCGGCGAGCGGTGCTTGTACAGCACGTCCTGGTCGACGCGGATCAGGTTCTGGCCCGCGTCGACGACGAAATCCACGCCGTTGTACGCATTGCCCGTCAGCAGCAGGATAGCGCTCGCGACGTCGTCGGGGCCCGCGATGCGCGCGAGCGGCGTCGATGCACGGCTCGCGTGTTCGAAGTCGGCCTGCGTCTGGTCGTCGCTCGGCAGCATCAGCCCCGGGAACACCGCATTCACGCGCAGCACCGGCGCGGATGACAGCGCGAGCATCTGCGTCAGGTTGCCGAGCGCGGCCTTCGCGACCGTGTAGCTGAAATGGTCGCGGTGGAAGTTTTCCTTGATCTTCTGGTCGACCACGTTCACGACGACGCCCTGCGTGCCAGCCGCGCGGGCCCGCTCGTAGAACGCGCGCGTAAGCAGGATCGGCGCGCGGCAATTGACGGCCCACGCCTGGTCGAACGCGGCGAGATCGAAGCTCGGGAAATGGTCCTGCCAGAACACCGACGCGTTGTTGACCAGCACGTCGAGGCGGCCGAAGCGCGCATAGACTGCATCGATCAGCGCGGTGATCTGCGCGGCATCGGACAGGTCGGCCTGCAGTGCCACCGAATCGTGCCCGCGTTCGGCAATTGCGCGTGCGGCGGCCTGCGCGGCATCGGCCGAACGGTCGTAGTGCACCGCGGTGCGATAGCCGTGCGCGGCGAAATACTCGGCGAACGCGCGCCCGGCCCGGCGCGCGGCGCCGGTCACGAGCACGACGGGCGCGTGCGCCGTTTGCTTCGTCTGCTCCATCAGGTATTCGTCAGATTGACCGAGGAAGGATTCGCGACGATCGACAGGAATTCGCGACGCGTCGACGGATCGGTGCGGAACGTGCCGAGCATGCGCGACGTGACCATCTCGACGCCCGGCTTGTGCACGCCGCGCGTCGAGATGCACTGGTGCGCGGCTTCGAGGATCACACCGACGCCCTTCGGCTGCAGCACGTCGAACAGCGTGTCGGCGATCTGCACGGTCATCTTTTCCTGGATCTGCAGGCGCTTCGCGAACGCGTCGACGAGGCGCGCGAGCTTCGAGATGCCGACGACGCGATGGTTCGGCAGATACGCGACGTGCGCGCGGCCGATGATCGGCACCATGTGGTGCTCGCAGTAGCTCTCGAAGCGGATGTCCTTCAGCACGATCATTTCGTCGTAGCCGTCGACTTCGCTGAACGTGCGCGCGAGGATGTCGCGCGGCTCCAGCGCATAGCCGGCGAAGAACTGCTCGTACGCGCGCACCACGCGCGCGGGCGTGTCGAGCAGACCTTCGCGCGCGGGATCGTCGCCGGCCCAGCGCAACAGCACGCGGACGGCGTCTTCTGCTTCTTCACGGCTCGGCCGCGAGGCGACCGGCTGGGGCTGTGTGGTTTTCTTTCCCTTACCCATGTAGTGGCTCCATCGAAGGCCGCCTGCGGCGGCCGATATCCGGCCATTGTTTCATGCTTTCGCCGCTCGTGCGTGCGGGCCGCCGCGCCCCTTCTTCACTTCGGCCATTCGTCCTGCTCGTCGTTGAACAGCGACGCGACCACGCCGCGCAGCCACGCGGTGCGCGGGTCGTTGTGGTACTTGCGATGCCAGTGCTGTTTCAGGTCGAAGCGCGGCAACGCCAGCGGCGGCTCGACGGGCACGATGAACGCGTGCTCGGCTGCATACGCATAGCCGATCGCGTGCGGCACCGTCGCGATCAGGTCGGTGCGGCTCAGGATGAACGGCAGGCTCATGAAGTGCGGCGTCTCGAGCACCGCGCGGCGCTGCATGCGCTGCTTCGCCAGATATTTCTCGAGCACCTCCTGGCTGCGGCCTTCGGCGCGCACCACCGCATGTCCGCACGCGAGGAACTGCTCGACCGTGAACGGCGGCGTCTGCTCGAACGGATGGCCGCGCCGCATCAGGCAGACGAACCGGTGCGTGAACAGCCGCTGCTGGAAGAAGTTGTTGCCGTCGAGATCGGGGAAGTAGCCGACCGCGAGATCGATCGACCCGGCTTCGAGGCCGCGGCCGACTTCGTCGTGCGCGAGCGAGACCGAACGCAGGTTCGCGTGCGGCGCAAGCGTCGCGAACGCCTGCAGCAACTTCGGCAGGAACACGATCTCGCCGACGTCCGACAGCGCGATCGAGAACGTATGCGTGCTCGCGGCCGGATCGAAGTCGTGCGGCGCGACGAGGCCGCGCTCGATCTGCGCGAGCGCGTCGCGGGCGGCGGGCAGTAGCGCGAGCGCGCGCGGCGTCGGCTCCATGCCGCGCGACGTGCGCACGAACAGCGGATCACCGAAGTATTCGCGCAGCCGGCCGAGCGCCGTGCTCACGCGCGGCTGGCTCACGCCGAGCAGGTCGCCCGCGCGGCTCACGTTGCGCGTGTCGTCGAGGGCGACGAGGTAGGGAATCAGGTTCAGATCGAGCGCATCCATGGCCGGGCCGGTATCTCCAGAACGTATACAACATATCTCCTGAATCGCGTTGCCGCATAGTCGGGAAAGCGCTCAAATGTGTTCCATTACTCGAACCAATGTTCTGGAGACGAACAATGCGCACCCAAGTCGCGATCATCGGCGCCGGTCCGTCCGGCCTTCTGCTTTCCCACCTGCTGCGCCTGCAAGGCGTCGATTCCATCCTCGTCGAAGCGCGTTCCCGCGAATACTGCGAGAACCGCATCCGCGCCGGCGTGCTCGAGCAGGGCACGGTCGACACGCTGAACGAAGCCGGCCTCGGCGACCGGATGCGCCGCGAAGGGCTCGAACATCACGGCATCGAGCTGCTGTTCGACGGCCAGCGCCACCGTATCGACCTGTCCGAACTGACCGGCGGACGCGCGATCACCGTCTACAGCCAGCATGAAGTCGTGCGCGACCTGATCGCGGCCGGCGTCGAACACGGTCATCAGATGCACTTCGAAGTCAGCGACGTCGCGCTGCACGACGTCGAAAGCGAGCACCCGTTCGTCACGTTCAAGCACGCGGATGGCCGCGCGGACCGCATCGATTGCGATTACATCGCCGGTTGCGACGGCTTCCATGGCATCGCGCGCCAGACGATTCCCGCCGAGCGGCTGAACACGTTCGAGCGCGTCTACCCGTTCGCGTGGCTCGGCATCCTCGCCGACGCGGCGCCATCGCTCGACGAACTTGTGTACGCGCATCACGACAACGGCTTCGCGCTGTTCTCGATGCGCTCGCCGACGGTCACGCGCCTGTACCTGCAATGCAAGCCGGATGAAGACCTCGCCGAATGGTCCGACGCGCGGATCTGGGACGAACTGCACACGCGCTTCTCGAACGACACCGGCTGGACGCCGACCGAGGGCCGGATCACGCAGAAGAGCGTGACGCCGATGCGCAGCTTCGTGTCGGAGACGATGCAGCACGGTCGCCTGTTCCTCGCCGGCGACGCCGCGCACATCGTGCCGCCGACCGGCGCGAAGGGGATGAACCTCGCGGTGGCCGACGTCCGCGCGCTGTCCCGCGCGCTCGGCGCGCGCTACCGGACGGGCGACGCGACGCCGCTCGAGCGCTATTCGGCGACCTGCCTCGAACGCGTGTGGCGCGCCGAGCACTTCTCGTACTTCATGACGAACATGCTGCACGCGTCGCCGGACGATTCGCCGTTCGTCAATCGCCTGAAGTTTGCCGAATTGAAATACGTGACGCGCTCGCGGGCCGCTGCGCAGTCGCTCGCCGAAAACTACGTCGGTTTGCCGTTCGACGACGCGACGCCCCCCGAGGGAACCCGCCTTGACAACGCGCTGTGCGCGACTCTATGATCGGCCCATCGTTCGCTAATCGAATCTAGGTTCGAATAGCGAACAAAAGCCGAGGGTCGACGAAGGCCTCCGGCGCGGCACGCGGCACGCGCGTGTCCCCTCGACAGGCCGCGCACGAGCCGCGGGTTCGCATCAGGAAGAGACATGGTCAACAAGATTTTCGAATCGCTTCAGTCGGCGGTTGCCGACGTCCACGATGGCGCGACAATCATGATCGGCGGCTTCGGCACGGCCGGCATGCCGTCCGAGCTGATCGACGCGCTGATCGAACAGGGCGCGCGCGACCTGACGATCGTCAACAACAACGCGGGCAACGGCGAGACGGGTCTCGCGGCACTCCTGAAGGCGAAGAAGGTGCGCAAGATCATCTGTTCGTTCCCGCGCCAGAGCGACTCGCAGGTATTCGACGCGCTGTACCGCGCGGGCGAGATCGAGCTGGAGCTCGTGCCGCAGGGCAACCTCGCGGAGCGCATCCGCGCGGCGGGCGCCGGCATCGGCGGCTTCTTCACGCCGACCGGCTACGGCACCAAGCTCGCGGAAGGCAAGGAAACGCGCGTGATCGACGGCAAGCCGTATGTGTTCGAGACGCCGATCCACGCCGATTTCGCGCTCGTGAAGGCGTACAAGGGCGATCGCTGGGGCAATCTCGTGTATCGCAAGACCGCGCGCAATTTCGGGCCGATCATGGCCAGCGCGGCGAAGGTCGCGATCGTCCAGGTGTCGGAAGTCGTGCCGCTCGGCGGGCTGAACCCGGAACACATCGTGACGCCGGGCATTTTCGTGCAGCGCGTCGTCGAGGTGCCGCAGGCCGCCCACGCGGCCGAGCTGGCCGCCGAACACGCTGCATCGCAAGCCGCCTGACCGCCTGGAGGAAAAACGACATGAAACGACTGACCCGCGATGAAATGGCCAAGCGCGTCGCCCAGGACATCCCCGAAGGCGCGTACGTGAACCTCGGCATCGGCGTGCCGACGCTGGTGGCCAACCACCTCGACCCGAGCAAGGAGATCTTCCTGCACAGCGAGAACGGCCTGCTCGGCATGGGCCCGGCGCCCGCGCCCGGCGAGGAAGACGACGAACTGATCAACGCCGGCAAGCAACACGTGACGCTGCTCACCGGCGGCGCGTATTTCCACCACTCGGATTCGTTCGCGATGATGCGCGGCGGCCACCTCGACTACTGCGTGCTCGGTGCGTTCCAGGTATCGGCGAACGGCGATCTCGCGAACTGGCATACGGGCGCGCCCGATGCGATTCCGGCCGTCGGCGGCGCGATGGATCTCGCGATCGGCGCGAAGCAGGTGTTCGTGATGATGGAGCACCTGACGAAGCAGGGTGAAAGCAAGATCGTCGCGCAGTGCTCGTATCCGGTCACCGGCGTGCAATGCGTGAGCCGCATCTATACGGATCTCGCGGTGCTCGACGTGACGGCCGACGGCCTCGCGGTAAGCGAGATCTTCACCGACCTGTCGTTCGACGAGCTGCAGAAGCTGACCGGCGTGCCGCTGATCGACGCGACGCAGAAGGCCGCCGCCTGAACGGCAAGCGTGCCGGTGC
Source organism: Burkholderia sp. BCC0097 (assembly GCF_902832985.1). Classification (NCBI taxonomy): domain Bacteria; kingdom Pseudomonadati; phylum Pseudomonadota; class Betaproteobacteria; order Burkholderiales; family Burkholderiaceae; genus Burkholderia; species Burkholderia sp. BCC0097. Next base: position 47,565 of record NZ_CADFDM010000004.1, read on the forward strand.
GCGCATTCGAGCGCACGCCGGCACGCTTGGGTAGACAATAGGCGCACGCCGTATCCCCATTCTGACGCCATGCTTGAAGACAGCGCCCGCCTGACCTCCCTGATTTGCGGCACCGAGCCGCTCAACCGGATCTGGTCGCCCCGCGCGACGATCCAGCGGATGCTCGACGTCGAGGCCGCGCTCGCGCGCGCGCTCGCCGCGCAGCAGGTGATTCCCGCCGCCGCGGTCGCGCCGATCGAACGTGCGTGCGACGCCGGCCGGCTCGACGCCGAGGCCCTCGCGCACGGTGCGGCGCTCGGCGGCAATCTCGCGATTCCGCTCGTCAAGCAACTCACCGCGCAAGTGAAGGCCGACGACCCCGAGGCCGCGAAGTTCGTGCACTGGGGCGCGACGAGCCAGGACATCATCGATACCGCGACCGTGCTGCAGTTGCGCGACACGCTTGACGTGCTCGAGCCGCTGCTCGACGAAGCCTGCACGTCGCTCGCTGCGCTCGCGCGCACCCATCGCGCGACGCCGATGATCGGCCGCACGTGGCTGCAGCAGGCGCTGCCGATCACGCTCGGACTCAAATTCGCCCAGTGGCTCGATGCGCTGCTGCGCCATCGCGCGCGTTTTGCCGAGCTGCGCGAGCGCGCGCTCGTGCTGCAGTTCGGCGGCGCGGCCGGCACGCTCGCGAGCCTGCGCGAACACGCAGCCGGCGTAAGCGCCGCGCTCGCGGCCGACCTGAAGCTCGCGTTGCCGGCCGTACCGTGGCATACGCAGCGCGACCGCATCGCGGAAGCCGCATCGTGCTTCGGGATGCTGACCGGCACGCTCGGCAAGATCGCGCGTGACGTGTCGCTGCAGATGCAGACCGAAGTCGGTGAGCTCGGCGAACCGGCGGCTGCCGGCAAGGGCGGTTCGTCGACGATGCCGCACAAGCGCAACCCGGTCGGCTGCGCGGCCGTGCTGACGGCCGCCGTGCGTGCGCCGAACCTCGTCGCGACCGTGTTCGCGGGGATGGTGCAGGAGCATGAGCGCGCACTCGGCGGCTGGCAGGCCGAGTGGGATGCGTTGCCCGACCTCGCGCGCCTGACCGGCGGCGCGCTCGCGCAGATCGCACAGATCGTCGCCGGCCTCGACGTGAACACCGACCGCCTCGCCGCGAACCTCGACCTCACGCACGGGCTGATCCTCGGCGAAGCGGTGATGCTCGCGCTCGGCGATCGCATCGGTCGGCTCGATGCGCATCACGTCGTCGAGCATGCGTCGAAGGAAGCCGTGCGTACCGGCGCGACGCTGTTCGACGTGCTCGCGGCCGATGCGACCGTGTCGGCGCATCTGTCGCGCGACGCGCTGGCGCGGCTGCTCGATCCCGCACATTACGTCGGCGAGGCGCAGGCCTATGTCGACGCCGTGCTCGCGCTGCACGCGGGTGCGAAATAACCAGGAGAACCTTGAGATGCCTTTCGCCACTGTCAACGGCGTGAAACTGCATTACCGGATCGACCGTGCCGCACGCGACGACGCGCCGTGGCTCGTCTTCTCGAATTCGCTCGGCGCCGACCTGCAGATGTGGGCGCCGCAGATCCGCCCGCTCACGCAGCACTTCAACATCCTGCGCTACGACACGCGTGGCCACGGCCATTCCGACGCGCCGGCCGGTTCATACACGATCGAGCAACTGGCGGGCGACGTGATCGGTTTGCTCGACCACGTCGGCATCGACTGCGCGCATTTCTGCGGCATCTCGATGGGCGGGTTGACGGGCGCCGCGCTCGCCGCGCGCTACCCGTCGCGTATCGTGCGCGCGGTGCTGTCGAATACCGCCGCGAAGATCGGCTCGCCGGAAGTGTGGGCGCCGCGTGCGCAGAAGGCGCGCGCCGAAGGGATGGCCGCGCTCGCCGACGCCGTGCTGCCGCGCTGGTTCACCGACGCATTCGTCGAACGCGAGCCGCGTCTGTTCGACGCGATCCGCGACACCTTCGTGCATACCGACAAGGATGGCTATGCGGCGAACTGCGACGCGCTGAACGCGGCCGACCTGCGCGACGAAGTGAAGGGCATCGCGCTGCCGGTGCTCGTCGTGACCGGCGCGAAGGACATGTCGACGCCGCCCGACCAGGGCCGCGCGCTCGCCGCCGCGATTCCCGGTGCGCTGCACGTCGAATTCGACGCCGCGCACATTTCGAACATCGAATGCACCGCCGGGTTCAACCGCGCGCTGCTCGATTTCCTGACCGCGTGAGGCACCGGCGATGGACGACCAGGAACGTTATGAAGCAGGGATGAAGGTGCGTCGCGCGGTGCTCGGCGACGCGCACGTCGACCGTTCGATCGCGAACCGCACCGAGGTGACCGACGAATTCCAGAACCTGATCACACGCTATGCATGGGGCGAGATCTGGACCCGCGACGGGCTGCCGCGCCACACGCGCAGCCTGCTGACCATCGCGATGATGGTGGCGCTGAACCGCGGCGAGGAACTGGCGCTGCACCTGCGCGCCGCGCGCAACAACGGCGTGACGCGCGACGAGATCAAGGAAGTACTGCTGCAGACTGCGATCTATTGCGGCGTGCCGGCCGCGAATTCCGCATTCCATCTCGCGGACAAGATCTTCAAGGAACAGGATGATGCTGCTGGTTAAGCGCCGGCAGTGATCCGATCGCGCGGCCCGCTGATGCTGGCGAGCCGTGACGATCAACTAGCGCGTCGGCAGCGAATCGGCGCGTGAACGAAGGAAAGGCGCGGCCAAGAGGCCGCGCTTCTTGCATATATATCAATGTTGGATGCGACCGGATCGAGCGCTGACGCGCCCATTCGGCCGACAAGGAGACTAGCGATGAATCGCACACCCGTGGTCGATGTCCAGACCTTCATCAACGAGCAGCCGTTCGGCGGCTTTCAGTGGCTCGTGTTCCTCATGTGTTTCGTGATCGTGCTGCTCGACGGCTTCGATACGGCCGCGATCGGCTTCATCGCGCCGTCGTTGCTGGGCGAATGGAACCTGACCAAGCCCGATCTCGCGCCCGTGTTGAGCGCCGCGCTGTTCGGCCTCGCATGCGGCGCGCTCGTGTCGGGCCCGCTGTCCGACCGGCTCGGGCGCCGCTCGCTGCTGCTCGGCTCGGTGTTCCTGTTCGGCGTCGCGTGCCTGATGTCGGCGTTCTCGAACACGATAGGACACCTGACCATCCTGCGTTTCATCACCGGCGTCGGGCTCGGCGCGGCGATGCCGAACGCGGTCACGATGATGGGCGAATTCTGCCCGGACAAGCGTCGCGCGACCGTGATCAACCTGATGTTCTGCGGCTTCCCGCTCGGCGCCGCGTTCGGCGGTTTCCTCGCTGCGTGGATGATTCCGCATTTCGGCTGGCGTAGCGTGCTGATGCTCGGCGGCGTGACGCCGCTGCTGCTCGGCGTGTTGTTGCTGCTGAAGATGCCGGAATCGGTGCGCTTCATGGTTGCGAGCGGCCAGTCCATCGACAAGATCCGCGCCACGCTCGCGCGCATCTCGCGCGACGCGCTGAACGCCGGCTCGTTCGCATTGACCGAAGCCGCGCCGCAGACGGGCGGAAAGGGCCTCGGCGTCGTGCTGTCGCGCTCGTACATCGTCGGTTCGGTGATGCTGTGGTGCGCGTATTTCATGGGCCTTGTGATCTTCTACGCGTCGATCAACTGGATGCCGATCCTGCTGAAGGATGCGGGCCTGACGCCGAAGAGCGCGACGCTGATCTCGGCGCTGTTCCCGCTCGGCGGCGTGGGCGCCGTGCTGTGCGGCGTGCTGATGGACCGCTTCAACGCGAACCGCGTGATCGCCGTGTGCTATGCGCTGACGGCGGTGAGCGTGTATGCGATCGGGCAGGCGGCCGGCAACGTCGGGTTGCTGGTGCTGGTCGTGTTCGTGGCCGGCGTGCTGATGAACACCGCGCAATCGTCGATGCCGGCGCTGGCCGCCGCGTTCTATCCGACCGAAGGGCGCGGCACGGGTGTCGCGTGGATGCTCGGCGTCGGCCGTTTCGGCGGGATCGCCGGGTCGTTCCTCGTCGCCGAACTGACGCGCCGGCATTTCTCGTTTGCGGGTGTGTTCGCGACGATCGCCGTCGCGGGCGTGCTTGCGTGCGTCGCGCTGCTGATCAAACAGATGGCGCGGCCGCATGGCGTGGCGCAGCCGGCAGGCAAGATCGAGTCGCTCGGGCATTGAGCGACGGGCGGGCCGGTGCGTGCATCGCCCCCGTGCATGATCGATTCAGGCTGGTCGCGAGCAGATCGACCGGCGCACGACAGCAGACCGGGCCGCTTTCGCGGCCCGTCGACATTTCGGCCGTCGTACCGTTACTCCTCCGCATCGTGTTCCTTGACGAAGTTGCGCAGATACGCGCGCAGCGCGGCTTCCCGGCCGCGATGATCGTCGTGGTTCGCGGCGCCCATGCCTTCCTCGTCGCCGAACAGCGTCGGCGGCGCGCAGTAAGTGCCGACTTCGATGTTCTCGCGCAGCACGCGGATATCGTGCGTGAGCGGGTGGTATTCGGCGATCCAGTGCATGCCTTCGATATGCTCGCCCGCTCTCAGCATTGGCTTCATCAGCAATCTCCATGCAGAGCAGCGGTGCAACCGCCGAAGCGGCTGCACGCGCCCGTACCGAAAGGGTACGCCTGCATCACGTGAAGCTCAACGGGCGCTTGTGAGCGCTCACTGCGGCAGCAGATGGGCGACGAGCGGATACAGCGACAGGATCAACAGCACGGCCATCGTCACGTTGAAGAGGCGCAGCGCGCGGGGATTCGACAGGAAGCGCCGCAGGCCGAGGCCGAACGCGGCCCACAGGCAGATGCACGGGAAGCCGATCAGGATGAACACGACGGACATCCATGCGGCGTTCATCCCGTAATCGGCGGACAGCCGGATCGTCGTCGCGGCCGTCAGCACCATCATCCACGCCTTCGGATTGACCCACTGGAATGCGGCGGCCTCGATGAACGTCATCGGCCGCGGCTTGGCGCCGTGCGCCTTCACTTCGCCCGACGTGCCGATGCGCCATGCGAGGTACAGCAGATACGCGACGCTCGCGGCTTCGAGGATCGTGTACAGCAGCGGCAGGCGCTTGAACGCTTCGCCGAGGCCGAAGCCGACGCACAGCATCAGGATCGCGACGCCGATGCTGATGCCGAACAGGTGCGGCATCGTGCGGCGGAAACCGAAGTTGACGCCGGATGCGAGCAACATCGTGTTGTTCGGGCCGGGCGTGATCGACGTGACGAGCGCGAACAGCATGCCGGCGGGCAGCGCGCTGAGGGTGAGGAATTCCATCGCGGATTCTCCATTCGGTTCGAGGCTGGGATGGAGATCAGTGTAGCGACGGTTTTATGTACAGTACCGGTACAGTTGGATTGACGATTGCCGGTACGGGGCGTGGAGGTAGGTAGGTGCGGGTATGTAGGTGTCTTGGATGTGTAAACCTGACATTTTTACGATGTGGGTGATTCCTTTAGCTATTTAATTGATGTTGGTTGGTAGTTGTGGAAAATTTGAGAGGAATTTGTATTTTCCAGCTAAGAAAAGCGAAAGCGAAGTACGGAAGATGTGCATCACGCATTCGCTGGAAGAGGACGTTGCGGATGAAGGAAGATTTTTCTTGTGCTACTTAAATTTGTTAACTTAGGATTGAGGGGCATCAAATCATGGGGCCATATCCGGAACGGAAGGTCTTTCAGATTCCTTCTTCCTGACGGCTGCAAGCGGTAATTTGGTAAGCGTGCAATGGTTCTCGGCGATCTCGACTGAACATGGGTAGAAGCTGTCGTGTTCCGCACGCCGAAGAGGAAGTAATCAATCATCGAAGAAATTTATTTTCTTTAATCTCAGCCTCTCTGTGTCATTCGGTAGGCTGAGCAGAGTAGCGCTCACGTTTCATTATTATCGTCGCGCCGTGTGTCGTGCCTTCTGCCATTGCTGCAGGTTTGATTGAAAATCAAAAACTTATCCACGCGTCGAAAGTTTCCACCGCTCCCTTGTTCGCACGGCCGCTGACGGATTTCCTCGATACCGTGATCGTGAACGATGCCGTGCTGTACCACAGTGCCAATGCCGTTCAGCAAGCCAACCCGGACGAACTCGCGTTCCGGGACATGTTGCTGATTTCCTTTTCCTCAGCGAGATGAGCTGCCATGAAATCCGAGCTGGTTCTAGAAAAACGCGCTTCGTCTTCGTTGGCGCAGTTGTACGTCTGGTTGTCGTTCAAGACGATCTCGGACATCAGTTCGACGATGATCAGCATCGTTCTGGCGACCTACGCGCTCGAGGTCACGGGCTCCGCCGCGCTGCTCGGCTTGACGATGGCGTCGCGCCTGCTGGGCGCGGTCGCGGGCGGCGCCGCGGTGCCGCGGCTGAGCCGGTTCTCCCGCCGTACCCTGATCTTCGCCGCGGAAGCGGGCAGTGCACTGGCGATCGGCGTGCTGGCCACGTCGTCGCGTGCCGCCGACGCGTCGCTCATCTATTTCGTGCCGTTCTTCATCGGCCTTTTCCAGGGGATCTACCGGGTGTCCATCATGTCCGAGGTTCCGGAAATGGTTGGGCAGGAGGGGCGGCATCGTTTCAATGCGATCCTCAGCGCGACCGATGGGGTGTCGGTGGTCGGCGGTAGCCTGCTCGCGTCGGTGATCACGCAGTACCTGGCCTACAAGAGCGTATTCCTGATTGATTCGATCACGTTCGCGATCTCCGCCATCGCATTTCTGATGCTGGTGGGCAACATGCCGCGCCGGCACCGACCGACCGAGGAGATGCACGCTGCGGCCGAGGCCGGTGCACTGCCGCGCGCGGCGCGCTATCTGTCGGTCATCGTGATGCTGGTGATCGGCGCGCGATTCGTCGAAGCGTTCGGCTCCGGTACGCACAATGTCGGCTTCCCGATCAGGTCGCAGCTGTTCGACCCGAATCAGCCCGCGTTTCTGTACGGCTGGCTGATGGCTGTGTGGGGCGTCGGACGGCTCGTTTCCGCGGCAGTGACACCGCGCTTGCTGGAGCGTCTCGAATCGCGTCACCAGCCGCTCGAGCCGTGTTTCATCGCGTTGCTGATTCTGACCTTCGCGTGCTTCCTCGGCGTCTTCGAGGTGCACGGCATGCCGGGGATGTTGGGCTTCGTTTTGCTGGCGGGCATTTTCGACGCCGCCACGGAGACGATCTACTATTCGCTCCTGCAGTCGACGCAGGCCGCGTCGCGCGATCGCGTGATCGGTATCTCGTACGTTGCCGAGCGCACCGGCCTCGGATTGGGCATGCTGGCGGTCGGGTTCGTGTTCTCCCGGCTCGGAACGGACGTGACGGCATTGCTGTTCTATGGTGGCTCCATCGCGCTGGCCGGCGTGGCGTTCGTGGGCGTCAAAAGACGGCTGGCGCAGGGGGCGGCGGTCGGGCAGATCGACTGATTCCGGATGTTTTCCCTGATTCGTCAAGACGACCCGAGGCATCTTCTCCGAGCGCCCGCAACGGGTCGACGAGCGCGACCGTCGAACCATGAGCGTCGAACAATCAAAGAGGCTTCCACCAGTGCCCTCGCGTCGGTGAGGGCATGAGCCGGCATGCCCCGCGCTGCGCGGCCGGCACAGGGTGACGACGGCCGTCAGCGCTACGCGGGTACCCGGCAGCGTTCTACCTATCCCAGACGAACGATAGATCGCTAGCGCTCCGGCGACTCCTCGGGCGCAGACGTCACAGCCGGCGGCAACGGGCGATTCGCAATTTCTGTCGCTTCAGTTCGCGGCACACCCAACGTCTGCAACAGGGATGAAGCTGCACGCTCGGCAAAGCCGTTCTGACTGTACCCGAACATGTTCAACATGTCGGTAACCGGCTTCTCGTCCGCATCGAACCGTAGTTCGATCGCAATGGCGGTCAGTACCGCGCCCCCGACCGTGATCACGCTCATCAGCGGGTCACTTGCCGAGAATCTCCCGGCGAGGATGCCTTTCTGAATATCCCTCAGCAACCGAGGTCCGAGGCCGCGGCTGAGTGCTCGCATGGACAGCCCTTCGCGGAGGAGAAATTGCCCCCAGACCGGCTCGCTTCTGGCTCGCAGCAAAGTATGGCGCAACGATACCGAGATGATCTCGGCAGGGTCGGTGAGATTGCCTGCGATGCGGTCCAGGGTATTCGCGAACTCCTCGAACACGATTTCCAGAACCGCGGCATGAATCGCTTCTTTCGATTCGAAGTGGTTATAGAACGACCCGAACCCCACATCCGCGGCTTCCGTGATTTCATTGATCGCGACGCCTTCCATCCCCTTTTGCGCCATGAGTACGAAGGCGGCATCCAGCAGGCGCGCCCGCGTTTCGCGCTTTCGGCGCGCGCCTCGCGGCTCGCGAACCTCGGGGCTCGACGGCGCTTGCCCGTTCGAGGCGGCCGGCGACGGTGTTCTGGTGCGACGGGAAGAAGTGTTGGGCATCGGCGTGCGCATGGGTTCGGTGTTTGAGTATACGTTCGAACGTCAAAATTGACAAAATCATCAGTTATGACTTTAATGTCATCGAGGCGGCCCGCAGCGGCCAGTCCGAAGAATTGGAGGCAGAACGGTGGTGGAGACAAAACTGACGTGCGAGCCGGGCGTCCATGAAGGCAACGACAACGCGAGCCGTGCCGGCGGCCGCGACTTGCCATCGGAGGTAGACGTGCTGGTGGTGGGCTGCGGTCCCGTCGGCGCGGCGATCGGCGCGCTTCTTGGCCGGGACGGCGTGCGTGTGCTTGTCGTCGACCGGGCGGCGGAGATCTTCATGGCGCCGCGCGCGATCGCGCTCGACAACGACGCGCTTCGCATCCTGCAGTACATCGGGGTGAACGAAGCCGACCTCGATACGGTGGCGATCCCGTACGTCCGGATGCGCTCTCCCTGGTTCGGCGAGTTCGGGCGCATCAATACGCTGGGGAGCGTCGATGGCCATCCGAAGCTCGTGACGTTCTATCAACCGGACCTGGAGCGATGCTTGCGTGCCCGACTGGCCGCGCACCGCACCGCCCGAATGGCGCTGGGTGTGACGCTCGTCTCGCTCGACGAGCACGCCGATCACGTCGCCGCCACGCTCGACGGCGGGCAGGGCGCGCGGCACGTCGTGCGCGCTCGCTACGTCGTCGGTGCCGATGGTGCCAGCTCGATCGTGCGCCAGTTGATCGGACAGGATTTCAAGGGCAAGACGTTCGCGGAAGACTGGTTGATCGTCGACGCGCGAAACGTGCGCCGACCCATCGACCATGTCGAGTTCATCTGTGACCACCGGCGGCCGACGCCTCATATGACCGCTCCCGGTGGGCGTGAGCGTTGGGAATTCATGCTCCATCCCGGCGAGACGCGAGAGGAGATGGAATCCGACGAACGCATCCGCGAGCTGCTCGCGCCGTGGGGCGGCATCGAGGACATCGTGATCGAACGCAAGGCCGTGTACCGTTTTCATGCCCGAACCGTCAGGACCTTCAGCAAAGGACGCGTTTTTCTTGCAGGCGACGCCGCCCATATCACTCCGCCGTTCGCTGGCCAGGGGCTCGTCGCCGGTCTGCGTGATGCCGCGAATCTCGGCTGGAAACTGGCGTGGGTCGTCAAAGGCCGCGCAACCCAGAAAATTCTGGACTCCTACGATCGGGAACGCCGACCGCACGCGAAGGCGATGATCGGCGTCGCGAAATTCATGGGGAAGCTCGTGATGCCGCGAAATGCCGGGATCGCGTTGTTCACGCATGGTCTGATGCGATTGACACGGCTCGTTCCGCCGCTACGGAATCACTTCGACGAGCTCGGGATCAAGCCGAAGAATGCGTTCCGGAGCGGTCTGTTCGTCCCCGGCCATTCATCCACGCGGCTCGTACGCGGCGCAGCGCTGCCGCAGGGATGGCTGCGCAGCCACGATGGAGCGATCCGCCTGAGCGACGACGTGTTCGGTAGCGGTCTCGCGTTGATCGGATTCGGACGGGACCCAGGCGTCGAACTCGACGCCGGCGCGCGAGCCGCGTTCATTGCGGCGGGTGGCGTCGTGGTGCGGGTCGCGCACCGCGGGCAGCGCCTTCATCGCGTCGACAACGACGGATGGGAGGACCTGGACGGTACGTTCATGCCGCGTGTCGTGCGGTTTGGCTGGGCGGCCGTGATTCGGCCGGACAAAACGGTCCTGAACGAAGGCCCGGTAGCCGACTCGACCCGTCTCGTTCTCGAATCCCTGCGATTGCTTGGTGCGCGCACGTCGTTGTCGTCGCTAACCGATCACATTGCCCAGCCGATTTCCTGAGGCCCCCATGAAGCTCACTACTGCACAACCCGCACGGAGTCCCCAGCCGACGACGAAGGCCTGGGCGCTTTCCTATCTGATGTTCGAGCGTCCCGATCTCGAGCGGGCCGAACGATTTCTCAACGATTTCGGCCTGCGGACAGTATCCCGTGACGGCGACCATCTGTTCCTTCGGGGCACGGCCGCGACACCGTTCTGCTACGTCGTCCGGCGGGCGGAAAAAAGCCGCTTCGTCGGCTTCGGGCTCGAAGTCGACGGCATCGACGCACTGCGAAAGCTTGCCGACGTGCCGGGCGCGTCGGACGTGGAGCCGTCGCCGTGGCCCGGTGGCGGGCATCGCGTCACGCTCGTCGATCCGTCGGGTTTTCGTGTCGATGCAGTCGCGGGACAAGCGCGGGCCGGCGCCCTGCCGCACCGGTCGGCGTTACCGTTCAACTCGCCCGATTCCGTCGTTCGCGTGAACGATACCCAGCGTCCGCCGCTGGAGGCGCCGGAAGTGATTCGCCTCGGTCACGTCGTGCTCGAACTCGCCGATTTCCAGGCGACCTGCGCGTGGTACACGTCTCACTTCGGCTTCATCCCGAGCGACGTTCAGGTGTTGCCGGATGGATCGCCCGCCGTCGCGTTCTTGCGACTCGACCGCGGAGCGACGCCCACGGATCACCATACCCTGGCATTGGCACAGGGATTCGCAGCGCTGTACAGCCACTCGGCATTCGAGCTCGTTGACGCGGATGCCGTGGGGGTCGGGCAGCGTGTGCTGAGCGAACGAGGATGGACGCACGCATGGGGCGTGGGTCGCCACATTCTTGGCAGCCAGGTCTTCGACTATTGGCAGGACCCTTGGGGCGACAAGCACGAACACTATTGCGATGGGGACATGTTCACGGCGGACGTGGCGACGGGCATCCACGAAGTCAGCCGTGAAGCGATGTCGCAATGGGGCCCCCGGATGCCGCGCAGCTTCACTAAACCGAAGATCACCGCCGCGAGCATCGCATCGCTCATCCGAAACCTCCGGACCAGTCCGGACGTCACGTTCGCGAAGCTGCGCACGCTCGCGAAGCTGTTTGCGTGACCTTCATCTTCACTCAGACCCGTTCGAGGCATCTTCATGGCATTGCACGTCTTGCACTACCGGCATCAGGGGCGCGCCCAATGGGGCGTGGCGAGGAATCACCGGATCACGCCGATACCGGGCGACTACCCGACCACCGGCGAATTCGTGCGCGCACATCGGATCGATGAACTCGCCGCACTCGGCGGAGAAACGATTTCCGAGTCGGACGTCGAGTGGCTGTCGCCGGTTACGCGCAATCAACGGTTCGTTTGCCAGGGCGCCAACTATCGCCAGCACATGATCGAGTCCGGCATGAACCCGGATGCAAAGTCGTTCAACATGATCTTCACGAAGGCGACCAGCTGCATCGTCGCCGCCGATTCCGACGTCGTCCGACCGCAACATGTGCGGTTTCTGGACTACGAGATCGAACTGGGGCTCGTGCTTCGCCGCGATATCACGTCCCGGCAAGCCATCACGGACAAGAACCTGCACGAGTACGTGGCCGGCCTCGTGATCGTCAACGACTATTCCGCACGCGATATCCAGATTCCCCAAATGCAGTTTTACAAGGGAAAAAGCTATCGAACGTTCGGGCCGGTGGGGCCGTATCTGTGCCTGCTGGAGGCAAGCGATGTCGCGCGGCTGCGCGCGCTGACACTGACACTGACCGTGAACGGGGAAGTGCGGCAGAGCGATTCGACCGGGAACCTCGTATACGGTCCGGCCGAAACGCTCACGGAGCTTTCGGGTGTTCAGGATCTGAACGCCGGCGACTTGCTTGCGACGGGCACGCCGTCCGGATGCGCGCTCAGCATTCCGTCGCCGGCGAAGCAGCGGATTGCCGCGTTGCTGCCCGAGCACATGAAGTGGCGGATGTTCACGAAGGTTCAGGCCGCGCGCCCGCAGTACCTGAAGGCCGGGGATCTGGTCGAATCACGGATCCGGAGCAGGGACGGGGCGATCGACCTCGGTGTGCAACGCAACCGAATCGTGGACGAGATCGCATGAACGCCATCGCAACCGAAGCGGACGTGCTTCGGATCGAAAACCAGGGGCCGCCCGCCGACCTTCCGGCCAGCACCTACGAGATGATCGGCCGTGGTGCGGCGATCGACCCGAGCGCGCCGGCCTTGTCTTTTTTCCTGCGCGCCGACGATCATCGCAAGCCGTTGCGCTGGACCTATTCGGCGCTTCTGCGGGATATCACCCGGGCCGCGAACCTGTTTTCGCGCCTCGGCATCGATCGCCACTCGGTGGTCGCCTACGTGCTGCCGAACTTGCCGGAGACGCATTTCGTCATCTGGGGAGGCGAAGCGGCCGGGATCGTATGCGCGATCAATCCGTTGCTGGAGGGGCCGGCGATCGCATCGCTGCTCAAGGCCGCCAACGCAAAAGTGCTGGTGACGCTGGCGCCCTTTCCGGGAACGGATATCTGGTCGAAGATCCATCCCATCCTGAGCCAGGTGCCGTCGCTGCAAAGCCTCGTCCTGATCGATCTGGCCGAGCGCGTGCAGGGGTGGCGCCGAATTGCCGCACGCGCGATGCAGCGTCGCGAATGCAAGCGGTTGCACGGGCGCGCGGGCGTGCGCGGCGCCGTTCCGCGCCACATCGAGATCCACGATTTCGACTGTGCGATGTCGCGTGAATCCGGCGATTCGTTGCTGATCCCCCGGCGTTTCGAAGCCGACGACATATCGTCCTACTTCTGCACGGGCGGCACGACGGGATTGCCGAAAATCGCGATTCGCCGGCACGGCAACGAGGTGGCCAATGCCTGGAGCGTCGGGCAGGTCGTCGGCGCCGGGATGGGCCCGGGGAAGACCGTTTTCTGCGGACTGCCGCTGTTCCATGTCAATGCCGTGCTGGCAACGGGCCTGGTGCCGTTTTCGCGCGGCGCACATGTGGTGCTGGGTACGCCACAAGGCTATCGCGGCGACGGCGTCGTCAAACGATTCTGGGAAATCGTCGAGCACCACAGGATCAATTTCTTCAGCGCGGTGCCGACCTTGTATTCGGCATTGCTCGACGTGCCCGTCGACGGCCGGAATATCGACTCGCTCGAGTATGGGCTTTGCGGCGCCGCGCCGATGCCCGTGGAAGTATTCCGCACGTTCCAGGATCGCACCGGGGTCCGGATCCTCGAAGGTTACGGGCTCACCGAGGGCGCATGCGTGAGCAGCGTCAATCCGCCAGGCGGCGAACGGCGTCTCGGTTCGATCGGTCTGCGCATCCCTGGCCAGATGATGAAGGCGGTGATACTCGACGACGCCGGTCGCTACGTGCGCGACTGCGTCGAGAACGAGGTCGGTGTACTGACGATTTCCGGGCCGAACGTTTTCGCGGGCTATCTTCAGGAAGATCAGAACGAGAGCCTGTGGCTCGATCTCGGCGACGGCCGGCAATGGCTCAATACCGGGGATCTCGCGCGGCGCGATGCGCAGGGCTACTTCTGGCTCACGGGGCGCCGCAAGGAGCTCATCATCCGGGGCGGACACAACATCGATCCGGCGACGATCGAAGAACCGCTGCACCGCCACCCGGCAGTGCAGATCGCCGCGGCAGTCGGACGTCCCGACGTGCATGCAGGCGAGCTGCCGGTTGCCTACGTGCAACTGAAAGCCGGCGCAACGGCAACCGAGACGGAGCTCGACACGTTCATACGCAGCTCGATCGGCGAGCGTGCCGCGATTCCGAAGCGGATTCATATCGTCGATGCGATGCCGCTCACGGCGGTCGGCAAGATCTTCAAGCCCGAACTCAAACGATGGGAGACGTTCGACGCGCTGATCTCCGCGCTGAAGGATGCCGGCGTCGAGGGGGCGCGGGTGAGCATGGTGGACGACCCGTCGCGCGGGCTCACCTTGCATGTGGCGCTGAGCGATCGCGCGCAGATAGCGACGACCAATACCGTGATGGGGCGCTTCCCGTTTGCCTTTTCGACTTCTGTCGAACCCGAACATCACTGATCGTCGATTCTCGGGGTATTTGGGGTTGAAGTATGAAAATAATTTTGGAATCCGAAGTGAATGAAAAATGGGATTTTGATTAACGAAGCAGCGCCCGATGCTTTTGGCGTCGCGCGTCACAAGCGCAGGACCGGCCCGTAAGTCATGCCTGGCGCACGGGGATGAAGACAGGTTTCACGATTCTTGAACACCGACACCAAAATATGGAGACAATCATGAAGCGAATCAGCGCAGGAACCGTCGTACTGCTCGCGGCCATCTCTGGCGCGCATGCTCAATCAGCCGGTCAGTGGGTAGTCAATGCCGGGTGGTCCCATTTCGCGCCGCAGGGGTCGGCTGATCCGCTGACCGTCAATGCGCTCGGCCAGTCACAAGTGATGACCGGCAGCGGTGGGGAGATCGCAAGCGGCGATACGTTCGGACTGACCGCAACGTACTTCCTGACCGACCATATCGCGGCGACGACGGTCATGGGTTTTCCGCCGACATGGCACTTGAACGGCGCAGGTACGCTCAGCGGTTTCGGCGAGCTGGGGACCGCGCGGGCCTGGAGTCCGGCGATCATCTTCAACTACTACTTCGGTCAGCCGAATGCACGGTTCAGGCCGTATCTGGGCGCCGGCGTCACCTACACGTGGTTCAGCAACATCAAGCTCAGCAACCCCGTTTCCACCGGCCAGATCTATTTCTCGCCCACCGTCGGGACAGCGCTCCAGGGACCGACATCCGTGTCACTCAGTCATTCCTTCGCGCCCGTCGTCAACGGCGGCTTGACCTACAACATCGATTCTCACTGGTCGATCAACGCGTCGGTGGCGTATTCGTGGGTATCGACACGCGCCACGCTCACTACCCGGTCATCCGTCGGCACGGTCACGAGCACCAGCAAATTCCGGGTCAATCCGATCGTGACGTTCCTGTCGGTCGGATACCGCTTCTGAACCGCGTTGGCCAGGACACGTCGCACGCATGTTGCAGTGCCGCCCTGCGGGCGACGTGACGATCGCCGTCGAGTTTCAGCGGCGCATGGCCGGACCGCGGACGTTTCGTGATCGTGGTTCACGACATGCGTCGAGTGCGGCCGGAACATTGAGGACGACTAACCCGAGTGATGGATATGACCCACGTGGTGCCGATGATGAATGTGACACCGACGTTAGGAATGTTCGAGCACGCGCTCTATCGGCATAAGTGACAAAAATATCAGTATTGAGTTTAATGTCACGAAATGTTGTGGCCGGCCTCCTCGTGGGGCGCCTGGTTACCGATCTCGGCGACGAAGGGCGTCGAGTGGGACTTGATTCCAAGGGAGCGCACTCGCAGCGCAGGCGCCCCGAACCGTCTTACGCGGGTGTTATCCGGGAGGGAGATGTGAAGTCGATTAACTGTGTTTACGCCGCCGCGCTCATCGCGGGATGGGCAACGCCCCATGCGCACGCCGAACTGGGCGGCGCGCCGATATCGCTGTTCGCCGCCGATCATGCGGCGAAAGTGCGTGTGATGCGGCCTGCGAATCGGGCGGCCGATGGCCTGACGACGAATCCCGCCGTTTACATCGTCCGTGAATCCACGCTCGAATCTGGAACCGTGATTCGCGAGTACACATCGGGCGACGGAATCGTCTTCGGCATCGCGTGGCAAGGGCCGACGGTTCCCGATCTCGCGTCGGCGCTCGGCGGCTATCTTCGCGATTACAGCGCGGGCGTGGAGGCCGCGCATGCACGTCGTGGCTGGCGTACGCCGGTATCTGTTTCGACGCGCAATCTCGTGATCAAGACAGGAGGGCACATGGGGGCATTTTCCGGGCAAGCCTGGTTGCCGCCCGCGCTTCCGTCCGGCCTGACCGGCAACGATATCCTGTAACTCTCATGCAAATGATCATGAGCATTTTTCGTGCGGTCGTCCGGTGGTTCGGCATATTGAGCTTGATGACCGTTTCGACAGCTTTCCTCGTTGCGTGCGGCGGCGGCGATTCAGGTTCCGGCGAAACGGGCGCCAGTAATTCTGGCGCATCGGACGGCAACACCGGAAATACCGCAATCGTTACGGTTGCGCGAGGCGTTGCACGCGTCGTCAACATTCCGACCGTCAACATCAAGATTTGTGCGCCCGGAACGTCACGCTGCCAGGTGGTGTCCAATGTGCTCGTCGACACGGCATCGTATGGCTTGCGGATCGTACGTGATGCAATTCCGAGCGTTATCGACAGCCTGCCTAAAACGACCACAACCGACGGATCGACGCTTTCCGAATGCGGCAAGTTCGTTTCGAGCTATACGTGGGGCACGGTTCGAACGATTGACCTCGCCATTGGCGATGAACGTGCGAGTTCCTTGCCGGTGCAGATCATCGGCGATCTCGGAACGGACAACGTGCCAAGTTCCTGTACAAACGGGAATGAATCGGCGAACTCGGCCACGGCTCTTGGTGCAAACGGCATTCTTGGAATTGGCCCGGCGCCCTATGATTGCGGCGCAACCTGCGTACAGGTCGCGTCGTTGAGCAACTACTACGCGTGCGCGGACGGAAACGCGAGTTGCGTACAAGTCACCGTGCCGCTATCGCAACAGATCAGCAATCCTGTCGGTCAGTTTGCCGTGGACAACAACGGCGTGCTTGTACAAATGCCGCAGATTTCGGAAGACGGTCGGGAAAGCGCGACCGGCTCGTTGATTTTTGGCATCGGCACGCAAAGCAACAATGCGTTCGGTGCCACCACGAAGCTGATGTCGACGACGACGGGTGATGTGCCGGGAGCATTCCTTTCCAGAAAGGTCACCGCATTCTTCGATACCGGATCAAATGCGTATTTCTTCGATGACTCATCGCAGATTACGTGTACCAGGAACACGCAATTCTATTGCCCGTCGACGACGACCACTTATGCCGCGACCCTGGTTGGGCTCGACGGCACGGTGAGCATGATTTCCCTGTCCGTGGCAAACGCGGATACGTTGTTCTCGAGGAGTTCGACATATGCATTCAATGACGTCGCCGGTCACTTCGGATCCTCCTCCTGGCTGGATCTCGGGCTGCCCTATTTTTACGGTCGGACCATTTATTTTGGCCTGGATCGTTCGGCGGAAGGCGGGTCCGCGCCTTACGTCGCATACTGATGCCTCGAGCAGGGCCGGCAATCCATCAAGATACTTGTCATTGATCTGCAATCGGTCGGAAATTGAGTCACCGAAGGAGATGGGGATTGGATCGGGGTGATACCGGCCGCTCCAGTCGGTCTGCCCAAGCGCTTATTGGCACCCCGCCATTCGCCCCTTCATGCACTTGAACCACAGCCTCACGGCCCCGACCCCGCCCGCCACCGGAATCCGCGGCAACAGAAACGGATCGTCGGCCGCACCGGCGCATCCGCGCCGGGTCGTCGTCGCGTTGCCGTAACCGGCAGCGATGACCTGATCGCGCACGCGCGCGTCGAGATCACCGTACGGATAGCAGAACGATTCGACGCATTGCCCGCTCAGCATTTCGAGTTGCCGCTTCGATTCGGTAAGCTGAAAGGCCGAAACAGGCACCGGCACATACGACAGCGCAACGTGATCGAGCGTATGCGAGCCGATTTCATGGCCGTGATCGCGCCACGCGAGCATGTCCTCGCAGGTCATCAGCGGCGAGCGCGTGGTCGGCGCGCCCGCGTCCCAGTCGTTCGCGCCGCCGAACCGGCCGGCGACGAAGTAGCAGGTCGCGGTGAATCCGAGCGCATCCAGCACGGGCATCGCATGCGTCAGCACGTTGAGAAAGCCGTCGTCGAACGAAATACCGAAGACCTTGCCCTGCCGCTCGCCGCGCAGGTACGGCTGCAGTTCGCGCACGCTCAGGCCGCGGTAGCCGAGTTGCCGGAACAGCGTCATCTGGCGGCGGAACGCGTCGGGGGCGACGCTCAGGCTGCGCAGCCGGTCGGTCGGCGGCGGCAGCGGGCGGATCTGGTGATACATCAGGATCGGATAGCGTGGCGTGCGCGCAAGCATCGGGCGGATCGCAGGAAAGCGGAATTACGCGGCCTTGCGGAAAATCCGCAGGGTCTTGAAGTCGCCGACCTCCGCGAAATCGGCACGAGCGGCCCATTGCGCGATGATCGGCTCGGCCTTCCGGTAGGCCGCCGAGCCCTTGTAGAACAGCAGGTGGCCGTTCGGCGCGGTATGACGCGC
The DNA here is from genome assembly GCF_902832985.1 of Burkholderia sp. BCC0097. Taxonomy (NCBI): domain Bacteria; kingdom Pseudomonadati; phylum Pseudomonadota; class Betaproteobacteria; order Burkholderiales; family Burkholderiaceae; genus Burkholderia; species Burkholderia sp. BCC0097. The sequence continues at coordinate 66,008 of NZ_CADFDM010000004.1, forward strand.
GAACAGGTCGAGCACCGCTTCGTCCGTCTTCGCGCCGTAGCGGCTGTTCGCTTCGTCGCGGAACTCGCACAGATGAAACAGCGTGACGGCGTCGAACGTCGGCAGCAGGTTCGAATTGCTCGTATAGATGTCGCCGAAATAGGCAAGGTAGGTCTTGCTCACCTCGGGCTGCCGCGTGACGAGATCGACGTACGACTTGTATTCCTTCGGCGATGCCGTCACGCCGAAGACGGTGTTGTTCAGATGCGGCCGCGCGCATTCGACGCCGACATGGTGATGCCCGCCGGTACCGAAATGATAGATGCGGATGCCCTTGAGGCGCACGGATTCCAGCCATTCGACGAAGTGCACGTCGCACGGACATTCCTGCGTGCGCAGGTCCCAGTACTTCTTCCAGATATTCATTGGCATTTCGTGGATCTCAAGGAGGTCACCCAGCGGTACGGGTTGTGTCGAATCGATGTGTGATAGACGGACAAGGTCGCGTCGACGAACGCGTCGAACGAGAATTCGCGCTTGCCTTTCAGCCGTGCGCTGCGCCCCATCGCCCGGACGCAGCCGGGCTCCTGCACGATCGCGCGCAGGATCGCTTCGATCGCCGCCGGCTCGCGCGGCGGGACGACCCAGCCGTCCACGCCCGGTTCGACGTTCTCGGGCAACCCGCCCACGCGCGTCACGATCGCGGGGCAGCCGAGCGACATCGCTTCGCGGCACGCATACGACAGGCTCTCGTGGTACGACAGCACGAACGACACGTCGATGATCGAGAACGGCGCCCGCACATCGTCGAGGCGCCCGGTGAACGCGGTGCGCGACGCCATGCCGTGCCGCGCGAGTTGCGCGCGCTGCTCGCCGGACGGCTCCGCGCCGACCAGCAGCACGCGAAACCGCTCGCGCTCGGCTTCGGGCAGGCGGCCGAGCGCGGCGATCAGGTCCATCCAGCCTTTTTCGGGCGCGGTGCCGGCGCTGCTGCCCAGCACGATCGCATCCGCGCCGGCCGTGCCGAACAGCGCGATCTTGCGGCGGCAGATCTCGTCGGCCGCGAGTCGTTCGGCAGCGGGCCGGCGCACGCCGTGCTTGACCACCGTGACGTTGCCGTACGGCGAGCGCAGCGCGAGCATGCTGGCGACGTAGTCGCTGACCGCGATCGTGTGGTCGGTGGCCAGCCGGGCACGCAGCAGGTTGCCCAAGCTGTCGGCGCGATAGGTGTTGTGCTTGGTCAGCACGACCGCCGGCCGATACCGGCAGCCGAGCAGCGCCAGCATCACCTGCCGGTGATCGGCGGACCCGTTCACGTGGATCACGTCGAAGCGCTCGGCGGCGATCCGCTGGCGCAGCCGGAGAATCTCCCGGCACAGCCGGTTCCAGCGCGGCTTGAATTCCATGTCGAAGATCGCCACGCCGGGACTGTCCTTCAGCAGTCGCGACAGGCGGCTGCCTTCCGGCGACGCCACGGTCACGCGGTGACGGCGGCTCATCGCGACGGCGAGATCGCGGACATAGGTGTCCTGGCCGCCGCCGTAATCGCCGTGGAAGTTGGTGTACAGAATGTTCATCACGATGCCGCTGTTTCTCGATGCTTCATTTCAAAGGAATACTGATGAAATGACGGAGTCGACCAGATGGAGCAATGACGTGAACGCGGTGCCGCGTTTCCGGCTCGAGATTGCGTGTTGCCGCCAGGCGTCGGCGGCAACGCGAATCATTTCCAAATATTACAGATCGTTTACGTGCCGTAGTGTCGAGGTCTGCGCATCTTTGTGAGAATGTGTCGCGATCGCTGGATCGTGTCGCCACCGTGAGTGGTGACCTTTCGCGGGACCTCACCCGGGATCGAAGCGGCGCCGAGCCGCGACACAGAGCGTTTCCCGACGACATCAGGACGCAAATCAACTCGCGGGGCTTTCAGATTTGAAAGCCGGTGCACCATTTGCGTTAGAATGCCCCCCCTTGTCCGCCCTGGCGGCCGCCCGACGCGGACAGGTACCCGCATGGAGACACAGGTTTCGATTCGCAGCCGGACGCGAATGATCGACCCGCCGTCAGCAACATACGCCTTGTAATTTGGATCACTAATGAAGAAGAAGCACAACATTACCAAGTACATCGTTGTCGCGATGATGCTTGGTATCGCCGTGGGTTACGCCTGTCATAGCGCGTTTCCCGACCCGAAGATGGCGAAGGAAGTCGCCGGTTACGTATCGTTGCTGTCCGATGTATTCCTGCGCCTGATCAAGATGATCATCGCGCCGCTGGTGTTCGCGACGCTGACCGTCGGCATCGCGCAGATGGGCGACGGCGGCGCGGTGGGCCGCGTGGGCGTCAAGGCGTTCGGCTGGTTCTTCATCGCGTCGTTCACGTCGCTGCTGCTCGGTCTGCTGACCGCGACGCTCCTGCAGCCGGGCAGCCACCTGAGCCTGCCGCTGCCGCCGTCCGATGCGGCGCTCAACCTGAAGACGGGCGCGTTCACGCTGAAGGATTTCGTGGTGCACCTGGTGCCGAAGTCGATCGCCGAGGCGATGGCGAACAACGAAATCCTGCAGATCGTCGTGTTCTCGATCTTCTTCGGTACCGCGCTGTCCGCGCTCGGCGAATCGGGCAAGCGCCTGACCGGCGTGATCGACGATCTCGCGCAGGTGATGCTGAAGGTCACGGGCGCGGTGATGGGGTTCGCGCCGGTAGCGGTGTTCGCGGCGCTGGCGTCGACGATCACGACCGAAGGCCTCGGCATCCTGCTCACGTTCGCGAAGTTCATGGCGAGCTTCTATCTGGCGCTGGCGCTGCTGTGGGCCGTGCTGACGCTCGCCGGCGTGACGTTCCTCGGCAAGCGCGCGTTCACGCTGATCCGGCTGATCCGCGAGCCGTTCCTGCTGTCGTTCGCGACGGCGAGCTCCGAGGCCGCGTATCCGAAGCTGCTGGACGCGCTCGACCGCTTCGGCGTGAACCGCAAGATCTCGAGCTTCGTGCTGCCGATCGGCTATTCGTTCAACCTCGACGGCTCGATGATGTACTGCACGTTCGCGGTGCTGTTCATCGCGCAGGTGTACGGCATCCATCTGCCGCTCGGCACGCAGATCACGATGCTGCTGATGCTGATGGTGACGTCGAAGGGGATGGCCGGCGTGCCGCGCGCGTCGCTGGTCGTGATCGCGGCGACGCTCAACCAGTTCAACCTGCCCGAAGCCGGGTTGCTGCTGATCATGGGCGTCGACATGTTCCTCGACATGGGGCGCTCGGCCACCAACGCGGTCGGCAACTCGATCGCCGCGGCCGTGGTCGCGAAGTGGGAAGGGCAGCTCGGCGCGCCGCGCGACGACGACGATTCGGACGGTGCGCGCGTGGCCGAGGTGAAGGTGCGGGAAACGTCGGCATGATGCAGCGCAACGCGGCGGCGCAACGCCGCGTTGCCCAACCCGCGGCAAATGACATTCGCCGGCCCGGATTCGATACGGATTCAGGCCGGCGATGTGTTTTCGGGCAGTGGCTTTTCCCGATGTTTCCGAAATGGCATTCGCCGTTTCAATTGATCGACGTCGAATCGGTGGCGATATTCCGGCAGGCGCTCGCCTGATTTTCCCGATTCCCGATCCGGCGCGTAAGTGACCATTCACTGACGCGCGGCGGCGTTCGCCGCAAGCATGGGGCGATTCGCAATTTTTTTCGATTTATATAACGCTATTCTCGCCCTGCGCATTATCGAAGGCATGCCGTATGTCATACCGACTGCGCCGGATGATTCGGGGAAGAATTTACATCTCGCGGGCTTCAAGCCATCTGGCCGGCCGATCCCTCATGTGAATGACTACCCTGTTCAGGAGAGCATCCGTCATGGTCGCCAGAAAACGCATCCACGCCGCGCTCGTTGCCGCGGCGATCGCCGCATTTGCGCCCGCTGCTCCCGCAGCCAACACTACCGACTGGATCGCGAACACGTACGGCACGCTCGCCGCGCACGTCGGCAACGTCGCACGCGCGATGTGGGTCGCACCCGAAGGCGTGATCTACACGGCGTCGATGTGGGACGAGGATGAAGGCGGCGTCGCGATCTACCAGAACGGCAAGAGCATCGGCTCGATCGGCGCGCACGCGGAATTCCAGGGCAGCGCGATCACGGGCAACGCGACGTCGCTGTTCGTCGCGCTGCAGCCCGGCAAGACGTACGGCAGCGGCGCGGTGGGGCGCTACAACCGCGCGACGAAATATCGCGACCTCGTGATCCAGATCAGCGCGGCGACCAACCAGCCGCGCATCGACGTCGTCACCGGGCTCGCGACGGCCGGCTCGCTGCTCTATGCGAGCGACTTCTACGGCAATCGCGTGCGCGTGTTCACGACCGATGGCGTGTGGCAGCGGGATATCACCGTGTCGGCGCCGGGTGCACTCGCGGTGGACGGTGAGGGCAACGTGTGGGTCGCGCAGAAAAGCGCCGGCTCGATCGTCGGCTTCAGCCCGACCGGCGCGCTGCTCGAAACGATCCGGATGCCGGCGGGCTCGCATCCGTCGGCGCTGTATGTCGATGCGGCGGCCGGACAATTGCTGGTGGGCGACGAAGGGCCCGACCAGAACATCAAGCGCTATTCGATCTCGGGCCGCCCCGTGCTGGCCGGCACGTTCGGCGTGCGCGGCGGCTATCTCGACACGACGACGGGCATCAAGGGGCAGGTCGGCCCGCAACGCTTCACGCGCATCGTCGGAATCGGCAAGGACACCGGCGGCAACCTCTATGTGCTCAACAACCCGTGGGGCGGCAGCTGGGATCTCGGCCGCAACGGCGCGACCGACATTCATGCGTACGGCAGCAACGGCAATCTGCGCTGGACGCTGCAGTCGCTGAACTTCGAAGGCATCGCCGCGCCGGACCCGGTCACGGACGGCGCGCTGTTCTACGGCGCCACGCATATCTACAGCGGCAGCGCGGGCGGCAAGTTCGTCGCGAACACCGTCGATCCGTTCACGTATCCGTCGGACCCGCGCATCAACATGAACGATACGCAGCGCGACGAACACTTCGGGCTGCTCACGTCGGTCGGCGCGAACCGGATTCTCGTCGCGGGCGGCCAGAACCCGCCGGTCTTCTACTTCTATCACTTCAACGCGGCGAACGGTTACATCGCGATTCCGGACGGCTCGATTCCCGGCCCCGCCTTCAACACGACGCAGCGCGTGACGGGCGGCTTCAGCCTCGACAGCCAGGGCGGCGTATGGGCCGGGCTCGACAAGACCGGCGCGATCACGCATTACCCGCTGGCCGGCTTCGACGCAAACGGCAAGCCGTCGTGGGGGCCGGGTGTCGCGACCCGCATTCCGGCCAGCATCGTGCCGCTGACGCGCATCGTCTATCTCGCGGACAGCGACACGATGGTGCTCGCGCAGGGCGCGGTCGGCAGCAACGACTGGACGTCGATCGGCACGCGCATCGAGGTGTATCACGGCTGGCGCGCGGGCAACACGACGAAGCCGGACCCGGTGATCACGCTGCCGCACAGCGGCGCGAAATCGATCGACGCGGCGGGCAACCATCTGTTCGTCGGCTACTGGTTCAGCAGCAGCGGGCCGCTGTGGCCGAACGTCGACGCGTTCAACCTCACCACCGGCAATCTCGACACGACGCTGGTCAATGCGAGCCCCGCGACCGTCGACACCAGCAGCGCGATCGATGCGATGTACAGCATCCGCGCGTACCGCCGGTCGAACGGCGAGTACGTGGTGATGAAGAACAACGTGAAGGGGAACAGCATCACCGTGTACCGGTGGACGCCCTGACGGTTTGAGCGTTCGACCGCTTCGGGCAGCGGCGCGTGCTCGCGTGCGAAGCCACGAAGGAATCGAAGCGTTTTCGCGGGATTGTTGCGCAACGCGCATGCAATGAACGGCGGGCACAATGCGCGCGGCGCCGCGTCGTGCCCGCTTTCCCAACCTCCCGACGTGGAAATGCGGTTCCGTGCACAATGGCTGCGGCTCCCGCAGACGTCTTGCGGGCGTGCACGATGAACGGACGCGGCTGCCTCATGCCGCGTTCCTTACGCTCGAACCGACAACCCGATGAAGATGAAAAACACCCCGAACTGCCTGTTGACGATCGTCGCGCTGGCCGGCGCACTGAGCGGCCCTGTCCATGCGCAGACGGCGGAGACGGTCGCGACGGTCAACGGCACGCCGATCACGCAGACCGACGTCGATACGCTGCTGCGCGCGTCCGGGCAGCCCGATTCGCCGCAGATCCGCCAGGCGATCAAGAACCAGCTGATCACGCGCGTGCTGGTTCAGCAGGCGGCCGAGAAGGCGAACTACGCGGACAAGCCCGAGGTCAAGGCGGCGATGCAGCAGGCGAAGGTGACGGCCGAGGTGCAACTGTACCTGCGCGACCACGTGAAGCCGGAGCCGGTGACCGACGAGCAGGTCAAGGCGCGCTACGACGAACTGGTCGCCGCGCTCGGCAAGAACGAATACAAGCCGCGCGTGATCGTTGTCAAGGATCCGGTCGCGGCGGCGACCGTGCTGAGCGAGCTGAAGGCGGGCAAGTCGTTCGACGGGCTGGCACGCCAGTACAGCCTGGCGCCGAGCCGCGATACCGGCGGCGAGCTGCCGTGGGTGAGCTTCAACACGCCGGCGGCGGAAGGCAAGACGGCCGGGCTGCCGCTGCCCGTTGCGCAGGCGCTCGAGAAGCTGACGGTCGGCGCGACGACGAAGGATTCGATTCCGGTCGATGGCGTGCGGGCGATCGTGAAGCTGGATGCGAAGCGACCGACGCAGGTGCCGGGTTTCGAAACCGCGAAACCGACGCTTCAGCAGCAGTTGCAGGCGATCGCGGCCGAGAAGGCGAGCGCGCAGATGATCGGCAATCTGCTGAAGGACGCGAAGATCACGCAGTAAGGGCCATGCGATGGCGTCGACATGACGCGCGTCAAGCGTGCCAGACCATGCTCGCGCTCGTGTCGGTTTCCGACGCGACGCGAAAGCCGAGCCGTTCGTAGAGCCGCCGCGCCGGGTTGCCGTGCAGCACGCTGAGCGACACGGGCACGCGCGCGTGCGCCGCGTCGGTCAGCAATGCGTGCAGCACGGCTTCGCCGATTCCGTGGCCCTGGCGCGCGGGGAGAATCTGGATCTGATGGACGTGCCATTCGCTGGCGGCGCGCGTCACCTTCAGCAGGCCAATGGCATCGGCGCCTTCACAGACGATCATCGCGTCGTCGAAGTTCGCGCGGATGCGGCGGTCGTGCGCTTCATCGTCGGTCGGCGCGCAGACGCGCTGCAGATGCTCGGTCATCGTGAGTCGACGGAGCGTCAGCAGGAAAGGGAGATCGGCCGCGGATGCGGGGCGCAGGCTGATCGCGTGTGTCATGGTGCGGACTCGTTCGTTCGGAAACGTTGCAGGGAAGGTCGAACCCGCAGCCCACGATTCCCGATCGCGTGACGCCGGTCAAAGGGCATGGTATCGATCCTGTGGCGCAGGCTTGATCGTCCTGCCCGATGGGTGGGCCGGATGTCGATTACGCGTCGCCAAGATTGGCGGTCAGGTTGTCGATCACGACGCGTTTCAGGCTGGCGAGTGCGGAGGGCGCATTGCCGCCGGCACCGTGGAGGCATACCTCGACGGACGGTAACGGCGGGAGGCCGTCGCGCTCGCCCAGCAGGCGCAGCGTCGGCGGTACGCCGACCGTCGTTCTCGGCGTAATGCCCAGCCCGCCCGCGACGCCGGCCCACAGGCTTTGCAGGCTGCCGGTCGTATAAGCGACCCGCCACGGGATGCCCGCCTTGTCGAGCGCATCGGTCCCGGCCTTGCGGAACAGGCACGGTGGCTTGTACAACGCGAGATCGAGCGAGGCACCGGCGCGCGGACGCACGTCGAAACCGGACGGTCCGATCCACGCCATCGGCAGCATGGCCAGGTGTTCGGCGTCGGCGCGATGGCCGCGCCCCATCGCGAGAACGAGGTCGAGCCCGCCGCCGTCGAGCTGCTCCAGCAGCGCACCATTGCCGTCGACGACGATGTCGACCCGCACGCCCGGATGCGTGCGCTTGAACTGGCCGAGCGCGACGGGCAGCCATGATTCGGCGAAGTCGCCCGGCAACCCGAATCGCACGGCGCCTTCGATGGCCGAGCCGCGGATCGCACTCACCGCCTCGTCGTTCAGTTCGAGGATACGGCGCGCATAGGACAGCATCAGTTCGCCGGCATCGGTCGGCACGAGGCCGCGCCCCTGTCGGCGGAACAGCGGCTGGCCGATCTGGGTTTCGAGCTTGCGCATCTGCTGGCTGACCGCCGATTGCGATCGGCCGATCGTGTCGGCGGCGCGATTGAGGCTGCCGAGCCGATCAGCGGCGAGCAGCGTGCGCAGCGCATCCATGTCGAGATTCGGGCGTGTCATGATTCAGTTTTTCTTATAAATCGGTTTCAAATTATCGTATTTATTGCACATTTGTGCCGCTACCATCAAGTGAACCGTTCGTAGCGGTTCACGGGGATGCGCGCGTAGGCGACCGCGGATTTTCGTGACGTCTCTTTTCCTCTTTCTGACAAGGACTCCGAATGAAAATGGGCGCGATGTTCCGTCAAGGCTTCCCCGGCATGCTGCTGGCCGCATCGATGGTTCCCGGCAGCGCATCGGCTGAACCGTCGCTCGCGGGGACATGGACCCTGGTCGCGGCGGACGTTCAGCATCCCGATGGCACGATCGGCCGCGACTTCGGCGCCGATCCGAAGGGCCTGCTGCTGATCGACATGCACGGGAATTATTCGCTGCAGATCTTCAAGTCCGAACGCCCGCGTTTCATGTCGAACGACAAGGCGACCGGGACGCCGGATGAATTCCGTGCGGCCGTGCTCGGGTCCAGCACCCATTACGGCACGCTGACGGTCGATCCCGCGCGGCACAAGCTGGCGTTTCACATCGTCGACGCGTCCTATCCGAACTGGGTCGGGCAGACGCAAATGCGCAGCTATCAACTGAAAGGCGGCGAACTGAGCTACCGCGTTCCGCCGCGCCCCAACGGCGATATACCGATTTCAGTGTGGCGGCGCGTCGATTGAGACGGGCGCAGACCCGAAGCCGATCGCGAACGGCCGGCGCGTCGTCGGTCGGCGCGCCGACGCGCTGCAGATGCTCGGTCATCGTGAGTCGACGGAGCGTCAGCAGGAACGGGAGATCTTCCTGAGACGCAGCACGCAGATGGATCGCGGGTTTCATCAGTGATGAGAGGTTGCGTCGGGCGCGACGCTTCGGTGCGGATCACATGCCCGGCAACCGAATTTGCAGGCCGGCCGGGCGATGTTCAAGGACATCCGTGACCTCGTATTCGGTTTTCGCCCCGTCCGAAGTTTGCCACTGCTGCATACGGACATTGCACAAGAGCACGTCTCCCTTGCTGAAACTGATCTGGCTGTTGTTCACGCGCGACAAGAAGCCGGCATCGGTGATCGTCGCGTGAATCGTCGACGTGCCGTCGTACAGACGCCACTTGTTGTCGTCCTTGAACGCGAGCGACACGATCGAGAATGCCATCTTGCGATGCTCGTCGAGCAGGAGCGAATCGGTTGGCTCCGGCGCGTGAAACCATGCGATCTCGTTGTGGGCGACCGTCTCGTATACCTCGGTATCGGTGCCGGCAGCGAAAATCTCGATGCCTTCGCGAGCGAGCGGCGCAAGCACTTGCGCGATGGCTTGGCGAACGCGGACGTCACTCAGCAGCGTGAGGACGGGCAGGTCGATTTCCAGTTCGTCGCCGTCGACGTCCAGCACCGCGGTGTTGTTCTGCATCCGCACGTGCGTGATCTCGCGCCCACGCAGCCATTTGAGGACGGCGAAAAGCCCCTTCCTCGCCCTGGGCGCGGCGATGCCGAGCGCGGTCAGGATCGTCACCGCATTGGCGAGCGCCGTGCCTTCGCTGCCGCTCAGCATGTCGCGCATGCGGCCGAGCAGCGAGGTCGCGAGCGTGAAGTCGATGCCGAAGCTGCCGGTCTTGAAGCTGCCGCGCACGTTCACCTGCGGCCGGACCTGAGCGCCGCACAGTGCGCGCGTCGACGCGTCGAGCAAATCGCCGAATGCCAGCAGCGCGGGCGCGAGTTCGCGTACGTCCATCTCGGACGAATCGAGCGTGGGCCCGTCGTACGTGATGCGAAATCGGCTCATGGTGTCGAAGGGGCCGATATCGGCCGGGCCGGTACTGTTTTCATCGTGTGCGGTCATGTCGAGTGGTGGCAAGAGAGCTGGACGATACCCGAAGCGAATGCTTTCGGATACCTTTCATCGTGGGGCCGAATGATCGGCCGCAGGCGATTTTGGCCATCAGGACAAGACGGTTTGCAGACATGTCCCGATAGCGCCCGGCAAGCAGCGAACTTTTCCGATACTTTCCCGGTCACAACCGCCAGCTTGCGGGGGCGCGCCGGCGCCCCGAACGGCCTATCGCCTTCCGGTATTCCGCCGTTCCACCCGCCCGCCTATCATGCGCACATCGCTCGCACGCACGGCGCAATACACAGGGATTCTCGATGGACACCAAACGATCGCGGCCGGGGCTCGTCGCCGCGCTGCTCTGGGCGGCGTTGTATCTCGCGACCGGCTACATCTCGCACGAATTCAACGGCCCTGTCCGGCTGACGGGCTACATCTGGCTGCCGGCCGGCGTGACGGTCGGCGCGTTCATGCTGCGGCCGATGCGCGAATGGCTGGCGCTAGCCGGCGCATTCCTCGTCGGGCAGCTCGCGCTGACCGCGATCGAGCACGGCAGCCTCGTCAACGCGGTGCTGTTCACGGTCGACGAGGTCGGCGCGGCCGCGCTCGCGGTCTGGCTCGTGCAGCGCGTGCGTTTTTCGCTCGAAGGGCTGTACTTCCTGCGCTCGGTGATCCTCGCCGGGATGATCGCGGGCGTCGTCGGCGCGATCGGCGGCGCCGCGTGGTACACGACGCTCAAGGGCGCGCCGTTCTTCGACGTGTGGTCGGTGTGGGCCGCGTCCGATTTCGTCGGCGTGCTGCTGGTCACGCCGGTGCTCGCGTCGTGGTCGCGCTTTCGCGCGCACCGCTCGGGCGACCACGAGCGCTTCGACCTGGTGCTCGGCATCGTCGCGTTCGCGTTGCTCGCGGTCGTCGCGCTCGTGATCTTCGACGGCGATACGTCGCGGAAATTCGGCACGGGCGCCGGCTTCGCGCTCACCTATGTGCCGCTGTTCCTGACGGTCGCGGTGACGCTGCTGCTCGGCGGCCGTGCGGGCTCGTCGTCGGTGCTGGTGCTCGCGCTGATCGTGATCGAGCAGACCGCGCAGGGCGACGGCCCGTTCGCGTCGCTCCACGAGCATTACGGTAGTGCGCTGCTCGAAGCGCAGCTCTATCTGGCGGTCGCGTCGCTGCTGGTGCTGACGGTGAGCACGCTGAAGACCACGCGCGAGCGCGTGCACGAGCATGCGGCCGTCCTGCAGAACAACATGGAGCTCGCGCTCGCGAGCGCCGGCCAGATCGCGTACGTGCTCGATCCCGAGTCGGGCCGGATCGAATGGAGCGGCGACGTCGAGCGCGTGTTCGGCGTCGGCGTCGACGCCGCGCAGATCGCGAGCGTGCCGCTCGTGCTCGAACGCGTGCAGCCGGGCGACCGCGACGCGCTGCGCGACTACTGGAATGCGGAGATCGCGGGCGAGGACCGCGCGTCGCTGTCGCTGCGCATCGTGCTGCGCGACGGCGGCACGCGGACGATCACCGACCACGGCGCGCCGTTGCTCGACTCGAACGTCGACGTGACGGTGGTGGCGGGCGTGTGGCAGATCGAACGCGTGTGGCCGGCGGACGAATGAGCGGGCGCGCGTCATGACGGGCCGCACGGGCGTGCTGCTGATCCACGGGCTCGGCGGCACGCAATACGATCTCGGTTCGCTGCACAAGGCGATGCGGCGCGCGGGCGCCGAGCCGCACATGATCACGCTGCCGGGGCACGGCACGCGCCCGGAGGATCTGGTCGGCGTGCGCGCGGAGGCGTGGCTCGACGCGGTGACCGCGCAGTACCGCGCGCTGGAACGCGAGTACGACACGTTGCACGTCGCGGGGATGTGCATGGGCGCGCTCGTCGCGCTGCTGCTGTGCCATCGCGTGCAGCATGCACGCGGCCGGCTCGCGTTGCTGGCCGCGCCGGTATTCATCGACGGCTGGTCGACGCCGTGGTACCGGTCGCTGCGGCACGTGCTGTACCGCGTGCCGGGTGTGGCCGAACGAATGCGGGTGGAGGAGGGCGATCCGTTCGGCATCAAGAACGCGACGATCCGCGCGATCGTGAAGAAGAAGTTCGAGCGGCAGGACAGTTTCCACTATGCGTGGGTGCCGCTCGCGTGCGTGCGGCAGGTGGACCGGATGCGCGACTGGGTGCGCGATGCCGCGCCCGGCACGCCGTGCCCGACGCTCGTGCTGCATGCGCGCGAGGACGAGCTGACGAGCCTGCGCTCGGCCGATTTCCTGCTGGAGAAGCTGCCAGATGCGCGCGGCATCGTGCTGGAGAACAGCTATCACATGATCTGCGCGGACAACGATCGTGACGACGTCGCGCGGCACGTGCTCGAATTCTTCGGCTTCGATCCCGTGCATGCGGTGAGCCCGGCGATGGCGCGGCGGATGGGGTGGCCGGCGCCGTGACGACGGCTCACGCCGTCATCGGCCACCGCGCGATCCGCTCGCGGACTTCCGGCGCCGCCAGGCACGTGGCCACGGCTTCATACCCCGGCGCGCCGGGGTAAGGCGCCACGCGCGCAGGCGGGCTGTGATTGGCCGGGCACAGCAGGATGGTTTCGTCGGGGCCCACCGCCGCCAGATCGAGGATGGCCGACGAGCGCGTCAGCAGGAACAGCGGCCGCATGCCGGCGGCCGCGCCTTCGCGCAGATGCGCGATCAATGCCAACTGCGTGGGCCGGTCGAGGCCCTGTTCGATCATGTCGACGACCCGCACGCGCGGGCCTTGCGCTTCGAGGCTGACGAGGAGTGCCGTCAGCGCTGGCGACGGCGTCGCGCCTTTGGCGGCGAGCAACGTCGACGCGCGATCGACGCGCGACTTCAATTCCGGATCGGCGTGCACTGCGTCGGATGCCGCGGCACAATCGTCGTCCAGCCGATCGAGGCCGACGAACACCGCGCCGGGCAGCGCTTCGGCCAGCCGAAGCGCGAGCCGCGTCTTGCCGCTCCCCAGCGAACCGATGATGTAGTTCAACGGCCGGATATCGCGACACTCGAACCATTCGCCGCCCCACGGCCACGGCAGGCTGAATGCGACGCCGGCACTACCGGTGTCGACGAGCCGCGTGAGTTCTCCATCCGTCGGCATCCGCCCCCGTGCCAGGCCGGCGCGCATCGCGCGCACACGGTCGAGCTTGCCGACGAGATCCCGAATCCCGCGATCGAGCGCCGCTTCGTGAGTCGCCAGCGCTGCGTCGAGACCGCGCGCATCGCCGTCGAGCACGTTTGCCACCTGCGCAAGACCGAGGCCGAGCTTGCGCAGTGCCGCGATGTCGGCGGCGCGCGCGAGGTCATCGGGGCCATACGCGCGGTATCCGGCCGGTGTGCGCGCCGGCGTGACGAGGCCGTGCCGCTCGTACAGCCGCAGCGCCTTGATCGAGACGCCGAGCCGCGCGGCGGCGGCCGATGCGTTCAAACGCGGTGTGGCTGTACCCATTCGTCACCTCTTGGCTGTCGATTCGTTGCGCTCAGCATAAAGGCGATCCCAAGGGTCGGGTCAAGCGCGATCGCGCGGCCGTTCAGTCCGCTCAGTCAGCGGCCGCGAACTCGTCCCGCAGCGCGCGATACAACCGTCGGTAGCGTGCGAGCCGCCCCGCCAGCAGATCGACCGACGCGGCATCGGGCGCGACCGTCTCCGTGACGGGCGGCGCGATGCAGACTTCCTCCAGCGTATCGTCCGTCGCCGCGAGCCGTGCGAGCCGCGCCGCGCCGAGTGCCGCGCCGACCGCGCCGTCCGCATGGCGCTGCATCGAGAGCCCGGTCGCATTCGCGCATAGCCCTGCCCAGAACGCGCTCTTCGAGCCGCCGCCGATGAACGACACCGCGTCGAGCGTCGTGCCGGCCGCGCGCAGCGCGTCGTAGCCGTCGGCCATCGCGAACGCGACGCCTTCCATCACCGCATACGCGAGATCGTCGGCATCGTGTTCGTTCGACAGCCCGAAGAACACGCCGCGCGCATGCGCGTCGTTGTGCGGCGTGCGCTCGCCGCCGAGATACGGCAGGAACAGCGGCGCGCGGGCCGGATCGGCGTGTTCGGCGCGCGCCGCCAGCACAGCGGGCGTCGTGCCGTGCGCACGCGCGAGCCAGTCGAGGCTCGCGGCGGCCGACAGGATCACGCTCATCTGGTGCCAGCGCCCTTCGACGCAGTGACAGAACGCGTGCACGGCGGCGTCCGGGTTCGGCGCGAAGCGGTCGTTGCCGGCGAACAGCACGCCCGACGTGCCGAGCGACAGGAAGCCGCTGCCGGCACCCGTGACGCCCATGCCGATCGCGGATGCCGCGTTGTCGCCGGCGCCGCCGGCGATCGTCACGGGCCCGTCGATGCCCCATCCGCGCCGCAGCGCGTCGCGCAGCTGCGCGGCGGGCGCGTTGCCTTCGACGAGGCGCGGCATTTGCGCGCGCGACAGCTCTGTGGCGGCAAGCATCCGGTCGGACCAGTCGCGGCGCGCGCAGTCGAGCCACAGCGTGCCCGACGCGTCGGACATGTCGGACACGAATTCGCCGGACAGGCGCCAGATCAGGTAGTCCTTCGGCAGCAGCACCTTGTGCACCGCGCGAAACACGGCCGGCTCGTATTTCGCGAGCCACAGCAGCTTCGGCGCGGTGAAGCCGGGCATCGCCATGTTGCCGGTGATCGCGCGCGATTCCGGCACCAGCGCTTCCAGCTCGACGCATTCGGTGCCGGCGCGCGTGTCGTTCCACAGGATCGCGGGGCGCAGCACCTGGTCCGCGCGGTCGATCAGCGTCGCGCCGTGCATCTGCCCGGACAGCGCGATGCCGCGCAGCGCGGCGAAGCCGGCCGGGTGCGCGGCGCGCACCGACGCGATCGCGTCGAGCATCGCGTGCCACCACGCCTGCGGGCTTTGTTCGGACCAGTGCGGATGCGGCCGGCTGATCGACAGCGTGGCCGCGCCGGTCGCGAGGGGGACCGATCCGGAATCGGTGAGCAGAACCTTGACCTCGGACGTGCCGAGATCGATGCCGAGGAATGTCACGTGTGAAGCGTCCTGTGTGGGGTGCGCGACGGCGGCGGCGCGCGTCGCACGGGCGGCGCGTCGTCGCGGCCGTGCGGTTCGTTGAGCCGGTGCAGCGCGCGGAACTTCGACGGCGGCACCTGCTTCATCGCGAGAAACTGACGGTTGAAGTTCGACAGGTTGTTGAAGCCAACCCGGTAACAGATGTCGGTCACCGTCAGGTCGGAAAACATTAGCAGCTCGCACGCCTCGTTGATGCGCAGCCGGTTCAGGTAGCGCACGAACGACGAGCCGGTGTGACGCCGGAAAAACCGCGTGAAGGTGCTGACGCTCATGCCGGCGAACGCGGCGACGTCGGCTTCGCGCAGCATGCCGGGCAGGTTCTGCTGCAGGTACGACAGCACCTGGTTGATGGTCGACGACATGTAGTGCTGCGCGTCGCTGCGGTAGCCGGGCCCCGCGAGCACGCGCCGCTCGCGGCACGACGAGAGCCGGTCGAACAGCGACATCAGGATCTCGACGCGCCGGCAGCCGTGCGCGTTCGCGAGTTCGAGCATCAGCGGCGCGACTTCGACGCCCACGCGGTCGGGAAACTGCACGCCGCATGCCGCGTCGTCGATCAGCTCGATCACCGGCTGCAGCTCGCTGAACGCGCCGACCATCTTCTCGATCGCATCGCGCGAGAACTGCAGCACGACGTCGCGCGACGCCACGCGTTCGCCGTCGGCGAGCTCGCTGACCCAGTTGTGCGGCAGGTTCGGCCCGGTGACGATCAGGTTGCCGGGCCCGAAATCGCCGATGTGGTCGCCGACGAACACCTTGCCGCGCGACGCCTGGATCAGGTGAATCTCGTACTCCGGATGAAAGTGCCACTTCGCGACCGAATGCGGATAGTCGTGGACCCACGCGCGAAACGATTCGTCGCGGTGAGTGGGAACGATCTCGAGATCCGGGTTCATCGTGTGCTCCGTCGGGGCGTGCCGGCGTGCTAAGGACGGGACATCGACCAACCCGTCGCGGCGGGCGGCGTGGCGCGCGTCGCGGCCGTCGGCGGCACCGCGTGCGCGATCGGGTTCGCATCCGGCAGCGTGACGTTGCGCTCGGTGCCGGCGTCG
Source organism: Burkholderia sp. BCC0097 (assembly GCF_902832985.1). Lineage (NCBI taxonomy): Bacteria > Pseudomonadati > Pseudomonadota > Betaproteobacteria > Burkholderiales > Burkholderiaceae > Burkholderia > Burkholderia sp. BCC0097. The sequence goes on from NZ_CADFDM010000004.1 coordinate 82,304, forward strand.
AACAGATGCAGGGCTTCTTCGTCGAAGCGAAACGCTACCACGGCGCCGGGCGCCGGGGCCATCGGGGCCGGCACGAGGGCCGCGCACGGCTGGCCGCGCCAGTCCAGCGTGACGAGGGCCTCGGCGCCGAGCAGCTCGACGAGCTCGACCGTGCCGGTCAGCGTGAGCACGCCCGGGGTCGGATCGCCTTCGGCGACGAGCCGCAGGTGGTTCGGGCGGATCGCCGCCTTGACCTGCTGACCGTCGTGCAGGTGCGCGAAGCGCGGCGACGCGAGCGGCCAGCGCGCGCCGTTGCAGTCGACCCACACGTTCGCGCCGACGCGCTCGATCGTCCCGTCCGCGAAGTTCATCGCGGGCGTGCCGACGAACCCGGCCGCGAATACCGTGTGCGGCTGGCCGTACAGCTCGGCCGGCGTGCCGATCTGCTCGATGTGGCCGCCGCGCATCAGCACGACGCGGTCGGCGAGCGTCATCGCTTCGAGCTGATCGTGCGTGACGTACAGCGTGGTGGTCTTCAGTTGCCGGTGCAGCCGCTTGATGTCGGCGCGCAACTGCGTGCGCAGCTTCGCGTCGAGGTTCGACAGCGGCTCGTCGAACAGGAACACGGCGGGCGTCTTGATCATCGCGCGCGCGATCGCCGCGCGCTGCTGCTGGCCGCCCGACATCGCGCGCGGGCGGCGGTCGAGCAGCGCGTCGAGGCTCAGGATGCGCGCGACGTCGCGCACGCGGCGGTCGATTTCGTCGGCCGGCACCTTCAGCCGCCGCAGGCCGAACGCGATGTTGTCGTACACCGTCATGTGCGGGTACAGCGCGTAGTTCTGGAACACCATCGCGACATTGCGCTCGCGCGACGGCAGGTCGTTGACGACCGCATCGCCGATCACGAGCTCGCCGCCGGTGATCGCCTCGAGGCCCGCGATCATCCGCAGCATCGTCGACTTGCCGCAGCCGGACGGGCCGAGCAGCACGATGAATTCGCCGTCGGCGATCTCGAGGTCGAGCGGATGCAGCACGGCGGGGCCGCCGTCGTAGTGTTTCGACAATGCGTGGCAGACGATTCGGGCCATGGCTCAATCCATTTCGATCTGAATCTTGACGTCGCGCGGGTGCCCGCTCGCCGCTTCCTCGAACGCGCGCACGCCTTCGGAAAACGGGAACGTGCGCGAGATGAACGGTTTCACGTCGATCGCGCCGGATGCGATCAGCGCAAGCGCGCGCGGAAAGATGTTCGCGTAGCGGAACACCGATTCGATGCGGCCTTCCTTCGCCTGCAGCGCGACCACGTCGAGCGGCACCGGCGCGACCGGCATCCCGATCAGCACCGCGCAGCCGCCCGGGCACATCAGGTCGACGAGGCCCGCATACGCGTTCGCGCTGCCGCTCGCCTCGAACACGACGTCCGCGCCCCAGCCGCCGGACGCCTCGGCCACCGCGTCGGCCAGCGGCCGCGTACGCACGTCGACGGTCGTGACGGCCGGGTTGCCGGCGAACAGCGCGAGCTTGTCCGGCACGACGTCGGCGAGGATCACGCGCGCGGCGCCGCCGGCGAGTGCGGCCAGCGCCGTCATCGCGCCGATCGTGCCGGCGCCGATCACGACGGCAAGGTCGCCCGGCTTCATCGCCGCCTTCTTCGCGGCTTGCAGGCCGATCGACAGCGGCTCGACGATCGCGCCTTCGGCGAACGACACGTTGTCGGGCAGCCGGTACGTGAACGCGGCCGGATGCACGACGAACGGCGTCAGGCAGCCGTGGATGGGCGGCGTCGCCCAGAAGCGCACGTCGGGATCGAGGTTGTAGAGGCCGCGCAGCGTCGCGGGCGAATCGAGGCGCGGCACGCCGGGCTCCATGCATACGCGGTCGCCGACGCGCAGGTGCGTGACGTCGGCGCCCGTCTCGACGACGGTGCCGGATGCTTCATGGCCGAGCACCATCGGCGCGTCGACGCGGAACGGGCCGATGCCGCCGTGAACGTAGTAATGCACGTCGCTGCCGCAGACGCCGACCGTATGCACCTTGATCCGGACGTCGCCGGGGCCGACCTGTTGCGGCAGGTCGATGTCGCGCAGCGCGAGTTCGCGCGTGCGTTCGAGGACGAGTGCTTTCAACGTGTTCTCCTTATTTTCCCTTGACCATCGAATTGAGCAGCCGGCTCAGCATGCCGACGAAGACGAGCGGCGGCAGCGCGAGCAGCACCGTCGACGCGTTGATCACGCCCCACGGCACTTCCTGGCCGAGCGACGTGAACGCGGACGCGACCACCGGCAGCGTCGCGCTGCGCGACGACGTGAGGGCGAGCGCGATCATCAGTTCGTTCCACACCAGCACGAAGCTGAACACGATGCCGCCGAGCAGCGTGCTCGCGCACACCGGCAGCGCGATATGCCAGAACACCGCGTACGGGCCGTAGCCGTCGAGCGCGGCGGCTTCCTCGATCTCGCGCGGCAGCCGGCGGAACACCGGGATCGACAGCCACGTGATGGTCGACAGCGTGACCAGCAGGTACGTGACGATCATCGACAGCTTCGTGTCGTACAGCCCTAGATCGACCCAGATCGCGATCAGCGGCAGCGCGACCGCGACCGGCGGCAGGAAGCGCAGCGACAGCAGGAAGAACTGGATGTCGCGCTTGCCGCGTATCGGGTAGCGCGCGATCGCATACGCGGCCGGCACGCCGAGCACCGCGCCGATCAGCACGGCCGCGCCGACGATCGCGATGCTGTTGCCGAGCCCGATCAACACCTCGGGGCTCGACAGCACTTGTTCGTAGTTCGCGAGCGTCGGCGTGAAGAAGAAGCGCGGCGTCGGCGTGACGATGTCGAGCAGGTGCTTGAGCGAATTGAGCACGGCCCAGAACAGCGGGAACGCAGCGACGAGCAGGATCGCGCCGGCGATCGCGACGGTGGAAACATTGGCGGCACCGCGCCGGGCCATCAGTCGTCCCATTTGTTGACCCTCTTCCAGATGAGCGTGAAGACGAGCGTGGTCGCGACCATCATCAGCACGGCCATGGCCGACGCATACGACACCTTGCCGGCGAGGCCGATGCCCTGCTGGTACGCATAGAGATCGAGCGTCTCGGTCGCGATACCGGGGCCGCCCTTCGTCATCACGTAGATCAGGTCGAACGAGCGAAGCGACTCGACCATCTTGATGAACACGAGGCTCACGAGCGGCGCCTTCAGCATCGGCAGTGCGATGTACGCATGCACCTGCCACGTCGTCGCGTAGTCGAGCCGCGCGGCTTCGAGCGGCTCGGGCGGCAGCGTTTCCAGCAGCTTCAGGATCACGACCGCGAAGAACAGCCCCCACTGCCACACGTCGACGAGCGCGACCGCGTACAGCGCGAGATGCGGATCGGCGAGAAACGCGGTGTGCTCGACGCCGAGCGTGCCGAGCAGCCAGCTCAGGATGCCGGTGAGCGGCGCGTACATGAACTTCCAGATGAACGCGGCCGACACGCGCGGCAGCAGCACCGGCATGATCAGCACCAGCGACGCCAAGCGGCGCCAGCGGCCGTGCACGCGCTCGAACAGGAACACCGCGAGTGCGATACCGACCAGCACCGCGCCGGCGACCGTGACGACTTCCCACAGCACCGATACCTCGATCGCGTTCAGGAAACGCCGGTCCGACGCGAGCCGGACGAAGTTGCGCAGGCCGACGTATTCGCTGTCCGGGTAGCGCAGCACACGGTTGCGCAGCGCGAGGTTGACCGCGGCGATCGTCGGGACGAGGCTCAGGACCGCGAGCAGCGCGAGCGTCGGCGCGAGGAATACCCACGGCAGGCTGGTGCGGTCGCGGCGTGCGCGGCCGCGCGGGGCCGACGTTGCGGAAGGAGCCGGGCGGACGCCGAGCGCGCGTCCGCCCGTGCCGTCATTTGCGAGCGCCATGTTCGAGCGCGTCCTTCGCGTACTGGTCCGCGTCGTCGAGCGTGCCGCGGATATCCGTCTGCGTGCCGGTGAACACCTGTTCGAGCGCGATGCCGAGGTTGTCGCCGATATCCGGCCACTGCGGCGTGCGCCAGATCGTCACCTGCGTGACGGGATTCGTGTCGTTCAGCCCGGCCTGGATCTGCGGCGCGACATGCTGCTTGAAGTACGGGCTGGCGATCGTGCTCGAGCGGTTGTAGTCGCTGAACACGCCATTGCGCAGCCGTGCCTGCTCCTGGTCCTTGCTGGTCGCCCATGCGATGAAGCGGCCGGCGGCCATTCGCGTGCAGTCGTCCTTCGCGCCGACCGCCGAGATCGCGAAGCCGTGGCCGTACGCGGCCGACGGCAGCGGCGCGGGCGGCCGCGTGTAGCCGACCTTGCCGGCCACGCTCGACTTGCTCGCGTCTTCCATCCAGTCCGCGAACGGCGTCGATTCGATCATGAACGCGACCTTGCCCGAGCGGAACGCTTCGAGCGCATTGCTCCAGTCGTAGGTCGCCGAGCCCGGCGGCGCGTACTTGAACAGGTCGCTGTAAAGCTGCGTGGCCTTCACCGCGGCCGGCGAATTGAACGCGGGCTGGCCGCTCTTGTCGGTCCACGCGCCGCCCATGCCAAGCATGAACGGCGACCAGCGCCACACGTTCATCCCCGAGCCGCGCTGGCCGCGCGCGACCCAGCCGTACAGTTTCGGCGGCGCGTTGAGCTTCTTGATCGCGGCGACGAGCTGGTCGAGCGTCTTCGGCACCGGGATGTGCGCGGCGTCGAGCAGGTCGCGGCGGTAGAACAGGAAGTCTCCGCCGCCGATCAGCGGCGCGAAGTATGCGACGCCGTTGTAGCTCGCGACCGCGCGGCGGCCGGGCAGGAAGTCGTCGTAGTCGTAGTCCTTCGGGTAGTACTTGAGAAGCGGCACGATCCAGTTGGCCGACGCGAATTCGGCGACGTTCGCCTCGTCGACGTAGTAGATCTGGTAGGAACCCGCGCCGGTCGACGCGTCGAGCCGCGATTTGGCGCGGCGGTCGTTCTCGCCGAAATAGCTGATCTCGACCTTCGTGCCGCTCTTCTTCTCGTAGTCGGCCAGCGATTTCTCCATCACCGACAGGCCGAGGCTTTTCTGCGCGAGCACGCGGAGGGTCGGCACCTTGCAGGTTTGAGCGGCCGTGACGCCCGGCAGACAGGCGCCGAGCAGCACGCCGGCTGCGACGATTCGCATCTTGTTCACCCGTGTCTCCTTGATTCTGCTTGTTCGAATGCCGCCGATGACGGCAGGAACAATGGTGTGACGCGGGCGACGCGATCACCACATCAAAAGGATTCGTGAGCCGATACTTTTTGCTCACGGTGGGTCGTGCGATGCACAAAATGTGGTGGTGGGGCAGTGGCGGTCCTTTCTCCCCGCGCCGTGCATCTGGGAGAATGCGGCTGCGGCCGTGCCGATTCACGGCCGGCGTGCCGGCCGTCGCCGACACGGTGCGTGGTCCGACAGGGGGGAAATTGACCGACGACGACGAACTTTCGCTCCGCCCGGAGAGCCGCTTCTGGCAGCTCGCGCCGGTGAAATGGTGGGTCCGCGGGCACGGCCGCGACGGCTATGCGTTCCGCCTGCTGCTGTGCCCGCTCGCGATCGTGTTCGTGCTCGAATTCGTCTGCGTGATGGCTGGCGCGCTGTACACCAGCATCGCGATCAGCGCGGTCGCGACGCTGTTCCTCGGCATCGCCGGCTTCTACGGCGCGCAGCGCGAATGGCTGATGACGTCCGAGACCGCGCGTGCGCTCGTGAAGGCCCGCATGAAGAAGGCGGCCGAGCGGCTCGCGTCGCTCGGCGTCGGCGCGACCGTGCTCGCGATCTTCGTCGCCGCGACGTCGCTGTCGCTCGTGATGTCGGGCCAGCCGGTGCTGGACAGCGTGTCGAAGGACGCGGTGTCGATCTTCATCGCGCTGGCGTTCCTGCCCGTGTACGTGTCCGGCGCGGTACGCAAGCTGGCGATCGCGCGGATCGAGGAGCTGGAGGCGTTGCGTAATGCGACCGTCGGCACGCAACTGAAATTCGACCGCGCCGGCGCGGTGCGCGCGGTGGTCGTGCAGGGCGCGGCCGGGAAAGGGACGGTATCGGTGATGGAATACACGGTGCTCGGGTTCAGCCCGCCGCTCGACCAGGTCGGGCGCGAACCGCGCGCGTGAGGGCGTAGCGGTGTAACGGCGGCGGGTTACGCCGGGAACCGCTCGCTTTCGGGCGCCGGCACGAGATCGTCCGGCCACTGTACCTCGAACCGCGTGCCGCCGGCCCCGGTCGGCACGCACAGCGCTTCGCCGCGGTGGGCATGCGCGATCGCCGCGACGACGGCGAGCCCGAGGCCCGTGCCGCCGGGTTGCGACTCGTCGACGCGCCGGAACGCCTGGAACACGTGCGGCGCGAACTCGGCCGGGATACCGGGGCCGTCGTCCTCGACGCGCAGCCGGCACATGCCGTCTTCGATGCGGGTCTGGATTCGAATCGCGCCGGGCACCGCGTGGCGGCGCGCGTTTTCCAGCAACGCGAGCAACGCCTGGCGGATGCGCACCGGGTCGCAGCACATGCGCCGCGGGTCGAGATCGAGCACCGGATGCTGGCCGGCGGCCTGCAGCGCGTGCGCGAACCCGTCGACCACGGCGCGCACCTCGGCGGCAAGGTCGGTGTCGCGGATCTCGATGCTCAGGTGGCCGCTGTCGGCGAGGCTGACCACGCGCAGATCCTCGATCAGCCGCGTCAGCCCTTCGACCTGCACGAGCAGGCCGCGGTACAGCGCATCGCTCGGCGTGAACACACCTTCGGCGAGCCCCTGCAAGCGCCCGCGCAGCACGGTCACGGGCGTGCGCAGCTCGTGCGCGATCGCCGCGTTCCAGAAGGCTTGCTCGTCGGTCACGCGCTGCAACTCGCTTGCGAGCGCGTTGAAGTTGTCGGCGAGCAGCGCCGCTTCCTTCAACGAGCGGTCGCCGGCGACGGCGCGCGCTGCGAGATCGCCGCGCGCGACGCGGCGGATGCTGTCCGTCACCGAATTCAGCGGCACGAGGATGCGGCGCGACAGGTTGATCGCGACGACGACCGCGATCAACAGGCCGACCAGCGTGGTCGAGGTGATCCACACCCACTCCGGCCCGCTCGGCAGCCAGCTCTCCGGCTGGAACGACTGCGGCGAGTACTGGTACAGCAGGTAGTAGAACGCATAGGCCGTCACGACGATCAGCACCGTGACGCCGAAGGCGATCGCGCCCATCGTCAGCGCGATCTGGCGGCTAAGGCCATCGAGTCTCACTCGGCGCTCCACAGTTTGTAGCCGACGCCGCGCACGCTGGCCGGCACGCCCGCGACACCGAGATCGTCGAGCTTCTTGCGCAGCTTGCTGACGTGGCTGTCGACCGTGCGCTCCAGCGCGTCGCCTTCCGGCAGGCAGGTGGCCATCAGCTCGGCGCGGCTGAACACGCGGCGCGGCGCGCGCGCAAGCTGCGCGAGCAGCTTGAATTCGGTGAGCGTCAGCACGAGCGTGTGGCGCGCGCCGTCGACTTCGACCGTCGCTTCGTGGTGCTCGAGATCGATCTCGAACGGCGCGGCGCGCAGCACGCGCTGCTCTTCCTGGCGCGAGCCGGCCATCGACCGGCGCAGCACGGCCTGCGCCCGCGCGACGACTTCGGCGGGGTTGAACGGCTTGACCACGTAGTCGTCGGCGCCGATGCGCAGCCCGGTCAGCTTGTCGATGTCCTGGTCGAGCGCGGTCAGCATGATGACCGGCGTGTCGCCGCGATGGCGAATCTCGGCGAGCACCTTCCAGCCGTCGACGTGCGGCATCTGCACGTCGAGCAGCACGAGGTCGGGCTTCAGCGACAGGTGGAGTTCGAGCGCGCGGCGGCCGTCGGCGGCGTGCACGGTGCGCAGGCCGTTGCGCGCGAAATAGGCGGTCAGGATCTCGGCGATCTCGGGTTCGTCCTCGGCGATGAGGACGAGCGCTTGCGCGCCTTGGCCGGCGCCGGGAGATAAAGAAAATTCGGGCATGGCCACTCGTTCGGATTCAGCGGGGTTCCATCGAATCGCCATACTACCGTACGGCCCGCGCAACCGAACGCAGACGCGCGGGCCGCACCGGTGGCATCGCGTGCGCGGTCTTTCCCCGGCCTGTCGGGCGCGCCGCAACGCCCCGCCCGACAGGGGAATACCCTGTCTTTTTTTTTCGATCCTGTTTTATGTATCATGACCTATCTTTTGCAACATGTACTAATTAAGGGCGCCGGAAAATCCTTATCGATACAGGGTAGTACGGCACGTGTACAGGCCGGAATGCGAACCGGATTCGCGTGCCTCGTGCGGGGCAGGCGTGCCGGCGGCAGGTGAAGCGGATCGGGATCGCATCCCGTCGTCAGATTCCGCGCGAGCGAAGGCAGCACGCCGCCAGGGCAGCCGCCGTTCGCGCCCATTGCAGGCGTCATTCACAGATCATGTCCAGGAAGTCATCCATCAGCGGGGCGGCCGACTTGCAGCGCAGGCAGTGGCTCAAGGTCGCGGGCGCGTCGGTCGCGGCGGGCGGTCTTGCGCTCGGCGCAGCGCGGGCGAAGGCCGATGCGGCGCCTGCCGCCGGCCATGAAGGCGACGTGCTCGATGTCGCGATCGTCGGCGCCGGGCTGGCCGGCCTGACGGCCGCGCGCGACCTGCGCTACGCGGGCTGCGAATCCTTCGTCGTGCTCGAGGCGCGTGACCGCGTGGGCGGCCGCACGCTGAACTACGACGTGGGCGGCGGCTTCGTGACCGAAGTCGGCGGCCAGTGGATCGGCCCGGGCCAGACGGCGGTCGCCGATCTCGCCCGCGAGCTGGAAGTCGGCACGTTCCCGAGCTACTACGCGGGCAAGACGGTGATTCTCGGCGGCGACGGGCGCGCCGAGATCGACCTGGAGGGCACCTTCGGCACCGACGAGGCCGTCGCGGCGAAGCTGAGCAAGCTGTCGCGCGACGTGCCGTCCGGTGCGCCGTGGACGTCGCCGAAGGCCGGCGAACTCGACCGGCTGTCGGTCGGCAACTGGCTCGCGACGCAGGGCATCAAGGCGGAAGACCGGATGGGCTGGAACGCGTCGATCTCGCTGTCGGGCGGCGTCGCGTCGGCGAAGATGGGGCTGCTGCACTTCCTGTCGATGATCAACTCCGCCGATTGCGACTACGCGCAGCTCGACTCGATCAAGCACAGCGCGCAGGAAACCCGCTTCGTCGGCGGCTCGCAGCTTCTCAGCATCCGGATGGCGCAGCAGCTGGGCGACAAGGTGCGGCTGTCGTCGCCGGTGCGGCGGATCGTCGGCTGGGATCGCGACGTCGTCACGTTGCAGACCGATCGCGGCACGGTGCGCGCGAAAAAGGTCGTGATGGCGCTGCATCCGGCGCTGTGCCACCAGGTGCAGTTCGACCCGCCGCTGCCTGACAAGCGCGTCGCGCTGCAGCGCGCATGGCCGGCCCATTCGCCGGCGCGCAAGACGGCGATGGTCTACCGCCGCCCGTTCTGGCGCGACAAGGGCTTGAATGGTCACATCTTCCAGACCGACGGGCCGGTGTTCTGGGCTTACGACAATTCGCCGCCGGGCGGCGAGATCGGCGTGATCAACGCGTTCGTCCGGAATGCGCTGGTGCCGTCGGACCCGCAGGCCGCGAAGCAGATGCACATCGATCTCTATGCGCAGGCGTGGGGCGACGAAGCGCGCGCGCCGGTGTCGTACCACGATCGCGACTGGGGGCTCGCCGACCCGTGGACGCTCACGTGCGTATCGGCGATCCCGCCCGGCTTCTGGAGCGCGCACGGCGACGCGCTGCGCGCGCCGTGCGGCAACCTGATCTGGTCGGGCACCGAGACGGCGAACATCTGGGCCGGCTACATGGACGGCGCCGTGCGCTCCGGTCACCAAAGCGCGCTTCAGGCGCTCAATGCGCTGCGTCGTGCCTAGGAGAGCGAAGATGAAGAAACGCATGCTGCTGGTCGCGGCGCTCGTGGTGATCGGCGCGGCGCTGGCGCTCTACGGCCCGACGCTGCTCGGCTTCTATCGCCTGCAGCGCCATATCGATACGGCCGCGCAAGCCGATGACGCCGACGGCGGCCCGTGGCCGCGCGTGACCGACGCGTGCATGGGCTGCCACGGCGTGAAGGGCACGTCGCTCAGCCAGGCGTATCCGAGTCTCGCCGGCCAGCCGGCGCAATACGTGGCCGCGCAGCTTCGCGCATTTGCGGGTGGCCAGCGCACGAACCCGACGATGGGCCCGCTCGCGATGACGATGAGCGAGGCCGAGATCACCCGCCTGGCCGGCTATTACGCGAAGCAGGCGCCGCTGGACAACCGCTATTTCAAGCCGGATGCACGACTGCGCACGAAAGGCGAGCAACTGGTGACGGGCGGGGCATGCGCGGCCTGCCACGGCGCACGGCTGACCGGGCAGGCGCAATTCCCGCGTCTGGCCGGGCAGGGCTACGACTATCTGCTCGCGCAGCTCGACGCATTCGCGACGGGTTCGCGCAGCGAGGCGACCGGCACGATGCAGCGCGTCACGCGGGCGATGTCGGCGGACGACCGCGCGGCGGTCGCAACCTATCTGGCGAGCCTCAGCCCCGCGAGGCAGTGAATCAACGGCACTAACCGACCTCGGGAGTTCGAATCATGGATCACAGATCACTTGTCCTTTGTCTTTCCAGCGCGACGCTTGCGATGACGACCGGCGTCTATGGCTTCAAGTTCGTGCGCAAGCGCAACTTCCTGATCGGTATCGAGTGGTGGATCGTGACGATCTCCGCGTCCAATGCCGTGATCTTCTTCGCGACCGAATCGCCGGTGTCGTACTTCATTTCGCACTTTCTCGACGCGTTCTCCCGCGGGTTCGGGATGCCGGTGATCGCGGTCGCCGGCCTGATGGCCGTCACGCACGGCTACCGGCCGTCGATGCGGCAGGACGTGACGCTGTTCGTGCTCGCGACGCTCGGGACGGTCGCGCTCGTGGCCGGCGTGTTGCAGCACGCGCTGCCGTACTTCTACGTGGCGATGTGGACGTTGATGTCGATCTATCTCGCCGGTTTCGTGTGGCGGCTCGTGCGTGCCGGCCACGCGCTCCATGCGCTGACGACGACGCTCGCGCTCGTCGCCTCGCAGGCGATCGCGTGCATCTACGATTTCTACAAGATTCCGGGCGAGGAAACCAACGTCGTGTTCAATTTCTATGTACTGGCGCTGCTGACCTGGTCGTACCTGACCGTCGCGCTCTATTACGCATATTGCGCACTGGAGCGAGACGCCGGGCGCAGCAGTGCGAACGCGAGCGTCTTGTCGTATCCGAAATGAGTAGCTGTACTGAGGAAGTGGAAGGGGATCGAGCCGGTTGCCGGTCCGGCCGCGGCGAACACGGAGCGCACGGATGGACCGGGTTCGCCTGACCCGCGCCGAGCAGCGCGAGGCGACGCGCGAACGCCTGCTCGCCGCCGCGCGCACGATCTTCGTGGAGAAAGGCTATGCGGCCGCGAGCGTGGAAGACATTGCGGCGGCGGCCGGGCATACGCGTGGCGCGTTCTACTCGAACTTCCACGGCAAGGCCGACGTGCTGTTCGAACTCCTGCGACGCGATCGGGACGAGGCTGCCGCGGCATTGCACCGCATCGTCGATTCGCATGACCCGGCCGACGACGCGCAGCGCGCGATGCTCGCGTACTGGCGACAGGGCACGACGCCGCCCGCAGCGCGCCTGATGTGGCTCGACGCGCAACTCCAGGCGGCGCGCGATCCGCGGTTCCGTGCGCGGTTCGGCGCGTTGCTGCGCGACCGGCAGGCGCTCGCGGCCGCGTGCATCGACGCGTATGCGGCGCGGGCCGGCGTGTCGCTGCCGTTGCCCACGCCGGTACTGGCGCTCGGCTTGACCGCGCTGGGCGACGGCATGCAGGCGCACGGCGCGGCCGACACGCCGGCCGACGCGGTATGGGTCGAATTCATCATGCACACGGTGTTCGACCGCGTGCGCGAATGACGGCGCGAAGCAGCGGCCGCCGTGCGTTGTCGTGCGCTTGTATGAAGGTCGAAAGCGGATTGTCATGACGGGCCGGCAGCGGGTGGCGACGCCCGTTCGATCATGCAGACGAAACAGGGAATACCCCGTCTTTTTCTTTTAATTATTTTTATCATGATGACCTAACATAGTCATCATGTTCTACTGATGTACCGGCGGTGAAGACGAGCCGCCGGTTGTGGCTGAACGAATCGGGAGATAGACGATGGATGCAATGAAGCGAAAGGCGTTCTTCGAGGACGGAGCCGTGCTCATCGAAGGGGTGCTCAACGACGAACAACTCGCGCAATGCCGCGCGGTGTTCGACTGGGGAATGGAGAATCCGGGCCCGATGGCGACGACGCTGCTCGACGGCACCGAATACAAGTCGCACAACGACAACGCGAACCCGTATGCGAAGGAGCGGCTCGACGCGCTGGTCGGCACACTGCCGTTCGGGCAGTTGTTCGCCGACCTGTGGGGCTCGAAGCACGTGTGGTACTTCGCCGAGGAGCTGTTCATGAAGGCTGGCGGCAAGAGCGCACGCTCGCCGTGGCACCAGGACACGTCGTACCTGCCGTGGCAGGGGATGCATTTCGGCAACGCGTGGATCAGCTTCGAACACGTACCGAAGCGCAATGCGCTGGAGATCGTGCGCGGCTCGCACCACGGCGTGCGGCATGACGGCACGACGTTCCAGAACGCCGAGGATCCGACCGACCCGCTGCATGGCGGCGACGTGTGGCCGCGCCTGCCGAACATCGAGGCCGAGCGCCGCGCGGCGCCGGATGCGTACGACATCCTGTCGTGGGAAACGAAACCGGGCGACGTGCTGCTGCTCCATCCGGGCGTGCTGCACGGCGGCGGTGCGGTCGATGCGGAGTTCCCCGATCGCCACACGCTCGTGCTGCGCTTTTTCGGCGACGACGCGGTGTTCAGCCCGCTACCCGACGAAAGCCGCTCGGGATTCACGCCGGCCGGCGTGCTGTTCGTCGAGGAACTCGCCGGGCTGAAGGCTGGCGATCCGTTCCGCGCGCCGTGTTTCCGTCAACTCGTCTGAACCGGGAGAATTCGTCATGACAGCAACTCCGAAGCGGCAATCGATCGTGCCGGCTGCATTCCAGCCGTGGTACGACGCGTATCATTTCTCGCCGGCGACGCGCGTCGGCGACACGATCTGGGTGTCGGGCCAGGTCGGCCTCGACGCGCGGATGCAGCCGGCCGACGGCGTGCAGGCGCAGGCACGGATCGCGTTCGAGTGCCTGAAGGCGATCCTCGAGGAAGCCGGCGCGAGCCTCGCCGATGTCGTCGAGCTCACGACTTTCCACACGGATCTGCAACGCGAGACCGAAGGCTTCGCGGCGGTCAAGGACGTGTATTTCCCCGACCGTTACCCGTCGTGGACGGCGGTCGGCGTCACGCAACTGGCGCTGCCGGGGCTGTGCGTCGAGATTCGCGCGGTGGCGGTGGCCGGCTCCGGCAAGGGCTGACGGAAGGCACGAGGGTTTTTCGCGGGATTTGCGTTCTATATGAATCGCAGTCCTGATGAAAAAAGCAACGGGACGGCAATCGATTGGCATGCGGCCGGCCGGAACCCCGGCCGGCCGCGATCAGGGCGCGATGTCGTCGTCGATTGACGACGACGATCGAAACAAACGCGTTTCGTCCGGGATGGGCGAGCGAAGGCGGAGCAGGAAGGAGAACCATGATGAAGAAGCATCGTTTCTGGACCACGTCCGCGATCGCGGCCGCTGCATGTGTCGCGATCGGCACCGCCGTTGCGGCGGACGACCTGACGCCGGCCGGCGCCGACCGCTCGGCGAGCAAGGACGGCGCGGTGCCGGCTTATGCGGGCAAGCAGTCGCCCGACGCCGGCTGGGAGTGGGGCAAGGTTCGCGGCGATTTCTGGAAGCATCGCAACGAGAAGCCGCTGTACTCGATCGACGCGGCGAACGTCGACAAGTATGCGGACAAGCTGTCGCCCGGCCAGGTCGCGCTGATCAAGCAGAAGAAGGGCTACCGGATGGACGTCTACCCGTCCCACCGCGAATGCCAGTTGCCGGATGCCGCCGAGCAGAACTCGAAGGCGAACCTTACGGCCGCGAAGCTGGATTCGACCGGCGAGAACCTCGCGGCGGCCGCTTTGCCGGGCGTGCCGTTCCCGCAACCGAAGAGCGGCATCGAAGCGATCCTGAACTACGAGATGCGTTATCGCGGCGAAGGCGTCGAATGGGCGCAGGTCGCCACGAGTATTTCGCCCCGCCCCGGCAGCAGCGAATGGATCGACGCGGTCGGCCCGCAGACGTTCTACTTCCCGTCGGCCAAGCTCGGCAAGACCTCGCCGCAGGACGTCGACCAGTTGAGCGCTGCCGTCTACTTCCAGATGAACTCGCCGGCCGCGCTGGCCGGGCAGGCCTTCGTCCAGCGGCAGTACTTCAACAAGGACTCGGAAACCTACTACTACTTCCCGGGCCAGCGCCGCGTGCGACGCATGCCGGCCTATACGCACGATGCGCCGTTGATCGGCTTCGAGAACCAGTACCTGATCGACGAGGCCAACATGATCAACGGCTCGCTCGACCGGTTCAACTGGAAGCTGGTCGGCAAGAAGGAAATGCTCGTCCCGTACAACGCGTTCGGCATGTACCGGTTCAAGAGCAAGCTGCACGACGTCGCGACGCCCGACGGCCTCGCCGCGGCGAACCGTCGCTACGAGACGCATCGCGTGTGGGTCGTCGAGGCGACGCTGAAGCCGAGCGCGCGACACGTCGCGTCAAAGAAGGTGTTCTATCTCGACGAAGACAGCTGGCTCGCGCTCGTCGGCGAGGACTACGACGCGCAGGGCAAGCTGTGGAAGGTGCGGGAAAGCTACCCGATTCCGGTATGGGAACTCGGCGGCACCTGCGACAACGAACCGCTCGCGCAGTACGACATGATCAACGGCCGCTACGTATTCGATGCGTCGTCGATCGGCCAAGGCAAGGACATTCGCTGGTTCGGTCAGGCCGACGATCCGCGCTTCAAGCAGGATTTCTACACGGCGGAATCGCTGCGCTCGGTCAGCGAACGTTGACGGCGACCGGCTGACGGACACAAGGACCGGCGCGCGCAACGATCGTGCGCCGGCATTGAACAGGGGCGGAGGTGGATCATGGAACCGGCAAGATTGTTCAGGAATGCTACGGTATCGGCGGCGATGGCGGGCGCCGCGATGTCGAGCGCGTACGCGTATGACTTCACGTTGAACGGCGGGGCCCTACAGGGCTCGTGGGTGTCGAACCTGACGGGCGGCGCCGGTATCCGGACCAAGAACCCGAGCTGCTCGCTCACCGGCGATCCGAATGCATTCGGGTGCGGCGGGGCCGCGAACACCAACCAGTGGGGCTATGCGGACAACGGCGATCTGAACTACCGCAGGGGCCAGCCGTTCAGCACCTACGTCAGCGCGACCAGCGAGCTGTTGCTGAAGATGCCGAGCGAAGGGTTGAAGTTCATGGTGCGCGGCACCGGCATGTACGACTTCATGGCCAAGAACACGAACCGCACGCCGTTGTCGAGCACCGCAGCCGCGCAGGTGGTCTACAACGCGCAACTGCTCGACCTGTGGGCGCAGAAGGATTTCACGATCGGCGGGCGCAACGCGCACGTGCGGCTCGGCAACCAGGTGATCAACTGGGGCGAGAGCATGTTCGCGCAGAGCGGCATCAACGCGACGAACTCCATCGACACGCAAAAGCTGCTGATTCCCGGCTCGCAGCTCAAGCAGGCGCTGCTGCCGGCGCCGATGGTGAGCCTGGTGGCCGACCTGTCGCACGGCTTCAGTACCGAGGCGTACTACCAGTTCCAGTGGAACGGCAACCGCTATCCGCCGGTCGGCTCGTACTGGTCGGTGACGAACGGTTTCGGCCGCGGCGCGGAGCCGTTTACGATCAATACGAATAACCTGAACGTGATCGGCCCGAGCGCCGGCACGATCGCGAACGCGATCGGCGGTTCGGGTGCGGCGGGCAACCAGGACACGCTCAATGCGATCAAGAACGGGCTCGTGAACGGCGCCTACGCAGGGCCGCCGTTCAACGACATCGGCCTGCCGAGCACGACGAACCTGCCGGCGAAATACAGGCCGCAGTTCGGCGTGAAATTCAACTATTCGCCGCGCTCGTTCGACGCGAACTTCGCGTTCTACTACCTGAACTACACCGACAAGTCGCCGGTGCTCGCGTCGCTCGCGAACGGCACCGAGCAATGGTCGTATCTCGGCCGGCGCCAGTTGTTCGGCGTCAGCGCGAACTTCGGCGTCGGCCCGTGGGCGATCGGCACCGAATTGTCGTACCGGCCGCGCGATGCGGTCGCGC
Organism: Burkholderia sp. BCC0097; assembly: GCF_902832985.1. Taxonomy (NCBI): domain Bacteria; kingdom Pseudomonadati; phylum Pseudomonadota; class Betaproteobacteria; order Burkholderiales; family Burkholderiaceae; genus Burkholderia; species Burkholderia sp. BCC0097. The sequence continues at coordinate 98,611 of NZ_CADFDM010000004.1, forward strand.
TGTCGAGTTGCTACGGCGCGGGCGGCCCGCTCGACCTGAACACGAACGGCGTGGCCGGCGTGGATTGCCCGCAATGGGTCGACAAGAAGAAGTTCCAGTACGACATCAACGGGCTGCTCGCGCTCACGCGCAGCGAGTATCCGTTCCTGAAACTGCTCGGCGCCGATTCGGCCGCGCTGACGTGGGAACTGACGTGGATCTACTACCCGGGGCTGAGCCCGAGCGGCGTGACGCGCACGGTCGGCGGGCAGACCGTCACGCAGGTGCCGCAGGCCGGCTACCTGCCGTGGCTGAACAACGGTTCGGCGGCCGGCTATCCGATCGGGATGGGCCAGGGCACGTCGAGTTCGGTGGGCGCGACGATCGACTTCAACTGGACCTATGACGGCTCGCTGATTCCCGGCTGGCAGGTCACGCCGGGCGTGACGTTCAGCACCGGCCTGTACGGCTACACGCCGACCTTCACCGCGAACTACATGCAGGGTGCGAAGTCGCTGAACGTCTACGTGCTGTTCAACCAGAACCCGCCGAACTGGCAGGCCGGCATCAACTTCACTTCGTTCTGGGGCGGCCACAACACGGTGGGGCAGCCCTATGCGGACCGCAATTTCGTCGGCTTGTTCGTCACGCGGAATTTCTGACGGCGGCAGGTGGCGCGCGCCACCGCAATACATGAAGGGGTAACGTCGTGCTCAATCGTCTGGTCAGTCGCCTGGAAAGGCTCTTCTTCGGTCACCGCGCGATCGTGCTCGCGGCGATCGCGCTGTTCACCGTCGCGATGGCCGTGTTCGCCGTGCAGCTGCGTATGGATGCCGGCTTCGAAAAGCAGATGCCGATCGGGCACGAGTACATCCGCACGTTTCAGCAATACCGGAACGACCTGCTCGGCGCGAACCGGATCACGGTGGTGGTGCGTGCAAAGCATGGGTCGATCTGGTCGAAGGAAGGCTTGACGCGGTTGTACAACGTCACGCAGGCGGTTACATACCTGCCGAACGTCGACCGCATCGGGGTACGCTCGCTGTGGACGCCGAACGCGTTCGTCAACGAAGTGACCGACGAGGGCTTTCGCGCGGAGCCGATCATTCCGGGCACGGTCACGCCCGACCAGTTGACGCCGGAGCGCGTGCAGGGCATTCGCCGCGCGACGACGCTCGGCGGCTACGTCGGCACGCTCGTGTCGCACGGCGAGGACAGCGCGATGATCACGGCCGAGCTGAACGAGCGCGACAGCGCCGGCAAGGTGCTCGACTACGTGGCGTTCAATCATCTGCTCGAAGAGAAGATCCGCAAGCCGTTCGAGGATGCCGGCTACGAGATCCAGATCATCGGCTTCGCGAAGCAAATTGGCGACATCGCCGACGGCGCGACCGCCGTGCTCGGCTTCTGCGCGGTCGCGCTGCTGCTGACCACGCTCGCCGTGTACTGGTACTGCCATTCGGTGCGCTTCACGGTGCTGCTGGTCGCGTGTTCGCTCACGTCGCTCGTGTGGCAGTTTGGCACGCTGAAGCTGCTCGGCTTCGGCCTCGATCCGCTCGCGGTGCTCGTGCCGTTCCTCGTGTTCGCGATCGGCGTGTCGCACGGTGTGCAGCAGGTGAACTTCATCGTCCGCGAGATTGCGCACGGGCAAAGCTCGTTCGATGCGGCGCGCCACAGCTTCAGCGGCCTGCTGATCCCCGGCGTGCTCGCGCTGATCACTGCGTTCGTGTCGTTCATCACGTTGTTGCTGATTCCGATTCCGATGGTGCGCGAGCTGGCGATCACCGCGTCGCTCGGCGTGGCCTACAAGATCGTGACGAACCTGATCCTGCTGCCGGTCGCGGCATCGTGCTTCAACTTCACGAAAACCTACGCCGACAACTCGCTGAAGCGCGCGCAGCAGCGTGCGAAGCCGCTGCGTCTGCTCGCACGTGTGGCGGAGCCGAAGTATGCGGGCATCACCGTCGCGCTGACGGTGGCGATTTTCGCGCTCGCCGCATGGCAAAGCCGCGATCGCGTGATCGGCACGCTGCAGCCGGGCGCGCCGGAGCTGCGTGCCGACGCGCGCTTCAACCGCGATGCGACGTCGATCGCCGGCAACTACGACATGGGCCTCGACTGGTTGACGGTGGCGATCGAATCGACCGGCAAGGCGTGCGACAACCCGGCGGTGGGCCTGTACGAGGACGACTTTTCGGCCGCGATGAAGACCGAGCCGGGCGTCGTGTCGGTGCAGTCGTACTCCGCGATGCTGCGCGCGTACAACCAGGGCTACAACGAGGACTTCCCGAAGATGAACGTCGTGCCGATCGCCGCCGAGAACTACGGCGCGGTGTCGGTCGACGTGTCGCGCCTGAAGGGCTTCATGAACCGCGATTGCGGGATGACGGCCGTGCACCTGTTCCTGACCGACCACAAGGCGACGACGATCAACCGGATCCTCGACGACGTGAAGCAATACCGCGCGTCGCATCCGTTCCCGGGCATCACGGTGCGGCTGGCCGCTGGCAACGCGGGCGTGCTCGCCGCGACCAACGACGAGGTCGAGAAGAGCGAGCTGCCGATGATGCTCTACGTGTATGCGGCGATCCTGATCCTCGTGTTCCTCGCCTATCGCGACTGGCGCGCGATGCTCGCCTGTTGCGTGCCGCTGTCGGTCGCGACGTTCATCGGCTACTGGTTCATGAAGGAGCTGCAGATCGGGCTGACCGTCGCGACGTTGCCGGTGATGGTGCTGGCCGTCGGCATCGGCGTCGATTACGCGTTCTACATCTACAACCGGCTGCAGGTGCATCTCGCGGGCGGGCAGGACATCGTGAAGGCCGTGCAGCACGCGATGCTCGAAGTGGGCGTGGCCACGATCTTCACCGCGATCACGCTGGCGATCGGCGTCGCGACTTGGAGCTTCTCGGCGCTCAAGTTCCAGGCCGACATGGGCAAGCTGCTCGCGTTCATGTTCATCGTGAACCTGGTGATGGCGATGACCGCGCTGCCGGCGCTCGCGTCGCTGCTCGAACGCTGGTTCCCGCGCCGCAAGCCGGCTCGCGCGCCGGGCTTGTTCAGTCACTGACGCGCACGAACATTCCGACGGAGATCCAGTCATGGTCAAGACCTTCGCTGTTTGCGGCGCACTTTGCCTCGTGGCGGCCGCCTTCGCACGCTTTCATGAAACGGTCGCGCTGCAGCCCGCGCCGGTCCACGCGTTCGCGACCGACGTGAAACGCGTCAGTGTGCGCCACACCGCGGTCGACGGAGCGGCGATGACCCCCTCGTCGAACGACGGCGACGCCGGGCGTCAGACGGCGGCCGCGCAGGCTGCCGACAAGCCGCCCGTCGTCGTGCTCGGCGTCGCGCATGCCGGCTGGTCGGTGCTGTTCAGCCACTGATACCCGCGCACACCCACTACGGAGGTTCATCCATGATCAAGACGCTCGTTGCCGGTGCCGCGCTCTGCGCCGCCGTGGCGGCCTTCGCGCAACCGCAGGACGGAACGGTGGCGGCCTGGGCCGCGAAGCCCGCGCATGCGTGGGCCGCGCCGACGCACCGGATGCTGATGGATGCGGCGCATGCCGGAGCGCGGATCGTCGCGGTCGGCGAGCACGGCATCGTGCTGCTGTCCGACGACGACGGCAAGACCTGGCGGCAGGCGCGGCGCGTGCCGATCTCGGCGACGCTGTCGGCCGTGTCGTTCGCGGATGCGAAGCACGGCTGGGCCGTCGGCCAGTGGGGCGCGATTCTCGCGACCGACGACGGCGGCGACACGTGGGCCACGCAGCGGCTCGATACGTCGGTCGACCAGCCGCTGTTCTCGGTGCTGTTCACGAATGCGCGGGACGGCATTGCCGTCGGCCTGTGGTCGCTGATGCTGCAGACGCATGACGGCGGCAAGACGTGGGCGCGCACGACGCTGCCGAAGCCGCCGGGCGGCGGCAAGGCCGACCGCAATCTCTGTCACGTGTTTGCCGACCCCGCCCATGCGCTCTACGTCGTGTCCGAGCAGGGAATGGTCCTCAAGTCGGCCGACGATGGCGCGAACTGGGTCTATCTGCCGACGGGTGGCAAGGGCACGTTGTGGTCGGGCGTCGCGATGCCCGACGGCCGGATCGTGGTCGGTGGGCTGCTCGGCAGCCTGTTCGAGAGCCACGACGGCGGCACGACGTGGACCGCGCTGAATACCGGCGCGCACAGCTCGATCACCGATCTGGTCGCGACCGGCGGCGGGCTGGTGGGCGTCGGGCTCGACGGACTGACGTTCACGCAGCGCGTCGCGGGCGGCCCGTTCGACGTCGCGCAGCGCGCGGATCGCGCGACGCTCACAGCCGCGCTGATCGACGCGCGCGGCAAGCCGGTGCTGTTTTCGCAGGACGGCGTGCTGGCCGCGCCGTGAATTGAATCCGTCGAGAAAAACGAGAAAGCATGGAGTACTCGGAATGAAACGCAAGCACAAGCCGGACATGCAGGCCCGGCGGCAAATATTGCGCGTCGCGGCCGCGGGCGCCGCGACGCTCGCTACCGGCGAGGTGTCGTTCGCCGAAGGCGCGGCGCCGGCATCCGCCGATCGCGGCGTGTTCGACGTCGTCATCATCGGCGCCGGGCTCGCGGGGCTGACCGCCGCGCGCGACCTGCAGCGCGCCGGATGCGAATCGTTCGTCGTGGTCGAGGCGCGCGATCGAGTCGGCGGGCGGACCTACAACCACGATCTCGGGCACGGCGTGGTGTCCGAAGCCGGCGGTCAGTGGATCGGCCCGGGGCAGACGGCGATTGCCGACCTCGCCCGCGAACTCGGCGTCGATACGTTCCCGACGTATTACGCGGGCAAGACCGTCGTGCTGGCCGGCGACGCGCGCGTCGCCCAGGATTTCCACGGCGGCTCGGGCGGCGACGACGCGCTCGGCGCGAAGCTCGGCGCACTCGCCCGCGGCGTGCCGTCGCGCGAACCGTGGACCGCGCAGCACGCGGCGGAGCTCGACAAGCTGACCTACGGCGACTGGCTGCGCAAGCAGGGCGTGACTTATGAAGACGGCTACTTCCTCGGCCTCGCGGCGAAGCTGTCGCTCGGCGGCGCACCGGCCCAGCTCGGGCTGCTGCACTACCTGTCGATGATCAACAGCGCCGATTGCGACTACGCGAAGCTCGAATCGACCAAGGGCGGCGCACAGGAAACGCGCTTCGTCGGCGGCTCTCAGGTGTTGAGCATGCGGATGGCGAGCGAACTCGGTGCGTCGAAGGTGCAACTGTCCTGCCCGGTGCGCAAGATCTCGGGCTGGGATCGCGACGTGGTCGACGTGCAGACCGATCGCGGCGTGCTGCGCGCGCGGCGGGTGATCGTCGCGCTCAATCCGGCGCTCTGCCAGCAGATCGTGTTCGATCCGCCGCTGCCGGACGGCCGTGCGCAGTTGCAGCGGAACTGGCCGGCGAACGCGCCGATGCGCAAGACGGTGCACGTATACGACCGGCCGTTCTGGCGCGACGACGGCTACAACGGACAGATCTTCGAAGTCGGCGGCCCGGTGTTCATGGCGTACGACAACTCGCCGCCGGACGGCTCGGTCGGCGTGCTCGCCGCGTTCGTCGCGCCGGGCGCGCTGCCGGCCGAGCCGAAGGCCGCCGAGCGGACGCTGTCGGCCATCTTTGCGCGCGCGCTCGGCGACAAGGCGCTGCATCCGACGCAGTTCCACGACTACGACTGGGGCCGCGTCGATCCGTGGACGCTGCAGTGCATCCACCCGTTGCCGCCCGGGTTCTGGACGAAATGGGGCAAGTTCCTGCGCCCGGAGGCCGGCCGGCTGATCTGGTCGGGCACCGAGACGGCCGACCTGTGGGCCGGCGCGATGGACGGCGCGGTGCGCTCCGGACACCGCGCGGCGTTGCAGGCGCTCGGCAAACTGGCCGGCCGCGGCCGGGAGGCCTGAATGAAACGAACCTGGATGATCGGCGCGGTGCTCGTGATCGCGGGCGTGGCGGCAGCCGGCACGCTGTATGGCCCCGACTTGGTCGACGGCATGCGTTACCAGAAGTCGATGGCCGCGATCGACGAAGCCGACAAGGCCAACGGCGGCGCGTGGCCGCAGCCGCAGGAGACGTGCTTCTTCTGCCATGGCGTGCACGGGCAATCGCAGAATGCGTGGTATCCGTCGCTGTCCGGCCAGCCGGCCACGTATATCGCCGCGCAACTGCGCGCGTTCGCCACGGACCAGCGCCGCAACGCAACCATGGGGCCGCTTTCGCGCGAACTCGACGACGCGAAGATCGCCGCGCTGGCGACCTACTTCGCGCGACAGGCGCCGGCGCGCAACGAGGCCGTGCCGGCCGACGCGGCGCTCGACAAGCGGGGAATGGCGCTCGTGGAGGCGCGAAGCTGCCGCGCTTGTCACGGCGCGGCGCTGACGGGCAAGGACCCGGCCCCGCGCCTCGCGGGCCAGGGGCAGCTTTACCTGGAAGCGCAACTGGCGGCGTTCCGCTCGGGCGAGCGGCACGATCCGACCGGGGCGATGAATGCGTTGGCCGCGACGTTGTCTGGCGACGACACGCGTGCCGTTGCGCACTATCTGGCCGGCCTGTCGCCGGACAGGGCAGCGAAGTGATGCGCGAAACACGTCAGGGCCGGGAATACCCTGCCTTTTTCTTTACGCTTTACTTTGTCATAGTGACCTAAGATTGGTAATGTGTTCTACAAAAGAACGCGCCGGATACGAAGCAGCAGTACCCGACCTCGAACCGAACCGGTTCTCGACAATTCACGTTTCAGGAGACAACCATGGCTAAGCACCCCGTCGTCGTTTATGGCGCAAGCGGTTACACCGGCATGTTGATCATGGACTGGCTGATCGACCAGAACATCCCGTTCACGGCGGTCGCGCGCAATGCGGCCCGCGCGAAGGAAATGATGGCGCAGCGCGTCGTGCGGCTCGAATCCGCGCAATACGAAATCATCGAGGCGGAGCACGACGTCGATGCGCTCGTGAAGGCTTTCCGCGGGGCGAAGGTGGTGTGCAACACGGTCGGGCCGTTCTCGAGCTTCGGGCTCGTCGGCGTCGAGGCCGCGCTGAAGGCCGGCTGTCACCACCTCGATACGACCGGCGAACAGTCGTATATCCGTGCCGTCCGTGACGAATTCGGCGAGCAGTATCGCCAGGCCGGCCTGCTGGTGTCGTCGTCGAACGCGTACATGTACACGTTCGCCGAGATCGCCGCCGAGCTCGCGCTCGAAACGCCGGGCATCGATGCGCTGGAGACGGCCACGCTGACCCGCGGCCCGCGCGGCGCGGCCGGCGTGAGCATCGGCTCGACCGCGACGATCTTCGACGGCGCGCGCCACGAGTCCTGCTACCTGTGGGAGAAGGCGCTCGTGCCGCACGCCGCGGACGCGTCGTTCACCGTCGCGACGCCGGAGCTGATGCAGCCGGTGTTCTGCCTGCCGTGGGGCGGCACGTCGCTGCCCGTCTATTTCGAACACGATGCGCGCGTGCGCAGCTGCATCTCGTGCGTGGGCTTCTACGACAACAACGTGATGAAGCTGGTGCATCAGTTCGGACAGAAGTGGGAAGCCGAATACAAGCACCTGCCGCGCGAACAGCAGGACGAGGTGCTGAAGCAGGTCGTCGCGTCGACCACACCGACGATGCCGCCGCGCGAGCGCACGACGATCCAGCGCAGCGTCGACTTCGCGATCGGCCGCGGCCAACTGGCGGCGGTGCGCGCGACCGTGCACGGCGTCACGCCGTACATCTCGACGGGCGCGATTCACGCGGCCGGCGTGCTCAAGCTGCTCGACGGCGATACCGCGCGCACCGGCTTCGCGTCCGGCTCGAAGGCATTCGGCCATCGCTACCTGCTCGGCTTCCTCGAACAGCGCGGGCTCGCGCGCGCGACGGTCACGCAACTGTGACGGCCGCTGCCGCACCGGTACACACCCAACGGAACCTGTGACATGGCCATTATCGATTTCTACGACCGCGGCTGGCGCCTCAATCCCGACGGCATCGCGTACATCCAGGGCGATCGCAACTACACGTTCCAGGAGATCGGCGAGTTGTCGTGCCGCATCGCCAATGGGCTGCTCGCCGCCGGCTTCGCGAAGGAGGCGAAGGCGGCGGTGTGGGCCGACAACGACGTGATCGGCTGGAGCTGCGCGCTCGGGATGTGGCGCGCCGGGCTCGCGTATATCCCGGTGAACGGCCGCAACGCGGTGGCCGAGAACCAGTACGTGCTCGATGCGTTCGACTGCGAGGTGCTGTTCTTCCATCAGGCGTTCGCGGCCGCGATCGATGCGCTGCGGCCGAGCCTGCCGAAGGTCCGGCTGTGGGTGTGTCTCGACGCCGACTTGCCGTGGGCGCCGTCGCTGGCCGCGTGGAGCGAGCGCCAGCCTGCGACGCCGCCGGCCGTCGATTACGCGATGGACGACGTCGTCGCGCTGTCGGCCACGGGCGGCACGACGGGCGCGCCGAAGGGCGTGATGAACACGCACCGTTCGCTACAGACGTACTTCGCGCAATTCATGATCGCGATGACGTACGACGATGCGCGCCCGGTCAATCTGGCCGCGGCGCCGATGACGCACACGGCCGGCATGATGTCGCTGCCGTGCACCGCGCGCGGCGGCACGGTGGTCGTGCTGCCGAAGCCCGACCCGGCATTGCTGCTCGGCGCGATCGTCAAGCACCGCGTGACCGAGTTCTTCCTGCCGCCGACCGTGATCTACCGGCTGCTCGACATCCCCGGCATCGAGCAGGTCGATTTCTCGTCGCTGCGCTATTTCCTGTACGGCGCCGCGCCGATGTCGGTCGAGAAACTCAAGCGGGCGATCGACGTGTTCGGCCCGGTGATGACGGGCGGCTACGGGCAGACCGAGGCGCCCGCGTCGATCTCGTACCTGACGCCGGCCGAGCATTTCGTCGACGGCAAGCTCGCGTCCGACACGCGGCTCGCGTCGGTCGGCCGCCCGAACCCGCTCGTGCGCGTCGAAATCGTCGGCGAGCGCGGCGAGGTGTTGAAGCAGGGCGAAACCGGCGAGATCTGCGTACGCGGCGACCTCGTGATGAAGGGTTACTACCGCGCGCCGGACAAGACGGCCGAGACGATCGTCGACGGCTGGCTGCACACCGGCGACATCGGCCATTTCGATCGCGACGGCTATCTGCACATCACCGACCGCAAGAAGGACATGATCATCAGCGGTGGCTTCAACGTCTATCCGAGCGAGATCGAGCAGGTGATCTGGGCGCATCCGGCCGTGCAGGACTGCGCGGTGATCGGCGTGCCCGACGACAAATGGGGCGAGGCCGTGAAGGCCGTGGTCGAACTCAATGCCGGGCAGCAGGTGAGCGCGGAAGAGCTCGTCGCGCTGTGCAAGGAGAAGCTCGGCTCGGTGAAAGCGCCCAAGAGCGTGGACTTCGTCGCGGCGCTGCCGCGCAGCACGGCCGGCAAGGTGCTGAAGAAGGACCTGCGCGAACAGTACTGGCAGGGTCGGCAACGCAGGATCTGAACCTGCTTCATATGGATTCCATACGATGAGCAACATCTACATCGCCGGTATCGCGATGACCGTGTTCGGCCGGCATCTCGACCGTAGCCTCGACGATCTGGCGAGAGAGGCGCTGCAACGCGCATTGCGGGACGCCGGTTGCCACGCCGATGCGATCCGCGCCGCGTTCTATGCGGGCATCACCAATGGCCCGCTGCAGGGGCAGTTGTCGATCCCCGGCCAGGTCGTGTTCAGCAAGATCGGCCTCGAAGGCATTCCGGTGTTCAACGTCGAGAACGCGTGCGCGTCCGGCAGTACGGCCGTGCACCTCGCCGTGCGCGAACTGCAGTCGGGCGCGTGCGACGTCGCGCTCGCGCTCGGCGCGGAAAAGATGAATGTCGCGGACAAGGCGAAATCGTTCGCGCTGTTCGACGCCGGCTGGGACGTGTCGCGTGTCGACGAGAATTTCGCGACGCTCGCGCGGCTCGGCGAAGGGATCGAGCCGCCGCCCGGTTCGGAGTCCGAGCGCCCGTACAGCCGCTTCATGAAGATCTACGCGGCGATGTGCCGGCACCACATGCACACGTACGGCACGACGCAGCGGCAGATCGCCGCCGTGTCGGCGAAGAACCACGGGCATTCGGTGCACAACCCGTATTCGCAGTTCCGCCAGCCGTTCACGATCGACGAGGTGCTGGCGGCCGCGCCGATCACGTACCCGATCACGCTGCCGATGTGCGCGCCGCTGTCGGACGGGGCGGCGGCCGCGATCCTGTGCACGGAGGATGGGCTGGAGCGCATCGGCGCCGATCGCAGCCGCTGCATCCGGATCGCCGCGAGCGTGATCCGCAGCTTCACGCGGCGGCGCATCGACGAGCCGCACAAGCACATCGGCCGGCTCGCCGCGTTGCAGGCCTACGAGCAGGCCGGCGTGGGGCCGGCGGACATGGACGTGGCCGAAGTGCACGATGCGTCGGCGATGGGTGAAATCATCCAGGCCGAGAACCTCGGCTTCGTGCCGCTCGGCGAAGGCGGTCCGGCCGCCGAGCGCGGCGAGTTCACGCTCGGCGGGCGCATCCCGATCAACACGTCGGGCGGCCTCGAATCGAAGGGCCATCCGCTCGGCGCGACCGGCATCGGGCAGTTGTACGAGCTGGTCACGCAGTTGCGCGGCGAAGCGGGTGCGCGGCAGGTGGACGGCGCGCGTCATGCGATCCAGGAGAACGGCGGCGGCTTGCAGGGCGTCGAAGAGGCCGCGCTGGCGATTCACATTCTCAGCAGGGACTGACGGAGGCGGACATGGGCGATGCACACGGCGCAATGGCGCTCGGGCAGGGAGCACAGGTGGCGCAGGCGACGCGATCGGCATCGGGCGGGGTCGGCGCGGCGGCGGCGATGCAGGCGGCGGGCGCCGCGGCGGCCGGGCCGCTCGCGCGCTGGGGCGAGGAAATGCGCGCCGATGCCGCGTTGCGGAAGTATCGCCCCGTCGGCGGCTGGATTGAGCCGCCCGAGCGTGCGCAACCCGAACTCGAAGGCGACGTGCAGGCGGACGCGATTGTCGTCGGCGCGGGCTTCGCCGGCCTGTCCACGGCGCTGGAACTGGCGGCGCGCGGCGCGAGCGTCGTCGTGCTCGAACGCGAGTTCGCGGGCTTCGGCGCGAGCGGGCGCAATGCAGGCTATCTCGCCGGCGGCCAGGGCCTCGAATACGAGCTGTTTCTCAAGCGGGTCGGCCACGAGCAGGCCAGGCGGATCGTCGGCTTCTACGACGAAGGCGTCGCGTACGTCGAGCGCAAGCTCGTCGAATACGCGATCGACTGCGACTACCGCGCGTCGGGCATCATTCGCGCGGGTGTGCATCCGTCGCAGGAGAAGCGCCTGCGCGAAAGCATGGCCACCGGCATCGAACTCGGCTCGCCCGCGCAGTTTCTCGACGGCGCGGCGATGCGCGAACGCGGCATTCCGCCGGCCTTCCTGTTCGGCGCATACGTGCCGGGCGGCGGCACGCTCGATCCCGGCAAGTACGTCACGGGCTTGCGGCGAGCGGCGCTCGCGGCCGGTGTGAAACTCTACGAGAACACTGCGCTGCTCGACTTCGACGCGGGCGAGACGGTGCGCGTGCGCACCGCCCGCGGCAGCGCGAGCGCGCCGGTGCTGGTGCTCGCAACCAACGCGTACACGCCGCAACTCGGCCTGCTCGGCGACAAGGTGATGCCGCTGCGCGTGTCGGCGCTCGAAACCGAGCCGCTGTCCGATGCGCAGCTCGCGGCACTCGGCTGGCCGAATCGCGAGGGCATCGTCACGTCGCACCTGACGATGGAGAGCCATCGCCTGACCGCGCGCAACACGCTGCTGCTGACGACCAAGCGGCTGCATTACGTGTACGGCTCGCAGACGCCGAACGTGCCGGACGACGACGCGTATCGCGCACTGCTGAAGGCGCTGCACACGCGCTTTCCGCAACTCGGCAACGTGCCGGTGCGCGCGTGCTGGAGCGGATACATCTCATTCGCGGGAGACGCGTTGCCGGTGGTCGGCGCGGCCGGCGCGCATGGCAACGTGTTCTATACGGCCGGGTGTTCGGGGCATGGCGTCGGCACGCAATCGCTGATCGGGCGCGTGATGGCCGAGCGCATTCACGATGGACGATCGCCGCTGCTCGACGCGTTGACGCACAAGACGCCGTCGGTGCCGCCCGAGCCGCTGCGCTGGTGTGCGATGACCGCGATGCTCGGCGTCGCGAACCTGCTCGACGAACGCGTGAACCGCAAGGTGCGGCCGGTGTAGCGGCGCTTGCGATCGTCGCGACACGCAAACGTGGATTCGGCCGGGCCGCTCGACGCAGGGGCGGCTCGATGGAAAATGCAGCGCGCATCGGGTATAGTCGTTGGCGCTCCGTAAGGCACGGAGCGTCCATTCGACGAAGCCGAAACGCCATCTTCACGACGAACACGATGACAGTGTCCAACGAGCAGCGCAGCACCCGAAAGCGGCGCACTTCGACTGCCACCGCCGCAGCGAGCAACACCGACGGCTTGCGGGCGCAAGGCCTGCGCACGCGCAACACGATCATTCGTGTCGCACGCAAGCTGCTGCTGGAAGGCGGGCCGCTGGAGTTCTCGCAGCGCGCGGTTGCGGCGGCCGCGGGCATCAGCGTCAGCAATCTGCAGTACTACTTCCCGACGCGCATCGCCGTGTTGCGGGCCGTCATCGAGCCGGTGATCGAAGCGTATCTCGACGACATGAAGCGCGCGATGAGCAGCGATGCGTCGCCGCGCGACGTGTTCGAAGAGATCATCGTGCGCTCGATCGCCGATGCGAAGGATGCGAAGTACAACGCGTTGTTCCGGCATTTCCTGTCGTTCGCGGCCACCGACCCCGAATGCCTGAAGCTGTGCGAAGAATGGTATTCGGCGCTCACGCGCGATCTCACGCAGTTGGTGCGCGCGCTCACGCCAACATTCAGCGCGGCCGACGGCCGCCATGCGGCCACGATGCTGATCGCGCTGGCCGATGGCCTCGCGATGCAGTACGGCACCATCGGGCGGCACACGCAGGCGCTCGACGCGTATTTCGCGGCGACGTCGCGCGCGATCGCCTACGGCACGCTGGCGGCGCCCGCGAGTAAATAACGGCGCGATCCGCCGCAGCGGCCACGCGAACGGAGACAGGGGAATACCCTGTCTTTTTTTTGCTTCCTGTGTTTGTCATGATGACCTATGTTTGGTATGTGTTACTAGATGTGGGATGGCCGGGCGCGTCCGCTGCCGGGCCGACATGATTCGAGTCCAGGAGGAGAACGGAGATGATTCGTCTGAACAAGTCCGCGGCGCTGCCCGTGGTCGGCATGACAGGCTTCGAGACGCCGCTGAGCGAAGAGGAAAGCGCAATCCAGCACACGGTTCATCGTTTTGCGCGCGACGTGCTGCGGCCGATCGGCCGCGAGCTCGACCGGATGACGGCGGAGGACGTGATCGCCCCCGGCTCGCCATACTGGGCCGCGATCGTCGAGAGCGCGAAGCTCGGGCTCGATCCGCAACTGATCGCGCAGTTTCCGCCGGAGACGGCCGTGCGCATCGAGTCGCTGATCGGCGAGGAACTCGGCTGGGGCGATTCGGGCCTCGCCGTGTCGATCGGCGCGGCCACGATGCCGCTGATGATGGCGCACACGGTCGGCAACGCCGAACTGGTCGAGATGTGCGCGGGCAAGGTCGGCTGCTGGATGAACACGCAGCCTGACCGCGGCTCGGACGCGGCGATCCTGTATCGGCAGGAACTCGCCGGGAACGGCCGGCAGCCGGTCGGCAACGTAACGGCGAAGGTCGGCGCCGACGAGATCGTGATCAACGGGCAAAGCTCGGCATGGATCTCGAACGGCTCGGTCGCGCAGGTCGCGCTCGCGTACATGGCGGCCGATTACGGCGACGGCTTCTACGGCGAAGGCGAGCGCAGCGCGTTCACGAACGGCATCGCGATGATCCTGCCGCTCGATCTGCCTGGCGTGTCGCGCGGCAAGCCGCTCGACAAGATCGGCCAGCGCTCGCTGCCGCAGGGCGAGATCTATTTCGACAACGTGAAGGTGCCGAAGCGCTTCGCGGTCGCGCTGAAGGACGACTATCTCGGCAACCTCGCGTCGACGTGGTCGTACGCGGGCACGCACATGTGCCAGGTGTTCGTCGGCGCGGCGCGGGCCGCGTTCGAACTGGCGCTCGCGTATTGCCACGAGCGCAAGCAGGGCGGCGCGCTGCTGATGGATCATCAGATGACCCACCTGCGTATCGGGGAGATGCTGCGCCGGCTCGAGATGGCGCGCGCGATCGCACGCCGCAGTCTCGCGTTCTCGCGGATGTCGCCGCAAAGCCATCCGTATGCGACCGCGCAGGCGAAGGTGAGCGTGACCGAGGAAGCGATGAAGATCACGCACGAGGCGTTCCAGCTGTTCGGCGGCAACGGCACCACGCGCGAATTCCCGATCGAGAAGCTGTTCCGCGACGTGCGCTCGGCGCTCATCGAGGACGGTGAGAACTACATTCTGGCGTCGCGCCTCGGTGTGCTGGCCGGCAAGCTTTACGAGAACGGCTGGACGCGGGAGTAAGTGGTGCCGTGCCGCGCCGCGGCCACGCCCCGGCAGAACATCGCAGGGGCGCGGACCGACCGTCAGTGCCCGACTTCCTTCAGCAGCGCGGCGGCCGCGAGCTTGCCGATGCCGTTCGACGCGAGCGGGCTGTCGCCCGTGATCAGTTTGCGGTCCTGATGGCAGCGCCCGGTCATGTCCTTGTTCAGCACGCGCGCGCCGAGCTTTTCGAGGCTCTGCGCGACGAGCCACGGCAGCGGGCCCGGCATGTAGCCGATGTCGAGGTTCGGCCCCGTGTCGAGCGCATCCGGAAACACGCAGAGCTCGTAGTCCTTGAACGGGTAGTCCTCGGGATCTTCGTCGACGGCGGCCGACAGCAGGCATGCGGGCCCGTGACACAGCGTGATGATGTGCCGGTCCTGGTCGAGCGCCCAGCGCAGCGTGCGCTTGACGTCCTTGCTGTGCGGAATGCCGGCAAGCACGCCGTGGCCGCCGGGAATGAACACCGCGATATACGGCGAATCGGCGCCGGGATGCTGGTCGAGCACGTCGGACAGCTTGAGCGGCTTCTTCAGCTTCGGCAGGTACTTGCGGTAGGTGCTCTGCACGGCCTCGTCATCGCTAGGCATCGCCCAGAGTTCGAGCTTGGCCGGATTGCCCGACAGCGTCGCGATGTCGATCTCGAAGCCGGCCTTGTCCATGTGGTGCATCGGCAGCAGCATCTCGACCGGATGGTTGCCGGTCGAGAACATCTTGCCGTTCGTCATCAGGATGTAGCGCTCGTCGGTCGCGATCATCAGGACCTTCCACTTGCCGCCGGTGTACGGATTCGGGTAATCGGCGCCGTCGAAGTCGGTCTTCGACGACGTGTACTGCGACAGCGAATACGGCGACGGGAAATACGCGTTGTTCTCCGCCGGGTCGGCGGCGGGCGTGCGGTCCGTCTGCGTCGTGTCGGAAGTCATGGCTGCTCCTTGCTCGGGGGATGGGTTCGGATGGGGCGGGCGTGGCCGGTGGGCGCCTGCGTGAGTCGTCGCGGCGATTCCGCGGCGGCGACCTGGCGTTCCGGTCATGTCCCGGTCGTGCGGACGGGTATCTCGCAGGGACGATACGTGCTGCGATGAATCCTACAACGCCGTTCCGCGGCGAACGCCTCCCCGAACGGGTGGGTATCCCGTATGCATCGCCGTGATACGCGTCCGGACGGCTCGCCGCCGCTTTCGACGGGGGCTCGCTCCCCCCGGACAGGGGGGACGCGAAAGCCGGCCGGTCCGGTATCGTGGCCGCACGCTCGACGACCCGACCGGTCGCCCATGGAGACTTTCATGCATTCGTCATACCCGTACCCGCAAGACGAACCGGCACCGTCCGGCCATGCGTATCCGCTGCTGATCAAGCAGTTGCTTCATGCGCCGCTGGCCACGCGGCCCGAGCAGGAGATCGTGTACGGCGACCGGGTTCGGCATGATTACTGGACGTTCCGGCATCGCATCGGGCAACTCGCGAGCGGACTGTCGTCGATCGGTGTCGGCGCGGGCGACGTCGTCGCCGTGCTGGACTGGGACAGCCATCGCTACCTGGAGTGCTACCACGCGATTCCGATGATGGGCGCGGTGCTGATGACGGCCAATGTCCGGCTGTCGCCTGACCAGTTGCTGTATACGCTCGACCATTCGGGCGCGCGCGTCGTGCTGGTGCACCGCGACTTCCTGCCGTTGTGGGCGGGCATGCGCGACCGGCTCGACACGGTGCGGCACGTCGTGCTGATCGCCGACGGCGACGAAACCGGGTTGCCGGACGGTTTCACCGACGAATACGAGGCGCTCGTCGCGGCCGGTTCGCCCGATTTCGCGTTCCCCGATTTCGACGAGCAGACCCGCGCGACGACGTTCTACACGACCGGCACCACCGGCCTGCCGAAGGCGGTGGCGTTCACCCATCGGCAGCTCGTGCTGCATACGCTCGCGGGCATGGCGGCGTTGTCGAGCGCGCGCGATCGCGGTCGCGTGCATCGCGACGACGTCTACATGCCGATCACGCCGATGTTCCATGTGCACGCCTGGGGAATGCCGTACATCGCGACCGCGCTCGGGCTCAAGCAGGTCTATCCGGGCCGTTATTCGCCGGACGGATTGGTCGCGCTGATCGCGCGCGAAGCGGTGACGTTCTCGCATTGCGTGCCGACGCTGCTCGCGATGATTCTCGACAGCCCGGCGTCGGCGGCGGCCGACCTGTCGGCGTGGAAGGTGATCGTCGGCGGCTCGCCGCTGTCCGACGGGCTGGCGCGGGCGGCGCTCGCGCGCGGGATCGAGGTCTACACCGGGTACGGGATGTCGGAAACCTGCCCGCTGATGACGATCGCGCAGATCGACCCGCCGCGCGCGGCCGGCGGCGCATCGGCCGACGACGACATCGCGCGCCGGACGAAGGCGGGGCTGCCGCTGCCGCTCGTCGACCTGCGCATCGTCGACGCGCAGTTTCGCGACGTGCCGCACGACGGCCGCTCGGCGGGCGAGGTCGTCGTGCGGACGCCGTGGGCGACGCAAGGCTATCTGGGCGATGCGCCGGCGTCGGCCGCGCTGTGGGCCGGCGGCTATCTGCATACGAACGACATCGGCGTGATCGATCCCGACGGCCGGCTGCAGATCACCGACCGCATCAAGGACGTGATCAAGACGGGCGGGGAATGGGTTTCGTCGCTCGAACTGGAGGACATCCTGTCGCGTCATCCGGCCGT
This sequence comes from Burkholderia sp. BCC0097, assembly GCF_902832985.1. Taxonomy (NCBI): domain Bacteria; kingdom Pseudomonadati; phylum Pseudomonadota; class Betaproteobacteria; order Burkholderiales; family Burkholderiaceae; genus Burkholderia; species Burkholderia sp. BCC0097. The sequence continues at coordinate 115,861 of NZ_CADFDM010000004.1, forward strand.
GCGCGAATCGGCGGTGATCGGCGTGAAGGATGCGCGCTGGGGCGAGCGTCCGCTCGCGCTGGTCGTGCTGACCGACGAGCAGGTCGGTCGCGTCGAGCCGGAGGAATTGAAAGCGCATGTGAAGCAGGTGGCCGACCGCGGGCTGATCTCGCGCTATGCGGTGCCGGAGCGGCTGCTGATCGTCGACGCGATCGAGAAGACGAGCGTCGGGAAGATCAACAAGCGCGCGTTGCGCGAGCGCTACCAGCCCGACTGAGCGGCGCGCGCCCGGCCGTCGAAGACGCCGGCGGTCAGGACGAGGCGACTTTCCCGCCCGGGGTAACCCCCCGAATGGGGGGCTGAACATCGCGCGCCGGTTCGAGAACAATGCGGGTCCCGTGTCGCGGCCGATACGCGCATTGCGCACCCACGCCGGTACGGACATCACCTACCTTTGACGGCCGGCGTCGAATCGTTATGCTGTTTTCGGTGCACGGCGAGACCGGCCCGGTCGGCGGCTTCGCTTGCCGTGCCGGCGGACACGCGATCACCGCGAGGAGAACAGGAACAGCATGGCGCCGACGGACAGCAGACAACCGGCTCGCCCGCCGGACACCGATGCGATCGAAGTGCTGGTGCGCACCAAGCTGGCGCCGGCGTCGACCCGCGGAATCGTGACGCGCATCGCGCGGCTCGGGCGGCTCAGGCGCGGCCTCGACCGCCGGCTGACGCTCGTGAGCGCGCCGGCCGGTTACGGCAAGACCACGCTGCTGGCCGAGTGGCGCCATGCGCTGGTGGCGTCGGGCGTGAAAGTCGCGTGGGTGAGTCTCGACCAGGACGACGACAACGCGTCGATCTTCGCGTCCTACGTGGTCGCCGCGATCGTCGACACGACCGGCGGTGTCGGCGCCCGCGCGCAGCAGTTGTTGCGCGATCGCGCGCTGATTCCGCTGAAGACCGTATTCGACGAACTGCTCAACGAACTGGACAGCGCGGGCGTCGAGCTGTTCCTGATGCTCGACGACTTCGATCGCCTCGCGTCGCCGGTCATCCACGACGCGATGTTCGATCTGCTGCGCTACGCGCCGTCGAACCTGCATGTCGTGCTGTCGTGCCGCTCGGCGCCCGCGTTGCCGCTCAGCTATTTCGAATCGCGCGACGAACTCGTGCGGGTGGACGAGAACGACCTGCGTTTCGACGACGCGGAGACGCGCGCGTTCTTCGAGCGGGTGGCCGGCAAGCCGCTCAATGCGGACAACGTCGGGCGCCTGCGCGCGGCGACCGAAGGCTGGGTGTCGGGCCTGCAACTGGCGGCCCTGGCGCTGCACGACGACAGCGACGCGGCGCGCGTGGCCGAGCAGGTCAGCCACGCGCGTGCCGGCATCGCCGCGTACCTGAACGAGAACGTGATGACGCAGGTGCCGGACGCGATCCGCCACTTCCTGCTGCATACGGCGGTGCTCGACCGGATGACGCCGGCGCTGTGCGATGCGCTGACCGGCCGCGACGACGCGCTCGACTGCCTCGAATGGCTGAGCGCGCACAACCTCTTCATCCGGTCGATCGACGGCGACCGCCGGCGCTACCGCTATCACGCGCTGTTCCTGCAATACCTGCGGGAGGAGCTGGCGCTGCGCGAGCCCGGCGCGGTGGCCACGCTGCATCGCCGCGCGAGCGCGTGGTATGCGGCCGAGCGGCAATGGCCGGACGCCGTCAGGCATGCGCTCGCGGCCGGCGACTTCGATGCGGCCGCCGGCTGGGTCGAGGCGTGCGCGATGAAGCTCATCGCGTCGAGCGACGTGCGTACCGTGCTCGACTGGGTGTCGCGCCTGCCCGCGCAGGCGCTGACGGGCCGCCTGCGGTTGCGGATCGCGCATACGTGGGCGCTCGCGCTGTCGATGCAGATCGTCGATGCGCGCCGTGCGCTGGAAGCGCTGGAAGCCGACATCGCGGCCGGGCGGCTCGATACTGACACGGTTACGGCGACGGAACTGCTGGCCGTGCGCTCGCTGATCGCAGGGCTGTTGGATCGCAGCATCGAATCGCTGCAGCTCGGCGAGCGTGTGCTGGCGGCCGCCCCGCCGGCCGGTTCGTGGGTCGAGCAGATCGGGCAGACGACGCTGATCTTCGGGCTCGGCTACGCGGGCCGCCTCGGCGACGTGCGGGATCTCGGCGCGCGCGCGGAACACGCGGCGTCGGGGCACGAGCCGCTGTACGCGAACGTGTACCGCCAGAACATGTCGGGCCTGGCCGAGTTCGTCGCCGGGCGGCTGCACGACGCGTCGAAGACGTTCGAGACGGCGTTGCGCGCCGCCGAACGCTCGGCGGGTCGCCTGTCGGCAGCGACGGCGCTGTCGGCCGGCTATCTGTCGGCGATCTACTACGAATGGAACGACTGGGCGAAGGTGCGCGACGCGCAGGCCGACCGCTTCGACATCGCGATGCAGGCCTGTTCGCTCGGGCCGTTGCTGAGGTTCATGCAGACCGCCGCATTGCTGCAATTCCGGTCGGGGAACGACGCGCGGGCGCACGACATGCTCGACGAAGCCGATCGCATCGCGTGCAGCCGGCAATGGCTGCGGCTGCGCGTCGCGTGCATGGCGACCGGTATCCGGCTGCATCTGGACGCCGGCCAGCCGACGCAAGCCCACCGTGTGGGGCGCGCGCTGGCGTCGCTGGTGTCGCCCGTGCCGCCGGACGAAGCGTCGAGCCACGTCGAGACGTGGCAGATGGCGCAATCCGCGCAGGCAAGGCTGCTGCTCGCCGATGCACGCGCGAACGAAGCCGCGCAGCGCATGGCGACCGTGCACGCGGTGCTGGCCGCGCGCGGGTTCGACTGGTTCGCGGCGCAGGCCGCCGTGTTGCATGCGATCGCGCTCGACCACGCGGGCGACGAAAGCGCGGCGCTCGCGGCGTTCGCGCGTGCACTCGAATTCGGTCAGGGCAACGGACTCGTCCGCACCTTCGTCGACGAAGGCGCGGCGGCCGAGCGCTTGCTGGCGCGCATGCAGAAGCGTGCCGACCGCTTTCCGGCAGTCGGCGCGTGGTATCTGCGCGACCTGGCCCGTGCGTTCGACGCGCAGCGGGCGTCGGGCGGGGCACCGGCCACGCGGCCGGGTGCGACCGGCAACCTCAGCGCGCGGGAGCTCGAGATCCTCGACTACGTCGCGCGTGGCCTGTCGAACAAGGAAATCGCCCGCGCGCTGCGCGTCGCGCCGGAGACGATCAAGTGGCACCTGAAGAACATCTTCGAGAAGCTCAACGTGACGTCGCGCATCCAGGCGGTGCGCAGCGGGCTGGCGCTCGATCCGTCACGCGTGCGGCGCGATGACGAATGACCGGCTGACGCGCTGTCGCCCGCGTCAGCGGTGCGCGGCGAACGCAGCCACGATCTCGTCGATCGCCGCACGGATGCGCGCGGTGTGGCGCAGGTCGCGGTGCGTGACGAGCCAGACCTCGTACGGCGACGCCCGCATGCGGTCCGGCCAGATCCGCGCGAGCCCGTCGCGCTCGCCCATGTGAACCGGAATCTCGCCGACGCCGAGGCCCGCACGCAGCGCCGCACGCAGCATCAGGTTCGAGTTCGTCCGTGTGACGATGCGGCCGCCGTCGATCGGTTCGCCGGCGAGGGTCGGCTTGCGGCTGGCGTCGATGTACGGCTGGTAGACGGCGAGGTCGTGGCCCGCGAACGCGCGGCCGCGCTCGGGCTCGCCGTGCCGGTGCAGATAGTCGGGCGACGCGAACAGGCCCATGTCCCAGCACGCCAGCCGGCGCGCGACCAGATCGGGGTTCTCGGGCCGCACGGTGCGGATGGCGATATCGGCTTCGCGTTTCGCGAGATTCAGGATGTGGGTCGACGTGTTCAGCGCGACGGAGACGTCGGGATGTTTCGCGTGCAGCCGCGCGATCGACGGCATCACGAACTCGATCGCGAGCGCGTCGGTCGTCGTGATCTTCACCTCCCCGGCGAGCCGCCGGTCGACCCCCTGCGTCAGCCGCACCAGCTCGTGTGCGTGCTGCTCCATCGCCTCGGCGGCGCGCAGCGCCAGTTCGCCGACCGGCGTGGGCAGGTAGCCTTTCGACGAACGCAGGAACAGCGTCGCGCCGAGCATGTGCTCGAGCGTCGCGAGCCGCCGCCCGACCGTCGCCTGATCGACGCCGAGCGTCTGCGCCGCGCGGCGCAGCGTGCGCTCGCGATGGATCGCGAGAAAGACGCGCGCGTCGTCCCAGTTCATCGTGTGTCCCGACTGATGCATTTTTGCATTCCCCGACCGGTAATTCGCTGCGTGCCCGCGCGCGGCATCGCCCATAGACTGGCTTCACCTACATGGCGATGCCGCGATTCGGGGATGGCCCGCGAATCGGCCGCGCATCGACGAACGTTGAGGATCATATCGTGATTGATGACGCGCCCCCCCTGCCCACCCACATGACCGGGATCGAAATCGTGCGGCCCGGCGGCCCCGACGTGCTCGTGCCGGCGACCCGCGCCGTACCGGTGCCGGGCCCCGGCGACGTGCTGATCCGGATTCACGCGGCCGGCGTCAACGGCCCGGACGTATTCCAGCGCAAGGGGCTGTACGATCCGCCGCCCGGCGCGTCCGACATTCCCGGCCTCGAGATCGCCGGTGAGGTCATCGCGATCGGGCGCGACGTCGCGCGGTTCGTCGTCGGCGATCGCGTCTGCGCGCTGATTCCCGGCGGCGGCTATGCGGAATACGCGGTGGCGAACGAGAGCAACACGCTCGCGATTCCCGACGGCCTCGGGATGGCCGAAGCGGCGGCGCTGCCGGAGACCTTCATGACGGTCTGGCTGAACCTGTTCCAGCGCGGCCGGTTTGCGGCCGGGGAAAGCGTGCTGATCCACGGCGGCGCATCGGGCATCGGCACGACGGCGACGATGCTCGCGAAGGCGTTCGGCGCGGCGACGATCATCACCACCGTCGGGTCGGACGCGCAGCGCGACGCGAGCATGCGGCTCGGCGCGGATCTCGCGATCGACTATCGCAGCGAGGATTTCGTCGAGGCGGTCGCGCGCTTCACGGGCGGCAAGGGTGTCGACGTGATCGTCGACATCATCGCGGGCGACTACGTCGCGCGCAATTTCGCGGCGGCCGCGATGAACGGGCGCATCGTGCAGATCGGCGTGATCAATGGCCCCGCGAAGGAGCTCGATCTGTTTCCGATGCTGACGAAGCGGCTCACGCACATCGGCTCGACGCTGCGCTCGCGCACTTACGCGGAGAAGGCGCAGATCATTCGCGAGCTCGAGGAGGCCGTGTGGCCGCTGATCCGGCAAGGCACGGTCAAGCCGCAGGTCTATCGGCTGTTCGATTTGCGCGACGCGCGCGCGGCGCACGAGCTGATGGATTCGGGACGACATATCGGCAAGATCGTGCTGGTGACGCCGGCCGCGGATCATGCGCTTCGGGCTGCCATCGACGCAAACGCCAAGCATTCCACATGATCGGCAGACGCTTCAGCCCCCCGGTCGGGGGGCTGAAGCCGCGGCGGGGATGGCCCGACAATCGGGGCACCGAATGCGTCGCCGCGCCCCGCCGGCGCGTCGCGTGGATGCAGCACCGCACTGGACGATGAGTCGAAATGGACATGCTCGAGAACATGCGGACGTTCGTTCGCGTCGTGCAGGCCGGCAGCTTCTCCGCCGTGGCGAAGCAGACCGATGTCGCGACCGCGCAGGTGTCGCGGGCCGTCGCGAGCCTGGAGGCGTATGCGCAGATTCGTCTGTTGAACCGGACCACCCGGAAAATCGCGCTGACCGACAGCGGGCGCCGCTATTTCGAGCGCCTGCAATCGATCCTCGGCGATGTCGACCAGGCGAATGCCGAGGCCCGGAACGCGCTGGTCCGCCCGTACGGACGCTTGCGCGTGCATACGATGCCGGGCCTCGGGCAGAGCCATGTGACCGCGTTGGCCGTCGCCTATCGGGCGCGCTTTCCCGAAGTCGCCATCGAGATGACCTATTCGCAACGGATGCCCAATCTCGTCGAGGAAGGCTACGACGTATCGGTCGTCACGGCCGCGAGCCTGCCTGATTCCGCCTGCATCGCGCATTCATGCGGCACGTCGTTCAGCGTGCTGGTCGCGTCGCCGGCCTACCTGGCTCGCCACGGCGTGCCGTCCGCGCCCGCCGACCTGGCACGCCATACCTGCCTGCGCCTCGATACGCCGGCCGAAGCGAACGACGAATGGCTGCTGCACGGCCCCGGCGGCCAGACCGCGTCGCATGCGGTCACGGCCGCGCCGTTCCACGCGAATGCGCCGGAGGCGCTGTCGATCGCGCTGCGCGCGGGGCTGGGCATCGGCTCGCTGGCGATCTATTCGGCGATCGACGACCTGCGCAGCGGGCGGCTCGTGCGCGTGCTGCCGGACTACCGGTTGACGATGCTCGACGTGTACGCGATGTATGCGTCGCGTCGCTTCCTGGACGCGAAGGTCCGTACCTTCGTCGAGCATCTGCGCTTGGGGTTGTCGCCCGCGCTGAAAGCCGACGCCCGCGCGCTCGACGCGCTCGTGGCGCCGTGCGGCCGCGAGGGTGCCCGTGCGGCGGCCGGTGTCACGGCCTGACGGCCGGCCCATCCGTCGTACCCGTTGTACCCGTTCGTTCCTGTCGAGGAGAATCCGATGAAGTCCCGTTTTGCAATCGTCGTTGCAGGTTTCGTTGCGTTGTCGCCGCTGGCCGGTCACGCGCAGTCCGCCGCACCCACCGCGCCCGCCGAGCAGGCGGCGTCGGCGGCCGCGTCGCCGCGAGCGGCGAAGAAGGCCGAACGCGCGGCCGACCGCGCATTCGCGAAGAAGGTTCGGCAGGCGATCGTGAGGGCGCCCGGCGTGGGCAATGCGCAGGTCACCGTGTTCGCGAAGGCGAAGACGGGCGACGTGACGCTGGCCGGGCAGATCGCCGACGAGTCCCAGGACCGGGCCGCGGTGGACGCGGCCCGCCAGGTACCGGGCGTGACGTCGGTGAAGAGCAAGCTCCAGTTACGCCTGGAGGGTGGCCAGTAACGGAAAGGGTTGACGGCATCGGGTGCATGTCTTTGCGGGTCTCGTCGTGTAAAGAATCCACGGCGAAGGCTCGGGAAGGCACACACCCGTGCCGGCTGCGACGCGTCCCGCCGGTGACGGGGGCGTCAGATGCGACCGAGCAGCACCAGTATCACGACAATGACGACGATCAGCCCGACGGTCCCCGATGGCCAGTAGCCCCAGCTTCGGCTATGCGGCCATGAAGGAAATGCTCCGATGAGCAGCAGAATCAGAACGATGATGAGGATCGTACCGAGCATCGCATCCCTCCTGGATTTATTCGACACGGTGTGGGCTGACGCAATTCGCGTGCCGCGAGGGGACGATCGTTCCGTAGGGCGCCGCTGCCGCATCGGACGGTGCGCGGCGGGCGACCGGGATTACGCGCCGGCGTCCATGCCGGCGGTGTCCGGCCAAAGCAGGGCCTGGGCGACGACGACGTGATCGCCGTTGAAGGTGGCGGCGGGCGAGCCGTACAGGCGATAGCCGAGCGCCAGCGCATCCGACACACGGTGGCAAAACGCTGCGTCATCCTTGCCCGTCAGCAAGCGGTAGCGGGGCAGGTCGTTGGGCGGGGAATGCGACATGGGCAGGACTCCTGTGAAGGGGGCGGATCGGCCAGTATAAGTCGGACAAACCCATTCCATCTGCGAAGGCCGGGGCATTTACATCATGAATGCCTGTTCATTCAACAAATAAATTTTAAAAATGGCCGCCCACTCGCTATGCTGAGTCCTTCACTCAGGTGGGCATGCAATGGCTGAACTCTTTCTGGTACGGCACGGGCAGGCGTCGTTCGGCACCGACGACTACGACCGGCTTTCCGCGACGGGCGATCAGCAGGGCGTCTGGCTCGGCGAATATTTCGCGCGGCAGGGCCTGGCGTTCGATCGCGTGATCTGCGGCACGATGAACCGCCATGCGCAGACGGTCGCCGCGATCCTGCGCGGGATGGGCCGCGAAGGCGTCGCGGTGGACCGCCATCCCGGCCTGAACGAATACGATTTCCACGGGCTGTTCGCGGCCGCCGCCAGCGACTACCCGGAGATCGCGCGGCTCGCGGCCGGCTCGATGAAGGACCATTTCCGCGCGCTCCGGCAGGTGCTGCAGCTGTGGACCGAGGACAAGCTCGGCGAGGCAGCCCCCGAAAGCTGGGCCCATTTCCAGCAGCGCGTGGCCGACGCGCGCGCGGCGATCCGCGCAGGCGGCGGCCAGCGCGTGCTCGCGGTGAGCTCCGGCGGCCCGATCGCGGTCACCGTGCAGCAGGTGCTCGCGGCCCCGCCGTCGAGCGCGATCGCGCTGAACCTGCAGATCCGCAACAGCAGTCTTTCGCAGTTTTTCTTCAACGCCGAGGCGTTCCACCTCGCGTCGTTCAACGGCATCCCGCATCTGGAGGACCCCGAACGACACGCGCTGCGCACCTACGGCTGACCCACGAACGATCGCGACGATGACGAATCCTTCCCAGCAACTCGACGTAGCCCGCCTCACGCGCTATCTGGAAACGCACGTGCCGGGCTTCGAAGGCCCGGTCGACACGGAGAAGTTTGCCGGCGGCCAGTCGAATCCGACTTTCCTGCTGAATGCGAAAAGCGGCCGCTACGTGCTGCGCCGCCAGCCGCCGGGCGAACTGCTGAAATCCGCGCACGCGGTCGACCGCGAATTCCGCGTGCTCACCGCACTGTCGGGCACCGCGGTGCCGGTCGCGCACCCGTATCACCTGTGCGAAGACCGCGACGTGATCGGCAGCCTGTTCTACGTGATGAGCTTCGAGGATGGCCGGATCTTCTGGGATCCCGCGCTGCCGGAACTGCCGAAGGCCGATCGCGCGACCTGCTACGACGCGCTGCTGCAGACGATGGCCGCGCTGCACGACGTCGATGTCGACGCGGTGGGCCTCGCCGACTACGGCCGCCCGGGCAACTACTTCGAACGCCAGATCGGTGTCTGGACGAAGCAATATCGCGCGGCCGAAACCGGGCGCCTCGACGCGATGGAGACGCTGATCGACTGGCTGCCGAAGGCATGCCCCGAGGACACGGGCCGGCCGGCGCTCGTGCATGGCGATTTCCGGATCGACAACCTGATGTTCGCGCGCGACGGCTATCGCGTGCAGGCCGTGCTCGACTGGGAACTGTCGACGCTCGGCAACCCGCTCGCCGATCTCGCGTACTTCTGCATGTGCCTGCGGCTGCCGTCCGGCGGCCAGGTGCGCGGGCTCGCGGGCCAGGATCGCGCGGCGCTCGGCATTCCCGACGAAGCGGCGATCGTCGCGCGCTACTGCGAACTGCGCGGCATCGCGCCGATCCGCGACTGGCATTTCTACCTCGCCTTCAGTTTCTTCCGGCTCGCGGCGATCGCGCAGGGCGTGAAGGCGCGCGCGTTGCAGGGCAACGCATCGAGCGAGCAGGCGCTGCGCGTCGGCGAAATGGCCGGCCGGCTGGCCGAACTGGCCGTCGGCGTGATCGACGCGCATCGCTGATATCGCCGCGAAGGGTCACGATCGCCACGATCGCCGCGCGGCAATACGACAACACCATCAATGGAGGAGCACAGCAACATGGCAACGAACCTGTTCGACCTGACGGGCAAGATCGCACTGGTGACGGGCGCGAGCCGCGGCATCGGCGAGGAAATCGCGAAACTGCTCGCGGAGCAGGGCGCGTACGTGATCGTGTCGAGCCGCAAGCTCGACGACTGCCAGGCCGTGGCCGACGCGATCGTCGCGGCGGGCGGCCGCGCCGAGGCGCTGGCGTGCCACGTCGGGCGCCTGGAGGACATCGCCGCGACGTTCGAGCACATCCGCGGCAAGCACGGCCGTCTCGACATCCTCGTGAACAACGCCGCGGCGAACCCGTATTTCGGGCACATCCTCGATACCGATCTCGCCGCGTACGAGAAGACCGTCGACGTGAACATCCGCGGCTACTTCTTCATGTCGGTCGAAGCCGGCAAGCTGATGAAGACGCACGGCGGCGGCGCGATCGTCAACACGGCGTCGGTGAACGCGTTGCAGCCGGGCGACCGGCAGGGCATCTATTCGATCACGAAGGCGGCCGTCGTCAACATGACGAAGGCGTTCGCGAAGGAATGCGGGCCGCTCGGCATCCGCGTGAACGCGCTGCTGCCGGGGCTCACGAAGACGAAGTTCGCGGGCGCGTTGTTCGCGGACAAGGACATCTACGAAACCTGGATGACGAAGATCCCGCTGCGCCGCCACGCGGAGCCGCGCGAAATGGCCGGCACCGTGCTGTATCTCGTGTCGGATGCGGCGAGCTACACGAACGGCGAATGCATCGTCGTCGACGGCGGCCTGACGATCTGAGCGCGCAATGAAACTCGACAGCTACGCCGGCCAGGCCGTGATGATCACCGGCGCCGCGAGCGGCTTCGGCGCACTGCTCGCGAGCGAACTCGCCGCGATGGGCGCGCGGCTCGCGCTCGGCGACCTGAACGGCGATGCACTCGAACGCGTGGCCGCGCCGCTGCGCGCGGCCGGCGCCGACGTGATCGCGCAGCGCTGCGACGTGCGCGTCGAAACGGAGGTCGCCGCGCTGGTGCAGGAAGCCGTCGCGCGCTTCGGGCGGCTCGACGTCGGCATCAACAACGCGGGCATCGCCCCGCCGATGAAGGCGCTGATCGACACCGACGAAGCCGATCTCGACCTGAACTTCGCGGTGAACGCCAAGGGCGTGTTCTTCGGGATGAAGCACCAGATCCGCCAGATGCTCGCGCAGCGCGAAGGCGTGATCCTGAACGTCGCGTCGATGGCCGGGCTCGGCGGGGCGCCGAAGCTGGCCGCGTATGCGGCGTCGAAACATGCGGTGGTCGGGCTCACGAAGACGGCCGCGCTCGAATACGCACGCCACGGCATCCGCGTGAATGCGGTGTGCCCGTTCTACAGCACGACGCCGATGGTCACCGAAAGCGAGATCGGCGAGCGCCAGGATTTCCTGGCGCAGGGCTCGCCGATGAAGCGGCTCGGCCGGCCCGACGAAATCGTCGCGACGATGCTGATGCTGTGCGCGAAGGACAACAGTTACCTGACCGGGCAGGCCGTCGCCGTCGACGGCGGCGTCTCGGCCTTCTGAACCGAACGAACGGAAACACGGAAATCTCGAGGAGTCGATCATGGACTTTGGCTACACCCCGAAAGTGGAAGCACTGCGCGAACGCGTGAGCACATTCATGGATGCGCACATCGTGCCGCGCATCCGCCAGTGGAACGACGAAGTGCACGCGGGCCAGTATCCGGTGTCGTTCATGGAGGAACTGAAGGAACGCGCGAAGGCGGAAGGGCTGTGGAACCTGTTCCTGCCGCACCTGAAGGACGACGAGCCGGGGATGGGCCTGACGAACCTCGAATACGCGCCGCTCGCCGAGATCATGGGGCGCGTGAGCTGGGCGTCGGAAGTGTTCAACTGCAACGCGCCGGACACCGGCAACATGGAGCTGCTGCACATGTTCGCGACGCCCGAGCAGCGCGAACAGTGGCTGCTGCCGCTGCTGCGCGGCGAAATCCGCTCGGCGTTCGCGATGACGGAGCCCGACGTCGCGTCGTCGGATGCGACCAACATCACGACACGCATCGAGCGCGCGGGCGACGAGTACGTGATCAACGGCCGCAAGTGGTTCATCACGAACGCCGCGCATCCGAACTGCAAGATCTTCATCGTGATGGGCAAGACCGATCCCGAGGCCGAGTCGCACCAGCAGCAGAGCATGATCCTCGTGCCGCGCGACACGCCGGGCGTGACGGTCGTGCGCAACATCACGGTGGTCAATCACCACGCGCCGGAAGGGCACTGCGAGATCACGTTCGACAACGTGCGCGTGCCGGCGCGCAACCTGCTTGGTGAGGAAGGCAGCGGCTTCGCGCTCGCGCAGGCGCGCCTCGGGCCGGGCCGCATCCACCACTGCATGCGCTCGATCGGCGCGGCCGAGCTGGCGCTGGAGCTGATGGTCGACCGCGCGCAGTCGCGCGTCGCGTTCGGCAAGCCGCTGAACCGGCACGGCACGGTCGGCGAATGGATCGCGCGCTCGCGTATCGAGATCGACCAGGCACGCCTGCTGGTGCTGAAGGCCGCGTGGATGATCGACAAGGTCGGCGCGAAGGCGGCGCGCAAGGAAATCTCGATGATCAAGGCGCTCGTGCCGACCGTCTATACGGACGTGTGCGACCGCGCGATGCAGGTATTCGGCGCGGCGGGCTTGAGCCCCGATACGCCGCTGGCCGACCTGTGGACCTGGGGCCGCGCGCTGCGCTTCGCCGACGGCCCGGACGAGGTGCACCTGCAGGCCATCGCGCGGATGGAGATCAAGGACGGCGAACCCGGCGCGACGGCACCATACCTGACGCCGCCGCCGCGCGGCTGAGCGGCGCGCTGCACCGGAGAGCGACGTGGGTGAACGGGAGGCGCACGCCGTATTAAGATGCCGGCAAGGAGATCCGGCGATGCGCCTTTCGAAGATTGATCTGAACCTGTTCGTCGTATTCGAGGCGATCTACAACAAGCGCAACCTGACGCGCGCGGCCGAGGTGCTGAACCTCACGCAGCCGGCCGTCAGCAACGCGCTGGCGCGGCTGCGCAAGACGCTGAACGATCCGCTGTTCGTCAGCACGCCGGCCGGGATGATGCCGACGCCGATGGCCGAGAACATCGTCGGCCGCGTGCGCGAGGCGCTGCAACTGCTCGATTCGAGCGCGCACGAAGGCGACGTGTTCGATCCGGCTTCGTCGGCGCGCGTGTTCCGGCTCAGCATGAGCGACCTGACGGAAGCGCTGTTGCTGCCCGCGCTCGGCGAGCTGCTGCAGACGCATGCGCCCGGCATGCACGTGCGCAGCTACACGATGGACCGCCGCGAAGTCGCGACCGCGCTCGCGAACGGCTCGGTCGACATCGCGATCGACGCGCCGCTGATCGGCGATCCGCATCTGCACCAGGCGCTGCTGGTGCAGGACCGCTACGCGTGCATGATCCGCAACGATCACCCGTTCAAGGGCGACACGCTGACCATGGACCACTACCTGTCGATGGGCCACATCCACGTATCGAGCCGCCGCAAGGGCAGCGGGCACGTCGACGCGGAACTGACGCGGCTCGGGCTGCGCCGCAACATCCAGATGCGCGTGCAGCACTACATGGTCGCGCCGCTGATTGCGATGCGAAGCGATCTCGTGCTGACGGCGCCGCTGCGGCTGCTGCAGCGCTATCCGGCGCGCATCCTGGAACTGCCGTTCGAGATGCCGGGGCTCGACTACTTCTGCTACTGGCATCGCAGCGCCGATCAGGATCAGGGCAGCCAGTGGCTGCGCGAGCAGTTGATGACGCTGATGGGCGGCATCGGTGAGGTGCGCTGATGTGCGCGCAGGCGGCTCAATACGAATCGTCGTCGAAGCGTGACGATGCGGGCCGGCGCTTCATGTCCTTCAGCCAGTTCCTGACCTGATCCGGATCCTCGAACTCGCGCAGCGCGACGGTCAAATCCTGGTTGCTCCGCTGCATGCCGGCAATGTCGCGCGTAAGCATGCGAATCACGGTATCGGGCGCGACCTTGGTGGACGGCGCGATCCCGTACGTGCGCCGGAAGTCGTTCTCGACGTGCACGATCTCCTGATCGAGTTCGCGCAGTTGTTCCTCCAGGATGCCGTTGTAGCGTGTGAGCCGCGCTTCGCCGAGGCCGTCGATCGCACGCCGGTCGATCTGTTCGATTTCCAGCTGCAATTCGAGTAGCTGGAGCAGATTGCCTTTCTCGTAGGCACGGTTGACCCGCTGCATCAGCACGGTCTTGCGTTGCTGTTCCTGCGGATCGGTTTCGCGATCGGGGTGCAGCGCGCTTGCGAGCTTGCGATAGATCTCGCGGATCGACTTGTTCGATTCGGCCTGCTCGGCTTCGACCCGCGCCTGCGCGGCCGACTGCTTCGGTGCCTTCTTGCGCTTCGCGCGCTGCGCCTCGCGGGCCGCGTGGGCGGCCATGTCGCGCTCGAACTGGGCGTCGAGTTCGGCCTGCATGCGTGCGGCGAGTTCGTCGGGTGACAGCGTATCGAGATCTTCCGGCGATTGCGGTTCGGGTTCCTGTTCCCGTCCCGGTTTGGCGGGCTCGGGAGCGGCCGCTGAGTGGCCGGTGTGCGCGGCTCCGGCATGCCGGTTGTAGATGATTTTCAACGTCGCGTCGTCGCTGACGTCGAGCAACTCGCGCGCCATATCCACGATCAGGTCGGACAGCGTGCGCTGCTCGGCCTTGCTCAGACCCTTCTGCAGGAACGCGTCGTCGAGCAGATGGATCAGCCGGATACGCAGCGCCGTCGCTTCCTGTTCGAGCGGCAACAACCCGTCGACGAACTTCTTCTGGAACGCCGGCATCACGGCTTCCCACGCGCCGAGCCGCTCGCGCCGCGTTTCGATCTGCTTGACGAGCGTATTGAACGTTTGCTGGGCTTTCGACAGGCTGGCTGTCTCGTGGCCGGGTGCGATGGCGACCGCGGCACCGCGACGTGCGGTCATGATGAGTGTCCTCCGGCCGCGGCGGAACGCGCGGCAGGCCGGTATTTTAGCCGCATGCCCGCGGGGCGGCGCGGAGTGGGGCACTTCCCGTTGGCGACCGGCGGCGCGTCAGTGCGTCACGGCCGCCGCTGCCGGCGCGCCGGAATCCGAACGCGGTGCGCCGTTCGGGCCGTAGGCCGCTTCGGCATTCTTGTGTTCGGCGAGGCGCTTCGCGGCCAGACGTTCCTGCGCGGCGACGATGTCGTCCGGATAGCTGTCGCCGTCGCCGATCGACGGGTTGTAGCCGACCGATTCGAGGTCCAGCAACTCCTGGCGCACTTGCGCGCGGGTGAGCGTCGAGTGGGACGATTGCGCGTACGACACGGTCGGTCCTGCAAGAAGCATGGTGGCGGTAGCGGCGACGGTGGCGATGGTAACGACGAGCGATTTCACGATTTCCTCAGACAGTTTCGTTGCGATTCGGCGTACGTGCGGCAGGCCGGACCGATGAAGCAAGTTTAGGAACCCGGAACGGCCGGATAAACGGCGATTCCTGGCGAGCTGTGTTCCAGAATGCGTGAGAGTGCGTAACGCGCATGCCGTGGCGATCACGCATCGGCGATTGCTGCGACGGTGCTTGTCGCATGAGCCGTTCCGGACGCGCGCGGTGACGGCGTCGTCATCGATCGTGGCGTTCGGCTCGGCTCGGTGGTAGGTGCGTGCGCGGGTCGAGGGCAATGATCCGATGCGCAGGCAGATCGACCGGCCGGCGCTGCGTCCAAGCCCGATTTCCGACCGGGGCAATCGGTTTGACTTGTCGTGCGGCGTGCGGGCGCGTGCGAGTGCCGATCGATGCCGATGCGGGTCGATCGGCAGAAAAAATGGTCGATGAGCGAAGCGTGGTCGGAAAGAAATCGGTTGCATGCGCAACCGGAGCGGACTCGATGGTAGTCCGTCAGTCGCCGAACAACTGCCTCTGTCCGGAGATCACGCGTTCGAAATCGTCGCGCAGGAACGGCAGGATCGCATCGGCGACCGGCTGAATCTGGCGGCTCAGGTAGAACGCATAGTCGATCGGCGAGCGCATCGTTTCGAGCGGCTCGGGGCCGGCCGTCGTCATCACGTAGCTGATCCAGCCGCCGCGCTGATACTGCAGCGGCCGGCCCTGCGCCTGATTGAACTCGTCGGCGATGCGCGCCGCGCGCACGTGCGGCGGCACGTTGCGCTCGTATTCGCGCAGCGGCCGGCGCACGCGCTTGCGGTAGACGAGCTGGTCGTCGAATTCGCCGGCCAGCGTGCGCTGCACGTAGTCGCGAATGAAATCCTGGTACGGCTCGCGCCTGAACACGCGCCGGTACAACTCGCGCTGGAACTGCTGCGCGAGCGGCGTCCAGTCGGTGCGCACCGTTTCCAGTCCCTTGAACACGAGATCCTCGCCGCCGTCGGCCGTTGCCGCGAGCCCCGCATAGCGCTTCTTGCTGCCTTCTTCCGCGCCGCGCACGGTCGGCATCAGGAAGCGGCGGTAATGCCGCTCGTATTGCAGCTCCAATGCGCTATCGAGCCCGAACTGTTCGCGCAGATGGGCGTGCCACCAGCGATTCACGTGCGCGACGAGTGCGCGGCCCTTGGCGCCGGCTTCGTCGTCGTCATGTGCGCGGCCGAGCCACACGAACGTCGAATCGGTATCGCCGTAAATCACTTCGTAACCCTGAGCTTCGATCAGCTTGCGCGTGCGGTGCATGATTTCGTGGCCGCGCATCGTGATCGATGACGCGAGGCGCGGATCGAAGAAGCGGCAGCCCGTCGAGCCGAGCACGCCGTAGAACGAATTCATGATGATCTTCAGCGCTTGCGACAGCGGCGCGTTGCGCTGGCGCTTCGCGTCGTCGCGGCCCTCCCACACGCGGCGCACGATGTCGGGCAGGCAGTGCGCGGTGCGCGAGAAGCGCGCGCCGAGAAAACCGGGCACCGATGCGTCGTCGCCAGGATTCGCGAGCCCCTCGATCAGGCCGACCGGATCGATCAGGAACGTGCGGATGATCGACGGATAGAGGCTCTTGTAGTCGAATACGAGCACCGAGTCGTACAGCCCGGGCCGCGAATCCATCACGAAGCCGCCGGGGCTGTTCTGCCCCGTCACGTCGCCGAGGTTCGGCGCGACATAGCCGAGCCGGTGCATGCGCGGCAGGTACAGGTGCGTGAACGCCGCGACCGAGCCGCCGGTGCGATCGGCCGCGAGGCCCGTGACGCTCGCGCGTTCCAGCGCGAAGGACAGCAGGTCGGCCTTGTCGAAGATGCGCGTGACGAGCTCGCAGTCCTTCAGGTTGTAGCGCGCGAGCGCGGGCTTGTCGTGCTCGAAGCGGCGCTGGATCTCGTCCATCCGCTGGTACGGGTTGTCGATCGACTTGCCTTCGCCTAGCAGCGACTGCGACACGTATTCGAGGCTGAACGACGGGAAGGTCCACGTCGCGGATTTCAGCATGTCGATGCCGTCGAGGATCAGCCGGCCGGCCGCGCCCGCGAAGAAGTGGTCGGGCTGCTGGCCGTGCGCGCGCCAGTCCAGCACGCTGCCGCCGCGCCCGAGCTTCAGCGGGATGCCGTATTGCTCCGCGTGCGCATGCAGGATGCGCAGGTCGAACTGCACGAGGTTCCAGCCGATCACCGCATCGGGATCGTGCCGGTCGAACCAGTCGTTGAGCCGTGCGAGCATCGCGGGGCGGCTGTCGCAGTAGTCGAGGTCGAAGTCCAGGGCGCTTGCGCTGCCGCTTGCGTCGCCGTTCGGCGGCCCGAGCATGTAGACCTGGCGCTGTCCGCAGCCTTCGAGCGCGATCGAATACAACTCGCCGTGGACGCTGGTTTCGATGTCGAGCGACACGCAGCGCAGCGCGGGGCGGTAACCGGTTGCGGGCTTCAGCTCGCCGCCGGTGAGCGTGCCGTCGCGGCCGGGCTGGCCGCGAAACGCCACGCATGCGGTGATGAAGCGCTCCATCGCGTAGCGGTCGGGCGGCTGCACGTCGGCTTCGTAGACGTCGACGCCGGCGGCGGCGAGCCGCTTCTGGAGCCCGGACAGATGCCGGTAGCGCTTGCAATAGAGGCCGACGACCGGGCGCTGCCGGAAGTCGCGTAGCGCGAGCGGGCGCAATTCGGCTTCGCGCTCGCCGGCCAGCGTGCGTTCGGCGAGTGCCTGCTGTTCGGCCGGGATGAACGCGACGGCTTCCTGCGGGCGCAACCGCACGCGGCGCGGACCGTGTTCGGTTGCCAGCCAGAACTCGATCTCGATGCCGGATGCGGTGTCCCGCCAGTGGCGGGTAAGGATGAAGCCCTGCTCGAACGCCGTCAAAACGCTTGCTCGTCGTGGATGCCCAGGCGGCGGATTTTAGCGCCTGGAAGCGGTTCGCGCCGATAGCGGCGCCATGGCATCAGGTGGCAGGAAGCCGGCGCGTGATGCGCCATTTCGTGTGGGCCGCATCGATCCGCCGCAGCCACCAGCGGCGCGCGACGATCGCGTGGTGCTTCTGCGTGACGTATTCGTCCACGGCAAGTTCGAGGGTATCGTCACCGACGCGCGACAGTGTCGCGGTGGCGCCGGAGCCGTCCGCGAATTCGATGACGGCGGGGTGTGGTTTGGCGGTGCCCGGCGCATCGTGGTCGAGCGTCACGATGCTGCCCGGATAGAGGTGCGAATGGCCGGTACGCAGCAGGACGGCGGTGGGCATGGAAGACGCTCCGGAAAACGGCGGCTGGGCAACGTGAGCCGGATTCCGGAGCCTACACGAAGGGAAGCGTTCGAGGGGTTATGGCGAGCTGACGCCAGGATGATCGGTGCCGGGGGCCGGACCCGAACCGGCACCCCCTCGAACATGCCCCTCATGCTCGATCGCCCCACCATGCGCCGCCCGCGCCGCGACCCGCACCGGCACCCCTGACGCCCTGGCCGCCCGCTTCGCCCACATCGCCGTCAGAATCGGCACGAGAATCGCCGTCACGAGGCACGCGGTCGCGACGATCGCCGTCGCCGCCGGCACCATCGGTTTGAACTTCGGAATCATCTCGCCGATGATCGCCGGGTTCGCGACCGCGGCGCCGGCCGTCGACGACGCGGCCAGCCCTGCCGTCCCGTTGCCGCCGCCCAGAAACTTGTCCGCGAGAATCAGCGGCACGCCCGTCACGACGATCACCGCGAGCCCGAGCGCGATGCCCGGCAGGCCGCTCTTCGCGATCACGTTGAGATCGATGCCGTTACCGAGTGCGAAGCCGAAGAACGGAATCAGCGGATGCACGCAGCGGCCGAACAATTCGCGCAACTCCACGTCGAGATTGCCGAGCACGAAACCGATCAGAAACGGCAGCACCGCGCCGATGAAAAGCCGCGTCTCGAACACCGCGACGCCGGCCGCGCCGAGAATCAGCATGCTGACGAGCGGCCCCGATTCGATCGACATCAGCACGAACGCGCCGGCCTCTTCCTTGGTGCCGTATTGCTGCATCACGGCCGCATAGAGGCCGCCGTTGGTCATGTCCATCGACGTCGTGATCGCGAGCAGCGACAGGCCCGCGAACAGGCCGGTGCGGATGCCGTCGTCGGGGATGAACCGCGCGGCGATCACCGTCGCGAGCCACGCGACCACGATCTTCGTCGCGAGCAGCGTGCCCGACTTGCGCAGCACGACACCCGTCGCGCGCAGGTCGATCGTCGCGCCCATGCAGAAGAACCAGACGGCGAGGATCGGCACGGTGCCCGCGATCAGGCCGTTGGTGAACGAGCCGAAGTACTTGCCTGCGTTCGGTGCGAACGTGTGCACGCACGCGCCCAGCAGCATCGGCACCAGCATGAGTCCGCCCGGAATGCGGTCGATGGCCTGTTTCAGCTTCACGTCTCCTCCGTGGACGTCGATGCGTCCCGTTGTCGAATGATGTCTGCTGACTGACTATAGGACATGATTCGGAACGGTGGTCCGTTTTCGTGAATTTCGATGGTCGTCGTATCATCCGGACGCGGCCGGCGCCGAGGTGACGACTGTGACGACCGTCGCGCAGGATCGAGCGTATGCCGGCCGCGAACCGGCAAACCGGAAAAAACACTACGGCGTGGAGGGCGAATGATGAAAATGACGATGCACATGGGCATCGCGCTGCTGGTGCTCGGCGCAAGCCTGGGCGCGAACGGCGCGCAAGCGAAGAGCACGGTCGATTGCGGGAAGCTCGATGCGGCCACGAGCGGCCCCGACGACAACTTCCGGCCGCCGGCGTCCGGTACGGTCATCGGCACGGGCCGCGCGTATTTTTACTCGGCGCCCGACGCGCAGTGCATTACGAAGCGCACCTTCATCGTTCCCGGCGATTCGGTGACCGTCTACAAGTCGCACGGGCGCTGGTACGACGTCATGTACGTGAACGGCAAGACCGGCGACGACGTCGAAGGGTGGGTCGAGCAGGGCCGCGTGCGCCTCGGCGGCCAATACGGCGCGCAGTAGTCGCCGTCGGCGGCGCCGCTACACCGTCGCCCCGGCGAAATCGCGCTGCAGGCTCTCCGCGCGCAACGGCCGCTGGTACAGGTAGCCCTGCGCGTAGTGGATTCCGACCGCATGCAGCGCGCGATGTTGCGCTTCCGTTTCCACGCCTTCCGCGATGATCTTCAGGCCGTAGTGATGCGCGACGGCCGCGATTCCCTCGATCAGCCTCGAGCTGCCGCTGTCCAGTTGCGACACGAACTGTCGATCGATCTTCACGTAGTCGAACGGGAAGCGCGACAGCATGTCGAGATTGCTGTGATGCGTGCCGAAATCGTCGATCGCGAATTTCGCGCCTTTCGATCGCAGTGCATGGAAGATCTCGGTGGTGCGCGCGTTTTTCTCGAGCAGGATGCGCTCGGTGACTTCGAGCACCAGCGTGAAGCCGGGCGGCAGCGCACGGATCGCTGCCTCGACGTCGGCCACGAACCGCCCGCGCTCGAGATCCTGCGGCGCAATGTTCACGGCAATGCGCAGTGGCGCGGACGGCGTCAGCGCGGTCAGCTCGGCGACCGCCGTGCGCAGCACGAATTCGGTGACCTTCGGCAGCACCGTGCTCGATTCCACCTGCGGGATGAACACGGCCGGGCTGATGGCCCCCCACTTCGGATGGTGCCAGCGCAGCAGCGCCTCGACGCCGACCGTCCTGCGCGTCTGCACGTCGACGATCGGCTGGTACACCACGTGGAACTCGTCGCGCCTGAGCGCGTGACGCACGGCTTTCAGCAACAGCCGCCGCGGCGCCATCGCGAGCAGGTAGGCGGCCATCACGAGGCTGTCGGCCAGCAGCACGATCGTCGCGCAGATCAGCCGGTAATGGCGCTGGACCTGTGACGCGTAGCGCGTTGATGCGATAACCGACACCGTGAAGGGCCAGCGCTGCGAAGCAATCGTGCTGCCGCCCGCGGCGGCCGCCTCCGTTTCCGGCGAGAACTTCCCCTGCTGATCGAGACGGCCAGAACCGGCGATCGAGAGCGTGGCCGTTTCCGCCCCGTTGCCGGTGCCGTGGGCGAGCGCGTCGGCCACGTAGTCGCCCTCGATCACATACAGGACGCCCGCGCCGCGCGCGGTGGATCGGAATACGGACAGCACCGGAATGCCATGCTGGAACGGCGTCTGGCGTAGCAGCGTGACGGTCATCGAGCCCGGTTCCGGCTCGCGCGCATACGCGGTGAGCGGCAGGTCGATCGAACCGAGCGCCGACGAGCACATCAGGCGGCCGTCGCTCACCAGCCCGACCGCACGCAGATAGCGCAGGCGAGTGCCCACTTCGGCGAGGGTCCGGAACACCGTCGCGCATGGCCGCCCGACGAGCGCGCTCAGTTCGTCCGCGTGTCGGAGGCGCACGCCGTCCAGGATGCGGTTAACGGAAGCCACGATGTCGTTTGCCACGACGCGCTCGTTCGCTGTGACGACATCGCGTGCGTAGCGGTCGGCCAGTACGATCGCGAACGCGGGCACGAGCACGCAAATGATCACGGCGGCGAGAAACATGACGCGCGGCCACGCGCCGTTGCGGTGGAAGAGGAGTGTCGAGCCGGGCGTGAGCGCCCGCAGCCCCGCGATTGCCTTTGGTGTTATACGCATGACGTGGCAAGTCGAACCGGTCGATACACCAGCGGCACGCACGCCGCATGCCCGAGTCGGGCCATGCGGCTCGCGCGCCGGTTTCGGATGCCTATCGATTCGGCTGTCGCGACGGCATCGGCAGTTGCTTGTCGCGATCGTCCGTCGATCTGGCGGTATCCCTCAATAACATGCGTACATTGAGCATGTATATAGGCGCAGCGTCTCGAAAAAAGACCCGGCCGCACAGTGTGTGCGGCCGGGACGAAAGACACCGTCTCTTGGCACGAGGATGGTGCGCGGCAAGTATATGATGCGGCGCGCTATTACGAAATATTGTTGTCTAAAAAATGCTGCCGTTTTGTGATTGTGTCTCAAAAAGAAACATTTCCGCGTGGCCCGCTTTCGGCGGTCGGCCGCGAGGGTGTCGAGCAGGAGCTTTGCGATGGAAGAAAATACCGCGCCCACGGTCATCGTGGCCGACGGCGCCGCCCTGGCGGACGGTGGTTCGCTGTGGATCAGGATTTCGGTGGACGGGCAGGCCCGCGACTATTCGCTCGATCGCGCACTCGCATCGCGCGGTACGCCGCGCTACGACAGTATCCGTGGTGTGCATGGCGTACTGTCGAACGACGAGCGACGGGAGTTGCGGATGCTGCTGGAGCGCATCGCCGACCTCGCGATGTGGGCCGGCATCGTCGACACGTTCATCCAGGTGCTGAAGCGCTCCGATGCGTCATGAACGATGCGGTGCCGGGCGAGATTCAAAAGTCGTTGCGCATCTTGTGAAGCAGGCCGCTGGGTGACTGATGCGTGTCCACGGCAGTGAGGACATCGGTCAGGAACCACGGCAGGTTCAGCTGCGTGTTGGAATCGCCGACGCAGACACGGATCGGCGGCGCGCTGGAGGGAGAGCGGGTGCCTGGTGCGGCGTCCCGCGACGGCACGCAATTTTTCGCGTATGCCTGAGCCGGAACCGGCGGCGCGACGGCACCCGAGGGCGCACCGGCGATGGCCGGCAGGCTGATGGCGGCAAACAGGGTCAGGGCAGCGGCAAGGGCGACGCGTTTCATGAGGGTTCTCCGGCGATGCTCGTTCGACCATGCGAGCCGGTGCGAGTTCGTGCGTGCGAGAGGCGTGTCACGTGCCCGAACGGGCCGCTCGGCCACGGGCGACGCCGATCGCCCGCCCCGGTCGCCGGCTGCACCGCTGCCGTGCCGCTTCTCCCGTCCTGCGCCGAAAGGCGCGCGTCAACGCGCTCGCGCATCCCGTCACTGATACCCGTAACACTGCTTCAGCCCCGCGTAGTCGTAGAAATGGCTGCCCGGCGCGAGCTTCGCACCGTCGCACGCGGCCTGGAAATCCGTCTCGCGCTCGTTGTACAGCATCTTCACGATGAGCCGCGACCCGTTGCGATAGACATCCCACTGCATGTTCGCGGCCATCGGCGAGACCTGGTCGCCGCGCCACGGGTTGTTCGCATACGTGTACGTCTGCGCCTGCGGCGTCGGCACGAACACGTTCTTCAGGTTCATGATCGACGCGAACGGAATCACGATCTCCGCATGCGTGAAGCGCAGCTTCGCGGCGTGCGTCAGGTCGCCGCGCGCGATCGCATCGACTTCGCCGAAGAAATCGTCCTGCAGCACTTTCGCCATCCGGTACGTCACCGGGTTTGCTTCCTGGATGCCGGGCCCTTTCTGGTAGTAGTCCTCGGCATCCTGCAGGTACGCGAGATACTGCGCCTGCTCCGCGCCGATGTACTTCTCCATCGTGACGCCGCCGGTTTCCGCGGTCATGGCCGGCGCGACCTGCAGCAGGTTGTACAGCACGTTCACCGCATCGACCGCCGTCGCGATCTTCGTCTTGCCGTCGCCCTTCAGCGTGTTGGTGAACTTGCCGTCCGCCGACGTGAACGCATAGGTGCCGGTGTTCGCGAACGTGTAGCCGTCGGAGCCGAGCTTCGCGATGAAGGCCGGCGACACGAGCGCGGCCAGCACCGTTTGCGCGACGTCGGCCGCCTGCGGCGCGGCCTTGATCGCCTTCAGCTTCGCGGCCACCGTCGCGTCGTTTGCATAGGTCTGGTACCCCTGGCTCGCCTGATAGGTCGCGTAGTACGGATCGCTCGTGTCGGTCACGAGATCGGTGGCCGGCTTCAGCGAGTGGAAATACAGCAGGAAGCGGTTGGTGCCGGCCGGTTGAGCGACCGGCGCGCTCGCCGGATAGCCGGCCGGCGCGGCCGGCAGCGTGATGGCCGGCGCCAATGCCGGCTGCGCGGCAACCAGCGCCGCCGAGAAATACGTCGAACTGTCGACCGCGCGATCCTGGCCCGAGTTGACGACGACCACCTGCCGGTTGCCCGTCGCAAACAGCGCGGGCAGCCGCTGCGCGAGACGCGCGGCGAGTTGCTGATGTTCGCGGATGCCGGTTTGCGTGAGGTTGCCGTACCCGGGTGTCGAAATGCCCTGCACGCCATAGCCGAGCAGCGCATTGGCCTTCATCATCGCGTACGTGTCGGCCTTGAGCTGCGCGCCGAGCGCGGTCAATGCGCCGTCCGCCTCTGCCTTGACCAGCATCGCGTAGATCGCGCCGTCGTACTTGAAGCCAGACAGCCCGCGCGAGCCGTGACGGGCGACGAGTTCGGTATAGACCGGCGCGTAGCCGGCCGGCGGCGCTTCGTACGTCGCCGCGTCCTGCTGCGGGCGGTACGGCGTCTTCGTCTGGTAGTAGGTCGCGGGAGCCGGAGTCGGCGTGGGCTGAGGTTGCGGTTGCGGCGCGGGCGTCGTGCCGTTGTTGTCGGCTGACGTGGCGGGCGGCGTCGAGTCATCTCCGCCGCAAGCGGCGAGCAACAGGCAGGCAATCGTGAGGGCGGCGGCGGTGCGGGTCGGGCGTGTCATCGTGGCGGGCAACGGACGGGACGATACGCATGCGCGTCGTCCCGTCTCCGGGGGAATGTGGTCGAGCCCCGAAGTGTTGCAAGCGACTTTGACAGCAGAATGTCAGGATGCGGTCGGACAATCGTCGGATTGCGGCCGGATCGACGATGACGACCGGCCGAGGCCGGCCCGTGTGCGGCCGTTCAGTGCAGCCCGGCCGATGCGATCGAGCGCACCGTATCGGTGATGTTCACACAGCGCGACAGGCCGAAATGCTCGGCTTCACGGCGTTCCGGTTCGCTGCTCGCGATCCCGACCGCGCGCTCCGGTGGCACGCCGAGCGCTTGCAGCGCGACATCGAACGGATGCTGATTCGATCTGGAGTCCTGTTGATCCGAATCCGTGACGACGACCGAGAAGCGGTCGAGGTTCGCGCGGCCGAACTGGCCTTCGAACATGTCGCTGAGCCGCGCGGCCGGCAGCGTCGTGACGAGGCCGAGCCGATAGCCTTCTTCCGATGCGCGGTCGAGCCACTGGATGATCGCGTCGCGCTGATGGCGCGATTCGCGCGAATCCGGTGTGGCTTCGATCTGCGCGAATGCTGCGTCGAGACGGGTGACGATGGCTTCGATGACCACGGTGATTCCTTTTCAGAAACGTGATGATCCGTTCGCCGACGGGAATGCCACACACCTTAGCGTCGATCCGGAAAACTCGACCAATTAATATTTTTCGCCGACTCATACGATTTGGCTAATGAATGGGGTGGCGAGCCAGCGCGGGCGCGGAATGCGGGTCGCGCGGCATGTCCCGTATGAATTGCATCGTATCGATCGCGTTCAACGTGATGCACCAGCGTGGCGCGCAGTGTGAATGCATCGAGTCTATGCATATGGAAAAACGGCATATCGAGCGATGCCCGCCCGATATGCCGCGTTGTGATGCCGTGCGCGAACAGGCGCGATCAATGCAGCTTGATCGACGGCTGGTGACGGCTTTGCAGCCAGTGGCTCAGCGACTGGAACAGCGCGCGCTTCATGCCGACCACGCTGAACAGGTGCTTGCGATACAGGAACTTGTACAGCCCGATCGCCGCCAGCCCGTCGACGATCAGTGAGCGCGAGCGCCCGCCGATGTCCGCCTGATACACGGCGCCCGCATGCCCGAGCGACACGACGGTGCCCGCATCGCGGAACGTGAAGCCGGCCACCGGCTTGCCGGCGACGCGCCGCGCGAATGCGTTGACCAGATACACCGCCTGCTGATGAGCGACCTGCGCGCGCGGCGGCAGAAACCCGCCTGCACCGGCCGACGGGCACGCGGCGCAGTCGCCGAACGCATACACGTGCGGATCGTCGGGGGTCTGCAGCGTGTCGGTCACGATCACCTGGTTCGACCGGTTGAGCGCGATGTCGCCGATGCTCCGCAGCATCGCGGGGCCCGCGACGCCGGCCGCCCAGATCGTGATGTCGCTCGCGAGCCGTTCGCCGGTCGCGGTCGTCACGGCATCCGCGCCGACTTCCGCCACGCGCGTCTCGGTCAGCACGTCGACGTTCAGCGCGCGCAGCTGCGCGTGCATCTTGCCGGACAGCCGTTCGTCGAGCGCCGGCAGGATGCGCGGGCCGCTTTCGATCAGCCGGATGTGCACGTCACGCGCGGACACCAGCGCCTTGAAGCGGTACGTCGTCAGTTGCTGAACTGCATGGCGCAGCGCGGCGGCCAGCTCGACGCCCGTCGCGCCCGCACCGATCACGTTGATGCAGATCGGCGCCGCGCGCCGCGCGGGCTGCTGCTCGGCCAGGTGATTCGCCTTCGTGCACGCAGCCAGGAACTTGCGGCGGAAATCCTCGGCCTGATCGAGGTTTTCTAGCGGCAGTGCATGGCGCTCGGCGCCCGGCACGTTGAAGAAGTTCGTCACGCTGCCGACCGCCAGCACGAGATCGTCGTAGTCGAGCGTGCGCTGCGGCAGGACTTCCGTGCCGTCCGCATCCAGTACGGCCGCGATCGTCGCCGTGCGCGCCGCACGGTCGACCCGCTGCAGCGCGCCCTGCACGAAGCGGAAGCCGTGGCGCTTCGCCTGTGCCGCGTATTCGATCGTGTGGGAGGCCGGATCGCGATGGCCCGATGCGGCTTCGTGCAGCAGCGGCTTCCAGAAGTGCGTCGGATAGCGGTCGACGAGCACGACGTCGGCGTGCCCGCGGCGCCCGACCGTATCGCCGAGGCGCGTCGCGAGCTGCAGGCCGCCGGCGCCGCCGCCGACGATCACGATGCGCGGCAGACGCGGTGCGCGGTCCGTTGCAAGGGTGGGCGTGGTGTTGTCCATGTTGGGCTCCCGCTGAATGACGATTCGGATGACATTGCTCAAGAACCGACGATATAGTTTCGAACCCACTCGAACAATTTAATGTTTATAAGCGACTCATATGTATTCACTTATAGGAAAGACCGCGACGTTCCGGCAGTTGAAGGCGCTGGACATGATCGCGCGGCTCGGCAGCGTGTCGCGCGCGGCCGAGGAGCTGAACCTGACGCAGCCGGCCGTGTCGCTGCAGGTTCGCCTGCTCGAGGAGGCCGTGGGCGCCGCGTTGCTGCAGCGGGTGGGGCGTGGCGTGCAATTGACCGCGGCCGGCGAGATCGTGTCGCGCTACGCGCGCGAGATCCTGCATCTGTGGAGCGAGGCCGGCGATGAAGTGGCCGCGCTGACCGGCGATCTCGGCGGCACGCTGCGGATCGGCGCGATCACGACGGCCGAATACCTGATCCCGCCGCTGCTCGTCAAATTCACCGCGACGCGCCCGCACGTTAAGACTTATTTCAAGGTCGGCAACCGCGACGACATCATCCGCATGCTCGCGACGCATGAAATCGATCTCGCGGTAATGGGCAGCGCGCCGAAGGAATTGCGCACGCACGCGGTGGAGTTCGCGAAGCATCCGATGGTGTTCGTCGCGGCGCCCGGCCATCCGCTGATGCAGCGCAAGCGCGTCGCGCTGAAGGATCTCGAATCCGCGCACCTGCTCGTGCGCGAACGCGGCGCGGGCACGCGCTCGACCGTCGAGAGCCTGTTCAAGAACGCGGGCTACCGCTTTCATGTGGGCTCCGAACTGTCGAGTAACGAGGCGATCAAGCAGATGGCCGAAGCCGGGCTCGGCGTCGCGTTCCTGTCGTTGCACGCGTGTGCGCTCGAACTGCGCACGGGGCTGCTCGGGCAACTGCCGTTTCCCGGCAATCCGATCGAGCGCGAATGGTACGTGGTCACGCTCGCCGACCGGCGGATTTCGCAGGTGACGGGGCTGTTCCGCGACTTCCTGATCAAGCAGGGCGCGCCGGTGATCGACGGCGCGACGGTGGCGCCGCCTGAGCGGCGGCGCAAGTAGGGGACGTATCGACCGGCCGGTCAGACGAGCCCGAAGTCGTCGTTGCTGTCGGGAATCGACGCGAGCAGCCGTTCGAGCCGGTACCAGCCGACCACGCGCAGGCACCACGCGGCGATCGCGGTGCGTGTGTTGCGGGCGTGGGGGCCGGATGAGGGGCGGGCGGCGGACGGCGCGCGCGCGATGAACGCCGCGCGTTGCGGGCAGGAATGGGGCATGACGGGCTCCGTAGGTGTCGGATGAGGCGATCGTAAGCGCTGCGGCGCCCGCCGGCGCGCACGCAAGGATCGTCCCGAGCAGAAACGGATGATCTTCTTCTGTTCGATCCAGCGGCGGCTGCGCAGGGCCGGCACGCCGGCCCGAAACGCGTCACAATGCGCGTTCGGCACCTGATCTGGTGGAGACCATCAATGAGCGATCCGATTCTTGCCGCGCCGGCGGACAACGGCGTCCCGGTCAGCCTGCGCTCCAGCCGCGGGCTGGGCTGGCGCGGCTTCGGCGCGTCGCTGCTGGAGATTCGCGCGGGGACGTACCGGATTCCGGCGGCGGAGCATCACCGGATCGGCGTGCATATCGGCGCGCCGGTGCGCGCGGATTGCGTGTGCGACGGCGAGCGCGTGTCGCGCATCCAGGCGCACGGCGACGTCGACGTGATTCCGGCCGGCCTGCCCGGCCAATGGACCGACAGCGCCGATTGCCGGATTCTGCATATCGCGCTCAGCGACACCTTCGTGCGGCGCACCGTCGAACAGCTCGAACTGAAGCCGTCGCACGCGCAGATCCGCCGGCGGCTACAGGTGCGCGACCCGCGGCTGCAGCACATCGCGTGGGCGATGGCCGCCGAACTCGAAGCGGAAGACGCATCGGACCCGCTCTACGCGGAGAGCCTGTGCACGGCGCTCGTCGCGCGCCTGGTCGACGGCCAGCCCGTGTTTCGCGAACGCCGGCGCACGCTCGCGCCGAAGGCGGCGGCGCGCGTGATCGACTATGTCGAGGCGAATCTCGACCGGCGCATGACGCTGGCCGAGCTCGCGGCGCTCGTGTCGATCAGCGTGCCGCATTTCAAGGTGCTGTTCCGCGAAACGCTCGGGATGCCCGTGCACCAGTACGTCGTGCGGCGCCGGGTGGAGCGCGCGAAGACACTGCTGCTCGAAGGCCGGCTCAGCATCAGCCAGATCGCGCTGGAGGCCGGGTTTGCGCATCAGAGCCACATGGCGAACTGGATGAACCGCGTGCTGGGGGCGACGCCGATGGAGATCGCGCGGTCGGGCGCGCGGGGCGGGTTGCGGCTGGCTTATGACGGTGAGGATGGCGGGAAAGACGCATAACGCAACAGCGGTACACGGGCGTTGCGTTTGATCCGACGGTAATTGTCCAACAGATTGTTGGACAATTGTTGCGTTCGCCTTCGCCGGTTTTGACGAGCTTGTATCGGGGTGCACGCATGGATATGGCGTACTCGGCATGTCATCCTTTCCTGCTCGATTCATCCCTCCGTGCGCGCCTTCTCGGCCGCGCAACCCGACAATCACAGCACCTTCATCCCTCAGGAGCGAATCGTGTTCGTGATCTTCGGAGCATCCGGCAACGTCGGCTTGTCGACCGTGACGACCTTGCGCAACGCAGGCCATTCCGTACGCACGGTGCTGCGCGACGCGCGCCATCGTGAACGTTTCGTGCAGCTCGGCTGCGATGTCGCGATCGCGGACCTGACGGACGCGAACGCGATCGCCGCGGCGATCGACGGCGCGCAGGCCGTGCAGATACTGTGCCCGGTGCCGGCCGCCGATCCCGATCCGGCCGCGACGATGACGCGGACGATGGACGTCGCGACTGCCGCGCTCGCCGCGAATCCGCCGCCGGCGCTGCTAGCGTTGTCGGATTACGGCGCGGAGCTTGAAGGCAATACGGGTATCACGCGTCTGTTTCATGATTTCGAGGAACGTCTGAAGACGATTCCGACGCAGTTGACGCTGCTGCGCTCGGCCGAACATCTGCAGAACTGGGCGCGCGTGCTGCCGGTCGCGCTCGGCACCGGCGTGCTGCCGAGCTTCCATCATCCGGTCGGCAAGGTGTTTCCGACGGTCTGGGCTTCCGACGTGGGCGTCATCGCGGCGCGGCTGTTGCTCGATGCGCCGGAAGGCGGCAGCGGGCCGCGCATCGTCAGCGTCGAAGGGCCGCGGCGGGTGAGCGTGACGGCGATCGCGGAGACGTTGGGCGCGGCGGCAGGCCGTGCGATCGTCGCGCGCGAGCTGCCGCGCGACACGTGGAACGCGACGCTGCTGCGCGCAGGGCTCAGCGAACGTCATGCGCAGCTGATCGTCGACCTGTATGACGTGCACAACGCGGGGCGGATCGACGTGGAGGCTGGTGTGTCGGAGCGGGTGTGCGGGACGACGCCGCTGGAGGAAGGGCTTGCTGTGCTTGTGCGCGCGCATGCGGCGCGGGCGTGAGGCAGGTAACCGGCATCTGGCGTCGATATCGATGGACCGGGATTCGCAAGTCGCGAAACCCGGTCGCGACTTCGGGGCGCACGTCAACCGTGCCCGGTGCTCCGGCGTTTCAACCACATGCGCCCGGGAGGCTCGAAATACGTACCGAACCGCACGAGTCCGGCCTTCTTCAGATGGCACGTCATTTCAAAACTCACCAGCACGCCGGGATCGTCGTTTTCGAGGATGGCGACGTCGATCGAGCGGATACGGGGCTCATATTTCAGGAGCGTCGCCTCCATCTGCTGCTTGAGCATGTGGGCTGACGCGGGCAGCGCCTTGTAGATGTTCGTCAGATCCGGCAGACCGTAGTCCGGCAGATGTTTCAGCGCGCCGGCACGCGAGTTCAGGATGCGCTGCACATTTTGCTGGACGCTCATGCATTCGAGTGTCCGGTCGTCGTAAGCATCGAGCGGCTCGCCGCCGATCTGGCCGAGCAGCATGTCGTAAAGCGAAGGGCTGGGGTTCATTGCGTCGCGGATTCCGATGTCGTTCAATTTCGCATTCGATGTCGTTTGGACGCTCCAGCGACGCCGCGGACGAGCGGCCGGACGCAGGCGATCAGTAACGCGACCACTGCCGCGGCCAGAAAGAGTACGAGCGCCATCCACGCAGACCCAACGATTGAATCGAGGCCCCCACCTTTGCTACCGCTGACGCCTCCCGCAAGTGGAGCGCCCGCATATAGCACCGGTACTGGACTGGTGATTGCGTAGCCTAATGCGTAGCAAAGCAATGATCCCGTCGAAGGAAGATGCCATGTTGTTTGAGGCGTGCGGCGCATGCGAAAAATTTTTATGGAATGCGCATCAGGCTGAACACGGCGTATCCCCCCCGAGTGATAAAAGCAAGAGAATTTCCAAGACGGTTCCTTGTCGACGAACAGCAATGGATCGGGTTTGGTCGTCATTGATGTATGGCGGCCATCTATTTAAAGTAATCTGCCGCGTTGCTCCGATCGATGAAATCGATCGTCAGGTTTCCGTCGGCCGTGCTCGACAGCACGATCCTCGCGGGTGCGGCCCCGGTAGTCATCCGCACGAGCAGTTCACGCGACACGTTCGGCAGAATCCGCTGGTTGAGGAATGCATCGACGTTGCGCGCCCCGGACTCGCGCGCGAGGCAAAGCGCGGCCATCGCGTCGATCAACGATTCGTCGCACACCAGCTCGACGCCGTGTTGCCGACGCAGGCGGTCGGCGACTTTCGACAGCTTGAGCCGCACGATCGACGCGAGCGCGACGGCATCGAGCGGCCGATAGACCAGCGACTGGAAGCGCGCGAGCAGCGCGGGCTGGAAGTGCGCGACAAGCTGCGGGTGGATCGACTCGAGCAACGCCGCCTGGGAAATTTGCGGATCGTTGGCGGTCATCTCGTCAATCCGTGTGCTGCCGAGATTGGACGTCATCAGAATCACGCAATTGCGGAAGTCGATCTCGCGTCCTTCGCCGTCGCGCATCATGCCGCGGTCGAACACCTGATAGAACACGTCGAGCACGTCACGGTGGGCCTTTTCGACTTCATCGAGCAGCACGACGCCGTACGGCCGCTGCCGCACGGCTTCGGTCAGGATGCCGCCGCGTCCGTAGCCGACATAGCCCGGTGGCGACCCTTTCAGTTGCGACACCGTGTGTGCTTCCTGATATTCCGACATGTTGATCGACGTGAGCGCGGCCTCGCCGCCGAACAGCAGGTCGGCCAGGGCCAGCGCCGTTTCGGTCTTGCCGACGCCCGATGGCCCTGCGAGTAGAAAGACGCCGAGTGGCGCATGTTCGTTCTTGAGGCCTGCCTTTGCGGTGCGCAGGCTCTCCGCGAGCGCAGCCAGCGCATCGTCTTGTGCGACTACCCGCATGGCCAGCTGCTGTTCGAGATTCAGCAGGCTCAGCAGTTCGTCTTCGACGAGGTTGCCGACCGGCACGCCTGTCCATTCCGCAACGATACGCGCGACGGCCGCCGCATCGACGTCGACGGAGATCAACGGCGCCTTGCCTTGCCGGTCGGCCAGTCGGCGTTTGATGTCGTCGAGCGGGCCACGGCCGGACGCCGAGCCGCCTTCGGCGAGCTCGGCTCGATGCTGGTGAACGAGGCGGACCAGCTCGAGTTCGCCGACGTGGCGCGCCTGCAAGCCGGTCAGGATGTTCCGCGCCTGGGAAAGCGCGTGCTCCAGCGTCACGCGCCGGGGAGCAACATCATCGATACCCGCTTGCGCGTCCGCGTCGAGCGTCGCCAGCTCGAGTTCGAGGGCGGAGACGGTGGCGCGTGCGCGTTGCAGTTCGGCTGGGGGCGATTCAAGTCCGATTCGCACCCGTGCGGCTGCGGTATCGATCAGGTCGACCGCCTTGTCCGGCAGTTGACGCGCGGGGATATAGCGCCGCGAGAGTTTCACCGCCGCGATCAGCGCCTCATCCCGAATGTGCACATCGTGATATTCCGCATAGCGGCGCTTCAGGCCCCGCAACATCAGGCACGCCGCATCGTCGTCGGGCTCGTCGACCTTGATGATCTGGAAGCGGCGCTCGAGCGCGGCGTCGCGCTCGAAGAATTCCTTGTACTCCGACCATGTCGTTGCCGCGATCGTACGCAGTTCGCCGCGCGCGAGCGCCGGTTTGAGCAGGTTCGCGGCATCGGCGCCCCCGGCGGTATTACCCGCGCCGATCAATGTGTGCGCCTCGTCGATGAAGAGCAGGATCGGCTCGGGTGAAGACTGAACCTCGTCGATGACGGTCTTCAAGCGTTGCTCGAATTCCCCTTTCACCCCGGCGCCGGCTTGCAGCAGGCCCAAATCGAGTGTCAGGATGCGCACGTCACGAATCACGTTCGGGACGCTTTCCTCGGCGACGCGCAGCGCGAGGCCTTCGACGAGCGCGGTTTTGCCGACGCCCGGCTCGCCGACGAGGATCGGATTGTTCTTGCGCCGACGCGCGAGCACGTCGACCATCTGCTGGATTTCGCGATCACGGCCGAACACCGGATCGATCGCGCCGCGTCGAGCCTTGTCGGTCAGGTCGATCGCGAAGCGGGAAAGGGCGTCACCGTCGGTGGTTCGCTGGGGCGCGAGCGTTGCTGCCGCGGCGGGTGCCGCTGATACGGGCGTCGGATTGGCCGCGCGGACGACCGGATGGTCGTCCGCACCTGCTTCGATATCGTTCGGACGCGAGCGCTCGCATGAACGATGAGCAAGACGCGGCAGGACGCGACGGATCTGCGTGCTGCTGACGGACAACAGAGGCCACGCGTTTTGCGCACGCAGCACGTGGGGCCGATCGACGATCGCCTGCAGCAAATCGCCGGATCGGATGGTCGAATCGTCCGTCTCGGACGCAGCGTGCAGCCATGCGTCTTGCAGCAGGGTCGCCAGTTGTGGAGACAGTGCCGGCTTGCCCCGAAGATTGCGTGGCAGGTGCTCGATCGATGTGAGCAGCACATCCCACACGGTGTCGAGGTCGATACCGTAGTGCCGCAGGATCGCCGGGATGTCTCCATCGCCGGCCTCCATCAGTTTCAGCAGCCAGTGCTCGACGGTGATCTCGTCCGCGAGACGCGTCTGGCATAAGCTCGCGGCCGCTTCGAGCGCCTTCGCGCAGTGCGGATTGAGTCGGCGGAGCAGGTGGGTCGTGTCGCGCGGAGTCATGTCGATGTCTGAAGAGGGAAGGGTCGACGCGCAGTCGCTGGCCTGACTGGGTCTCGAGGACAGGAAGGCCAGCCTGACCCAGTCAGGCTGGCAAAAGAACCGCGCGAGGCGCCGGCGGTTCGACCATCGATAGGGATCAGGACCGCTCGTTCCAGGTGTCTTTGTGAATAATGTTGCCGTCCTTGTACGACCAGGTGATCGTTTCGTAGCGAAGCTCCACGTTTTCGAGGTGGTTGTGCTTCTCGTAGTCCGGATTCTTGATGTCGTGCATGACCGGATTCACGGCGACGATCTTCACGTTGTCGAGCTTCGTGTTGAAGTACTCCTTCTCCTTGCCCGCGTCGTCGATCTTGTACCACTTGATCTCGACCGACTTGAGCGTCTGGCCGCTCGTCACGGCCTTGTACAGATACGGGGTCGACGCGTCGGTTTCCTTCGTCAGCGTGATCGGCTTGTGGACGCGCGTGCCCGTCAGCTTGCCGGTGTTGCCGTCCGTGGGGATATGCACGCCGTGGTCGAAGGCGACGAGTTCGACGCTGCCTTCGCGATCCTGAACCGTCACCGATCCCTTGATGTCGGCGCCGCCGTCGTCCTTGAGCCACATGTAAGCCGGAATTGCCATTGCCTTGCTCCTTGATATTGCACTGTACGCACTACTAAACTCGCCAGGAGCGAGCCCCTGACCTTGAGAATCCCGAAGCGGGCTGCTTCGGGGGCTGAACCTGGGTCGCTACTTTCTCGTGTCGGGTACCAGGGTAATTTCCACGCGACGATTTCGCGCGCGTCCGTCGGGCGTATCGTTGCTCGAAAGCGGGCGGGTCATGCCGTAGCCCTGAATCGCAAACCGGGTCGCGGAAATGCCGGATGCGTCGACCAGCCAGTCGCGCACGGCTTCCGCACGTGCGGTCGACAGCTTCAGATTGCTGTCCGGATTGCCCACGTTGTCGGTGTAGCCGGCGACGAGGATGCGTTTGTCGGGATGGGCATTGATCATGTCGAGCGCGCCGACCATCGCACGGTTCGACCCCGGCTTCAGCAGGGCCTTGCCACTATCGAACAGCGACATGCTGTCCAGCGAGACGACCGCAGGGGGAGGCGGCGGCGGCTCGTAAGATGCGATCGCGTTGTTCAGCACCGGAATCAGTTGCGCGCCCCGATACATGCCGAACGACAAGCGCAGCGGAATACCGGTGCGCGCGTAGCGATCGAGTTGATCGCGATTGGCCACGAGCGCCTGCAGTGCGTCCCGCTTCGCTGCGTCGTGCGTTGCCGGGATCGTCGAATAGCGGCGCAGATCGGTGGCGATACGATCCAGCAGCGCTTCGTTGTTCCTGGCTGCACCCCAGAATGCGACGGCAGCGGCGCAGGCGAGCAGGGCGAGCGCGTGGCCCACGGCGGCCTGACGGGGAGACATCCAGTATCGTCGCGGCAGCGCTTCGATCAGCGGCTGCGGGAGCGGCCACGGCGCTGGCGAGGCGGTGGCGGTGGCACGCGCCACGTGCGTCTGCATTTCGACATCGCGTTCCCACAGGTTTCGAGGTGCACTCGCCGGTCCGCAGTCGATCCAGCCGGTGCCGAACAGCACCCATGGCGCCGCCGGCTGTCGTCGGTCCGTCAGTGCGCCGAAAACCACGCGCCGCGTCCAGCCGACGATGGAGGCCAGCGCGGCGGCGCGTGCCGCCGCGACGCCATCGCCGGCCGCGCGCTGAACCTCGTTTTCCGCTGCGCGGACCACGGGCTCGAAACATTCACCGCCCGCCAGACGGGTGGCCGACGACACGCCGTACCACGCCGGCGTCGAGAGGTCGACGGGGCCGGTGGTGAGCCGCTGGTAGACCGCGACATAGCCCGGCAGTCGCGTACCCAGCATGCGGGCCGCATCGGCGACGGCCTGCCGTACGGCATGCAAGTTCCGGGTCAGCGTGTCGGTTTCGGCGTGCAGCGCAGGCGCGACCGACAGCACGACGCCGTCCGGGGCCCGCCCGTCGCGCCACTGCCTGACTGAAACCGCCAGACGTGGCAGATCTTGAGGGCGATCGACGCGCAGCCAGATGCCGCCGTCGCCGACGTGGACGTGCCGGACTTCTCCCGTACGATCGAACAGCGCGGGCAGACCGTCGCCGGTCACCAGCACGAGCGGCATGCGCGTGCGCAGCTTCACCGGGATGTCGGCCGTCGCGGCGCCCAGCGCAGCCAGCATATGCGCGCTCTGGCGACGCGCGCGGGCAAGCGTGCACGTACACCGCACCATGAGTGCGCAGGCAGCAATCGCGGCGGCGACCGAGAGTGCCCAAGCGACGCCTGGACCCAGCGGGAGCACCAGCCAGATCAACGCGAGTCCCAGCGCGGTTGCGAACGCGACCAGCAGGAGGGACGGATACCCGAGCCCTTCGTGGCCGCGATCAGGTGGCCGCTGCGATTGCGCGGAGAGAACAGGGGGGGCGGATTTCACGGGCGAGCGGCCTTTGTCGCCACGAGATGCGCGAGCTGTCCGTCGAGCGTGGCCGACCAGACGCCCCATACGATCGCGGCAGCCACGCACGCGAGTCCGGCGATCGCCCAGGGAGACAGCCGGTAGAACCAGTCGGGCACACGTCGTCCGACGCGATTCGCGATGAATGGCCGATCCGGGGAAGGGCGCAGCGTTTCCAGTCTGGCATTCAACGACGCGATCAGCGCAATCCGCTTGGCTTCGCCGTCACGGGCGTACCGGCCGACGAATCCCATCCCCAGGATGGCCGAGTAGCACTCGAGCAACGCGACGGGCGGCGCGGGTTCGCGCATGCGCGTTTCGAGCCGCTCGAACACGCGTTCACCTGCTTCGTGCAGGTTGAACTGCTCCACCTGCAGCGGCTCGCGCTCCCATGCGGATCGGGATTCGCCGGGCAGGTGTCGCAGCGCTGCTTCGTCGAGCAACCCGCACTGCGCCACCAGCGCGTCGTTGCGCACGTCATCCGGAAAGCCCCGGTGCCGCAGCGCGCTCGCGAATTGCTCGACAAGCTGCTTGCACCGAGCCCGCAACGCGACCGCGTCCTGCGTCTGTCCGCCCGACGTGAGCGTCGTCACGAGCAGCGCGGTGTCGCGCAGCAGATCGCGCATCCCGTCGCTGCGTGGGGTGCTGGCGCCCGTCGCGTTCGGCATCAGGGCGGTGTCGCTTCGATTGGGAGTCAGGGCATTCATGAACGCAACACCGCGTAAAGTTCGAGCGAGGCGTCCGGTACCGACGCAGGCAGATAGATCTGGCAGGCTCGCGCGGCGAGCATCTTCGCGTGCAGGGCACTGGACGCATCGAGCGCGAAATAGTGATTGTCCAGGCGTACCGGGATCGCGCCGGGTACGCGCTGGACAGCCTTGAGCGGGACGCCCAGAAGCGCCGAATTGATGATGTATTCGACGTCCTCGGGCGCGCCGACCTTGCAAAGCCGTGGAAACTGTTCGACCAGCTCGAACGCGGGCACCGGTGCGTTGACCGACAGATACCAGTCGGCGGCATCCGCGACGATCCGTTCGTCGAGGAACTGGGCGGTCCACGTGGTCGGCCCCTTGCGGGTGAGCCCGATCGACACGACCCGTGACGGAATGATGGCGTCGAGCAGCGTGCGGATCAGCGATTCCAGTTTCGCGAACACCTCGTCGGCTCGCACGTGGTCGTACGCCGGGATGTCGGTGAGCCGCGCTTCGGTCGAGAACGTCATCAGTGCGCTCGTCAGTTGCGCGAGCGTCGTGTACAGATGCTCTGGCGGGCGGTTCGGATGCGTGGCGAACAGCCGCAGCTGCGGCCATGCCGCGTGGATGCAATGAAGCAGCCAGAAAAGTTGCACGTCGGCCACGCCGTATTCCGCGACGTCGGTCATGCGTTCACTACGACGCGTACCGAGCGCGAGGGTCCTGGCGTGAAGGATGTCCGTCAGACGATTGATCCGTTCGACGTGCAGCGCATGGCTGGCGAGCGTGAGGCACGGCGGCACGAACTGCTGATCGACCTGGAACTGGCCGCCGGCGCCGCGCGTCAGTCGCGCGATCGCACAGACCGTGTCGTCGGCGTGCGACTCGAAGTCGAACACGAGCCGGACTGCATGCCGTTCGACCGCGATTTCGGCGTCGCCGGTCCCGTTCAGGTCCGTGACCTTGACGAATTCACGGTAAGCGCGCCGCGGGCGAGCGAGCGACGCCTCGTCGAAACGGCAGTTGCTGCCATTCGCATCCGGCAACGCGAGCGCCGCGAACACGACGACGCTCTGCATGTCCGCCGGCACGCCCTGCGTCAGATCGCGCGCAGACGGCAGCGTATCCGCGACGGTCGTATCGATTGGCGTACCGTCCGGAAAAGCCAGCCGCAGGCGGGTGAGTTTCAGGCGCCCTGTCGATAGCGCTTCTTCGTCGACTTCGACGGCGAGCGTTCCCCACGGCTGCGCCATTGTCGCGCCGGCGTACTGACGTAGTGCAAATTCAGCCCATCTATCCTGTTGCTGAAAATGCTGCTGCGTCAGGATGAGGCCCTCGTGCCATAGCGGCTTCGCGATTCGCATGGTCTCTCGTGTGGTTTGTCTGATCGTTATTCGGTTCAAGGGCGTAATCTATACACGACATTTTTATGAGCGTGCAAGCCATTTTGGGAAAAATAAATACTTCGTGTTGCTAATTTGTAATTCTGTGAATGTGAACGAATATAACAATTTGGTAGATGGGTATTTTTTGAGATATCTCGGTTTTCTTGCGAATTTGATCACCGTGCGGAAGGATGCCGTTCGCATCGATGGAAGATCGAAAAGTACCGTGTGATAAGGCATCTGGCATCGTCTGAAAAATGTTTTTGCGTGCGTATTATGGCTTGTGCGCCATTTATCTCGAAAATGCGATCTCGACATTGGATTTGTAAATTGTTTCTAAATGTTTGCGTTTTTTTGCATTTTATCGATGTGGTTTATGTGCGACTCGCTTTGACTATGTCGAGGTTTGGCGTGTATAAGTCCAATGCGATTTCGCCGTGCGAGCGGCGACCATGCGTTGGAATATCGATCGACCCATGTACGCATAGCATCCACGCGTCACGTATCGACGAGGCCGTCGGGTTGAATGCGTCGTGTTCTTGACCAATGCTTGACCATCACTAAATAAGGACTGCAAATGGATAGCTTCCAGAGAGAAATT
This sequence comes from Burkholderia sp. BCC0097, assembly GCF_902832985.1. Taxonomy (NCBI): domain Bacteria; kingdom Pseudomonadati; phylum Pseudomonadota; class Betaproteobacteria; order Burkholderiales; family Burkholderiaceae; genus Burkholderia; species Burkholderia sp. BCC0097. The sequence goes on from NZ_CADFDM010000004.1 coordinate 154,967, forward strand.
CCGAAGAGCCGCGTCTCGATCACGCTGGATTTGCATACGGGCGGGGCCCAGAAGAAGGTCGAGCTGCCGTTGAAGCTGCTTGTCGCAGGGGACTTCAGCGCGGGCCGCGAACAGGCGCCGCTGGCCGAACGCAAGAAGGTCAACATCGACAAGAACAACTTCGATGCCGTCCTGGCCGATCACGCACCGGACCTGAAGATTGCCGCCGAGAACACCCTGGCCGGCGACGGCTCGGAGCTGCCGGTGAATCTCTCGTTCCGCTCGATGAAGGATTTCGAGCCCGAGCAGGTTGCTCGGCAAATTCCCGAACTGCAAGCGATGCTGGCGATGCGCAATCTGCTGCGCGACCTCAAGTCGAACCTGCTCGACAACGGCATGTTCCGTCGCGAGTTCGAGAAGATCCTGAAGGACAAGCGCCTGTCCGACAAGCTGCGCGGCGAACTGGGACAAATCGCCACGGCCACCCTGCAACAGGAAGGCCATGCGTGAGCGCGGCCGGCCCAAGACGGCCGTCACCGCCTCCCGCAACCACGCAGCCATACCAAACATGACTGAGAGAAACATGAACCAGAATGAATCGCGCCAGGGCGCCACGGAAACGATCGTGCTCGAAAACGACAGTGTCTACGCCGCGCTGTGCAACAAGATCAACCTGAAACCGGTCGCCGAGGCGCGGCCGCTGGAAGTATTCCGCGACAACGATGCGTTGTCGGAGGCATCGGCCGATGAACGCGTCGCACGCGGCATGGACGCGCTGCTCAACCTGATCGCGAAGGAAAGCAAGCCGGTCGACCGGCTCGACAAGTCACTGCTCGATTTCTACATCGGGCAGCTTGACCGGCAGATCGGCCGCCAGCTCGACGCGGTCATGCACGCGCCGGATTTCCAGGCGCTCGAAGGGCGGTGGCGCGGCCTGAAGATGCTCGTATCGCGCACGGACTTCCGCAAGAACGCCCGCATCGAGGTGCTGGATGTATCGAAGGAGGCGCTGCAGCGCGACTTCGAGGATTCGCCGGAACTGATCCAGAGCGGCCTGTATCGCCTCACGTACATCGAGGAATACGACACGCCGGGCGGCCAGCCGATCAGCGCGTTGATCAGCGATTTCGAATTCGCGAACTCGCCGATGGATGTCGCGCTGCTGCGCAATATTTCGAAGGTCGCGGCTGCCGCGCACATGCCGTTCATCGGCTCGGTGGGCGCGGCATTCTTCGGCAAGCATTCGATGGAAGAAGTGGCGTCGATCCAGGACATCGGCAACTACTTCGATCGTGCCGAGTACATCAAATGGAAAAGCTTCCGCGACACCGACGATGCGCGTTACGTCGGCCTGACGATGCCACGCGTGCTCGGCCGCCTGCCGTACGGCAAGGATACGACGCCGGTGCGTGCGTTCAACTACGAAGAGGCGGTGAAGGGCCCGGACCACGACAAGTATCTGTGGGTCAACGCGTCGTTCGCGTTCGCAGCCAACATGGTACGCAGCTTCGTGAGCAATGGCTGGTGCGTGCAGATTCGCGGCCCGCAGGCGGGCGGCAAGGTGGAAGACCTGCCGGTTCACCTGTATGACCTCGGCACCGGCGTGCAGCCGAAGATTCCGACCGAAGTGCTGATTCCGGAAACGCGCGAGTTCGAGTTCGCGAATCTCGGCTTCATTCCGTTGTCGTTCTACAAGAACCACGATTTCGCGTGCTTCTTCTCGGCCAGCTCGACGCAAAAACCGGCGTTGTACGAGACGAAGGAGGCGACGGCCAACAGCCGCATCAACGCGCGCTTGCCGTACATCTTCCTGCTGTCGCGCATCGCGCACTACCTGAAGCTGATTCAGCGCGAGAACATCGGCACGACCAAGGACCGGCGTCTGCTCGAACTCGAGCTGAACAACTGGATCAAGGGGCTCGTGACCGAGATGAAGGACCCGGGCGACGAGCTGCAGGCGTCGCACCCGCTGCGCGAGGCGAAGGTGACGGTCGAGGACATCGAGGACAACCCGGGTTTCTTCCGTATCAAGCTCTTCATCATCCCGCACTTCCAGGTCGAGGGCATGGACATCGGCCTGTCGCTCGTGTCGCAGATGCCCAAGGCCAAGGGCTGATCCGCCGTTTCATGCATGACCCGCCGGGACGCTGATGGCTGCCCCGGCGGCGGCGTTGTGTTCGTGCACCTGAGAGAAACTCCATGTCGATGATACTGCCGTCGCAGGCTTATGAATTGAAGCTGGCGCCTCATCCGGCGCCGACGTCCGTGCTGCGGTTTACGGGCCGGGACGCCGTGAGCGAGTTGTACCGCTACGACATCGAATTCACGAGCCCGATGGCGTGTATCCCGATGGATCAGGTGATCGGCCGCCCCGCCAAGTTCATCGTCGCGCCGGTCGATCCGGACCTCGACTATCTGCGCAGGATGTTTGGCGAGAACGCCGGCCAGTTCAGCACGATGTCGCCGGCTTATACGATCCACGGCGTCATCACGCAGTTCGACGAGTTCGGCAGTTCGGCTGATCAGACGCACTATCGCGTGCGGCTCGAGCCGAAGCTCGCCGACTTGAATCGGGGTGTGACGAGCCGGCTGTTCCAGAAGCAGTCCGCCGAGGAGATCGTGACCGACACGCTGCGTCATTACGGCTACCGGGCCGGCGTCGATTTCCTGTTTCAGTTGCGCGGCGAATACAAGCGGCGCGAGTACGTCACCCAGTATCACGAGACGACATTCGCCTTTATTCAGCGCCTTTGCGCGGAAGAAGGAATCTGGTTCCGTTGGGAGCAGAAGAAGGATCACGCGGCGATCGTGTTTGGCGATGATCTGGATGCCTACGCACGCAAGCAACGTACAGTGTCGTACCGGAGAGATTCGGGGCTCGAAAGTTCCGGTGTGGACGCGATCAAGACGCTCGAGAAGCGGACTCGGCGTGTACCTGAAGCTGTTTGTCTGCACGACTACAACCATCGGCAGGCCGGGGTGTCACTGCTCATCGAGGAAAACGCCGCGCGCGACGACATGACGACGAGCGGCGTCGATTACCGCTGGGGCGAGCATTACGAGACGCCGGAAGAAGGTAAGGGCGTGGCCCGCCGGCGTCACGAGGCGCATCTCGCCGCGCAGATCACGTTCAAGGGCACGGGTAATCCGTTCTGGCTCGAAGCCGGTGAGGTCATGCGGATCGAGCCGAACCCGGCCGACGCGAAGCATGGGATCTTCATCACGGCGGTTCAGTCGCAGGGCGGTCGCGATCAGTCGTATTGGATGACGTTCGAGGGGATTCCGTCCGATCGTGTGTGGCGCACGTCCATCGATGCGATCAAGCGACCGGCGATCGACGGGATTCTGCCCGCGCGCATTACCTCTCCCGGGGATTACAAGTACGCATATCTGACCGAACAGGGCTGGTATGTGATCAAGCTGCCGTTCGATCTCGATGAGTGGAGCCCGGGTGGGACGAGCCGGCCGGTGCGGTTCGCGAAGCCGTATAGCGGTGACGACTATGGGCATCATTTTCCGCTGATCGACGGGGCGGAGGTGGCTGTTGTTTTCACGCAAGGTCATCCGGATCGGCCTGTGATCATCGGGGCGATGCATGACAGTCTGCATCCGGATCTCGTCAACAGTCGGAACCATACCCGGAACCTGATCCGTACCGCCGCGCGGAATGAAATGCGGATGGAGGATAAGGAGGGTGTCGAGCACGTTCATCTTGCGACGCCGTTTCAGGCCAGTGAGCTGAACCTCGGCCATATGGTCGATGAAAACGGAAAGGAGCGCGGCAGGGGCGCCGAGCTTCGTACCGACGAACACGTTGCGGTGCGGGGAGGAAAGGGCGTTTTCATCTCTGCCGACATGCAGTCGGTGCCGAATGGCCGACAGCTCGACATGCGACCGGCCCTGGGACTGCTAGAGCTTGCGCTGCAGCGGATGCAGTCGCTTGCCGATGCGGCACAAGCTGCTGAAGCGGTCGCCGCGGACTATTCGCAGCAGAAGATCCTGCTGGACGAGACCTTGACCGAGCTGAAGCAGGCCGGGGTGCTGATCAGCGCCCCGGCGGGTGTCGGGATCGTATCGGATGACCATCTGCAACTCGCAGCCAGCAAGAACCTGATCGCGACCGCTGGGGGGAATGCCGACATCGGCGTTGTCAAACGATTCACCGTGGCCGCCGGCGAAACCATCTCGATGTTCGCTGCAAAACTCGGCATCAAGTTATTTGCCGCGAAGGGTAAGGTCGCCATTCAGGCGCAAACCGATGAAATGGCGTTGGCGGCATTGAAGGACGTGACTATCACCAGTTCGGAGGGGCGGCTCGTCCTGTCCGCGGCGAAGGAAGTGTGGATTGGCGCGGGCGGATCGTATATCAAGATCGATGCGAATCGCATCGAAAACGGTACGCCGGGAGACATTCTCGAGAAGTGCGCGTCGTGGAACAAGCCTGGCGCGGCCGCGGCGCAGATCAGTCCGGCGCTGCCGAACAGTTTGCCGGCAGAACGTTTGATGCTGAACTTGGGCGCCTCGCCTTCGGCCATGGCGGCCATTCCGCAAGACATCCCATACAAGCTGTATGCGCAAGGCGCCCTTGTCGCTCAAGGCGTTACGGATTCGACCGGGCGAATCGCCGTCGATCATCGCCCCGGCACGCAATCGTATCGGGTCGAATTCGCCAATGGCGTGGCCTATCAAATCCCGGTGAGCGAGGAGTTCCGCGGCGATGCAACCAACGGACAGTTGGCCAACCAGGGTTTCCATTTCTTCGAGCAAGGGCCTGACGGCGACGGCGCTGATCGCGCAGCCCATCGTCGGCATTACTACAGCCTGATGAATCCCGAAAGTGACGCTGAAAGCACGGGGACCCCGTCATGAACCAATCCGTAACCATCACCGTACCGATCGCACGATCGTGTGGCAATACGGCGACGCTGACGTTGCCTTATCACGTGCAAGGCGCGGAATACGACCCGAAGCATGCGACGCACTACCCGCTCGTCAACGGCGAGGAGGCCTTCGGTGCCGTCTACGATGCGATTGCCGCGGCACAACATAGCGTCGACATTGTCTGTTGGGGATTCCAGCCGTCAATGTATTTCAAGCGCGGGGCATCGGGCCAAGGCTCGCTTTCGATCGGAGAGTTGCTGCTCGAAAGAGCACGGCACAAGGTAAAGATTCGGTTGCTGGTGTGGGGCGATAAAACCCACGTCGCACAATTTATTGAAAACATGATGCCCGGCGGTCGTTTTTCGCACAAACCGGATAATCGGAACTCGGCGCAGAGGGAGTTCGATCTGTGGTGGTATTGGCAGGTCAAGCTCGATAAGAAAAACAAAATTGGAACCGAAATGACGGGAGCCGACTTGTTTCCGTTTCCGACGAATTACCTGGTAAAGAGTATGGAGGGTGCCGCCAAGCGTGCCCAGTTGCCGTCCCGTGATCCAGAATTTCGCAATATCGAATTCGCAACCCGTGATTTCAGCATGATCGAGCGCACCGAAATCGCATGGCGCACGCTGACGGATAGTCAGTACAACGAGCGCAGCACCAAGGCGAAAATTCAGAATGGCGCAATGATGGGTGGGTGGCCCTCACACCATCAAAAAATGGTGCTGATCGATTACGAATATCCGGAACTGGCGACCGGATTCGTGATGGGCCACAACACGCTCGATGAATACTGGGATACCAGCCGGCATAGCTACGTGCGTATGCACTCGAAAATGGGGCGCAACGGCTTCTTGCCGCGACAGGATATTTCAGCTCGCGTAACAGGACAAATCTTGGTCGATTTGAACAAGAATTTCTGTCAGGCATGGGATGCTACGACGGGGCAGCAACTGGAAAAGCAACGGGCTTCGGCGAAAGCTCCCTTACCCCGCAGCAGCAAAGACGATCTGCCAGTGATGGCGCAGATCCTGCGCACTCAGCCCCAGGTCGGTAAAGGTGGCGTTAAAGATATTGAACGACTGTACCTGCAGGTCGTCAACAATACGACCAATTTCATTTATATCGAAAATCAGTATTTCCGGTTTCCGCCGCTCGCCGAAAAGCTGACAAAACTAGTGAAATCGTGCCAGGCTGGCGGACGCAAGACTCCGCTTTACCTATTCGTCGTGACCAATTCGAGCGACGACGGGATTGGCCCCGGTACAGTGAGTACCTATCACATGCTCAACGCGCTGGGGCGGGCGGATGTCATGCCCGGCGTGGCGCAACTAGAGCGTGCCGACGACTTGAAGAAACCGTACAAGGAAGCGCTCGAGGCAAAGAAGAAGGCCGATGCGGCATACGAACGCGCGAAGCGCGTGCCTGTCGATCCGTTTTCGAGTTCGGCGCAGTATGCGGTGAACAATCTAATCGCGACGCAACTGGATGCCACTGAGGCGGCCCAGCGTGTGAACGACTTGAAAGTCCAGATGGGAAAGGCCAGGACCGAGGCGCCGGAGAAGCTCAACATTCCGGGTCTCAAGGTGCATATCTGCACGCTCGTGCCGCCGGATACGCCGAAAGGGAAGCCCTGGGACGAAGTGTATATCCACTCCAAGCTGATGATCATCGATGACGTGTTCGTCACGCACGGTTCGGCGAACGTGAACCTGCGCAGCATGGAGGTGGATAGCGAGCTGAATATTTGTCACGAGTCCATGCGGGTCACGCAGCCGCTGCGCGAGAAGCTGTGGAAGATTCATGCTGGCGATGATGGGATAGGGTCGAAGGACAAGAATGGAAGGCTGAATGCGGAGAGTGCTTTTAAGGGCTGGGGTGACATAATTTCGAAAAATCAAGAGCTAAGAAGTGGAGGGGATGCGCCGCGTGCATCGTTGGTCGAGTTTTATCGAGACGACCCAAGCCGTTCCTATCTGGATTAACGAATGCGCATCCTCATTTCAATCTGTCTGGCCATTGCCAGTTTATCCGCCTGCTCGAAGGAGAGCGCTTTGCCTGGATCATCTGATCTTGCCAATGTACGCGCCAACCTGGCGTTCACCTGCACCCACGAAGCGGATCGGCTGCCTGCTCTGGACCCGGACGCGGAGGCGTTGTTCCGCTACGGCCGCTATCTGCAAACGCGCGATGGCCCGAAGAACTTCGATGAGGTGGCACGCTACTTCCGGATCGCTGCGGCGCATGGTCATTACAAGGCGAACCACAACGTGCAGCAACTGGTGTCGCAGGGGCTTGCCAGTTCTCCGAACGCGGCGAACGAGGCGGTCGAATGGGCAAGCCAACTGGTTAATCAGGGGATTCCGACGGGCTACTACGACATCGGCTACTACCTGAAGTCCGGGTATGGACTGAAGCAGAACACGGAACTAGCACTGAAGTACATCCGGAAGGCGGCCGACCTGGGTAATCCCGACGCCCAGTATTACGTCGCCAAATTATTGGCGCCTCACGACAAGGCGCCCGATATCGCTCGACAGATGCGCCAGTGTGCCGCTGATCAAGGGCACGGCCGCGCTGCTTACGAGTTAGCGATTCACCTATCGTATATAGGGAGGTCCCACGACGCAGTGCTAGCGTATCAGAAGGGGGTGGCGGCAGGGGTCAGTGGGACAGCCATGAATCTTGAGCGCGCGTTCCTTGCGCCTGAATCGGTAGATAAGCGATTCGCGCTCGACGTGCCAGAAGATCCTGAGCGCTCGCGTCGCTATCAGCTGATCGGTGAGTTTCTGGACAACAACACACTGGCCAACCCGAAAGTGCCGGACGTTGATCAGATCGTCCCGCTGCCGCCAGCGAAGCTTCCGCCGTGGGACGGCACCTTCGAGTGGGAAAAGCAACGTGCTCAGGTGCCGCCCAAGCCGTCGGAAGAACTGATCGACCGATTGGCAAAGGAAAAGCACCTGGATCCCGCAACCGGGTGGCCACTATCGGCCGACGCTCAAACTTCGCAGACAGTGGCCCCGGGGGATGTTGTCGCTCGACTGCCGCTGGGCTCGACGGCACGAACCGGTATGCGCTGCCCCGAAGGCGGGGTCTGGTGTGCGCAGCTTCGGCCGGGTCTTCAGGCCGAGACGACCCGGACTTTCGAGAAGGGCGACGTGTTGCCGATGATTGACTTCTACGAGCCGCGTGCACTGGCTTGGCTCGACCGGGTATTGGGCGAGCGTCGCTTGACGACGGAGGTCGTGTGGAAACTGGTTGCTTACGAGGACAAGGCGTGATCGCGCTCATTCGGTACGGGCACGCCGCTAACAAGATGCTGCTCGGGTTACTGCTACTCGCTGGGCTAAGCGCGTGCTCGAAGGCGGATTCCTCGTTGATGCGGCCCGAGCTTGCCGATGTGCGGGCCAATCTGGCGTTCACTTGTAGCCACGAAGCAGACCGGCTGCCGGCCATCGATCCGGATGCGGAGGCGTTGTTTCGCTACGGTCGCTACCTGCAAACGCGCGACGGTCCGAAGAACTTTGACGAGGTCGCGCGCTATTTCCGGATCGCCGCCGCGCATGGCCATTACAAGGCAAATCACAACGCGCAGCAATTAGTGTCGCAGGGGCTGTCCAGTTCCCCGAATGCGGCGCACGAGGCACTCGAGTGGGCAAGCCAACTGGTTAATCAGGGGGTGCCGATGGGTTACTACGACATCGGCTACTACCTGAAGTCCGGGTATGGATTGAAGCAGAACCAGGAACTGGCGCTGAAGTACATCCGGAAGGCGGCCGACCTCGGCAATCCCGATGCCCAGTATTACGTCGCCGGATTACTGGCGCCTCATGACCGAGCGCCGGATATCGCGCGACAGATGCGCCGGTGTGCGGCCGATCAAGGACATGGGCGTGCAGCTTACGAGTTGGCAATTAATCTCGCGGGCCGCGGCGATTCCCATGGCGCGCTGCTCTCCTATCAAAAAGGGGTGGCCGCAGGGGGCAGTGGGGCCGCCATGAGTCTTGAGGAAGCCTTCCGTGCGCCCGAATCAGTAGATAAGCGATTCGCGCTCGAGGTGCCCAAAGATCCCGAGCGCTCGCGCCGCTATCAGCTGATCGGTGAGTTTCTGGACAACAACACACTGGCGAACCCGAAAGTGCCGGACGTTGACCAGATCGTGCCGCTGCCACCGGCAAAGCTTCCGCCCTGGGACGGCACCTTCGAATGGGAAAAGCAACGTGCTCAGGTACCGCCCAAGCCATCAGAAGAACTGATCGACCGATTGGCCAAGGAAAAGCACCTGGATCCAGCAACCGGTTGGCCGTTATCGGCCGACGCTCAGACTTCGCAGACAGCAGCGCCGAGTGATGTTGTCGCTCGACTGCCGCTAGGCCCCACGGCGCGAACCGGGATGCGCTGCCCCGAAGGCGGGGTGTGGTGTGCGCAGCTTCGGCCGGGTCTTCAGGCCGAGACGACCCGGACTTTCGAGAAGGGCGAGGTGTTGCCGATGATTGACTTCTACGAGCCGCGTGCGCTGGCCTGGCTCGATCGCGTGATGGGCGAGCGTCGCTTGACGACGGAGGTCGTGTGGAAACTGGTTGCCTACGAGGACACGGCGTAATGACGCGAGATCGATTTGGTTGCGCAATGGACGAGCGCTGATCACCCTGCGTGGGCTGGCAAGCTTCTCCACACATTCGAATTCGAACACCTTCCCGCTTTCGCCGCGCATGTCGGTTTGCATGTCGGTCTCGCGATTCCTGCCGCGCGAGCGCGCCGAGTGTCGCGTGGACCACCGGAATGCAGCGGCGCTTCGCGCGTTTCTCTCACTTAAGGAATACTCAAGTCATGATCGATCTCATTCGTCTTGGCGATGCCACCGACCACGGTGGAGCCGTCATTACGGCGTCAACGTCGATGTGCTTCGACGGCAGGTACGTGGCGCGCAAAGGTGACGAGGTGACGTGCCCGAAGCACGATATCCGTCCCAATCTCATTATCGAAGGCGACGAGACCATGCTGGATGACGGCGTACCGGTCGCGCGACATGGCTATCGCGCGATGTGCGGATGCCGGCTGCTTTCGAGCCTGGTGTGAAAGAACAATCATGCCAGTAGAGCTTCCGGAACTCGACCCACCCGGTGCGGAACCGAAAGCGCCGCACCCAATCGTGTGGATGATTCTGTTTGTTGTGGTGATGGTTGTCGGCGTAGCGATGGCCCTGTTGACGTGGCCGAACGGTGAACCTACCGATACCGTGTGGTTTTGGGTGCGTTTGCTTGGACTGCCTGCGTTGACGTGGTGCGCGATGTTTGGGCTGCGGCTGCACTACTACGACCAGGCGCGCCAGCGACGTCAAGCCGAACGCGAAGTACGCGCCGTCGATCGGGAGAAAAGGCTGCGGTTCGCACGCGAGCCGCTCGCAGTCCTGGACTATGCGTATGTGACCGCGCCGGGCCGTGCGGATGTCGCTCGCCAGATAGCGGGGAGCGAGCTTGCGTTAAGCGCCCGGACAACCCTCGCAGGTATTGATGCAATCCGCCACACCGCATTGGAACTGACTGAAGACCCGGAAGCGCCCGGACGCTATCGGACATGTTTCAACGCGTTGCTGGACAAATTGTCGGATGCGGTGACGGCCGTACCGAACGAGGTACCGCTCATTGTCCGTTTGCAACTGCCTGATGATGTCGATCGGAAGGATCTTCTCCAGACGTGGCAATCGTGTTGGGCTGCCAAGAACGCTCGGCCTGTGTCAGCTGAACTGCTGGGTGTTGAGCAGGGCGCAATGTTTCTTGATGAATGGCTGGATATCTGCGGCGGTCCTGCTCTCGAGCGCGCGACGTTATTGGTTTCCGTGCAACTGCACGACGAGCCGACACCGTCGAGCGCCGAAGCCGCGGTCGGCATGCTGCTTGCGTGGGCGCCGCTTGCTGAACGATATGGTCTGGAGACGCGCGCGTTGCTTCATCGACCGGTCGAAACCGGCGCGTCAGGTCCGGACACCGCCCTGTCCAACGCATTGCTGTGGGGGGAAACGACTGCGAACGAGATTAGCGATCTGTGGCAGGCAGGATTGTCCACTACGGACAAGCGGGCGTTGCTTCAAGCCGCGTCGGATATGAAGTTTGGCATTTCGCAAACAGCCGGACTGTCGGGTGTGCACGACGTCGATCTGGCAATCGGCCATCCCGGCGTGTGCGGGGGATGGCTCGACATTGCATTCGGGATTGAACATGCGGTGCACACCGGCACGCCTCAACTCATGGCGTGGCATGAGCAGACGCTGCGGTTCGCGGTCGCCCGTGTTCCCCGCACAAACTAGATGGTGTATCACACATGATCGTTCGCAAGATTCTGGGTTACTGGATTCTCGTACCAGCCGTCACCGCGTTCCTGGCGATTCTGGCGTACTTCAAGGGAGGCGATATTCATCCGTCGCCTTGGTTCCGTGTCTGCGTCGTCATTGCGAGCGGCTTTGTTCTTCTGGCGCTACATCCCCTTGTGATCGGTGCCTGGGGGGTGGTCGCTCGGCACACTTCCAGCCGATCGGCGAGCAGGTACGACCGCGATCCGATGGCACGGGTTGGTGCGCCGCAGAATAAGGATGTGGTAGATCTCAATGCATACCGTGGTGCGACTCTTTGCGAGGCGCTGCGCAACCGGCATGGCCGGCGCTGGCGTTATCGCGCGCGATGGGTTCTGATTGCCGGCGACGTCCCGCTCGTCAAGCGCCTGGCGCCGGGACTCGTCGACGCCGGGTATCTGATTGTTGGCGGTGCGGTCCTGCTCTACGCAAAGCAATTTCGCGATACCCTCGATACCGCATGGCTCGACGAGATCCGCCGCCTGCGCCCTCGTCGTCCGGTCGATGCAATCGTGGCAGTCACACGTAACTGCAGTTCCGTCGATACCCCATTCGACACCGACAATCTGTCGCAACGGCTCGCACGCCACGCGCGTGCGCTCCGCTGGGCCGCGCCGGCCTATCTGCTCAATGTGACGGATTTCGGCAGCGAAGCGTCGAGTCCCGACGAGGCGATCGGCTTCACCTGGGCCAACGCGCGCGTCAGCTCGGATGCGATCGACGCGTCGCTGCAAGACCTGACTGACAATCTGGCGGATGCCGGTGTCGTGCGCCTCACGAAGGATGCAGGCGACCGCTACCCAGCTGAGCTGTCGCAGCACATTTCGAATCTCGGAAGTGCGCTATCTGGTCTGGTGCGACAAACCTCCCAATCACGCATCTGGCGGCACGCGGTCCACGGCCTTCTGTTCGCACCGCTATTCAAGGAACAAGAACTCGCACCGCCGCAGGCACCGGCCAGCGCGAACGATGAAGGCTCGCCCGTCGACCCGCCACACCGCACGATCTGGCAAACCGTCGCCGAGCACAGTCGCAAGGTCCACGGCCGCCGCGTGGGCTTCTCGTTGTCGACCGCGGCCGCGTGGCTAACAACCGGCCTGATCGGCTGCTGGATCGCCGGCACGATGCTGTCCGGCTTCGTCAACCGCGCAACGATCCAGCGCACCGCGGACACGATCGCTAATCTCTCCACGATTCAGGACCGCACACAGGCGTTGCAAGCCCTGAACACGTTGGGCCAACAGATCGACACGCTCGAAGTCCATCAGCGCGAAGGCGCGCCATGGACGTCGCGATTCGGCCTGAATCGCGACAGCGCACTCCTCGACGCGTTGTGGCCGAGCTACGCCGGCGCGGCTAACCGCATCCTCATCGCCCCGATTCGCCAGAAGCTCGAAGCGCGCCTGCAACAGCTCGCATCGCTGTCCGACGCTCAGATTGCCGACGGCGGCGACGCGCAGACCCAGGCCGCCTACGACACGCTCAAGGCCTACCTGATGCTTGCGAAGCCGGAGCGCGCCGTGGCTGCTTTTCTGACGCCCCAGCTTGCCGCGACAGCCGTGCCTGCACGTCCGTCCAACTCATCCTTGTCGCCGGGCGCCTGGGAAGACCTGCGTCTGCACGCTATCGCGTTCTTCGCCAACCATCTCGGCCGCGCTCCCGCATCCAATGCATCCCCGTTCGCAATCACGCCGGACGGCAACCTGATTGCATCAGCCCGCCAAACGGTGATCGGTGTGCGGGGCATCCAGAATTCGACGGACGCGCTCTACCAGCAGATCGTCGACGAAGCGGCGCCGAAATATCCGCCGGTTTCTCTCGCGACGCTGCTCGGTGACACGACCAGCCGAGGCCTGTTCAATACGACCGCGACCATCCCCGGCGTTTTCACGCGTTCGGCATGGGAGGAGCGCATCTCGAAGGCCATCGACGACGCAAGCGCGAAGCGCGACGTGTCCGGCGACTGGGTGTTGCGCCCTGAAGGAAACGCCGTTGGGGCAACCGACAACAAGGACAGCCGCCACCCTCCGCCGACATTGAAAGCCGAACTGCGCCAGCGCTACTTCGACGACTACGCGCGCGCATGGGCGCTGTTCCTCAACAGCTTGCGCTGGCAATCCGCGCCAACGCTGTCGGCCACGGCCGACCAGTTGACGCTCTTGGGCGACTCGCAACGCTCGCCGCTCGTCGCGCTGACGAACGCGATCGTCTACCAGGCGGGCACCGGCGCGAGCGCGCAGTCACTCTCCGAGAGCCTGATCAACAAGGCGCAACAACTGGTCGGCACCGATGAAAAGGACCCGTCGAAGCAGGCTCAACCGCAGCTTGCGCCGCTTGCCGCGGCTTTCGGCCCGATCCTGCGCCTGACCGGCAGCGATCTGGTGTCCGGCGCACCGGCCAACGATAAGGCCGCCACGCAACTGGCCGCGACCGGCGACCTCAGTCTCGCACGCTACCTCGAGCGGGTCACGGCGATGCGCCTGAAGGCATCGCAGATCGTCTCCGGCGCCGATCCGGACGCGATTGCTCGGCTGGCCGCTCAGTCGGTCCTGCAGGGCAAGACGTCCGATATTTCGGACAGCCGCGACTATGCGAGCCGCGTAGCCGCGAGCCTGGGCGAACAGTGGGCCGGCTTCGGTGCGCTGTTTCGTGCGCCGTTCGATCAGGCGTGGCAAGTCGTCGTGCAGCCGGCCGCGGCGAGCCTGAACGAAATCTGGCGGACGGCAATCCTGGCCGACTGGAACAAGTCGTTCGGTGGCCGATATCCGTTCTCGGACGCCGACAACGACGCGTCGCTGCCCGAGATGGCGCGCTTCATGCGGCCCGACCATGGCGTGATCGCGCAGTTCGTTGCCACGCAGCTTGCCGGCGTGATCGAGCGGCAGGGCGATCGGTGGGTCGTCGCGCAAGGCGCCGACCAGGGTGCGCTCACGATCGATCCGGTCTTCCTGAGCAGCTTGAACAAGCTCACGCGGATTTCGACCGTGCTGTTCCCGTCCGGAGACGCGCGTGTCCGGTACGAACTTCAGGCCGTACCGACGCCGGGCGTCACCGGCATGAAGTTCGTGCTGTCCGGGCGCGAACTGCGCTACTTCAACCAGAAGCAGGAATGGGTGCCGTTCGAGTGGCCGGGCCAGTCGCTCGAGAACCTGTCGCACATCGAATGGCAGACCGAGCAGGGCGGATTGCGCACGGCGCTCGACTCGCAGGGGCGCTTCAGCCTGATCCGGCTGCTGGAGCGTGCGAAGATCGCGCAGCAGGACAACGCGCGTTACTTGCTGACCTGGATGCCGGACACGAGCCAGGGCATTCCGCTGAAGGTGCAATTGCGCAGCGAGGCGGGCGCCGGGCCGCTCGACGTACTCCAGTTGCGCAACTTTGCGCTGCCGGCACGGATATTCGTGACCGGGGCGGCGGGTACCGGGCCGAGGCTGTCGACAGCCAGTCCGCCGCCGTTGCCGGCTGCGGCGATCGCCGCGGCAAAGCATGCCGCCGTGCCGTTGCCGCCGGGGTTTCCGGGGGCGATGTCGTGGCAGGACGCACCAATGCCGGCGGCGCCGGAACCGGCGCCCGCGTCTCGTCGAACCGCTACTGCGGAAGCGGCCCGAGCCGACGCGCAGCCGGCTACGTCCGGGATGAAGTCGCCCAAGGCCAATCCGGGGATGACGGTGTCGTCGCTGGCGACGACTTCGATGCCCTCGGACGCCTCCCCCAAACCGTTCGGACATGCCCTCCGTTTGCTGGGCGACGCATTTGCGTTTTGAGACCTGCCATGACGCTTGCCAATTTTGTTAAGACACTCATCGGCGGTCCACGCATCGATTTGCTGCATGAAGCGCGCCGGCATACCTGGGCGGCATGGCTGGTGCCGATACCGGGGGAGCACGCGTATGGCCGCGATCCCGGCTACGAGGATGCATTCTTCGAACTGAAGGACGAAGCGACCAAGCTGTCGGGCATCGATGACGGGCTGATTACCCGTGCGTGCGAACAGCTTCTCAAGGAAACCGGAAAGGATCTGCGTCTGGTCGGTTACTACGCGTTTGCGCGGCTGCGTCAGGATGGTCCGGCCGGGTTCGCCGATGGACTCGAGCTGGCCGCTTCGCTGGTCGACCGGTTCGGCGAGACTCTGCTACCCGCGCGGGCCGAGGCAAAGCGTGCGGCGCTGGAAATGCTGTCGACCGCGCGAATGATCGAAACGCTGGACAGCCGCGGCGACTTTGCGCCCGCGGATCTCGAGCGCGCGATTGCGGCGCTCGAGGTACTCGTCACCCGCACCGGTACGTGGTCCGACGCCGCCCGCCCGAACCTGCATCCGCTTGTTGCCCGCTTCGGGAACAAGGATGAACCGGTTCGCAACGTGAGCCCGGATTTGGCGATGCCACAGACGCCTGCTTCGACAAGCGTATCGAGCGGATCGATCGCATCGGCGCGCGACCTGCTCGATCATGCCCGGGCGATGTCGGCATGGCTGCGCGATCAGGAAAACGGCTATTTGCCGTCGGTGCGTATCGCGCGCAGCGTTCGGTGGGACACCTTGCACGACGTGCCGCCGTCGGATACCGCGTCGCACACGCGTCTGACGCCGCCACGCGCCGAGTTGCGCCAGCAGTTGAAGCGGCTGGTGCTGCAGAAGCAGTGGCACGAACTGCTCGAACGCGTCGAAGGGGCGTTCATGGAAGGCGTGAATCACCTGTGGTTCGACCTGCAGTACTTCCAGCACGTCGCGCTCGATCACGTTGGCGCGCCTTACCACGCGTGGAGCGAAGTGCTGCGCACGGATTTTGCGTTGTTCCTCGCGCGATTGCCGGGCATCGAGCGGATTTCGTTCAGCGACGGCACGCCATTCTCCGACGACACGACGCTCGAGTGGATCGCCCGGCACGCGGTCGTGCGCGACCTCGAAGCGGGCGAGACCGTTGCGCCGCTGCCGGTGTCGGCGGATAGCGAAGGCGATGCGGGCGACTGGCCCGAGATCGAGGCGCAGGCGCGCGAGCTGGTCGCGCGCGACGGTGTCGAGGCCGCGTTCGCATGGCTCGATGCGCTGCCCGGCATGAAGACCGAGCGTCACCGCTTCTTGCAGCGGCTCGTGATGGCGCGCCTGGCCGATCATGCCGGTCGACCCGATACGGCCCTCGCGTTGCTGGTCGAGCTCGACACGTCGTCACGCTCGCTGCCGGTGATGCGCTGGGAGCCCGCGCTGGCGTTCGAGGTCAAGCAGCAACTCGTCCGAGCGTTGAAAGCGACGAGCAACCGCAAGGATGCCGACAAACCGACGCTCGCGCGCCGCATCGGCGAACTGCAGGCGGAACTTACCGTGCTCGACCCGGCTCGAGCGCTGACTCTTTCGTAACGAGAATCCATGGCAAACGACGATCCGATCCTGCGCTACTACGAAGCGGAAATGCGCTATTTGCGCGAATCCGGCAAGGAATTCGCGAAGGCGCATCCCGATCGCGCACGGCTGCTCAACCTCGACCGTGTCGGCGATCGTGATCCGTACGTCGAGCGGCTGTTCGAGGGTTTCGCATTCCTGACCGGGCGTCTTCGGCAGAAGCTCGACGACGAGTTGCCGGAGCTGACGGAAGGGTTGGTCAGCCTGCTATGGCCGCACTACTTGCGCATGATCCCGTCGTTGTCGGTTGTGGAACTCGTCCCGCTGTTGGAAAAGCTTCAGAAGACCGAAGTCGTGCCGGCAGGTGTATCGGTGCGCTCCGCGCCGATCGCCGTACCGCCGCCCGCTGGCGCGGAAGGTGTATCGCCGAAGGCCGTGCAATGCATTTACAGGACCACGCAAGCGGTCACGCTGCAACCCCTCTCGGTGACGCATGCCGGGCCGACCGTGCGCCACGACGGCCGCTCAGTAATCCGGCTCGGCTTCTCGCTCGGCGGGTCGGCCCGCCGGATGGAAACGGATCTGTCCCGGTTGCGCCTGTACCTGAATGCGGATCTGCCGACGGCGTTCACGATGCATCTCGCGCTCACGCGCCAGGTCGACACGATCCAGTTGCGCATTCCGGAGATCCGCGACGGCGAGGCGATGCCGCTCGCCGGCGTCACGATCGAACCGGCCGGCTTCTCGGCCGAGGAACGACTGTGGCCGAAGGCCGATGCGGCTTTCTCCGGCTATCAGTTGCTGCTCGAATACTTCTCGTTCCGCGAGAAATTCCTGTTCGTGGATCTTTGCGGACTGGACGTCACGACGCTGCCCGAGCGTACCACCCGGTTCGAGCTGGAGATCGTACTGACGCAGGCCTATCCGTCGGACCAGCGCTTCAGTGCGGAAAACGTGCGGCTATTCTGCTCGCCCGTGATCAACCTGTTCGAGCTGGATGCCGAGCCGATCGAGATCGATCATCACGAAACCGAATATCGCGTGGTGCCGGCGGGGCATCAAGGCGAGCATGTCGAAACGTATTCCGTCGACGCGATCGAGGCGTTCGACCACGAAACGGCCGAGCGATATGAATACGTGCCCTTTGCGACGTTCCGCCATCGTGGCGGCATGCTGCGCCACGAGGCACCGGAACGATATTTCCATTCGCGCGTGCGCTCGGGCGTGGCGGGGCTGCACGAAACGTGGGTGGTGCTCGGTGGTCACGCATGGGAAACCATGGAGGTGCTGCCCGAGGAAAGCCTGTCGTTGCGCGTGACGGGCACGAACGGGTTGCTGCCGCGCAAGGGGCTGCGGGAAGCGAGTCTCGACGAACTCGCGACCAGTTCACAGAACGTCACCGGCGTGCGCAATCTCGTCTCGCCGACACTACCGCTGTATCCGCCGACGGAAGACCGGTTCCAGTGGCGGGTGCTGTCGCACCTGGCGCCGAACTTCCTGTCGATGATGAACGCGGAAGTGCTGCGCGGGGCGCTCGCGCTCTATGACTGGACGGACGACGAACTGAACCGTCGACGGCTCGCGGGCATCCTGTGGGTGTCACAGGCGCTGCTCGAGGAGGTGTCGGGCGGCGCGGTCGAGCGGGGCGTGCTGATCGAGGTCACGCTCGACAGCCATGCGTTCGCCGGGGACGGTGACGTGATGCTGTTCGGCGAACTGCTGCATCGGTTCTTCGCGCTCTACGCGGACATCAACCTGTTCACGAAGCTGGCGATCGTCAGCCTGCCGTCTCAGGCCCGGATCGAATGGCCACGCAGCAAGGCCGAGCGGGCGCCGTTATGAAACTGCACGACTTCCCGAATCTCGATCCGCTGGTCGCCTCGCTCCTGGCACGTGCACCGCGAATGAACTTCATGCAGCTTTGCCGGTTGCTCGAGGTGCGTTTTCCCGATCAGCCCGGGTTCGGTACACAGGACATGCTCGAGCATGAGCCGGTGCGCTTCCGGCCGCGGCCGCGGATGGGTTTTCCGGCGAGCGAAGTTGCATCAGTCGAATTTGACGATGGATCGGATACCTTCGGGCCGGGTTCACGGCCGACCGTGCGCACGACTTTCATGGGGCTGTACGGCGTCGATGCGGTGATGCCGTCGCACCTGATCGACGCGATCGTGCTGCGCGAGGAAGGACACGAGGCGGTCGAGGCGTTTCTCGACCAGTTCAATCACCGGTATGTCACGTTGCTGTATCGCGCGTGGCGGAAGTATCGCTATCCCGAGCATTTCAGGCCTGGCGGCATCGACGCGCATTCGCGCAACCTGTTGTGTCTGGCCGGGTTCGGCTGGGGCGACAAGCCGCAGCGCGCCGGCCTGCCCGATTCGCGGATGCTGGCACTGCTGGGGCTCCTGATTCAGCGCACGCGCACGCCGGAGGGGCTGGCAGGCGCCATTGCACTGGCTATTCCGCGCGTCGAGGTTCGGGTCGACGAATTCTGGCCGGTCGTCACGTCGACGGGGCGGCCGCGGCCGCTGACTGGAGCCGGGCGTGCTGCCGGGAAATCGGGAACCAGTCAACGTAACGGGCTGGGCGGAGGTTACGTATTGGGAAAGCGGATGGCGTATCGAAGCCGGGCGGTACGGGTGACGTTGCGCCCGGCCGATGCTCGGCAGGCGCAGGACCTCTTGCCGGGTGAGAGGCTGCATCGCGATTTGATGGCCTTCGTGCAGTTATATGTCGGTGTCAAGGCAGACGTACACCTGCGTATGGAGGTGTCATCGCGATATACGCCGGAGCCGGCGATCGGGCCGGGAAATGCCGGGCCGGTACCCCGGCTCGGCTGGACTATCGTGCTGCCCGCGGACGAGGAGCGAATCGTCAATATTGCGCTCGGCGTCTACGAAGCGTTTCCCGCGACGGCGCCGAATCCATACCTGACCGCATCGCATGCTTGATCAGGAATGACGCACGATCTTCAGATTTTCCACGTCAGCCGTTGCATCCGTTTTGATGCTATCGGCTTGCGTTTTCCGTCTGGCCGACAACGCTTGATCCCAATACGCTCATGATCCGCACCATGCATTGCCGAGGAAGACCAATGTCCATCCGTTTCGCTGTTTCAACCGTCTTGTCCGTTCTGCTGTTGTCTGCATGCGGCGCCTGGCAGTCCGTCTCGGACGCCTCGTCGAGCGCGTATCGCGCGGTGTTCTTCAAGCAGGTCAAGGTGCTCAACGTCGATCTGTCCGCCCGGGAGGCACTGAACCCCGATGACGCCGGCCGCGCGACATCGGTCGCGGTGCGTGTGTATCAGTTGAAGGACCGCAAGATGTTCGATGGTGCGTCCTACGAGGATTTGCTGAAGAATGACCGGACGGTGCTTGCACAGGACCTGCAGGCCAACCTTGCCGCGGTGTTGAATCCGGGGGCGTCGGCAAGTCTTACGCAGCCGATGCAGGTCGATACGAAGTACGTTGCGGTGGTGGCGTTCTATCGCAACCCGGGCAACGGCGACGGGTGGAAGTACGTGATCGAAAAGAAGCAGCTCGACGCGGACAAGCCGTTGAAACTCGAGCTTGTCGACCAGCTTCTATTGGGCAGCGGCGCTATTCGCAACACATCGAGGTAGTGCCTGACTGGCGGGGCTTCATGACGATCCTTGAGATGCAAAGGACGTTACCTGACCCGACCCGCGCATTCGATGAACCGAATCGCGAGGGCCGACGAACCCGTGGCCGGGAAGGCATTGCACCGAGTGTTCGAGGACGGCGTCATGCACGCGCTCAATCCCCCCGACGCCCCCGCACCCTGTTCAACACCCCATACGCCACCGACCCGATCACGATCCCCCAGAACGCCGACCCGAGCCCGAGCCACGTCATTCCCGACGCGGTCGCAAGAAACGTGATCATCGATGCTTCGCGATGGTTCTCGTCCTCGAAGATCCCGTGCACGTTCGCGCTGATCGCGCCGATCAGCGCGAGCCCCGCCAGGATCGCGACGAACGCCTTCGGCAGCGCGAAGAACACCGTGACGATCGTCCCCGCGAACAGCCCGCCGATCAGGTAGAACACACCGTTCGCGAGCCCGGCGACGTAGCGCCGGTCCGGATCCTCGTGCGCGTCCTTGCCGGTGCAGAGCGCCGCGGTGATCGCCGCGACGACGATCGTGATTCCGCCGAAGCAGGCGACCACCAGCGACATCACGCTGGTCGCGGTAATGATCGGGCGCGCCGGCGTGTGATAGCCGGACACGCGCAGGATCGTCATCCCCGGCAGGAACTGCCCGGTGAGGCTGACGACGACGAGCGGCAGCGCGAGGCTGAGCGTCGTGCCGACCGTCCATTCGGGCGCGATGAAGATCGGCCGCGCGAGGCTCGGCGACACGTTGCCGAGATGCGTCATCCCGAGCAGCGTCGCGAGCGCGGCGCCCGTCAGCAGCACGAGCACGATGCTGTAGCGCGGCAGCAGGCGCCGGAAGATCACGTACGCCGCGATCATCCCGAAACCGAGCACCGGCTGCGCGGTCGCGGCGGAGAACGCATGCATGCCGAACGGCAGCAGGATGCCGGCCATCATGCCGCAGGCGATGCCGCGTGGAATGTGGCGCACGAGGCGGTCGAAATAGCCGGACACGCCGATCGCCAGGATGATCAGCCCAGCCGTGAGGTACGCGCCGACGGCCTGGTTGAGCGTCAGTTGCGGAAACAGGCCGACGAGTAGCGCGGTGCCGGGCGCCGACCACGCGGTGACGACGGGCACCTTCAGCTTCCAGCTGGCGAACAGGCCCGAGACACCCGCGCCGATCGAGATCGCCCAGACCCACGACGACACCATGTCGTTGGACGCATGCGCGGCCTGCGAAGCCTGGAAGAAGATCGCGAGCGGGCCCGCATACGAAATCAGGACCGCGAGAAAACCTGCGGTGATCGCGGAAACGGACCAGTCGTTGCCGATCGTGCGGATCGCGCCGGGTGGGGTGTTCGGTTGCATCGTCGTCGGGGAATGCGGCGCGCGGCCGTGCGGCGGAGCCGGGGCGAATGATGATCGGAAACCCCGGAGGAGCGGCCATTCTGGGCATTGCCGACGCAATTGGCAATTCGCGGGCGACGATCGGCGTCGTCGGCTTTTCGTAAGGATCGGTGCCGAAACGCGGAAACTTCTGACGTCAGGTACTGATCTGCAACACCCTGTCGACCACCGCCACCTTGATCCCGCTGCCCGTCGACAGTGACGCCGTGCCCTCGTCGAACGGATGCACGGGCGGATCGGTCGGCGTCCACGCATGGCGCGCGAGCAGTTCGCGATATCCGCCACGGATCACGAAGCCGCCGCATTTTTGCGCATACGCGTCGCGCCGCATCCGGTATGCGTGCGGCAGGTCGTACCACGGCAGCTTCGGCAGGTCGTGATGGACGAGGTGATAGTTGTTGTTCAGGTACAGCAGCCGCATCGCGAAGCCGGCTTCGTTGATCGTGATGCGCGCCTTCGGATGCGGCGCGGCGCGATGCTCGTACAGCGAGCGGATCATCGCGAGCGACAGTGCGGGCCACGTGACGGCCAGCAGGTAGTACCACCACGGCACGCCGATCGCCCATTGCAGCCACGCGAGCAGCGCGGCCACGCTGGCAACGTGAGTCAACCACATCGGCAGATAGCGGAAGTCGCCGCGGCGGAACGCGACGAACGCATCGCGGAACGTGGCGGCGACGGCGAGCGGCGGCCCGACGACGATGCGTCCGAGGAAAGTCTTGCGCGCGACCGTCAGCGCCCGGCGCCAGCGCGGCAGCCGGGCCCAGCGTTCACGTGTCACGTAGTTCGTTTCGGGGTCGACGCCCGGCACGGTCAGGTCTTCGTCGCGGTGATGCTCGAGGTGCGTGTCGCGATACAGCGTGTACGGATACCAGACCGTCAGCGGCGGATAGCCGAGCAGCTTGTTCACGAACGCGGAACGCGTCGGATGGCCATGCAGCAGTTCATGCTGCAGCGACAGGTGCCACGCGCCGAGCAGGATCAGCGGCGGCGTCGCGGCGGCGAGGGACAGATGCCCTTCGCGCACGAGCAGCAGCACGGCGAGCCAGCCGCCGTAGATGACGACGACCAGCAGCCAGGTCGGCCACTCGGTGCGGGCGGTGAAGCGGGCGTCGAGCGCGGCAATCGCACGTGCGTGGTCGACGTCGAAGTATTCGGCCATGGCGTTGAGGCGGATGGATCGGGCAGTGCGGGGAACGAGCGATGGAACCGGGGCGCTCGGCCCGGGTACGCTGGTGTCTCGCGGATCACGGTCGGCTTGCCTGGCATCGCGCACGGTGGCGGCGCCGGCAGGCCTTCGAACGGTACCGGGGCGGGGCGGCTACGCCAACCAATCGATTCGCATTTGCTTATCGTCTGGCGGCCGATAAGCATCCGGGCGGCCGTCGATGCGTAGAATGCCCGCATGAACCCCTGGATCGCAGTCCTGCCGATGTACAACGTGACGCCGCGCCACGCCGCCCTGTGGCGCGCGCTGCTGCGTGATGCACTCGATGCGTTCGCGAACGCGGGCGGGCCGGCCGACGTCGCGCTGCCCGACGCGCCGTTCGACGATCTGCAGGCGCTGTGGCGGCGCGACGACCTGCTGCTGTCGCAGACCTGCGGCTACCCGTACCGGATGCTCGGCTTGCGCGACGTCGTGCGATTGATTGCGACCCCGATTTTCGACGCGGAGGGCTGCGACGGGGCGCGCTACAGCAGCGTGCTGGTCGTATCGGCGCGGGTGCATGCGGGCGGGGCGACGACGCTCGCCGCCTGCCGCGGGTTGCGGGCCGCCTTCAACGGCGAGGATTCGCACAGCGGGATGAACGCATTCCGGCACGCGGTCGCGCCGCATGCGCACGACGGACGGTTCTTCGGCTCGGTCACGCCGTTCGGTTCGCACCTGAACGTGCTGCGTGCGCTGGCCTCGGGAGAGGCCGATTGCGCGGCGATCGACTGCGTGACGTTCGCGTATGTGCGCGACGCGCTGCCCGACCTGCTGAAGGACATCCGCGTGATCGGCATGACGGCATCCGCGCCGGGCTTGCCGTTCGTCGCATCGCGGGCGGCGCTGGCGGATACGCAGGTCGGCGCGTTGCAGGAGGCGCTCGAGCGCGCGGCTGCCGTCGATGTGGAACGGGCGCGCGTGCTGAGGCTGAAGGGATTCGACCGCCTGTCGCCGGCCGATTACGAAACGATTGCGCGGTTCGAGCAGGCAGCCGCGGCGCACGGCTATCCCGAACTCAGGTGACGCACGGGGCGGCGCCCGGCGGTGCCGCGACCGCCCGCGCCGCGGCCCGTTTACTCCTCGTCCATCAACCGGACCTTGACCCGCTTGCCCTTGATCTTCCCCGCATTGAGCTTGCGCAGCGCGTCGCGCGCGACGCCGCGCTCGATCGCGACATAGGCCGAGAACTCGGTCACGTTGATCTTGCCGATCTGCTTGCCGTCGAATCCGGCGTCGCCGGTCAGTGCGCCGAGCACGTCGCCCGGGCGTATCTTGTCCTTGCGCCCGCCGAGGATCTGCAGCGTTTCCATCGGCGGCAGCAGCACGCTGTCGTCCGCCGGCTTCAGCTCGGCGAGCGGATGCCATTCGACCTCGCGCTTCTGCGCCTGTTCGATCGCGCCGACGCGGCCCATCTCGTCCATGCTCGCGAGGCTCAGCGCCCAGCCGTCCTGATCCGCGCGGCCGGTGCGGCCGATGCGGTGCACGTGCACTTCCGGGTCGGGCGTCACGTCGACGTTGATCACCGCCTCGAGCTGCGCGATGTCGAGCCCGCGCGCGGCGACGTCGGTCGCCACCAGCACCGAGCAGCTGCGGTTCGCGAACTGGATCAGCACCTGGTCGCGCTCGCGCTGGTCGAGCTCGCCGTGCAGCGCGAGCGCGTGGAAGCCCTGCGCGTGCAGCACGTCGAGCAGGTCGCGGCACTGCTGCTTGGTGTTGCAGAACGCGATCGTGCTCACCGGGCGGTAGTGGTTCAGCAACTGGCCGACCGCATGCAGCCGCTCGTCCTCGGTCACTTCATAGAAGCGCTGGCGGATCTTGCTGTCGTCGTGGCGTTCCGCGAGCTTGATTTCCTTCGGATTGCGCAGGAACTGCTGGCTCAGCTTCGCGATGCCGTCCGGATAGGTCGCGGAGAACAGCAGCGTCTGGCGCGTCGTCGGGCACATCCGGGCGACCTTCGCGATGTCGTCGAAGAAGCCCATGTCGAGCATCCGGTCGGCTTCGTCGAGCACCAGCGTGTTCAGCGCGTCGAGCTTCAGGTTGCCGCGATCGAGGTGATCCATGATGCGGCCCGGCGTGCCGACGACGATGTGCGCGCCGTGCTCGAGGCTCTGCGCCTGCGGACGCATCGGCGTGCCGCCGCACAGCGTCAGCACCTTCACGTTTTCCTCGGCGCGCGCGAGGCGGCGCACTTCCTGCGCGACCTGGTCGGCGAGCTCGCGCGTCGGGCACAGGATCATCGCCTGCACGTCGAAGCTGCGCGCATCGAGGCGCGCGAGCAGCGCGAGCGAAAACGCGGCGGTCTTGCCGCTGCCCGTCTTCGCCTGCGCGATCAGGTCCTGGCCGGCCAGCGCGACCGGCAGGCTCGCGGCCTGGATCGGCGTCATGTCGACATAGCCGAGCTGCGCGAGGTTCGCGAGCGTGGCGGGCGTCAGCGGCAGCGCGCTGAACGGCGTGGCGGTCGGTTGGGTCAAGACAGGTCTCCGAGGTAGGGGCGGCCTTCCATCTGTTCGTAGACGACGTTGCCTTCGTCGTCCTCGAAGCGTTCGAGATAGTTGCGGGCGCCGCACAGCGGGCAGCGGAACAGCAGCCCCTGGCCTTCGTCCTTGATGACGACGTCGGACTGTTCCCACTGCGTGCCGCAGCTCTGGTTTCGGCAGGTAAACACGGTCTTTCTCCAGCTGAATTCGGTTGATGGCGCGCCCGGGCGGGCGCGGCCACGGCGGGCGGCGCTCGCGCGGCTCGGGCGCGGGCCGCACCGGCGGTGGCTCGGGTTGGGTCGATGCGGATGATGGATCGGGCGGCGACGGCGTCGCGCGTGCCGCAATTCTAGCGGAAGCCGGTGCTTCCGCCCGGCGCGCACCAGGAAAAACGGCCGCCCCGGAGGGCGGCCGTGTCGGGCGGCATAACGGTGCCGCATGGGTGCCGCGCGGGTGTTGCGCGGCGTCGGGCGCGTTACAGCGCCATATCGGCCGACGCCTTCGCCGGGCGGGCCGGCGCGTTGCCGGTGGCCTGCGACGGCGCGCCGAGGTCGATCTTCGGCGGCGGCGACAGCTGCAGCACGTCGCTCGTGTAGGTCCATTCCTCGACGACCTTCGCCGGGCTGTCGTTCAGCTTGGTGCCGTAGCTCGGCACGATCTGGCGGATCTTCTGCTGCCACTCGGGCGTCGCGACCTTGTCCTTGAACACCTTCTTCATCAGGTTCAGCATGATCGGCGCGGCGGTCGATGCGCCCGGCGATGCGCCGAGCAGCCCCGCGATGCTGCCGTCCTGCGACGCGACGATCTCGGTGCCGAGCTTCAGCACGCCGCCCTTGACCGGATCGCGCTTGATGATCTGCACGCGCTGGCCGGCCTGCCACAGGCGCCAGTCTTCCTTCTTCGCGTTCGGGAAGTATTCCTTCAGCGCGTTGAAGCGGTCGTCGTCGGTCAGCATCAGCTGGCCGGCGAGGTACTGCACCAGCGGGAATTCGTCGACGCCCACGCGCATCATCGGCGCGACGTTGTGCAGGTTGGTGCTCTTCGCGAGGTCGAAGTACGAGCCGTTCTTCAGGAACTTGGTCGAGAACGTCGCGAACGGCCCGAACAGGATGATCTTCTTGCCGTCGATGATCCGCGTGTCGAGGTGCGGCACCGACATCGGCGGCGAGCCGACCGACGCCTTGCCGTACGCCTTCGCGAGGTGCTGCTTCACGACTTCGGGGTTGTCGGTCACGAGGAACGAGCCGCCGACCGGGAATGCGCCGTAGTCCTTCGCCTCGGGGATGCCCGACGCCTGCAGCAGGTGCAGCGCGCCGCCGCCCGCGCCGATGAACACGAACTTCGCGTCGACCGATTGCGGCGGCTCATCCGAATGCAGCTTGACCCACGACACGTGCCACGTGCCGTCGGCGTTGCGCGAGATCTCGCGCACTTCGCTCGACAGCGACAGCGTGAAGTTCGGCTGCGTCTTCAGGTAGCCGACGAACTGGCGCGTGATCTCGCCGAAGTTCACGTCGGTGCCGATCGGCGTCCACGTCGCGGCCACCTTCTGGTTGCGATCGCGGCCTTCCATCATCAGCGGCACCCACTGCTTGATCTGGTCGTAGTCTTCCGAATACTGCATCCCGCGGAACAGCGGGCTCGCCTGCAGCGCTTCGTAGCGCTTCTTCAGGAAGCGGACGTTGTCGTCGCCCCAGACGAAGCTCATGTGCGGCGTCGAGTTGATGAACGAGTGCGGGTTCTTCAGCACGCCCTGCTTGACCTGCCACGCCCAGAACTGGCGCGAGATCTGGAACGACTCGTTGATCTCGATCGCCTTCGAGATGTCGACCTTGCCGTCCGCCTTCTCCGGCGTGTAGTTCAGCTCGGCGAGCGCCGAGTGGCCGGTGCCGGCGTTGTTCCAGCCGTTCGAGCTTTCCAGCGCGACGCCGTCGAGGCGCTCGACCATCGTCATCGACCAGTCGGGCTGGAGTTCGTGCAGCCAGACGCCCAGCGTCGAGCTCATGATGCCGCCGCCCACCAGCAGGACGTCGACCTTCTTCGTGTCGGCGGCGTGCGCCGACGATGTCGCGACGCACAGCGCGAGCGCCGACAGTATTACCCGTAACGTTTTGATCACAGCAGATCCCTTTTTCAACTTGGATGCATCGGTTTGCCATGCCGCCCGGCGCGCGGTTCCGTGGCGCCGGAACACGGGTCCGGAGATCCGGACCGTGAATCCGGAATTCCGGATCGGCGTGGCGCGCCGTTGCATTTGCGCACGCGAAGCGATTCGGAAGGACACCTTCGGATCGGCTTCCCGCGGGCAGGCAAGCGCCTGCGTCGCGAGGGTGCGCCACGCGCCCGGGCCCGGGTTGCAAGCCTGAGCGGACGGCGCTTCAGGCTGCGTTGAAAGAGGCCGCGTGCGACGCGTTTTGCGGGGGCGGGGTGGCAAGGGGCGCGTAATATAACCGAACTCGGACAACGTGTCGCAGGCGGCGAATATCCCTGTTTTCGTGGGGTTTTTTGTGCGTCCGGGTTTCCGGAATGCCGGTGCGCGACGCGGGAAAATCGATGGGGATCGGCGGGGGCGAATGCGTGCGATGGCGGGCCATGCACCAGACCGGAACATCATCGGATCGCGGCGTTGCACCGCGACCCGTTCACGCGCATCACATCACTTCGCTCCGCCGTTCCGGCAGAACTGCTCGTAAGCCTGAGCCGAATTCGCGAAACCGCGCGCCTTCGCGAGTTCCCACGGACGCTCGCACTGCTGCGTCCGCTCGCACCACGCGTAGCCGGCCGAGCCGATGCAGCCGTGCGCGTCGCGATCGCCGCCGACCAGCGGCGGGGCCACTGGCGCGGCGGTGTCGGGCGGCGCCGACGCAGTGGCCGGCGCGGACGATTGCGTCGCACAGGCGCTCAACGCGAATGCGCAGGCGATCGCGGCGGCAAACGATGCGGCGGGAGAGTAACGTTTCATCGGGTAGCGCTCCATGGGATGACGATCGACGGTGGATGCCCGTGTGCGGGCGCCTGAAAGGCATGAACGGTCACGCGTCAGGCACCGGCACGCGTGACGAGAACTTCACCTCGAGCAATGCGAGGCTCGACTGAATTAACGATACGTCGGCCTACTTCCTCGGCACGCGCCCGAGGCACCCGGCGAAGGGGCTGGCCGCGATGCCGGTCACAGTCTATCGCGGCGTGATCGGCGAGACGAGCTTCACGCCGCAGGGCGACCTGAAGCACGGCGCGATCTCGGTGTTCACCTGCAAGAGCGGCAGGAAGGCGCTGCTCGACATCGTCCGGATGGATGTAACGCCGCAGCGGGGCGCGCCCCGCCCCGCGGCCTTACGAAACCCGCACACGCGCATCGGCTGCTTGGCGCTCCGCGTCGTGCACGATGTGCAGCTCCCGCGTGCGGATCGGCAGCGCGCAGTCCGCGTCGGCGAGCGTCTTGCGCACCTGGCGCGCGAGGCGCCAGCGCATCGCCCAGAACTTGTCGGTATGCGTCCACACGCGCATGTTCGCGACGGCCGTGCTGTCGTCGAAGCGCATCACCATCACGTCCGGCGCGGGGTCCTGCAGCACGTCGGGATCGGCCACGGCCAGCGCATGCAGCGCAGCGAGCGCGCGATCGATATCGTCGTGCACGGACACTTCCACTTCGAGATCGAGGCGGCGCGTCGGGTTGCGCGTGTAGTTGCGGATCGCGCTGCCCCACAGCGCGCTGTTCGGTACGTACTCGCAGATGCCGTCCGGTTTCGTGAGGCGCGTCATGAAGAGCCCGACTTCGTCGACGGTGCCCGCGACGCCCGTGCCGCCGTCGATGTAGTCGCCGACCTTGAACGGCCGCAACAGCAGAAGCATGATGCCGGCCGCGATGTTCTGCATCGTGCCCTGCAGCGCGAGCCCGATGGCGAGGCCGGCCGCGCCGAGCACCGCGACGATGCTCGCGGTTTCGATGCCGAGCTGCGACAGCGCGCCGACGATCGCGACGATGCGGATGCCCCATACCGCGACGTCGCAGAGGATCGGCCGCAGCGTGTCGTCGACGCGCTCCTTGTTCGAGAGCAGCCGGTTCAGCCAGTTGCCGATGCGTTTCGACAGCCACCAGCCGGCGACGAGCAGCGCCAGGCCGGCGGACAGCTTGAGGGAGAGGGTGGACAACGCGTTCCACAGGAACGTCCAGCGTTCCGGATGAAGATGATCGAGAAACATGACGGGATTCCGGTGTTGAAGACACAGTGCGCGGCGCGTGTCGTGCGCCGCGCAGCCCTCGACTGTACACGGCGCGGCGGGTTTCGCGCGAATGCATGGCGTCCCGGCCGCATGGTTTTAGTACGAGTATTAAGCTACATTCTTAACAAATAAGACGAGTCCTATTTAGCCGTTTCGACCACGCCGATACACTCGCTGTCGAGTAGCCGGATCGCGACGATCGTTCCTCCGCGATGTCCGGTTTTTTCCCGATTTTTCATCGAATAGCGAGTGACGACGTCATGCGGTCAGACCTGCGTTTCCGTGTCGCACGCGAGCAAGGTCAACCCGCGTCATGCGGCGTTCACCGTTTTCCGATTGGTCGCGCATTCCTGCGCGGCATCGTCGCGGCGGCCTGCGTGGCCGGCGCACAGGGCGTGGCAGCGCAGGCGTTTCACGACGCCGCGCCGGCCGCGTCCGCGGCGGCGGAAAACACCGACCTTGACGACGTGCCTTTCTTCAATTCCGCGCGCACCACGTGGGGCAGCCTGCATGCACCGTCCGTGCCGCTCGACGTCGCTTATGCGTCGCATGCGTTGAACGTGTCGGCGGGCATCGAGCGCGACGATCCGGTGGCGCGCTTCGGCGCCTGCGTCGCGTATCGCGTGCTGTGCGATACCGCGCGCGGGGCGGTCGAACGCGGCTATGCGTCGCGGTTCGATTACGGGCTGGCGTCGGCATTGCCCGCGACGGGTGCACGGCCGGCGTTTGCGCCAGGTCCGGTCGATCTGGCCTCCGCCGAGCCGTTCACGCTCGCGCAACCGGATCGCGGCACGCGCGCCGGCGCGATCGTCGGCAGCCTGCACGCGTCGTTGGCACGCGCCGATCTGCCGGCCGGCGTAGCCGCGCAGATCGTCCGCATGCTGGCCGGGCGCGTCGATCCGAAGCAGCGCGGCGCGCACGGCGATACTTTCCGCGTGGCGTTCGAGCCCGACCACGACGCAACGCGGCCGGGCCGCGTACGCGTGACGGCGCTGGACGTCCGCTTTCGCGGGCAGCAGGTCGCGGCGGTGTGGTTCGCCGCGCAGGCCGGTTCGCGTGGCGCCTATTACGACCTCGATGGCATGCCGCTCGCCGGTGCACGCTTCGCGATGCCGGTCGCCGCGACGCGCATCAGCTCGAAATTCGGCGCGCGTGTGCATCCGGTGAGCGGCGCGCGTCACGTGCATTCGGGCGTCGATCTCGCGGCGCCGGCCGGCCGCGCGGTGCATGCGTCGGAGCGCGGCGTCGTGACGTTCATCGGCACCGAGCCGCGCGGCTACGGCAAGTACGTGGTGATTCGGCATGACGGCGGCTACGCGTCGTACTACGCGCATCTGTCGGCGTTCGAGCCGACGCTGCGAACCGGCGCGCGCGTGATGCGCGGTCAACGCGTCGGCGCGGTCGGCAGCACGGGCACCGC
This sequence comes from Burkholderia sp. BCC0097, assembly GCF_902832985.1. Taxonomy (NCBI): domain Bacteria; kingdom Pseudomonadati; phylum Pseudomonadota; class Betaproteobacteria; order Burkholderiales; family Burkholderiaceae; genus Burkholderia; species Burkholderia sp. BCC0097. Next base: position 185,866 of record NZ_CADFDM010000004.1, read on the forward strand.
AACCGGCCCGCATCTGCACTTCGAGGTGCGCCGGCATGCCCGCCTCGTCGATCCGATCGAACTCGTGCACGCAGCCAGAGCAGCGAAACTGAAGGGCGCGCAGCGCGTGGCGTTCAACCGCGTGGCGCGTGATGCGCGCGTGCAACTGGCGTCGGCAGCGTTCGCGCAGCCGGTGGCGCTGTCGAAGGTTGTCGGGCGGGAAGCGGGCTGATCGGCGCGGGGCTCGTCGCACAGCCGACGAAGCGCGGCGGCGTGTATGCGATCGTCAGTACCCGGCGAATCTCGGCGGCGAGTACCAGCACGCGATGACCGGCAATGCGGGTGCGGGGTGGAGGGATGACGGAGACGGCACAACGAGCGATCGGCCTTGGCGCATATCGTCGCGGCCGATCGCATCATTGCGGCGCGGGCCGGGGCTCGCAGATGACGGACGCACACTGGCCCATCGCCACGCCGCGTGGCGATGCGCGTCAGGCTGCCGCGCGTCAACCCAGCGGCCAGTTCAGGATCGCGATGCCGTCGTTGTAGTCGCCGTCGCCGCCATCTTCCGATCCGACCAGCCCGAAGTAGGTCTTCTTGAAGATGTCGACCTGGCGCGAGCCGATCTTCGACGGCTTGCCGTTCGCCGTCACGACCACCCGCACCTTCCCCTTGCCCGAGTTCACGATCTGCGTGTTCAGGTTCGCGTCCTGCGTGCCGGCGCCCTGGAACGTCGCGGCCGGTTTCGGGTTGTCGTCGACGAACACCTCGATCGTCTGCGGTGCGGACGAATTGACCAACGCGGTCACGCCGAACGCGATGTTCGGCGGCAGGTTGAAGACGCCGTCGCGTTCGCCGCCGCCGGTCGGCACGGGCGTCGGCTGCACCGGTTGCGGTGTCGCTTTCGAGAAGTAGTTGACCACCGCGCCGACGCCGAACTTCGCCGCGGCGCCGGGCAACACACCCGGCGCGCCGGCCCACGTCACCGTGCAGGCGACGACCTCGCCTGCCGCATCGGCTTTCACCTTGTTCTGCCAGCTGCCGACGTCGAAGCTGTACGGGATCGTCGCGATATCGACGAACACGTCGTATTGCGGAAGTTTCTCGACGAGCTGCGCGGTCATGAACTGGCGCATCCGGTCGAGCACGGCCTGATCGCCGTTGGCCTGCACGGCAGTGGCGTCGTTGCCCGCGAGTTGCAGCAGCGCGTACAGGTCGTCGTGGGTAAAGGGTTGTGACATGTCGTCCTCGTCTGAATGGAAGGTTCCGCATCGCATGACCGGCGAACGGATTTCACCGGACCGCGCGCGGTGTACAGCAGTGGGACTGCAAATGATTTATCGAGCGACGCGCAATGCGTGGCTGGCCCCGTCGCCATTGCGATGTTTCGTGATGGCCGTCGATCAACCCAGCGGCCAGTTCAGAAACACGATGCCGTCGTTGTAATCGTCGTCGGCGCCGTCTTCCGAGCCGACGATCCCGAAGTACGACTTCTTGAAAATGTCGACCTGTCGCGAACCGAGCCGCGACGGCTTGCCGTTCGCCATCACGATCACGCGCACGCGTCCGTTGCCGGAATCGAGCACCTTCGTGCCGAGGTTCTGGTCCTGTGCGCCGGCGCCCTTGAACGTCGCGGCCGGTTTCGGGTCGTCGTCGATGTAGATGTCGATCGTCTGGTCGTTCGCCGCGTTGGTGAGCGCGGTCACGCCGAACTTGATGTGCGGCGGGAGATTGAACGTACCGTCGCGTTCGCCGCCGATGTTGCCGGCCCCGACGCCACCGGCTTCGGCGCCCTGATTCCCGCCGCCTTGCGACGACGACGGCGCGGCCGTTTCCCCGCTCGCGGACAGGCTCGCGTACGAATCGATATGCATCGCGCTGCCGCGCACGCTTTTCCACTGGCCCTTTACGTACGTGACGCCGCTGCCGACGTCGATCGTCGCGACGAGCGTGAACGGCATGCGGCCGGTGCTTTCGGGCACCTTCGACGAATAGGTGAAGCAGCCGTCCGCGACGACGCCCTGATTCGTCGCGATCGCGAAATAGATGCCGGGGAAGTTGTTGCCGGTCGCGTAAGGCGTCGGCACGTTGAGGATGACCTGCAGTTTCCCGTCGCGAATCCCGGCCTTCGCGATGTCGATGTAGAGGCCGGGAATGTCGACGTAAGCCTCCGACGTCGCGACGGGCGCGCTGACGATCGAAGCCGAAAGGAGCGGCATGGAAGTCTCCGGTAATGAGGCGGTTCTGGATCGGGTGAGATCCCGCTGAACGCGGCGCAAACCCGCCAGCCGCCATTGAGGCGGCCGGCGGCGATTGGTGGTCGATCCGCGTCAGGTCAGCCGATCGGCCACTGGAGCACGACGATGCCGTCGTTGTAGTCGCTGTCGTGGCCGTCTTCCGACACGACGATCCCGAAGTTGACCGTGAACGGCGAGCCGTCGGACTTCTTGCCGTTGATCGGCGCGAGGCGCGCGTCGGTCGCCGACGGCTTGCCGTTCACCGACACTTCGAAACGGATCTTGCCGTTGCCGGAATTGAGCGTGGCTTCGCGCGGGCCGTCGCGCGTCGTCAGCTTGTGATACGCGGCGGGTTCCTGGCTGTCGCCGATAAACAACTTGATGTGCTGTTGCTCGGCTGCATTCGCGAAGAAAATCGCGCGGAAATCGGTATTCGGCGGAATTGAAAACTCGCCGGCGCGGTTGGATGACGTTTGAAAGTCGGCCATGCTGTTCTCCTGTGGCTTGTTAGGTAAGGCCAAGGGCCTTGTCGCGCAAACGTTTGCCGTTTGAAATGCGACATGACGAGCATGACGAAAAATAAATAAAAAAATATTCGGATGAGAATGGGTATTGTTCAGTGATTCGAAAAGCAGCGCTAATCGATTTAATGAAACATGTTTAATGAAGCGGATTTGGATATATTCAGGAAACTATATCGATGCGTGTATCGCTTTCCTGAATGATGCGCGAGCGCAACGCGAAGGTGGGGCGGGAGAGGCGGGGGCAATCGGACTTCGGAGCAGACGCTCGGCGTTCGCATATGGCAGCGTTTCGTTTCAACATCAGCATCTCTGTCGTGGCCGCGCCCACCGGCCACCGTCGAACGCCCACACCGAAGCCCGATTGCAAGGAGGGGTGTGCGGCGCCGGCGAAGAGGATGGACCGACTCACTCCGAACATGAATAGGACCTCACCGGCGCCGCACCCGTGAAGCATATCGACGGGGCAAGCCGCCGCCTATCAGACGGGACTGATTCCGCGCAAACGCGCGCATCGGGGGACGGAGCGGGATGGATGCGTATCGGGTTGACAGCCGTGGCCACCCTGTGATTTGATGCCGGTCATGCACGCCGCCCAGTTCCTCCTCTCGCTACGACTACTAGCCCGCTTCTCCGGGCTGGGTCTGCGGCTGCGCGCTTTCCATCTGCTTCTTTCCTGAAGCGCCAGATTTTCCCCGCATCACCGACCTGGCCCCGGTTGTCGACCGGCGCCTGAGTTCGTCTTTCTTCCGTCACCACTCCGCTCCGTCCCGGTCGCTCAACCGCCAAGGCCGTCGTTTGCCGTACCGCTTTGCCGTTGTGCCGCTTTTTTGCCGTTTTCACCGCTGCGCACGTAGCCGGCTCCTGACGCCGATGGCTGCCGCGCCGCGCTTCACCGACAAACAGACCGAGGACCGACATCATGATGCTGAAGAACCCCGCGACGAAATACCGACCGTTCACGCCCGTCAACCTGCCCGACCGTACGTGGCCGTCGCGCACGATCACGCAGGCGCCGATCTGGATGAGCACCGACCTGCGCGACGGCAACCAGGCACTGTTCGAACCGATGGACGCCACGCGCAAGATGCGGATGTTCAAGACGCTGGTGGCGATCGGCTTCAAGCAGATCGAGGTCGCGTTCCCGTCCGCGTCCGAAACCGATTTCAATTTCGTCCGCGAACTGATCGAGGGCGGCCACATTCCCGACGACGTGACGATCGAAGTGCTGACGCAGGCGCGCGACGACCTGATCGAGCGCACCTTCGCATCGCTGCGCGGCGCGAAGCGCGCGATCGTGCACCTGTACAACGCGACCGCGCCGGAGTTCCGCAAGATCGTGTTCAACCTCGATCGCGACGGCGTGAAGCAACTGGCGGTGAACGCGGCGCGCACGATCAAGCGGTGCGCCGATGCGGCGACGGACACGCAATTCACGCTGCAGTACAGCCCGGAAACGTTTACCGCGACCGAACTCGATTTCGCGAAGGAAGTGTGCGACGCGGTGTTCGACGTTTGGCAGCCGACGCCCGAGCGCAAGTCGATCGTGAACCTGCCGGCCACGGTGGAAATCGGCACGCCGAATTACTACGCCGACCAGATCGAATGGATGCACCGCAACCTCGCGCGCCGCGATTCGCTGATCCTGTCGGTGCACCCGCACAACGACCGCGGCACCGCGGTCGCGGCGGCCGAGCTCGCGGTGATGGCCGGCGCCGACCGGATCGAGGGCTGCCTGTTCGGCAACGGCGAACGCACCGGTAACGTCGATCTCGTGACGCTCGCGCTGAACCTGTACACGCAGGGTGTCGATCCGGGCCTCGATTTCTCGCAGATCAACGAAGTCGCGCGCACGTCCGAGGAATGCACGCAGTTGCCGGTCCACCCGCGTCATCCGTATGTCGGAGACCTCGTGTTCACCGCGTTCTCCGGCTCGCACCAGGACGCGATCAAGAAGGGCTTCGCGGTACAGCGCGCCGACACCGTATGGGAAGTGCCGTACCTGCCGATCGATCCGAACGATCTCGGCCGCACGTACGATTCGATCATTCGGGTGAACAGCCAGTCGGGCAAGGGCGGGATCGCGTACCTGCTCGAACAGGGCTACGGCGTCGCGCTGCCGCGCCGCATGCAGGTCGATTTCAGCGCGGCCGTACAGCGCCTGACCGACGAGAGCGGGCACGAGGTGACGAGCGCGCAGATCTGGGCGCTGTTCCAGCAGGAATACGTCGAAAGCGACACGCCGCTGCGCTATGTCAGCCATGAGCTGACCGAGCGCGACGGCCGCGAGTCGATCGTGCTGACCGCCGACGTGCATGGCGAGCGCCGCGTGCTGCGCGGCGAAGGCAACGGTCCGCTCGACGCGCTGATGCATGCATTGCACACGCCGCTGCGGATTCAGCATTACGAGGAACGCGCGCTGTCGCAGGGCGCCGATGCGAAAGCGATCGCGATCGCCGAGCTGGCCGGTACGGGCGTGCGCGGCAGCGCGTTCGGTGTCGGCGTCGATGCGAACCTGACGACGGCGTCGATTCGTGCGGTGATCAGCGGCGTGAACCGCGCGTATGCCCGTGCAGATGAAGTTGTGCAGGCAACCTTCTTTGCCTGGCAGCCGGCGGTGCAGGCCGTCGCATAAGCGGGTCGAAACCCGGGCGGCGGGGCCGGCCCGGGTTTTCCTTTCAGGTCACGGCGTGCGCCTGCGCGCCGTCAGGGCAGCAGCCCGAGCATCGCGGCCTTGGTGGCCGCATGCGTCTTGTTCATCGCGTCGAGCTTCACGACGGCGTTCTGCAGGTGGAACTTCACCGTTCGCTCCGCGATCCCGAAGATCATCCCGATTTCGTAGGCCGTCTTGCCGTCGGCCGTCCACGCGAGTACCTCGCGCTCGCGCAGCGTCAGCCCGGTGCCGACCGGCGCGATCGGATCGGCGAGGCGCGGCATCAGGTATGCGTGCGCCGCATGCGCGAGGCTCGCGCAGGGTGCGCGCAATCGCGAGATTTCGTCCGCGTCGAGCGGCGTCGTGTCGCGCACGAGCGTCAGCACGCCGAGATTGCCGGCCCGGTCGTAGCCGCCGTGCGACCAGCCGTAACGCATCCCGAAGCACGCCGCGTCGTGCCAGAACGCGGTGTCGCCCGGTTCGTCGAACGCGTTCCAGACGACCGGCCGCGGCTGGCTTGCGACCCGCTTGATGATCGGATCGATCGTCACGTAGCCGAATTTCACATAACGGTGTTCCCATTCGCGTGGATGATTGCCGACGATCTGCAGGTCGGGCCGGGCGAGCGGCAGCGTGCGGCGCAAGCCGTACACGCAATACCGGAACCCGAGCGCGGCCGCGGCGGCGGCGATCGGCGGGAATGCGGCTTCCGCGGTGGGCGCGCGTTGTAATGCGTCGAAACAGTCGTGCAGTATTGTCAGGTCCATCGGTGATCCTCGTCGGTGTGGGCGGGCCGTGCATTGCGGCCCGCGCGTATCCTGTTCAAAAGGACAGTTTTGAGGCGAAGCCGACGCCGGTTTAATGGCGACTGTTCGCACGACGGGCCCGCTTGTGCGGGCACCTGTCCCCCCGTCGTTTCACGTGTTGCGGTACCCCTCCGGTTTCGTATCAGGACTGATCGACCATGACCAGCGTTCAAGACGTGCCTCTCCTCGCGCGCGCCGGTGCGCGCGCGTTCGCCTTCGGCGGGATCCGCGCGATCGAACCGCCCTGCGCGTCGGCCCCCGCCCGCGCGCTTGCTCACGAGTATGCCCCGCACGCGCATCAGGCCGGGCAACTATTGTTTACGACGCGCGGCGTATTGGTACTCGACGTCGAAGGCCAGCGCTGGATCACCCCGCCGCTGCGCGCGATCTGGATTCCGGCGCGCACCGTCCATGCGATGCGCGTGGCCGACGACGTCCAGCTCTGCTCGCTCTATCTCGGCGACGCGCTCGGCGCGCGGCTGCCGGCCACGCTGTGCGCGATGACGGTATCGCCGCTGCTGCGCGAACTCGCCACGCGCGTGTCGCATCCGTTCGATTGCAGCGTCGACCACGATCCGCTCGCGCGCCTGTTCGCCGACGAACTGAGCGAACTCGCGCAGACGCCGCTCACGCTGCCGCTGCCGCGTGACCGGCGCTTGCTGAAGCTGTGCGAGCGGCTGCAGCGCGAGCCGCACTGCGAGTTGCCGCTCGACACGCTCGCACGCGACGCCGCGCTGAGCGCGCGCCATCTGGCGCGCCTGTTTCGCAGCGAGACCGGCATGAGCGTGGCCGCGTGGCGTCAGCAACTGCGGCTGTCGATGTCGCTCGCGCTGCTCGCGAGCGGCATGCCCGTCACGCAGGCCGCGCATCAGGTCGGCTATCGCAGCCCGACCACCTATGCGGCCACCTTCAAGCGCGCGTTCGGCGTCACGCCGAGCCAGTACCTCGCGGCCGCGGAAGCGGCGGCGCGCTGACCGCCGCCGCCGCGCTCAGCGGGCGGTCCAGCGCGGCACCGTTTCGAACGCGTGCTCGACCGCGTGCACGATCCGGTCGACGTCCTCGCGACCGATCACGAGCGGCGGCGCGATCGCGAGCCGGTTGCCGAGCGAGCGGATCAGCACGCCTGCATCCCGCGCCGCGTCGGCGAGCGCGGCCGCATAGCCGTCCGACGGCTCGATCGATTCGCGCGTCGCCTTGTCCTTCACGAGGTCGATGCCGACCAGCAGGCCCTTGCCGCGCACGTCGCCGACGACCGGATAGCGGTCGACGAGCGGCTGCAGCCGTTCCAGCAGGTACGCGCCTTCGCGCGCCGCGTTGCCGGCGAGATCCTCGTCGACGATGATCTGCAGGTTCGCGAGCGCGGCCGCGCAGACGATCGGGTGGCCCGAATAGGTGTAGCCGTGCATCAGCGTGCCGATGCCGCCCGGGTTGGACGCGAACGCATTCTCGATGCGGCGGTTGACGATGGTCGCGCCGAGCGGCAGATATCCCGACGACACGCCCTTCGCCAGGCACATGATGTCCGGCGCGACGCCCCAGCCGCGGCTGCCGAACGCGGCGCCGGTCCGGCCGAAGCCCGTCACCACTTCGTCGGCGATCAGCAGCACGCCGTGGCGGTCGCACACTTCGCGCACCAGCGGCCAGTAGTTCGCGGGCGGCACGATGATGCCGCCGGTCGCCTGCACCGGTTCGGCGATGAAGGCGGCCACGGTGTCGGGCCCCTGGAACAGGATCTCGCGCTCGACGAGCGACGCGCACAGCCGGCCGAGTTCCTCGGGGTCATGCGTGAACGGGTTGCGATAGATCCACGGCGTCTCGACGTGGAAGCAGCCGGCGAGCGTCGGCTCGTAGTTGCGCCGGTAGACGGTGTTGCCGGTGACGGAGCTGCCGCCGAAGTGCGAGCCGTGATAGGCCTGGCGCAGCGCGATGAACTTGGTGCGCTCGGGCTGCCCGGCCACCTTCCAGTACTGCCGCGCGATCATCAGCGCGGCCTCGACGGCGTCCGAGCCGCCGGAGCCGAAGATCACGCGGCTCATGTCTTCCGGCTGGAGCATGTCGATCAGCCGCGCCGACAGTTCCTCCGCGCGCGGATGGCTGAACCCGGCGAACACCGGGTGATATTCGAGTTCGTCGAGCTGCCGGACGATCGCTTCCTTGATCTCCCGCCGGCCGTGGCCGACATACACGTTGAACAGCGACGCGACCGCGTCGAGATACGGCCGGCCGGTGTCGTCGTACAGGTAGCAGCCTTCGCCGCGCGTAATGCGGATCGGCGAGCGCGACGCGGCGAGCGGATGTTGCCGGGGATGCCAGAAGCGCGATTCCGAATAGGACATGACAGGACTCCGTAGTGATTCGGTTGGATGGGGCAACACGGTGACGCAGGCGATTTTCAGCCGGCGAGCGCCGCCGGTTGAAAGTCGAGCCGGCTTTCGAGGGCGCCGAGCGTCGCGAACGGTTCGTCGAGCGCCACGCGCATGAATGTCAGGAACTGGCCGACGTGGGCGTTCAGCGCGTTGCGGCTGTAGTACTGCGGGCTCGCGTCGAAGTCGAAGCGCAGCGGTTCGCCGTTGCGGCGGTCGGTCAGGTTCGCCATCAGGTCGTCGGTGGTGCCGACCGACAGGTTGTGCGACGTCGTCACGCAGTCGCCGAACCGCAGGTCGTAGTCGAACGCCATGATGTTGATCTCGGGGCCGAACACGCCCTGGCCGTTGTCGAGCGACGTCAGTTCGCGGTGGAGGTCGCCCATCCGGTAGCGCTGGTGCTGGCGCAGCGCGGTCATCTCGCGGTTTGCCTGGCGGCACAGGTCGTCGAGCGTGTGGCCCGGCTCGACGTGCAGGCGCAGCGGCAGCATGTTCGCGCACTGCGTCGGCGTGCGGCGCTCCCGTGCCGACGTGCGCGCCATCGCGGCGACCGACAGCACGATGTCGTGCGCGCCGGTGTTCAGGTACAGGTAGGCGGCGGTCAGCGCGGTGACGAGCCGCGGCACCGTCGACGTGAACAGCCCCTTGGCGACCGCCTCGATGCGCGCGCTCTCGTTCGCGCTCGCGATGCGCGTCTCGCGCAGGTCGGGCCCGTCGTCGCGCTGGGGAAAGCGCGCGGGGCCGGCGAGCGTGACCGTGCGCGGCTGGTCCGCGAAGCGTTCGAGCCAGTAGCGGCGATCGTGCGCGAACTGTTCGGACGCGCGGTACGCGTCTTCGTCGAGTTGCAGCTCGGCGAGCGACGCGAAGCGCGCGGGCGGCGCCTTGACGCCTGCCGCGAACGCGCTGTACAGCTCGGCGGCGCGGGTGGCGATCAGGCTGCCCGAATAGCCGTCGACCAGGATGTGCGCGTAGCCGTGATACCAGTAGTAGTGATCCGGTGCGATGCGATACAGCGTGTGACGGAAGAACGGCCCGCGCGCCAGATCGATCGCGCCCGTGCAGTGCGCGCGCATGCCGGCGAGCGCGACGGCGTGTGCGTCTTTCGTGCCGGCGAGGTCCACGCGTTCGAGCGCCCAGTCGTCGGCGAGCGTGGCGTCGAGCACGCGCACGGGCGTGTCGCCATCCAGCACGATCCGCGTCGTATGCAGCGTCTGCGCCTCGCGAATCACCTGCCGCAGCGCGCGTTCGAATGCGTCGGTGTCGAGTGCGCCGCGAATCTCGAAATACTCGGCCGCGTAGATATGCGTCGACGGGACGGGATACGCGAGGGCCGCCTCCCAGAAATCCCGCTGCGGCGCGGACAGCGGCAATTGAAGCGTCGAATCGATCACGTCGTTTCTCCTGGAAAACTTATTCCGGTGGATGAATTAAATGCGTGTATTTGTTTAATGAAAAATGCATATTCGCATCGTGTATTTCATTTTTTGATGAATCGCAATTCTTATCCTAGACAGTCCAATTTGCAGCTGTCAATTCCGTGCGGTTTTGTTGGTAATTCGTAAAGTCCTTGCCAGTAAAGGCTTTGAGGGGTGAGTGAATAGTCTGGTCCGGAAAGAATATGAGAATGTCCGTTTTGAATAGGCGGCAAATTGGCAGCTTATTTAGCATCGACGCCTGAAATTGCTGCGCAAGCCGAAAACGGCCTGCGGGCAATTCGCCGGAAACGGTTTCCGGCGCCGGAAGCCGGCGCAGTGGGCTGGCGCGAGCGGACATTACTAGGAGAGTCCCGTGAATCAACTGGAAGGGCTGGAGCGAAAAATCGGCGAGCAGCACGAGCGGCTCGCGCATCATCCGGTGTTCGGATCGATCCGTACCATCGACGAGCTGCGCGTGTTCATGGAATGGCACGTATTCGCCGTGTGGGATTTCATGTCGCTCGTGAAGCGGCTGCAGCAGGACCTGACGACCGTCGCGGTGCCGTGGGTCGCGCCGCGCAACGCGAACGCGTCGCGCCTCATCAACGAGATCGTGCTCGGCGAGGAATCGGACGAAACGCCGAACGGCCACATGAGCCACTACGACCTGTACCTGCACGCGATGCGCGATGTCGGCGCGTCGACCTCGCGCATCGAGGAAATGGTGTCGCTGGTGCGCTCGGGCTTCTCGGTGTCGGCCGCGCTGAAGGCCGTCGATGCGCCGGAGCCGGTGATCCGCTTCGTCGAGGCGACGATGGCCGCGTGCACGTCGGGCGCGACGCACCAGGTGCTCGGCAACTTCTTCTACGGCCGCGAGAACGTGATTCCCGACATGTTCCGCACGCTGCTCGACGAATGGAAGATCGAGCGCTCGTCGATCCCGCTGCTCGTGTATTACCTCGACCGCCACATCGAAGTGGATTCGGGCGAGCACGGGCCGGCGGCGCGCGCGATGATCCGCGAGGCGGCCGACGGCGACGCGGCGAAGCTCGAGGAAGCGCTGCAGGCCGGGCTCGATGCGATCGACGAGCGCATGCGCCTGTGGGACGGGCTGCTCGCGCATCTCGGCCAGACCCGCAACGTGGTGCCGGCATGAACGCGCGCGGGCTGTCGGAGCGCATCGTCGATTTCGCGGCGCTCGAGTGGGAGCACCCGGCGGCGTTCGACGACGGCATCGACCAGGTGGTGCTCGTCGACACGCTGGACGAGCACGCGAAGCGCGGCATCCGGACCCGGATCGTGCGGTTCGATCCCGGCGCGGGCACGAGCGTGCCGTTCCTGCACGACTACCACGAGGAAGTGCACCTGATCGACGGCGACCAGAGCCTGGTCGACGTCGCGACGCGCGAGTATCGCGCGACGTATCGGGAAGGCAGCTACTTCGTGCGCCCGGCCGGCACGCCGCATGGCCCGTTCCGCAGCGACGCGGGCTGCCTGCTGCTTGAAATCCATTACTACGGTTCCCCGGAGGACACGCGATGACGACCGCCGTCACCTACGTGAGCCACGTCGATCGCTGGGAGGCGCGCGCGACCGTGCGATCGCGCCCGCGGCGGATCGTCGAGGACGACGAACTGCGCTATTACCCGCTCGAACGCCAGCCGCTGTGCGCGCACCCGGCGATCGTCGATGCGGGCGATGCGGTGCGCGATTTCGTCTTGCTGCAGAGCTTCTACAAGTACATCCAGGACGTGATCATCTTCGAGACGGAGATCGTCAACGCCACCGCGCTGCGGATCGCGCGCGGCCGCTTCGCGCATCCGTTTCCGTTCGCGTGCCGGCAGGATGCGATGACGGTCGTGATCGACGAGGACTACCACGCGTACGTCGCGATGGACTACCTGCGGCAGGTAGAGGAGGCCACCGGCATCGCGCCGCTGCCGCCGAACAGCGAGATCGAGCTGTCGCGGGCGATTCCGCGCGCGGTCGAGCGGGTCGGCGCGCAGTACCGCGACGGCATGGAGCTGCTGTGCGTCGCGATCTCGGAGAACACGGTCACGGCGGAAGTCGCGGCGTTCTCGCGCGACGCGACGCTCAAGCGCTCGGTGAAGGGCGTGATGGCCGATCACCTCGCTGACGAAGGCCGTCACTCGGCGTTCTGGATCAATCTCGTGAAGCTGTACTGGTCGGAGATCGACGAACCCGCGCGGCTCGCGCTCGGCGAGGGGCTGCCGTGCTTCCTGCGCGAATACCTGAGTGCCGACCTGCAACTGCAGTTCGATCGCCGCCTGATCGATGCGCTCGACCTGCCGGCCGCCGAGCGCGCGCGGATCGCGGACGACATGGTCGGTGCCTATCCGATCACGAGCCAGCATCCGATGATCGTCAACATCCGGCAGTTCTTCCGGATGAGCGGCCTGCTCGATCACGCGCCGACCCGCGCGGCCTTGTCCGACTACCTGTGAGTCACGTCGATGAAAGCGATCATCATTGCGATCGGCGGGCAGACCCGTCTCGCCGCACGGCTGGCGGCTGAACTCGAGGCGACCGGTCATACCGTCTGTATCGCCGACGGACGCGACGGCCCGCTGCGCGACGCGGCCGATGCGCTGCTGTTGCCGGCGCCGGCGCCCGAACCGTTGCGCAACGCGGCCGAGTGGTCGATCGTCTGCGGGGCGCCGGACCCTGCCGTGCACTGCGCGCACGCACGGCCGCTGCATTGCGAGATCGTCGCCGATGCGTTTCCGCCGCGCGAGGTGCGCGTCGCGTGGCTCACGGACGCGGCGCCGGGCGACACGCGCGTGCTGGCCGACGCGACGCTCGCGTTCGGCGCGACGCTCAACGGCGCCGACCTCGCGGACGAGATCGCCGCATGCGCGGTCGATCTGATGCACGAAGTCGCGAGCGGGATCGCGCGCGAGCTGAGCGATCCGAACGACGCGCCGCGCGCCACGCCGCCGGGGCCGGCCGATATCGTGCTCGATCTCGAACGGCTGGCCGGCTGGCATGCGTCGAACGACACCGCCGCCGCGTGGCCGTGCGAGCCGTCGCTGCCGGAGCTCGTGTCGCGTGCGGCGGCCGCTGCGCCGGATGCGTGCGCGCTCGTCGCGGCCGACGGCCAACTGACCTATCGCGAGCTGGTCGCGCGGGCCCGCCAGGTTGCCGCGCGTATTGCCGCTCGGCCGGCCGCGCCGCGGGTGGTCGCGGTGCGGCTCGACAAGGGCGTCGCGCTGTACCCGGCGATCGTCGGCGTGCTGGGCGCCGGCGCGACCTGCGTGCCGCTCGATCCGGCGTTTCCGCCCGAGCGGGCCCGGACGATCCTGCGTGAATCGGGGGCGCAGGCGCTCGTCGTCGGCGGTGCGGTCGAGCCGGCGCTGCTCGACGGATTCGACCTTGACGTGATCGACTGCGGCGCGCACGCGGAAGCGGACGCGCACGCCTCGCCCGATGCACTGGCCGGCCAGTGGCCGCTCGAACGGGATGCGGACCGCGCTGCGCGCTGCGCGGTCGCGATCTACACGTCGGGTTCGACCGGCGTGCCGAAGGGTGTGATGCTGTCGCACCGGAACATCGTGCAGTTCTGCCACTGGTATCGCGCGCACGTGTCGCTCGATGCGTCGTCGCGCGTGCTGCAGTTCTCGACGGTCGCGTTCGATGCGTCGCTGCTCGACATGTTCCCGACCTGGCTCGCCGGCGCGACGCTGGTCGCGCCGAGCGAAGCGCAGCGCCGCGAACTCGACGCGCTCGCGGCGCTCGTCGCCGACGCGCGCATCACGCACGCATTCCTGCCGCCCGCGCTGCTCGCGGCGCTGCCGGATTGCGACTGGCCCGCGCTCGCGCATCTCGTCACGGGCGGCGACGTGTGCGACCCCGACACGATCGCGCGCTGGAGCGCGAACCGGCGGCTGCACAACATCTACGGGCCGACCGAATGCACGGTGCTCGCGACGACGGGCGAATTGCGCGCCGGCGACAGCAACCGGCGCATTGGCCGGCCGATCGCGAACGCGCGCTGCCATGTGCTCGCGGCCGGCGGCCGTCCGGCGCTCACCGGCGAGGAGGGCGAGCTGTGCATCGCCGGCGCGGGCGTCGGGCTCGGCTATCTCGGCCGGCCCGACCTGAGCGCCGAGCGTTTCGTCGCTGACCCGTACGGCACGCCGGGCGCGACGATGTACCGGACCGGCGACATCGCGAGCTGGGAGCCGGACGGCACGCTGCGCTACGTGGGTCGCCGCGACACGCAACTGAAGATTCGCGGTTTCCGCGTCGAGCCGGGCGAGATCGAGACGGCCGCGCTGGCGGCGGGGCTGTACCGCCAGTGCGCGGTGGTGCCCGACGAGCGCAAGCGCATCCGCCTGTTCGCCGCGAAGCCGGTCGATGCGGCGGCGACGCCCGACGCGCTGCGCGCCGTGCTGGCCGCCACGCTGCCCGACTACATGGTGCCGTACGACATCACGACGCTCGACGTGCTGCCCGCGACGCCGAACGGCAAGATCGACCGCGCCGCACTCGCGCGCCTGCCGGTGTCGCGTGCGGGAAGCGACACGCGCGACGCACCGCGCGGCGCGCTGGAGATGCGTCTCGCCGAGATGTGGGCCACGCTGCTCGAACTCGCGCCGGACGAGATCGGCCGCGATGCGTCGTTCTTCGAACTGGGCGGCCATTCGTTGCTGGTGTCGCGGCTGATGCTGGCGGTGAAGCGTGAGCTGGGCGGCAATGCGGCGCTCGCGCGTTTCATGGAGCGGCCGACCATCGCCGCGCTCGCGGCGCTGCTGACCGACGAGTCGGGCGAACGCGGCGCGAACGTGCCGGCGCGCGTGCACGACGATCGCCGCCTGCCCGACGACGTGCGATTGCCGGCCGACCAGCCGGCGGGCGACGGCCCCGGCGCGGTGCTGTTGACCGGCGCGAACGGCTTCCTGGGCAGCTTCATCCTCAGCGAACTGATCAGCCGCACCAACCAGATCGTCTACTGCGTCGTGCGCGGCGACGACGATGCGAGCGCGCGCCGGCGGCTCGACGAAGCGGCGTTCGTCAACGGGCTCGGCCATCTGTGCGGGCATCCGCGCGTGAGGGTGCTGCGCGGCGATCTCGGCGCGCCGCGCCTCGGGCTGTCGGATGCGGTGTGGCAGACGCTCGCGGACGAGGTCGGCGCGATTCATCACAACGGCGCACACGTGAACCACGTGTACGACTACCCGTATCTGCACGCGGAGAACGTCGGCTCGACGCTCGAACTGCTCCGCCTGTGCTGCAGCGGCCGCCGCAAGGCGCTGCATTTCGTATCGACGCTATCCGCGGCGAGCGCGACGGGCCCGACGGGCCGCCTGATCGAGGCGGCCCCGTCGGAGGCCGGCCCTGCCTTCGTCAACAACGGCTACAACCTGACGAAGTGGGTGTCCGAGCATCTCGTTGCCGAAGCGGCTGCGCGCGGGATCGACACGACGATCCTGCGGCCCGGCAACATCACGGGCCATTCGCGCACGGGGCTGTGCCAGCCGGGACGCAACCGCATCCTGCTGCTGCTCAAGGGCGCGGTGCAGTTGGGTTGCGCCCCGCTCGCGAGCGAGGGCGGGCTGTTCGACCTGAGCCCGGTCGACTATCTGGCGCGAGCGATCGTCGCGTGCACGCTCGACGGTGCGCGCACCGAGCGCGTGTTCCATCTGCACAACCCGCGCCCGCTCGACTGGGCCGGCTATCTGCGCGCACTCGCGCGGCGCGGCTATCCGCTGCGTTTCGAGGCGCCCGAGGTCTGGCGCGAGCGGTTGTTGTCGATCGACGAATCGAATGCGCTGTTCGACGTCGTCGCGTTCTATCTCGACGACCGGCAGGACGATATCGGCGACATGGCCGTGATCGACCACGCGCGCACCGAGGCGACGCTGCGCCGGCTCGGCGTCACGTATCCGGACAAGGACGACGCGCTGCTCGATGCGCATTTCGGCTATCTCGCCGAATGCGGCTTCATGCCGCCGCCGCCCGAGCCGGCGCCGCGCGCGAACGACGCCCGCCGCGACGCCGAACCCGAACCCGCGTGGTGAAGACGTACCCCGTTTGATCAATCGCTGTCATCGCATCATTCATCAAGGAGGCATCATGCTGCAACGTACTGCAACGCAACCCCGTCCGTCCACGCTCGTCTATGCGCCGCAAACGCCGATCCTGTCCGGCTCGGCCGATCTCGACGTGCCGGCGCGCGATGCGTGGCGCGTGGTCGGCGATTTCGCCGGCTTCTCGCGCTTCATCACGGGGCTCGACCATACCGACATGATCGGTGAAGGCGTGCGCTCGCTGCGCATCAAGCATTTCGCGGACGGCAACGTCGTCGTCGAACAGCTCAACAGCCACGACGACGAAGCGATGGTGATGACGTGGAGCCTGATCCACACGTCGTTCGACATCGGCAACCTGTGGGCGCTGATGCGCGTCGAGCCGCGCGGCGATCAGGCCTGCACGGTGACGTGGGACATCGCCGGCGAACCGTCGCACGGCGGCGCCGCGCGCCAGCCGGAATTCGACGCGTTCGTCACCGGCTTCCTCGACATGGCGATGACGAACCTGCGCGCGCTGTTCAAGCCGCAGTAACCGTGCATCGCCCGCCGGCGCCGTGCGGCTACGCGGCCGCGCCGGCCCACGCGCCGGCCTTGCCCGGCGCGTGGCTTTTTTTCCCGGCCGGTGGTGTGCACGCGTCGTCGCGCGCTTGCGCGAACGCATCGCGCAGCGCGGCCTTCATGAAGTCGACCCAGGCGCGCGTCTTCGCGTCGAGATGCTGGCGCGACGCGTACACCAGGAACACGCCGATTTCCTCCGCCTGGTAGTCGGGCAGTACACGCACGAGCGCGCCCGAGCGCAGGTCGGCCGCGGCGACGAAGTCCGGCAGCAAGCCGATTCCCGCGCCTTCGCGCACCGCGATCGCGAGCGACGCGGCGACGTCGGCCGTCATCGACGGATCGACGTCCACCGTTTGTGCTTCCGCACCGTTCCACAGCGTCCAGATGCGCTCGTGATACGCGGGCGCGACCAGTTGCACGCAGCGATGGTGAACCAGCGCGCCCGGCGAATCGGGCATGCTGTGCGCATCGAGATACGCGGGCGACGCGCACAGCACGCTGCGGATGCGGCCGACGTCGATCGCGACTTGCTCGGAACTCGGCAGGCTCGGCATCGCGATCACCGCGACGTCGTAGCTGTCGCGCACCAGTTTCGGCAGGTGCGGCGCGAGCGTCAGGTCGACGCTGACGTCCGGGTAGCGCGCCTGGAATTGCCCGATCAGCGGAATCACGAAATGGTTCGCGATGCTGGCGCTGCAATGCGCGCGCAGCCGGCCATGCGGATGCACGCGCGCGTCGCGCGCCTCGCGCTCGCTCGCATCGACGGCCAGCGTGATGTCGCGGGCGCGTGCCAGATAGCGTTCGCCCGCTTCGGTCAGGCACATCGAGCGCGTCGTGCGGTTCAGCAACCGGATGCCGAGACGATGCTCGAGCGACGCGACGAGCCGGCTGACGTGCGCGGTCGTGATGCCGAGCCGTTTGCCGGTCTCGGTGAAGGTGCCCGCGTCCGCGAGCGTGACGAACGCCTGCATGCTTTGAATCAGATCCATCGGGATAACGAAACCTCCGGCTGGCCGTATGGCAATGCCGCTACTGTAGCGACGGCCACCGCACGCCGCGCGCGCGCATCAGCGATCGATCGTCGCAAAACGGACAATCGACGCGGGGGTCAGCGCCGCCGGAAGTATTCGCTCGGCGCGACGCCGAGCGCCTTGCGGAACATCGCCGCGAATGCGCTGGGGCTGTCGTAGCCGTGTTCGAGCGCGAGTTCGAGGATCGGCGTGCCGGCGGCGAGGCGCGGCAGGCTCAGCAGCAGCCGCGCGTGGCGGCACCATGCGCCGTGCGTCATGCCCGTCTCGCGCTTGAATGCGCGGGCGAGCGTGCGCTCGTTCATGTGCGCGTCGCGCGCCCACGCCTGCAGCGTGACGGCCGACGACGGGTCGTTGATGAGCCGCGTGCACAGCGCGACGAGCGCGGGATGGCGCGGCATCGGCACGTGCAGCGACAGCGACGGCGCGATCTCGATCTCGTCGAGGATCAGCGCGAGCACGCGGCCGGCGCGGTGCGACAGGTCGTAGTCGGCGGGCAGGTCGCAGGCCGTCACGATCAGTTCACGCAGCAGCGTGCCGACCTCGATCACCCGGCATTCGGTCGGCAGGCTCGGCCGCACTTCGGGGCCGACGAACACGGTGCGCATCTGCACGTCGCCGGCCGAGCGGATCTCGTGCTGCGTGCCGCCCGGCACCCACACCGCGCGGCCCGTCGGCACGACCCAACTGCCCGCGTCCGCGTGCACGATCATCACGCCCGAAATCGCGTGGATCAGCTGGCCCTGGCGGTGCGAATGCGGCGGGTACGCCATGCCCGCCGGCGAGTCGGAGGCGACGACGGCGATCTGTTTGTCGCGCGCCTGGCGCTCGAGTGCGATGAAGAAATTTTCCAATTGATCGGGATTGTCCTTTTCTCGACGACGAATGCGCTTTACGCGCGAGATCGACCGCATAGGTCGAAATTACCATAAGCCCATCGTTTGTTCGACCTCCTTGCCACCCGATGCGCGTTCCGTCCCTTCCGTCCGCTTCGCCCGTTTCTCCCGCCGTCGATGCCCGCGCGCGGCGCGTTCGGCGCGCCACCTGTGCGGCCGTGCTGCTGGCTTCGGCCGCGCTGGCCGCGTGTTCGGTCGGCGAGCCGTACCGGCCGCCGGTGTCCGACGCAACGCGCACCGGCCCGTTCGACGCGGTGGCCGACGTGCCGGCCGCGGCGGCCGGCGAACCGCCGCAACGCTGGTGGCGCCTCTACGACGATCCCGTGCTCGATGGTCTCGTGCGCGATGCGCTCGCGCAGAACCGCGATCTCGCGGCGGCCGTCGCACGGGTCGAGCGT
Source organism: Burkholderia sp. BCC0097 (assembly GCF_902832985.1). NCBI lineage: Bacteria > Pseudomonadati > Pseudomonadota > Betaproteobacteria > Burkholderiales > Burkholderiaceae > Burkholderia > Burkholderia sp. BCC0097. The sequence continues at coordinate 204,773 of NZ_CADFDM010000004.1, forward strand.
GCGCGCGCCGTGTTCGACGAGGCCGGCGCCGCGCGGCTGCCCGACACGACGGCCGGCTTCGGCGTCGACTACGGCAAGCACGCGCCCGACCAGATCGTCGCGGCGGCCAAGGGCACCGATGCGCGCACGCGCTGGGGTTTCGCACCGTCGTTCTCGCTGTCGTGGGAAGTCGATCTGTGGGGCCGCGTGCGCCATCTGGTCGATGCCGCGCGGGCCGACGCCGACGCGGTGCAGGCCGCGTCCGATGCGATGCGCGTCGCGGTGGCCGCCGAGACGACGGCCGCGTATGCGCAGGTGTGCGCATACGGCGAGCGGATCGACGTGGCCGAGCAGTCGGTCGGCATCGCGGACCGGCTGGCCGCGCTGACGGCGAAGCAGCGCGCGCACGGGCTCGTGTCCGACCTCGAAGTGGCGCGTTCGCGCGCGTTCGCCGACGACACGCGCGCCGATTTGCCGGCGCTCGTCGGCTCGCGGCGCGCGGCGCTGTACGAACTCGCGGTGCTGACCGGGCGCGCGCCCGGCGCGCTGCCCGACGCCGCCGCGCATTGCCGCACCGCGCCCGTGCTGGCACGGCCGTTCCCGGTCGGCGACGGCGCGTCGCTGCTGCGCCGCCGCCCCGACCTGCGCGAGAGCGAGCGCCAGCTGGCCGCCGCGAATGCGCGGATCGGCGTGGCGACGGCCGAGCTGTATCCGTCGATTTCGCTCGGCGGCTCGGTGAACTGGCTGTCGACCGGCGGCGATCCGTCGACGCTCGGCGACAAGTACGCGATCGCCTGGGGCGTCGGCCCGCTGATCACGTGGCGCTTTCCGAACATGGCGGCGAGCCGCGCGCGGCTCGCGCAGGCCCGCGCCGACGACACGCTCGCCCGTGCGCAATTCGATGCGCAGGTGCTGCGCGCGCTGAAGGAAACCGAGCAGGCGCTGGCCCGCTACGGCGCCGCGTGGCGCCGCCGCGCCGCGCTCGAAACCGCACGCGCCGAGCATGCGCGCGCCTATCGCCTCGCCGAGCTGAACTACGAAGCCGGCGCACTCGATTTCCTCGGCGTGCTCGACGCGCAGCGCAGCCTCGTCGCGGTCGATTCAGCGCTGGCCGAGTCGACGCAGCAGGTCTCGCTCGACCAGGTCGCCGTGTTCAAGGCGCTCGGAGGCGGCTGGCAACCGTAGCCGGCCGCGTTCGCAGCGTCCCTGTCCGTTCTCTTGCACGCCCACTCATCATTCCGATCATGAGCACGACTGCCGTACCCGAAAAAGCCAAAACCGCCCGGTTCTCCCGGCGCCAACTGATCGCCGCGGGCGTCGTGCTCGCCGTCATCGCGCTCGCCGTGTTCGGCTGGCATTGGTGGACCGTCGGCCGTTTCATCGAAAGCACCGACGACGCGTATGTCCGCGCCGACGTCGTGACCGTCAGCTCCCGCGTGTCGGGTTACGTCACGCAAGTCGCCGTCGACGACAACCAGCCGGTGAAGCGCGGCGACGTGCTCGTGCGGCTCGACGACCGCGACTATCGGGCGAAGGTCGACGATGCGCAGGCCGCCGTCGCGGCGGCCGACGCGACGCTGCAGGCCGAGCAGGCAGCGGCCGCGACGCTCGACGCGCAGATCGGCCAGCAGCGCAGCCAGATCGCGCAGGCCGACGCCGATGCGGCCGCCGCGCGCGCCGAAGCCGCGCGGCGCGACGCCGATGCGACGCGCTACAAGCAACTGCTGGCCGAATCCGCCGCGAGCGGGCAGCGCTGGGAGCAGGCCCACGCGGACGCGTTGAAGGCGCGCGCCGAACTGACCCGCGCCGGCGCGGCCGTGCGGGTGCAGACCGACCAGCAGACCGTGCTGCAGCGTCGCCGTGAACAGAGCACCGCGGCGATCGCGCAGGCGCGTGCCCGGCTTGCAGCGGCCCAGGCGAAGCTGGCGCTCGCGCAGCTCGATCTCGACCACACCGTGATTCGCGCGACGCGCGACGGCAGCGTCGGCCAGCGCGCGGTGCGGGCGGGCCAGTACGTCGAAGTCGGGATGCCGCTGCTCGCGGTGGTGCCGCTGAGCGACGTGTACGTGGTGGCGAACTTCAAGGAAACGCAGTTGGGCGCGATGCACGACGGTCAGCCCGTCCAGATCGACGTCGACACCTATTCGGGCCATACGCTGCACGGCCGCGTGATCGGCCTGGCGCCGGGTTCCGGCGCGCAGTTCGCGCTGCTGCCGCCCGACAACGCGACCGGCAACTTCACGAAGATCGTGCAGCGCATCCCGGTGAAGATCCGCGTCGATGCGCCGCCGGCCGGCGTCGTGCTGCGGCCCGGGATGTCCGTGATCGCGCGCGTCGACACGCGCGGCACGCAGGGGGCCGGCACGTGAGCACGACGACCGCGCAGGCTGCGCACGAAGACACCGTTTCGCTGCGCGCGTGGGTCGCCGTGCTCGGCGGCGTGTTCGGCTGCTTCATGGCCGGCATGAACGTGCACGTGACCAATGCGTCGCTGCCCGACATCCGAGGCTCGCTCGGCGCGAGCTTCGAGGAAGGCTCGTGGATCACCACCGCGTACCTGGTCGCGGAGATCGTCGTGATTCCGCTCACCGGCTGGCTCGTGCAGGTGTTTTCCGCGCGGCGCGTGCTGCTGGTCGGCGCGACCGGCTTTCTCGCGTTTTCGCTCGCGTGCTCGGTCGCGCCGAGCATCTCGACGATGATCATCGCGCGGGCATTGCAGGGCGCGTTCGGCGGCGTGCTGATCCCGCTGTCGTTCCAGTTGATCGTCACCGAATTGCCGCCGTCGAAACACCCGCTCGGGATGGCGCTGTTCGCGATCGCGAACAACGTCGCGCAGGCGGCGGGGCCGTCGGTCGGCGGCTGGCTGACCGACATGTATTCGTGGCGCTGGATCTTCTATCTGCAGATTCCGCCGGCCATTGCGCTGGTCGCGGCGATCGGCTGGGCGATCCGGCCCCTGCCGGTACAGCTCGGGATGCTCAGACGGGCCGACTGGTTCGGCATCGCGACGATGGCGGTGGGCCTGAGCGCGCTGCAGATCGTGCTGGAGGAGGGCGGGCGCAAGGACTGGTTCGCGTCGGACCTGATCGTCGAGCTGTCGATCGTCGCGGCGCTCGGGCTGGCCGCGTTCGTCGCGATCGAGCTGCGGCGCAAGGAGCCGTTCATCAACCTGCGGCTGCTCGGCCAGTACAACTTCGGGATCGCGAGCCTGATGCAGTTCCTGTTCGGTGCGGTGGTGTTCGGCGTGGTGTTCCTCGTGCCGAACTACTTTGCCGAGCTGCACGGCTACAGCGCGCGCGACATCGGCCTCGCGATGATTCCGTACGGGCTCGTGCAGTTCGCGATGTCGTTCCTGACGCCGCCGCTGATGCGCCGCACCAGCCCGCGCACGACGATCGTGCTCGGCTTCGTGCTGGTCGCGGCCGGCTGCCTGATGAACATCCACCTCGACGCCGACGCCGCGTCGAACGTGATCGTCCCGTCGCTGATCGTGCGCGGGATCGGGCAGTCGTTCGTCGTGATCGCACTGGCCGTGATGGCCGTCGACGGGATCGAGAAGGCGCAGCTCGGCTCCGCGTCGGGCGTATTCAACATGGTCCGCAACGTCGGCGGCGCGATCGGCATCGCGGTGATGAGCCAGATCGTCGTCGAGCGGCAGAAGCTGCACGCGATGCGCATCGGCGAGGCGGTCACGCCATTCTCCGAAGCGTTCCAGGAGCGCATGGCGATGCTTGCGCGGCTGCTTTCCCGCGTGCATGCGCCGCGCGCGGACGTGCTGCCCGGCGGATCGATCTCCGGCGTGCAGGAGCTGGCGCTCGGGCTCGTGAACCAGCGCGTGATGCGCGAGGCGCTGCTGATGGCGTACAGCGATACGTTCCTGATCGCCGGAATCGCGATGATCGGGTGTACGGCGGCGGCGTTCGTGTTGCGGGGGAAGAAGAAGGCGTGACGGCGGAGGGTTTGCAGCCGGTCGCCGCGTCGCCATGCCGATAGCGGCATGACGACAGCCGCGGCGCGCGCGATGCCCTCCGGTCAGCGGACGAGATCGCGCAGATCGGCGGTGGCTTCGTCCAGCACGGACTGCCAGTCGGCGAACGTCTTCTGCCGGTATAGCGACACGCTCGGATAGAACGCGCTGTCGCGGCGATCGTGCTGCCAGACCCAGTGCGGGTTCGCATCGAGCAGCACCCACGTGAACTGGCCCAGCGCGCCGCTCAGGTGGGCGGCCGACGTGCAGACGGTGATCACGAGATCGAGCGCGCCGATGAAGGCGGCGGTGTCGTCGAGCGTTTTCCATTCGCGGGTGGTGTCGGTCACGACGAAGCCGTTCGAGCGGGCGGCTTCGATGTCGTGCTGCGCGCCGGGCTGCAGCGAGTAGAACGCGACGTCCTGCTGCAAGCCGCCGAATGCTTCCGCGAATCGTTCCAGGCCCACACGGCGGAAGCGATTGCGCGGGTGCGTGAGGTTGCCCGTCCACGCGAGCCCGACCTTCAGCCGCTTCTCGCCGGCGAGCGCGGTGCGCCACGCGTCGGTGGCTGCCGGGTCGGCATGGAGATAAGGCACCGTCGTGGCGATCGTGTTGCCGTCGAGGCCGAGCATGCCCGGAACGCTCATCAGCGGCAGTTCGAAATCGAATGCGGGCAGATCCTCGATCCGCGTACTGGTGTCGAACACGTCGACATGCCGCGCGACGCTGCGCTCGAGCAGCGCGCCCATCACCGGAAACGCATTCCACACGATCCGGCCGCCTTCGCGATGCACGCGCTCCGCGAGCGGCGGCACGTAGCGACAGAACTGCAGCGCGTCGCCGAGCCCCTGTTCACCCCATACGAGCAACGTCTTGCCTTTCAGCGATTCGCCGCGCCAGCGCGGGCCGGAAAACGCCGGCAGGCTGCCGCGCAATTCGGCCGACCCTTCCCAGCGCGATTCGTAGTTGACCCACCCCGAGGCGTAATCGCCGCGTGCGAGTTCGAGCAGCGACAGGTTGTGGCGGTACGTCGCGCTGTGCGGCGCGCGTTCGACCGCGAGCGCGGCGTATTGCTCGGCCTCGTCGCGGCGTCGCGCTTCCTTCAGCGCGAGGGACGTGTTGTTCAGCGCCAGCGCATTGTCCGGTGCGAGCGTGGCCGCTCGGGTGGCGGCGCGCAACGCGCCGTCGAGATCGAAGCGGTCGAGGCGCGTGACGACGGCGTTGGTCCATGCACGCGGATCGTCGGGGTTGTCGTCGAGCGCACCTTCGATCAGCGCGAATTCCACTTCGGGATCGCCGCCGGTGAGGCGGATCGCCAACGCGAGGTTGTTCTTGAGCGACGGCCACGACGGGGCGAGTTCGAGCGTGCGGCGATACGGTGCGAGGGCGTCCGCGTGGCGGCCTGCCATCTGCATCGCGTAGCCGCAGTTGAATGCGGCCGTGGGCGAGTCGGGACGCAGGTCCCAATGCGCGGCGGCCAGTGCGGCCGCGCGTCCGACTTCACCGCGATCGATCAGCGTTTGCGTGGCGGTCGCGACGGCGTCGTCGTTCACGTCGAGCGTCGTGTCGTCGATGCCGTGTACCTGCCAAGCGGTGTCGTCGAAAGCAGGTGTGTCATGGGCCGGGTGGGTCTGCATGGGATGGGCTCTCCGGAAATCCGCACGCATGTCGATGCGGCGGGCGATTGCGTGGTCTATGTCGGGGGCACTGGTGGCTTGCGCTTTCGGGCACAAGCGGCGCGGCGCCGTCTTGATTGCCACTTTATGGACCGGCATCCGGCAACTGAATAAGACCAGTCCGATTTGGCGATTTCGTACTCAATCACTGGAGCACGCCGACTTCATCTGCCGTCACGTTTGTAGTCCCAGTCCGATTTTTGCGTTCGCGGTGTGCCAATAAGACCTGTCCGATAGAGATCGCGGCCGACGATCTTTTTAATACGCGGTATTTCGGCTGACGTCGTTCGGCCAGCTCAGACAGGGAGTACTGATTGATGCGTACGGCAGATTTTCCGGTGAATGGCACTGTGTTCGGGAGCGGCGCGCGCGAGGCTGGGCTTCCGCCACGCGCCGTGACGATGAATGCGCACCCGACATTGACGATTCAACGGTGATGTCGTGCGGAATAGGACTCGGCTGATTGTGCGGACGTCGTATGCGCTTCGACAATGCGAAGGTCGGGCGGCTGCATGGTACGCGCCCGATACCTCGTATCCGAAGCTCCGCTTCGTTGGACGCGCTGCCCGGTTACCGGGCAGCGTATTTTTCTCCGCGCGCGGCCGAAGCGAACGATGTCCTCGGCATCGGCCAAACCGGACGGACACACATGAATGCCTTGCGGCGACCGGTGGGCTCGGTCGCGTCTGCACCATTTGGGTCGCAGGTTGGGAGAACGCTGCCTCATGCGAGCGCAGGGCATTCATCTCTGTCTTTCCGTCCGTCGATCGTCGCCGTGTGACCGGCGACGACGACGCTGCAAAGCCCTGCGCAACCGGCCCGACCGGTTCGCACGTCAGGCCTGGCCGTGATGCGATCGCTCGCGCGCGGCCTGTCAGGCACCGACCCGGTCGGTTGTCCGCGGCGAAGCTGCCGCACCTCCTCCCGGCCGCCATCGCGTGCGGCACCTCCCTCCATCGATGAAGGAATCGTCATGAAGAAGCATCACATTTCCATTGTTTCCACGCTGATCGCACTCGCGTGCGCCTGCGGCGCCCCTGTCGCACGCGCCGCAGGCACGAAAACCGAAACGCCGCTGCCGTCGGGCGTCGAAGCGGTCGTCAACGACACACCCATCGCGCGCAGCGATGTGGACGTCCTGATCCATCAATGGGGTCAGGCCGATACGCCGGCGCTGCGCGAGCAGGCCAGGCGCGAGCTGATCGCCCAGCAACTGGTCGAGCAGGCGGCGGAAAAAGCCAACTACGGCAGCCGCCCCGAAGTGAACCGCGTCGTGATGCGTGCACGCACGGTCGCGGCGACGGATCTCTACCTGCGTGACAACCTGCACCCGCAAGCGGTGACCGATGCGCAGGTGAAGGCGCGTTACGACGACGTCGTCGCGAATGGCGGGCAGTTCGAATATCGCGCGGACGTGATTGCCGTGGCCGATCCGGCCGAAGTGAACGCGCTGGTCGCGGAGCTGAAGCAGGGCGCGGCGTTCGATGCGGTGGCGAAGAAGTACAACACGACGCCGAACGGTGGTGTCGCGCAGTGGGTCGAGTTGCGTACGCCGGTGGCGGAAGGGAAGACGGGTGGTTTGCCGCTGCCGCTCGCGCAGGCGATTACGTCGCTGCAGCCGGGTGCTGTCGCAGGCCCGATCCGCGTCGGCAATGCATTCGCGATCGTGAAACTCGACGAGAAGCGTGCGACGGTCGTGCCGACCTTCGAGGCGGCGAAGAACGTATTGCGTCAGCAGCTCGAAGCGCAGGCGCAGCAGCGTGCGATGACGGCGCTGGTGGACAAGCTGGCCGGGCAGGCGACGATTCAGCAGTAAGTGGGTGTATCGGGAAGACGGTGGATCGGGTGATTCACCGGGGTAGCCGCTGCCGTGGACTACGGCAGCGGCTTTTTTCTTTGTGCTTAGCACGTACGGCCGCTATTGTTTGAGCTTCATTCGCACAGCATTGCGGGTATCGTCCGCGGGTAATCGAAGGAGGAAATCAACTATGACAGATTCTTACGCAGACGAAGATCGGTATGTTCCGGTGCCGCATACCGCGGCCGACATGGCGCGCCTGCTTGCCGATCCGGCCATCAAGGCGGCATACGATGAGATGGCGGATGAATTCGCTGCGCTCCGCGCACGACTTGAACAGAATCAGCCTGGTCCGATTGGTTGTAACGGTTGTTCACGTTAAATTGAACGAGTGTGGCGCCGGAACCGCTTCGGCGGCGGCCGTTGGGCCCGGCCGTCGTCATGCTATGTGTTTGATAGCACCTACTCCTAACGCTGCCTCATGCGAGCGCCGAGGTGCTTCCGACCGCTACACATCTATTTCCGTTGATACGGCCACCCGTCAACTCGTGGCCGTTTCCGTTACAGCGTGCCGATCAGTACATCGGCGGGAATATGCAGCCCTTCGTGCAGCTTGCGGATCATGGTGAGGCTCAATGCTCGCCGACCGGCCAGCACCTCATATACGCGGTTACTGTTCCCGATATAGGGCTGCATGTCGGCGACCGTCAGGCTGGCCTGTTCCATTCGAAACTTGATTGCGTCGATCGGATTCGGCGCCACCATAGGGAAGTGCTCGGCCTCATAACGTTCGACGAGAATCGCCAGGATCTCCAGTTCGTCACCCTGCGGCGTGCCCGGCGCCGGATCCAGATCGACGAGCGCGGATACAGCCTTCAGGGCGGCTTCGTAATCGGCTTCGGTTCGAATCGGGTGAATGTTCATCTTGTTACTCCATTTCCACGGTTGCCGCATCGACCTTGTCATATTCCGCGTGCGTGCCAACAAACTTCACGTACACCACACCGATCTGGTGTTCTCTCAGCCCGGGTAGGCCGAGCTGGACGACACGGACCCGTCCCCGTGCCGTCAGCGCGTCGTGTTCGCTAATAGTGCGAATCGACGTCAGACAATTGCGTTACTGCCGGCCATCAGATCGAAACCGTGATCCCCGCCGGCCCGAATTCCCCCGCCGGCTTCACCACGATCTCCACATGCTGGCCGAACGACGCCAGCGTCAGCATCAGTTGATCCAGCGTCACGTTCCGGAGCCGCTCCCGCTGCTCGGGGGTGACTACCGGCCGCGCCATTTCGGTGAGCGCCGCAGCCTCTTCTTCGGTCAGGCCGCGCGACGCCATCAATGCGTTGAGTTTTAGTACGAGTACGGACTTGGCCGTCAGTTCACCGACGTCGTAGTAGTCGAAATCGTCCGGCACGTCGTCGGTGTAGGGATTCGAGGCATCGTGGTTCATTACGCTTCCTCCGTCGTTACCGAAAGTCGCTGCTGCTGTCGCATCGTCGCAGGATCGATATCGGGGAATCCTTCTTGCGCACCATGATCGCAATCCGCATCGTCGATCGGCGTGATCACCAGACGCTGGTGGGACACCTCGATTCGCAGGCGCTGCTCGGGATCAAAGCCTGCTGCCTCGATCCACCGGCCGGACAATTTCATCCACAGATGCATGACAGGCGGCGCCATGTCGGCGAGCCGGATGTGCGGAACGATACGGCGGGATTGAAGAGACGATCGAGGGGAGACAAAACGATCGCGGAAATACATCGGTGCGTTATGATTCGCGCCAGCCATGGTCAACTCCTTGCGTTGAGTTGGTTGTGGTCAGCGGCCCGCAGGTGCTGTTTCACCTGCGGGCCGCGCTCGTTTACGCAGCGGATTTCGATCGTCTCTCCATCACATGCTTGGCATGTCGAAATGACGTGAAAGTCTTCGCGAAAACGTGCAACCACTGTAGCCGAGAACATCCGGCGTCAGGGACCAGTCATGTACGAATTCATCGGCATTGGCCATTCGGCCAATGCGTCGAATGCTTGCTGCATAAAGGTTCCGGGGCATTCGCACTGGCCGGACGCATCATCGTTTCAATGTCGATATGTCAGAAATCGTTTCAATCGACGGTTTCGATCAGCCTGCCGCACGCCGCATGAGGATCTCGTTCGCGCTCTGCCGATAGCGCTCGAACTCCCGCGCGAACGCCGCGGCATCCCCCGCCAACGCCAGCGCTTCCATCGACGCACAGAGCCCCGAAATCTCCCGCTCGCCGATCATCGCAAACGCGCCGCGCATGCTATGAATCTCCGACCGCGCGACCTTCAGGTCGCCGTCCTGCAACGCCCGCGCGATGGTCGCGCTCGAGCGCCGCGTCGCATCGACGAGCACCGTGTGCAGGTCTTTCGGCAACGGGCCCGGCGCGCGCGGCGGTGCGGGCGGATACGTCGGGCGCCGCCACGTCCCCGCGTACTTCGCGATCGCCTGTTCGAGCGATTTCAGCGACGTCGGCTTCGTGACGATCTCGTCGATACCCGCTTCCCATGCCAGCCGCAACTCGTCCGGTTCGGCATGCGCGGTCACTGCCAGGATCGGCTGCACGCGGCCGCGTTCGCGCAGCACACGGGCGAACGCGTAGCCGTCGAGGCCCGGCATGTTCAGATCGGTGAGCACGACCGCGTAGTCGTGACGATCCACCAGGTCGAGCGCTTCCGCGACATTCGATGCGATATCGGCCTGATAGCCGAGTACGTCCAGCTGATCGTGGACGAGCGAACGGTTGACCGGATTGTCGTCGACGAACAGCACGCGTACGTTCGGCGCATCCTCGCCCGAAAGCGCCTGCGCGGCGCCCGGCTGGCGGTCGAGCGGCAGCGGTAACGTGACAACGAAGGTCGACCCGACGCCCGGCACGCTGTTCGCCTCGATGCGCCCGCCCATCGACTCCGCGAGCTTGTAGCTCAGCGCAAGGCCGATGCCCGTGCCGCCGAAGCGGCGCGCGATCGATTCGTCGGCCTGCGCGAACGGCTCGAACACGTGCGCCAACTGATCGGCCGTCATGCCGATGCCCGAATCGCTGACGCGGATCGTCACGGGCGTCGCGTCGCCGCCCGATGCCGACACCGACAACGCCACCGCCCCGCGATCGGTGAACTTGATCGCGTTGCTGACGAGGTTCACGACGATCTGCCGCACGCGCATCGGGTCGCCGAGATACGTATGCGTGACCGCCGGATCGACGTCGATCCTCAGCGCGATGCCCTTCGCGCCGGCCACCGGCTCGAACAGGTCAGCGACGTCGCGCATCAGCTCGTCGATCCGGAAGCCGGTCGCTTCGAGCGTCATCCGGTCGGCCTCGATCTTCGTCATGTCGAGCACGTTGTTCAGCATGTCGAGCAGCATCCGTGCGGCCGACGTGACCGCATGCAGCCGCGGCTTCTGACGGCTCGGGTCGGGCGCCTTGTCGAGCAGTTCGAGATTGCCGAGCATCGCGTTCAACGGCGTGCGGATCTCGTGGCTGATCGTTGCGAGGAACGTCGATTTCGCGCGGTTCGCGCTGTCGAGCGCGCGCTCCGCATCGGCCCGCGTCGTGATGTCGGAGAAACTGCACAGCAGCGCGTCCTTGCCCTTGTAGCGCACGCGTACGAAATTGACGAGCAGGTCGCGTGCGCGGCCGTCGTCGAGCGTCACCGGCAGTTCGACGTCGAGCTGGACCGGCGACGCATCCGCGTGCTCGCGGTAGCGCGCCAGCAGCCGCTCGTGCAGCGGCGGGTCGCCGGCCTCGCGCTCGTACAGCTCGAGCATCCGGTTGCGCAGCAGCACCTGGTGCGTGTCGGGCGCGACGAGGCCGATGCCGAACGGCGCGGTCGCGACGATCGTGCGGCTCATCCGCTCGCTTTCGAACACGCGGCGCGAGCGGCGGAACAGCGGCGCGAACACCCGCAGGTCGAACGCGATCACGAGCGTCCACAGCACGATCAGGATGGTCGCGGTCGTGCCGAATTCGCGCAGCATCGTCGACCAGATCGCATAGGCGATCGTGTGCCACGAATACGCATAGACGATCGCGTAACCGGTGTCCGAGATTCGGTCGGTGATCGTGAACACGCCGTGCCGGTAGCTTTCGTCGAAATTCACGAGGCCACGGCGCCACGTACCTTCGGCGAGCGCGTGTTTCATCAGCGCGGCGCCGTCTTCCGCGTCGCCGGTGCGATCGACGTGCAGCAGCACGCGGCCGTTCTCGTCGATCAGCATCGCGACCGCATCGTCGGGCGCGTGCTTCATCCGGTCGGCGATCACGTCGACGTCGAAGTCGCTGACGAACGTCATGAAATGCTTCTGCCCGTCGAACGCGGGTTCGACCAGGCGGAACACCGTCTTGCCGGTCAACGGATCGATCGCCGGCGCCTGCCACGCGATCCGGCGCGACAGGCGCCAGTAGCGCGCGATCGCCGGATCGGACCAGTCGGCCACGTCGAACGCGAGGTGCTGGATCAGCGCGTGCGTGTCCGGCACGCCGATGCGCGCGAGCACGTCGTGATACGGCATCGACGGCGGCGGCGTGATCGCGATCACGTTGCGGTCTGGACTGTACGCGTAGCCGCGCACCGCGCGCCCGGTCTGACGTTCCGCGGCCGCGACGGAAATCGTCTGGCGCTCCATCAGTTGCACGTAGCGATCCGTTTCGTTGTCGGCCAGCGCGGCGGGCGACGCGGCCAGGAAGATCTCGCTCACGCCGCGCATCGGCGCGAGCAACACGTGGCCGTCCTTGCGCAGCGCGTCGGACGCTTCCCACGCATGCGGCGGGTGACCGTTCCACAACAGCTCGGCGTTGATCACCGCGCGGCGCATCGACGCCTGCTTCGCGTCCATTTCGAGCTGCACGAGCGCCTTGTGCGTGATGAACAGGTCGCGCCGCTCCGCGATGTAGTCGCGCACCGAGCCGACCAGCAGGATGCCGGCGGTGATCAGGATCACGAGCGACAGCACGACCGCGCCGCCGTACAGCGTGAAACGCTGATACCGGTTCAGCAGGCTCAGATCGCGCGCGTCGTCGTCGATCGACGCGAACGGCGCGCTGGCGTCCGTGTGGGACGCGAAGAGATGGCGGATGGGCATGAGACGAAGACCGGTGAATCAATGCGCAAATCGGGAGACACGCACGGCGCGCGCGGCAAGAGCCGCGGCGAGGCCGGGACGCGGACGATATCCGCGAGCCATGCTGATGGCAGCGCAATGCGTTGCCGGCTCGGGGAACGGGAAAATTATCGGGATAGCGGACAGGCCTGTATGTAGGGCAGTCCGAAACACTCGCGCGCGATGGATAGGACCAGTCCTATTCATGCAATCGGTTGCGCGCTGCGTATATAAGGCCTGACGCGCGGATGTGTCAAACGGAATCGATCAAGCGAACGGTGCGTCGGGCGTGTTTTGCATGACCGATTGTCAAGCAACGTCATGTTAGGACTGGGCCTACAAAATAAGTCATCACACGTCCAGCCGTCTGATTATCGAAATGACAGGCGATCAATACATTGGCAACTGTGGACGAGGTACGTCCTTCCCACTTCTCTTCTACAGGGGCTATCAACGTGAACAAGTCATATCGGACCGTCTGGAACGCGACGACGGGCACATGGGCGGCGGCGCCCGAAACGGCGCGGATGCGCACCAAATCGAAAGCGAACTCGACGATGCGCTCGTCGGTGACGGCGGCTGTCGCGGTGATGGCCGGGGTGGGGGGCGGGACGATGGCGGCGGATGCGAATGCGCAAGCAGCATCGAACGGAAATGGATCACTGGTCTTGTGTTCACCGTCGGGGTCATCGAGACCTGGTACGGCTTTTGGTGGCGGCAATAGCTCCGGCACCGGGTTGACGGGCGGATGCGGGGCGAACCCCATATTCAACAACAGAAGCACTTCGTTCATGTTGTACAACAACGCCACCGCGAATGGCACATCGACGGGTGCGCGCGGGAGCGCCGCAACGGAGGCGGGGATTCAGGGGAGTCAAGACGGTCACCTCACTCTGCTTGGCGGGTCGGGGGTTCACATCATGGGCCCCGCCGATTTCAACAACAACGTCAACATGACGAACCACCGCATCACGGGACTGGCCGCGGGTACGGCCGGGACCGATGCGGTCAACCTCAATCAGTTGAATTCGGCGATTGCTTCCGCTGCGACGGCAAGCAACCCGTACGTGGCGATCAGCACTGGAACGTACGCTGCGGCGACGGCTGCGCGGGCAGGCGGCAGCGCGACTGCGATCGGTGCAAACGCCAACGCAACTGGCACATCCGCCGTGGCACTCGGTGGCAACACTGTGGCGAGCGCTCAGAACGCTACCGCCATCGGTACGTTGTCGCGAGCGACCGGGGCGGAAAGCGCTGCGGTCGGTACGAGCGCAAATGCTGCGGGTGCCAACGCGTCCGCCTTCGGGCAGGCCGCTGGCGCTCAGGCTGTCAATACGACCGCCATGGGTTCCCGTTCCGCTGCCACCGCGGATGGCGCGACTGCGCTTGGCTATTCGGCGAGCGCTGTCGGCGCGAATGCCATTGCAGTCGGCCGTCAGGCGAGCACCAGCGGCACGTATGGCACGGCGATCGGTTATCAAGCGAAGGGCGCGACCAACGCGGTCGGCGTGGGCGTGCTCGCGGATGCGAGCGGGAACGCGAGCGTCGCGCTGGGCAATCGCGCCACGTCGACGGGCGCCAATGGCATCGCGATCGGTAGCTCGGCAACGGCTGGCAACACGAATACCGTAGCGATCGGTGCGGTTGCGAGGGCGGCCGGTGAGGCCGGTACGGCAGTTGGCATCGGCGCAGCCGCGGCCGGCTATCACTCGGCGGCCTTCGGCGCTAACGCAAACGCGGGCCATAGTGAATCGGTGGCGATCGGTGTCAATTCGGCTACCGATAGAGCCAATAGTGTGTCGGTTGGCTCCGCGTCTCTGCAACGACAGATCACGAATCTGGCAGCGGGTACGGCGAACACGGACGCAGTGAACGTCGGGCAGTTGAATACGGCGATCGCGAACGCGGCCAATCCTTACGTCGCGGTACGCGGCACGACCGCCGCGAATGCGACGGGCGCGAGTTCGATCGCAATCGGCGATGGCGCAATCGCGCGCAACACGGCTACCGCCGCAGGGCAGACCAATATTGCGATCGGCGCTCGGGCCAATACGTCGGGCGGTTTCGGACAACTGGCGTTGGGCGAAGGCGCGTCGACTCAGAATTCGGCGTCGGGTGGCGCGATTGCCATCGGGCGCGGCGCAACCACCACGCAGCGCGGCGTCGCGCTGGGCGACGGCGCTTCGGTGACCGCCCAGTTCGGCGTCGCATTGGGCGACGGGTCGGTGGCCGACCAACAGAACACCGTTTCGGTGGGTAACGCCACGACGCAGCGGCGCATCGTGAACCTGGCCGCAGGCACGGGCGCGACCGACGCGGTCAACGTGAGCCAACTGACGGGCGTGACGAAGGCGCTCGGCGGCGGCGCGGCTGTCGGGGCGAACGGCAGCATCACGAGTCCGACCTACAACGTCGGCGGAACCGACTATCACAACGTCGGCGACGCGCTCGATGCGCTTGCGTCGAGTGGTATCGGCAATCCCAATGCGGTCATTTACGACGATGCGACCAAGAGCACCGTGACGCTGGGTGGCACGGCTGCGACGGCGCCCGTCGCGCTGAAGAACGTCGCGGACGCGAAGGACGATCACGATGCGCTGAACCTCGGCCAGTTGAAGAACGCGGGCCTGGTCGGTGACGACGGCGCGGGCAACCTGACGTCGATGGCGGTGACGTATGACGACGCGACGAAGGACACGGCCACGCTGGCCGGCGCCAGCGGCACGACGCTGTCGAACGTGAAGGCTGGTGTGGCCGACATGGACGCGGTGAACGTGTCGCAGCTGAAGGGTTCGGGCCTGATCGGTGATGACGGCAAGTCGATCGCCGCGGTCACGTACGACCGTAACGCGGACGGCACTCCGAACTACGGCACGGTGACGCTCGGCAACGGCGCAGGTCCGACGCAAGTCAAGAACGTCGCGGACGCGACGGATGATCACGACGCACTGAACCTCGGCCAGTTGAAGGACACGGGTCTGGTTGGCGACGACGGCGCAGGCAACCTCACGTCGCTCGCAGTGACGTACGACGGTGCAGCGAAGGACAGCGTGACGCTGGGCGGCGTGGGTGCGACCGCACCGGTCGCCATCCGCAACGTCGCGGCTGGCGTGCTTGCCGCGGACAGCAAGGACGCGGTGAACGGCTCGCAGTTGTTCGCAACGAACACGCGTGTCGGCGACCTCGAAGATTCGCTCGGGAAGGGCGGCGTCATCGACCCGGTGACGGGCGAATCGCTGGCGGTGGTGTACGACAGCAACACGAAGGACACGGTTACGCTGGCTGGCGCCAGCGGCACGACGCTGTCGAACGTGAAGGCGGGTGTCGCCGACATGGACGCGGTGAACGTTTCGCAACTGAAGGGAGCGGGACTGATCGGGGACGACGGCAAGTCGATTGCCGCGGTCACGTACGACCTTAACCCGGACGGCACGCCGAACTACGGTTCGGTGACGCTGGGCAACGGCGCAGGCCCGACGCAAGTCAAGAACGTCGCGGACGCGACGGATGATCACGATGCACTGAATCTCGGCCAGCTGAAGGACGCAGGTCTGGTGGGCGACGACGGCGCAGGCAACCTGACGTCGATGGCGGTGACGTACGACGGTTCGGCACGCGACAAGGTCACGCTGGCCGGTGCGGGTGGCACGACGCTGTCGAACGTGAAGGCCGGTGTGGCCGACATGGATGCGGTGAACGTCTCGCAATTGAAGGGTTCGGGACTGATCGGAGACGACGGTAAGTCGATCGCCGCGGTCACGTACGACCGTAACCCGGACGGCACGCCGAACTACGGTTCGGTGACGCTCGGTAATGGCGCAGGCCCGACGCAAGTCAAGAACGTCGCGGACGCGACGGACGACCACGACGCGCTGAACCTCGGCCAGCTGAAGGACACGGGTTTGGTCGGCGACGACGGTTCGGGCAACCTCACGTCGCTCGCAGTGACATATGACGGTGCAGCGAAGGACAGCGTGACGCTGGGCGGCGTGGGCGCGACCGCACCGGTGGCGCTGCACAACGTGGCGGACGGGGTTCTTTCGGCGACGAGCAAGGACGCGGTGAACGGTTCGCAACTGTTCGCAACGAACACGCGCGTGGGTGATCTCGAAGATTCGCTCGGGAAGGGCGGCGTCATCGACCCGGTCACCGGCGAATCGCTGGCCGTGGTGTACGACAGCAATGTAAAGGACACCGTGACGCTGGCCGGCACGAACGGCACGACGCTGTCGAACGTGAAGGCCGGCGTGGCCGACATGGACGCGGTGAACGTCTCGCAGCTGAAGGATTCGGGCCTGATCGATCCGTCGACGGGCAAGTCGATTGCCGCGGTCACGTACGACCGTAACCCGGACGGCACGCCGAACTACGGCACGGTGACGCTCGGCAACGGCGCAGGCCCGACGCAGATCAAGAACGTCGCGACGGGTGTCGACGACCTCGACGCGGTCAACGTCAAGCAATTGAACACGGGCCTGTCGGACCTCGAAGACCGGATGTCCGGCGGCAACCTGCGCTTCGTCAAGGTCAATGCCGACCCGCTCACGGGCACGCCTGCGGTCGCAAGCGGCGCGCTGGCCGTCGCGATCGGCTCCGACGCCCGTGCCACCAGCGCGAACTCGCTGGCGCTCGGCAGCGGCGCGCGCGTGACCGGCAACGGTTCGGTCGCGATCGGCTACAACTCGGTCGCGAACCAGAACAACGTCGTGTCGGTTGGCGACGTGGGCCGCGAACGCAAGATCGTCAACGTGGCGGACGGCGACGTCGCATTCCAGAGCACGGACGCCGTCAACGGCGGCCAGCTGTACGCGGCCCTGAACACCCTGTCGACCTCGGTGACGTCGAAGACGCAGCAGGCCATCGACACCTTCTCGTCGGAAATCGACAAGAAGACGAAGGCCGCGATCGACGAGGTGAGCGCGCGCTCGATGCAGCCGATGGACGTCAGCGACCCGCTGGTCGCGATCGAAGGCCTGCAGGGCAACAACGTCGCTTCGCTGAACGGCGCGGACCCGACCAAGGCCACGGCGGCCGCGATCGGCTCGTCGACGGCGGCAAGCGGCGCCAACGCGGTGTCGGTGGGCCTCCAGAGCGGCGCGGGTTCGAACAACTCGGTCGCGATCGGCAGCTTCGCGCAGACCGGCGCCGGCCAGGACTACTCGGTCGCCGTGGGTTCGAACGTCCAGACGAACGGCACGCAAGCCGTCGCGCTGGGGGCGAACGCGCAGGCGAACGGCGAATACGCGCTGGCAGTGGGTAACAACGGCGCGCAGGCGATCGGCGACGGCTCGATCGCGGTCGGTAACGCCGCGAACGTGCGGGCCGGTGCGACCAACGCGGTTGCTATCGGTACGGGTGCGAACGTCGCGCGCAGCGTCGAAGGCGCGATGGCGCTCGGCGCGAACGCAACCGCAGGCGCGGCCAACAGCATCGCGCTCGGCGCGAACGCGTTCTCGGATCGTGCGAACGCGCTGTCGGTCGGCCGTGCGGGCGCGGAACGCCAGATCGTCAACGTCGCGGCAGGCACGCAAACGACTGATGCGGTGAACGTCGGCCAGTTGAAGGGCGTGACGGATTCGCTCGGCGGCGGCTCGGCGGTGGGCGCGGACGGCAAGGTGACGAACCCGACGTACTCGCTGGCCGATCCGGCGGATGCGTCGAAGTCGGTCGCGTACGACAACGTGGGCGACGCGTTGTCGAACCTCGACGGCCGCACGGCGACGAACACGCAAAACATCACCGTGATCAACAAGCAGCTCGCCGATTCGGGTCTGGTCGATCCGGTGACGGGTCAGTCGATCGCCGCTGTGACGTACGACCGTAATACGGACGGCACGCCGAACATGGGTTCGGTGACGCTGGGCGGCGCGGGTGCGACGGCTCCGGTGGCGCTGAAGAACGTCGCCGACGGCACGGACCGTCACGACGCGATCAACCTCGGCCAGCTGCAGGACGCGGGCCTGGTGGCGCCGGTCGATCCGTCCAACCCGGGTGCGGGCCTGACGTCGCTGGCCGTCGCATACGACGGCGTGGCGAAGGACGTGGTCACGCTGGCTGGCGCGGGTGGCACGACGCTGTCGAACGTGAAGGCCGGTGTGGCCGACATGGACGCGGTGAACGTCTCGCAGCTGAAGGATTCGGGCCTGATCGATCCGTCGACGGGCAAGTCGATCGCGGCGGTGACGTACGACCGTAACCCGGACGGCACGCCGAACTACGGCTCGGTGACGCTCGGTAACGGCACGGGTCCGACGCAGTTGAAGAACGTCGCAGATGCGAAGGATGACGGCGATGCACTGAACCTCGGCCAGCTGAAGGATGCGGGCCTGGTCGGCGACGACGGCTCGGGCAACCTGACGTCGATGGCGGTGACGTACGACGGCACGGCGAAGGACAGCGTGACGCTGGGTGGCGCAGGCGCCGCCACGCCGGTCGCCCTGCACAACGTGGCCGACGGCGTGCTCGCCGCAGACAGCAAGGACGCGGTGAACGGCTCGCAGCTGTTCGCGACGAACCAGAACCTCGGCGACCTGAAGGATTCGCTGGAGAAGGGCGGCGTGATCGACCCGACGACAGGCGAATCGCTGGCGGTGGTGTACGACAGCGCGGCGAAGAACAGCGTGACGCTGGGCAACGCCGGCGTGCCGGTCGCGATCCACAACGTCGCAGCCGGTGCGGTGAACGCGACGAGCCACGACGCAGTCAACGGCTCGCAGCTGTTCACGGTGTCGCAGAGCGTCGCGGACAAGATCGGCGGCGGCGCGGGCGTCGGCGCGGATGGTTCGATCACCGACCCGACGTACTCGGTCGGCGGCCAGGATTACCACAACGTGGGCGACGCCCTCGGTGCGCTCGACAAGAACAGCGGCGGCAATCCGCTGGCCGTGGCGTACGACAGCGCGGCGAAGGACACCGTGACGCTGGGCGGCGCGGGCGCGACCACGCCGGTCGCACTGAAGAACGTCGCGGACGCGAAGGACGACGGCGACGCGCTGAACCTCGGCCAGTTGAAGAACGCCGGTCTGGTGGGCGACGACGGCGCGGGCAACCTGATGTCGATGGCCGTGACGTACGACGGCGCGGCACGCGACAAGGTGACGCTGGCCGGCGTGGACGGCACGACGCTGTCGAACGTGAAGGCCGGCGTGGCCGACATGGACGCGGTGAACGTCTCGCAACTGAAGGACGCGGGCCTGATCGATCCGTCGACGGGCAAGCCGATTGCGGCAGTGACGTACGACAGCGCGGCAAAGGACAGCGTGACGCTGGGCGGCGCGGGCGCAACCACGCCTGTGGCGCTGAAGAACGTCGCGGATGCTAAGGACGACGGCGATGCGCTGAACCTCGGCCAGTTGAAGAACGCCGGTCTGGTGGGCGACGACGGCGCGGGCAACCTGACGTCGATGGCCGTCACGTACGACGGTGCAGCGAAGGACACGGTCACGTTGGGCGGTACGGGCGCGACGGCTCCGGTCGCACTGAAGAACGTTGCCGACGGTACGGACCGTCACGATGCGATCAACGTCGGCCAGTTGCAGGACGCGGGCCTCGTTGCGCCGGTCGATCCGTCCAACCCGGGTGCGGGCCTGACGTCGCTGGCCGTCGCGTACGACGGCGTGGCGAAGGATGTCGTCACGCTGAAGGGTACGGATGGCACGACGCTGTCGAACGTGAAGGCCGGTGTGGCCGACATGGACGCGGTGAACGTTTCGCAGCTGAAGGATTCGGGCCTGATCGATCCGTCGACGGGCAAGTCGATTGCCGCGGTGACGTACGACCGTAACACGGACGGCACGCCGAACTACGGCTCGGTGACGCTCGGCAACGGCACGGGCCCGACGCAGCTGAAGAACGTCGCGGATGCGACGGACGACGGCGATGCGCTGAACCTCGGCCAGTTGAAGAACGCCGGCCTGGTGGGCGAAGACGGCTCGGGCAAGCTGACGTCGATGGCGGTGACGTACGACAGCGCGGCGAAGGATGCCGTGACGCTGGGCGGTGCGGGCGCCACGACGCCGGTCGCACTGAAGAACGTCGCCGACGGCACGGACCGCAACGACGCGATCAACCTCGGCCAGTTGCAGGACGCGGGCCTCGTTGCGCCGGTCGATCCGACGAATCCGGGCAAGGGGCTGACGTCGCTCGCCGTGGCATACGACAGCGCGACGCAGGACGTGGTCACGCTGAAGGGCACGGACGGCACGACGCTGACGAACGTGAAGGCGGGCGCGGTCACGGCCACCAGCACGGATGCGATCAACGGTGCGCAGCTGCACGGCACCGCGCAGAGCGTGGCTGATTCGCTGGGCGGCGGCTCGACGGTGGGCGCGGACGGCAAGGTGACGAACCCGACGTACTCGCTGGCCGATCCGGCGGATGCATCGAAGTCGGTCGCGTACAACAACGTGGGCGATGCGCTGTCGAACCTCGACGGCCGCACGGTGACGAACACGCAAAACATCACCGTGATCAACAAGCAGCTTGCCGATTCGGGTCTGGTCGATCCGGTCACGGGTCAGTCGATCGCTGCTGTGACGTACGACCGTAATACGGACGGCACGCCGAACATGGGTTCGGTGACGCTGGGCGGCGCGGGCGCGACGGCTCCGGTGGCACTGAAGAACGTCGCCGACGGTACGGACCGTCACGACGCGATCAACCTCGGCCAGCTGCAGGACGCAGGCCTGGTGGCGCCGGTCGATCCGACCAACCCGGGTGCGGGTCTGGCTTCGCTCGCGGTGACGTACGGCAAGCATGCCGACGGCTCGGCGAACTTCGACCAGGTCACGCTGGCCGGCGCGAACGGCACGACGATCACGAACGTGAAGGCGGGCGCGGTATCGGCCACCAGCACGGACGCGATCAACGGCGCGCAGCTGCACGGCGTGTCGCAGAGCGTCGCGAAGTCGCTCGGCGGCGGCGCGAGTGTCGACGCGGACGGCAACGTGACGAACCCGTCGTACAAGGTCAGCGACAAGACGTTCGACAACGTCGGCGATGCGATCGAGAACATCTCGAACAGCCTCGTCCACGGTTCGATCGGCCTGGTTCAGCAGGACGATACGACGCGCGACATCACGGTCGCGAAGGACACGGACGGCACGACCGTGAACTTCGCGGGCACGGCGGGCAACCGCGTGCTGACCGGCGTGGCGGCGGGCGCGGTGAGCGCGACGAGCGTCGATGCGATCAACGGTTCGCAACTGCACGGCACCGCGCAGAGCGTGGCGGACGTGATCGGCGGCGGGACGGCGGTCGATGCCGACGGCAAGCTCGCGGATACGGCGATCGACGTGAACGGTACGAAGTACAAGACGGTGGCCGAAGCAGTCCAGGCCGCGGCCGCGTACGGCGCGACCGATTCGCTCGCGGTGCGTTACGACCTGAACCGCGACGGCACGCCGAACTACGGTTCGGTGACGCTGGGCGGCACGGGCGCGGCGCCGGTGCGACTGACGAACGTGGCGGACGGTACGACTCAGTACGACGCGGTGAACTTCGGCCAGTTGAGCGAGCTGAGCGACCGTATCGGTGGCCTCGACGGCCGTGTCGGCGCCCTGGAGCAGAACCCGGGTACGGGTAATCCGGGCGATGGCGGTTCGGGTAGCCAGTACTTCGCGGGCACCGATGTCGGCGCCGGCAGCACGACGCCGGCCAACGCAGGCGCGGGTACGGGCAACACGGCCGCCGGTTCGGGCGCGACGATCGGCACGGGCGCGAACAACGCCACGGTGATCGGTTCGAACGCGGGCGCGTCGCAGAGCAACGGTGTCGCGATCGGTTCCGGCGCGAAGAGCGCGGC
Source organism: Burkholderia sp. BCC0097 (assembly GCF_902832985.1). Taxonomy (NCBI): domain Bacteria; kingdom Pseudomonadati; phylum Pseudomonadota; class Betaproteobacteria; order Burkholderiales; family Burkholderiaceae; genus Burkholderia; species Burkholderia sp. BCC0097. The sequence goes on from NZ_CADFDM010000004.1 coordinate 227,117, forward strand.
CGAAGGCGCCACGTCGATCGGCAGCGGCTCGAACGCATCGGGCAACCAGTCGGTCGCGATCGGCTCGGGCGCGAACGCGTCGGGTTCGAACTCGGTCGCGCTGGGTGCCGGTTCGACCGCGTACGGCGACGACACCGTGTCGGTCGGCTCGATCGACCGGACCCGCACGATCTCGAACGTGTCGGACGGCGTGAACGCGACCGACGTCGCGACGAAGGGTCAGCTCGACCGGGCCATGGGCGGCATGCAGGGCCAGGTCAACGACCTGTCGCGCAACGCGTACTCGGGTATCGCCGCGGCCACCGCGCTGACGATGATTCCGGGCGTCGATCCGGGCAAGACGATTTCGTTCGGTATCGGCGGCGCGACCTACAAGGGCTATCAGGCGGTGGCGTTCGGCGGCGAAGCCCGCATCACGCAGAACCTGAAGATGAAGGCCGGCGTGGGTATGTCGAGCGGCGGCAATACGGTCGGCGTGGGCGCTTCGTATCAGTGGTAACGCGCCGGGCGGGGCAGCAGCTTGCCCCGCCCGCCCCGACTTCCCTCATTCAACTTTTTTACGCGCCCGCCTTCGTGGCGGGCGTTTCATCATGACCATGAAAACCTTGTTGTTGCGCGCCGCGTCGATCGGCGCGATCGCGATGGCGCTCGGTGCGTGCACGACGCAATCGGGCGTCACTTACGACATCCGCGCGGTGTCGATCCCCGGCAAGCCGGACAACGTGTTCCGCGTGAGCTGCGACGGACTGTTGGGCAGTGCGAACGCGTGTGCCCGCGCGGCGGAAGAGTTCTGCCAGGGGCAAGGCTTCACACCGCTCGAGATGATCGATCGCGTGTACAGCCGTGCGCCGAAGAAGGACCCGCGCGAAATCACGTTCATGTGCGGCAAGCCGCAGCCGGCCCCGGTGGCGGCGCCGGTCGCGCAACCGCAACCGCGGCCCGCGCCGGTCCCGCAGCGCCAGGTGCTGCTGCAGGGCGACGCGAACTTCGCGCTCGACAGCGCGGTGCTCACGCCCGAGGCGCGCAGCAATCTCGACCGGTTCATCGACGTCAATCGCGGCGTCGAATTCCGTCGCGTGACCGTCACAGGCTTCACCGATTCGACGGGCAGCGCGACGCACAACCTCGCGCTGTCGGCTTCGCGCGCGCGTAACGCGATGAACTACCTGAGCGCCAACGGCCTGAAGGCGCAGTCGTTCGTGTCGCAGGGCCAGGGTGCCGCCGAGCCGGTCGCGTCCAACGCGACGGCCGAAGGCCGCGCGCAGAACCGCCGCGTCGAGGTCCGGATCGACGCGCAGTAAGGCTGGGGCGGCATGACCGGCTGATGCCGGCCTGCTTTCCCCGGAAGAAGTTCGAAGCCGCCGGCGCTCGATGCGCCGGCGGCTTTTTTCGTGCCGGCGCCCGGCCCGGGCTGCGGCCCGCCGCCCGATCCATGGTTGCCGCCCCGGTTTCATGCGAAGATAGCGCCCAATTACGATCCACGACGCCGCGATGCGCGCCGTCGCCGCCCGCCAGGCGGCGAGCCGGCCGCGACGATTGCCGCGCACATCTGGACGACTATGGGAAGCTATCTGATACGCGTGGTACTGGCCGACGACCACCCGGCGATGCTGGTCGGCGTCGAGCACGGCCTGTCGTCGGTGCCGACGATCCAGTTGACCGGCAAGGCCGTCAATTCGACCGAGCTGATCCGGCTCGTCGAGGCCGGCGTGTGCGACGTCGTGGTGTCCGACTATGCGATGCCCGGCAGCGCGCACGGCGACGGCATCACGCTGTTCTCCTATCTCCAGCGCAATCACCCGGCCGTGAAGCTGGTCGTGCTGACCATGCTCGACAACCCGGCCGTGATCGGCGCGCTGACGCGGCTCGGCATCGAATGCATCGTCAGCAAATCCGACACGATCGATCACCTGATTCCCGCGATTCACGCGGCCGCGACGGGCGGCACGTATTTCTCGCCGTCGGTCGAGAAGGTCGTGCGCACGCTCACGTCGCATTCGAGCGCCCGGGCGGCCGACCAGAAGCGCGACCTCAGCGACCGCGAGCTCGAAGTCGTGCGGCTCTATGCGTCGGGCCTCACGGTCAACGAGATCGCGGACAAACTCAGCCGCAGCAAGAAGACGATCAGCACGCAGAAGGCGCGCGCGATGGAAAAGCTCGGGATCGAGAAGGACATCGACCTGCTGCGTTACGCGATCGAGCACGGGATCGTCGCCGCGTCGGCCAGCGAAGGGCGGGGTGGTGACACGAAAGAGGAAGGCAGCGTCGATCCGGCCTGACGGCACGCGCGACGATGCCGGCCGCGCGGGATGGCGGCCATCAAGATGAATGCGCCGGATCGTACCGGCGCACCGAAACCCCGGCGCCTCGCGGCTGCCGGGGTTTTTCGTTTCAGGTCACGGCGGCGGTTTCAGCCGCCTGCTTCATCGCCGCGCGCGGGCGGTGCGTAGCCGTAGTCGGTGACGAGCCCGCACGCGATCGCATAGCGCACCAGGTCGACGTCGCGCTCGATGCCGAGCTTCTGCATCGCCGAGCTTTTCTGCGTGCTGATCGTCTTCTTGCTGCGGTTCAGCTTGTCGGCGATCTCGTTGACCGACAGCCCCGACGAAAAGAGACGGATCACCTCGACCTCCCGCACCGACAGCGCGGGCGCCCGGCCGCCGACGCTGCCCGTATTGCGCAGGATCCGGTCCATCGACGGCGACAGGTAGCGACCGTTCGTATAGGCCGCATGAATCGCCATCGTCAGGTGATTCGGCATGTCCGACTTGCTGACGATGCACGCGATGCCGATATCGATCAGCGCGCGCAGCGCCACCGCGTTTTCCATCATCGTCATCACGACGATCTTCAAGCCGGGAAAGCGCTTGAGGATGGTCGTGAACATCGCGAGGCCGTCACCGTATTCGGTGCCCGGCATCGCGTAGTCGGACACCAGCACGTCGCACGGATGGTTCGACAGCGCGTCCATCAGCTCCGTCGAGTTGTGCGCGGTCGCGACGACCGCGACGGTGTTCGTCGCCGACAGCTCGTAGCGGGCGCCGATGACGACCGCCGGATGATCGTCGGCGATCGCGATGCGAATGGGAAAGGTTCTGTTCATGGGTTTCTCGCGCGTTGCGCGGTGCCTGGCGGCACGCGCTCGGCGTCGTTGACGCGGATTGGGGCCGGCGCGGGGCGCGATCGGTCGCGGCGAAACGGCTGGCCGGACGCGATCCCGTCGCGCCGACGGCCGGTGGTGACTCGGATGAATCGCCACTGGCCGTCGGCCGAACAGCGGAAGGGATTGCGCCCTTCCGCTTCGGGTCGACGCTCCGCTTGCGCGGAGCGCGCCGGTCAGAACTCGTAGCCGACCTGGGCACGCACCCCCACATCGCCGACCGACGTGATCGACGTCGCGCCGTTCACCAGCCAGTTGCCGTTGCGCGACCGATAGGTGGCGCCGGCGGCAATCGCCGAGCCGCTCTTGAAGTTCGCGGCGCCGACCGCGACGACCGTCTTGCCCGGCTGCGACGGCGTCATGTTCGGCATCGCCATCGCGGCCGCGATACCGGCGTACGCGTTCTTCGCGACGTCGTTGATCGCGCGGTTCGTGTCGTTGAAGCGTGCGTCGACCGATTCCATCGCACGGTCGAGCTGGCCCTTCGTCGCCGCGTCGGACGCGTTGATGCCGTCCGCGATGTTGACGAGCCGGCGGTTGCCTTCTGCCGTGCCGTCGCCGAACGAAACGGTTTTGGCTTCCGTCGCGACCGAACCTTGACCGATCGCGACCGAGCCGCTGCCGGTGGCCGACGCGCCCTGGCCGAGCGACGTGCTGTTCTCGCCCGATGCGACCGCGCCCTGGCCGACGGCCGTGCCGTTCGCGCCCGATGCCGCCGAGCCCTGGCCGAGCGCCGTGCCGTTTTCGCCCGACGCGACCGCGCCTTGACCGAGTGCCGAGCCGTTCTCGCCCGATGCCACCGAGCCCTGGCCGATGGCCGAGCCGTTGTTGCCCGATGCGACCGCGCCCTGACCGACCGCCGATGCGTTTTCGCCCGATGCGAGCGCGCTGTCGCCAATCGCCGAGCTGTTCTCGCCCGACGCCACCGCACCCTCGCCGACGACGGTCGACCCATCGCCCGTGCCCGGGCCGCCCGTGCCGGGGTTCGCCTCGAGATCGCCGAGGCGGTCGGACAGGTCGCCGAAGCGGCTCGACAGGTCGCCGAGCTGGCCGCTCAGGTCGCCGTACTGCTTCGCGAACTGCTCCTGCAGATCGAACAACTGGCTGCCGTTGACGGCGTCCATGCTCGTCGCGCTGATCTCGCCGGCCGCCACGCGCTGCAGCTTCGTGCCGAAGGTGCCGGCGAACGTCACGGTGTCGAAATTCAGGCCCGAGTCGTAGGTGACCGCGCCGACTTCCTTGCCCGTGTAGTCGATCAGGCCGGTCGCGCGGAGCTGCGACACGGTCACGACGTCGTCGTCGTCCACGCCGTTGGCGACGCCGGACAGCACGCGTGCGCCATCGGCGCCGGTGAAGTTCACCGACGTGCCGCCGGCCAGCGCGCCGACGGTGATCGTGCCGGCCGAGTTTTGCTGGACGAGGCCGAGCGAGCCGTTTTCGAGCTGCTCGGAGAGCTTCTTCAGGCCGCCTTCGTTGGTCGTCATGCGGCCGTCGAGGTTGGTGACGACATCGCCGACCGAGTTGACGATCTTCGTGCCGCCGCTGCCGTCGCCGACGGTGAAGGACGGCGCGGAGATCGAGCCGTCGGCGTTCACCGTTGCGCCGCCGCCGATTGCCGAGGCGACGCTGTCCGACACGCCATGCAGTTGCGCACCGTTGATGGCTTCGGTGCTGGTCGCCGACACGTCACCCGCCGCGATGCCCGTGAGCTTGCGTGCGCCGGTCTTGCTGCTGAAGTTCACGGCATTGCCGTCGGTGTTTGCGCCGACCGTGATGTCGTCGCCCGGCTTGGCCTGCTGGACGAGGCCGAGCGTGCCGCTGCCGATATCGTCAGCGAGTTTCTTGATATCGCCTTCGTTGGCCGTCGTACGGCCGTCGAGGTTGGTGACGACATCGCCGACCGAGTTGACGATCTTCGTGCCGCCGCTGCCGTCGCCGACGGTGAAGACCGGCGCGGAGATCGAACCGTCCGGGTTGACGATCGAGCTACCGCCGATGGCGGAAGCGACGCTTTCCGACAGGCCATGCAGTTGCGCGCCGTTCACGGCTTCGTTGCTCGCAGCCGATACGTCGCCTGCCGCGATGCCCGTGAGCTTGCGTGAGCCGTCCGAGCCGGTGAAGTCCACAGCGCGGCCGCCGGTTTTCGCGCCGACGGTGATGTTGTCATCCTTGGCGGCTTGCTGGACGAGGCCGAGCGTGCCGCTGCCGATATCGTCCGCGAGCTTCTTGATATCGCCTTCGTTGGCCGTCGTACGGCCGTCGAGATTGGTGACGACGTCACCGACCGAGTTGACGATCTTGGTGCCGCCGCTGCCGTCGCCGACGGTGAAGACCGGTGCGGAGATCGACCCGTCCGGGTTGACGATCGAGCTGCCGCCGATTGCCGACGCGACGCTGTCCGCTACACCATGCAGTTGTGCGCCGTTCACGGCTTCGGTGCTGGCCGCCGAGACGTCACCTGCCATGACGCCGGTGAGCGTGCGGGTGCCGTCCATGCCGGTGAAGTCCACGACGCGGCCGCCGGTTTTCGCGCCGACGGTGATGTTGTCATCCTTGGCGGCTTGCTGGACGAGGCCGAGCGTGCCGCTGCCGATATCGTCAGCGAGCTTCTTGATATCGCCTTCGTTGGCCGTCGTACGGCCGTCGAGGTTGGTGACGACGTCACCGACCGAGTTGACGATCTTGGTGCCGCCGCTGCCGTCGCCGACGGTGAAGACCGGCGCGGAGATCGAACCGTCCGGGTTGACGATCGAGCTACCGCCGATAGCGGACGCGACGCTTTCCGACACACCGTGCAGTTGCGCGCCATTCACGGCTTCGTTGCTGGCTGCCGACACTTCGCCTGCCGCGACGCCCGTGAGTTTGCGCGTGCCATCCATGCCGGTGAAGTCCACGACGCGGCCGCCGGTTTCCGCACCGACGGTGATGTTGTCGCTCTTGGTGGCCTGCTGAACGAGACCGATCGTGCCGCTCGACAACTCGCCCAGCTTGTCGTTGAGCTTCGTGATGTCGGAGGTGTTCGTCGAGATGCCGGTTTTCGCGGCCGCCATGTCGCCGTTCAACGCAGTAATTTGTGTATTGGCCGTCGACAACGACGCGTTGGTGGCGGCAAGCGTGGTGTTGGTCGTCGACAGGGTTGCATTCGTCGTCGAAAGCGATGCATTGGTCGTCGACAATGCCGAATTCGTCGCCGCAATCGAAGCGTTCGTGGTCGACAGGCCGGCGTTCATCTGGCCGACGTTTACGGCATCGTTGTTTTCCATGCCTGCTGCGACGTTGACGATCTGACGCTTCAGCGCGTCCGAGCCCACAGAAACGGTGTTTTCACGAGTAGCCGAGCTGGCTTGCCCTAAGGCCACGCTATTCAAACCGGTGCTAGTAACCGAGGCTAAACGGCCAAGGGCGATACCGTAGTTCGCAGCGGCATCCACGGTTGCCGCTGAACCGATAGCAATCGACCTGTCGGCGTATGCCCTTGATGAATAGCCAACGGCAATCCCGTTCGCCCCGTCCGCATAGGCTGCGCCCCCGATCGCGACTCCCGCATTGGCGGTTCTTGCGGCTCCGGCACTACCGCTGTTGATTTGGATATATGTGTCTTCGAGAGCGGCTTGTGTGCCGATCGAGCTTGTGCCAAAAACGCTGTCGGTCCGGCATACACCAGCGGTGTCTCGGCTTCCATCCCTTCCATCGTCGGTTACGCACGCATCGATTGCAAATGCGCTGCCGATCGATGTGGCACCAAGTGTCAGTGCGACGACGGCCTGCCGTGCCGCGCGCGACGAACCCTTCGAATGCGACTTCGCCGTTTCGGCCGCGGCCGTCCACGTGCTGGTCACGGCGTTCCAAACGCTGCGATAGGTCTTGTTCATATCCCTACTCCTTTCAGTTTGTCAGTTCACAAACCGATGGTAGGGATCGGCCTCGTCCTAATCAGTCGTCCTTGGCTGATTCGAGATAGCGTCTTTGTAGGCCCAGTCCTACAGGCGTGCAATGCCCTCGCCGGCGTGGTCCGAACGTCAGACAGGGAGAGAGAAAAAGACCGACCGGCGAGCGCCGGTCGCGTCGTATTCAGGCAGACGGGGCTTGCGTCGCACGCCGTTGAAGTGCTTCACGCGCAAGACGTTCCATATGCGCCAGCCGCGCGTCGAAAGCGCTCATGTCACCACCATGAATGGCCGCCTGCAACACGCCGACCGTATCGGCCACGTCATGCTCGTGAATCGTCGCAAACGCCCCGCGCAGCGAATGGAGTTCGTGCCGCAACGCGGCCACGTCATCGCGTGCCCGCGCATCGCGAATCCCCGCCAGCGATTGCACGAGGCTCGTTTCCAGCAGCTTATGGACGTCCGGCGGCAACGGCCCTTCCGCGAGATCGACGAGCGCGCGCCGGGCCGGCGCTTGCGCGGCGGCCGCATGCGCATACCGCCGCACGGTGCGATCGATCGTGTCGAGCAGCACGGGCTTCACGAGCACCGACACGATCCCGGCTTCCGCGCACCGCGCATGCTCGGCCGCGCTTGCATGCGCGGTGACGGCGACGATCGGCAGCCCCGGATACTGCGCACGCAGCACGCGCGCGAGCGTGTAACCGTCCATGCCCGGCATGTTCAGGTCGGTCATCACGAGGTCGTAGCGCGTATCGGCACAGCGCCGCAGCGCCGACGCACCTTCCTCGGCCGCGTCCGCCGCATAGCCGAGCGTGACGAGCTGCCCCTGCAGCAGCGTGCGGTTCACCGGATGATCGTCGACCACCAGCACGCGCGCGCTCACGCTGGGCAGCACGCCATCGTCGGCGAGCGCCGCGTCGTGCTCGGCCACCTGCGCGTCGCTCGCCGCCCGCATCGGCAACGTGACGACGAACGTGCTGCCCTTGCCGGGCGCGCTCTTCACTTCGACCGCACCGTGCATCATCTGCGTGAGCTGCTTCGTCAGCGCGAGCCCGAGGCCCGTGCCGCCGTAGCGCCGCGTGATCGACGTATCGGCCTGCGTGAACGGGCGGAACAGCGCCGCGCGCTGCGCGTCGGTCATCCCGATCCCGGTATCGCTGATGCCGATCGCGATCGGCGAATCGGGGTTCGTGTCGTCGCGCAGATACACCTCGAGCGTGACTTCGCCATGATTCGTGAACTTGATCGCGTTGCCGAGCAGGTTCGCGGCGATCTGCCGGATGCGCGTCGGGTCGCCGAGATAGCGCGACGCCAGCGCATCGTCGACGAACACGTCGAACTGCAAGCCCTTCGCTGCCGCGAGCGGTTCGAACATCGCGCCGGTCTGCCGGATCGTCTCCGCGAGATCGAACGGAATCGCCTCGATCGTCATCTGGCCGGCCTCGATCTTCGACAGGTCGAGGATGTCGTTGATCAGGTCGAGCAGCACCGACGACGCGCCTTCGACCGTATGCAGTCGTTCGCGCTGCGACTCGGCGAGCGGCTCGCGGCCGATCAGTTCGAGATTGCCGAGGATCGCGTTCAGCGGCGTGCGGATCTCGTGGCTCATCGTCGCGAGGAACGCGGATTTCGCGTCGTTCGCGGCGTCGGCGGCGCGCGCCGCTTCGTCGAGCCGGCGCTCGATGTTCTTCTGCGACGTGATGTCGGAAAAGTTGCACAGCACGACGTCCATGTCGTGAAAGCGTGTGCGCACGAGGTTGACGAGCAGGTCGACCGCTTCGCCGCCGGCGGTGGGCAGCGTCACGTGCAGATCGGGTTGCCACGCGGCGGCGGCCGGCGAACGGTCGAAGCGTTCGAGCAGCCTTGCCGGCAACGACGGTTCGCCCGCGCGGCGCGCATCGTAGTCGCGCATCGTGTCGTTCTGCAGCAGCACCGCGCCGTCGGCGAGCGACAGCAGCGCGATGCCGGACGGCGCGGCTTCGACGATCGTCCGGTTCAGGTTCTCGCTGTCGATCACGCGCCGCGTGCGCGCGTCGTCGGGTTTCAGCACGCGGCGGTCGAAACGCACCAGCAGCCACCACACGAGCGCGATCACCGCGAACATGATCGCGACGTACCAGCCCGCGCGCAGGCCGATCGTCGCGAGCAGCGAGCGCAGCGTGAACGCCTGCACGAGCGTCCAGTCGGTTTCGGCGATCGGCTGGCTCAGCGAGAACAGCCCGTCGCCGAACGCGGTGCGCGGCCCGCCGCGGCGGACGGCTTCGCGCGTGTGCGCGCCGAGCCGCTCGACGGCCGCGCGGGTGGCGTCGTCGTCGGCCGCGGTGCCGGCGCGCAGCAGCGTGCGTCCGTGCGCGTCGACGATGATCGCCGAATCGGCCGTGTCGCCGGTCGCGAGGCGGGCGCGCAGCACGTCGACCGGCACCGTCGACAGGAACACCGCGCGCGGCACCTGCATGTCGTAGACGGCGCCGGCGATCCGGAACACGTCGCGCCGCTGCACGGGATCGTAGACAGGCGGATGCCATTCGTATTGCCCGGGTGGCGGCGTCGCGATGCCGGCGGCGACTTTGTCGACCAGCGTGGCTGCATCGGTGGCGGGCGACGCGGTGAGCGGATCGGGCGGCACCGGTTCGGGAATGACGACCGCAAAGCTGCGGTCGGGGCGATACACGTAGCCCGCGATCGAGCGATCGGCGTCGTGCTTCGCGACGTACGCGCCGACGCGATAGCTCATGTCGCTCGCCATCGCCAGATCGTGCGCGTAGCTGTCGGCCGGGTGCGCGGGCGACAGGTCGGCCAGCACGAGCGTCGGCGGGAAAGTCGGGCTGCCCTGAATGATCAATCTGCCATGGCCGGCCGCGAGCGCGGCGACGCGCGCCGGATCGGTCGCACGGGAATTCCACACGGCTTCGTCGTGGGTGACGAGCGTGTCCATGCCCGTCGTGCGCATCTTGAATTCGATCTGGACGAGGAACTGGCGCACCGCGAAGGTCGTATAGCGCGCCTGGATCGCTTCGCGCGCCATCGTGTACAGCATCAGGCCGCTCGCGAGCAGGATCGCGACCGTCACGGCCGCGCCGCCGGCATAGAGCAGCGCGCGCTGGCGGCGGCCGACGCGGGTGGGCGCGGCGGGCGCGGGCGCGGCGGCGGAGCGGGCGGAATCGGGTGCGGCGCGGTGGTCCATCGGGAGCGGGGCGGTCGGCCAGGGTGCCCCCATGATAATGGAGTCCGATCAGCGCGCAATGGAGCCTGTCAGGGTTGCGGGGGGCGGCGAGTCGACCGGGCGACACACGTGCGGCACAGGCGCGCGACTGGCGACCGCGCGAGCCCTCACGATTCCGATGCGCCGCCGGCTATTGCCGCGCCGCGTCTTCCTGCGCGGGCTCCGCACCCGGCTCGCACGTGACGAGCCGATAGCCGAATCCGTACATCGTCATCATCTTCACGCCGTGCCGCCCGTCGAGTTCGAGCCGGTCGCGCAGATACGCGACGTGCGTGTCGAGCCGCCGGCTCGTCGATGCGACGAGCGAGCCCCACACGAGCTGGCTCATGTGCGTACGGTCGAGCGCGCGGCCCATGTTCAGGAAGAACGCGGTCGCGATCTGGAAGTGCTTCTCGGTCAGCACGTGCTCGCGGCCGGCGACGTTCACGCTGCGCGTGGCCGTGTCGAATTCGAACGCGCCGATGCGCCAGTGGCGATGATGGGTCGCGCGATGATGCGACCAGCGCAGCCAGGTCGCGATGCTGGCGATCAACGTGTCCGGGGCCACGGTGTACGGATGATGTTCATTCGCGCCGGCGACGAAACACGCGGAGCGCGCGAGCTCGGCGTCGCGCTGGCTGATCGACACGATCGCCACGGTGCCGGCGAACCGCGCGCGCAGCGCACGGATCGCGTCCGTCGTGCGGCGGCACGCCGTTTCGCACTGGACGATGAAGAGATCGAACGCGCGTGTCTCGCAGCTCGCGAGCAGGTCGGGCAAATACTCGAAGCGCGACGGCCGGTAGCCGGCGCGGCGCAGGATGTCGTCGATGCGCAGGCGGTCGTAGCCGTAACCGGCGCGACGCAGCCGATCGTCGAACGTGCCGCGGCTCGGATGGTCGATCGTCAGGATCGCGACGGCGGTGGAAGGGGCGTCGGTCACGATGCGATCGCACCGGGCGTGCGCGAATGAGGAGAGGAGAGCGCGATCATGGCCGGACAGGTTCCGGGCAGGTAGCGGCGTGACGCCGTCCAAAAAAGTCCCGCCAGGGAGGGCGGGAAAATATCGACTATGGAGCCTGTACTCCAGGAGGCAACGGAGAACAAGCAGGCCGATTGTGTTCGATTCGGAGTGTGAAGGAAATCAGCCTGGTCTGAAACTACGTACGACGAGCGCATTCCGTCCGGTACCGCCGTTAAAATAAACCGCTTTCTTGTCGCTTTTTGTCGGCAGCAATCCTTCGTTAGAGCGATCCGCATGATTTTTGTCTACCGCTACCGGGTGAAGTCGCGCAACGGACTGCTCAACAAGCAGAGCCGCGCGGTGAACTACGTCTGGAACTTCTGCAATGCCACGCAGAAGCACGCGCTGAAGTGGAACAAGAAATGGCCGACCGGTTTCGACCTGAACGTGCTGACGACCGGCAGCAGCAAGGAACTCGGTATTCACTCCGGCACAGTCAACGCGACGTGCGAGCAATACGCGAAGTCGCGCAGTCAGCACCGACGCCCCTACCTGCGCTATCGCGGCAGGAAATCGCTGGGCTGGGTGCCGCTGAAGGGACGTGACCTGAAGCGCGAGGGTGACGCGTTCCGTTTCGCCGGCAACACGTTTCGCGTGTTCAACAGTCGACCGCTTCCCGAAGGCAAGATCAAGGACGGCACCAACTTTGCGCAGGATGCGCGCGGCAATTGGTTTCTCAACATCGTGATCGAAGTACCCGACGTTCAGGCCCGACCTATCCGTTCCGGCGTCGGCATCGATCTCGGCCTGAAAGACTTCGCCACACTTTCGACCGGCGAGAAGCTGCCCAATGACCAGTTCGGCCGACGAGCGGCGGAAAAGCTGGCGAAAGCGCAGCGAGCACGCAAGCACAAGCGACATATCGCGAAGCTGCACGCCAAGGTCGCCAATGCCCGCGCCGACTTCCAGCACAAGCTCGCGTTCGATCTGGTGCGGCGCTTCGATTACATCGCGGTCGGCAACGTGTCGGCCGCGAAGCTCGCCAGAACCAGGATGGCGAAGAGCGTCTACGACGCATCCTAGTCGTCCTTCCGAAACAAGCTCCGCTACAAAGCGATCGCGCACGGGGCCACGTTCGAGGAAGTCGACGAAAGCGGTTCCACCCAGTCCTGTTCGGCGTGCGGATCGAAAGACAGCACGACGCGGCCGAAAGGTATCGCGGGACTGAGAATGAGAGAGTGGGCCTGCAGTGACTGTGGTGCCGAGCATGATCGAGATACCAACGCTGCGCTGAACATTCTCCGATGCGGACGTGCATCGCCATATGTGGGAATCACTAGCCTTTAGGCGCGTGAGGACGTCAAGATCAAGCGCTTTGCCCTGTTGTCCACGATATCTATCTCGGGTATAGCTACGCCGACATGGAAAACGTCGAGACCGGCTTCAACACGTTCGCGAACCGCGTCAACGCGCGCGACGAGCAATTGAAGGCATAGCTGTCGTCGAACGGGATACCCATCGGCCTGCGCGGCCGGTTCTGATGGCGATGCGTCGTCGTGAGGCGGCGCGTGCATGAGTGAGGAGGGGTATCTGGCCCGGCTTTCCGTCGTTGTGATAGGACTAGGCTTACCGCCGCGTGCGGCGGGATGTATCGTGGTCCGATTTACCGAAACCGGTGCCAAAGCGATACTCGAAGCCATTCGTTCAACTACGGGAGCACGGATTGCCGCGACGGATGTCGCGCAATGCGTCGTCGACATCATGAGCATGCAGGACATCACCGGGCATTACGCGATTCCGCTCGCGCATCCGTTCTCGGATGTGCCGCCGCCGTACGGCCGGCGACGCCGACCGTTCGTGGCGAGCCGACGCGCGCGGCAACACGTGTTCGATATCTACGGCGCGCCTCGCGTGCCGGCACCCGCGGCTGGCGGCGGCAACGTCGCCAAGGCCGCGCGGCCCGTCAAGGTCGTGCGCGCGACCGACTTCGGCTCCGACAACCGCGCGTGGGTGCGCCCGCATCCGCTGCGCCGCCGCTGGCGGCTCACGCTGATGGCGTGCGCGCTGTTCGGCGCGACATGCATCCTCGCGACGCATCTGGTCGACGAGCGCCAGCACGCGGCCGAGCACGACGCGGTTTATTCGGCGGCGATCGCGGCCGGGCCGACGGCGGCCGTCGCGGCGACGGAAGTCGCGCGGGCGACGGGCCACGCCGCGGAAGTCGCGATCGTGCGGGCGGATCGGGCGCCGCCGACGGATGCGCAGATGAAGGCTGCCGCGACGGTGGTAGCGCAAACCGCGTCCGCGGAAGCGCGTGCGTTGCACGTCGCGGGTAGCGGCTCGGCGGGTGAGCCGGTTGCGGTGGCGATGGCGGTCGCGTCGAATGCCGTCGTCGCGGAAGCCGCGGCGCCGCGTGCCGATCGTGGATCGTCGGCGCGCAAGCCGGCTGCAGTGGCCGCGGCGCGGCCGGCAGCGAAGTCCGCTGCGGCGTCGCGCGGCAAGGCGGCGCGTCAGGCGGGCGCGAACGCGCCTGCCGCGCAACACGCGGCGACCGCGGCACGCGGGGCGACGCCGCATTCGCCGCAGGCGGCCCGCGGGGCCGATATGCCGCCGGCCACGCCGGTATCGAGTTCGGCCCAGGCCGTGGGCATGACCGCCGCCGAGTTCACGCAATGGCTCGCCGCGACGCGCGATACGTCGCGGCCGGCCGCGGGCGGCGCCGATCTGTCGGTCGAGCTGCCGAGTCATACGCGGTTGATCGGGCAATGATGCGTCGATGCCGGGCAGGCGGCGCCCGGCCGAATCGATGTGCGGAAACTTCTCCTCTCTTGAGCGGCCGCTCGTTCCGACCGGCCGCATTTTTTTGCCCGCATCGCATGGCCGCCGGCGCGTGATCGTGACGTCGCACAACGTTGCCCGGCAACCTCGATGGATCTCACTGCACGCCACGCGCGGCGTGCATGCAGAATCAGACCCGACTGATTCCCTTCCCGGCCCACATTCCCGACAATTCAGTTTCTGCGGCCCGGCATACCCCCCGTGTGCCGGATCATGGAGATATCTCCTCTTCGCGGCCGGTCTTCTCGACTGGCCGCTTTTTTATTCCCGTTCGTTACCGGAGAGCACGATCGCGATGCAGCTCGACCGCCTGATTCCTGAAATCCTGTTCGGCTTCACGGGCCTGATCGGCATCATCAACCCGTTCGGCATGGCGTTCGTGTTTCTCGAACGCACGCAATCGCTGACCGAAGCCGAGCGCGCGATCCTGTCGAAGCAGCTTGCGACGAACGTGTTCTTCACGCTGCTCGTGATCTTCTTCGTCGGCGCGCCGGTGCTGAACTTCTTCGGGATCTCGATGGAGGCGCTGCGGATCGGCGGCGGCTTCGCGGTGGCGGTGGCCGGCTGGTCGATGCTGAACGCGCCGGACGTCCCGGCCGGCGGCGACGTCGCCATGCATGGCGACGATCTGCAGAAGCTGATGTCGCGCGCGTTCTTTCCGCTGACGGTGCCGCTGACGATCGGCCCCGGCTCGATCGCGGCCGGCATCGCGCTGCATGCCAATCGTGCGCATACGGCGAGCGATTACCTGGTGTCGGGTGTCGTGTCGGTGGCGGTCGCGGCGCTCGTCGCGTTCGCGATCTGGCAGATCTACAGCCGCGCGACGACACTCGCGCGCTATCTCGGCAGCGAAGGGACGAAGGTCGCGATGCGCGTGTCCGCGTTCCTGCTGCTGTGCGTGGGCGTGCAGATCATGCTGACGGGCCTGGCCGCGTTCGTGCAGATGCTGGGCGGGCAGGCGGGGTGAGCAGCGGCAGCATTCATGGCTAGTGCTGGCGACAAATAAAAAAACCGCTCAATCAAGGAGCGGTCCGTCGCGTTACATCAGCTTGGCCTGTACCCGCGCAATTCCCTGTAACGCACACGCTTCGTCGAGATGCCCGCCCGGCGCACCACCGACACCCACGGCGCCGATCACTTCGTCGCCGGCCTTGATCGGCACGCCGCCGCCGAGCACCAGGAAGCCGTCGATGGCCGTCATCTGCGCGGCGGCCGGGTTCTTCTGCAGGTTCGTGGCCAGCGTGCCGGTCGGCGTTTTCGTCGACAGCGCGGTATAGGCCTTGCGCTTCGACGCATCCACGGTATGCAGCCCCGCGTTGTCGCCGCGCAGCACCGCGCGTTCGATACCGCTGCGGTCCACCACCGTGACCGTCACGTCGTAGCCGCTGGCCGAGCATGCCTGGATCGTCTGCTGCGCGATGTCGGCGGCGAGATTCAACGGCAGGTTTTTCTCGTGAAGCACCTGGGCGGAAGCGGCGGTCGTCAGCGTGGCGGCGACGAGCGTCGCGAGGGTAGCGCGAATGATCATGTGAACTCCTCGATGAAATGACGGATGCGAGCGGGGCATTGGGCGGGCGGTTTCATGCGAACTTTCATGAAAACCGCCGGCGCTTGCGACCGATGCGCAGGCCGTTGCGGCCCGAGGCGATCGATCGCGGCCGTCCGCTCAATGAGTTCAGTGTCGGCCAGCGGGAAGGGAAGCTGAATAGGACAGGGCTTATTCTTGCAGCGGCTATCGCGCGTTGCGGCCTTTGGCGGGCACGCGGCCGTGCGCATGAGTATCCGCCGCACGTTGCACGGGGAGCGTGCCGCCGCAATGCGGGCAGCACGGCCCGTCGCCGTCGCCGTCGGCCGGCCGCGCGTTCGCCCTGTTGCGCTCCATCGCCGATGCGACGAGTTCCGCGCCCATGATCCCGGTTGGAAACGCGATGATCCCGTAGCCGAGCAGGATCGCGCACGACGTGATCAGTCGGCCGAGCGGCGTGACGGGTGTCAGGTCGCCGTAGCCGGTCGTGCTCATCGTCACCGCCGCCCAGTAGACGCCTACCGGAATGCTCGTGATTCCGTGCTCCGGCCCTTCGACCAGAAAGATCACGGTGCCGAGAATCACGACGAGCACGAACATCCCGCCGATGAACACGAAGATCTTGCGCCGCGCGCGCGTGAGCGCCCGGATCAGCATCTGCCCTTCCTCGAGATAGATCGACAGCCCGAGGATGCGGAACACGCGCAGCAGACGCAGCAGCCGCACGTCGATCAGCGCATGCAGGCCGGGGAAGAAGAACGCGAGATAGGTCGGCAGCACCGACACGAGATCGACGATGCCGAAGAAGCTGCGCGCATACGCGACCGGCTTTTTCGCGGTGCAGAGGCGCAGCAGGTACTCGGCGGAAAACAGCAGCGTGAACGCCCATTCGGCCGCGTAGAGCGCGTGGCCGTATTGCTGGTGCAGCGCCTGTACGCTGTCGGCCATCACGACGAGCACGCTCGCGACGATGAGCGCGAGCACCGCGATGTCGAGCTTGCGCAGGAACGAAGGGCGGCGCACGACATGTGTGACGGCATCGCGCGCCGTGGCGAGGGAGGACTGGATCGGCGAAATCATGCGCCCGAGTGTACGAGCCGCGTATCGCCGGGCCTATCGGACGAGTCTGATTCCAGCGTTGCGCGTCACGCGGGCAGCGCGCCCCTTCCACTTGCGCGGTTTCCCCCGGCCCGCCGTTGAAACCGCGCGGCTTCGTGTCCAAGCGCCTTCGCGCCGCGCAGCACATGAGACAGTGCGTTTCCCGGCACCGGCAAGCCGTTGGCGTGGCCGCTGACCTTTGCGCTACGCGACGAACGTGTCGATCGGCGTACCGGCTTGCGTCGACGCGGGGAGGTGACGACGCGGCGTGGCGCCGCATCCCGTCGGCCGCCGGGCATTACTGCCCGAAGCGTTGCGTGACGGTGTCCTTCAGCCGCGCGGCGGTCAGCTCGCCCATGTGCGATTCGACGAGTTCGCCTTTCGCGTTGAAGAACAACGTGGTCGGCAGCCCGCGCGAGCCATACGCGTGCATCGCGTGGAGCGAAGGATCGAGCAGCACGTGATCGAAGCGCAGGCTCTGCTGTTCGAGGAACGCACGCACGGCTTGCGCGTTTTCCCCCTGGTTGAGCATCAGTACCGTGATGCCCGGATGGTCGCGCTGCGCCTGTTCGAGGATCGGCATCTCGCGGCGGCACGGCGCGCACCACGTCGCCCACAGGTTCACGACGACCGGTTTGCCGACGAAGCTTGCCGGCAACACGGGCGTCGAATCGAGCGCCTGGAGCGGCATCGAGGCAAGCGGCGGCGCGCCGCGCTGCAACGTCGCCAGCGTGCCTTGCGCGATGCCCCACGCACCGAGGCCCGCGACGATGCCGGCCAGCACCGGCCGACGCAGCGCGGGCAGGCGGCGCAGGCGCCAGCCGGCGAACACCAGCGCGGCCGCGATGCCGATGCGTGCGTCGAAGCCGCCGTCGCCGAGCGCGACGATCGCGCGTGGCGACGCCGCATAGTCCGGCCACCATTGCGCGACATAACCGGCCCGCGCCGCAATCAGCCCGAGCAGCAGCACGTCGAGGATCAGGCTCGACGCGGTCTTGTGATGCCCGTCGGGCGGACGGCGCTGGATGAAGCGCGCGACGAGCCACGCCAGCAGCGCGGCGACGGCTACCGCGACGACGCGGATCGAGAAGGGACCGATGCTCAGCATGAGAGAGGAAGAATGGACGTGGTCGAGCGGGACAGGAGAGCCGGTGGTCCGCCGCGGCGATCGAGCCGTCGACGGTCGTGCGGCGTTTCGACCGGTTGCCGCGCATGGGGGTTCCGTCGGAGAACGTAACGGCGTGTTGCGGATCGCGACAGGTGCCCGGGCAGCTCAGGCGTGCGCGATGTTCACGCCAGCGTACCGCGAATCAGACCGGTCCGATGGTCAACGGCATACCGATCATCAACAATAGGCAGGCCGGTCTGGTGTGGTGTCCGCCGGTATCCCGCTAGGGATCTCTCCTTGACGGCCGCTCCGCTTCGGAGCGGCCGCTTTTTACCGACGTGCGTGCGCGCGTGAATGCCTTGTGGCGGTCGGTGGGCGCGGCCGCACTCCGATGCATATCGGCTGATTTAACGGAATAGGACCGCTGCCAGATGCGAGCACAGGGCATTCACTCGCGCATTGCATGACGCATGATGGCCGGTTCGCGACCGGCGAGGCTGGTCGTGGGCGGAGGTACAGGGTCTGCCGCCATGGCCCGACGGGCCGCGCATCTGCGCTCCGTCGGGCGTCGGGTCTTACAGCTTTTTCGACGCTGCCAGTGCCGCGTCGCCTTGCGTGGCCGCGGTCGCCGGATCGAGCGTCGCGAGCGTCTTCTCTGTGAATTTCTCGTACAGCCAGTCCATGCGCATGCTGTCGATGCCGGCGATACCGCCGAGCGCATACGACGCCGACACCTTGAAGTGGTCGACCGGGTGATTGTCGGCATCGGCGAACGTGACGGTGCCATCGACGTAATCGCTGCCGGCCATGAAGCCGAACATGACGGCCGAGAAACTCGAGCGCACGCGAATGCCGGTGAATTCGACATTCAGGGGCATCGCATCGGTTGCATACGCCTTGACCAGCAGCTTGCGTGCGTCGAGTGCGTGTTCGATTTTCTCCTGCAGTTTCTTCGCATCGGTTACCGACCGTTGCCCGACACCGTTTCGCCCAGCCGATACGCGGTAAAGAACTCATACCACGGCGTCCCTTCCCCGACGGGCAGGTCGAGCGCCGTCGTTCGCCGTTTCAGCACGCCGAACACGTCGTTGATGAGCGTGTTCAGCGTGCCGTCGCGGAACGGAACCGGTTGCGCCCGCCCCGCGGCGAACGCGCCGTACGCGATAGCCAGCAGGCGTGCGCGGTCATCGGTGTCCGCGATGGCCTGGTCGATCGTTTCGACGAAGCGTGGCCGGTCTTCCGCGCGTGGCGCGGACAGGCACAGGTACACGATCGTCGACAGTTCGTGCCGATCCTTCACGCGCAGCAACGCAGGCAGTAGCGCAACGATCCGTTCCACCGGTTCTTCCCGTAGCGCAGCGCCGAAGTCGAGCACGGCGGTCATCGGGTTGCCGTCCGCTTTCAGGCGTTCGAGCGCGGCTTGCGAGGCCGTAGCACCATCGGGTATCGAAGGCGGCGCAGACCGCAACGCATCGGCCACCTGCTGCGCCCACTCCGGAAAGATCATCCGCACGTTGCCGAACTGCTCGCCGCCTTCCGCGGCCGGATTCCACCGATAGACGATCGTGCCGCCGCGAATGAACGGCGAATACAGGTGCTCGGGCGTTTGCGGCAACGGCCGCCGGTTGATCGGCAGCCACGCGAGCGTGAGCCAGTCGTAGCGGCTCGTTGCGGGCACGGCGGGGCTCGAACTCGCGACGACCTGCCAGGTGCCGCGATTCGCATAGCGGCGGCGCGCATCGGGGACCGGGACGGTGCGGCCTTTCGCGGTGTCGAAATACGTCTTTCCCGTGACGCTCGCGCCGCTGTCGGCGGCCGGCGTGATGGTCGAGATGACCCACGACGCGCCGTCCGCCGAGCGGTAGTCGGACAGCTTCAGCGTCGCCACGTCGTGCACCATGCGCGTTTCCGCCGCGACGGGGCTGGGCGGGGCATCGGCGGGCGCGGCGAAGATACCTGGCATGGGTTTTCCTCGGAATCGGGTGCGTATCGTCGTCGATCGGGGCGATGCGCGGTGGCACGGGTAGTTGTGTCATAACTGTAGAACGTCGTGGCCGGAAACGGAAACTGGCCAAACGGGTAATCGGCGCACACTGTTCGCCACCTGGGCTTACCATGCGCATCCTGAGCCAACGATGCATACCGGGCAGGAGTACGCATGACCGACACGAAAGCCATCACCGAACACTGGACGCGAGTCGCCGACCAATGGATCGGCTGGGCCGGCAAGCCGGGCCACGATGCGTTCTGGAAATATCGCGCGGGGCTCGCGGCCTACATCGGTCGCGGCACCGGCGCCGCGCTGGAGATCGGCTGCGGCGAAGGCCGCGTGAGCCGCGAGCTGAAGGCGCTCGGCTACGACGTGACCGCGAGCGACGCGGTGCCCGCGATGCTCGACGCCGCGCGTCACGCGGATTCCGCGCATCGCTATCAACTGGCCGATGCAGCGGCGCTGCCGTTCGACGCGGCCAGCTTCGATCTCGTGATGGCGTACAACGTGCTGATGGATCTCGACGACATGCAAGGCGCGCTGAACGAGGCGCGCCGCGTGCTGAAGCCGGGCGGCACGCTGTTCATCTCGATCGTGCATCCGTTCCGCGATCGCGGCGGCTTCGCCGGGCCGCAGCCCGATGCGCCGTTCGTGCTGACGGGCAGCTATTTCGGGCGCGAGCATTTCGACGGCGTGGAAACGCGCGACGGGCTGTCGATGCACTTCGCGGGCTGGTCGCTGCCGCTGCAGGCGTATATGGAGGCGCTGGAAGCGGCCGGGTTCGCCATCGTGTCGCAACGCGAGCCGCCGCCCGATCATGCCGATACGGATCAGTTGAAGCAGTGGGCGCGCGTGCCGCTGTTCATGTGGATCAAGGCGCGGCCGCTGGGGTGAGTGCGGCCGGGGCTTGGTCCGGTGGATTGAATCGGGCGGAAAAATTAGCGCGCACGAATGGAGTCCCGTGGGCTACTGAAAATGAACGGCGGGCCTGTTTTGTATCCCGAGGGCTACCGCATGAATGGGCGGCAGTCCGGCGGCGGCGGCCCGCGAGCCGGCCTGATGCTCGCGCCTCGACGACTTACCCGCGCATCGGCGGATTGAGCCGCGCGAACGCCGCCTGCCGGCGATACGGGAAGTACGGATACGGCGCTTCCACCGCACTCGCCGCATCGAGTTTCGCGACCTGCGCATCGGTCAGCGCCCAGCCGACCGCGCCGAGGTTCTGCCGCAACTGTTCCTCGTTGCGCGCGCCGACGATCACCGACGACACGGTCGGGCGCTGCAGCAGCCAGTTCAGCGCGATCTGCGGCACCGTCTTGCCGGTTTCTTCCGCGATCGCGTCGAGCGCATCGACCACGTCGTACAGGCGCGCGTCGTCGACCGGCGGCCCGTAGCTGGCCGTTTCATGCAGGCGGCTGCCCGCGGGCAGCGGCGCATTGCGCCGGATCTTGCCGGTGAGCCGGCCCCAGCCGAGCGGGCTCCACACCAGCGCGCCGAGGCCCTGGTCGGCGCCGAGCGGCATCAGGTCCCACTCGTAGTCGCGGCCGACGAGCGAGTAGTACACCTGGTTCGCCACGTAGCGCGACCAGCCATGCCGGTCGGCCGCCGCGAGCGACTTCATGATCTGCCAGCCGGCGAAGTTCGACACGCCGATATAGCGCAGCTTGCCCGCGCGCACGAGATCGTCGAGCGTCGACATCACTTCCTCGACCGGCGTGCCCGCGTCGAACGCGTGCAGTTGCAGCAGGTCGATGTAGTCGGTGTCGAGGCGGCGCAGCGCGTCGTCGACGGCGCGCACCAGCCGGGCGCGCGACGTGCCCGCGTCGTTCGGGCCGTCGCCGGTGGGCAGGCCCGTCTTGGTCGAGATCAGCACCTGGTCGCGGCGCCCCTTGAGCGCGGCGCCGAGCACGCGCTCGGACGCGCCGTCCGAATACACGTCGGCCGTGTCGAACAGGTTGACGCCGGCTTCGAGACAGATGTCGATCAGGCGGCGCGCTTCGTCGACGCCGGTATTGCCCCATGCACTGAACAGCGGGCCGGTGCCGCCGAAGGTGCCGGCGCCGAAGCTCAGGGCGGGGACCTTGAGGCCGGAGCGGCCGAGCGTACGGTATTCCATGTGCGGTTCCTCTCGTCGTGTGAGCGCGGCGCGGCCGCGCGTCGATCGTCAGGCGACCAATGTACCGTTTGCGCCTTTCCCGGATAATCCAGAAGATGGCGAAAATATCCTTCGGAAGGGGCGAATAATGCTGCTCGACAACCTCGCGCTGTTCCTGCGCATCGTGGAGAAGGGCGGGCTGGCTGCGGCGGGCCGCGAGGTCGGCCTGTCGCCGGCCACGGTGTCCGAGCGGCTGACGGCGCTCGAGCGCCACTACGGCGCGGCGCTGCTCACGCGCACGACGCGCGCGATCAGCCTGACCGACGAGGGGCGCACGCTGGTGGACGGCGCGCGACGCCTGCTGGCCGAGGCCGACGAACTCGAAAGCCGGGTGCGGCTGGGCGTGCAGACGCTGTCGGGGCCGGTGCGGCTGAGCGCGCCGGCCGATCTCGGGCGCGAGCGCGTGGTACCCGTCGTCGACGCGTTCCTGGCCGAGCATCCGGGCGTGACGGTCGACTTGCATCTCGGCGACGGGTATGTCGATCTCGTCGGGCAGGGGCTCGATTTCGCGATCCGCCGCGGCATGCTGGCGGACAGTTCGCTGCGCAGCCGTTCGCTCGGCCGGGCGCGGCGCGTGGTGTGCGCGTCGCCTGCGTATCTCGCCGCGCATGGCACGCCCGCACATCCGGACGCGCTGGCTTCGCACGACTGCATCGTGATGCGCTTCGGCCAGGAGCTGTATGCCGAATGGCCGTTCAGCATCGATGGTGTTTTGAAGCGGGTGGTGGTGCGCGGCCGGCGCGTTGCCAACGACGGGGCGCTCGTGCGCGCGTGGTGCATCGCGGGGCACGGCGTCGCGCTGAAGTCGCTGGTCGACGTCGAACGGGATCTGGCGTCGGGCTTACTCGTCGAGATCCTTCGCGACTTCTCGCCGGGCGAAGTCGATCTGCAGATCGTCTATCCGGGCAGCGTCGCGCAGCCGCGGCGCGTACGGGCGTTGATCGACCGGCTGGCGGAAGCGCTGGCATAGAAGCACGTTGCCCGCGCGCGGCCTGCGAGACGTTGCGGCGACGATTCCGCTGCGATCGCAGCGAATGCCGACAGTGCATACCGACGAACGACATCACGCACGAAAATCGTTCTTCAAACCATTTGCCCACGTTTCGTCATTTAGCTAATATTCAAAACGTCAAACGAATCCGAATCCCGATGGACGACGTCACCCGCATCAGCGCCCTGGCCAACGAAAGCCGTCTCGCCGTGATGCGCTGGCTCAGGCAGCCGCGCAAGCATTTCCCGCCGCAGCCGCATGGCGATTTCGACGAGCTCGGCGTGTGCTGCACGTACATCACCGAGAAGCTCGGCATCGCGCCGGCCACGACCACGCGCCACATGCGCATCCTTGCGGACGCCGGCCTCGTGCAGGCGACCCGCGTCGGCAAGTTCACGTACTACAAGCGGATCGACGGCGCGCTGCAGCAGCTCGGCCGCGATCTCTCGCAACTCTGACCCTGACCGAGGCACCCGACATGGACGAACTGGCACTGCTGGCCGACGCCGACCGGCGCGCGCACGCGTACCTGGCTGCAACGAACGAACGGCGCGCGTTTCCCGATGCGGCAGCACTCGCCGGCCTCGCCGCGTTCGACGAGCCGCTGCCCGATACGGGCCACCCGGCCGACGGCGTGCTGCGCCTGCTCGACGAGCACGGTACACCCGCGACGGTCGCATCGAATGGCCCGAACTACTTCGGCTTCGTGATCGGCGCGACGCTGCCGGCCGCGGCGGCGGCCGAGCGGCTGATGCTCGCATGGGACCAATGCGCGTCGTCGTACGCGAATTCGCCGGTGGCCGCGACGCTCGAGCGCCAGGCCGCGCGCTGGGTCGTCGATGCGCTCGGGCTGCCCGAAGGCAGCGCGGTCGGCTTCGGCACGAGCGCGACGGCCTGCACGCTCGTCGCGCTGGTGGCCGCACGGCGGGCGCTGCTCGCACGCAAGGGCTGGGATATCGATGAAGACGGCCTGATCGGCGCGCCCGAAGTGAAAGTCGTGATCTCCGCGCTCGCGCACATCACGGTGAAGAAGGCGCTGCGCGTGCTCGGCTTCGGGATGAAGCGCATCGTCGTCGCGCCGGTCGATACGCACGGCCGGATCGACCCGGCGCAGTTGCCGCCGCTCGACGACATGACGATCTTCTGCGTGCAGGCGGGCGAAGTGAACACCGGCGAATTCGATCCGTTCGCGGCATTGATCCCGCCCGCGAAGGCGGCCGGCGCGTGGGTGCACGTGGACGGCGCGTTCGGCCTGTGGGCGCGGGCCTCGTCGAAGCGCGCATTGACGGACGGCATCGACGGCGCGGACAGCTGGACGACCGACGGTCACAAATGGCTCAACACGCCGTACGACGGCGCGATGGTGATCTGCCGCGACGCGGCCGCGCTCGCCACCGCGATGAACAGCGACGCCGTCTACCTGAGCGGCGCGCAGGATGCGCAGAAGAACCTGAACCTCGAATTCTCGCGACGCGCGCGCGGCATTCCCGTGTGGGCCGCGCTGCGCTCGCTCGGCCGCGCCGGCGTGGCGACGATGGTCGAGCGGCATTGCGCGCAGGCGGCGCGCGTCGCGGACGGCCTGCGTGCCGCCGGCTACGACGTGTTGAACCGCGTCGTGCTGAACCAGGTGCTCGTGCGCGCCGGCAGCGACGAGGAAACGGCGGCGATCCTCGAAGCCGCGCAGGCGTCGGGCGACGTTTGGTTCGGCGCGACCGTATGGCAGGGGCGGCCCGCGTTCCGGATCAGCGTGTCGTCGTGGCGCACCGAGGACGCACACGTCGATCGGCTCGTCGCGTTGCTGACGAAGCTACGCGGCGTGCACGTCGGTTGAGCGTCACACGTCGTCCGCGGTCTTAACGGTTGCGTGCGCAACCTTATGGCGTTCGATGATGTGCGATGCGCCTGCGGGCTCGCGACACATCCGCAAGCGTGAAAATATCGGACAATAGCTGCTGCGCGGGCCGCGCCGGCATCGCGTCCAACAGAAAACAGCAGCATTCACGCTTGCGAGATCCCCATGTCGACTCCCTTTCCCCGGGAACTGCTGAAGGCCGCCGATATCGCGAAGATGGAACCGTCGCGCGAGGTGCATTCGCTCAATCCCAATGCCGTGCGTCTGAAGCGGCAGCTCAGCGACCTGACCGGCCTGACGCAATTCGGCGTTCATCTGCTCACGCTGATGCCCGGCCACGAATCGGCCGAATATCACCGTCACCTGTACGAAGAGGAATTCGTGTACGTGCTGTCCGGCACCGGCACGGTGACGATCGGCGAGCACGCCAGTGAAATCGGGCCCGGCGATTTTCTGGGCTTTCCGCGCGGCGGCGAAGCGCATACGGTGCAGAACACCGGCGATGCGCCGCTGGCGCTGCTCGTCGGCGGGCAGCGGCTCGAACATGACGTGTGCGAATACCCGCGCGTCGGCAAGCGGCTTTATATCGCGGGCGAGCTCGAGGATTATGTCGAACTGCCCAGGCAGCCGTGACGGCCGCTTGCACGGCATCTTCGGAGAATCGCTGCAGCCGGCGGCTGTCTGCCTACATCGATGCGTCAGATTCCTTTTCTTGCGTTTGCGCTCTCGGCCCTCGTGCCCGGCCTGGTGTGGTCGTATTTGACCGACGATCCCGGTTCGCTCAGATATTCCGTTCCAATCGCCTACTTCGGCACGGCAGCGTTTGCGATTCCGCTATATCTGCTGGTCACGAAATACGGGCGTGTTTCCGTCGTTTCATCGTGCCTGTGCGGCAGCATCACGGGGTTGCTGACGTGGATTGCCAGCTATTTCATTTACACCGTCATCTGGGATGACGACGTTTTCAAGGAGGGCTTGTCGGTCGCGTTGGGATGCTTGGCGTTCGTGGGCCTGGGGGCAGGGGCGGGCTTCGTGTTCTGGCTCATGCATCGTTGGCAGCGAGCCGGAGGATGA
Source organism: Burkholderia sp. BCC0097 (assembly GCF_902832985.1). NCBI lineage: Bacteria > Pseudomonadati > Pseudomonadota > Betaproteobacteria > Burkholderiales > Burkholderiaceae > Burkholderia > Burkholderia sp. BCC0097. The sequence goes on from NZ_CADFDM010000004.1 coordinate 252,964, forward strand.
ATCCGCTTGGTGCGAGCGGGGCGGCGACCCGATGAACGACTTGCGGCAGGTTGAAGTTCGACGACGCGCGATGCCGCCCGATTCACCGGGCAGCGCCGCCGGCAGGCAGGAAGGGGCCGGATCGATTGCGCTTCGATCCTGTGCCCCGTCGCGCTTATGATGCGGGAACGCCACTGACAGGGTTCCACGCCATGGACGCGCCGCTTCCGCCGATGTCTGCCCCGATTGCCGAAACGGCACCTGAAACCGAAACCGCCGGCGAGCCGCGCGCGTCGCGCGTGCATCGGCCGGTCGCGCTCGTCACCGGCTCGACGTCGGGGATCGGCGCGGCCGTCGCACGGCGTCTCGCGGCCGACGGCTACGCGGTGATCCTGCATTCGCGCAGCTCGGCCGACACCGGCCGTGCGATGGCGCGTGAACTGGGCGGCGCATATGTGCAGGCCGATCTCGCCGACGATGCCGAGCGCGTGCGGCTGATCCGCGATGCGCTCGCCGTGCACGGGCGGCTCGACGTGCTCGTCAACAACGCGGGCGCCAGCCGCGTGATTGCGCATGACGACCTCGCGGCCGCCACGCCCGACGTGTGGCGCGAAATGCATGAAATCAACGTGATCGCGCCGTTCCGGCTGGTGGCCGAAGCGGAGGCGGCGCTGCGCGAAGCGGCGTCGCACGGGCGGGCCGGGTGCGTCGTGAACGTCAGCTCGCATGCCGGCGTGCGGCCGAAGGGCGCTTCGATCCCGTATGCGGCCGCGAAGGCCGCGCTCAATCACACGACACGGCTGCTCGCCCGCACGCTCGCGCCGGCGATTCGCGTCAATGCGGTCGCGCCGGGGCTCGTCGATACGCCGCTGACCGCCGACTGGACGGACGCGCAGCAGCTCTGGCGCGAGCGCGCGCCGATGCGTCGCGCGGCGACGCCGGACGATATCGCACAGACGGTCGCGATGCTCGTCGCGTCCGATTACGTGACGGGCGAGATCGTGATGCTCGACGGCGGGTTGAATCTGACCTGAGGCGGCTGAGGCGGTAATGCAGTGATGCGGCGGCGCGCAGGCATCGCGTGTTGCGCAACCGCCGAGGTCGTTCGTACGCGCGATCGATCAGCCGAGGTTCGATCGCAGCCGCGCGAGCGCCTGCTCGTGCGTGCGCTCGAACTTCAGCGGCGTGACCGCGATATACCCTTCGCCCAGTGCGACCGTTTCCGAATCCGCATCGTCGTCGCGCGGTGCACGCGCAAGCTTCAGCCAGTGATAGTCGATCTCGCGCGGATCGCGTCCCGACACGATCTCGACACCCTGCAGCGTGCCGGCGCCCTGGTTCGTCACCTTCAGGCCGCGCACGTCGTCGGCCGGCCGCGGCGGGAAATTCACGTTGAGACACGCGTCGCTGTCCCAGCCGGCCGCGACGAGCCGGCGGATGACGTCCGGCGCATGCGCGAGCGCGGTGCCCCACGGCACCGCGTTGCGATCGGTGAAGGCCTGGCTCAGCGCGATGGCCGGCACGCCGACCAGCATGCTCGTCATTGCCGCGCCGACCGTGCCGGAAAACACCGTTTCGGTGCCGAGGTTCGCGCCGCGATTCACGCCGGACAGCACGACGTCGGGCCGCGCGCCGTTCATCAAATGGCTGACCGCGATCGCGACGCAATCGCCGGGCGTGCCGCGCACCGCGAAGCGGCGCTCGCCCTTGCGATGCACGCGCAGTGGTTCGTGCAGGCTCAGCGAATGCGACGTGCCGCTCTGGTCTTCGGCCGGCGCCACGATCCACACTTCGCGGGCGAGTTGCGTGGCGACCTGTTCGAGTATGTCGAGGCCGGGGGCATCGAATCCGTCGTCGTTGGTGAGCAGGACACGGTCGAACAGCGGGCGGGTTGCTTGCATCGGGACGATCCTCGTGAAGGGCAATGAGCGGGGAAGTGCGGCGTGGCGCAAGCCACAAGGCTAGCACTCCGGCGTGAGGATCGTCGTGTCGCGCCCGTGGCGCCGGTCAGCGCGGACGTGAAAACGGGCGCATCGTGCGCCCGTTCGTCGTGTCGTGAAATGGATGTGCCAGCGTGGCGGGCCGGAACCGTTCAGCCGAGCAGGTAGCGCAGCAGGCCGGCCGACACGACGCCGACGATGACCGTCGGCAGGATCGACAGGCGCGTCGCTGCGATGAGCGTGACCGCGAGCGCCAGCAAGTCGGCCGGGCGCGTCGACACGAAGGCCGGCGCGATCACCGAGATCAGCACGCAGCCCGGCACGTTCTCCATCACCGACGCCATCCGCGGGCTCAGCGTGCGGTTGCGCAGCAGCACGTAGCCGAGGATGCGCGACAGGTAGGTGGTCGACGCCATCAGCACGATCGTCGCGACGGTGCCGAAATCCGGAAGCTCAGGCATCGCGCGGCTCCCACAGCAGCGCGGCGATCAGCCCCGCGCAGGCGCCGGCCGCGACATACCACGCACCGGGCAGCGCGAGATGGGTAGCCGCCGCGACGACGAGGCTCACGAACCAGGGGCGGCTCGCGCGCACGCCTTTCCACATCCCCCGCAGGAGCACCAGAAACACGGCCGTGAACGCCATGTCGAAGCCGTACTGTTCGACGTTGCCGATCGTCGGGCCGACCGCCGCGCCGAGCGTCGTCATCGAGATCCACGTCAGGTAGAGCCCCATGCAGATGCCCGCGTAATAGGGCACGCTGATGTGCGTGGCCGAGTGCTCGCGCGCGTCGGCGAGCGACATCGCCCAGCTCTCGTCGCACATGAAGAACAGCGCGACGAATGCGCGGCGGCGCGGCAGGCGGCGGATATACGGCTCGAACGCGGCGCCCATCAGGATGTGGCGCGAATTCACGAGGAACGACATCGCGACGATCAGCGCGATGTGCGGCGGCGACGTCCACAGATGGATCGCCGCGAATTCGGAGCCGCCGCCGAAGTTCAGGCCCGTCATCATCGGCACCTCGAACAGGCTCAGCCCTTTCTGCGCGGCCTGCGCGCCCAGCACCAGCGCGAATGGCACGAAACCCAGCATGACGGGCAGCGCCGCGCGCAAACCGCGACCCATCTCGGCGACATAGGCGGGCCTGTCGCGAAGCCCGGACGACGTTGAAACGCTACTGCTCATCACTCCTCCTTCGGGGGAGGGATTGTCTGCTTTTTTGACTCGAATCGGGTTGCGTTGTCGCCAGATTTTTCTCAGAATTTGGCATTGAACGCGTGATACGCGAATTTTTTGGAATCGGATGCCACATGAAACTTGACGCCATCGACCGCCGGATCCTGAGCGCGCTGCAGCGCGACGGCCGCATGCAGAACGTGGAGCTCGCGCACGAGGTCGGGCTGTCGCCGTCGCCGTGCCTGCGGCGCGTGCGGCTCCTCGAGGAAGCCGGCGTGATCGAGAAATACGTGGCCGTGCTGAATCCGGCGAAGGTCGGCAAGGGGCTGACGATCTTCACGCGCGTATGGCTGAAGGGGCAGGACGCGGAATCGGTGAACCGTTTCGCCGAGGCCGTCCAGCAGATGCCGGAAGTCGTCGAATGCCACCTGATGGCCGGCGACTGCGATTTCCTGCTGCGCGTCGTCGCGGCCGACATCGACGATTACCGGCGCTTCCAGATGGAATACCTGACGCGCATCCCCGGCGTGCTCAGCGTGAAGACCGACATTCCGATGCAGAAGGTCAAGCTCACGTCGGCGCTACCCACCTGAAGCGGGGCGGCCGCGCGGCGGCGCGTCGACGAGCAGTCATGCCGCGGTGACGATCGCCCGATAAACTGATGCGGTGCGCTACATCGCATGGTTTGCCGGTGCGGTCGCGCACTGTTCGATGTGCAAGCAACTAACGGTCAATGTCGACGCGCTCGGCCGAGCGGCGCTGCGTAGCGCGCCGGGGTTACGCGTCGGCGCGAATGCGTTTCTTCCTGTCGAGCCCTACATGCAGCCATTCAATACGCCGTGGAATTCGCTGGAAATCGTCAAGCTCGTGCTCGGCGTGCTGACGCCGTTGTCGGTCGCGTGTCTCGGCTGGCTCGTCGCGCGCCGGCTGAAACGGCTCGAGCTCGTGCAGTGGACCAACCAGCGGCTGATCGAGAAGCGGCTCGCGCTGTACGACGCGGTCGCGCCCCAGCTCAATGCGCTGCTGTGCTTCTACACGTGGATCGGCTACTGGAAGGACATCTCGCCGGACGACGTGATCCGCGCGAAGCGCGACCTCGACCGCACGTTCCACATCTACCGCTACCTGTTCGACGACGACGTGTACGACGCGTATCACACGTTCATCCACGCGCTGTTCGAGATGCATACGGGGCCGGGCCGCGACGCGCGGATCCGCTCGCTGATCCAGGCGCCCGACGGCGATCGCAGCGTGCACGGTTCGTATGAATGGAAGCCGGTGTGGTCCGAGCGTTTCTCGACCGCGAATGTCGTGTCGAAGGACGACGTGCTGCGGCACTACACGCGGTTGATGGAGCGGCTGCGCGTGGCGCTGGGGGCGACGCGCTGAAGGGTTCTGCGCCTGGGCGCCTCGCGCGTCATGCCGGTATCGAATCCGTCATGGACGGCCGACTGCTTTGAGCGCGCGTGATTCAGGCGAACGAGATCACGAGCGTCTTGCCGCAAGCCGCCGCATACTTGCGCAGCGTATCGACGGACGGGGAATGCTGCCCCGTTGCGAGCGCGCGCTCGAGTCGGGTAATGGCGGGTGCTTTCGTGCCCATGCGTGCCGCCACGTCGGCTTGCGACAAGCCCGCTTCTCGGCGCGCAGCCAGCATCGCGTCGAGCAGCGCGAATTCCTCGCGATTCAATCGTTCGTATTCCGTGCGCACCGCGGGATCGGCCAGTGCCCGCTCACGTAGTTCCTTATACGTTGCCATCTCGAACCTCCTTCAAGCGACGACGCGCGATTTCCAGTTCCTTCAGCGGCGTCCTTGGCGTTTTCTTCACGAAACAGTGGAGCATGACGATACGCCGCTCGACGATCGCCCAGTAAAACACCCGCGCAATACCGTCCGCGCCCTTCAGTCGCATCTCATACAGGCCGTTTCCCATCGATTGGGAGTGCGGTTCCCCCAGATGCGGGCCGTACCGTTCCATGCGGTCCGCGAGTGCAAAGTACCGGGCAAGCAGCGTCGTCGGCAACGACGCTACGCCTTTCGCTACACGCTCATTGAAGAACTGGATCTCGTAACCATGAGTCGGCATAGTAACAAATATGTTATATCGATACAAGAACGATGACCGACCGCGGAAGCGGACATAGGCGGCGGGTCAGAAGTGAGGGGAGTGCGCGACCGTACTTCTTCGGTCGGAGAGATCGGTGAGGATGTGCGGACCCGAATGCGCTCGGGAAATTCGGGTCCGGAAAGCAGTGTGGCCGAGTATCAGGGTGGACTGCGCGCCAAGAAATCGCGACGGGGTTAGTTCCGCCCCGCCACCGCGAGCCGCGCCGCCAACCCCACGAACACCGACCCGAGCAGATACTGCGGCACCTTCGACGGTCGGCGGCGCGCGCCGATCCGCTGGCTCAGCCGGCTCGCGGAGAGAATCACCGCGCCGTTCGCGACGAGCCCGATCAGGTTGAGCACCGTCGCCAGCACGAGAATCTGCACGGTGATCGAACCCTGTTCGGGCCGCACGAACTGCGGGAACAGCGCGAGCACGAACAACGCCATCTTCGGGTTCAGCAGGTTGGTCGTCAGCCCCTGGCGGAAGATCGTCGCGGTCGAGCGGCGACGTTGCGACGCGACGGGCGACAGCGCGGTCGCGTCCGAACGGAACGTTTTCCAGGCGAGATACAGCAGATACGCGGCGCCGGCGAAGCGCACGACGTCATACGCGAGCGGCACCGCGACGAAGAGCTGCGACAGACCGAACGCGGCCGCGAGCGCGTGACAGTAGGTACCGGCCTGAATGCCCGCGAGCGTCGCGAAGCCGGCGCGCCGGCCCTGGCTCACGCTGCGGGAGGCGATCAGCAACATGTCGGGGCCGGGCGTGATGGTCAGCGCGAGACACGCGCCGGAGAACAGCGCGAGCGTGGAGAGGTCGATCATGGCAGTCCCTTTTGCTGGTGCGGCGTAAAAGGGAACTCAGTGTAGGAGGGCGCGCGAGGCCGGTCAATCGAGCGAACGGACGATGGCCGGACGGCACGAATCGCGTGCGCATGCATCGCCGCATGCGCGGCCTGCACACCGCTCACTGTTTGCGACAGCCAACCTGATAGTCGATCACGGTGTTGGCCGACGGCTCATCCGGTTCGCCGCCCACCGTCGTCACGCCCAGCACGCCGGCCGCGTTCCGGTAGCGCAGCGCGCAATATCCGACGCCGGTGCCCGAACATGCTTCGGCTTCGACGATGCCGTGCTTCGCGAGCGTTGCCGCCCCGTCCATGGCATCCGGCTTCTCGCGCGGTCGCAGCGGCTGCCAGCCATGCGCGATCAGTATCTTGCGCGCCACGTCGAGCGGCTTGGCATACACGTTCGGCACGACCGCGCGGCCGTCGCAGAACGTGCGCTCGGCGGCGACGCGGGTCAGCCGCAGGCCGCCGCTTGCTTCATGCAGTTCACCGACGGGTGCGCCGGGGCCGTTGCCGCCCCACACGAGCAGCGCGCCGTTTTCCATGCGATCGACCGTGCCGAGCTGCCAGCCCGCCTTGCGTGCCGTATAGCCGAGCGCGACGAGCGTCGTGTCGTCGAATACGCCGATATTGCCGTTGCGCGCGAAGCAGATCGCGCTCGTGCCGGCGTTGAATCCGCTCGCGAAGGTCACGACCGTGTAGCGCCCGAGCGGTGCCTCGGACGTCACGATCCAGTTGCGCCGCGCGACTTCGCGGCCGGCCGCCGTGGTCGTTTTCGCGCGATATTGCGTGCAGAACGGATCGAGCGAACCGCTTTCAGGCGAGTGCGGCAGCGTGCCGAGCGGCACGAGCGATGCCCCGGCGATATCGGAGCCCGTGCGCAGCGGCTCGGCCGATGCCGTGGCGCCGAACGGGGTGCCGGCAAATATCGCGATCGAGATGATCGAAGCAAGATGGCGGGTGAGCGGTGAGGCAACGGAAAGAAACACGCAGGCTGTCTCCGGGGGAAAGTGGGACGGGCGTGGCAATCGCCTTTTTTCGCCCGTCTGTCACAGTCGCGCGCATCGCCCGGCGGCATGCGCGCGCGTTTCGCCGCCGACTCAGCCCTTCGCGACCACGTCGATGCGCAGCGCTTCGCCGCCCGCGACGATCGCCAGCAGACGATCGACGTTCGGGTGCGCGCCCGGGCGATTGCGCGCGTCGGCCGTATGTTCGGCGAACACCGCGAGGCCGTGCTCGGCCGCTTTCGCGTCGAGCGTGCCGAACGCCTGCTTCAGATAGTGGTACACCGCGAGCGAGCCCTGCTTGCCCGGCTGGTTCTCGATGGTCGCGACCACGTCGCCGTTCGCGCCGATGAGATCGATGCGCGCGATGCCGTCGATGGCCGGCAGTTGCGCGAGGTTGTCCTTGAATACTTCGGTCGGTTGAATCACTGAAAACACTCCGTCGGTTCGGTCATGGGCCAAGGTGCGTGGCCGGCCGTATCTTATCCGATCGGCTTAGGCGCACCGGCCCGCGTGCCGGTGCCGGCCGTGCGCCACGCGAGCGCCGCGCCCGCGAGCTGCAGCGTGCTGCCCGTCAGCATCGCAACGCCGAATACCGCGCCGATCATCCGGGTCACGTTCATCGGCGACGCCGCGTGCGGCGTCATGACCGTCCGGTACCGGTCAGCATGCCCGCCTCGCGCGAGCGCTCGATGTCGGGGCTGCGATACGCCCGCTCGGGAATCTCGGCGAGCCGCGACGCATGCACTTGCTGCGGCGCCAGCCCGTAGAACTTCTGGAAACTCATGATCAGCGGCGACCACTTGTCCGGATCGATGCGATCCGGATGACCGTCCATCAGCAGGTCGGGATGCGCGTGCACGCGTTGGATGCGCACCTCGAACACGCGGATGCGGCCGCGCAGGTCGGGCAGGTCGTCGCCGATGCCGTGCGTGGCCGCGACGACCGCCTCCATATGCACCGGACATTCGAGCGCACGCGGCGGCGCGACGGTGTGCGACGCGGCTTCGGTGAGCCCGGCCGTGCCGAACTTGTCGGGCTCGAATACGTAGCCTTTCGCGCGCTTGCCGTCGGGCACCGGGTACGTGCCGGTCGTGCGCGCGATCCGGTCGACCGCGTCGGCCTGCGCCGACGACGGCAGGTTCAGCACGCACTCGCCGGTGCGCAGCAGGTTGCGGGTGGTCTGCGAGCTGGCGGCGATGCCGATCACGCCGCGCCAGCCGAGCCAGAACGCCGACGAGATCGGCGCGAGATTGGCCGTGCCGTTTTCGTTCAGCGTGCTGACCAGCACGACGGGCGTGCCGAAGTACAGAATGTTCAGTTCGGTGACGCAATGCGGCGCATTCATGGTCGAGTCCTTCGTTGACGGGATCGGTTCCCATGCTGATCCAGTCGCGGCGGCGCGGCGCTCCGAATCTTGTCGTGTCATTCTGAAAGGCGCACAAAAAGGGGGCTGGCGCCGCGCCGGGCCGAGCCGAGCCGGCAGCGCCCGGCCTTTTCCGCTACAGTAAGAAATCGAAGGCTGCATCCGCGCATCACGCTGGCGCGTGCAGTCACGTTCCGCCAACGCACACGAGGGCCTGATGGACACCGAGCAACGCTATACCGCCAACGCGCCGACCCGCGCGGAAGTCGACGCACTGGGCGGCGCTACCGTCATCGAATTCGGCGCGAACTGGTGCGGGATCTGCGCAGGCGCGCAGCCCGCGATCACGGCGTCGTTCTCCGCACATCCTGCCGTGCGGCACCTGAAGATCGAGGACGGCCCCGGCCGTCCGCTCGGTCGCTCGTTCGGCGTGAAGCTGTGGCCGACGCTGGTCTTCCTGCGCGATGGGGTCGAAGTCGCGCGCGTCGTGCGCCCCGCCGATGCGAAACAGATCGAAGCCGACGGCTTCGCCGCGCTGGCCTGAGGTCATGGCGATGCAACAGGCGATTACGCACGTCGGTGTCGATACGCGCGGCAGCGGGCTCGTCGAAGTCACGCCGCAGGTGCGCGCGTTCGTCGACCAGCAGGCGATCCGCACCGGCCTGCTCACCGTGTTCTGCCGCCATACGTCGGCGTCGCTGCTGATCCAGGAGAATGCGGACCCGTCGGTGCAGCGCGATATCGAACGCTATTTCGCGACACTCGCGCCCGAGGATGACACGCGCTATGAACACGACACCGAAGGCGCCGACGACATGCCCGCGCATCTGCGCACGGCGCTCACGCAGGTGCAGTTATCGATTCCGGTCGAGCACGGACGCATGGTGCTCGGCACGTGGCAGGGGATTTATGTGTTCGAGCATCGCCGCGCGGCGCACCGGCGCGACATCGTGCTGCATCTGATCGGCGAATAAGCGAGCAGACGAGCGGGCGAGCGGGCGGAAGCGCATGACGCCGCGCTGCCGCGCGGCTCAGGCGAGCAGCTTCTCGACGAGCGCGCCGAGCTCGCGCAGGTGAACCGGCTTCGGCAGGAACGCGTCGAATACCCGCTGGTTCTCGCGCAGTGCGGCCGATTCATACGCGCTGACGCCGAGGATCGCCGGATGCCGGCCGTCGTCGTCGGGTTGCGCCATCGCGCGAATGCGCCGCGCCACGTCGAATCCGCTCAGGTCCGGCAGTTCGAGATCGAGTACGACGAGATCGTAGCGGCCCGTACCGAAGCGCGCGACGCCTTCCTGTCCGGTGCTGCACTGATCCGCCTCGAGGCCGAGCGCCGACAGCATCGCGCCGAGCGTTTCGCGCGCGTTGTCGTTGTCGTCGACCACCAGCGCGTGCCGGCCGCGGTGCGCCGGTACGGCCGGCAGCGCGGGCACGTCGCCAGCCGCGGTGCCGGCCGTGTCGACGGCGGGCACTTCGACGGGCAGCGTCACGACGAACTCGCTGCCTTCACCGACCACGCTGCGCACGTCCACATGCCCGCGCAGCGTCGTCACGATTTCGCGCACGACCGCGAGCCCCATGCCGATCCCGTCCACGTGCAGCCCGACCGCGTCGTTCGCGCGATAGAACGGCTCGAAGATCTTCGACAGATGCTGCTTCGCGATGCCCGCGCCGGTGTCGCGTACGGCGATCCTCACCTGCTGGCCGGCCGGCGCGTCGGCGAGCGTGATCGCCACCGTGATCGAGCCGCCGGTCGTGTACTTGACCGAGTTCTCGATCAGGTTCGACAGCACCTGTCGCAGCAGCTTGCGATCGGAACGGATCGCGAGGCCGGGCGGCTCGACGTGCTGCGTGACCGTGATCCGTTTCGTCGCGATCCTCTCGCGCAGCGGCTCGAGCGCCTCGGCAAGCAGCGGCGCGATGCCGACGGTATCGAGTTCGGCGACGCGCTTCGTCGAGCGCAGCTTGATGTAGTCGGTGAGGTCCTTGACGAGCGCCTCCAGCGACAGCGCGGAATTCTGCAGCCGCCGGATCGTCTTCAGGTTCGCGTCGGACTGCGGGCGCGCGAGCAGGATCTCGATCGATCCGCAGATCGCCTGCAGCGGCGTACGCAGCTCGTGGCTGACCATCCCGAGGAACGCGTTCTTCGCCTCGATCATCTCGAACGCGCGGTCGGACGCCTTGCGTTCCGCATCGAGCGCCGCGTTTTGCCGCTCCAGCAGATCGTCGCGCGTGCGCATCGTATAGAACAGCAGCAGGAACAGCGCGCACAGGATCACGCCGAGCACGATGCCGAGGATCAGGATCGCGCGCTGCTTGTCCTTCAATTGATGGAACGTGAAATCGCGCTGCGCCATTTCGATCGCGCGGAAGTAGTTCGCGAGGCCGTTGACCTTCGGCCAGTACGCATTGACTTCGTCGATCACCTGACGCGCCTGCTTCGGCGAGTCGCGCAGTAGCGGCACCTCGCGCTTCAGGCGCGTCATGAATTCGCCGAGCGCGTCGATCTCGTTGCGCGCGCGCGGGATGCGCAGCCAGTATTGGGACACCTCCGACGGCCGCTGCAGGAACCCGAACGACACCGACAGGCTGTCGAGCTGCATCTGCACGTGATCGAAATCGTCGTCCTCGTGCGTCGCGTAGAGAATCAGTTGCCGGTCGAAGCGCGTATAGACGTTGCGGTATTGCGCGGCGGTCCAGAACACGCTTTCGCGCGGCCCCTCGAGCACGCCCTCGTTGACCGAGGTAGCGAGGAGATCCCACAGCAGGAACGCCCACGCGGCGAACCCCATGATCCACAGCGAGCCGAGGACCAGGATGATTTTTCTATTTTTCCATCGCCGCCGCGTCATGTCACTTCACGGTCAGACCGATGATCTGCCACGCGAACTTCGCTTCGCCGAGCGGCGTCTTCAGCTCGTCGGGATACTGGTCGCGCGGATACATGATCCACAGCGGGCCGTAGTTGTCGTTGCCGAGCACCTTGCCGTTCATCGTCCGCGCGAGGATCACGCCGTACCTGGCGGCATCGGACACGGGAATCGTGAACGTGTATTCGTCGATGCAGCGGAATTCGATCTGCGTGCCGTGCGCGCCGACCGTCTTCAGCACGTCGGACAGGCGCGGCCCGGTGAAGGTCGCTTTCGGCGTCCAGCTCGTCGACGTGACGATCGTATGCTGCGGCAGCGCCATCAGCGCCTGTTCGGAAAAGACGTAGGTCATCTTCCCCTGCTGGTTGCTCTTGCTGATCTTGCCGTCGACGGTGAACGTGAACGACGACGCGGCCCACGCCGCGACGGTCATCCCGAGCAGGCAGGCCGTCAGCAGGCTTTTGATCCAGATGGTTGAAACGCGCATGTCTTTCCCTCGGTCTGGTGGTTCGTGTGGCGGGTCTTCGTTCCCGGTGCCCGGCTCCGGGTTTTCAGTTCGTCGCCGCCGCCGTCGCCGCCGCCGGCGGCGTGAGTTTCAGTTCACGGGCGACTTCCGCGAACAGGATCGGCAGGCGCACCGGCTTTTCTTCGCAGCGCGCGTTGTAGTGCGACACGATGTGCGCGATTTCGTCCTCGCTCGCTTCGCCGGTCGAGATCTTGCCGGTCAGCAGGAAGATCGGCGCGCCGCTGTTCTCGCTCGAGCGGATGCCGCGCACGAGTTCGGCGGCCGTCTGGTCGCCGAGCATCCAGTCGAGGATGTAGCCGTCGAAATCCTCGACTTCCAGCGCCTTGCGGAAGCTCGCGCCGTCGAAGTACGGAATCGCGTTCACACCTTTCTCGATGAAATATTCACAGACCGTTTCGGCGACGTCGTGCGAATCGTCGACCACGGCGATGCGCGCTGCATACACGTTCGGCTGTGCCGAGCGCAGCTCGATCACGTCGACCGGATACGTGCGACCCTCGCGCGCGTGCTCGCGCTCGGTGACGATCCATTCGCCCTGCCACTGCAGCGCGACGAAATCCGTTTCGATCTGGCTGGTGGCCTTCGTCGAGATCGCGGCGCGGCAGCGCAGGCGCTTCGACTCGATCACGAACGTCGCGTCGATCATCTCGGCCGCGGCCGGCTGCGTGCCCTTGTCGTCGAGCAGGATCGCGGGCGGCACGCCGAAGTGCGTCGCGATGTCCTGCAACTGCGACAGGTTCCACGGGATCAGGCCCTTCATCTTGCGCGTGACGACCGAGAAGCTCAGGCCGAGCACGTTCGCGATCGTCGTGTTGTGACTTCGCGGCGGAATGCCGTTCCGGTTCAGGAGATCGCGCACCTTGTTGGCGGTGATGAGATCGACGTTGGCCTGCTCGGTGGTGGACATCTCGATGGGGTCTCCAGGGGTTTTTGGCGAGGGAGAGCATATCAAAACTGACGTGTCACGCAAACTTCAAACACGCCAAGGGCCTTGACATGCCGTTTTTCTCCATTATTATTGCTCACCACGTCACTATTGTTTGTTGCGTCATGTTTGGAGATCGTTGCTGGCCCCGGTCGGGCAGCGAAAATCGGCAGCAATGAAATAGTGACGGAACGATTCGAAGAGAGAACCTGAGAGAGCCTAGGACTGCGTGTCGGCGTTGGCGGATGGAATTGTATCCGCTGCGCCGCGCGCAACCAGGTACGAGCTCACGGGGTGGGATAGCTCGAAGAATTGCGGCGCCAATAAAACTTGAGGAAAGTACCCATGTATCGCCGTTTACTCGCACCGGGGCTGCTGTTGCTGTTGGCCGCGTGCGCGCAGGATCCGTCGGTCACCGCCGGCACGGTACGGATCTGCGACGACACAGGATGTTCCGATCGCCCTAAAGATCAGGTCTCCTATCAAAAAAGGGACGATGCGGAAGACCGGGACGATCCGCGCATCGCCGCGCTCAAGCAAACCGCTAAAACCCAGCCGAAGGCCGCCTACGACCTCGGCCTGCGCTATTTCCGCGGCGACGGCGTGCGTCAGGACAGCTACCAGGCCCTCAAGTGGATGCGCGAGGCCGCCGAGCGCGGCGACCTGAACGCACAGAAGGCGCTCGGCAGTTTCTACCTGTTCGGCCTCGAGGAAATGGGCTCGGATGCGCGCGAAGCGGAGAAGTGGCTGTCGATCGCGGCGGGGCGCGGCGACAAGGAATCGAAAAAGCTGCTCGAGCTCGCGCGCAAGGCGAAGAAAGAAGACGAAGAAGACTGGAAATGGCGCACGCAGTGGCGTGACACCTATTACGGGTACTGGTACTCGGGCTATCCGTACTACGGCGTCTGGCAGCAGACGTACTGGTACTACTGACCGGGCATCGCGCAACGGGGGCAGCCGCGGGGAGACCACCATCGCGCGCCACGCCGGGGGGCTTATCGAAGTTCGCACGGACACATAAGCCGAACAACGACTCTAATCGATCGACAACGACATGAAGACCAACCTTTCCCAACGTCTCACTCAAGGTGCGCTGGTGGCAGCGCTTGGCGCGTCCGTCGCGGGCTGCGGCGGCGTGGTGACGCCCGGCGGCCAGAACGCTGGCGTGACGGGCGCGGCGGCAGGCGGCGCGAGCGCCGGCGCCGATTCGCAACTGCAGCGCTGCACGTCGCCGCTCGGCACGATCGCGGTCGACGACGGCCGCAACGCCGACTGGTGGGGCCAGTTCGGCAGCGCCACCAAGGTGACGAGCATCGATCCGCTGCTGCGGCTGGCCGTGCAGCAGTCGAACTGTTTCGTGATCACGTCGATCGGCAACCAGAAGAGCGACGCGCGCCTGTCGCGCATCACGCAGCTGCAGCGCAACTCGGGCGAATACCGCGCGGGCTCGAAGCAGCAGAAGGGCCAGCGTGTCGCGGCCGACTACTACATGGAGCCGCAGATCGTGATCAACGATTCGCCGATCGGCGGGATCGGCAGCATGATCGGCGGGCTGATCGGCAACAGCGCGGTGGCGGCGGTGGCGGGCCACCTGCAGACGAAGGCGTCGGTGGTGACGCTGACGCTGTTCGACGTGCGCTCGGCGGTGCAGATCGCGGCGTCGGAAGGCAGCTCGACGGCGACCAACTACGGCGCGGCGCTGGGCGGCTTCGGCGGCGGGGTGGGCGGCGCGCTGGCGGGCTTCTCGTCGACGCCGGAAGGCAAGGCGACGGTCGTCGCGTTCATCGACGCGTACAACAAGATGGTCGTCGCGCTGCGCAGCTACAAGGCTCAGGACGTGAAGGGCGGGCTGGGCCGCGGTGGCCAGCTGCAGGTGAACTGATGTTGCCGGGCCGGCGGGGCTGCCGGCCGCTTGTTAATTCCTGATTCTTGATGATCGGTGCGTGCGGCGTGATCCGCGCGTGCCGGCTTCGTTCGTCCTGTTCGTTCAGAAGGTGATCCCGATGAAAGCCGTTGCACTGATCGCATTGACCTGCCTCGCGCTGACCGCTTGCGGCGGCGACGATAATTCCTCGCCCGCTGCATCAGGCGGATCGGGCACGAGCAACAACGGCGGCAGCGGCGGGACGGGCGGCACCGGTTCGGGCGGAACGGGTTCCGGCGGTAACGGCTCGGGCGGTTCGGGGGGCTCGGGCGGCGGCACGCTGACGTGGCGCTACGAAGCCCAGCCTGTCGCGGCCGACAAGGCGAGCTTCCTGACGCTGGTCAACAACGAAGGCGCGAAGGGCTATCGCTATCTGGGCGACTACTTCTACACTGCGGGCAATGGCGGAACGCAGTCGATCTTCGTGAACGACGGCACCGCGCAGACCTACACGTACCAGCTGCAGACCGCGCCGGCCGACATGACGTCCTTCGTCAACGCGGCCAACGCGCAAGGGGCGAGCGGCTACCGCTACGAAGGGCCGCTCACGTACGGCGATCTCTATCGCAAGGATGGCGGCTCGTCCGCCACCTACACGTACACGACGACGGGCCTGCCGGCCGATGCGAACGCATTCCTCACGCAGGCGAACGGGCAGGGCCAGTCGGGCTACTGGTTCCTTGGCCCGATGGCGGTGGGTGCCGTGCAGGCGAACGTGTACATGAAGAACAACGCGTCGAACGCGACCTATACGTACGACGCGCTGGCGCCGACGTCGACCGTTAGCGACTTCATCGCACAGGCCAACAGCGAAGGGGCGAAGGGCTATCGCGCGAAGGGCGGGATGGCATTCGGCACGACGATCTCGTGGATTTACGTGAAGGACCAGACGCAGTCGCCGACCTTCGCGTACCAATCGGCCGCGATCCAGTCGACCGGCGCGAACTTCGTGCAGCAGGCGAACACGTTCGGCGCGCAAGGCGCCGCGTATCTGAGTGACATCGCGCTCGGCACCACCGTGCCGCCGGTGATGGCGTCGTTCTATTTCACGCCGAAGAACTGCACGGGCTTCCTGTGCACGACGCTGAATCCGCTTACGCAGAACTGAGCGGGTGTTTTCGGCGCGGCGGCACGGGATGGGTTCCGTACCGCCCACGTCGTATCGGGTGCCTCAGGCGCGCTGTGTCCACCGTGGGTGCGCCTTTTGCCGCCGGCTTGCCGGCGGTATTTCATGTGCGCGGCCGCTCGCCGCGAATCGACGACGCGGCCTGTCGGAGCGGGTCCGTCCACCGACGCGATTCCGCGATGAACTCTCGTTCAAGTTCAAAATCACATTCCAATAATATCGGACGTGTACTAAAAGGATAATACACGACTGATTTTCGCAGAGTCGTTTGGCATGATCGGGACATCGCTATCCCGAATGTACCCATCGTGACGCCCGGTCCGGCAGTGAATCTGCCGCATGTCCGCATCCCCGGGCGCCGTCACGTCGAGCCATGCCATACAGCACACTCCAGTCCATTCGCCGCTACCAGAGCATCTCGATGTTCGGCGGCGGCATCGTCGTCACGGTCCTGATTCTGATCGCCTGCGGGCTCGGGATCACGTCGATCGTATACGGCTATCTGGACGGCGAGCGGCGCAATTTCCTGAACGGGGTGGAGGAAACAGTCGATCAGGTGCAGGTGGCCGAGACGTCGTTCCGCAACGGCGTCGCGAATACGCAACTGATCTGGCGCGAACTCGGCGCGGCGCCGGCGGATGTCACGAAGGCGTTCTTCGATAACGGCCAGCAGCTTGCAATCACCCCGTATCCATCGCTCGTGGTCGGCGTGCCGGGGCAAACCGCGCAACGCACCGAGGTCGGGCGTTACCTTGCGCTCTCGTTCCTGCTGTCCCGCATCTGTGCGGCGAGTTCGATCAATCGCGGGCGCACGCTCGAGGGTTACCACTACAGCACGCGAACCGGGATGTTCGGGCTCGTGCCCCACCTGTCGCGCGACAACCCGGCGCTCGCGTCGGCCGACGCGCGCGCGAAGGTGTTCGATGCGCTGCACGTGGATTTCGACGACCGGCCGCCGGCGCCGAACGACGGCCGGCCGAATGTCCATTGGCTGCCCCCTTATCTCAATCCGGTCACGGGGCAGGCGCGCATCCGGCTCGCCGCCGAGGCCCGGTCCGACGGCCAGCCGTTCGCGGTGCTGGTCACCGAATACGCGCCCGGATATCTGCTGTCATGGCTGCCCGAGCGCACGCAGGCCGGCGTGTTCTTCATTACGTCCGCGGACAACCGGCTCATTGCGATCGATCCCGGGGTCGAGCGCACCCACGCGCTGAGCGAGCGCTTGTTGAACCTCGACGTCGTACACGACGATCGTGCATCCGGCGAGCCGCTCTTTCGCGACGGTGCGATCGTGTTCCGCAGCAAGCTCGCGGCGACGGGCTGGACGATCGCGTATGCGCTCTCCTGGGCCGACGTGGCAGCCGGTATCGGCGTGCAGGCCGGATCGCTGGCGGCGACGACGCTCGTCACGATCGTCGTGATGTGGCTGCTGCTCGTGCGATTCCACCGGCGCGTGCTCGTGCCGGTCTACGCGCGCTCGGCGCGCGTGTTCGACAGCGAGGCGCTGTGCCGCAGCGTGATCGCGATGGCGCCGGTCGGTATCGGCCTCGTGTCGCTGTCCGACCGGCGGGTGATGCTCGCGAGTGACGCGCTGACGCAGATGTTGCTGCCGCACGGCGGCGATCATCATGCGCTGTCCGCGCAGGTGCTCGAGAAGTACGACTCGTTCGTCGCGGACGGCGGGGCAGGGCGGACGATGACGACCGAGTGCGTACTCGATGCACACGGCGATGCGCCGCTGCATCTGGAGGTCATCGCGCACAGCGCGCGTTACGAGGGCGAGGACGTGCTGATCGCCGCGTTCGCCGATACGAGCGCGCAGCGCCGTCTCGTGCACCAGCTCGAGGAAGCGGTGCGCGCGGCCGATTCGGCGAATGCGGCGAAGTCGTCGTTTCTTGCCGCGACGAGCCACGAGATCCGCACGCCGCTGAACGTGATCCTCGGCAATCTCGAACTGCTCGAACGCACGGCGCTCGATGCGTCGCAGCAGAGCCGCGTGCAGACGCTGCGCGTGTCGGCCGAAGGGCTGCTCGCGATCGTCAGCGACATTCTCGATTTCTCGAAGATCGAAGCCGGCGCGATGTCGGTCGAGTCGATCGAGTTCGACGTGATTGCAGTGATCGAGCGTGAGCTCGCGGCATTCGCGCCGGTCGCGAAGGCGAAAGGGTTGCCGCTGTTCGCCGATATCGACGCAAGCGGCACCCAGCGCATGCGCGGCGACCCGACACGGCTCGCGCAGGTGGTCGGCAACCTGTTGAGCAACGCGATCAAGTTCACGAGCGAAGGGCGCATCGTCGCGCGCGTGGCGGTGGGACGAAGCCCGCGCGGTGCGCCCGAGCTCGCGATCGGCATCGAGGATACCGGCATCGGAATCGACCCTGCGCAACGCGCGAGGCTGTTCAAGCCGTTTTCGCAGGTCGACGCGTCGATTACGCGGCGGTACGGCGGCACGGGGCTTGGCCTCGCGCTGTGCGATCGGCTGGTCGCGGCGATGGGCGGGGCGATCGCGGTCGATAGCGCGCCGGGCATCGGCAGCCTGTTCACCATTCGCCTCCCGTTGCGCATGAGCATCGCACCGAAATGTCCGGCCGGCGCGGGGGCGGGCGCCGGCAAGACACTGATCGTCGTGTCGCCGGAGGACGCATGGCGCGCGTTCGCGTTTCCGCATCTGCGTGCATGGGGCTTCGACGTCGCGATGCATCCGAGTCCGATCGGGATTGCCGCCGGGTGCCTCGCGCGCGCTCACGCGATCGTGCTCTTCGGCGATTCCGATCAATGGCGGCGCGAGGAGCTCGACAGTCTAGGCGGTGGGGCGCCGGTCGTACTGGCCACGCCGGACGGCCCGATGCAGCCTGACGTCGCGGGCCGCACGATCCGTGTGTCGAGCTATTCGCTGAACGGATTGCGCACGGCGATCGAGCAAGCCCGCGTCGCCACGGCCGAATTGCGGCGCGGGCGGGGCCGCGCCGCCGATGCCGCCCGGCCGGCGCTGCCGGCTTCCAGCGCGCGTGTGCCACGCGTGCTGATCGCCGACGACGCGGCGGTCAACGGATCGATTTTCCGCGAGCAACTCGACGTGCTTGGCTGCACGGTCCGGTGCGTGTCGTCCGGTGGCGCGGCGCTCGACACGCTTGCTGGCGGCGCATGGGATGTGCTGCTGCTGGGTGCCGACCTGCACGACATGTCGGCGCGCGAGCTGGCGGAGGCCGTCCACGCGCGTGCGCTGCCATGCGAGATGATCGTCGTCGCGTCGCATCTCGCGCCCGACGACGCCCGGCGTTACACGGCATCGAACGTCGAATGCGTGCTGACCAAGCCGGTGACGCTGGCCGACCTGCGCCGCGGTCTGGCACGCATCGCGCGGCGGCGCGGAATCACGTTTCCCGCCGGTGCGGCGGACGAGCGGCCGGGGGCGAGCGTCACGGCGGCCGCCGCGGCGCATTGGCCGGGACGATAAAAAAGAAGCGACGTCGGCGCGGCGGAGATCGCCTGCGTCGGAACGGGGAAGGCAGACACGCCGCATCGCTTCGGTGCCGCGTGATTTCGACTGAAGAAGGAAGGGTAAGGCCGTGCGCTATATGGGAAAGGTGTTCGGGTTGCTGCTCGGATTTGCGACGCTGCCGGAGAAATCCAGACGGGATTTCCTCACGAAGCTGAACGAATTCATGATGATGTCGCCGTCGCAGAAGCGGAGGATCATCACCGAGTGGCAGCACGCCGCGGATGACGGATCGGGCGAATCCGATCCATCCGCGGTCAAGCGTTAGACGGCGGCCTGGGCCGCCCTGCGGGACGCAATGGATCGACGGCGTGGGGGCGCCGCCGATCGGTTGCGTGCGGGCGTCGGATCAATGCAGGTTCATGCAGCAACAACGCCGTGCGCGGCGAGGCCGAGGTCGCATCGGGTCGGTGCAGGCGCAGGCCGCCATGCCGCATTGCACCGCCGCGAAGCGGAACCCGGCTATTATCTTAAAATTACGCTGCGCACCGCCCGGTTCGCCGAACGTTGCGACGCGACCGTGTTGCAGGCTGGATTCGAATCATGGCGCGTCGCACAACATGGCACGTTAGGCCGCGTGTATCGGGAGAAGAACAGAGATGGATGAATTTTTTGTGCGAGTGATGGTCGCGGACGATCATCCTTCGTCCGCACTCGGGATGTCGCAGGCGCTCGCGGGCAGCAGCACGATCAAGCTGCTGGGTACCGTCTCCAATTCGACCGACCTGGTGGCGATGCTCGATGAACAGCAGAGCGACGTGCTCGTGGTCGATTACGTGATGCCCGGCGGCAAGTACGGCGACGGCCTGTCGTTACTGTCGTTCCTGCAACGCCGCTATCCCGCGCTGCGCCTCGTGACGATCACGATGATCGACAACCCGAGCGTGCTGCTTGCGATCCAGAAGCAGGGCGTGGGATGCATCTTGAGCAAGTCCGATGCGATTTCGCACCTGGTCGGCGCGGTTCATGCGGCGTTCGTCGGAGCGAACTATCTGTCTCCGTTCGTCAAGAAGCTGCTGGAGGAGTGTCAGCCGTCCGCAGGTATCCGTACGCTGACTGCCCGCGAGATCGAAGTCGTGCGGCTGTACGGGGCTGGCCTGACGGTCGGCGAGATCGCGGTGCAGCTGCACCGGAGCAAGCAGACGATCAGTTCGCAAAAATCGAGCGCGATGAAGAAGCTCGGCATCGTCCGTGATGCGGACCTGATTCGGTACGCGAGCGAAGGCCAGTTGCCCGAATTGCCGGCGACCGATGCCTAGACGGGCAACCGGCGGGCAGCACCGAGCGACCCGGACGGCATGTGATGCCGTGCCGGCACCGACGCAACTTCGACGATACGTATGCCCGGCAAACTGAAAACGGTGATCGCGCACGCCACCGCCGCGGCGGGCCGCAAGCCGTTCGAGCCAGGGCGCGTGCGACGCCAGCAGCAATGGCTGCTGTACGGAAGCGGCGTGGTGATCACGGTGTTCGTACTGGTCTGCACCGCGCTGGTTGCGCGAATCGACCTGCAGGAATCGGTTGTGCAGTTCCGCTCGGACTTCCTGGTGCGCAAGGCCGATCTGTTGGCGGAGATGGAGGTGGTCAGGGCGCTCCAGAATCGCTACGTCGAGAACCTCGAACTGATCGCGCGGCAAGGTCCGACTGCATCGCCCGCTACGCTCGGGCGGTTCGTCGACGATCGCGGCAGATTGGTCGCAGCGGGCCAGGCAGGGCGTGTGGCGTTTGCCGCGTTCGCGGTCGCGCCATCGTCGCAACCGGTGAGCGCCTACGCACCCTTGCTCGGCAAGCTGCTGGCGCAGGTCGAGTTCACCGGCAGCATGCCGATACAGCAGCCCGGCGACCCGGGGATGGGCGGGTATCTGGTCGATCCGGACGGCAATTTCGTCGTTGTGACCGGCTATCCGCTGGTCAAGCAGGCGCGGGCGCTTCCGGCCGGTTTCGACATCAAGGCATTGGTCCGGCAGTTGCAACCGTCGCGCGATTTCGTGTCGGCGGCGGCTGCGCCGGATTACCGGAAGATTCTCCTTGATCGCCGTGAGGATCCGTTGACCGGACGCTCGGTGCTGCGGTTCGTGCAGGCGGTGCGCGATGGGCAGGGCAAGCCGATCGCCTGGTTCGTCGTGGTCACGCGGCCGGCGGTCGACGATTTTCTCCGTTCCTCGTCGGCGGGCAAGGACTACGCGCTGGTCAGCCCCAACGCGCAGGTGCTGACCGGTCGCGCGGCCGATCCCATGCTGACTGCCCGGGCGCTCGACTTTACGCGTACGGCGCATGGCGAACGCGCCGCGGCCCATCGCGTCGGCATGAACATCGTGATCGGCGACCCGATGCCGGGGTTCCGCGAAGTGCTGACGGCGACGATTTCGTGGCGTAGCCTGTTTGACGATGTGGCCGTCCGCCTGGGTATTGCGGTCGCTCTCGCGCTGCTCGCGATCGCCACGGTATGGTTAGCGATCATCATGTTCGATCGGCGCGCGCTGCGCCCCGCCAATCGCCGCGCGATCCGCCTGATCGAAAGCGAGGCGCTGAACCGCACGCTCATTCGCACGGCGCCGGCCGGCCTCATGTTGCTGTCGCTGGCCAACGGCGAAACCATGGTGCGCAACGACGCCGCACAGGTCTACGGCGACACCGGTCCGGCGCCGTCGCTCGGCAAGCGTATCTGGCAGGCCTACCACGACAGCATGGCGAGCGGGAAAGCGCGGCGCGTCGTCACGCACGAGGTGCCGGTCGAGCGGGCCGACGGCGGCACGACCTATCTCGCCGTGCATATCGTCCGTACGCGCTATCGCGGCGTCGATGTGCTGCTCTGCACGCTGACCGACATCACCGCGCGCAAGCAGGCCGAGGACAAGCTGCGCGAGGCGCGGGAAGCCGCGGACGATGCGAACAAGGCGAAGTCGACCTTCCTCGCGACGATGAGCCACGAGATTCGTACGCCGCTGAACGCGATCGTCGGCAATCTCGAATTGATGACGCGCGCGACGTTGCCGGTCGACGAGCGGCGGCGTCTGCAAACGGTGATGTCGTCGTCGGATGCGCTGCTGCGCGTGATCAACGACGTGCTCGACCTGTCGAAGGCCGAATCCAACCAGATGGTACTGGAGGCCATGCCGTTCGATTTGCGTGCGGTGCTGCACGACGTCGCGGCGATCTTCCGCCCGCTCGCGGAGGCGAAGCATCTGGCGCTCGACTGCCGGATCGCGCCAGAGTTGGCCGACGGCTACATCGGCGATCCGACCCGGCTGCGCCAGCTCGTATCGAATCTCGTCAGCAATGCAATCAAGTTCACGGAGCGCGGCGGCGTAAGCATCGATGCGCGGCCGGCATCGGGCGAAGGGGCGGCGCGCAGTCTCGAGATCGCGGTGCGGGATACCGGAATCGGCATTCCTGCCCGCAGCCTGCCATCGCTGTTCGACGTCTACATCCAGACGGATGCGTCGATCTATCGCCGCTTCGGCGGTACCGGGCTGGGTTTGCCGCTGTGCCACCGGATCGTCCGGCTGATGCATGGCGATCTGGCTGTCGAGAGCCAGCCGGGCGAAGGTACGACAATCACGGCCATGTTCCCGCTGCCCGCCGCGCCTGCCGACTGGCGGGTAGCGCTCGACCAACCGCACGCCGACGCGCCGATCGCGCCGGCGCGGCCGCACGAAGACGAAGCGCCATTGCGTGTACTCGTGGCGGAAGATCACCCGGCGAGCCGCGCGTTGCTGCGCGATCAACTCGATGCACTGCACTACGACGCGACGATCGTCGCGAACGGCATCGAGGCGATGCGTGCGTATTTTTCGCATCCGTTCGACGTCGTGCTGACCGATCTCGGCATGCCGGAGCTCGACGGGTTCGCGCTGGCGAACTTCTTGCGCGAGCAGGGAGCGCGCGTGCCGGTGATCATGATGACCGCTCATGCAACCGAGGAGGACTACCGTCGCTGCACGCAGGTCGGCGCGGTGGAGGTCGTGCTCAAGCCGCTGTCGATCGATGCGCTCGACACGGTGTTGCGGCGGCACGGACGATGCGGTGCCGTGGCCGGCTCCGCCGCCGTCGATTCCGGTGATCGTCGGCCTCCGGCGATCACCGACGAAATGCGTGAAAAGCTGCGTAGTGCGACGGTGCGTTCGTTGACGGCGATCGACGAAGCGCTGTCGCGCGACGACGCCGAGCCCGTCAGGATTGAGCTGCATTCGATGCGCGGCGGTTTCGCGCTGGCCGGCAATGCGCAGGCAACCGATGCGTGCGCGCGAGGCGAACGCACGCTCGCCGAAGGCGGCGTCGATGCGCTGAAGCCCGAGTGGCTGGCGATACGAGCAGTTGTCGAGGCCGCGCTTTCGAGGTTGTCCGGCACCTGAGCCGCCTGGCGTCGCATCTGGCCACGCGGCCAAACGTCGCGATCCGATTGACAAGGTTCATGCGGTGCCGACCACAGGCGGTTTCATGCGAGGCCGTCTTCCTTTCCTCTCGCTTTCTCGTTCTCGAGCGTCCGCTCGCGGGACGAATCCCGCTTCCATCGTATGGAATCCCTGAATTCGATCGGAGTTCAGGTATCCAAACGGCTGAAAATCAGAATTTAGTACATGTACTAGTTATTTCTATGTAGATATCGTTCAGCAACTAAATACCAAATGTGCGTGGATTGGCATCATTCATCCTGCTCTGAAAAGAGTCGTTCAATCACGTTTCATTTGGAGAAAATCGTGGCTCTCAACAAGAAAATTCTCGCCGCAGCAGCGGTCGTCGGCATGGTCGCAGCAGGTTCGGCAATGGCCGCTGACGGCACGATCAATTTCACTGGCAGCATCTCGGCGGCATCGTGCTCGATCACGGGTGGTGCGGGCACCAACGTGACCGGTGAAAAGGGCAAGCAGGACATCGCGGTCAACCTCGGCAAGGTCAGCGCCGATTCGATCGGCGGCACGGCCGGCGGCGGCATCGCGGGCGGCACGTCGATCAGCCTGAACCTCGACTGCGGCAATACGGCAACCGACCTGACGCTGATCAAGATGAAGTTCGATCCGCGCGCGGGCTCGGGCGTCGACGGCAAGAACAACAAGCTGCTGCAGGTCTCCGGAACCGCCAAGGGTGTCGGCATCGGCATCTACAACGGCAGCAACACGCTGGTGAACCTCGCGGCCAACGAGACGATCGATGCACCGCTGGTCAAGGGTGGCACGGAAGCCGCGCCGGTCTACACCGCGGCCCTGGATCTGCGCGCCGGTTACGTCGCCAACGGCGACAAGATCGAAGCAGGTTCGGCGAACGGCACGCTGCCGTTCACGCTGACGTACGAGTAAATCGTCCAACCGAGCGGCGAAATGGCGCGAGCCGTTTCGCCGCCGCCTCCAGGTTCGAATCCGATATGAAGAAATCTCTCATTGCCGGGCTGGTCGCGGCCAGCTCGATGTTTTTTTTGTCCACACCGTCGCATGCTGGCATTTCGCTGTCAGGTACGCGTGTTGTTTATCCTGGGCAAAGCAAGGAAACATCCGTCGTCGTCAAGAATCAGTCGAAGGACGACGTGATGATCCAGTCGTGGATTGAGTCCCTCGATGAAAAGCAAGGCGACTTGCCATTTGCTCTTACGCCTTCGCTGAGCCGGCTCGGAGGCGACAAGCAGCAGATCCTGCGAATTTTCTATGCGGGAGAAGGCTTGGCGGCCGACCGGGAGTCGGCGTTCTGGTTGAGCGTGCAGGAGATTCCGCAGCGCGCGAAGGGCGACAATTCGCTGCAAATCGCCGTTCGCCAACGTATCAAACTCTTTTATCGGCCCGCCGATCTGCCCGGCAAAGCAGACGAGGCACCTGCCCAATTGAAGTGGCGTTGGAACAGCGACGGCGGAAAGCCGGCGCTGGACGTCGTCAATGACACCCCCTATTTTGTTTCGCTCGGCCACGCAAGCCTCAAGGTCGGCACGAATGCCTATCCGATCGTCACCGAGATGGTCGCACCCAAATCCGTGAAGCGTCTGCCGATTAAGGACTACACGGGGCATGCGCAACCGGTGAACGCCAAGGTCGAATTCAGTTCGATCAACGACTTCGGCGCGACTGTCGACGCGCAGGCCGATATGTCGAAGTAGCCCGCCACGCGCCGGATGGCCGGCCGGATTCTTCACGATAAATAAATACGTTCTACTAATAAAGGAGAGGTGCGTATATCCGATAGCTCGCTCGAGTGACAGGTGCACGCAACAAGGACATGAACACAACTGTCAAGAAAATCGTAGAGGCTTGCCAGCGCGCGTCTTGTCTGATGGCGTTCGGCGCCATCATTGCACCTGTTGCCGGTAATGCGGCCGAGTTCAACGAGATGTTCCTCAAGAAGGGGGACGGCCCCGTCGAACTCACATACTTCGAGCGCGGCAGTTCGATCGCGCCCGGCATCTACGACGTAGACGTATCGTTGAACAAGCGGCGCGCGAAACGCGAGTCGATTGCGTTCAAGGAGGACGCGTCGGGCGAAGTGCGCCCGATGATCACGTATGGTTTGCTCAAGTCGCTCGGCGTGGATTTGAAGCGTCTCGAGCGCGAGCACAAGCTGGAAGCGGGTCTGGACGACAACTCGCTCGTTCGTCTCGACCAGCTGGTAGACGGTGCGGCCGCGAGTTTCGACGTCGGTACGCTCACGCTTGATATCAGCATCCCGCAGCTCTATGTGCCGGGGCAAATACGTGGCCTTGTCGATCCGTCGCTCTGGGATGAGGGCGTCGCCGCGGCCTATTCGAACTATCAGGCGAACTTCAGTCACGATACGAATTCCGGATATCGCAGCGACTACGGGTATCTCGGGTTGCGCAATGGCGTGAACATCGGCGCCTGGCGGTTCCGTAACGAGTCGGCGCTATCGTGGCGGCGTGGCTCGCCGTCGGAATTCAGCGTCAACCGCAGTTACGTCGAGCGCGACCTGAAAGGCATCAAGGGCCGATTGGCCGCGGGCGAGGTGTACTCGTCCAGTGAAATCTTCGACAGCGTGCGTTTCCTTGGCGTGCAAGTCAACTCCGATACGGGGATGCTGTCCGACAACGAAGTCGGCTATGCGCCGGTGGTGCGTGGTATCGCGCAAAGCAACGCGGTCGTCGAAGTTCGTCAGAACGGTTACGTGATCTACTCGGCGTCCGTGACGCCGGGCGCGTTCGAGTTCCGGGACATCTACCCGAGCGGCTCGAACGGCGACCTCGAGATCAGGATCATCGAGTCCGACGGGAGCACGCGCACTTTCCGGCAATCGTATTCGTATCTGCCCGTCATGATTCGTCGCGGCACGATGCGTTACGCATTTTCGGCCGGTCAGTATCGCGGCTATGGTCAGTCCCGCCCCAAGTTTGCCCAAGGGTCGCTGGTCTACGGCGTGTCGGACAACCTGACCGGTTATGGCGGCTTGATCGGCGCCGAGCGCTATGCGGCGATTGCGCTCGGCGTCGGCTATAACTCGCCATTGGGCGGGATCTCTTTCGACGTCACGCACAGCCAGTCGAGCACGCAAGGCCGCAAGTCGACCGGGCAGAGTCTCCGCTTCCTGTATTCGAAAACGCTGACATCTACCGACACGACCTTCACGATGGTCGGCTATCGCTACTCGACCGACGGCTATCGCACGTTCAGCCAGCACGTCGACGATCTCGATCGCCAAGGCGGGGGTGGGTATCGTCGTCAGAAAAGCCGCGTCGACCTGAACATCAACCAGTCGCTCGGGGCGAGAGGTTCGATTTACGCGAGTGTCGGCGACACGAGCTACTGGAACCGCGGCGGCTCGAGCCGCAACATTCAGCTTGGTTATAGCGGCGCGCTGAAGAATCTCAGCTACAGCGTCTCGGTCGCGCATACGCGGGACACCGGCGCATTCGGCCGTGCCGACACGCAGTTTTCCGCATCGGTCAGCATCCCGATCGGCGGCGGTGCGCGTTCACATCGTGCGTTCGCGAACACGGTGGCGTCGACGAGTGGCGATGTGAGCGTCCAGGCGGGCGTGAACGGGTTCCTGAACGAAGCCAATACCGTCAACTACTCCGTGCAGGGCGATTACCGCAAGGATTCGGGCGGATCGGGCGGCGTGGGCCTCGGTTGGGATACGCCGATGGCCAAGCTGACGTCGAACTACACGCAATCGGGCCACGGGAAACACGTCGACGTCGGTGCGGCGGGTTCGATCGTCGCACACAGCGGCGGTATCACGTTGGGCCAGACGGTGGGCGAGACTTTCGCGATCGCGGAAGTACCGGGCGTGCGTGGCGCACGCTTCTCGTCGTCGTCGAGTATCAGCACCGACCGTCGCGGCTACGCGATCGTGCCGTATGCGCAGCCGTATCGCTACAACTGGCTGAACATCGATACCGAGAGTCTCGGTTTCGACACGGACCTGACCGACAACTCGAAGTCGGTGGTGCCGACGCGCGGTGCAATCGTCAAGGCCCGCTTCACGGCAGAGACGGGTCGCCGTATCCAGTTCGACGTGACGGGCAGCAACGGTGACAAGGTGCCATTCGGTGCGACCGCGTACGACGAAAACGACAAGGTGCTCGGCATGGTCGACAACGCATCGCGTGTGCTCGTGTTCGGTGTCAAGGATCAGGGGCGCCTGTCGATCCGCTGGAGCGAGGGTTCGTGCGAAGGCAACTACGCGTTGCCGGAACGGAAGAAGTCGCTCGCGTACGAGCGGGTGGCGATGAGTTGCAAGATGGCAGGCCGATGATTGGCAGATGAAATGAAGAGTTCGGCGGGATGCAAAGTCAGAATGTTGAGCGTCCCGTATCCGATAGCTTCAGGCCATCGACGGGGATGGTGAAAATGGACATGTAAGCCGCGAAATAACAGGCTGGCGCCTTTTATACATGGATCTCGATTTGCTGCAAATACTTGCAGTGAAATCAGGCAAGCGGCTTTGCTCTTTCGGTCGGAAGAGGGTGATGAAAATATTTGCCGTTTGTACGTTCGCCGTTGCTGCTGCGATTCCAGCGTCCGCGTTTGCGGAGTGCCAGGTCAGGCAAAACTCGGGCCAAATTGTTCCTTTTCAGAGAGTCGAGTTTCCGTCCTTTCAACCCGCAGTGTTCGATCCCGAGGTTCCGAACGGTACTGTCTTGTATCGAGCTAACGGGACCGCTAGCGGGGTAGGGGGCGTCGCGACCTGCGATGGGAAAATCATGGGCACGCGGATGTATCGGGGAATGGATGCCTATAATTCGACCTATAGTACATATGCGACTTCTGTAGAGGGCGTTGGCTATCGAATCGCGGGAGGCATCAACACGCCCCAATGGTGGCCACAGCAGGACTACTACGATGGGACAGCCGCGCCTCTGGCTGATTCGGCCTATTTTACGATCGAACTTGTCAAAACTGGACCGATCACGTCCGGAGGGGTTTTAACCGGGCAGATTGGGCAAACATATTTCGCCGATCAAGGATATGTGGCCCGCCGCCTTTTCTTGACCGGAGGCTTACCCATCAAGCCTACGGTGCCGACCTGTACCGTGCGGAACAAGGTGATTGGCGTACCGCTTGGTTCGGTCTCGGCCAAGTCGCTCGAGACCGGCGGTGGGTCGGACTTCAAACCATTCTCGATCGATTTGGACTGTTTTGGCGGAACGCAAGGAGCGTCGACCAGAATGTTCATAACCATGACCGACGCTGCGATCCCGGGCAATCGCAGCGGCGTGCTGACGCTGGCGTCGTCCGGTTCGAGCGCGGCGGCTGGAGTCGGCGTGGAAATCCGGCGGGCGGACGATACCATCGTCCGTTATGGACCCGACTCGTCGGCATCCGCTAATCCCAATCAATGGTTTGTCGCGCAGCAGGGTAATGGGCATGTGTCCATTCCGTTGAAAGCGCGCTATCTGCGAACCGTGGGGCCGATGAAGGGTGGAACGGCTAATGCAACGGCTACCTTCACGATGAGCTATCAGTAACCCGTGCAATGCAGGTTTCAATGGCCTTCAACTCAACGCCGATTTCTCCGGATCCAGGTTCAAGCCCCTGCCGGGTTCCATCGTCACTTGCACGGGATATTACGAGAGGGGAGGGCGCGTAGATATTCGGCAAGTACGAGCCTATGTATGAAATCGCTCTGTCGTGCATGGTTTTACGCGACGAGTCATCGAGCGTGCGGCCGGTGGAAGGCGTCAAATGCGAGCCGATAGTGGACGGTAAGCGCGTTGGCTGAGTAGCTATACCGTTACCGGCTATAGTGCGTCCATTGATCCGGGCCTTTCTCGGGCCGCGGCAATCAAGAAAGCCGTCCCCAGTTTGGGTACGGCTCACCGCGATTTCACTGGTAGCTCATCGTGAAGTTTGCGATCGCATTTGCCGTTCCCACTGTAACGCGCGGGCTGGTTTGCACATAGCGCGCCCGCAGTGGGATGCTCATGCCAGAAGCGCCTTGGGCGACCGACCCGCCCAGCCATTGATTGGTGTTGCCGATAGCAGAGGATGCGGGACCGTATCCAAGCACGTCGTCGCCCTTCAGGATCTGAAGGCCCACGCCGGTGGCTTTGGAGTCCTTCGACAGCGATAGCGTTTTCGACGTGTTCCCCGGGTTCGTTGCATCGGTCAGCGTGACATATACCTTGGCGGAGGTACCCTTGTCGCCGCCCGAACAGGAAAGGTTGATCTCGAACGATTGTGACGGCGCGGTCGCGCCGACGCCGGTGAAGACCGTTGAGGCCAACGTCTTGCCCATCGGCACCTGTATGCGCGGGGTCGTGACCGTGCAACTCGGCACCTTGGGCGTGACTAGAACAGGTCCGGCGAAGCGATATTCGGCCAGTACCTGCCCGCCGTCGGTGTTTGCCCTGTAGTAGGCATAAGCGCCGCTCAATACGCCGCTCTCCGTGATGTTTCCGGTCTTGATCAGTTGGATTTTAGGCGCGTAATTGACGTTCCAGGGCGTCTCCCACCCTGGGGGTGCACCGCTAGAGAAGGGAGCCACCTCCCCTCTGGGCGATACGATTCGCATTCCGACATTGGGTATGGAGGTCGGATAGATGTTGGATGCGCCGGGTGTGCCGACACCTGTCATGCGATTCACGAATTGGAAATCGCACTTCGTCAGGGGATTCTGCGGATCGGTCGCATTGGTGAAGGAAAGCCCCGTCGCTGTCGCCTCATAGATGACGCCGCCGATCGGGATGTCGCCGGGGCTGAAAGGGGGCGGGTTGAATCCGCGCCCGGTGACGATAAAGTAATCGCGGCCGTCAGTTGTGTTAGCCTTGCACGCTGCAAGAGCGTGAATGGGAAGTACTGCTGATAGAAAAAGGGCGAGTTTGATTTTCTTCATTGTCGGGAATTGGAACCAGGAGTGGTCGCCCGAATTTCCGGGCCATCGATCGACGATGGACGCTGGAGGCGCATCCGTTGCTGATCGACTAGTGTGATGTGGTTAATGACGTTGGCTCATTATCCATTGGCAGAGCGATGAGCGAAATGAGACAAGTATTAAAGTCGCTCCCGGAACGGTGTCGCAGGCGCATGCGCACCGAACGGCTTTCGTGCTTCGATCGGGCTGCATGCAGACCGCATCCACGCATTGACTAACGTCGTTCACTCGATGTTCGAACCCCTTGAACATTCGAATGGCCGGCCGTCCGGTATGCCCGGCCGGCCAGTCTTTTAGCCAGCGAAGCGGAGCCGCCAGCTACGCGCGTTCACGTTGCGCGCGCCGCGTCAAGGCGTTCGGGCGTCGTTGAACTCACCACACCGACCGCCATACCGGCATGCTCAGGCCCTCACTTGCCCGTAGTTGACACCGACCAGTTGACGCTGGATCTGGTTGTAGCCGTCCGTGACGTCGATCCGGCTGCTGGTGGACGAGTTTTGGAGGGAGCCGAAGTTTCCGCCCGCAAGGCCGCCGGCGATTGCGATGACCGCGCATGCGATCGACGCGGTGTCGCGCCGGCACGGCAAACGCGAGCCGACGGCGGGAGCCGATCCGGCGGTGGCGAGTGCCACGCCCGTCATGACGGACGAGATGCGCGACAGCTACGAACGGCGACGCTGCACTCGCCTGCAGTGATTGACGATGTGTTGTCGCTTGATACTTCGATCCGGTTCGGAGCGAACTGCACTCGTTGTGCGGCGGCTTCGCGCTGGTCGGCGACGCGCTGGCGCGGGACGCGTGCGCCGCCATGGAAGGATCGTCAACGGCGGCGGAACCGACGCGCTCGAGGATCGCTGGCCGGCGTTCCGGGGCGAGATCGCATGCGCCGTCGATCGCTGATGGCCGATCGAACGACATTCAGAGCTGGGCTCGTCCTTGTCGGTTCAGCGTGGCAATTGCGACGCCACCCGTCGGCAAGGCAAACCGCAACCGACGCGAAAGTAGTCGTTCCGCCCATCCTTGATGCTGGCGCCCGGATGTATCGATTCGTTGAAGCGTGTGTTGCCAAATTTAGCCTGCGGACAAATCGCATGGATCTCACAAATTGATAAGAAAATAATTATTTGATGTGACGTGCGTGCATTTGTGGGCCTTATTGTTCTTAAAAGCGCTCTTGAAACTCGATTTTTATAAAAAATAGAGTTTTCATAAAATCGAGATGTTAGTTCCGGTGCGACCCATAAAAATTCAAATATCGTTCGGCAACTAGATACTGAATTTGTAAAGGTTGTCATTATTCTATTAACTCTTGGTCGGGTTTCCATTCCGATAAGGCGCTTCCGAGTTTAGTCAAAACTGGAGAAGATAGTGACGGCTTTCAACGAGAAGATTCTCGCCCCGGCGGCAGCCGTAGGGATAATCACCGCAGGGTCGGCCATGGCGGCCGACGGCACGATCAATACCGGAAAGATCACCGCAGCATCGTGCCCGATCACGGGCACCGACGGCACGAACGTGACCGGTGAAAAAACAAGCACAACATCGACGTGAACCTCGGCACGGTGAGCGTCGACTCGATCGGCGGTTGGTCGGCCACGGCATCATGGGCGGCACGTCGATCAGCCTGAACCTGGACTGTGGCAACACGGCAACCGCTGTGACGCTCGTCAAGAATGCCCGTGTTTGGCATCCAGGATCAAGGGCGCATGTCGATTCGCTGGAGCGAAGGTTCGTGCGAAGGCAACTACGCGCTGCCGGCGCGGCGGAAGGCAGTCGCATATGACCACGTGGCGATGAACTGCAAGATGGCGGGTCGGTAAGCGCCGAGTGATGGTATTGCGGCAGGAGATTATTTCATGCGGAAGATGAAGTCCATTGGACGTTTATCGATTGTTTTTGGATTTTGGTCTGCGCTCTGCACGGGCTCGGTGGTGGCGGCCACGGTAGGCGACTGCTCGTTCCATGACATGTTCCATCGACCGACCGTGGACGCGAGCGTCGAATCCTATGCGTCGTGGGATGTGGGTGAATTCGATCCGAATGTGCCGGATGGAACCGTACTGTAGGAAGCGGCGGCAAGTATCGTGAAGGAAAACGATGTCTATTTGGTTTTGTGTAAAAAGGACGTCGGGTGGACGACCCTCGCCGGCATCGGAGCACGCGGGCCGTACGAGACCTACGCATCCAGTGTTTCCGGTGTGGGCTTGCGTTTTTTGTATAATGATGGCAAGTACGTTTATCCCCATAGGATGTTCAGAATGGGAGGGGCGCTTGCCCTCATGGCGCTCAGAAATACAAGAATTCAACTCGTCAAAACCGGGCCCATTACGGCTCAAGGAAAAGTGACGGGAAAAATCGCGCAATACACATTCGACGATAGAAATTTAGTCGTAGGCAGGCTCTATATTGCGGGCAGCGTGGAGATCAAACCCAAGGTGCCGACCTGCAGCGTCCTCACGAAAACGATCACCGTTTCCATGGCGAGCGCGAACGCAAAGCGCTTTACCGGAGTCGGTTCGACGTCGCCCGGCAAGGCGTTCGACATCAGGCTGAACTGCGGAAACGGCACGCACGGGGCGACGACCAAGATGTACATCACAATGACGGACGCCACCCATCCCGATAACCGATCCACCATGTTGTCCCTCAGCAAGGATTCGACCGCGAGCGGCGTCGGCTATCAAATCGTGCGCCAGACGGACGGATCGCCGGTTACCTACGGGCGCGATTCGTCCGAGGCAGGCAATCCGGGACAGTGGTTCGTCGGTCAATATGGAAACCAGAGCGCGGATATTCCGCTGGTGGCGCGCTACGTTCAGACTCAGCCGAAGATCAAGGCTGGCACCGCGAATGCAGCGGCCTCTTTCACGATGAGCTACCAGTAATACGCACGATGCCGGGTTCGAATGGCCTCGAACCGGCAACCGATCCGGCGAGGTCACTGCCCGGATGGCTGGTTCGCTGCAATATTTCCGAGCCAGATCGTCGCCAGCGCCCGTCCTGCCGCCGGTCGCATGGCTGTATCGTCAGGATCGCTCCGCGCGAGTGAGCCGGCGTTGTTCGTTTTGTTTCCGCATTCCCCCAAAAATCAAAAAGCCGGCCGTCGGATATGCCCGATCGGCCGGCCTTTTTGACCGGCAGCCCGGAGGCTGCCGGCCCGACACGGTGATGCCGCTGGCGACACGTCACGGCGTTCGGTCACCGGTTCGAACCGATGACGCGGAACGCCATGCCGATGACGCTCAGGGCTTCACTTGCCCGTAGTTGACACCGACCAGCTGACCATGGAACTGGTTGTAGCCGTCCGTGACGTCGATCCGGCTGGTGGTCGATGAACCCTCGAAGCGGCCGAAGTTTCCGCCCGCGAGGCCGCCGAGCCTTGCATGGCGGCCGCCGGAAACCGTGCCGCTCGACGACGACGCCTTGACGATCCCGCCGTTGCTGCCGATGAGGCCGCCGACGTAGCTGGCGTCACCGCCCTTCGCCGAACCGGTCGCACGCGACTGATCGACTGTCCCCGTCAGTTCGCCGATGAGGCCGCCGACGTTGGCATTCGCGCCGCCCTCGGCATCGCCCGACGCGCTGGACAGGGTCACGTTGCCCCGCTCATTGACGCCGATCAGGCCACCGACCGCGGAGCTATCGCCGGCCTTCGCCGAGCCGCTCGCACGGGATTCGGAGACTTGCGAGCGATTGCGCCCGATCAGCCCGCCGACCGCACTCGAGTGGCCGGCCACGACGTTCCCGCTCGCTTGGGCCGCGTGGATCGTGCCGTTGTTGATGCCCGCGAAGCCGCCCGCGTTGCTCGCATAGCGGGCGGTGACGTTGCCGGACGCGGTCGACGTGTCGATCTTGCCCGCGTTGTAGCCTGCGAAGCCGCCGACCGTGCTGCTGTCGGTGGCGATCACGTCGCCGGACGCGCCGGATGCGTCGATCGTGCCCTCGTTCAGGCCGACGAAGCCGCCCGCGGTGCTGGCGCCGCCGCCCTGGACCCGGCCAAGTGCGCGGGACGTTTCGATGAAGCCGCTGTTCACGCCCGCGAAACCGCCGGCCGTCGAATTGTCTCCGACGCGCACGCTGCCGGTCGCCTTCGACGCCCGGATGCGCGCATTTTGCTCGTTGCGGCCGACGAAGCCGCCGGCCGTGCTGTCCGAACCGACGACGAGGTCGCCAGTCGCGGTCGATGCGTCGATCTCCCCGGTGTTGACGCCGACGAGCCCGCCAGCTGCCCAGGTCTTGTCGCCCGCCGTCACGCGGCCGTTGGCTTGCGAATTGCCGATGCGGCCGTGGTTCGAGCCGACCAGCCCGCCGACTATGCCGAATTGGCCTGCCACGACGGTGTTGTCGGCGACGGACGACTCGATCGTGCCGAAGTTCAGGCCGACGAGGCCGCCTGCGGTCGAGATGTCGCGAACCAACACGTTTCCGCTGGCGCGCGACGCTTCGATGGTGCCGAGGTTGATGCCCACCAGGCCGCCGGCGATCGCGTTGCCGTTTGTCCTCACGGAGGCGGACGCGGAAGACGACGACTGGCGAATGATGCCGTCTTCGCGGTTGAGCCCGACGAGGCCGCCCACCATCGCCGCGTCGCCGTCCGCCACCACGCTGCCTGCGCTCGACGAGCGCTCGATCGTCCCGTTGTTGATCCCGACGAGGCCGCCCGCGGAGCCGTCCAGGCCGACGCTGACTTGCACGTCGGCATGGCTGTCGCGAATCGTCGCCGTGGCCGGCGACCGGTCCAGCCGCGTCAGGTTCTCGCCCGCGAGGCCACCGGCCGCCATTACGCCTCGATCGCCACCCACGAAGCCTGATACCGTCGCGTGTTCGATCGTGCCGCCGTAGTTGCCGCCGACCAGGCCGCCGATGATCGTGCGCCCCTTGGCCGACACGGCCACGTTGAGCGCCGTCACGTTCGAGATCACGCCGGTGTTGATGCCGGCGAGCGTGCCGCCCAGAACCGGGCTACCGTAGGGCAGGCCCGTTACGACCGTCATGGTGCTGCGCAAGTTGAGGTTTGCGATGCGACCGGCGTTCTGGCTGAACAGGCCGACGGTCGTCGAGCCTGGATTGTAGATGGACAGGCGGCTCAGCGTATTGCCGAGCCCGTCGAAGACGCCCGAGAACGCGCGGTCGCCGCCGATGCTGCGGAGGCGCTCGGTGTAACCGTTGTCGATTGCGTTGCCGAGCACATAGCGGCCCTTCAGGTCCGCGTCGATGCCGCGCAGGTCAGCGAGCGTGTGCAGCACCTTGTAGTCTTCGCCGTTCGAACGATACGATGCGTTGTCGCCGGACAGCGTGACGACGGCCTGGTCGCCGGTGAACGTATGGCCGTTCGTCGAATTCAGCTCGAGATGGGCGTTGCGGCCGGTCAGCTTGATCGCATCGTTCACGCGGATCTTGTCGGCGGCATTGACGACGACACTGGCCTTTTCGCCTGCGGCAGACAGCGCCTGCTTCAGTTCGACGTCGCCGTGCTGCGCGGTGAGCGTAAGCGCGCGGTCGCTGTTCCACGCGACGGGGCCGTCGACGGTCAGGTTGCTGCGCGTGTTCGTCAGCGCGACGTTCGTGGTATCGAGGTTGCGCGACAACGTGTCGGCGCCGATCGACCGGTCGCCGCCACCTTGCCCGTTCACGCCGGCGTTGGCGGCCTCGATCGTCCACGTGCCTGCCGCGTTGCCCGCGCGCGTGTCGACCTGCGTGTCGGCCGCGACGTTCACGCGTTCGCCGCGGGTGAGTACCGTGCCGGTCGCGTCGCCGCCGGCATCGAGCTTGCCGGCAACGTTGACGGTGCCGCCGTCGAGCGTGATCTTGCCGCCTCGGCCGGAGAGCCCCTTCGCTTCGATCGTGCCGGTGTTGTTGACTACCGCATTGAGCAGGTTGCCGGCCGCGCGCGCGGTCATCAGCACTTCGCCGCCGTCGGCCTTCAGCAGACCGCCGTTGGTTGCCTGCGCATCGACCGCGCCACCTTCGACCTGCAGGCTGAGCAGGTCGCTGCCGTCGAAGTTGACCTTGAACGCATTGCCGGCGCCGAGCGCGACGCGCCCCATCTTCGCCTGGATCACGCCGTTGTTCGACACGCGTGCGCCGAGCAGGGCGACACTGCCGCCGTCGGCGGCAGTGATCTTGCCGTCGTTGGCGATCGACGCGGTGGACGTGCCGGAGAAGCGGTAGTTGCCGGCGAGGAAATCGCCGTCGGAGATGTTCTGCGTCGATGCGACGAGGCCGCCGACGTTGATCTGCGCGCCGGAGCCGAACAGCACGCCGTTCGGGTTGACGAGGAAGACCTTGCCGTTCGCGTCGATCTGGCCGTGAATCTGGCTGCCGTTGTTGCCGATTACGCGGTTCAGCGCGATGGACTGGCTGCCGGGTTGATGGAACGACACGCGCTCGCCGCCGGCGACGCTGAAGTCCTGCCAGTTGGTGACGAGCTTGTCGGTATGCTGATTGATCGACATCGACTTGCCGTCCGCGTCGCGGAGGATGTCGGCCTTGCCGTGCGCGATGTTTTCGCCGGTGGGTAGCGCGAATGCGGGCAGGGCCGTGAAGCCGAGCAGCGAGACAGCGGCTGCGGCGACAACACGCTTGCCGCCTGCCGATTTGCCGCGGCGGCGCGCGGTTTCCCCGACTGCGCTCCAGCATCCCTGGGTCTGGTTCCATACCAGTGCGTAGGTCTTGTTCATGAATTGTTGTCTCTCTTGAAGATCCAAAGTTAGTGCTCCGCAAAATCATCTGTATACCTAATGATTGTGCGAAGACGTTGTTCCGGAAGCTCGCTGTCGTGCTGCTTCCGACGATGCGAACCGCAGTGCGGCTCGCAATACTCGCGACCCGGCACGTGACCGGGCCGTTCGTCCACAGCCGCTCAGAAATACCGTGCGGCCTGTATCCAGACGCTCGGTGAGCGCGTGGCCGACGCGACCGCGTAAGCCGGCCCCAGCGGCAGCGCGGCGGTCAGGTTGATTTGATGACGCTCGCCGAACCAGCTTGCACCGACGCCGAGCGACGACAGCTGCACGGTGTTGCGCTCGTGCGCCCACGGTTGCTTGCTGAGCTGCACGCGGCCGGTATCGATGAATGTGCTGAATTGCCAGTGGGGTGCAGCGAAATAGCGCAATTCCGCGCTCGCCTGCCAGCCCTGATCGCCGTTGCCGGCGCCGAGCGCGTACGCGCGCACGCCGTAGGGGCCGCCCAGGCTGAATTTCTCGGACGCGTCGAGATTGCGCGACGATAGTTGCGCGCTGAACTGGGTATAAAGCTGAAAGCGGGTGCCGAGCGCCTGCAGCCGCAACGCGTTGACGTTCAGCTTGGTGAAGCGGCCATGCGTGTGCGCGATGGAATTCATGTCGAAGCCGTCGTTGCCGTCCAGGCGACCGGTGCCGACCGTGACCGAGAAGCCGTTCCGACCGCCGCCGCCCACGCTGTCCTGGCTGTTGCCGCTCAGCCCGACCGTCCACAGGTCGATGCGCTTGTCGTTGTCGAGGTCGAAATAGCCGTAGCTATCGCGTAGGTGCTTGTTGTCGTACGTGAGTTGTGCACTGAGGGTGGCCCGGCGGCTGCGCATCAGCGGTTGCGTGACGAACGCCGACCGGACGTCGGCGCTGCCGTGATAGTCGAGATCCTTCAGGCTGCCGCCGACCCGGTAGTTCATGTCGGAATAGGCGACGCCGATGCGCGTCGACGCAGGACCGACCGGCAATTGATAGGCGGCGCGGTAATAGCGCTGGTGCGTATCGCTGGTCAGCCCGCGCATCGAGAAGCGATCGCCGAGCCGCAACGGCGAGTTGACGTCGACGCTGCCGGTTGCCCGATAACGGCCGGTCAACGGATCGCCGAAGTTGTCGAATTCGAGCGAGCCGGTGGCGAGCGGGCCGCGCTCCGCGTCGACCACGAGATCGGTCGTACCGGGTTCGGTGCCGGGCCGCAGCGTGCCTTTCGCACCGACGCCGGGCATTTCATCGAGCAGCATGAGGCTGCGCTCGAGGCTCCCGCCGTGCGCAATGTCGCCGGGGTGCAGTGCGGCGAGCGGCTGGCGTAGCGCGCGATCGAACACACGTGTCCGATTGTGCAACTCGATTTGCCCGTAGCGCCCTTCGACGATCGCGATACGGACGATGCCGTCATCGATCTCCTGGGGCGGCAGGTAGGCGTGGGCGAGGACGTAGCCGCGCTCGCGATAGCGGGCGGTGATCCGGTTCGCCGCCTGCTGCAACTCGCCGAAGCCGAGGTCGCGACCGACGAGATCGGCGAGCAATGCTTCTAGTCGGATCGTCGGAATCGCCGTGTTGCCTTCGATGACGAACGCGCGGACCGCGACGCGCGGGCCCGCGCCGTCTTCGGCGGCCGGCGCGGGTTCGGCCGGCGCAATGTCGATGTCCGGACGCGTGGCGGCAGGCAGGGACGGACGCACGGCTTCGATGTCACGAATCGATTGCCCGGCGCTGGGTACCTGTGCGTGCGCGAGACTGAAACCGAAGCCGGGAAGGAGCCATGCGGCGGCGATACAGCCGGTTCGCCGGAGAGCGCCGCGCAGGGCGCGGGTGCCGGTCGGCGTCGCGGGGGAGCGTGCGAGGGCGATGTGCGTAATGAACTGCTGGCTCGCTGATACACAGGAGGCGGCTGTCGATGCGCCGACGACCACGGACGCTCGCGTGCGACGGATGATAGGAATATCTCACCCCGGAGAAATAATTGTGGATCTGTCTCAAGCTTTAGAGTCGATCCGTTGAGAATGCCGGGGATATTACGAAAGGGACGCGGTCGTGGATATTGAACAAGTACGAGCGCGTGGGGGAAATCGCTCGGTCTTGCATGATTCTTTGCGAGATGCGCGTGAGCGCCATGCGCGGCGCTGTCGGACGTGGCCGAAAAGCGAGGGTGACGGCCGGTCGTGATCTCAAGGAGACGGCCACGTAATTGCTTGACTGTGAATGGTTCTTTCAATAGGCGCGCCTGTTTTTCTGATATTAGGACGAAACACAGGCTAATCCCAATTTCTTTAGGACGTGTCCGATTAAAAACGCGCTTTCACGATGGCAATATACGGACTCGCATTGGTTTGATTTGAGGTGTCCTGTAAATAAGTGCTGCGTGCCTTGGTTTTTGCGTCCCGGAATGACGCTTTATAAATCAGATATTTAATAGTTTATGACGTTTTTTCGGCTTGTCGTCGTAATCAATATTTTGTATCTCTAAATAACAGGATGAAACTCGTCGTCGATTTGACAATCGAGCCGTGTCGGCACGACCGCATCGCGTAAATACTCGCTGCCGTCCCGCCGTCGTTCGATTTCGGCGGCTGATCGCTCAGATATGCATTCGTTCGACTCTGTTGACTACGCACTCGTTGTTCGCGGGAAGATTTCCAGGTTTCGGCTGGTCGATGGCGGCCTGCTTGTCGCTGCGGCATGGGCGGCGAAGCGCTGGTTCGACGGCGCACCCTGGTCGGCGGCCGATGCCGCGTTGACCGCCATTGCGATCGCATGCGCGCTGGTCCTGTTTCCGTTGATCGGCCTGTACGGCAATCGCGAGCGACGCATGTCGTGGCGTTACATGTGGCGGGTGCCGGCCGGCCTTGCCGTCGCTATGTGCGTCGGCGTGATGTCGGTTACCGCACTCGACTGGCAATCCGGCGCGGCACCCGGCTGGATGATCGGCTGGTTCGTGCTGTCGACGGTTGCACTCGTCGCATCGCACACATTGCGGCGATGGCTGGGCGTCCAGCGAGTGGCGCACGATGCCGGGCGCAGGTCTGTCGCACTCGTCGGGTATCGCGAACGATGCCTGGCGCTTGCGAGTCGCGACGCGCGCGAGGTCGGGTCGCCGTTTCTGGTGGCCGCGATCTTCGACATGTCCGGCGCACCGGCACTCGATGCCGACAAGTTCGAAGTGCATGTCGATCTCGACCGGTTCGTCGACTGCGTGCGCCGCGCGCGCGTCGGGGAGATCTGGATCGTGCTGCCGCTGTCGGAAGCCGACCGCATCGGCGCGATCGTTCGTGCGTTCGACATGGATCTCGTGGATATCCGCTTCATGCCGGACCTCGCCGATCTCACGCCGCTTCATCCGCGCCGCGCGAGTCGCGGCCGCGCGCTCGATCTCGTGGCCGCGCCGCTGTCGACACGGGCGCTCGCGGGCAAGGCCGTGTTCGATCGCGTGTTCGCGGGGCTGGCGCTGATCGCGATCGCGCCGCTGATGGGGGCGATCGCGATCGCGGTGAAGTGCTCGTCGCCGGGGCCGGTGTTGTTCCGGCAGCAGCGCAGGGGCGCGTACGGGCGCATTTTCACGATCTACAAGTTCAGGACGATGCGCGAGCACGACGCCGACGCGCCGGGCGAAGTGCGTCAGGCGACGCGCGGCGATCCGCGCATCACGCGCGTCGGCGCGCTGCTGCGGCGCACGAGCCTCGACGAGTTGCCGCAGTTCCTGAACGTGCTGAAGGGCGACATGTCGGTGGTCGGCCCGCGTCCGCACGCGGTGGAGCACGACCGCTTCTACCAGCATCGGATCGACGGCTATATCCAGCGCTACCGGATCAAGCCGGGCATTACCGGTTGGGCGCAGGTCAACGGGCATCGCGGCGAGACGGACCGCGTCGAGAAGATGCAGCAGCGGGTCGAACACGATCTCTATTACCTGAACAACTGGTCGTTTGGGCTGGATATGCGGATCGTCGCCGCGACCGTGATGTGCGGATTCACGCATCGCAACGCTTATTGAACGACGCGTCGACGCACGCGGCTTGGAAAATACGAATGGAAACTGGAAAACGGTCCCGCTCCTGGGCACAACGCTCGCGAACGGCGCTGACGGTCTTGCCCGTCGTGCTGTTGTCCGCTTGCGCGGTCGAGCCGGGCATGCACATGGATTTCGCGCAAGAGGCGCCGCACACCGGCGGTATCGCAACGCAGACGCGCGACGACGGCCTGACGGTATCGATGCGCCGTATCGATGCGGCCTCGCTCGATCGAGCGCGGCAAGCATCCGCTTCGCGTGACGCGGCGTCGGTGCCGATCGGTTCGATCGACGGTGCAATGATCGCGGCGCAGCGGCGCGATGCCCGCGTACAGGAAGAACGCATGCGCGCCGCGCTGTTTGCCGCACCGGCGCCGTACGCGGTCGACGCGGGCGACGTGCTGCAGATCACCGTGTGGGATCACCCCGAGCTGGTCGCCGCGCAAGGCAACCCGGGCAATCAGACGGTCCGTCCCGCCGATCCGCCGACGGGCTTCGTCGTCGATCAGAGCGGTAACCTCGCGTTTCCGTATGCGGGCGAACTGCATGTCGCGGGCATGAGCACGAGCGAGATTCAGGCCGCGCTGCGCGCGCGGCTGTCGAAATGGTTCGTCGCGCCGCAACTGACGGTGCGCGTCGCGTCGTATCGTGCCAATCGTGTCTATATCGACGGCGAAGTCCATGCACCAGGCGCGCAACCGCTCAACGACACGCCGATGACGCTGCTCGAAGCCGTCACGCGAGCGGGCGGCTTCACGGCCGCCGCCGATCAGAGCCGCATGACGCTCGTGCGCGCCGGTGTCGCCTATCCGGTCGATCTGCCGGGACTGATTCGCGAGCGTCTCGATCCGTCGCGCATCGTGTTGCGCAACGGCGATCTGTTGCAGGTCGGCGCGCGCGACCAGTTCGGCGTGTACGTGATGGGTGAGGTCAACCGGCCGACGACCGCGCTGCCGCTGCGCAACGGTCGGCTCACGCTGGCCGACGCGCTGTCGCAGGCCGGCAGCGTCAACCAGGGTACGTCCGATCCGAAGCAAACCTACGTGATTCGCGCCGGCGAGGGACGGCAGGCTCAGGTGTTTCACCTGGACGGCCGA
The DNA here is from genome assembly GCF_902832985.1 of Burkholderia sp. BCC0097. NCBI lineage: Bacteria > Pseudomonadati > Pseudomonadota > Betaproteobacteria > Burkholderiales > Burkholderiaceae > Burkholderia > Burkholderia sp. BCC0097. Next base: position 295,398 of record NZ_CADFDM010000004.1, read on the forward strand.
TCGCCGGTGTCGATGGTGCTGGCCAATGAATTCGAACTGCAGCCGCGCGACGTCGTGTACGTCGACAGCACGAAGCTCGCGCGCTTCGGCCGCGTGCTCGCGCAATTGCTGCCGGCCATCAACGCGGGCCTGACCGCCGCAATCGTCACGAAATGATGAAGCGAATCCTGTTGGTGTGTACCGGCAACGTCTGCCGTAGCCCGGCCGCGCAGGCGCTGCTGTCGCGCGCGTTGCCCGGCCGCACGATCGAGTCGGCCGGCCTCGCGGCGATCGGCGGAACGCGGATCGATCCGGTGATGAACGAGTTGCTGGCCGCGCGCGGCTTCGGGCAGTCGCCGCACCGGGCCCGGCGCGTCGACGACCGCGTCTGCCGGTGGGCCGACCTGATTCTCGTGATGGAGACCGCGCAGCGTCATCTGATCGAGCGGACCTACCCGACGACACGCGGTCGCGTGTATCGCCTCGCCGAGCGCTACCAGACCGACGTTCCCGATCCGTACCGCCGAAGCCGCCATGTGTACGACTACGCGATGAAGCTGATCGAACACGGCGTCGTCGACTGGGCCGAGCGGGTCGCCCGCCTCGAATCGAACCGGCCGCGACGCCCTGATCCCGGCGCAGATGTGCCGGAACACTTGAGGTGAGCCTTTGATGAACGCAACCAACCCAGGTCGAGCCCTTGCACGCGAGGCCGACGAGCTCGACGTGCGCGGCATTCTCGACGTGCTGATCGCGCACGCCGGCCGCATCGTCGCGGTCACGGCGGCGTGTACCGCGCTCGGCGCCGCGTATGCGCTCGTCGCGAAGCCGGTCTACAAGGCCGACATTGCCGTGCAGGTGGAAAGCGGCGGGTCCGACCTGCGCAGCATGGCGGAAGGCGGGCTCGTCGGCGGGCTCGGTGCGCTGTTCGACGTGAAGTCGACCGACGACGGCGAAATGGAAATCCTGCGCTCGCGGCTCGTGACCGAACCGGTCGTCGACGTGCAGCGCCTGTACATCGATGCGCGGCCGCGCCGCGTGCCCCTGATCGGGGGCGCGATCGCGCGCTTCAATCGCGGGTTGTCGACGCCGGGCCTCTTCGGGATCGGCGGCTTCGTCTGGGGCACCGAGCATATCGACGTCACTGCGTTCGACGTGCCGCCCGACTTCCACGAACACCCGTTCATCGTCACGTCGCTGGGCGACGGAGGCTATCGGCTGTCCGGCAACGATCTCGATCGCGATGTGGAAGGCGAGATCGGCGCACCGCTGCGCGTGCGGACGTCGGCCGGCGACGTGATGCTGCAGGTCGCCGGCATCGACGCCGCGGCCGGGGCGCAGTTCGTCGTGAAGGCCGAGTCGAAGCAGGTCGTGCTCGCCGAACTACAGAAGAAGCTGGCGATCGCGAATCGTGGCAAGGATCAGTCCGGCGTGATCGGCGTGTCGTACGAAAGCCATGATCCGGTGCGCGCGGCGGCCGTGCTGAACGGGATCGCGGACAACTACGTGCAGCAGAACGCGAACCGCAAGGCGGCGACCGCCGAGAAGTCGCTGGCGTTCCTCAGCGATCAGGTACCGACGGTGGAGCGCCAGTTGCGTACGGCCGAAGACCGGCTCAACGCGTACCAGGCCCGCCATGAAATCGTCGATCTGACCGAACAGGCGAAGGCGATGCTGACGCAATCGACGGCCGTGCAGACGTCGCTGTTCGAACTCGAACAGAAGCGGCTCGCGCTGGCGTCGACGTTGACGCCGGCGCACCCGGAGCTCACCGCGGTCGACCGGCAGATCGCCGCGGCCCGCGCGCAGATCGGGATGGTCAATGATGCGATCCGGCGTTTGCCCGACGCGCAGCGCAACATCGTGCGGCTGCGCCGCGACGTGACCGTGCAGACCGAGATCTACGTCGGCCTGCTGAACAGCATCCAGCAACTGCGAGTCGCGACCGCGAGCAAACTCGGCAACGTGCGCGTGATCGACCGCGCGATCGTGCCGGACGAGCCCGTGCGGCCGAGGCCGGTACTGGTCACGGTGATTGCCGCGCTGGTGGGCCTCGTGCTCGGTACCTGCGGCGTCATCGGCCGCGCGGTGCTGTTCGGCGGCATCACCGATCCGGCCGAGATCGAACGCGACACCGGCCTGAACGTGATGGCGACGATTCCGCACAGTGCAGCCCAGCGCCGGCTCGCGCAGCGCGCCGCCACCGCGGTGCAGGGCGCTGTGCCGATCCTGTCGCTCGCACGGCCGAACGAACCGGCGGTGGAGGCGCTGCACAGCCTGTGCACGGCGCTGCGGTTCCAGTTGCTGGACTGGCCCGAAGGCAACCGCGTGCTGATCACGGGGCCTTCCGCAGGGGTCGGGAAATCGTTCGTGTCGGCCAACGTCGCTGCCTTGCTCGGACAGTCGGGCCAGCGCGTGTTGCTGATCGACGGCGATCTGCGACGCGGGGAGCTGGCCAAGCGCTTCGGCGTGGGGCCGGACATCGGCCTGTCGACCGTCCTGCGCGGCGGCGCGACCGTCGACGACGCCATCGTGCGCGATATCGCACCGAACGTCGACCTGCTGCCCGCCGGCCCGCGTACCGACCGGCCGGTCGAGCTGCTGTCGTCGGATCGGCTGGCGGCATTGCTGACCCACGTTGGCCGCGATTACAGCCTCGTGCTGCTCGATGCACCGCCGCTGCTGCCGGTGACGGACGCCACCGTGCTGGCCGCGCATGCCGACACGATCCTGCTCGCCGCGCGATCCGGCGTGACGACCACGGGCGAACTGCTCGAATCGGCGAAGCGCATCGAACGCGTCGGCGCGCGCACGACGGCCGTCGTGTTCAACGGCTTCCGGCCGGGGCTGCGCTCGGCGCAGTACGGCAACTACGGCGCTTACGCGTATGACAGCGCCGATTCGCACACCGCGGCGGATCGCGCGTGATCCGCCGACGGAGAATCCGATGACTCACCACTACGAAAACATTCTCGTTACCTTCGGCACTCGCCCGGAAGCCATCAAGATGGCGCCGCTCGTCCATGCGTTGCGGGCCCGCGAAGGCGTGCGTTGCGGCGTCTGCGTGACGGCCCAGCATCGCCAGATGCTGGACCAGGTGCTCGACCTGTTCGGCATCGTGCCGGATTTCGATCTTGACCTGATGCGCGCCGGGCAGACGCTCGGCGGCCTGACCGGGCACATCCTCAATGCGCTCGACCCGGTGCTGGATGCGTTCCGGCCCGATCTCGTGCTCGTGCACGGCGATACCACCACCACGCTCGGCGCGACGCTCGCGGCTTACTACCGGCGCGTTCCGGTCGGGCACGTGGAAGCCGGCCTGCGTACCGGCAACCTGTATTCGCCGTGGCCGGAGGAGGCGAACCGCCGGGTGACGGGCGCGCTCGCGCTGCATCACTTCGCGCCGACCGAAACGTCGCGCGCGAACCTGCTGGCCGAGGGCGTCGAGGCCGGCCGGGTTCACGTGACCGGCAACACGGTGATCGACGCGCTGCTGACGGTCACCCAACGCCTGACTCGCGACCGGGCGCTGGTGCAGCAGATGCGCGAGCGGTTCCCGTTCGTCGACGACGCACGACGCATGATTCTCGTCACCGGCCACCGCCGCGAGAACTTCGGTCGCGGCTTCGAACGAATCTGCGAGGCGATCGCGACGATCGCGAAGCGCTATCCGGCATGCCGGATCGTCTATCCGATGCATCTGAATCCGAACGTGCGGGAACCCGTCACGCGGCTGCTCGGCGACATCGACAACGTGATGCTGATCGAGCCGCAGGAGTATTTGCCGTTCGTCTATCTGATGAGCCGCGCGTGGCTGATCCTGACCGATTCCGGCGGGATCCAGGAAGAAGCGCCGTCGCTCGGCAAGCCGGTGCTCGTGATGCGCGATACCACCGAGCGGCCGGAAGCCGTCGCGGCCGGCACGGTGCGGCTGGTCGGCACCGAGGTCGAGCGGCTGGTCGGTGCGGTGGTCGAGCTGTGGGAAGACGGCCGCGCCTATCGCGCGATGAGCCGTGCGCACAACCCGTACGGCGACGGCCGCGCGAGCGGGCGGATCGCCGATCTGCTCGTGTCGCCGCCGACGTTGACGCAGGGGCCCGCCTCTTTGGCCGGCTCGCTCTGCTGACTCCCCTGACGTCTGGAGAACCCCATTCATGTCATTCGAAACCGTTTCCGTCATCGGGCTGGGCTATATCGGCCTGCCTACCGCAGCGGCGTTTGCCGCACGTCGTAAAAGCGTGATCGGCGTCGACGTGTCGCAGCATGCGGTCGACACGATCAATCGAGGCCAGATCCATATCGTCGAGCCCGAGCTCGACATGCTCGTGCATGCGGCCGTGACGCAGGGCCACCTGCGTGCGACGACGACACCCGAGCCGGCCGATGCGTTCCTGATCGCGGTGCCGACGCCGTTTACCGACGGCAACAAGCCCGATCTGAGCTATATCGAAGCCGCATGCCGGTCGATCGCACCCGTGTTGAAGAAGGGCGACCTCGTCGTGCTCGAGTCGACTTCGCCGGTCGGCGCGACCGAACGGATGGCGGCGTGGCTCGCCGCGCAACGCCCGGACCTGACGTTCCCGCAGCAGGCCGGCGAGCGCTCGGACATCCGGATCGCGCATTGCCCGGAGCGCGTGCTGCCGGGCCACGTGGTGCGCGAGCTCGTGGAGAACGATCGCGTGATCGGCGGGATGACGCGCAAGTGCGGCACGCGGGCGCAGGAGCTGTACGCGGTGTTCGTGCGTGGCGAGTGCATCCTCACCGATGCGCGCACGGCCGAAATGTGCAAGCTCACCGAGAACTCGTTTCGCGACGTGAACATCGCGTTCGCGAATGAGCTGTCGGTGATCTGCGACCAGCTCGACATCAACGTGTGGGAACTGATCCGGCTGGCGAACCGTCATCCGCGTGTCAGCGTGCTCCAGCCGGGGCCGGGCGTCGGCGGACATTGCATCGCGGTCGATCCGTGGTTCATCGTCGATTCCGCCCCGGATCACGCGCGATTGATCCGCACCGCGCGCCAGGTGAACGACGACAAGCCGCATTTCGTGGTCGAACGCGTGCGGCACGCGGCGAGCCGGTTCCGCGAGCCGGTGATCGCGTGTCTCGGCCTCGCGTTCAAGGCCGATATCGACGATCTGCGCGAGAGCCCGGCGGTGGAGATCGTCGAAGCGCTGGCCGGGCATGCCGACGCGACGCTGCTGGTCGTCGAACCGAACGTCGATGTGTTGCCGGCGTCGCTCGACGCGAAGGCGCGGCTGTGCGATCTGCCTACCGCGCTCTCGGAAGCCGACGTGATCGTCATCCTCGTCGATCACGCGCCGTTCCGTCGCATGGACCCGGTGCGGTTGCAGACCAAGGTCGTGATCGACACGCGCGGCGTGCTGGCGCACGCGTAACGGGCGGGATGCGCAACGTCATGATGCGGAACGCCGATGCCGGAAAGCTGCTGGGCCGTCTCGAGGCGCTCGTCTGTACGGGCGCGCCCGGCGTGTATCGCGTGCTGACGTTCCGGGTCATCCAGCGGATCTATTCGCTGGACGAACTCGGGCATGCGGCGTCCAACCTGTCGGTCGCGCAGATGATCGGCTTCTTCACGGCCATCGGCTGGGCGACGCTGATCCTGGTACGCGTGCCGGCCAGCGACGGGCGGCACGCGGCGCGCGACGCGTTCTACTCGCTGGTGTCGATGGCGGGATGGACGACCGTGGCCGCCACGCTCGCGTGCGTGCTGGTGTCCGCGAGCGGTCTTGTCGCGTTCGATCTCGGCGGCGTGGTCGCGTTGATGTGGGGCTGGACCGTGTATCAGCTCGCGCGGCATTTCTTCGTGTCGACTCGTCGCTACCGGATCACGATTGCGTTCGACTGCCTGCTGATCGCGGGCTCGTGCGCGATGCTCGAAGTCGGCATGCGGCACGGCTATTCCGCGTCGCTGTGCCTGGCGCTCTCGCTGATCGGGGCGGCCGTCGCGATGTTCGTCGCGATCGGGGCGCCGGGGCGTGGCGCGTTCTCGATGCGGCTCGACATGAAGGGGCTGCAGTTCGGGTTGACCAATTTCCTGTCCGGCGGTATCGCGCTCGTGACGGTGCCGGCGGCCAAGGCGATGTGCGGCGCATCGTTCGCGGGGATGCTGTCGCTGTTCGCATCCGTGACCGCGGTCGGTAACCTGCTGCCGCGCGCCATCTCGATCGCGCAGTTGCCCGATCTCGTGAAGCGGAAGAAGGACAAGGCGCCGCTCGATACGACGCTGGGCGCGATGCGGCGGAACATCGGGCTGTCGAATAGGGTCGTGCTCGTCGTGAATCTGGTGATCGTGGTGGGGCTGACTTATCGGGCGGGGTTGGATAGCCCGGACAGGTACATGGCGCTCGCGGGCGGTGCATTGCTGGCGATTCAGTGCGCGGCCGGCGTGCTCGGCGTGGTCGGCAGCAACGTGATGATGGCGTTCGAGAAGAGTGCCGTCACCGCGCGAATCAACATCGGTACGTCGACGCTGTTCATCGCGTTGCTCGGCGGCAGCGTCGCGATCGGCGGCGAAGTCGGTTTCTTTTGCATGCTCGCGTCGGCCGTGCTTGTCACGCTGATCCGGAACGGGATCGTGGTCTTGCATGCGCGACGGGTTTGTTCGGCGTATGCGGCATCGATTAGCGCAGTGGATGTTCCGGTCCCATCGGGAGCGCGCCCATGAGCGTGGCGATTGGGGGGCCAGTGGTGGGTCGTCGCTCGCGGGTCGCCGACCTGGGCGCCGGCCTGCTGGCGCTCGCATATTGCGTTTTTTGTGTCAGCGATACGTTGCTCACGCTCGACGACGATCGCTCGCAGATCGTCAAGATGGGCGCGTTCGCGCTGGTGTTCGCGGCGATCCTGCTGCGTCCGCGCTTTCACCGGCTGGCCGTCGTTGCGCTTCCAGTCGCGGTGTCGCTGTGCATCGGGATGCTGCTGTCGTTCAACACGGCCGCAGGGATCGAGGAACTGGTCCGCTTCCTCTTTCCGGTCGCGATCACGGTGGCGATCTTTCCGTACCGCGACCGGCTCGACGTGCTGATCAAGACGTTCATCGGCGTGGTGGTCAGCAACGATCTGTTCCAGTTGTACTTCTACGTTTCGTACGCGAGCGGGCTGCCGCTGTTCATGCCGGTCCGGATCGATTCCGGACTGTTCCTGCGCGCACAGGGGTGGATGGGATTCTTCTCGGAATTCAGCTTCATCAATCTGTGCGCATTCCTGCTGTGCCGCTGGTACTGGTCCGGTCGTCGCGCGGCGATGGCGTCGTGGGGCTTCCTGTTCTTCGGGTTGCTCGGCTTCTCGTTCAAGCTGTTCGCGGCGCTGGCGTTCTACCCGTTCGTGCGGAACGTCAGGGACGTGCGCGCTTGGCTGGCCGCGGCCGGTATTGCGGGCGCGATGCTCGTGCTGATGGCGATGGGCGCGCTCGATTCGCTGTTGAAGGTCGGGATGGCGAAGATCCTGTTCTATGTCGTCGCGGGCAATTCGGCGCGCGCCGAATCCTATCGCGTGATGTTCGAATCGATCCGCAACGGCAATCTGCTCGGCGAGGGGCTGGGCAGCTTCGGCGGCCCGGCCTCGGTGAAATTCTCGTCGCCGCTCTACCAGCTCTATCACTTCGACTGGTATGGGCTCGGCGGGCTGTTGAAGACCACCGATACGTTCTATCCGCACCTGTTCGTCGAGATGGGCGTGTTCGGCGCGCTCGCGTGGCTTGTGTTCGTGGTGGCTTACGGGCAGGCGCGGCGCAAGCCGACCGTCTGGCTTTACGTCGTCGGCGCGTTCTGTTTCGACAACATCTTCTCGATGGCGTTTGTGTCGCCGTCTTACGTATTTTCCGCACTGCTGGCCATGTACGCGTTCTCGTGGGGGCGGCCGGGGGCCGGTCGCGCGTCTGGCAACGGTGCGATGGAGGTTCGCTCATGAAAATTCTCGTCGTCACGAACATGTATCTCGGCAGCAACCGCGCGAGCCCATGGCAAGGCGTGTTCGTGACCGAGCAGGTCGAGGCGCTCCGGCGCTCGGGCGGCTGCACGGTCGACGTGCTCGTCATCGAAGGGTATCGCAACAAGGGCGAATACCTGCGATCGATCGGACAAGTCTGGCAGGCGGCGCGCGCGGGACGATACGACATCGTGCACTACCACTTCGGCCTGAGCGCGTGCTCCGCGCCGCTGGTTCGCCTGCTTACGCGGGCGCGGGTCGTCATCACATTTCACGGCACCGACATCCTCGGCCCGCTATGGATGCGGCTGGTATCGAAAACGATGGCCTGCTTCGCGCACGCGTGCATTGGCGTCAGCGCGGAAATTTCATCGCGTTTGATCCGGCTGCGCCGGCGCTGCGAGACGATCCCGTGCGCGGTGAACGAGACGGTCTTCGTCGAGCACCGCGACGATGCGCGTGTTGAATCCGCGTTGCCGATCGTCGTGTTTCCGTCTTCCGCGCAACGCCCGGAAAAGAACTATCCGTTGTTTGCGCAGGTGCTTCGGCAACTGTCGGCGCAACATGGCATCCGGGTGCAGGAGCGGCATATCGATGGTCTGGAGCGCAGCGAGGTGCGTGACCTGCTGGCGCGTGCCGCATGCCTGCTGATGACGTCGACCCGCGAAGGCTCGCCGCAATCGGTGAAGGAAGCGATGGCGGTCAATCTGCCGGTGGTATCGGTCGATGTCGGCAACGTGCGGCAACTGCTCGACGGCGTGTCGCCCGGCATGGTCGTGTTCGACCACGACGCTGGCCGGCTCACGCACGAGCTTGCGGATGTGTTGAAGGCCGGCACGCGATCCAACGGCCGAGAGCGGCTTGCGGCGCTCGGGTACTTCTCCGCCGATGTATCCACGAAGTTGAAGGCGCTGTATGCGTCGCTTTGCCGGCCGCCGCGATTCGCCCGCGTGGCACCGGATACCGAAAAACGCGATAACGAGGCCATGCAATGAACCGCGCCGAATTCTTTTCATGCCCGATTCATCTGATGTCGATGAACGAGACGGTCGACTGGATCGGTGCGAGAGTCGAGAAGCGGGAATTCACGCAGCACGTGGTCGTCAACGTCGCTAAGGTTGTCCATCTGCAGCGCGACGCGGAGCTTGCCGCGTCGGTTCGCGCATGCGATATCGTCAACGTCGACGGCATGGGCGTGGTGTGGGGCGCGCGGCTGCTCGGTATCCCGGTGCCGGAGCGCGTCGCGGGCGTGGATCTGTTCGATCGCCTGCTGGCGCTGGCCGATGCGAAAGGGCTGCCGGTCTATCTGCTCGGCGCGACGCAGGATGTCGTCGAACAGGTTGTGGCCGTGGCGGCCGCGCGTTATCCGCGGTTGCCGATCGCGGGATATCACCACGGCTATTTCTGGGACGACGAACAGGCGATCGTCGACGACATCCGTCGATCGGGCGCGCGCATGCTGTTCGTCGCGATCACGTCGCCGCGCAAGGAGAATTTCATCAATCGCTGGAAAGCGCGATTGGGCGTCGATTTCGTGATGGGCGTGGGCGGGACGTTCGACGTGGTGGCGGGGAAGGTAAAGCGTGCGCCGCTGTGGATGCAGCGCAGCGGTCTCGAATGGGCGTTCCGCGTGATCCAGGAGCCGGGGCGGATGTGGAAGCGCTATCTGTCGACCAACAGCCGGTTTCTGGCGATGCTCGCAGGCGCGTATCTTGCCCGGTTGTTTCGGCGCAAAGGAGCGGCCGATGCGCAGTAGATTGGTTATCGCCGCATGCATGTTCGTCGTATCGGCTTGCCACGCGGGCCCGTCGGGTGGCGCGCATGAGGAAACGCGTTTCTATCGGTCGGACTGGACGCGCGGTATCGATTCGCGGCTTCGTCTGCAGGAACCGGCACCACAGAACATCACGACGGGTGAATTGTCCGGCATTCGCGACACGCTGCTGAAGGTATCGATGAACCGTTCGCAGGACTTCAGCGAGGTGGCGAGCGGGACGCCCCGTGCGGAAGTCAGTTTTTCCCCTGTGTTTCGCTTCGTGAACGGCCGCGATTGCGAGGTGCGCTGGTCCACGGTGATTCCCGCCGATTATCGGTTCGATTCCAGACAGCCGGAACTCATTGCCCAGTTGCATCAGGGCGGTAACGATGGATCGCCGCCGTTCGCGTTGCTGCTGAACAATGGGAAATACGAAGTCGATGTACGTGGCGCGCCAGGCACGCCGAGCCGGTCGTTCGCGTTTGGCGACCCGTTCGCGGATCGCGGGCAACCGGTCCGGTGGATGCTCCGGTATCGGCCCGACGATCGCGGCGTCGATGCGTTGACCGACGTCTTCCGGAACGGGGAACGCGTCGTGCATGTGACGGGTGTACCGAACGCGTTCCCGAACGACCATCAGGCCTACTTCAAGCTCGGCCTCTACAAATGGTGGTGGAAGACCCGGCCGTCCGATGTGACCGAGCGGACCATGTATTACGGCGACATCGAAATGAAGGTATTGCGCCAGTCGGCCGACTGAGCCGAGCGGCGCCGGGCGCATGTCGCGCATGCGCTCCGCGCCCCCTCAACCCTCCCGAAAAATCCCGTTATACGCACTCAACGCCGGCGCTCCGCCGAGATGCGCATACAGCACTTTCGACCCCGGCTCGAATTCCCCCAGCCGCACCTTGTCGATCATCCCGTGCATCGATTTCCCTTCATAAACGGGATCGGTCAGCATACCTTCCAGCCGTGCGCACAGCCGAATCGCTTCCAGCGTGCCGTCGCTCGGCAGCCCGTATTCGGGCCCGCCGTACCGCGTGTCGAGCACGACGTCCTGTTCGACGATATCGCGGCCCAGCCCCACCAGCTCGGCCGTATGCCGCGCGATGCGCGTGATCTGTTCGCGCGCCTGTTCCGGCTTCGCCGACGCGTCGATGCCGATCACGCGGTCCGCGCGTCCGTCGGCCGCGAAGCCCACGACCATCCCCGCCTGCGTGCTGCCCGTCACCGAGCAGACGACGACGTAGTCGAACTTGAAGCCTAGCTGCGCTTCCTGCGCCCGCACTTCTTCCGCGAAGCCGACGAACCCGAGCCCGCCGAGCGGATGCTCGGAGCAGCCGGCCGGAATCGGATACGGCTTGCCCCCCGCCTGTCGCACGCTCTCCATCGCTTCTTCCCAACTGCGGCGAATGCCGATGTCGAAACCGTCGGATACGAGCCGCACGTCGGCGCCCATCATCCGCGACAACTGGATGTTGCCGACCCGGTCGTACACCGGATCTTCATAGTTGACCCAGTGCTCCTGCACGAGCACGCATTTCATTCCGAGATGCGCGGCGACGGCCGCGACCTGGCGTGTCTGGTTCGACTGCACGCCGCCGATCGACACGAGCGTGTCGGCACCCTGCGCAAGCGCGTCGGGAACGAGATATTCGAGCTTGCGCGTCTTGTTGCCGCCGAATGCGAGGCCGCTGTTGCAGTCCTCGCGCTTCGCATACAGCTCGACCTTGCCGCCGAGATGCGCGCTCAGGCGCTTGAGCGGCTGGATGGGCGTCGGGCCGAACGTCAGCGGATAACGGGGGAAGCGTTGCAGATTCATCGGCGGGGCTCCGGAAGGGGAACAAGGCGGGAAATCGGATCGTTCGGGCGCGGCCGGCAGGCCGTGCGCCGATGACGAAAATGATAGGCAGAAGCGCGGGAAATGAGCTTGCGAAATGAATTGCGTCGACCTACTTTATCGGCGTTATGAATTAAAAATAAACAATTCTGATTCGCTGAAAAGGAGATTGGCGCAATGAAATTAGACCGCGGCAGCGCATCACCCGCCGACGCCGCCCCGGCGCTCGACCGCATCGACCGCGCGATCCTGCGGCAACTGCAGCAGGACGCGTCGATCTCGAACGTGAGCCTTGCGGCGAAAGTGAAGCTGAGCGCGCCCGCGTGCCTGCGGCGCGTCGAGCGGCTGAAGGAAATGGGGCTGATTCGCGGCATCGTCGCGCTGCTCGACCCGAAGCCGCTCGGTGCCGGGATGCTGGTCGTGATCGGCTTCGTGCTCGATCGCTCGACGCCGGAAACGTTCGCCGCGTTCGAGAAGGCTGCGCAGAAAGTGTCAGGATGTGTCGAATGCCATGTCGTGACCGGCGAATTCGACTATTTCATGCTCGTGCGGACGCGCGACAACGACAGCTTCAATCGGCTGCATGCCGAACAACTGCTGTACCTGCCCGGGGTACGGCAGGTGCGCTCGTTCATGGTACTCAAGGAGATTCTGTCGACGCATGCGCTGCCGGTATAGCGGATGACGTCCGCCCACGGCCGGGCGGACGCTCCCGGACGAAGCGGCGTCCGGCCGAGCCCGCGTCGGCCCGCGTGCACGGATTGCCCAGGCGGCAGCGACGCTCTTCCGATCGCGCGGAAAGAGCGGGCTGGGCCGCGCGAACGGTCCCGCCGCGCTGTCGCGCATGCCGCTTGCACCGTCACGACGCCGCCCGGCGCGATCGCGTATGCTCGTCCCGTCATCTCGGCGAAGGCCGCAGGCGCCGCAGCCGGATCAATCGACGACCGATCAACGAGCGAGGGCATCATGGCAAGACAGACGATGGCGGAATATCTGGCGAAGACGCTGGCGGCAGCGGGCGTCGAGCGCATCTGGGGCGTGACGGGCGACAGCCTGAACGGCCTGTCGTTCAGCCTGAGCCAGATCGGCTCGATCCGCTGGATGCACACGCGGCACGAGGAAAGCGCGGCGTTCGCGGCCGGCGCCGATGCCGCGTCGACCGGGCGGCTCGCGGTGTGCGCGGGCAGTTGCGGCCCCGGCAACCTGCACCTGATCAACGGGCTGTACGACTGCCACCGCAATCACCAGCCGGTGCTCGCGATCGCCGCGCACATTCCGTCGACCGAGATCGGTCTCGGCTATTTCCAGGAAACCCATCCGCAGGAGCTGTTCCGCGAATGCAGCCACTTCGCCGAGCTCGTGACGAACGCGTCGCAGTTTCCGCGCGTGCTGGCGCGGGCGATGCGCACCGCGATCGAGGAGCGCGGCGTGGCGGTGATCGTGCTGCCGGGCGACATCGCGCTCGGCGACGGCCCCGACGAGGCGCCGGTGTGGAGCGAATCGGCGCCGCCGTCGATCCTGCCGGCCGATGCCGATCTCGACCGGCTCGCGGCGCTGCTCAACGGGTCCGACGCGGTCACGCTGCTGTGCGGCAGCGGCACGCAGGGCGCGCACGACGAAGTGGTCGCGCTGGCCGACACGCTCGGCGCGCCGGTCGTGCATGCGCTGCGCGGCAAGCAGTTCGTCGAATGGGACAACCCGTTCGACGTCGGGATGACGGGGCTGATCGGCTTCAGCTCCGGCTATCACGCGATGGAGTCGTGCGACACGCTGCTGATGCTCGGCACGGATTTCCCGTACCGGCCGTTCTATCCGACCAACGCGAAGATCGCGCAGATCGACTGGAAGGGCTCGCAGCTCGGCCATCGCGCGCCGCTCGCGCTCGGGCTGGTGGGCACCGTGAAGGAAACGATCGCGGCGCTGCTGCCGCGGCTGACGCGCAAGACGCAGCGGCGCTTCCTGGAGAACGCGCTGAAGCACTACGCGGCCGCGCGCAAGGGGCTCGACGATCTCGCGGTGGCCGAGCCGCCGGGCCGCGCGATTCATCCGCAGTACCTGACGAAGATCGTCGACGAAGTCGCGGCGGAGGACGCGATCTTCACGGCCGACGTCGGCACGCCGACGCTGTGGGCCGCGCGCTACCTGACGATGAACGGCAAGCGGCAACTGCACGGCTCGTTCAATCACGGATCGATGGCGAACGCGATGCCGCAGGCGCTCGGTGCACAGGGCGCGCATCCGGGGCGGCAGGTCGTGTCGCTGTCGGGCGATGGCGGGCTGTCGATGCTGCTCGGCGATCTGCTGAGCGCACGCCAGCTCAAGCTGCCGATCAAGGTCGTCGTGTACAACAACAGCCTGCTCGGCTTCGTGTCGATGGAGCTGAAGGCGGCCGGCTATCTCGACACGAACGTCGACCTGAGCCCGACCGACTTCGCGGCGATCGCGAAGGGCGCCGGTATCTTCAGCGTGCGCGTCGAGCATTCGGAGAACGTCGAGCACGCGTTGCGCACGGCATTCGAGCATGACGGGCCGGCGGTGGTGGATGTCGTCACGTCGAAGTACGAGCTCGCGATGCCGCCGAAGATCGAACTCGCGCATGCGAAGGGCTTCAGCCTGTTCATGCTGCGCGCGATCCTCAGCGGGCGCGGTGACGAGATCGTCGAATTGGCGAGAACCAACTTGCGGTGACGGTACGGGCGCGCGTCGTGCGGCGAGCATGGCGCGCGGTTCACAACTAGGCTGTGCCGCGCGCGCACGGCTTCGACGAGCCGTGGCAGCAGAGACGCCGCGCGCGGGAATACTGACCCCATTTCGACCGTCGTGGCGCTGACGGTCGACGATCTCGCCGCGATCGAGATGGCGCTGCGGCAGATCCGGATCGTCGCCGAGCGTTATCCCGCGCACTTCAGCTGCGCGTCGATCGCCAAACGCAAATCGGCGGCTGATCGGGCACGAATTGGTCAGGGGAATCAGGGTCAATCTTCACGTCGCCTTAAGTTTGCGTTTCCTAGAATCGATTGACCGTCGCGCGCCCCGCGGCGGACCGATTCGCCCAAGAGGATGCGCATGAATCTTGCCCGTGTCGCCGTAGCCCTGTTCCTTGCCGTCATCGGCACACCGCCGCCAACCGCGCAAGCGCGGGAGGCCCGCCTATGATGTGGCCGAACGCGTGGCGTGTCTCGGCACTGTTCGTGCGCGAGTGGGTCGGCCGGCCGGCCGCGGTGGGCGCGTTGTGCCCGAGTTCGCGGCATCTGGCGCGCGAAATGGCCGACGCGGTGCCGGATGGAGACGGGCTGGTCGTCGAGCTCGGCGGCGGCACCGGCGCGATCACAGCGGCGCTGCTCGAGCGCGGTGTCGCGCCGCGGCGCCTCGTGGTGGTCGAACGCTCGCCGGCGTTCGTGCAGCATCTGCGGCGGCGCTTTCCCGGGATCTCGATCGTGTCGGGCGACGCGCGGCGGCTCGAACGGCTGTTGCCGCCGGGCGCCACGGTCGATGCGATCGTGTCGTGCCTGCCGCTGCGCACGCTGCCGCGCGAGGACGTGGCGGCGATCGTCGGTCAATGCCGTCGCGTGCTGTCCGCCGACGGCGTGATGATCCAGTTCACGTACGATTTGCGTCCGCCCGGCCGCCATCCGCTCGGCGACTCGGCGTTCGTTGCCAGCGGCAGCCGGATCGTCTGGGCAAATATTCCGCCTGCGCGCATCGTGACCGTACGCTGCGCTGCCGCCGAATACGCCGGCTGACCCGCCGCACGCGGGGCGCCCGGACGCAGCGCCCCGCCGCATTCTTTCATTCGCCATACTGATCCTTCCATCGTCCCTTCATCCTGCCGTCACATCCGGTTCCTACCATCGCCTTTCATTTCGAAAGCATCAACGGCGGGGAGAACCGGCAACATGAATCGAATCAAAATGGCGGCGCTGCTGTGTGCCGGCGCCTTTGCGCTGGCCGGATGCGGCAGCGACGACGGCCCGACCAGCTCGACCCCCGCCCCTGTGAAGACGGCGGCGCGCAACGTGATCTTTTTCCTCGGCGACGGGATGGGGATGACGACGCTGACGGCCGCACGCATCTACGGCGTCGGTGAAGACGGCGCGCTCACGATCGACACGCTGCCCGAATCGGCATTCGTGAAGACCTATTCGAACGATGCACAGGTGACGGACAGCGCGCCGTCGATGTCGGCGTACATGACCGGCGTCAAGACCAACAACGAAGTGATCTCGATGTCGCCCGACACGAAGGCGATCGAACCGAGCGCCGGCCTCACCGG
The DNA here is from genome assembly GCF_902832985.1 of Burkholderia sp. BCC0097. NCBI lineage: Bacteria > Pseudomonadati > Pseudomonadota > Betaproteobacteria > Burkholderiales > Burkholderiaceae > Burkholderia > Burkholderia sp. BCC0097. The sequence continues at coordinate 311,193 of NZ_CADFDM010000004.1, forward strand.
CAACTGCGGCGCGAACAACGGCAAATCGGTGTCGACGCTGCTCGAGATCGCGAAGGCGAAAGGGATGGCGACCGGCGTCGTGACGACCACGCGCGTCACGCACGCGACGCCCGCCGCGACGTATGCGCACGTGTGCCACCGCGATGCCGAGAACGACATCGCCGCGCAGCTCGTGCCGGGCGGCGCGGGCTACAACGGCGCGCTGGGCGACGGCGTCGACGTCGTGCTCGGCGGCGGCACGCAGTTCTTCGTGCCGAAGGACGGCGGCGGCAAGCGCGCCGACGGCCGCAACCTGGTCAACGAACTGAAGGCGAAAGGCTATGCGTTCGCGCAGAACCGCGACGACCTGCTGGCCGTCGATGCGACGAAGAGCGGGAAGCTGGTCGGCCTGTTCGCGTCGAGCCACATGAGCTACGACCTCGATCGCGGCGCGACGAAGGAGCCGAGCCTCGCCGACATGGCGACGCGCGCGCTCGACGTGCTGCAGAACAACCCGAACGGCTATTTCCTGATGGTCGAGGGCGGCCGGATCGATCACGCGCTGCACGACACCAATGCGAAGCGCGCGCTGCAGGACACGATCGCGTTCGACAACGCGATCAAGGCGACGCTCGACAAGGTCCGCAAGACCGATCCCGACCTGACGAACACGCTGATCGTCGTCACGGCCGACCACGATCACACGCTGGTGCTCAACGGCTATGCGGCGCGCACCGGCAAGACTGAAGCAGGCAAGCCCGGCGTGCTGGGCGTGCTGCGCAGCTACCAGACGGGCGCGATCGCGAAGGACGCGGACGGCGCGCCATACACGATCATCGGCTTCGGCAACGGCGAAAACCGCGTGCAGGGCAGCCGCGCGGGCACCGCGCTGACCGATGCGGTGACGGGCGCCGACGACTATCGCCAGGAGGCTGTCGTGCGGATGGACAAGGGCAACGAGACGCATGGCGGCACCGACGTGTTCCTCGGTGCGATCGGTCGCGGCGCGGATGCGTTCCATGGCGTGATCGAGAACAACAAGGTCTTCGAGCTGGTGCGCAACGCGGTGCAGCTTTGAGCGCCGACAACACGGGTACAGGGGAATACAGGATGTCGACCATCAAGTGCATCGCGGCGGCGCTGGCCGTCGCGGGTTTCGCGTGCGGCGCGGCGCAGGCCGCCGGCCAGGCGAAGAACGTGATCTTCTTTCTCGGCGACGGCATGGGGCCGACGACCGTCACCGCGAGCCGGATCTACAAGGTCGGCGAGTCGGGGCAACTGACGATGGAGAAGCTGGCCCGCACCGCGCGCGTCAAGACCTTCTCGAACGACGCTCAGACGACCGACAGCGCGCCGTCGATGGCCGCGTACATGACCGGCGTGAAGATGAACAACGAAGTGCTGTCGATGTCGTCCGATACGCGCGCGGTCGCGCCGGGCAGCGACGTCAACGGCAACAAGACCGTCAACAACTGCGCGCCGGGCAACGGCCAGCCGGTCGCGACGCTGCTGGAGCTGGCGAAGTCGCGCGGCAAGGCGGTCGGTGCAATCACGACGACCGAGCTCACGCACGCGACGCCGGCCGCGACCTATTCGCACATCTGCCATCGCGACGCGCAGTACGACATCGCCGCGCAGGCCGCGCCGGGCGGTGCCGGCTACAACGCGGCGCTCGGCGACGGCGTCGACGTGCTGATGGGCGGCGGCCGCAACCACTGGACGCCGTTCGATCCGGTGTCGAACAAGCGGGGCCGCGCGGACGGACGCAACCTGCTCGACGAGATGAAGGCGAAGGGCTACACGGTCGTCGCGACGAAGGACCAGCTCGCGCAGGCCGGCAACGGCAAGCTGGTGGGCCTCTTCAGCTCGACGAGCCATCTCGAATACGAACTCGACCGCGTCGCGGGCAAGGGCGAAGGACCGACGCAGCCGAGCCTGGCCGACATGACGTCGAAGGCGATCGACGTGCTATCGAAGCATTCGAACGGCTATTTCCTGATGGTCGAGGGCGGCCGGATCGATCACGCGCTGCACGGCACCAACGCGAAGCGCGCGCTGGAGGACACGGCGGCGTTCGACGAAGCGATCCGCGTCGCGCTATCGAAGGTCGACCTGTCGAATACGCTCATCGTCGTGACGGCCGACCACGACCACACGATGACGATCAACGGCTATTCGAAGCGCGGCAACCCGATTCTCGACATCAGCCGCAACTATCGCGACGGCCAGCCGAGCAAGGATGCCGACGGCAATACCTACACGACGCTGGTGTTCGGCAACGGCGCGAACCGGCCGAACGTGCGCGCGTCGATCGATTCGGCCACCGCGATGAACGAGGCGTACCTGCAGGAAGTCGGTGTGCGGATGGGCAGCGCCGGTTCGGAGACGCACGGCGGCGGCGACGTGATGCTGTTCGCCGACGGCGCGGATGCGAAGGCGTTCAAGGGCACGATCGACAACACGAAGGTGTTCGGCCTCGTGCGCTCGGCGTTCGGTTTCTGAGCCCGGAGGTTTCAGGATGAACGGGAACGCGCGATGAAACGTCAGCTTCTCTGTGTGCTCGCGTGCGGGTCGGTTGCCCTGCCGGCTTTTGCCGCGGCCGATCTCGACGCCGTGCTGCAGCACGACAGCCGCACGGTCACGGCCGACGGCGTGACGCGCACGACGTCGTACCGCGAACGGATGGTGCGGCGCGATGGCCACGTGTGGGTCGAACGCGTGCTGCCCGTCGCGGCGGCCGGTGGCGAGCATGGCGACGATCACGGCCATGACCATGACCACGACGCGGGCCGGCGCACCGGCGTGCAGCCGGCTGCCGCTCACGCCGGTCACAAGCACTTCAACTTCCAGGCCGCCGCGCGGCACGTCACGTACGACGGCAAGTCGGCTCGCATCGAGTACGTGGACGTGGCCAACCGGACGGTCGTCGGCGTGCCGCCGGCCGAGTACGAAACCACGGGCTTCGACGGCTCGTGGGACAACGCGTACTACGTGACGCCGCCGTCGCAGTTGAAGCGGCTCGCGGTCGCGAAGCGCGGTGATGCGCCCGGCACCGTCTGGTACGAGCAGGCCGTCGATACGCCCGGTGCGCGCGGCGTGAATCGGATTCTGTGGAGCGAGCGGTGGCAGGCGCCGCTGTCGGTCGAATACCGCAGCGCGGACGGGCGGGTCACGCGCAAGCTGACGTTGACGCCGGCGCCGGCCGCGCGGCGGGATACGTTGCCGTGGCGGACGCTCGCCGGCTATTCGCGCAAGGAATACGCGGACTATCTGGATTGATCGACACGTCGCACGCGGCGCTCGTGGTCAGGCCGGCCGGTATCGCGTTGGCCATACGGCCGAGCGTTGGCCGCTTTCTTCCTGGTTCACCGCCGCACGCGGAAAACTAGACGCGCGCGCTATCGGTCACCCGCGCCGCCGGCCGCGACGCGATGCGCTTGATGAAGCGGTCGAGCGGCGTCGCATAGCCGCGCGCGATGATCGCACTTGCTCCTGCCGACAGCGCCAGATACGCGACGAGCAACGCCAGCTTGCCGTCGCCCTGCGTGGACGACGGCGGCCAGAACGTGCGCAGCGCGCCGAGTACGATCAAATGGAACAGATACAGCTCGTAGCTGAGCCGGCCGCTCCAGCGCAGCGGCGCGAGCACGCGGCCGTGAGCGGGTGCGTGTTCGGCGTGCGCGCCGATCAGCAGCACGGCCGTGCCGAGCGCCATTGCCGAGACGCCCAACACATGGCTTTGCGCGATCGGCCACGCGAGATAGAGCGCGGTCATCAGTGCCGCGACCAGCCATTGCACGGGCGCGGCCGCGAGCAACTGCCAGCGCGCGCGTTCGGCGAGCAGCGCGGTGCAGCAGCCGATCGCGATACCGTCGAAGCAGGCGAAGTACGCGTACAGGAAGCCGCCTTCGTCGCCCGGATGCGTGTAGCGGTACACGGGACCGATCGCCGCAATCAGCAGCCAGAACGCGAACAGCCGCGTGTCGCGGCGCAGTGCGATGCACAGCAGCGGGAACGACAGGTAGAACACCTCTTCGACCGACAACGACCACAGAACGCCGAGCGCGTAGTTGACCCATCCGTACGCGCCGATCAGCACGTTCATCCAGAACGTGAGCGACGCCAGATTCACGAGCCAGTACGATACGGCGATGCCCTGCGGCGCATGGTTCGTGAAGATCGGCACGCCGGCCGCCGCGAGGCCGTTGACGAGCGCGAGCAGCAGAAGCAGGCACGGGACGATCCGCGCAATGCGCGACACGTAGAACGCGCGCACGTCGAGCGCGCCGAGGCTGCCCCAGCGGCGGCGCGCGTTCGACGTGATCAGGTAGCCCGAGATCGCGAAGAACATCGTCACGCCGTAGTTGCCGTTGCGCACGATCGCATGGATCGTGTCCCAGCCGAGCACGCGCGCGAGCGCGGTGTCGCGCAGCGGATACGCGATGTTGAAGTGATGCAGCAGGACGAGCAGGATCGAGACGCCGCGCAGCAGGTCGATGCGGGCGTTGCGGGGAGCGGCGCTCATTGCGGCGGGGCAGCGGCGGCGAGCGTCGGCAGCGCCGCGAGGAACGTGTCGCGCGAGCGCAGGCCGGCATTGGGCGTTTGCCGCTCGTCGTCCTGGATCAGGTTCGCGAACACCAGCGTGCGCGGCCCCTTCGTCGCCCAGCCGACGAACCAGCCGTACGCGTGTGCCGCGTCGTACTGGATGCCCGGCGAGCCGGTGCCGGTCTTGCCGTGCACCGTCCAGCCGCCCGGTTGCGTGTCGAGCAGCGTGATGCGCGCGGTCATGTCATATGCGTGCGCGCTGACGGGCAGCGTCCGCTGGACGATCTTGCGCATGAACGCGACCTGCTCGAGCGGCGAGATCCGTAGCGACGAATTGACCCACGCGCCCATCATGCCGGGGAGTTCGCCCGCTTTGCTGGTGACGTCGGCGTTGCCGTAGCCGAACGCGCTCGTGTACTGCTGGAAGCGTGCCTGCCCGAGCGCCTGCGTGATCTGCTCCGAATACCAGAAGATCGACAGCCTCATCCAGCGCGCCGGATCGGTCGGTTCGCGCCACGGCGCGCCGCCCCAGTCGGGGTAGCCGGCGTGGAACTCGAGCGTGGGCGTGTGTTCGTCCTTCAGCACGCCGGCGTCGAAGCCCATCAGGCCGATGGCGACCTTGAACGTCGATGCCGGCGTGACGCGGGTCGTGCAGTCGCCCTGCTGCACGAGCACCTTGCCGGTAGCGGCGTCGGCGACGACGGTGCAGACGGGGTGCGCGTGAGAGGACGTGGCGGCCAGGAGGCCGGCGAAGGCGAACAGCGCGTAATGCCAGTGCTTCAAGTGCAATTCCTTTGAAAGCGTGCGGAAGATGCGCGGGGCGGACGGAAAGCGGGAAGCCGTGCGCAAGCGAAGCGGCGGCCGGCATCGGTGAGGGCGATCGCGGCCGTCGGGATGGCTCACAGTGTATCGACGGATCGCCGGCTGTCGACCTGTCATGGTTGACGGGGCGCGTGCGCGCCCTGCACCGTTACGGCTGCGGCTGCGGCTGCGGCTGCGGCTGCGGGCAGGCCGGCGGTGAGGCAGTGATAGGGGCCGCCCGTGACTGCGCGGCGTTACAGATCCGGATCCAACCCGAAGTGCAGGAGCGTTTCCCGGCGACAACGCGCTTCGGCGTCGGCTATCGAGATGACGCTCAGCGTGCTCTTCGATCGGTCGATCGGCCCCACGTCGAAGACTTTTCGTTGCGGCGGTGCAGCCGAGCGGCGGAGCAGCCGTGTATCGGGCGCGACGGTAGCCGTATTTGAAGCAGGCGTGTGCGCATCACGACGTTCTTGCGTGATGAGCTCGTCAATGAGCTGCTTGAACTGCGAGAAGCGAATGGGACGATTGGCGTTCGGCGCGCGACTGCGTCCGGCCGGGGGCTTCTTGATCCGGAACCCGGCAATTGGACGGTGTTTCTGAGTCATCCGTATATCCCTTTTTCGATCAAGTATCGTTGCAGTGCTCGCACCGACGCGCCATGACGCGCAACGTTGAACGTCATCACGCGATGCGATCCGGCCACCCGCCAGAAGTCTCGTCCGGATCGAGTCGCGTAAAGCGCACGCAGAGACCGGAGCGATCCGTCGGCCAACCCGACCGGATAGCCCTGAAAGTACTGGAACAGTGCGGCCTCGTCGCCATGCAGGCCGGGAATGGGCGCATCGAAACCAAACCGCGGCCATGCGTAGTATCCGCAGAGACGAGGGCCGCCGGGTACAGGTGGCGCTTTACGGCCGCCTATTGCGAATGCGCTGATCCGCGCGATCTTCAACCTATCACACGCCCTGACGATCCGCCACAGCATTGCCGCACCGAGCCCGGCGACAGCGTTATCGGCGAGATCGACGGTCCCGAGTTCGAGTACGGACGCGTCTTCGGTTTGAAGCACGGATACGCGGTTCTCCGATCGGATCAGTCCCGGATGCGTCACGGAGAATGTCAGTCGACTCGCACAATCGAGATACACCTGAATGTCCGACCCGGCAGGCGCGCCACACAGCGAAACCAGCAGTTCGTCCGAGACGTCGCCGTCTGCGCCGAGGCACGCGGCGATATCCAGATCGTTTCGATCGACCGTCAGGCGATCGTCGAAGTACGTCATCTCGTATGGCAGGACGTGACTGAGATCGACATGCTGGACGGTCATGGTTGCGGGCGACGAGTGGAAAGCGCCCAGCATATCGCCGCGAACCCGGCGGGCCGAGTCCGCCAAACGGCTAATCGGGCGTCGAGGTGATTGCCCCGACGCCACAAGCGACGTACGGGGCGCGATCCCGGCGCTCATGCCGTTTTTTGCACGGCCGCCCCGTTTTTTTGCACGGCGTTTATACCGCCTCTTCTAAGCTGGGGACGTGCCGAACAGCCGAGACGGCTTCCGTCCGCGCCATGACCTTCATTCATCCCTTTCCCGCGTTCGATGTCGCCCGCCGGCGGTGGCGTGCCGGCGCACCCGGCAACGTCGGGCCGTTCCCGGCGCCGCGCCCGCGCCTGCAATTGCCTGTCACGCTGACGGCCGACTCCGTCGCGGCGGCGCACGCCCGGCTTGCCGCGCTGCTGCATTCCCCGCTCGGTGTGTATGTCGTCAGCGCACGCGCCGTGCGCAACGTGATCCACGTGCATTTCGACATCGCCCCGGAGGATCTGGATTTCACGCTGCACACGCTGATCGCGCAGCAAGTCGACGCGGTGATCGGGCCGATCGCGCGCCGATTGTGCGTTCCGGCTGGCGCCCGCTGAGCCGGGAACGGTCATTGCTCAGCTAATCCGCCGCCGATTCGCGGGCCGTGCTGTCCGCCGGCCGCTGACGGTGGCCGTTTGTGCGCTGCGTCGAACGCGGCGCTACCCCTGAACAGGGAGGGCCTATGTACCTTACGGAAGAAGTGCGTATCGCGCGTCCGGTTGCCCGTCGCGCGCATACCGCGGCGTTGCCGTCGGGCAGGCAGCTTGCCCGGCAGTTGATGGTGACGGTTCGCACGGCGGACGTGCTGCTGCGCCAGGCGATTCGCGTGCCCGATCGCCATCAGTGGCTGGTCGACGCCGAACGCGTCGACGCGGCCGGCGGGCCGCTCACCGCGTGGGATTCTCACGTGACGTTCCGCATCGTCAAGGCATTCGCACCGGCGTTCGATGCGGATGCGTGTGCGGCCGACCCCGATCAAGCGGCGGTCGAGATCCGCCTGTTTCTTCCCGAACAGGCTTATGTCGCCGAGCGGCGCATCGGCATCTTCGGCCGGCGGCATGGCCAGCGGTTCAGCGCGACGCTGTCGGTCACGGCCGGTTCGCACTGGGGCGGCCGGCGCAACGAGCACGTTCCGCCGGCAGGGCGCCACGTGCACGGCGACACGCTGGAGGCGCTCGTCGACACGGTGGCCGGCATCGTCAACGCGGCGTTGCGCGTGGCCGGGCATGGCGCGACCGATCACGGCTGACGCGGCGGCGCGCGGCCGCCGGCGGGCTCACGCGTCGCCGGTCTGCCCGGTCTGCCGTTGCAGGTCTTCCATCAATTGTTCCGCGAGGAAGTCGCACGGCGGCCGTTTCGACTTGGTGCTGCGCGCAAGGATCAGCTCGAGCGGCGGCAGGTCGGGCAGCCCGTGCGAGCGGCCGAGCATCGACAGTTGCGCGGGAATCGCGCAGCGGGCAAGCGGCGCGACCGCGAGGCCGGCCTCGACCATGCTGAGCAACCCGAGCAGGCTCGGGCTTTCATACGAGGTGCGGTACGGCACTTTCGCGCGTTCGAGGCTGCGGATCGCGTTCTCGCGCGCGACGCTGCCCGGCATGAACACCGCGATCGGCAGCGGCCGTTCCTCCCAGACGCGCGGCCCGTTCGTCATCGCGGCCCACGCCATCGGCTCGTGGCGGATGAAGTCGCCCGACAGCCCCTTGATGCGCGTCCCGCACACGAGATCGACGGTGCCCTCCTTGATCAGCGGCGCGAGCGCGCTGCTCGGCAGCCCCATCACCTGGATCTCGACCTTCGGGTAGGTCGCGGAGAATTTCTTCAGCACCGACGGCAGCAGCGACGACGCATAGTCGTCCGGCACGCCGATCACGACCTTGCCGGTCACTTCCGGCCGTACCACGGCCGCCCATGCCTCGTCACGCAGCGCCAGCATTCGTCGGGCGAATCCCAGCAGCACCTCGCCTTCCCGCGTCAGCACGATGCTGCGCGGCTTGCGCACGAACAACGGCCGGCCGATCGCGTCCTCCAGGCTCTTGATCTGCATGCTCACGGCCGACTGCGAGCGGTTCACGGCCTCGGCCGCGCGGGTCATGTTGCCGGTTTCCGCGACGGCGACGACGGTGGCCAGCACGTCGTGATCGAGCATCTTCATAGGTATCAGGAAAACTGGACGTAACGATCAGCATTATGCGTTTTTATTGTTGCTGTGTGTCTGCCATAGTGCGATCACGCTGGCGTTTCGCCCGAGGGTGGCGCGGCGGTCGGGCCGCGCCAATCCGGCGTGCGGGACTGAACAGGGAAGCGTGGTGAATCGATGATGGACCATCCGTTGCGCGCCGCACTGGCCGCGGAATTGCATGCGCGGCCGTTCCTGCGGCTCGCCGAAGCCGTGTCGCTCACGCATTACGCGATCTATGCGGACGGCCAGCCCGACATCCACGAAACGCTGCTGCACGCGCTGTGCCGCGATACCGGCATCGACGTGCCGTACGAAGGCGCGACGCACTACGCGGCGCAGTCGCCGTGCGGCTGGCACCTGAAGTGGGAGCGCCACACCGAATTCTCGACCTTCACGTTCGTCGCGCCGCGTCGCGACACCGGCTATTTCGACGATCTCGCGATCGACGGCATTCCGGCCGCGTGGTTCGCGCGGCTGGCCGGTATCCGCTTCGTCGCGGTGCGGATGGAACTGCTGTCCGGCGACGCCGCGCGGCGCGTATGCGGCGACCTGCGGCGCTGGATCGACGGGCCCGCGCTCGTCGGCAGCCGCGTGCTCGGCGGCGGCAAGGTGTTCTGCGACTGGCACGTGCGCGACGACGGCTTCATGCGCTTTCTCGTGGTCGACGAGGATTTCCGCGAGGAGCAGGGCGGCCGGCTGTTGCAGCGTCTGTATGAAATCGAAACGTACCGGATGATGGCGCTGCTGGCACTCCCCGTCGCGCGCCGGATGAGCCGCGAGCTCGACGAGATCCATGCGGCGCTGCACGCGCTGATGCAGCGGATGGATGCGAGCGGCGCAGACGGCGACGATGCGGCGTTGCTCGTCAAGCTCACGCATCTCGCGGTGCGGGTCGAATCGTTGTCGGGATCGGGGGCGCGCTTCAGCGCGTCGCGCGCGTACGAAAAGCTCGTGCTGGCGCGCATCCACGAGCTGCGCGAGGAGCGTATCGAAGGGATGCCGACGATCGCCGAATTCATGGAGCGGCGCTTCGCGCCGGCGATGGAAACGTGCCGCAGCGTATGGGCGCGTCACGAACAGATCGCCGCACGGATCGCCCGGGCGGTCGACCTGCTGCGCACTCGCGTGAATCTCGCGCAGGAAAAGGACGTGACGCGTCTGCTGGCCGGCATGGAGCGCACCGCGCGCAACCAGCTGCATTTGCAGCACGCGGTCGAAGGGCTGTCGGTGGCCGCCATTTCGTACTACGTGCTGTCGCTCGCGACGGCGGCATTCAAGGCGCTGCACGTGATGAACCTGCCGGTCGATCCCGAACTGGCGGAAGGGCTGCTGATCGCGCCGGTCGTGTTCGCGGTGATCCACATCACGCGGCGCACGCGTGCGCAGCTTGCGCGGTCGGAGGCGGTGCATGACGCTGCACCGGCCCATCCGGCGGCGTTGAAGCAGGCCAGCTAGAACATCAACGACCTGTCAAGGCAAAGGAGTGGAGATGACTTTTTCGCAGAATCAAGCGGGTTTTTACAGCGGTTTCGATGCCGCGTTCGATGAGCCGGTGCCGGATGATGCCGGTGTGCCGGAAGCGGTGCGCGTGACGTCGTATCAGGCAGTGCTGCAGGAGCCGATGACGTCGCTCGTTGGCAGCACCATCGATCGTCCGGAGGTCGCGGCGGTGGCGATTCTCGGGTACAACTGACGCACGTTCCTTTCGCGTCGTTTCGACATCACGCCGGCGTTTCGTTCGAGTGAAACGCCGGCCGTCCGAGCGGGACGGCGCTGTTTTCCGTTCCGCGTGGTTGTATTCAGCCGGCCGCTTTTTTGCGCGCCGCGCGCGCGCCGCCTTCCCTCTTTGATCGTTCTGCCCCCTGCGCCAGCGCCAGCTCGACGAACGCCCGCGCGGCCGCACTCCGATATCCACCCTTGCGCTGCAACAGCACGGCCGTGCGCCGCAGCCCCGCCGGATCGAGGGCAACCGCGACGAGATCGTCGTGCTCGACCGCGACCGTCGCCGGCAGCAGCGTCGCGAGGTTCGTGCGGCGCACGATCTCGATTACCGCACCGAGCGAATTCGCTTCCATCAGCACGCGCGGCTGCAGGTCGTGCTCGCGGAAATAGCGGTCGATCTGCATGCGCGTCGCGAATTCCGCGGTGAGCAGCACGAGCGGCGTGCCGTGCAGCGCGCGCAGGCCGGCCTTGCGTTTACCGCCGAGCGCGTGTCCGCGGTTCACGACCAGCGCCAGCGTTTCGACCAGCAGCGCTTGCGCGTCGATATCCGCCGTCCGCACCTCGTCGAATGCAATGCCGACATCGAGCTCGTCGTCGACGAGCAGTGCCTCGATACGCTCCTGCGACATCTCGCGAACCGACAGCGACACGTCCGGATAGCGGCGGTGAAACGCCTCGACGAGCGGCCCGACGAGATAGCTCGTGAAGGTCGGCGTGACCGCGAGGCGCAGCGAGCCGCGACTCAGGTCCTGCACGTCGTGAATCGCCCGCCGGCCTTCCGCGAGATCATGCAGCGCCTGCCGCGCATAGCGGAAATACACGTCGCCGGCATCGGTCAGCCTCGTGACGCGGCCGGTGCGGTCGAACAACTGCGCGCCGAGCGAGTCCTCGAGCTGGCGGATCTGCTGCGACAGCGCGGGCTGCGAGACGTGCAGCGCGGCGGCCGCGCGCGTGAAACTGCGATGTTCGGCGACGGCCAGAAAGTAATGGATGTGACGCAGCAGCATGGCGGTTCCTATAAGTCGTGCTTATCAGGTGGATCGTAAATCAGTCTTTTACGTTATCGGAAGTCGGGCGTAACCTGTCCTTCATCGATTCCACCCGAACCGGAGAACACGCGATGAAGGACATCATCGAAGGCTTCCTGAAGTTCCAGCGCGACGCCTATCCGGCGCGCGCCGCGCTGTTTCGCGATCTCGCACGCAGCCAGAATCCGCGGGCGCTGTTCATCTCGTGCTCGGATAGCCGGCTCGTGCCGGAGCTCGTCACCCAGCGCGAGCCGGGCGACCTGTTCGTGATCCGCAACGCGGGCAACATCGTGCCGTCGTACGGCCCCGAGCCGGGCGGCGTGTCGGCGTCGGTCGAATATGCGGTCGCCGCGCTGCGCGTGACGGACGTCGTGATCTGCGGGCATTCCGATTGCGGCGCAATGACCGCGATTGCGACCTGCCAGTGCATGGACCACATGCCGGCCGTCGGCCACTGGCTGCGCTATGCCGATTCGGCGCGGGTCGTGAACGAGGCGCGCACGCATCGCAGCGAGCGCGAACGGATCGACTCGATGGTGCGCGAGAACGTTGTCGCGCAACTGGCCAACCTGAAGACGCACCCCGCCGTGCGGCTCGCGCTCGAAGAAGGGCGTCTCGCACTGCACGGGTGGGTCTACGACATCGAATCGGGCTGTATCGACGCTTACGACGGCGCGCGCGGCCGGTTCGTTTCCCTTGCGGACCATCCCGGCGTCCGTGCAACCCCCGCGACACTCCCCGTCGCGGCCTGAATCGCTCCCACTCCACTACGAGGCATTACCATGATCCAGTCCCAGCACAGTCAGACGGCGCGCCACGCGCTGGCGGAAACCGTCGTCCTCGCGAAGGCGCGCAAGAACCTGTCGTTCGCGCAGCTCACCGAAGGCACGGGCCTGAGCGAAGCATTCGTCACGGCCGCGCTGCTCGGCCAGCATGCGTTGCCGGCCGACGCGGCGCGCCTCGTCGCCGACAAGCTTGGCCTCGACGACGACGCGGTGCTGCTGCTGCAAATGATCCCGCTGCGCGGCAGCATCGACGATCGCGTGCCGACCGACCCGACCATCTACCGTTTCTACGAAATACTGCAGGTGTACGGCACGACGCTGAAGGCGCTCGTTCACGAGAAGTTCGGCGACGGCATCATCAGCGCGATCAATTTCCGGCTCGACGTGAAGAAGGTCGACGATCCGGAAGGCGGTTCGCGTGCGGTGATCACGCTCGACGGCAAGTACTTGCCGACCAAGCCGTTCTGACGCCGGCGGCGCGTCGTGGCGTCACGGCGTCGCGCGATATCAAGCGATCATCGCGCGTCGTCACGGCGCATGACGACGCGCTATAGTCGCGTGATACCCGCCGCGGGCGCCGCCCGCCCGGCGGTCTTTTCACGCACGCGTTCGCTTCGATGACAGCCCATCCCGACGTCACCCTTCAACTGACCGACACCGAGCAGCCGGCCGCCCGAGACTTCATCAGCCGCAAGCTCGGCGAATTCAACCATGCGATGACGGGGCGCGCCGATACGGCCGCGCTCGACGTCTACGTGACCGATCCCGCGACCGGCGACGTACTGGGCGGCCTCACCGGCCGCACGTCGCTCGGCCTGTTCTTCATCGATCTGTTCTATCTGCCCGAAGCGCTGCGCGGCGGCGGCTTCGGCAGCCGGTTGCTGCGCGAGGCAGAAGCGGAGGCGAAGCGGCGTGGTTGCGCGCGTGCGGTGCTGTACACGATCTCGTTTCAGGCGCCCGACTTCTACCGGAAGCACGGTTACGAGACGTTCGGCGAAGTGCCGTGCGAGCCGGAAGGCGCGGCGCGCGTATTTATGGTCAAGGTGCTTTGAGCGGCAACGGGCGGTTTCCTGACATCTCGTGACAAGCTGGTAGCGCCGCAAGGCTCACGAATCACCGCCCGGGCGCTGCCCGTTCGACGATCATGTCGTACAGCGCCCGCGCGGCGGGCGACAGTTGCGCGTTCCGCCGCATGACGAGCACGAGCGTGCGCGACACCGACGGCTCGACGAGCTCGATCGTGCGGATCATCGGATACGCATTCTTCTGGATCGCGAGCTTCGGCACGACGGCCGCGCCCAGCCCTTGCGCGACGAGCCCGAGCGCGGTCGAACTGCGCTGTACCTCATAGAACGAATGCAGCGACACACCGCTCGTCTTCAACGCGCCATCGAGCAGCCCGCGATTGCCGCTCACTTCGCCGGCGAAGATCAGCGGATGCGGCTGCAGCGCCGCCCAGCGGATGCGCCGCCGCTTCGCGAGCGGGTGATCGTCGCGGCACACGAGTACGTAAGGGTCGTGCGTGAGCGGTACGCTGACGAGTTCCGGGTGCTGGTCGCCGGCGATGCTGATGCCGAATTCCGCCTCGCGGCGCAGCACGGCCTGCAACACCGACGCCGACGCATGATCGAGAATCTTCACGCGATCGTGCGGCCGGTGCGTGGAGAACGCGCGCAGGATGCGCGGCAGGTACTGCACGCCGACCGTCGGCACGCACGCGATCGTGACGTCGCCGCGCTGGCTCAGGCCGGTCTCGCGGATTTCGGTCAGCGCATCGGACAGTTCGTTCAGGAGCCGGCGCGCCTGCGGCAGGAAACGCCGGCCGATCTCGGTCAGCGTGGTGCGGCGCGTCGTGCGCTCGACCAGCGCGACGCCGAGATACGCTTCGAGCTTGCGCAGCCGCTGCGTGATCGCCGTCTGCGTGACGTGCAGCGTATCGGCTGCCTGCCTGAAGCTGCCGCCGTCGGCAATCGCGACGAAAGCCTGGACACCGAGCGTATCGATCTTCATCAGAATTTTGAATCAATCACGATATTAAATTCATTTTACTGGAGCTCGGCGGCAGTCGCAGAATACGCTGAATCGACGGCCCGTTGCATCCGGTGCCCGGATGCGCGGGCGGCTGCTCATGCCGACCAGGAGACCTATCGTGACGACCCCGCTCGATCAATACGCGAACCAGTACGTGCAGTTCGAGGACGAACGCACGCGGCCGGTGCGCGATCTGCTGGCCGGCGTGCCGAACACGCCGATCCATACCGCGATCGATATCGGCTGCGGGCCGGGCAATTCGACAGAAGCGCTGATCGCGCGCGCGCCGGACGCGACGATCCACGGGATCGATGCGTCGGCGGACATGATCGAAGCCGCGCGCAAGCGGCTGCCGGCGCTGCGTTTCGACCTTGCCGATGTCACCACCTGGGACGATCCGGGCGGCTATGACCTGATCCTGTCGAATGCGGTGCTGCAATGGGTGCCTGCGCACGACACGCTGTTTCCGAGGCTCGTCGGCCGGCTCGCGCGAGGCGGCCATCTCGCGGTGCAGATGCCCGACAATCTCGACGAACCCGCGCATCGGCTGATGCGCGAAGTCGCCGCAGGCGGGCCGTGGGCCGACAAGCTGAAAGGCGCGGCGCGCACCGAGCGATTCGATGCGCGCTATTATCATGCACTGCTGGCGCCGCTGTGTTCGCGTGTGGATGTGTGGCGCACGACCTATTACCACCCGCTGCGCGGCGGCGCGGAGGCGGTCGTCGAATGGTTCAAGGGCAGCGCGCTGCGGCCGTTCCTCGCGGCGCTCGACGCGTCCGAACAGCGCACGTTCGTCGCGCGCTATCGCGACGCGCTGGCCGGCCCGAACGGTTATCCGGTGCAGGACGACGGTACGGTGCTGTTGCCGTTTCCGCGCCTGTTCATCGTGGCGACGCGCAAGTAACGCGGCAATCACACTGCATTGACGTGACGATCAGCCGTGCATCAGCGCAATTAGCGCACCGGCTGCACCGATGCCGGGTCGACCGAGCGGCTTCGCGTGGTCTGCCCGTCGCGCAGATCCTTGTACCAGAACAGCGCGACTTCTCCGGCGTTCTCGCCATCGGCGTACAGAAAGCGGTCGTGGCCGCCGAGCACGAAGCCCGCACGCGCATACGTCGAGCAGGCCGCGACGTTGTTCGCCTGCGTTTCGAGCCGCATGAAGCCGAACCCGTGGCTGCGCGCCCACGCTTCCGCGGCTGCCAGCAGGAATTGCCCGATACCCTGGCGCCGGCAGTGGCGGTCGACGGCCAGATCCGCGATCTCGGCCATGCCGTTCCAGCTTTCCTCGATCGCGACGAATCCCGCGAGCCGTTCGCCGGCCGTCGCGCGAAACAGCGCCGTGCGGCCCGACGCGCCGCGCGCCCAGCCGGCAGGATCGAAGCCGTAGTCCTTGCGCCGCGCCGGCAGCGCGCGAAGATCGAGCAAGTCTTGATACGGCGCATTCAATTCCCACACGATGTCGAACGAGAAATCGCATCCGTCCAGTTCGTCGGCGGCAAGCGCGAGCGCCGGTTCGATGCTGATGTGTTCGGCTCGGTCCATAGGTCGTTGTCCTGTCTTCGGCGCGATGGCGTGATGGTATCGGTGATGCGATCGTCGGTACGATGAATACGCGCCGCGTCCTTGTCGTTGCTTCGTTCATTGCGCCGGGACACAGATGCAGCGGCTCAGGTCAGCGCGGGATGGCCGCCGGTGCGTCGCCGGCGTCGTACGATCCGGCGGCGGGGAGCACGGCGGTGGCCGAACCCCACGCGGCGAGTTCGCGCTTCGTGCGCACGCCGAGCTTCGCGAATGCGCGTTTCACGTACGACTCCGCCGACGCGACGCCCACGCCGAGTATCCCGGCGGTTTCCGGCACGGTCTTGCCGGAGAGCAAGTGCTTGCAGGTTTCGTATTCGCGCTTCGACAGCTTCACGCCGTCGGCCGCGAGCCGCGCATCGAACTGCGCGAGCGGATGGACGTCGGGCGTCGCGTGCGCGATGCGCCGCGCGGCGGTGGTCGACGCATGCAGTTCGAGCAGCGGAAACAGCATGTCGCTGATGCTGCGGAAGCGGTTCATCTCGGCGAGCGTGAACGGCGGCCGGTCGCGGCCGCGCTCCAGCGCGATCGAATGCTGCGAATAGCGTGTGCCGCGTGCGAGCACGCATTCATGGCCGATATGCACGTCGTCGAACAGCCGCTGGCGGAATTCGCCGGGCGGGATCGCCGCGATGTCGCGCACGACGAGCATCGTGCCGGTCTTGCCGCGCAGCCCCGCGAACAGCGGATCGCTGTCGAGAAAGCGCTCGTAGTAGAGCGTCATCACGTCGGAGATATCGGTGGACGCGCCGCCGATGCCGCTGCTGCCGATCCATTCACAACGGTAGCCGGAGGGCATCGTCGCATCGACGCGCGAGCGTTCGACGTGCGCGACGTCGAGCGGCACGACCTCGTTCAGCAGTTGCGTGAGGCGCGGCACGAAGTGCGGCGTGCCGACCGTCTCGATCAGTTCGCCCAATGCCTTGAACGATATGTTGACGCGATCGTTGTCGCGGTGGAAGGAGTTCACGTTGAGCAGCATGCGGTTTCCGAAGCCTGTTCCGCCCATGACGCGCGTTCCGTTGATACGAAAAAAGCAACTGTTCGGCTCGTGATCGGGAGGGAATACAGGCAGGCGACCTGCCGATCCGTTCGCCCGTAAAACGTCGCGTGTCATCCCGAAGAGGGCATACCGGGGCAGTGTAAACGAGTCACTGCGTCCCGGTCTTTTTCAATCGAGCGACAAGCGATTCCGATGACCGACCTGATTAGGCGCGTCCTGCCGCAGGGCGCGCGCTTGGGCGAATCGAAGGCGCTCGACCTCGGGGGCACGAAAGCGATCGGCGCGCGGCGCGAAGGCAGGCGCGGCAACTGAATCGACGGCTGTCGGGCAGGCAAGGGCGGGTCAGGTGCGTTTCCGGAGTCGGCCGCATCGGCGGTGTGGCGCGCCGATCGCAGCGGTCAAGCAGGGCGACGCAGGTGCGCCGCCCTTGCAACGCTTACGCGTCGATGCGCTCGACCTTGCCGACGAGCAGCCCGTACGACAGGCTGCCCGCGAGCGCCATCGCGGCGATGTAGGTGATCGCGCGCGAGAAGTCCGCGCCGTCGACCAGCAGCCCGATCACGATCGGCGTCGCGATCGCGGACAGGTTGCCGATCAGGTTGAACACGCCGCCCGTGAGGCCGAGCAGCCGCGCGGGTGCGAGCCCCGATACGAGCGACCACGTGATCGATGCGAAGCCGTTGCCGAAGAACGCGATCGTCATGAACGCGATCACCCAGCCGGTGGAGCTCACGTAGTTCGCGCCGATGATGCAGGTCGAGATCAGCAGCCCCGAGATGATCGGCAGCTTGCGCGCGAAGCCCTGCGATGCGCCGCGCCGCATCAGCCAGTCCGACAGCACACCTGAGCACAGCACGCCGACGAATGCGGCGAGGAACGGCAGCGACGCGAGGAAGCCCGACTTGATGAAGTCCATCCCGCGATACTTGACGAGGTAGGTCGGGAACCACGTGAGGAAGAACCACAGCGTCGAGTTCAGCGCGAACTGGCCGAGGTAGATGCCCCACAGCTTGCGCCGGCCGAGCACGACACCGAGGTCGCGCCACGTCGACGGCGTGCGGTCGCTGCGCGCCGCGATGCGATCCTCGAGATCGACGAGCCCGCCGCCGTCGCGGATCAGCGCGATTTCGGCCACATTGACGCCGCGCAACGCGCGCGGCTCGCGATACACCGCATACCAGATCGCGGCCCATGCGATGCCGGCGAGGCCGGTCGCGACGAACACCATGTGCCAGCCGAGATGAACCTGCAGCCACGCGAGCACCGGCGTGAGGAACGCGAGGCCGACGAACTGCCCCGACGTGTAGCCGCCGATCGCGCTCGCCCGCTCGCGGGTCGGGAACCACGTCGTCACCACGCGGTTGTTGATCGGATAGGCCGGCGCTTCGAGCGCGCCGACCGCGAGGCGCAGCACGATCAGTCCGACGAACGAGCCGGCGAAGCCGAGCAGCAGCGTCGCGGCCGACCACAGTGCAAGCGCACCCGCATACAGCACGCGCGGCGACACCTTGTCGACGAGCCAGCCGCCCGGAATCTGCATCAGCGCATAGGTCCAGCCGAACGCGGAGAACACGAGGCCCGCGCGGACGGGATCGATGTTCAGTTCCTTGAACAGTTCGGGCGCCGCGATCGACAGGTTGCTGCGGTCGAGATAGTTGATCACGACCGTGACGAACAGCAGCGCCAGGATCAGCAGCCGCTTGCGGCTCGGCGGCGTGGCCGGGGGAGCGGTGGCGGCCGAGCGGGTAGCTGATTCGGATGAGGTGCCGGTGTGCGCGGATGGCCGCTGCGGCGGGTTGGCATGGGTGCGTGACGCGGATGGGCCCACGGTCGTCTCCTGTGTTCTATGCCCCGGCCGGCGCTCGTGAACGAGGCGGCCGAATCGAATGGCGTTGGGGCGAACGTTAGAGCCGTGGCGCGGCGTGCGTCAACATTTGGGCAGGTATCCCCATTAATGGGACGTTTGCCTTTCAATATATGGGAACGCGCGCCGAGACGCGCGGGTCGGCGTCGTCGTCACGAAGGAGAGCAAGCAGGCGAACGGTTAGCCGCCCGTGCTGTCGTCGCGATAGCCGCTCTTGCCGACGAAGATCTCCTTCAACGCGGCGCGCAGCGTGCCCGGATCGTACTGACCGGGCGCGAGATGGATCACTTAGCGCGTCTGGCCGTCGAGCCGCGCGGCGATGCCCGGTTCGATCTCGACGTCGATCGTATCGTCGGTCAGCCGCACCGACAGATCCTTGACGCGCACGTTGAGTTGGTCGCGCACCATCACTTCGATCAGCGCATCGTCCGGAAAGCGCGATAGCGCGAAGCAATAGTCCTGCTCCGCATCGTGACAGTAGAGGTTGGCGAAGCTTTCGTCGTCGTCGAGGTCGGACGTGGCCGCCCCGATGATAGCGTGAAGTTCCTTGACGTCCTCCTCTCCCTAAAGGGCGAGGATTCCCACACCTGGCGATGCACGTCCGCATCGGAGAATGTTCAGCGCAGCGTTGATATCACGATCATGCTCGACACCACAGTCACTGCAGGCCCATTCTCTTATTCGCAGTCCCGCGATACCTTTCGGCCGCGTCGTGCTGTCTTTCGACCCGCACGCCGAACAGGACTGGGTGGAACTCCTTTCGTCGACTTCCTCGAACGTAGCCCCGTGCGCGATCGCTTTGTAGCGGAGCTTGTTTCGGAAGGACGACCAGGACGCGTCGTAGACGCTCTTCGCCATCCTGGTTCTGGCGAGCTTCGCGGCCGACACGTTGCCGACCGCGATGTAATCGAAGCGCCGCACCAGATCGAGCGCGAGCTTGTGTTGAAAATCGGCACGGGCATTGGCGACCTTGGCGTGCAACTTCGCGATATGCCTTTTGTGCTTTCTCGCCCGTTGCGCTTTCGCGAGCTTTTCCGCCGCGCGTCGGCCGAACCGGTCATTCGGCAACTTCTCGCCGGTCGAAAGTGTGGCGAAGTCTTTCAGGCCGAGATCGATGCCGACGCCGGAACGGATCGGGCGAGCCTGAACATCCGGCATCTCGATCACGATATTGAGAAACCAGTTGCCGCGTGCATCCTGTGCAAAGTTGGTGCCGTCCTTGATCTTGCCTTCGGGAAGCGGTCGACTGTTGAACACGCGGAAGGTGTTGCCGGCGAAACGGAACGCGTCGCCCTCGCGCTTCAGGTCTCGGCCCTTCAGCGGCACCCAGCCCAGCGACTTCCTGCCGCGATAGCGCAGGTAGGGCCGACGGTGCTGACTGCGCGACTTCGCGTATTGCTCGCACGTCGCGTTGACCGTGCCGGAGTGGATGCCGAGCGCCTTGCTGCTGCCGGTCGTGAGCACATTCAAGTCGAAACCGGTCGGCCACTTCTTGTTCCACTTCAGCGCGTGCTTCTGCGTGTCGTTGCAGAAGTTCCAGACGTAGTTCACCGCACGGCTCTGTTTGTTGAGCAGTCCGTTGAGCGACTTCACGCGGTAGCGGTAGACAAGGATCATGCCGGTGATCCTAACCCGTGGAAGAAGCTGTCTGTCAACAGCACGCCTTTCTTCCCCGTCCTGAAGGACGGGGTTTCTCGGAGCAACTGATAAACGTAGTTCCTGCTGAAAGGGTTATTTGTGAGTGTGCATCGTCGTTTCGGTCTCAGCCGCGGCGTCGGACATCGCATCGGCCAGCACATCGCGCGCCTTCAGCCACAGCCCGAATTCGCGCATCACGTCGACCACCGGCCGCAGCCGCTCGCCGTCCGCGGTGAGATCGTACTCGACACGCACCGGCACTTCCGGATAGACGGTGCGCCGCACGAGCCCCGCGTCTTCCAGCGCGCGCAGGTCGAGCGTCAGCATGCGCTGCGAGATGCCCGGCATGTCGCGCCGCAGGTCGCTGAAGCGGCGCGGCCCGTCGAGCAGATACGACACCAGCAGCAGCCGCCAGCGGCCGCCGAGCAGGCGCATCGCTTCTTCAACGGAACATCCTGTCGCACTCGTTTTCATCGCGCCGAATCCTGGTCGGTAAATTTTTTGTGACTACGGCACAAACGACTGCCGTCTTCTCAGCCGTGTGCCGATGCGAGATATTAGCGCCCGCGTCGCGGCGAATCGATACATGGACAACCCACGAAGGAAACATATGAAGCTCTATCACGCTCCCGGCAGCTGTTCGCAGGCGATCTGCATCGTGCTGCGCGAAGCCGATATCGACGCCGAGATCGTCAAGGTCGACGCGCGCAAGCATGTCGTCGAAGACGGCCGCGATTACTACGACGTGACCGAACTCGGCTACGTGCCGCTGCTCGAACTCGACGACGGCACGTTGCTGCGCGAAGGGCCGGTGATCGCGCAGTATCTCGCGGACCAGCGCCCGGAAGCCGCGCTGGCGCCCGCTTACGGCACGCTCGCGCGCTACCGGCTGATGGAATGGCTGAACTTTCTCGGCACCGAGATCCACAAGGGCTTCATCCCGCTGCTGTATGCGGTGCAGGCGGGGAAGTACGTCGAACCCGTGCGGCAGAAGCTCGACAGCCGCTTCGCATGGATCGACCGCCAGCTCGACGGCAGGACGTTCCTGACCGGCGACACGTTCACCGTCGCCGATGCGTATCTGTTCGCGCTGACCGGCTGGGGCAAGGCCGACTGGATGCGCTCGGTGTACAACGCGGATATCGACCTGAGCCGGCATGCGCATCTGCGTGCGTGGTACGAGCGGGTGCGGGAGCGGCCGGCCGTGCAGGCGGTGCTGGCGGCGGACAAGCTGTTGCGATGACGCGCGGCCGCCGCAGCGGGGAGGGCGCGTCGTTTCGTCGTAGCGGCGCCGCGCCATGCCGCAACAGTGCGCGCTATAATCGCCGCCATGAAACTGCTTCGGACCTTCATCCTGCTGCTGCTGTGCGCGGTGCTGCCCGTCACGGGGCTGGCAGCCAGCGGCCTGACCGGTGAATGTCCGATGCAGCACACGATGTCGATGGACACGGACACGGACACGGACACGGGCATGAACATGGCCATGTCCGCCGACATGAGCGATTGCGATTCGATGCAGCCGCCATCCGCCGATCACGCGAAGGCCAAAGCCAAGGGCATGGCCTGCAAGGTGACGGCCCAATGCCAGTTCGGCAGTCTCTACCACCCGGCCGCCCGCGCCGACGTCAGCCGTCCCGCTGCATTCGCCAGCACGATCGTCTTCCACTACACGCAGTCCGTCCCGGCTCGCGACCCGAACGGGTTGTGGCGCCCGCCACGCATCAGCTGATCCCGATTTGACCGGTTCGCCGCGCACGCGGTGAGGTTCGTCCTGCGCGCAGGACGTGGAATCCCTTTGGGTTCCGATTTGGGGTTACACCATGTCATTCGTTTTCCGCACGCTGCGCATGCCGCGTGCAGGTCGGCGCGCGCCCGTACCGTGGGCCGCGCTGTTGGTGGCGGGCGCCGTTCACGCGCAGCCGTCGCCGCTGACGCTGGACGCCGCGCTGCAGTCCGCCACCGATCGTTCCGCGTCGATGCAGGCCGCGCAGGCTTCCGTGCTCGCGCGTTCCGAAGCGGCCGTCAAGGCGGGCCAGTTGCCGGACCCGATGCTCAAGGCCGGCATCGACAACCTGCCGGTCAACGGCGGGCAGCGCTTCACCGTCGGCCAGGACTTCATGACGATGCGCCGCATCGGCATCGAGCAGGAATGGGTGTCCGGCGACAAGCGGCGGCTGCGTACCGCGCTGGCCGACGAGCAGGTCGGCCGCGAGCGCGCCGGCTATCTGATGCAGCTCGCGGCCGTGCGCCGGCAGACCGCGACGGCGTGGCTCGATTCCGTCTATGCGAAGCAGGCGCTCGCGCTTCAGCAGGCGCTGCTCGGTCACATGAACCATGAACTCGACGCGACGCAGGCGTCGTATCGCGGCGCGAAGGCGAGCGCGGGCGACGTCGTGCAGGCCCGCGCGATGCTCGCGCAGACGCAGGACCAGGTGCTCAAGGCACAGCAGGCGTATCGTGCCGCGCTCATCGCGCTGGCCCGCTGGACGGCGGTGCCCGTGACGGATGTGGCCGGTACGCCGCCCGCGCCCGAATCCTTCGTATCGGCGTTGCCGCCGGACGAACTGC
Source organism: Burkholderia sp. BCC0097 (assembly GCF_902832985.1). NCBI lineage: Bacteria > Pseudomonadati > Pseudomonadota > Betaproteobacteria > Burkholderiales > Burkholderiaceae > Burkholderia > Burkholderia sp. BCC0097. The sequence goes on from NZ_CADFDM010000004.1 coordinate 334,280, forward strand.
GCCTGTCGCAGCCGGCGCTCGTCGCCGCCGCGGACGACATCGCGGTGGCCGAAGCCGACGCCGCGGTCGCGAACAGCGAGCGCAGCCCCAACTGGACGTGGGAAATCGCGTACCAGCAGCGCGGCGGCGCGTATTCGAACATGGTGTCGATCGGCGTCTCGATCCCGCTGCCGCTCAATCGCAAGAATCGCCAGAACCGCGACGTCGCCGAAAAGGCGGCGCTCGCGACGAAGGCGCGCCTGATGTACGAGGACACGCTGCGTCAGGTACAGGCCGACATCCGCACGCAATCGGACACGCTGGCGAGCGGCCGCGAACGCATCGCGAACCTCGGCGCCGCGCTATTGCCGGCCGCCGACCAGCGCGTGCAGCTCGCGACGGCGGCGTACCGGGCCGGCACGGGGTCGCTCGCCGACACGTTCGCCGCGCGGCGTGCGCAACTCGAAGCGCAATTACAGGTGCTCGACCTCAGGCGCGACGTATCGCAGACCTGGGCACAGCTCGAATATCAGGTCGTGCCGTCGGCGATGGCCGCCGCGCAGTGAAGGAGACGCTCATGACAAGGCAATCACTGATGCGTGCGGCGTTGATCGCATCCGCCGGCGCGGTGCTCGTCGGGGCCGGCTATTTCGCGGGCGTTCGCCATGCAACGAACGGCGCGGCGACGGCCGCCACGCCCGCCGCTGCGCCGTCGGGCGTACCGTCGGGTGTGCCGGCTCAGCAGGCCGCACGCAAGGTGCTGTACTGGCACGACCCGATGGTGCCGAACCAGCACTTCGACAAGCCGGGCAAATCGCCGTTCATGGACATGCAGTTGCAGCCGGTCTATGCGGACGAAGGCGGTGCCGCGGCAGGCATCCGGATCGATCCGGGCCTGCAGCAGAACCTCGGCATCCGCTATGCGACCGTGCGTCGGCAGCAGACGGCGGCCGGCTTCGACGCGGTGGGCACCACGCAGTTCGACGAAGCGCGCGTGGAGGTCGTGCAGTCGCGCGTCACGGGCTACATCGACCGTCTGTATGCGCGCGCGCCGATGCAGCGCATTGCGAAGGGCGCGCCGGTCGCATCGCTGTTCGTGCCCGACTGGCTCGCGCCGCAGGAGGAATATCTCGCGCTGAAGCGCGGCGGCATGGACGGCAGCCTGCTCGATGCGGCGCGCGCACGGATGCGGGCGTTGTCGATTCCGGACGGCATGATCGCGACCCTCGATCACACCGGCCGCGCGCAGACGCACGTCGTGCTGAGTGCGCCGGAGACGGGCGTCGTCAGCGAGCTGAACGTGCGCGACGGCGCGATGGTCGCGCCCGGCCAGACGCTCGCGAAGATTGCCGGGCTGTCGACGCTGTGGCTGATCGTCGAGGTGCCGGAAGCGCTCGCTTTGAACGTGCAGCCGGGGATGTCGGTCGACGCGACGTTCGCGGGCGATCCGGCCCGGCATTTCAGCGGACGCATCCGCGAAGTGCTGCCCGGCATCAGCACGGGCAGCCGCACGCTGCAGGCGCGCGTGGAGATCGACAACGCATCGCTGAGGCTCACGCCCGGCATGCTGATGCGCGTGAAGGTTGCCGCGCAGGAGAAGGCGTCGCGCCTGCTCGTGCCGTCCGAGGCCGTGATCGCGACCGGCCAGCGCACGATCGTCATCGCGAAGCTCGGCGACGGCCGGCTCCAGCCGGTGTCGGTGACGGTCGGCAACGACGTCGGCGGCGATACGGAAGTGCTCGGCGGGTTGAACGAAGGCGATACGGTTGTCGCATCGGGGCAGTTCCTGATCGATTCGGAAGCCAGCCTGAAAAGCGTGCTGCCGCGGCTGGAGCGGGCGGCAGGAGCAAGCTCGGCCGCGTCGTCCGCGACGGCAAGCGCGCCGGTCTACGAAACCACCGGCAAGGTGGAGAAGGTCACGGCCGACGACATCACGTTCTCGCATCAGCCGGTGCCGGCGCTCGGCTGGGGCGCGATGACGATGGCGTTCGGCAAGCCGTCGGCGCACGCGTTTCCGGACGTGAAGCCGGGGCAGACCGTGCGTTTCGCGTTCACGCAGGCCGACGACGGCTACCGGCTGACGAAGGTCGAGCCGCAGGGAGGTGAGCGATGATCGCGCGCCTCATTCACTGGTCCGTCCATCATCGGTTTCTGGTGCTGCTGGCCACCGTGCTGCTCGCGGCATGGGGCGTGCATTCGCTGCGGCAGACACCGCTCGACGCATTGCCCGACCTGTCGGACACGCAGGTGATCGTGAAGGCGTCGTATCCGGGCAAGGCGCCGCAGGTCGTCGAGGATCAGGTGACCTATCCGCTGACGACGACGCTGCTCGGCGTGCCCGGCGCGAAAACCGTGCGCGCTTACTCGTCGTTCGGCGACGCGTTCGTCTACGTGCTGTTCGACGACCGCACCGATCCGTACTGGGCGCGCTCGCGCGTGCTCGAATACCTGAGCCAGGTGCAGAGTCGCCTGCCGGCGGGCGCGACCGTGTCGCTTGGGCCCGATGCGACCGGCGTCGGCTGGGTATACGAGTACGCGCTCGTCGATCGCACCGGCCATCACGATCTCGGCCAGTTGCGCGCGCTCAACGACTGGTTCCTGAAGTTCGAACTGAAGGCCGTGCCGGACGTCTCCGAAGTCGCGAGCATCGGCGGCATGGTGCGCCAGTACCAGGTCGTGCTGGACCCGGACAGGCTGCGCGCATACGGCATCACGCAGGCGGCGGTCGCGGAGGCGCTCGGCAAGGCCAACCAGGCCTCCGGCGGCTCGGTCGTCGAGCTGGCCGAGTCGGAGTACATGGTGCGGTCGTCCGGCTACCTGCGCACGCTCGACGATTTCCGTCACGTCGTGCTGCGCACCGACGACACCGGCACGCCGGTCCTGCTCGGCGACGTCGCACGCATCCAGGTCGGCCCGGCGATGCGGCGCGGTATCGCGGAACTGAACGGGCAGGGCGAAGTGACGGGCGGTGTCGTCGTGATGCGCTCGGGCAAGAACGCGTTGACGACGATCGACGCGGTGAAGGCGAAGCTCGCCGACCTCAAGCGTTCGCTGCCGCCGGGCGTCGAGATCGTCACGACCTACGACCGATCGCAACTGATCGCGCGTGCGGTCGACAACCTGACGGACAAGCTGATCGAGGAATTCGTCATCGTCGGTGTCGTTTGCGCGGTATTCCTGTTCCATCTGCGCAGCGCGCTGGTCGCGATCCTGTCGCTGCCGCTCGGCGTATTGGCCGCGTTCATCGTGATGCGCTACCAGGGCGTGAATGCCAACCTGATGTCGCTCGGGGGGATCGCGATCGCGATCGGTGCGATGATCGACGCGGCGATCGTGATGATCGAGAATGCGCACAAGCATCTGGAAGCGTACGACCGCGCGCATCCCGGCGAGCCGATCACTGCCGCGCGCCGCTGGGAACTCGTCGCGGCGTCGGCGGCGGAGGTCGGCCCCGCGCTGTTCTTCTCGCTGCTGATCATCACGCTGTCGTTCGTTCCGGTGTTTTCGCTGCAAGGACAGGAGGGCAAGCTGTTCGCGCCGCTGGCGTTCACAAAGACCTATACGATCGCGGCCGCCGCCGGGTTGTCGGTGACGCTGGTGCCGGTGCTGATGGGCTATCTGGTGCGCGGCCGCATTCCGCACGAGCACGCGAACCCGATCAATCGCGTGCTGATCCGCCTGTACCGGCCGCTGCTCGAAGCGACGCTGCGGCGCCCGTGGGCCGCGATTGGCGTCGCGGTGGTTGCGCTCGTGCTGACGGCCGTGCCGTTGTCGCGGCTCGGTGGCGAATTCATGCCGCCGCTCGACGAAGGCGACTTGCTGTACATGCCGACCGCGCTGCCGGGCATCTCGGCGGACAAGGCGAGCGAGCTGCTGCAGCAGACCGACCGGCTGATCAAGACCGTGCCCGAGGTCGACACGGTGTTCGGCAAGTCGGGCCGAGCCGATACCGCGACCGACCCCGCGCCGCTCGAGATGTTCGAGACGACGATCCGCTTCAAGCCGCGCAGCACATGGCGACCGGGCATGACGCCGGAGAAGCTCGTCGACGAACTCGACCGGACGGTGAGGGTGCCGGGCCTGTCGAACGTATGGGTGCCGCCGATCCGCAACCGGCTCGACATGCTGTCCACCGGGATCAAGACGCCGGTCGGCGTGAAGATTTCCGGGCCGGACCTGACGGGAATCGACGCGATCGCGACGCAGGTCGAGGCCGCCGTGAAGCGCGTGCCGGGCGTGACGTCCGCGCTCGCGGAGCGGCTGAACGGCGGCCGCTACGTCGACGTCGACATCGATCGGCTCGCCGCCGCGCGTTACGGGCTGACGGTGGCGGATATCCAGTCGGTCGTGTCGTCGGCGATCGGCGGCGAGGACGTCGGCGAAGTGATCGCCGGGCGCGAGCGTTTCCCGATCAACATCCGCTATCCGCGCGAGATCCGCGATTCGCTCGAGAACTTGCGGCAACTGCCGGTCGTCACCGCGCGCGGCGCGCAGATTCGCCTCGGCGACGTCGCGCGTGTCGCGATCGCCGACGGGCCGCCGATGATCCGCAGCGAGAACGCACGGCTGTCCGGCTACGTGTACGTCGATCTCCGCGGGGTCGACCTGAGCACGGCGGTTCGTGCGATGCAGCAGGCCGTCGCGCGGCAGGTCGCGTTGCCGCCCGGCTATTCGATCGCGTGGTCGGGACAGTTCGAGTATCTCGAACGCGCGGCGGCGACGTTGCGCACCGTCGTGCCCGTCACGCTCGTCGTGATCTTCGTGCTGCTGTTCGTCACGTTCGATTCGGCGGCCGACGCGTTGCTGCTGATGTCGACGGTGCCGTTCGCGCTGGTCGGCGGATTCTGGCTCGTATGGGCGCTCGGCCACGCGGTGTCCGTCGCGACATCGGTCGGGTTCATCGCGCTGGCGGGCGTGGCGGCCGAATTCGGCGTGGTGATGCTGCTGTACCTGAAGGGCGCGCTGCAGCGCCGGCTCGATGCCGGCGAACCGCCGACCGATGCGTTGCTGCTCGACGCGATTCGCGAAGGCGCGGTGCTGCGCGTGCGGCCGAAGGCGATGACGGTCGCCGTCGTGCTCGCCGGCCTCGTGCCGATCATGATCGGCCACGGCGCCGGTTCCGAAGTCATGCAGCGCATCGCCGCGCCGATGGTCGGCGGCATGGTCACGGCGCCGCTGCTGTCGATGTTCGTCATTCCCGCCGCGTGGCTTCTGCTTCAGCGCCGTCGTGCGCGAAGCGCGGACCGCACGCGGCATTCCGATGCAGTTCCTTCCGGCACGAACGTGCCACCCCTTCACACCGGAGAATCACGATGAAGATGAATCAATTGATCGCCGCTGCAACCGCTGTCGTCGCGCTGAGTGCTTTCGCGGTACCGGCGCTTGCCGCCGGCGAGATGTCGAACATGGACATGTCCGGCATGAAGATGTCGTCGGACGGCGCGGCGGAATCGAACGCCGCGCTGACCGACGCCGAAGTGAAGAAGGTCGATGCCGCGAGCGGCAAGATCACGTTGAAGCACGGCGCGCTGCAGAACGTCGGGATGCCGCCGATGACGATGGCGTTCAAGGCGAAGGATGCGGCGATGCTCGCGCAAGCGCATGCGGGCGACAAGGTCAAGGTGCGGATCGAGAAAGTCGACGGCACGTTGACGATCGTCAAACTCGTCAAGGGTTCCTGATCGTCCGGATGCGGGCGTCGCAGCCGCCGCCCGCATCCGGCGCCGTGAAGCGCGCCGCGCCGACGTGTTGGTCGGCCGGCGCGCCCGACCGGTGTTCAGCGCGCCAGCGTCACCGCCAGATACCCCGCATAACCCGCGCCATTCGCGAGCAACGCCCAGATCGCGAGCCCGCGCGTGCGTGCATTGACGCGCAGCCACGCCGCCGCCGCGAGCGTGATGATCACGCCGGTCAGCACTTCGGGGCGCGGCTCCCACGGCGTCAGCATGATGCCGATCGCCGGCAGCAGCGTGCCCTGGAACACCATCGCGCCGGTGATGTTGCCGAACGCGAGCGTGTCTTTCCCGCGGCGAATCCACAGCACGCTGTTGACCTTTTCCGGCAGCTCCGTCGCGATCGGCACGATGATCAACGACAGCAGCAGCGCCGACACGCCGAGCACGTGCGACACGCCTTCCACGCCGTGAATGAAGCCTTTCGCGCCGCCGACCAGCAGCGCGACGCCGATCAGCAGTTGCAGCACGATCGTCGCGAGGTTGGTCGGCAGGCCGATGCGCGACAGCAACATCGCGTGCGGCGCCTCGGTGCCGTGCCCGGCATCGACGAGCCGGGTCGACGCGCGGAACGTCAGCACGACGTACATCACGTAGAGGCCGACCAGCATCGCGGCGAGCAGCGCGCGCACGGCCCAGTTGTGATGCGGGACGAACATCGCGACGGTCGCCAGCGAGAAGGCGGCGAGGAAGGTGTTCATGTCGCGCACGAAGCCCGTGCGTTCGGGTGTGATCGTGCCGCCCGGCCCGCGCGAGCGGATCACGGCGAGCGTCATCAGGAACGTGGTGAGCGTCGCGAGCATCAGCGGCGCGCCGAGAATCGCGCCGACCCCGATCTCCTCGTTCACGGCCTGGTTCGACGTGCCGCCGGCCAGCGCGAGCAGCGGCACCATCGTTTCGGGCAGCGCGGTGCCGACGGCCGCGAACAGCGAACCGGTCACGCCTTCGGAAATCTTCAGGCGTTCGCCGAGATGTTCGAGCGCATTGGTGAAGACTTCGGCCGCGACGAGGATGACGACCAGCATGAACGCGAGTTCGACGAACATGAAAGTCATGCGGCACCTCCGCGGGCAGCGGTGGCGTAGGAAAGGCGAGCGGGAAGGAACATGGGGACTCCGTGGTCGGACGCTGACGAACCATGACACATCCGCCGACGTCCGACCAGGAACGACGCGATGTGCCGATGGTCTCGCCAAGCCGATCAGGCCGAACGCGCCACGGCCGCAGGCCGAGTGTGTTGACGCGTTCGCTTTCCGGGGGACGGAAAGCAGGCTACTCCCCAAAGACGGAAAGCAGTCTAGCCGAGCGGTTTTCTTTCGACAAGCCTTCGTCTCGAAAAAATATACCCCTCCACCCTATAGGGGCAGTGCTTCGGAGATATACTCCCCTACCCTATACAGGAGTCATCGATGAGTCATACCGTTCGTGAAAAACAGAAGCTGCTGAACCGCGTGCGCCGTATCAAGGGACAGGTCGAGGCGATCGAGCGGGCGCTGGAAGACGAGCGCGGCTGCAACGACGTGCTGCAACTGATCACGAGCTGCCGCGGCGCGATGAACGGCCTGCTGGCCGTTGTGCTGGAAGACCACATCCGGTCGCATCTCGTCGATGCGGACACGCCCGATGCGCACGAAGGCAGCGCGACCGAGCAACTCATCGAGGTCGTGCACAGCTATTTCAAGTAAGCGGATCGAAACATGAACGAATTCAAGAGCCCGGCGGCCGGCGGCGCGCACAGTCACGCGTTTCTGGGCGCCGCACATGCGCGCAACGAGCGGAAGACGTGGATGGTCATCGGCCTGTGCACGGCGATGATGATCGCCGAGATCGTCGGCGGCACGCTGTTCGGGTCGCTCGCGCTGGTCGCCGACGGGCTGCACATGTCGACGCACGCGGGCGCGATGCTGATTGCCGCGCTGGCCTATACCTATGCGCGCCGGCACGCCGACGATCCGCGCTTCGTGTTCGGCACCGGCAAGCTCGGCGACCTGGCCGGCTTCACGAGCGCGATCGTGCTGGCGATGATTGCGTTGCTGATCGGCTATGAGGCGATCGCGCGCCTGCTGGCGCCCGTGCCGATTCGCTTCGACGAAGCGATTCCGATCGCCGTGCTGGGGCTCGCCGTGAACCTCGCCAGCGTATGGCTGCTGAGCGGCGATCACCATCACGGGCATGATCACGGCCATCATCATGCGCATGGGCACGACGATCGCCATGACGCTGACCACGACGACGCCCAACACGCGCGTCATGCTCACGGTTCGCACTCGGCGGCCGCGCATCGCGATCACAACATCCGGTCGGCCTACGTTCACGTGATCGCCGACGCGGCCGTGTCGGTGCTGGCGATCGTCGGCCTGCTGCTCGCGCGTGCGTTCGGCTGGGTCTGGATGGACCCGCTCGCGGGCATCGTCGGCGCGCTGGTGATCGCCAACTGGGCGTACGGGCTGATGCGCGATACGGGCGGAATCCTGCTCGACGTCAACGTCGATCGCAAGCTGACGGACAACGTGCGCCGCGCGATCGAGGCGCTCGGCGACAAGGTCAACGATCTCCATGTGTGGCGCGTGGGCCCCGGGCACATGAGCGCGATCGTGTCGGTCGAATCCGGCGACACCGCGCGCGACGCGCGCTTTTATCATGCGCTGATCGCGGGGTTCGACGGCGTGTCGCACGTGACCGTCGAAGTGCTGACACCCGCGAAGGCGGCCTGATCGTGGCCGTGAAATCGCCGTGTATCGAGCTGTGCGCGTTCGACGGCCGCACCGGCTTTTGCGTCGGCTGCCTGCGCACGCGCGACGAGGCGCGCGACTGGAAGAAGCTGACCGACCATCGCCGGCACCAGATCCTCAACGACCGCACGCGCCGGCAGGCGAAACTCCGGCGCGACGCGGCGGAATAACCAGGACGCGCGCGCAACCTGCGATCGTGTCACGGGACTGCAGTAGCATCGCGGGCAGTCAGCGTCACGATTCCTGAACCGGGGGCGACCCATGCAGACCGACTCATCGACCGGCATTCTTCGGCAGATTCCGCGCAGCGTGTGGGTGCTCGGCTGTGTCAGCCTGCTGATGGACGTGTCGTCCGAAATCATCCACAGCCTGTTGCCGATGTTCCTGATGACGGGGCTCGGGGCGAGTGCGACGACGATCGGCCTGATCGAGGGGATCGCCGAGGCGACGTCGCCGGTCGTCAAGGTGTTCTCCGGCACGCTGAGCGACTATCTGCGCAATCGCAAATGGCTCGCGGTGGCCGGCTACGCGCTCGGCGCGCTCAGCAAGCCGCTGTTCGCGATCGCGCCGACGATCGGCGTCGTGGTCACGGCGCGGATCGTCGACCGCGTCGGCAAGGGGATTCGCGGCGCGCCGCGCGATGCGCTCGTCGCCGACGTCACGCCCGTTCACCTGCGCGGCGCCGCGTACGGGTTGCGTCAGTCGCTCGACACGGTGGGCGCGTTCCTCGGGCCGTTGCTGGCCGTCGTCATCATGCTGATGTGGCGCGACGATTTCCGCCTCGCGTTCTGGCTGGCCGTGATCCCCGGCGTGCTCGCCGTGGCGCTGCTCGCGATCGGCATCGACGAACCGGCGCGTGCGCCGGGCGAGAAGCGCGTCAATCCGATTCGCCGCGAGGTCGTCGCGCAACTCGGCGCGCGCTACTGGTGGGTCGTGGCCGTCGGCGGCGTGTTCGCGCTGGCGCGTTTCAGCGAGGCATTCCTGGTGCTGCGCGCGATGGGCAGCGGCGTGCCCGTCGCGCTCGTGCCGCTCGTGATGGTCGCGATGAACGTCGTATACGCATTGTCGGCTTACCCGTTCGGCAAGCTCGCCGATACGACGAGCCACACGAAACTGATGGTGGTCGGGCTCGCGCTGCTGATCGCCGCCGATATCGTGCTGGCGCACGGCGCGCACTGGCCGACCGTGCTCGTCGGCGTCGCGCTGTGGGGTCTCCATATGGGCATGACGCAAGGGTTGCTCGCGACGATGGTCGCGCAGGCCGCGCCGGCCGAATTGAGAGGGACGGCGTTCGGCGTGTTCAACCTGATCAGCGGCATCGTCACGCTCGTATCGAGCGTCGTCGCGGGTGCCCTGTGGGACCGGGTGGGCGCCGCCGCCACGTTTTACGCGGGGGCCGTATTCAGCGCGGCGACCATCGTGCTGCTCGTATGCGTGCGCACGTCGTTCGGCGCGGTGCAGGATCGCTAGCGCCGAATGCGGCGGCGCATGACCTAATTATCGGTACCGCGCGGAAAGTACAGCGCGAACGTCGTGCGCCCGTCGCGGCTCGCGACTTCCACCTTGCCGCGATGCAGCTCGATGATCGACTTCACGATCGCGAGCCCGAGCCCCGCGTTGCGCGCCGCGCCGTGCCGCGACGAATCGATCCGGTAGAAGCGCTCGAAGATCCGCTCGACCTGTTCGGGCGGAATTGGGATGCCGCGATTCGTGACTTCGACGACGGCGTAGCTGCCTTGTACGGACACGGCCAGTTCGATCGTCGACGCGGCTTGCGCGTGTTCGAGCGCATTCGACGTGAGGTTGCTTACCGCGCGCCGGAACAGTGTCGCGTCCGCGACGACCGGCGCTTCGCCGTGCACGTCGATGCGCACGCCGGCCTCGTCGGCCAGCGCCTGGAAATACGACGCGAGCCGGCGCAGTTCGCTGCCCGCATCGAGTTCGGCGGTCTTCAGGTGCTGCCGCGCATTGTCGGTACGCGCGAGAAACAGCATGTTCTCGATCATCCGCTGCAGCCGTTCGCATTCCTCGATGTTCGATTCGATCAGCGCTTCATATTCGTCGGTCGTGCGCGCCCGCGACAGCGTGATCTGCGACGAGCTGATCACGTTCGCGAGCGGCGTGCGCATGTCGTGCGCGAGATCGGACGAGAACTGCGACAGCCGCACGAACGCGCGTTCGAGGCGGTCGAGCATCCGGTTTACCGACGTCGCGAGCTCGCGCAATTCGACCGGGCCGCCGCGCGCGTCGAGGCGCGCGTTCAGGTTGTGCGCCTCGATGCGCGACGTCTGCCGGCCGAGGCTCTCGACCGGGCGCAGCCCGCGCGACGCGACCGCGTAGCCGAGCGCGCCGACCAGCAGCGCACCGACGGCCGCCGCGAGCCAGATGTCGACGCGATAGCTTTCGAGCAGCGATTGCCGATCGGTTGCGGTGCGCGCGAGCGCGACCTGGATCGCTTCGCCGGACGGCAGCGTTTCGCGCGCATACACGCAGCGCGACGTGCCGATGCCGGACGGCGCGCACGTGAACGGCCCATCGGCGCTGCCAGCCGGATGCGAGGCCGAGATCACCGACGCAAGCGAGTTGCCGGCTTCGTCGGAATGCTCGACGAGCGGCCGGTGTTGCGCATCGTAGATGCCGAGATACACGCCCGGATGCGACAGCAGCACGTCGTGGAACACGGCCGGATCGGCACGCAGCGCGGCCGTCGATCCGCTGGCGCGTGCGAGTTGCAGGAACTGATTGAGCTTGGCCGAGATCTCGATGTCGTCGCGCCGTGTCAATTCGGCGGACAGCGAGCGGTAGAGGTACGCGCCGGTCAGCGCGAACACCAGCGCCGCGACGGCGGCGAACGCGAGCGTCAGGCGCCGCAGCAGCGAATACGCAGCGGGGCGCGCGGTCACGAACGATCCTCGAGCACGTAGCCCATGCCTCGGATCGTGTGGATCAGCTTCTTCTCGTATGCGTTGTCGATCTTTGCGCGCAGGCGCTTGATCGCCGCGTCGACGACGTTCGTGTCGCTGTCGAAATTCATGTCCCAGATCTGCGACGTGATGAAGGTGCGCGTCAACACCTCGCCTTCGCGTTCCGCGAGCAACTGCAGCAGCGCGAATTCCTGCGCGGTCAGGTCGATGCGAGTGTCCGCGCGCCGCACGCGGCGCTTGAGCAGGTCGATTTCGAGATCGGCGACGTGCAGGATGTCGCGCACGTTGCGCGGCGCGCGCCGCAGCAGCGAGCGGATGCGCGCGAGGAATTCGGCATACGCGAATGGTTTGAGCAGGTAATCGTCGGCGCCGAGTTCGAGCCCGGCGACCTTGTCCTCGATCGCCTCGCGGGCCGTGAGCAGCAGCACGGGCGTCTGCTTTTGCGCGCGCAGCCGCCTGAGCACCTCGAAGCCGTCCAGCGCGGGCAGCATCACGTCGAGCACGATCAGGTCGAAATCCTCGTGCAAGGCGAGGAACAGGCCGTCCTGGCCGTTTTCCGCGACGTCGACCGTGTAGCTCGCCTCCGTCAACCCCTTCCGGAGGTATGACGCCATCTTGGGTTCGTCTTCGACTATCAGTATCCGCATGGTGAGGCAGGCTGTCCGTGATTCCAGCCGGTCAGTGTAACGCCGGAGCTTACGGCAGCGCGCGTGCGTGAAGGATGACCGGCGGATGACGGAATTGTCATGAAAAGCCGGCCATGTTTCGGCCATGCCGCCGTCACCGCGATGGCGATAAGCTGCGACCGTCTTGTCCCCGGAGCGCGCCGTTGTGCCACGCGCCGGCCCTAACGATCGCTGTCTGTCTGATCTCGCATCCATGTCGTACTGGCGCACATTTCTCGTCGTCGTGTTGCTTGCGCTGAGCCTGTCGATCCCGTCGTTGGCGGCGGTTTCGATGCAGTGCGCGGGCGCCGCCGTGCCGCAAGAGGAAACGGCGTCGCATGCGATGGCGGCCGCGCAGGATGGCCAGCATGATCACGGCGATCACGCGCGGCATGCGTCGTCATGTGCCGCGTGCGTGTCCTGCTGCTTCGGCACGGGGATGTCGAGTGCGGCCGCGGTGCCCGCCGCGGCGAGCGTCGGCGTCACGATCGTCGCGCCTCCGCGCTCGGCCGGGGGCGTGTCGTTCCTGACGGGCGGCATCGACCGGCCGCCGCGCCGGATGCCCGCCTAGTCGCTGCCCGCGGCCGATGCGCCGCGATCCGCCATCCGCTCCGGCGGCCGCATCAGGCGCGCCGGACGACTTACGACGAGACATGTTCATGCGATTGATCATTGCGGCGCTGTTGGGCGCGGTGGCCCTCGTGCCGTCGCTCGCGCCCGCGCAAACCCTTTTTCCCGATCCGGCGGACGCCGCCGCGTCGGTGCCGGACGTCACCGTGACGTCCGTGTTCGACGGCTACCGGCCGTATCGGGACGACGCAGGCCCGGGCTGGAAGCAACTGAACCGGGACGTGATGGAGCGGCCCGCGAAAGGGCGCACGACCGGCAACGCCGCCTCCCATTCGACGCACGGAGGGGCCACGCGATGACGACGCTGGCGATATCACCGAGGATCGGCGCGGCCGCGATCGCGCTGGCGTTTCTCGCGGGCTGCACGACGTTTTCGAAGGATGGCGGGTTCGACGCCGTGTCGTCGGCTGCATCGGAACGCATCGGAAAGGACGCGGTGGTGGTGAGGACCGACGCCGACCGCGAAGCGGTCGACCAGCGGACGAAGGAACTGCTCGGCAAGCCGCTGTCGATGGACGACGCGGTGCAGGTCGCGTTGCTGAACAACCGCGGGCTGCAGGCGTCGTACGCGGAACTCGGGCTGTCGGAGGCCGACCTCGTGCAGGCCGGCCGGTTGCCGAACCCGCGCTTCGCATTCAGCCGCACGCGTGCCGGCGCCGGCGAGCTGACGCTCGGCCGCACGTTCTCGGCGAACGTGTTCGCGCTGCTGACGATGCCGCTCGCAACGAAGATCGAACGCCGCCGTTTCGAGCAGACCAAGCTCGAAACGGCCGATGCGATGCTGAAGGTCGCCGCCGACGCGCGCCGCGCGTATGTCGAGGCCGTCGCCGCCGAGCAGGCCGCACACTATGCGCAGCAGGTGCGCGACGCCGCGAGCGCTGCAGCCGAACTCGCACTGCGCATGCGGCAGGCCGGCAACTTCAGCCGGCTCGACTACGCCCGTGAACAGGCGTTTCATGCCGATGCGGTCGCGCAGCACGCGAAGGCGCGGCAGCAGGCCGTCGCCGCACGCGAGAAGCTCACGCGCGCGATGGGGCTGTGGGGCGAGCGTACGCGGTACGCGCTGCCCGAGCGCTTGCCGGATTTGCCGAAGGCGCGCCCGAACCTGCCCGACCTCGAACGCTTCGCGATGGGCAATCGCCTCGACGTCCAGGCCGCGAAGCTGCAGACGCAGGGCGTCGCGTCGTCGCTCGGCCTGAGCAAGGCCACGCGCTTCGTCAACGCGGTCGAGCTGGGCTACGTGAACGACTACGAAACCGGCAAGGGCCACGAGCACGGCTACGAGATCAGCATCGAGATTCCGCTGTTCGACTGGGGCGGAGCCAAGGTCGCGCGCGCCGAGGCGATCTATATGCAATCCGCGAACCGGCTCGCGAAAACGGCCATCGATGCACGCTCGGAAGTACGCGAATCGTATGCGGCGTACGTGACGAGCTACGACGTCGCGACGCACTATCGCGACGAGGTCGTGCCGCTGCGCAAGAGGATCTCCGACGAACTGCTGCTGCGCTACAACGGGATGCTCGCGAGCGTGTTCGAGCTGCTGACCGATGCGCGCGAACAGGTCGGCTCGGTCAACGGCTACATCGATGCGCTGAAGGACTACTGGCTTGCGGAAACCGATCTGCAGATGGCCGTCGGCGGCCGGTTGCCGTCACCGGGCGCGACGCATTCCGCCGAATCCGCATCCGAATCCATACCCGACGCAGACGCTGCGCCGCAGCCGGCTTCCATTCCCGAGGCGCCGTCGGCGCCCGCCACGCAACCGCATCCGGAAGGTCATTGACATGGTGTCCCGTCGACAATTTCTCAGCGGCTCGGGCGCCGCGCTGCTCGGTGCGGCGATGGTCAGCAAGGCTGGCGCCGCGTCGTTGCCCGACGCGCCTACGATGGCGAAAACCGGCACGCAGCCGCCGCTCGTGCCGCCCAACGGCCGCCCGTACACGCCCGTCGCGACGCTGAACGGCTGGTCGCTGCCGTGGCGGATGAAGAACGGCTGGAAGGAATTCCACCTGACGGCCGAGCCCGTCGTGCGCGAGATGGCGCCCGGCATGAATGCGAACCTGTGGGGCTACAACGGCCAGTCGCCGGGCCCGACGATCGAGGCCGTCGAAGGCGACAAGGTCCGCATCTTCGTGACGAACAGGCTGCCCGAGCATACGACGATCCATTGGCACGGTATGCGGCTGCCGAACGGGATGGACGGCGTCGGCGGCCTCACGCAGCCGCACATTCCGCCCGGCAAGACCTTCGTCTACGAGTTCCAGCTCGAAGCGCACGGCACGTTCATGTATCACCCGCACGCCGACGAGATGGTGCAGATGGCGATGGGGATGATGGGCATGTTCATCGTGCATCCAAAGGACCGCGGCACGATGGCGGTCGATCGCGATTTCGTGTTCCTGCTCGCCGCGTACGACATCGACCCGGGCAGCTACACGCCGCGCGTGAACGAGATGACCGACTTCAACATGTGGACCTTCAACTCGCGCGTGTTCCCGGGTATCGATCCATTGCCGGTGCGCGCCGGCGACCGCGTGCGGATTCGTTTCGGCAACCTGACGATGACGAACCACCCGATCCACCTGCACGGCTACAGCTTCGAGGTCGCGGGCACCGACGGCGGCTGGATTCCGCCGGCCGCCCGCTGGCCGGAAGTGACGGCCGATGTCGCGGTGGGCCAGATGCGCGCGATCGAGTTCACCGCCGATCGTCCGGGCGACTGGGCGTTCCATTGCCACAAGTCGCACCACACGATGAATGCGATGGGCCATCAGGTGCCGAACCTGATCGGCGTGCCGCAGAAGGATCTCGCGAAGCGCATCGGCAAGCTCGTGCCCGACTACATGGCGATGGGCAGCACGGGCGGCGCGATGGGCGGCATGGAGATGCCGCTGCCCGACAACACGCTGCCGATGATGACCGGCACGGGCCCGTTCGGGCCGCTGGAGATGGGCGGGATGTTCACCGTGCTCAAGGTGCGGCAAGGGCTGGGCCGCAATGACTATCGCGATCCGGGCTGGTTCCGGCATCCGAAGGGCACCGTCGCATACGAATACACCGGCGAATTGCCGGACGGCTGAAGCAGCATGCGGCGGCCGCGTCGATGCGGCCGCCGGTTTCCATTCACTCACACGGGAGTCGACACGATGAAGAAGGGACTGGTTTTGATGGCGACGGGGTGCGCGCTGGCGTTCTCCGCGGCGTCGTACGCGGCCGGCGACATGGCCGGCATGGACATGAGCGCGAATGCGAAGCTGGACGCCGCGGCGTCGCGCATGTCGCACGGCGAGATCCGCAAGGTCGACACGACGGCCGGCAAGCTGACGATCAAGCACGGCCCGCTGGAGAACCTCGGGATGGACGCGATGACGATGGTGTTCAAGGTGAAGGACCCGGCGATGCTGGCGCAGGTGAAGGTGGGCGATACGATCGATTTCGTCGCCGAGGACGTGGACGGT
The DNA here is from genome assembly GCF_902832985.1 of Burkholderia sp. BCC0097. Taxonomy (NCBI): domain Bacteria; kingdom Pseudomonadati; phylum Pseudomonadota; class Betaproteobacteria; order Burkholderiales; family Burkholderiaceae; genus Burkholderia; species Burkholderia sp. BCC0097. The sequence goes on from NZ_CADFDM010000004.1 coordinate 350,403, forward strand.
GCGTTGACCGTCGTCGAGCTGAAGAAGCCGTGAAGCGGAGCGCGTGAACATGACGATCTCGATGCTCAAGCGGCTGGCCGGCTTTGCCGCTGCTACCGCCATCTTCGCAGGCGCACCGGTCGCGGCGTCGGCGCACGGCAAGCTGGAGCGCGCCGTACCGGCGGCCGGCGGCACGGTCGATGCGGCGCCCGACACGGTACGGCTCACGTTCAACGAAGACCTCGAACCGGCGTTCAGCTCGGTGAAGGTGTCGGACGCGAGCGGCAACGCCGTCACGCAGGACAAGGCGAAGGTCGACGCGTCGAACCCGCGCGTGATGACCGTCGCGATACCGAAGCTTGCGGCAGGCGCGTACACCGTACAGTGGGCGGCGATGACGGCCGATGCGCATCGCACGAAGGGCGCCTATACGTTCCGGGTGAAGGAATGAACGACGGCATCGTCGGCCTGCTGCGGCTCGTGGCGGTGGCGATCCAGAACGCCGGGTTCGCGGTCGTCGTCGGCGCATTGCTCGGCCGGCACTGGCTCGCACGCGGCGTGTCCGCGTGGCAGCGCGACGTTGGCCGGCGGCTCGCCGCGACGCTGCGCATTGCGTCCGTCGTATCGCTGCTCGCGAGCGTCGCCGCATTCTGGGCGCACTGCGCATTGATGAGCGAGGTGTCGCTGCTCGACGCAGGGCCGGCGGTGTGTTCGATGCTCGCGCGCACCGGCTTCGGTCATGCGTGGCTGGCCGGAGCGGTGTTCATGCTCGTCGTCGTGCTGTTGTCGTTCGTCGGACGCGCGAACGACACGCGGTTTCCGCTCGCGATGGTGGCTGCCCTCGCTTGTGTCGCGCTGGCGCGCAGCAACGGCGGCCATCCGGTGGACGCCGGGCTGTTCAGCGTGCCGGTGTGGATCGACTGGCTGCATCTGCTGGCGATCAGCGCGTGGGTGGGGCTCGTGCTCGTGACGGCATTCGGCGTGATGTCGCGGCTCGCCCGCATGCCGGCGAGCGAACGCGCGACGGGCGCATCGTTCGTGCAGTCGCTGTCCGATGCATCCACTTACGCGCTGGTCGTGCTGTTCGCAACCGGCGCGTACAACGGCTGGCGCGGCGTCGATACGCCCGCCAACCTGTTCGCGTCGACGTACGGGCAAATCCTGCTGCTGAAGCTTGTGCTCGTGCTGATTGCCGCGATGCTCGGCGGACACAATCGCTTCTTCGGGATGCCGAAGCTGCTGGCCGCGTTGAAAGACCCGGCCGCCGCGATACCGGTACGCGCGTTGAAACGGTTCGGCACGGTGCTGCGAGCCGAGGCGGTCGTGCTCGGCGGCGTGCTGATGGCGGCGGCCGTGCTCGTGTCGAGCGCATTGCCGGGGACGGCCTAGCGGCGGGGCTTCGTCGTCGGAAGATCGGCTGCATTGTCGAGACTTGACCGGACGACGCATGGCGATCGCGGCGTGATGATGACAATTACATCGGCCTGTCTCCCGATTACCAAAAACTGTCACCGAGCGCCGCTAAGCTTTCGCCACCCTCACAACCGGGATTCCCGCCATGCGCTCGACAATCCGCCTGTTTGCCCCGCTATTGCTGCTCCCGACGCTCGCCGCGCCGGTATTCGCCGCCACTGCCGCGCCCGTCAGCGCGAATTGCGGCGGCAGCACGACGCCGATCGCCGATATCCAGGGGGCAGGCGCGCCGTCGCCGCTCGCCGGTCAGAACGCCTCGATCGAAGCGGTCGTCACCGCCGATTTCGGCGGCACCGACGGCTTCGGCGGCTTCTTCGTCCAGCAGGCGGACGCGCAGCGCCGCAACCAGCCGGGCGTGTCCGAAGGCCTGTTCGTCTATGCGCCGAAAGCGCGCGCGAAGGCCGGCGATCTCGTGCACGTGACGGGCAAGGTCGAGGAGAAATACGGGCAGACGCAGCTCACGCTGCAGGGCGCGATCGCGGTATGCGCGAACGGCCAGACGGTCACGCCCGCGACGCTCACGCTGCCGGTCGACAGCCGGAGCGCGTTCGCCGCATACGAAGGGATGCTCGTGCGCCTGCCGCAGACGCTGAGCGTCACCGACAACTACGAACTCGGCCGCTACGGCAGCGTGATGCTCAGCAACGGCCGCCTGCGTACGCCGACGAGCGTCGTGCCGCCCGCGCAGGCGCAGACGCAGATCGACGCGAACGCGCGCAACCGACTGATCCTCGACGACGGCTCGAACAAGCAGAACCCCGCGACCGTGCCGTATCCTGCGCCGGGGCTGTCGGCCGCGAACACGCTGCGCGCGGGCTACACCGTGCGCGACGTGGAAGGCGTGCTCGAAGTGCGTTACGGCGCATGGCGCGTGCAGCCGCTGCCCGGCGCGGCCGTGCCGGCGTTCGACGCGCGTTCGAACCCGCGCACCAATGCACCGGCGCGCGATCCGAAATCGAACCTGCGCGTCGCGTCGTTCAACGTACTGAACTACTTCAACGGCAACGGTCTCGGCGGCGGCTTCGACGATCCGAACAATCGCGGCGCGAAGACGTTCCAGGAGTTCCAGCGCCAGGAAGCGAAGATCGTCAGCGCGCTGAAGGCCATCGACGCCGACGTGATCGGCCTGATGGAAATCCAGAACAACGGTTATGGCGAACTGAGCGCGGTGCGCCAGCTCGCGGCGAAGCTCGGCAACCACTGGCGCGTGGTCGATCCGGGCACGTCGCGGCTCGGCGGCGATGCGATCGCGGTCGCGCTGATCTACGACAGCCGCAAGGTCGAACCGGTCGGCCGCGCGGCGACGCTCGCGATCGACGACAAGAATCGCCAGCCGCTCGCGCAGTCGTTCCGGCTGATCGGCGGCAACAAGCAGGCGCTGACGGTGGCCGTGAACCACCTGAAGTCGAAGAACTGCCCGGACGCCGCGAACGACGATCTCGACCAGGGCGATGGTCAAGGCTGCTGGAACCCGACGCGCACGCGCGCGGCGGCGAAGGTCGCCGACTGGCTGGCCGGCAACCCGACGGGGGTCAAGAGCCAGGGCGTGCTGCTGATCGGCGACTTCAACAGCTACACGTACGAAGACCCGATCCGCGCGCTGGAATCGCGCGGCTACCGCAACCTCGTCGCGCGCTGGATCGGCGCGAACGCGTACAGCTACGTGTACAACGGCGAAGCCGGCTATCTCGACCACGCACTGGCGACGCTGCCGCTCGCGTCGCACGTGAAGGCCGTGCACGAATGGCACATCAACGCGGACGAGCCGCTCGCGCTGCAGTACACGCTTGCGTACAAGTCGGCCGAGCAGCAGAAGACGTTCTACGCGGCCGATGCGTATCGTTCGTCGGATCACGATCCGGTGCTGATCGATATCGCGCTGCCGGGCGGCGGGAAGTAATCGCGGCTCGAGTCTTCAAGACGGGCGCGATGCGCGGCAATACCGGCATCGCGCCTGTCCACGAAAGCCGTTTGAATATCGGGTAAATAATGCCGCGAAGAATTAATCGAACCGGTATTTTATGGATGATGCGATGCACATCAATGCCGCGATTGAAGCCTGATTGAAGTGAATCGAATCATTCAATGCCGCGCGCATGCCGCGGCATTGCGTTAATCGATTGGCCATAATAAAAATGAAAGAATTGCCCTGCCGATCTGAAGGCTTTGAACGCACTGCGTCAATGCAGTAGCGGCTTCTACGTCGTGCGGAAAATTAAAACACTCGGCGGGGCATTGCCGGTAAAGCGCGCCTTCCACGCATAATCCCGCTTCCTTTCAAATGCCAGACACTGTCCGGCCTTCGCATCATTGCGGGATTTTTAATATCCGAATGATCTTTGACAACGCGGCGCAGCACCGCCTATTTTTGTCATGTCGTAAATTTCGGTAATACACAAAGTAGGCCAAACTGCAGGGGGCGCGTCCGGGCATCATTCTCGCCAGCAGTTTGCTGTGTCTGTATCAAGTTCAGTCTCTGAGAAGTCCCATTCCCAACCGCCGACTGCCGACCGTGCAACGCGAGTGGCGGGTCGGCCTGCGCGTGTCGCAGGCGTTGGCGGCCTTTGTGATGCGGTATCCGAAGCCAAAGGAAAGAGATGAAACCAGACAGGAGCAGTATCGGCAGCCGCCGTGTTCGTCGCGGCCGGCTGGCCGGGCTAGGCGTATTGTCCGCCATGACACTGGCGCTCGCGGCTTGCGGCGGCGACGATTCGTCGTCCGTCGGCGCGTCGAGCCTTGCGCAGGCCACCGCGAGCCAGCAGGCCAGCGCGCAGGCGGTCGGCACCCAGGCGCCTGCGGCCAACCAGCCGTACGTCGACCCGGTCGCGTACTCGATGAACGCGACCGACGGCCTCGCGCCGTCGCAGGTGTCCGAGAAAGCGGCCGTCATGCATTACCAGTGGAAAGGCGGCGGCAAGACGATCGACTACACGACCACCACCGGCCACCTGACCGCGCAGGACGCGAGCGGTAATCCGGAAGCGTCGATGTCGTATGTCGCGTACACCGCGCCCAGCACGAACGGCAAGCCGCGCCCGGTCACGTTCGTCTACAACGGCGGGCCCGGCTCGTCGTCGATCTGGCTGCGGCTCGGCTCGTTCGCGCCGACCCGCGTGGCCACGCCCGATCCGCTGTTCGGCAACAACTGGCCGAACTATCCGCTCGTCGACAACGCGGAGAGCCTCATCGACACCACCGACCTCGTGTTCATCGACCCGCCCGGCACCGGGCTGTCGGAAGCCGTGTTGCCGAACACCAACCAGAAGTACTGGGGTTCCGACGTGGACGTGAACATCATGCGCGACTTCATCCAGCGCTACCTGAACGTCAACAGCCGCGGCACGTCGCCGATCTACCTGTACGGCGAATCGTACGGCACGCCGCGTACCGACATGCTGGCGCTCGCGCTCGAATCGGCCGGCGTGCACCTGACCGGCATCGTGCTGCAGTCGGCGATCCTCAACTACTTCGCGGACGCGGTGGAAGCGGTGGCGATCACGCAGTCGACCGAAGGGCTGCTGCTCGACACCGATACGGTGGCCGGCTATCTGCCCGGCTACGCGGCGGTCGCCGCGTACTTCAACCAGGTGTCGCCGGCGCCGGTGAACCAGGGTCTGTACGCACTGCAGACGGAACTGTTCACGACGCTGATCTACAGCCAGTTGCAGAAGTACTCGCAGTCGTGGGTGTTGAGCCAGCTTGGCATTCCGGATGCGCTCGGCACGCCGGTGTTCCCGAGCGATGCGACGCTCAGGCTGTGGTCGATTCCGTCGAGCCTCACGCAGCAGGCGCTGCGCGGCTACTTCAACGCGAATCCGTTCGGCACGAGCCTGCTGCCCGGCACGACGATCGGCCGGTATGACGGGCGCGTGTCGTTGCCGAATTCGGACCCGCGGCTGCAGAACGACGGCGATCCGTCCGACATCCTGATCTCGCAGCCGTTCACGAACGCGCTCGCGACGCAGATGCCGGACTACCTCGGCTATACGGCCCCGAACGCGACGTACCTGCCGCTGAACGACAACATCATCGAGGTCTGGGACTTCTCGCACGACGGCCAGCCGATGCCGGACACGATCCCCGATCTGCTCGGCGCGCTGCAGCTCAACCCGAAGCTTCGCGTGCTCGCGGAGAACGGCTTCCACGATCTCGCGACGCCGTTCTTCAGCACCGAGAAGCAACTCGCGCGGCTGCAGACGGTGAAGGGCCTGAATCCGAAGCTGCAGGTGAACTTCTTCCAGGGCGGTCACATGATCTATCTGGACGACGTCGCCCGCCCGCAGATGAAGCGGGATTTGCAGACCTTCTACAAGGGCGCGCGGATTCCGACGGCGCTGACGCTGCACACGCTGCCGCCGCCGTGGCCGGATGAAAACCCGCCGAGCGTCCCGACCGGCAGCGTCCCGAGCGCGACGGCCGCGACGACGCTGGCGGCAGCCCCTTGAGCGACGGAGTCCTTATCAAAGGAACCCTCTCTTCATCCATTGAATGCGAGCGATCATGTCCCTAATCCAATTGATGCGGCGTATGTCTCCGTTGATCGTGCTCGGTGCCGTGATGAGCAGTGCCCATGCGTTGCCGCCGCAGGCGGTGGCGCCGGTGAAGCTGCCGCACGGCGGGCGCGGTGTCGACGGTCCGTTCTTTCCGGCCACGCGGGCGGCGCCGGTGTTGCCGTCGACCGGCGCGGCCTTGCAGCAGCAGGCGCAACAGCGCGTCGACGCGCGGCTCGGCGGCAAAACCGTGCTGAGCAACGGCGCGGCGGTGACGAAGGCGCAGGCGCAGAGCAGCGGGCTCGGCTTCGTGTCGAAGCACTTCGACGAGATCGATGCGAAGCACACCGGCCGCGTGACGCTGAGCGATGTCCGGCAGTTCATCCGGCAGCGGCAGGTGCAGGCGCAGCAGGAACAGCAGGACGAGTGATGTAGCCGGGCAGGGCGGCGGCCGGTGCGGCTTTCGGTCGCGCGGGCCGCCGAATGGTCGGCGGGCGCAGGCGCTGGATCGCCCGGCGTCCTATTCCCTCCGCCGCCTCTCGCGTCGCGGCCCGAAGCGCGCGCGATAGTCGCGCGGCGAGGTGCCGACGCGTTTCGCGAACGCACGCTGCAGCGCGTCCACGCTGCCGAATCCCGCGCGCTCCGCGATCCGTTCGAGTGGCCAGTCGGCCCGCTCCAGCAGCGCCTTCGCTCGCTCGACACGCGCGGCCAGCACGTACTGCGCGGGCGACACGCCGGTCTCCCTGAAGAAATTGCGCGCGAAGGTCCGTTCGCTCATGTGCATTCGCGCGGCCAGCGCGGCGACGCCGAGGTCGCCGGCCGGATCGTCGGCGATGTCGGCGAGCAGTGACCGCATGCGCGGCGTCGCACGAGCCTGGATGTCGAGCCCGACGCTGAACTGCGCCTGTCCGCCAGGACGATGCATGAACAGCACGAGTTCGCGCGCGACCGCGAGCGCGGTGGGCGCACCGCAGTCCGCCTCGACGAGTGCCAGACACAGATCGATGCCGGCCGTCACGCCGGCCGACGTATGGAACGGCGGATCGCTCACGTAGAGCGCGTCCGGTTCGATCCGCGCGTCGGGACAGAGCGCCTGTAGCGTCGCACACTGGTTCCAGTGCGTGGTCGCGCGCTTGCCGTCCAGCCATCCGCCGGCGGCGAGCACGAACGCACCCGTGCAGATGCTCGCGATGCGCCGCGTGTCCGCGATCCGCGTGCGGAGCCACGGCAGCACGCCGGCTTCCGACGCCGCGTGCCGCAGCGCCGCTTCAGCGCCGCCCGCGACGATGATCGTGTCGATTCGTGCGGGCAGTGCCGCCAGTGCGGCCGCGCCGGCGAGGCGCAGGCCCGCGTGCGTGACGATGTCGTCCCCATGTTGCGACGCGAGCGTGAGCCGGTATGGGGCGGCGTGCTCCGGAAGATGACGGTTCGCGACCGCGAACACTTCCATCGGCCCCGTGATGTCGAGCGACTGGACGCCTTCGAAGCCGACGACGACGACGTCGCGTGCCGAACAGTTTGACTGGGACATGGCGGAAAGTGCGGTGGAGTTGTCCTTGTGACCGCGAGCATGATCCTTGTAATTTCCCGGACATGCAATCGATCGATACGGGTGGGCGATGCGGGAACGGAAGACAGGCAGCGCGGTGTTGCTCATGTGCGGGCTGCTGGGTGCGTGGGCATTGGGGTGGCCGACGCGGGCGATGGCGGAAGATGCGCCGGCGGCGGCCCGGACGCTGACGATCGGCATGCCGAAGGCGGGCCGCACGCGGCCGCTCGTTGCGGTCGTCGCGGACAACGCCGGCACGGAGACGACCGATTTCATCGTTCCGTACGCGATTCTGAAGCGCTCCGGCGCCGTCGATGTCGTCGCCGTGTCGGCCGACGAAGGCGCGGTCGAACTGATGCCGGCTCTACGCGTGCTGGCCGATACCACGTTCGACCGGTTCGACGCGACGGTTCCGTCGGGGGCGGATGTCGTGATCGTTCCCGCGATGCACCGCGCCGACCGGCCGGCCGTGCTGGCCTGGCTACGCAAGCAGGCTGCTGCCGGCGCGACGATGGTGGCGATCTGCGATGGCGCCGAGGTGCTCGCGAACACCGGCCTGCTGCGGCAGCGCACCGCGACGTCGCACTGGTATTCGCGCGAGGGGCTGCGTCGCCGCTTTACCGATACGACCTGGGTGGACGATCGTCGCTACGTGATGGACGGCAACGTCATGACGACGACCGGCGTGTCCGCATCGATTCCCGCTTCGCTGGCGTTGCTGGGTGTGCTGGCCGGCCCGAGCGCGGCGCGCGAGACGGCGCGGGGCCTCGGCGTGCAGGTATGGAGCGATGACCACGACGGTGGCCGGTTCGGGTTGACCGCGCGCGCGGTGGCGATTGCATTGATGAACCGCGTCGCGTTCTGGCGGCACGAGACATTCGATCTTCCGGTCGAAAGCGGGTTCGACGAACTCACGGTTGCGTTGACCGCCGACGCATGGGGGCGGACCTGGCGCAGTGACGTCGTCGCGACGGCCGATGCGAGCGTGGTCGAGTCGAGGCACGGGCTGCGGTTGCTGGTGCAGCCGGCCGATGTCCGGCACGCGCGTGTGACGATACCCGCTGGCCGGCGGGGCGATTCGGTGCTGCCCGGCGTGCTCGCCGATATCACGGCGCGCTACGACGACGCGACGTCCAGCTGGGTCGCGCTGCAACTGGAGTATCCGAAGTAGCACCCGTCGCGCAGGCTAAGGCGCGATCACCGTCATCCTGAACGGGCCGCCATGTTCCGCCGCGTGCGCGACCGCTTCGTTCGCGTCGTCGAGCGCGAAGACCGTCACGTCGAAATGCCCGAGGTCGAGCAGCCCGCCGCGCACGAGCCCCGTCATCAGCGTCACGGCTTCCGTCGGGTACATCCATTTGCCGCGCAGCGTGATGTCGTTGCGCATGATCCACGGGTACGGCAGTTCGAGCCCTGCTCCGCCGAGCATGCCGACGCCGCCCATCAGCACCACGCGTCCATAAGGACGCACGGCCATCACGGCGGCACGCACCGTCGTCGCCGGCACCGACGGCGGCATCAGGTCGATCACGCAGTCGATCGGCCCGGGCGCCGCCTGCTGCATGCGGATGCGGTCCGCGGTTTCGTCGCCGGTCAGCGCGACCGTGCGCACGCGTTCGCCGAAGCGGCGTTCGAGATCCGCCAGCACGCGTGCATTGCGGCCGGGCGCGACCACGCATCGTGCGCCCATCGCCAGCGCGACGGCGATGCAAGCGCTGCCGAAATTGCCGGTCGCGCCGCTGACGAGCAGGATTTCACCGGCGCGCAGGTCGGACGCAAGCAGGCCGCCGTACGGCACGAGCAGCGTATTGAGCGCGCACCAGCGCGCGGCGTCGGCCGGCGTTATCGCGCCGATGCGCACCGCGTTCTCGGTCGGCACGCGCAGCCGCTCGGCGAACGGGCCGTCGTGAAAGTAGCGTTGCAACTGCTTGCCACCTTCGCCGCGTGCACTCCAGCCCTGCAGCACGATGTCGGGCATCCGTGCGTCGTCGCGCGAGCGTACGGTCGGGTCGCAGAATACCCAGTCGCCCGGCTGCAACCGCGTCGCGTCGGGGCCGGTTTGCCGGACCCGGCCGATCGCGCCGCAGCCCGGCACCATCGGCAGTTCGATCGGATAGCGGCGCTCGCCGCTGAACACTTCCCGCGCATAGGACAGGACCGGTGTCGCGACGACATCCACGATGACTTCGCCGGTGCCGAGCACGGGCTCCGGCATCGTTTCGATCGCGAGCGGCTGGCCGAGCGACTTCAGAATCGCAGCTTTCATGACGCTTCCTCGGGGTAGGGACGCGTCGATTCTGGCAGGCTTAGAATTCGCAACAAGGCCCGGCGCGAACCCAGGATCGGCCGGTACCACTCAGCACGGAGCGAACCCGATGACCGTCACCACGCGAACCCCGTTCGGCGATTTCCTGCGCTCGCGGCGCGAGAAGCTGCGCCCGGATGCCGTCGGCCTGCACGACGGCCCGCGCCGGCGCACGCCCGGCCTGCGGCGCGAGGAAGTCGCGGAACGGGCGGGCATCGGCGTCGACTGGTACGTGCGGCTCGAGCAGGGGCGCGACGTCAACCCGTCGGATGCGACGCTCGACGCGCTGGCGCGCGCGTTGCGGCTCGACAAGGCCGAAGCCGCGCATCTGCGCATGCTCGCGCGGCGCGATGCGTCACGTGCGTTCGTGCCGGAACGCGTGCCGCCGACCATCGCGCGGCTCGTCGCGCATCTTCAGCAGCCTGCCTACGTGACCGGCCGGCGCTGGGACATCCTCGCGTGGAATGCGGCCGCGGCCGATCTGCTCGGCTTCGACCGGCTGGCGCCAGCCGATCGCAACATCCTCGTCTACATGTTCATCGAGCCGCATGCGCGTGCGCTGTTCGCCGCGGGCTGGGCCGACGAGGCGCGCCGGATGATCGCGCTGTTTCGCACGAACCACGATCTCTACGCGAACGATCCGGCGTTCGTCGAACTGGTCGCGCGCTTGCGCACCGGCAGCGGTGAGTTTGCGCAATGGTGGGATGCGCACGACGTGCGCAGCGGCGTGTCGGGCGAGAAGGTGCTCGTGCATGCGCGACGCGGCACGCAGCGCTACGAGTACGCGACGTTTCAGGCGAACGATGATCCCGCGCTGAAGCTGGCGATCTATACGCCGGTGAGCGGCGATGAACAGACGTGACGCGGAAGTGACCGGCGCCACCTGGCGGCCACGCGGCGAAGCATCGGCTCCATGCGTGAGCGCAGGTGGTTGGGCGTAACGGCGGGGAGCGGCTTATGCCGTGCGTCGCGCGGACAGCCGATTCCACAGCATGCCGGAGCGGCTGCCGCTGCGGCAATACGCGAGCACCGGCTTCGGCAGCGTGTCGACCAGTGCGCCGAACGCATCGATTTCCGCATCGCCGATGCGATCGCGTTCGACCGGCAGGTAGCGCGCGTCCATGCCCAGTTCGCGCGCGGCGGCGGCGATCTCCTCGAACGCCGGCTGATCCGCGCCTTCGCCGTCCGGCCGATTGCAGATCACCGCACGGAAGCCGGCATTGCGGATCGCCTTCAGGTCGGCCGGCGTGATCTGCCGCGACGCGGTGAAGCCGGTCGCCGCGGCTGCCCGGCATTGCTCGATCGCCCGCGCGAAACAGGCGATCGCGTAGTCCACATCCTGCTCCGTCGTGAAACGCCCGAAACTGATGCGCACGGTGCGGCCGGCCGCTTCCGCATCGAGGCCGATCGCGGTCAGCACGTGGGACGGCGCGCCGCTGGTCGAATTGCATGCGGAGGTGGACGACACGGCGAGCGCATCGCCGAGCATGAACGGGAAGAAGCCCGGCGCGTGCACCGTCAGGCTCAGCGTGTGCGGGATGCGGCGGGCCGTGGCCGCGTTCTGCGTGACGTCGCCGAGCGTGGACAGCGCTTCGATGAGCCGCGCGCCGAGCGCCGCGATCCGTGCGGCTTCGCCGTCGAGTTTTTCAGCGGCGACTTCGCACGCGACGCCCATGCCGACGATCTGATGCGTGGCGAGCGTGCCCGAACGCAGCCCGCGCTCGTGGCCGCCGCCGTGGATCTGCGGCGCGATCCGGCTCGCGATCTCGCGGCGGACGAACAGCGCGCCGATGCCTTTCGGGCCGTACACCTTGTGGGCGGACATCGACATCAGGTCGATGCCGAGCGCGCGCACGTCGATCGGCGTCTTGCCGAGCGCCTGCGCGGCATCGACGTGGAGCAGTGCACCGGCGGCGTGCACGATGCGGGCGATCGCGCCGATGTCGGTCAGCGTGCCGATCTCGTTGTTCACGAGCATCAGCGACACGAGGCCCGTGTCCGGGCCGATCGCGGCCGCCACCGCGTCGGCGGTGATTTCGCCGTGGGCGTCGGGCGTCAGGAAGGTGACCTGCATGCCGTGCTTCGACAGGTTCGCCATCGTGTCGAGAATGGCCTTGTGCTCGAGGCGGCTCGTGATCAGGTGGCGCTTGCCGGTCGCGTTTTCCGCATAGCCCTTCAGCGCGAGGTTGTTCGATTCGGTGGCGCCCGAGGTCCAGACGATCTCGTCGGCGTCCGCGCCGATGAGGGCGGCCACTTGCGCGCGGGCGTGCTCGACCTTGTCTTTCGCGAGCCGGCCGGCGGCATGCGAGCTGGATGCTGGGTTGCCGAAGATGCCGTCGAAGCCGAGGCAGGCCGTCATCGCTTCGATCACGCGGGGATCGGCTGGGGTCGTGGCTGCGTAGTCAAGGTAGTGCAGCGGGGTGGTGTCGCTCATGTCCGTCTCTTGCTGATTGCGTAGTGACGGAAATGATACGGGGGACAGAAGGGAAAAAGGATCCAAAGTTGGCTGAAGATGCGGCTCGAAGTGGAATTATGTTTTCTCGGGGCGGGGAACGGGGGAATTGGTTTCTATGGGGCTTCGCCGGCCGGAATCGTCGCGATTACGTCGCCGCGTCGCCGCGGGATTGGGTCGATAGGCGGTGCGCATCCCGCACCCATGCCAGCAACGCCTGCTCGTACCTCGACGGAATCGTGACCGTGAGCGTCGTGAGGCGGGCGGCGTTGCACGGCAGTTCGAGATAGCGTCGCCAGGCTTTCCGCACGAGTTGCGACATCGCGGAGTGCGTCATGCCGAGTTCGGCAGCCAGCGCCCGTTGTGATCTGCCCTTCACGAAAATCTCATGCAAGGCCCACTGGTTCAGCGGCTTGATCCGCGTATCCTGCATCCGCAACGACCGGAACTGTTCGGCGGTCATGCGTCGGGTCGTCGGCATTCAGACTCGCCCCGAATGTTGAAGCGACGACATCAATTCCGCGCCGCATGAAGTCTTGTGGCCGTCGAACGCGGCGGGGCGGCCTTCGATGTCGAAGGCCGGGTCGCCTTCGGCAATCGTGCAGGCGCCATGAATCGGACACGAGCACGCGTCGCCGATACGAGCGACCGCGCGTCCCATCACCGTGCTTTTTCGGGCGCCGGATTCGACCCGGCCGCCGTGGGTGTGCGTATCTTCCACCCGGATAATTCCCCGCATGGGATTCCATCCTCCAAATGGTTTGAGGTCTGACGCGGCGATCACGTTCGGATGAAGCAATCTGCCGCACCGGTGTGCATCACCATGAATAGCCTTGCATGCCGTAATTTGTATCGTGTCGGCGGCCCCACCACGGCAGGTAGGCATTGTTGCCGCCGCGTGCGCGGAACCAGTCCTTGTCGGGATCGATCGGCGTGAGCTTCGACGGCGGCAGGACGACGACCGCGACCGGGTGCTCGGGGTCGGTCGTGCCGGCGACGAGTGCGTTGCCGCCGAAGTGATTGATCCGGCCGATGGCGAGCGCGACGTCGGTCAATGCGCTGCCTGTTCCCATGTCGCCGAGCAGGGCGGCCGTGTTGAATGTCTGCTTGCGGTGGTCGTATTCGGGGAGGGTTTCGGTCAAGGTCTGCGCGAGCACGGCAAGACGTGCCGACGATGCGTCGCTGCCTTTACCTGCGTCGTGGACGATGTAGTTGAGGTCAGGGACCGCGATGCCGACATTGCGTGCCGCTTGGTCGATGGTCGCCTTCCACGCCTGCACGGCGCGGGTCGTGCCGACCTTCTCCGGAAAATCGTGCGTGTTGCCGGTGGCGACCTTGCCGATCCAGGCGAGGGGCTCACGCTCGGTGTTGAAGGTTGGGCCAGCGAGGAACAGAACGACAAGATTCTCATTGATCTGTGCATCTGTGGGCGGGAAGTTGGGTGCGTCCCAGTTCATCACCCAGACGCTCTTGTCGGGGTTCGACTGCAAGTAGTCCAATGCGTTGTTCAATGAAGTGAACCCGGCGTTCGCGCCGCCTCGCGTGATTTGTACGTCGGGAAGCGCGCTGCGACTCCACATCGTCGGGAAATGTGGGTTGCCGATAAAGAAGGTTTTTCGGATCGGCTCTGCCAGGTATTCGCGCGCGATAGCCGGATCAAGGCGCTCAGAAACTGCACCCTCGATGCGAATCCCGGAAAGTTCGCGCCAATCCTTCTTGTCATCCGGTTTTACTGTGTAGAAATACTTGGCGTTCATCGCGTAACGACTACTCAATAGGCCGGGAAATTTTTCCATGTACTTGTGGTAGAAGCCCTTGAATGTCTCCGTGCCGCGATTCCCATAAGCGATTCCGGCTACCGATTGCAACGTAGTGAAAGACTTCGGATCTGTGCGCACCATGTCGTCATTCTTGTTCGGCGAGGCAAGCCCTTGCGTCCACAGCAGTTGCCATTCGGTCGGGTAGTCCATGCGTTGCAACGGATTCAGCCAGATCATGCCGACAACCTGTGCAACGAACGGTTTCACTGACTCTTCGACGGAGGGAGCTGCGTTCGCTATTGGTTCAGCGGCAGGTGCGGAATGCGCCGAGCGCATCATGACCGTCGGGAACAGAAGCGCCACGAGTGCCACCAAACTAGGTACAACTACAAATCGTTTCATCCCATCTCCTGCTGCTCGATGTAGCTACGTTCACATGTAGCGTGCTGCCGCACCGGTGTGCATCACCATGAATAGCCCTGCATGCCGTAATTTGTGTCGTGCCGACGCCCCCACCACGGCAGGTAGGCGTTGTTGCCGCCGCGCGCGCGGAACCAGTCTTTGTCGGGATCGATCGGCGTGAGCTTCGACGGCGGCAGGACAACGACCGCGACCGGGTGATCCGGATCGGTCGTGCCGGCGACGAGTGCGTTGCCGCCAAAGTGATTGATCCGGCCGATGGCGAGCGCGACGTCGGTCAATGCGCTGCCTGTTCCCATGTCGCCGAGTAGGGCGGCCGTGTTGAATGTCTGCTTGCGGTGGTCGTATTCGGGGAGAGATTCGGTCAAGGTTTGCCCGAGCACGGCAAGGCGTGACGATGATGCGTCGCTGCCCTTACCTGCGTCGTGGACGATGTAGTTGAGGTCAGGGACCGCGATGCCGGCGTTGCGTGCCGCTTGATCGATGGTCGCTTTCCACGCTTGCACGGCGCGGGTCGTGCCGACCTTCTGCGGAAAATCATGCGTGTTGCCGGTTGCGGCCTTGCCGATCCAGGCGAGCGGTTCGCGTTCGGTGTTGAAGGTTGGGCCGGCGAGGAACAGCACGACAAGGTTCTCGTTGATCTGTGCATCAGTGGGCGGGAAGTTGGGCGCGTCCCAGTTCATCACCCAGACACTCTTGTCGGGGTTCGCCTGCAAGTAGTCCAATGCGTTGTTCAATGAAGTGAATCCGGCGTTCGCGCCGCCTTGCGTGATTTGTACGTCGGGAGGCGTGTCGCGGCTCCACAAAGTCTTGGGTGACGGCGGGCCGATTTCGAAGTATTCGACAATCTCCTTGGTCAGGATAGCTTTGGCATAGCCCGGTTCGAGCCTGACGGGTATGGCGAGTTCGACGTGAACTCCGGCGAGTTCGCGCCAGTCTTTTGAATTTTCAGGACTAACTGTGTAGAAGTACTTTGCGTTTATCGCGTAACGCGTATGCATCAAACCAAGCGCTTCGTTGATGTACTTGTGATAGAAACCTTTAAACGTCTCTTTCCCTTGGTTGCCATATGCAACGCCTGCTACTGATTGCAACGTTGTGAACGACTTCGGGTCGGTTCGTACCATGTCATCGTTCTTGTTCGGTGCGGCGAGTCCTTGGGTCCACAATAATTGCCATTGAGTCGAGTAGTCTTTACGCTCCAATGGATTTAACCAGATTAGCCCAACGACCTGTGCGACGAACGGCTTCACCGCTTCTTCCACAAAGGGTCCCGCATGCGTTACGGGTTCCGTCGCCGGTGCCGCGTACGCCGACCGTACCGTGGCAGTGGTGAACAGGAGCACCATGAGTGCAGCTAGGCTGGGCACGACGAAGAATCGTTTCATCCAATCCTCTATTTCCAGTTGTGTCGGGTCCGGTTGTTCTACGTGTGCCATCAACGACGCCATGAGTACGGCCGCGATCATCCATGCTGCGACCGCAACGGCGGCGCGTCGCGGCCATGTAGCGATCAATGCCTTCATATCGCTCCCCCGACCTTCAGATAGAACTGACCTTCACGCTCATCCACAATCGTACCGGGCATGTTTCCTTCGCTTTTTTCAGCGTGGACCCATTCATACAATGGCAAATTATCAAGCTTCCCTTTTGCGAAATAGCTTGCATATTTCTCGTTTGGATTGTCTTCAGGGATACCCGTACCCATCCGCCAGTCCGCCTCAATTCGCAGGTCGTAGAGCTGCTCGGGCGTCAGATAGCAAACCCCAATCGCCACATCGTACGCAAGCGCCTTTTTGGCATGATCCGGATTGGTCATCGTCGTGGAGTGATTTGTCGGGCTGTTGGTCGAGCCACGATCGAGCCAATCGACAATCTGTTGATCGCGCCATTCCTTGTAACCCTTCGGCATTTCGCTCTTGCCGTCCTCGCCGATCACGTGGCCGTCGCCATCGAGCCATTCCGTATTCAGCGTGCGCCGTGCCTCCATCCGCATCAACGCGCGGTCCTCGTAACGCTGTCCGGCTTCGCTCTCTGCCGTCCCTTGCGCGACGCTGTCCGCGTTCTTCGCCTCGTACTGATCGTAAGGATCGTCCGCGCGCTTGTCTGCCTCGCTCTTGCTTGCGTCACGCCATGCGGCTGGCGGATCGTTGCCTTCGTTGAAGTCGCTTATCGCATTGCCGTCCCTCGTTTCGATGGGCTTGCCGAACCGCAACGCTTGCGGCGGGAACGGTTCGTCGAGCGCCGGCGCGTCCGCTACAACGGCCCAGCCCTTCGGCGGAAGGGCGTTCACGCGGAACATATTCAATGCCGAGCTGATCTGGGTCACGAAAAACATGATCGGCGCGGATGCAAGCGTGGCCGCCACCCCGAACACGGACTCGTTTCCCTTGAGCGCACCGATGAGATTGAACTTGGCGGGCGGCGAAGGCGGATACCAGAATCCCGACGTCTTTCCCTTTTGCCGATGCCGCCAGTCGTCTTCCCGATACCGATAGCGCTCCTGCACGCCAACCTGGAAGCCGGAGGCAAAGACGCGCTGCGTCAGCACGCCGGGGACGCTGATATCGTTCAGCTCGTTCTCGTCGATGCCGCGCCAGCCGATGCCTTGAACCGTGACCGCCGAAATCACCTGGTCGTGTGGACAGCAATACGCGGTGACGCGACCATATGTCGATCCGTTCAGGCCGTGGCGAGCCCGATCCTCTTGTGCCGCATAAGACCGCTTGCTGGTCGGCGATACCCGCTCGTTGGCCATGTCTTCATCGATCTTGTCGGCGGGCAGTTCGTAGGCTTTGCGCGTGCCGATGATCGACAGAAACTTGCCGAACGTTTTCGTGCGGGCGGCGTAGGTCTGCCGTCCGCGGCGGCCGGCACCGTCCCTGGTCGCGCGTTGCGACCAGGTATCCATGAACGTATCGGATGGATTGGGGCCGTCTGCGCGCGCAAGGCTGTACGGCGCATTCGCCAGTACATAGGCATCCGCCACGCAATGCCCGCTACGTCCCCACGGATCTTCGACATCGGGCAGCGCATCGCCGAAGAACGCCGCCGTCAGGCCCACGATGTTGCCCTGGCTATGGCATACGACGGTAATCGGCACGTCGGCCTGCATGCGGCGAATCGACTCGATCAGCCTCGCAAGGCGCAACGCCGCGAGCACGCCATACGCGCGGGGCGGCGCGCGATATAGCGGCCGATTGGTCGGGTTGATCCCCTGGACGGTCAACCATCCGGCCGCACGGTCGTCGAGGCCGCCGTGCCAGAGATCGGGCAGGCTCGCGCAGCCGTTCGTGAACGGACCGCCGCCCCAATAGTCCTTCTCGTTCAGGAAAATCTTGTCGCCGTACTCTTTCAGTTCTGCGGCAGTCGCCCGATAGCCCCATCGGAAATGAATGACGGGCGAGAAGGACGGGTCGGATTTGATGTAGTTGCCGGACCAAAGCTTCGGATTCAGAAACCCGTCCGGCGTCACGCTTTCCGTGTACTTCGCCGGCACCAATTGCCCGGCGTCGATGCCGTGATACATCAATTGATCATCCAGCCGCCCGAGCCGACGATTCAGGCCCTCGCACAGCCCTTGCTCGGCGGCTTCGAACCATTCGCCTTCGGAGTTCACCCCATGGACGAAGATGACGACACCAGGCAACGACATTTGCTTGATGCAGATCAGCCGCGTGTCTTTCGTCCACATCGAGACCCCGTCGCTCCGGCCGACGACGATCTGAGGTGGCTCCGGGCGCGGTGCAGCCGGATCGGGCACGTCGGCCTTCGCGGCGTGCTCGTCGGTGCGTGCGTCCTCTTCCGGCCGAGGATCGAGAGATGAATCAATCATCGGGACTCCTGCGCTTGCGTTAAACATTCTTCTTGGTGAACTGCACCGCCAGCCTTTCGAACCGGTCGGTATCGACCGCCGGCAGTTCCCCGGCCGTGTCGGTCGTCAAACTCGACATCGTTCCCGATGCCTTTCGAATCTGTCCCTCGAACCCCGGCGCCGCGTTACCGTCCGTCGGGCGGATCAGCTTCGGGACGCGGCCGAGCGGACTTTGATCGAATGTCGGCAGGTCGACGCTCATGCTGGCGGGGCCGTCCCACGCATGACCATCGGATTTCACGGTGAACTTGCCGGGGCATCCCAGTTCGATATCGCCGCCATGCAGCTTGAGATACGCGCCGCCGGACGTGACGAATACGATTTCGTCGCTTGCCGTGCCGGCAAGCCTGCCGTCGGCTGCGGTCAACTGGATGTTTTTGCCGGACTCGATCTGCGTGTCGTCGTTCTGCGATTGAAGGGCCACTTTCCCCTGATGCGCGATCGCCGATATGCCGTTGCCATGCGCGAACATCGCGACGCCGCGCCCGGCTTGCAGATTGATTCGCTCGCCGCTCGTGATTTGCATGTGTTGCTGCGCGATCTGATCGATGTTCTCGCCCGCATACGTGACGTGCGTCTTCGGCGTGACGTTCAGCGACCCCGCTTGCGCGCCGAACGCCATGAACGCGGATGCGTCGTCTGTGGTGCCGGATTCCGACCGGCCGGGTTTCCAGTGACGGAATGCATTGGCGATGTTGTCCTGACCGGCCGTGTCGGCGGATTGCCCGCCGTGCTGGCCGGCGTGATCGCCGAGCGACTTGAACAGCGCCGTGCATTGATCGAGCAAGCGAATCAGTTCGTCGCGATCGAGCTGACCGCCGGTTGCGTGCGAACGCGCATAGGTCGTCAACAGCATGCCCTGGGCGGCGCGCAACGCCGCAGCGGCGTCGGTGCGCAACTCCGCGCCTTCGCCCCGATCGTTCCCGTGCCCGTCCTTGCGCGGCTGCGTCAGGTAGCCGAGATTCAACTGGGTATGCGCATGTTCGCTCGCCAACTGCGCGGAGATTTGCGATGGCGTATCGTCCAGCCGAAGCTGGTTGTGCCGGCGGCCCTTGATCTCCCGCGTCTTGATCCCGGACACGTAGCGATTACCCGGCAGCGCGCCGGTATTGCTGAAAGTCGCGGGCGGGTTCTCGCCGTTGCTCAACACGCCGATGATCACCAGACGGTCCGGATCGCCCGCCAGGCTCCCCAGCAAGACCTCCATGCCGACACGCGGCAGGAACAGCGCACCGAAGCCTTCGCCCGCGAGACTCGCGGCGACGCGAATCGGCGCGCTGTCGCCGGCCAGGCCGTTCGTGCCGGCACCTTGCGCGTGCGCATGGTCCGCCGGGTCCAGCCCGTGAATTTGCACACGCACGCGGCCGGCCTTGTCGCAAAACACCTCTTCGCCCTGCGTGCCGACGATCGTGCCGGTCAGCAGGTGAACCGGCGGCACGTCGATCGCCGGATCGTAGGCGGGCTTGAGCGGCACGCCGCGTTGCACGCACGTGAAACTGTTCTCGTAGCGGGTGTCCGTTTGTCCCGATGCATCGGGCGGCGGGGCGGTTGGCGTCAGGTTGCGGCTCGCCGCGAACAGCCCGCTTGCGCGGCCCGACAGGTCTTTCGGCAGGTTGTTCCAGATGACGTGTCGAATCGACGTGACGACGAACCGGCGACGATCGATCGACTTCATGTCCAGTTCCGGGTCGCCCGTCAGCGTGAATCCGTGCCCCACCAGCATGTCGCGCACGGTGCCGATGCCTTCGAAGCGCGCGGCCGCGAACTGATGGGCCAGCATCCGGTCGTGCGCGATGCGCGCGTGATCGTTCCACGAGTCGCCGACGTGCGGGATGTCGATCGCGACGTCGGTCAGCAGGCGCGCAAGATCGTTCCCCGACTCGCCCTGGTCGAGGCCGGTGACGGCCTCGAAGTCGTCCATGCGAACGGTCTTGTAATCCCACGATGGGCGGCGGACCTTACTGGGCGACAGGCTCTGGTCGTACGCAAAGAGGGTGACGGTGTCGCGTTGCTCGACGCCGGCGTCGCGCGGGTGAAGGCGGACGGTGCCGGCCGGTGCGTCCGGCAGACGATGCGGATCGTCGCAGAACACGAGCGTGTGAAGCGGCCGCTCGTCGGTCACGCCGCGTCTCCCGTCGACCGGGGCGGCCTTCGCGAAGACCGTGATGCCTTCCCGGCGCAGCAGACGCCGGATGAAGCGTGCGTCGGATTCGTTGACCTGCCGCGTCAGCTCGCGTGCCGGATACCGATCGGCCCGCAATGCCGACAGGTCGAAATCGAACGCTCGCGCGAGTGCGGGGCTGCGCTGTTTCCACTCGTTCATCAGCGTCGCCAGAATGTCCGGCACGCTGCGCGAGCGGAACAGGCGGGCGTTCGTGCGACGGTCCATCAGCGAAAGGGCGTCGCACACCTGCAGCTGATAGACGGTCAGTTCACCGTCGGATTGCCCGGCTCGCACTTCGTGCACGATCGCGTTGATCGCCTGGATGTTGCCGCGATCGGTCGTCAGCCGGACCGATACGGGCAACCCGAGAAACAGCGCAGGCGGCAGATGATCGTAGGTCGACACGCAGGTCAGTTGCCCTTCGATGCCCGACATCAGCCCCTCGCGGATATCGGCGTGATGGAGCGCCAGCAGATGGCCGACCGCGCGTTGCGCCTGCCCGAAATGAAGGGAGACGGGACGCTTGTTCAGGTCGACCCGGCCCGACGCAAAGTTTCTCAAAGTTGCTGCTATCGACATAACGACAATCTCGTTATTTTTGTTCCGGATTCGGATGGGTTCGAATCCGCCTCTCAGGATGGCAATGCGACGGCACTTGGAATTTCGGTGCGAAGAATAGCAAGCTATTTCTAGCTTCAACTAATATTTTTATTTTGAGATGAGAAATAATTTCTTTTGAAACAATGGTTAATGTTTCTTTGAATTGAGTGGGTTTTTTGTTTGGATGGAAATATATCGAGGTGATCATTATGAATTGGTATTTGTCGTGCCTCGTTTGCCCATATCGTCGAAATAGGGGATTTTTTGTCAAGACATGATTGAATTTGATGGTGAGAATTCGGAATTGTCCCGAATCAAAATGAGCAACGGCACGTCACGCCATTGAAATCAGCGCGAGCGGCCTTGTGCACTGGCGCGCGATGTGTACGCCCGCCGATGGGATGCCGAAAAGGCATCTTTCAACATACAAATTCGCCGCCAGATGGTTCGGTCAGCGCCGATTGACGTGCCGCGGGGCGACAAGGAACCTATGACGAGGCGTACCGGCATCGGCGAATTTCGAACGGTGGGTGCGTTGCCGATCATTCCACCCTATAGTGCTCGTCGTTGATCGATCCGCAAGCAATCGGGAGTTCGTCGTGTTTCACCGGAAATTCAAATTGGGTTGTTCGCGCTTCGCGTGCATCGTCGCCGTGACGACGATGCTGGCGCCCGTCGCGGCGCATGCAGAGGTGGAGGCTGTCGACGGCACGGCGCACGTCGCGTCGGCTGTCGACCACGACACGTCCCCGGCACGACCGATTGTCGGCGACGATCCGGTTGCCATCCGGGACGCGCTGCAGAAGGTGCATGCCAGCACGCTCCCACCTTCGTTGCGCGACCGGGTTCGCGGCGCGGTGTCCGGCGCCGCCGGCCGGCACGGCCCGACGAATCCCGACCTGGCGGCCGTCGGTCTGGATCGTGACGTGACGTTCGTGGTGCCGGTGCGGTACGGGGTGAGGTACCGGTCGCGGCGGCAACTGCTGACGCTGGATGTCGACCTGTTCGATGCGGAGCGCGACGGCCAGGCAGGCATCCTGCTCCACAAGGTGACGACGGGGCCGCGAGGGCGCGGGCTCGTGATTGCACCGGAAGCGAAGGCAAAAGGGTACATCCAGCACGTCGACATCATCGAGCTCGAGGCCGGACAAGGCAAAAAGAACACGGTTCGGAGCCGCATGCGGCTTTCGCCCGCCGAATACGCGCAAACGCATGGCGACTTCGCACTGGTTTTTTCCGGACGCCTGGTTCGGCCTTATCTGACCGAACAGACCGAACACGCCGATCCGAGTATCGAGGAGCCGACGGACATTTCGACGAGGATCTCCACGTTGCATATGGATCTCCGCGACATCTGGCTGGTGAGTCCGTCGAGCGGCGTCGTGGTGTCGAAGAAGCTGGGGTTGTCGAAGTAGCGGGTTTCGGCGGGCGGGTCATGCAGGCGCGCGGAGAGGCCTTGGACGATATTTTTCCTGGTAAGTGAGCGGTAAGTCGACTGGTCCTACAGTAGCCCCCGTTTCGACCCTCGACTCCAGGAACGATTGTGAAAACTGCCTTCCGCCGCGAACGCCCGTTATGGCTGATTGCCGCTTCATTCGCACTTTCATCTGTTTCCGCGTGGGCGGACGAGGGCATGAGCCCGCCCGATCCCGACAATACGGGGCTGACCATCCTCAACAACGCGACGAACGTCACGCATTGGGGATTGGGCGCGGGCGTCGGCATCGAGCCGTCGGCCTACAGGGGCGACGGCACCCGTGTATTGCCTTTTCCGCTGGTCTACTTCGACAACAAATGGGTGCAGGCCATCGGCACCACCGTCGATCTGAAAATCGGCAACTGGAGCGGCGTCAATGTCGCGCTGCGTGGCCAGTTCTCGCTGTTCGACGGATACAGTGGCTCCGACGCCCCGATCCTGAACGGCATGGAAAAGCGCAAGGGCGCGTTATGGTACGGGCCCGCGCTGTCATGGAGCACCAGCTTCGGCACGTTCTCGGGTAGCTTCCTGCTCGGCGGAAACAAGGGCGAGCGCGCGAAAATCGGCTTCGAGAAGGCGTTCGCCTTGGGCGCATTCTCGATCACGCCGCATGTCGGCGCGGAATGGCTGAGCAACAAATACGTCGACTACTATTACGGCGTGCGACCATCCGAGGCGCGTGCGTGGCGCGCCGCCTACAGCGCGGGTTCGGCCGTGAACATGTCGGCCGGCACCCGTGTCGACTATCGGTTGACGAAGCAGCAGACGATGTTTGTGGACGTCGGCGTGTCGCGTCTCGGCGACGGCATCACCGACAGTCCGCTCGTCGGCAGGCGGTTCATTCCCGAGGCCCGGATCGGCTACATGTATCGGTTCAAGTGAGTGCGAGCATGCCAAGAGTGGCGATAGTCGAGGATCACGAGCGCCTGGCTGGCCTGTTGTCGCAGGCGTTGGCCGCGGCGGGCATCGAATCCGATCGGTTCGGCAACACCCGGGAAGCCGCTTACGGTATCGACCGGGCCGATTACGCGCTGCTGATCGTCGATCGCGGATTGCCCGACGGAGACGGTCTGGCGTTCTTGCGGACGCTGCGCGCGGCGGGGCGCATGATGCCTTGCCTGATGCTGACGGCGCGCGACGCGTTGCATGACCGCATCGACGGACTCGAAAGCGGCGCCGACGACTATGTGACCAAGCCGTTCGAAATGAGCGAACTCGTCGCCCGCGTCCGTACGCTGATGCGGCGCCCGGCGCTGCTCACGACGCTCGTCGCGTCGTTCGCGGACGTGACCGTGGACCCGCCCCAGCGGGCGATGCGCTGTGGCGACCGGACGGTACTGCTGGCCCCGGCCGAGCTGCAGATCATGCTTTGCCTGATCGAAGCCGCGGGCCGGACTGTCCGGCATTCGAACCTCGAGCATGCCGCATGGGGGCTCGCGGAAGCGGTCACGCCGAACGCGCTCGAGGTGACCGTACACCGCTTGCGCAAGAAACTGACGGCGATCGGCGCAACGATGCGGCTCACCAATATCCGCGGCGCCGGCTTCGCGCTGCGGGAGGCGTGACGATGCTTCGCCGCGTGTCGCACGTGGCTACTCCCTCGTAAGAAAACCGCCATGTTCCGTCATTGGGTCTTGCGTCTGTCGACGCGCCTGTGGGTGACCAACGTCGCCGCGTTCGCCATCAGCCTGGCGCTGCTGTCCGCGCTTTCCGTCTATTTTCTGGATCGATATCCCGATTTCCTGGGAAGACGCCAGCAGATGGAGAGCATCCGCCATATCGTGGCCGGGATGCGTTTCGATGCGGCCGGGCGGCCGGCATCCGTGCGATTGGGCGAGCATCCGGCGGTGATTTTCCGGCTCTTGCCGGCCGACGTGCAGTATCGCGTGCTCGACGCGACGGGGAAGGTGTTGCTGGCGTCGGTGCCTTCGAGCGAGGATCGATCGTGGTTGACGGAGGACATCGCGACCGTGGCCGGCAAGGTGCTGCCCACCACGATCGACGGCAAGGCGTACGCGGTCGCGACGCAGCGCGCGTTGAACGGGAGCGTCGTCTATTACGTGCAGGTGGCGCAAAGCAGGCAACTCGTCGATGCGCTCGTCAGGACGCGGATCGATCCGATACCGAAGACCGTCGCTTATGTGCTGGTCATCGCGACCGTCATTTTCGGACTGACGCTGCCGTTGACGATCAGCCATGTGCTGAAGCCGTTGCGGGAGGTGTCGCGGGCCGCGCGGGAAATCGAGCCGCGCAATCTGAAGACGCGGCTGTCGTCAGCCGGGATTCCCAGCGAGATCAAGCCGCTGATCGATGCGTTCAACGACGCGCTGACCCGGCTCGAGAATGGCTTCGCGGTGCAGCAGCAGTTTCTGGCCGACGCCGCGCATGAGTTGCAGACACCGCTCACGCTGGTCAGAGGGCAGATCGAGTTGCAGCCCGATATCAGTCAGAAGGCGCTTTTGCTTCGCGAGATCGATTTGATGGCCCGGCAGGTCAAGCAACTGCTGCATCTGGCTGAAGTCAGCGAGGCGCAGAACTTCAGTTTCGGCGACGTGAATGGTGCCGACGTCGCGCGGGACGTCGTGAGCTTGCTGGCCGGCAAGGCCGATGCGAAGCAGGTGACGCTTCATATCGAAGCGCGTGATTCCGCGTCGCCGATACGCGCGGACGGCGGGGCGCTTTTCATCCTGCTCAAGAACCTGCTCGAGAATGCGATCAATGCGTCGCCGTCGGGCGGGGTCGTGGTGCTGACTGTTCTTGATACGGCGATTCATGTCGAAGATGAAGGGCCGGGGATTCGGCGGGAACATCTTCCTCGGCTATTCGACCGATACTGGCGGGCGCCGGATTCGCGGTATGACGGTGCGGGGCTCGGCTTGTCAATCTGCAGGGAGATTGCGGAGGCCCATCAATGGACACTGACGGTCGATGTGCTGATGACGGGGACGCGGTTCAGTGTTTGGTTTTAGTCGGGGCGGTGGTCGTGCGGTGGCGGCTTCCACGGTAAAAGGGCTGGATCGAACGGTCCGTCCGGTCGAATTGCGGCTTTCCCCGGGTGACTTGTTCGGCGTCGGGTTTTCGGTATAATGAACCAACGTTCGGAATGTCGAACGTGAGAAATCAAGCATCCAGAGTCGGGTTTCCCGACGCCAACCTGCCCTCCCGGGCAAGGTGGACGCCCTTGGGGCGATGCGGCCGATTGACGGCAACGAAACGGGAGCAGCATGGCTGGCACCGGTTCGATAACCATTCATCCGGAGCAACCATGAGCCAAGTTTCCTCCGCTTCCCATCCGACGGTCTGCGAAGACTGGTCGCATTTTCTTCCCGGTTTTACGTTGACGCATACGGTTCATCTCGTTTCGAGACGGAATCCGGGCATCGTTTCGACCGCGGCGGCTGTGCTCGAAGGTGAAACGGCTACGGTCGATCGGTGGGCCATTACTCGCTGTGGCGACGTTCTCGAACAAAAAATCGTGCTCGGTGAGATGACGGAAGGGCAAGCGGTAAGGCTGCGTGAGCGGCTTGCGGCGGTGGAGGGTGTGCTCCGGACGAGGGTCGAGCATCATTTTGTTCGAGCGAGGGCGGCGGCGGGAAGCGCGTCGGAGGGTAGCCACTAGACAATGCATGCGCGTCGTCGCTGTATCAGGTGATATGTATGAAGCTGGACTAGACCAAACAGACAGCGTCGTTTCATCTGACTCAATTCGGCCAAATTCAGTCGTTCGTGCTAGCGCTCGGAGAGCAACTGGATGTCGCCTCCTCCTTAATATCGACCGTTCGCCTTTCGAGGCATTGACCGCACGACCAGTCGGATAGAATTGCTCCAACAGTATTGAACGAGCTCGAGGTCAACCATGTTCGAACACGTCGTTCTGCGAAGAGCTGAAGGCGGATCTCCCGTGACCGCTGGTCAAATCGCAGAGGCACTGCTCTACTATCAGAAAGTGCATGTCGTGATCGACCGTGGCACGCTGTTCCAGCTAGTAAAGCAGATCGGCATCGAGCGTCTCAAGTTACTGTTGACGCGTCCAGAGTTGTCCGCTGTTTACTGTGAAGAGAACCTAGGCACGCATACCACGTCTGTGGGCGTCACCCAGTTTCACGACTATCTTGCTTTTTCGCTAGCTGGCGACCAAAGCACCAAGCTTAATTCGCCCGAAGAGCGAACAGCGTTTGAACTGGAACGCCAAGGCATTCCGCGAAAGACCGCCAAGGAATTTTCGAAGTGGTTCACTAACCGCGTTCCGATTCATAAGTACACTGGAAACCACTTTGTAAAGGGCGGCATCCCTGATGCCGCAAGGCGTGACCTATCCGATGCCGAATTTGTACGGGAAGCGATTCGACAGGCGATTGCCGCGTCATTGGAGGGGCAGGCACCTAGCAGTGATCTGCAGTTTGAGCTATTGCACACGGAGCAAGGTTATTGCGCCTTCTCGAACATCGACTTCGACACAATTAATACACGACGGGCGAAAGCGGTGCCGCCATTGGAGCCCGTTACCGTCGCACATTTTCTGACTAACATTCTGGATGCGCGGGCGGATCTCACGATGGCTTCTTACTATGGAGGTGACTTTGTAACCTCTGCGCTCACGTCAGCAATTATCCGCGTACGGTACGAAGATGTGTTGCGGCGTTCGCAACTGAATCTGGAGTCGCGGGAACAATTTATTGACATTGTCCTTCCAGGGGCGCCAAGTCTGTCCGAAGCTATCGACGCGGGCGAACGTTCGATCGATGAGTTCTTTCGCTTGCTAGATAAGAGTGGTCGATTCAGAAACTGGCTTGGAACAGTGAATCCAGATGAAAATTTGGTCCGCGCCTACATTCGCGAAATTACATCCGAACCTTCAGTTCAAGGCATTACAGCAAAGACCGTACGATACGCTTTAACGACCGCACTTGGTTTTGCAAATCCAGTCGCAGGCGTGGTCGCGGCGGGTGTAGACAGTTTTGTTGTTGACAAACTTTTGTCGGGCTGGCGGCCAAACCATTTCATCGTCAAAAAACTTTTGCCTTTCGTGCGTGGTTATTGACTGATGGGGTTAGCAGTGACCGTTGTACCTTGAAAACTACCGTTGAGAGGATCTCGCGTCGAAGGGCTGAAACGGGTCGGCAGCGGGCATCGACGCTGCCTTCTTTCCGAGTCAGTAACGGGGTCGATTTCGTCGCTTGATGAAGTGACGGCCAGGCAAATCCAAGATCCTGATCCGACGCTGACTGAGAGAACAGATCTTGGCATACGCAGGTGGGAGAAAACACCCCTCACTCCACCGTCACCGACTTAGCCAGATTCCTAGGCTTATCAATATCTGTGCCCCGTGCCAACGCCGCGTGATACGCGAGCAATTGCATCGGCACAGTATGCAAGATCGGCGACAACGGCCCGTAGTACTCATTGAGCCGAATCACCTCGATCCCTTCAGTCGGCACCAACCCACAGTCCACATCCGCAAACACAAACAGCCGTCCATTCCGCGCACTGACCTCATGCATGTTCGATCGCAGCTTTTCAAGCAACATGTCATTCGGCGCGACCGCGATCACCGGCATCTCGTTGCTGACGAGCACCAGCGGCCCATGCTTCAGCTCACCGGCCGGATACGCCTCCGCGTGAATATAGGAAATCTCCTTCATCTTCAGCGCACCTTCGAGCGCGATCGGATAATGCATCCCGCGCCCGAGAAACAGCATGTTGTCGCGTCGCGCGAGCAACTCCGACCACGCCATGATCTGCGGCTCCAGCGCGAGCACTTTCGACATCGCATCGGGCAGGTGCCGCAGCGCGCGCAAATGCTCCTTCTCCTCGTCGTCGCTCAATCGTCCGCGCACCTGCGCGAGTGACAACGTCAGCAGGAACAACGCAACGAGCTGCGTCGTAAACGCCTTCGTCGAAGCGACGCCGATCTCGATCCCCGCACGCGTGACGAACTGCAGCGCACATTCGCGCATCAACGCACTCGTCGCGACGTTGCAGATCGCGAGCGTATGCGTCATCCCGCTTTTCTTAGCGACATGCACGGCACCGAGCACATCGGCCGTTTCACCGCTCTGCGACACCGCGACAACCAGCGTGCGCGGATTCGGCACGCCGTCGCGGTAACGAAACTCACTGGCGATTTCGACGCTCGCCGGAAGCTTCGCGATGCTTTCGATCCAGTACTTCGCGGTCAGCGCTGCGTGATAACTGCCGCCGCACGCGAGCAGCAGCACCGAATCGACGTCGTTGAACACGCGCCAAGCGCCGTCGCCGAACAGCTCGGGCATGATCGACGAAACGTCGAGCAGCGTATCGGCCACGGCCTGCGGCTGCTCGAAGATTTCCTTCTGCATGTAGTACCGATACGACCCGAGATCGGCCGCGCCGCTATGCGCGGCGACGCGTTGCACCGCGCGCTCGACGCGTTGGCCGTTCGCATCGACGATCCAGTAGCGATGCAGTTGGATATCGGCGACGTCACCGTTCTCCAGGTAGGCAATGCGATCGGTGATACTCGACAGCGCAATCGCATCGGACGCCAGAAAATTCTCGCCTTCGCCGACCCCGACGACGAGCGGCATCCCGTCGCGCGCGCCGACGATCCGGTGCGGCTCGTCGCGGCACATCACCGCGATCGCATAGCTGCCGCGCAGTCGCGCCACCGCACGTCGAACCGCGTCGAACAGGTCGCCGTCGTACAGGTGGTCGATCAAATGCGCGATCGCCTCGCTGTCGGTCTGACTCGCGAATACATAACCGTGGCCCTGCAGTTCCGCGCGCAGTTGATCGCAGTTCTCGATGATCCCGTTGTGCGACAGCGCGATGCGCGCATTCGCGTCGCTCGGCGAGAAGTGCGGATGCGCATTGAGCGTGACGGGCGCGCCATGCGTGGCCCAGCGCGTATGCGCGATGCCCGTGTAACCGGATAACGCCAATTCGGCAATCTCACGCTGCAGGTTCGCGACACGATCGACGCTGCGGGCGCGCGCCAGCGCGCGGTCGCGGTAGACCACGACGCCGCACGAATCGTAGCCGCGGTATTCGAGCCGCTTCAGGCCGTCGACCAGGTTCGGCAGGATGTCTCGCTGGGCGACCGCCCCGACAATTCCACACATATCGCGCTCCGTAAATGTCCTGTCTGAATCAGTGAGAGCGATGGTAGAGCCGGTGAAATGGAATTAAATTTCAAAAAACAAACGAATATGAAACGGACAGATGATCTTCTATCATGTTGAAATTAAATTTCACTCACTAACCGGAAGGAGTGGCCGATGGCCGGCATCACCCTCGACGATCTCGACC
This sequence comes from Burkholderia sp. BCC0097, assembly GCF_902832985.1. NCBI lineage: Bacteria > Pseudomonadati > Pseudomonadota > Betaproteobacteria > Burkholderiales > Burkholderiaceae > Burkholderia > Burkholderia sp. BCC0097. Next base: position 380,233 of record NZ_CADFDM010000004.1, read on the forward strand.
TGCGCATCCTCGCGATCCTGCAGGACGACGCGTCGGTGTCCAATCTGCAACTCGCCGAGCGCGCGCTGTCGTCGCCGCCTACCTGCATGCGTCGAGTGCGCCGGCTGACGGAGGCCGGCGTGATCCGCCGGCAGGTTGCGGTGCTCGACCCGGTCGCGATCGGCACGGCCGTCACCGCGCTGATCGAGATCAGCCTCGATCGTCAGACGGCCGAGGACTACGACGCGTTCGAAGCGTACGTGTGCGCGGAGCCGGCCGTCACGCAGTGCTACCGCGTGTCGCCGGGGCCCGATTTCGTCGTGATCGCCGATCTGGCCGACGTCGCCGAATACGACGAATTCGCGCGGCGGCTGTTCACCGGCGCGTCGAACGTCCGCAACGTGCGGACGTTTTTCTCGACGCATCGCGCGAAATTCGAAGCGAACGCACGGGTCGCGCATGCGATGCGCAAGCGCACGTAGCATGAGGTAGCCGCGTCGTTCGTCCCGCATCACGCAGCGGTGGCCGCGTCCGCCAGTTGCAGCGGCTTGCCGTACCCGAAGCAATGCGCGGGCTCCGGAAACACGCGCTCCCGCACGTCGTGCGCGTACTGGCGGATCGCGTCGCGCATCACCGCATTCGCATCCGCGTAACGCTTCACGAAGCGCGGCGTGTACGCATCGAATGCACCGATCATGTCCTCGGTCACGAGCACCTGTCCGTCGCACGCGGGCGATGCGCCGATGCCGATCGTCGGGATCGTCAGCGTGTCGGTCAGGTGGCGCGCGAGCGCCTCGGCCGTGCCTTCGATGACGACGCCGAATGCGCCGGCCCGCTCGGCCGCGCACGCGGCGTCGAACACCTGCGCGGCGGAACGCGGGTCCATGCCCTGCGCGCGGAAGCCGCCCGTCGCGTTGGCCTGCTGCGGCATGAGGCCGACATGCGCCATCACCGGAATGCCGCGATCGGTCAGGAAGCGGATCGTGTCGGTCATCTCGCAGCCGCCTTCGAGCTTCACGGCCTGCGCGCCGGTTTCGGCGAGCAGCCGCGCGGCGGAGCGATAGGCTTGCGCGGGCGATTCCTGGAACGTGGAGAACGGCAGATCGACGACGACGCACGCCTGCGCGGCGCCGCGCACGACGGCTGCCCCGTGTGCAATCATCATGTCGAGCGTGACGCGCAGCGTATCGGGCATCCCGTACAGCACCATGCCGACGGAGTCGCCGACGATGATCACGTCGGCCACTTCATCGACGAGCTTCGCCATCGGCGCGGAATACGCGGTCAGCGACACGAGGCTGCCGATGCCTTTGGTCGAGCGGATCGCGGTGACGGTCTTGCGGGTGATGCGGGTATGAGCGCTCATGGGCGGAAGCCGTGTGAAAAAGGAACCGCCACGGTAGCATCGCGCTCGTTCGTGCAATGACCTTCGGAGGACGTCTTATGTTGCTGGCGGGACAACCCGGGCACCCTTACGCGGTGCCGCCGATGGCGCGCCTGCCGAGGCCGCTGTACGTGCGTGCGTTCGGGATTCCCGGCAACGTGAGCGTCGACGCGCACAGTCATCCGTGGGCCCAGCTGATGTATGCGACGAGCGGCGTGCTCGAAGTGTCGACACCGTCGGGCCGGCAACTGCTGCCGCCGCACTACGCGATGTGGATTCCGCCGCACGTGCCGCACGCGGTGTCGACGCGCGATTGCGTCGCGTTCCACAGCCTGTATCTCGACGAGGCAATCGCGCGCAGCGACGTGAACGACGATTGCACGATCCTCCGCATGACGCCGCTGCTGCGCGAACTCGTGCTGGCGACCGGCGAGTTGCCGGTGAACTACGACGAGTCGGGGCCGGACGGTGCGCTCGTGTGCCTGATCGCGGACCGGATCGCCCGCATGCAGCCGGCGCCGCTCACGGTGCCGATGCCGCGCGATCCGCGCCTGCTGAAAATCGCGCGTGCGTTGCATGCGGCGCCGGGCGATACGCGCAGTCTCGACGAATGGGGCCATCAGGTCGGCGCGACGCGGCGCACGCTGTCGCGGCTGTTCCGGCAGGACACGGGGCTGTCGTTCACCGAATGGCGGCAGGCCGTGCGGCTGCTCGCGTCGCTGCCGCTGCTCGAGGCGGGCGTGCCGATCGGCACGGTGGCCGCGCAACTGGGTTACGACTCGACGTCGTCGTTCATTGCGCTGTTTCAGGCGAAATTCCGCGTGACGCCCGGCGCATATGCGAAGCGTGAAGCGCGCCGGCCGGTGTTGAGCGCGTGATGCGCACCCTCCATCAGAACGCGAGCGCCTGCTGCGTCGGTTGATACGCGCCACGCGAAAACCCCGCGCCTTCGAGCGACAGCAGCGCGCGCTTGCGGTCGATCCCGCCCGCATAGCCCGTCAGGCTGCCCGACGCGCCGACCACGCGATGACACGGCACGATGATCGATACCGGGTTGCGGCCGACCGCGCCACCCACGGCGCGTGCGCCGCTCATCGGCAGCCCGACGCGCTCGGTGATGTCGCCATACGACACGAGTTCGCCGAACGGAATCGCGAGCAGTTCCTGCCATACCCGTCGCTGAAACGCGGTGCCGCGCAGGTGGATCGGCACCGAGAACGTGTCGCGCGCGCCGGTGAAGTACTCGGCGATTTCCTCCGCGACCCGGCGTGCGACCGGCGACCTGGCGAGCGCGTCCGCTTCGCGCATGATCGCAAGCGACGGGAAGTATTTCTGGCCGACGAAGTACAGGCCGGTCAGCGCATCGTCCTCGATGCGCACGGCGATGTCGCCCAGCGGGCTCGGAATCAGGTGAGCGGGAGTCATCGCGATACATCTCCATGAAGGCGCCACACATGCAGTGCGGCATACGCGCGCCACGGCGCCCAGCGTGCCGACGCGTGCGGCGCGGAGGATGCCATGCGCGCGGGTTCGGTGCGGGCGGGCAGCCACGCGTCGTCGGCGGGGAACGCGTTCGGCCACGCCATCGCACGCATCGCGACGTACTGCACCGCGCGTTCGTCGAAGCGAGGCAGCGCGCGCAGCGCGGCAAGCGTCGCATCGAGCGGCGCCATCGGTTCGAGCGCGAGCGTGCCGTCGTCGACGGCGCGGGCGAGCGACACGATCGCGCGTGCGGTGTCGCGTTCGACGCCGATCGTTTCAAGGGCCGAAGGCGGCAGCGCGGCCAGCGTCGCGGCGCAGGGCAGCGCGTGCGTGAGGCCCGGCGGCGCGTCGTCGACGGAGTGGCCGAAGCGTTCCGCGATCCGTGCCAGCAACGGCGTATCCGCCTGCGCCGACGCAAGCTGCTCGCCCACGATCGCACGGATCGCGATCTCGAGACCGTCGAACGCGCCGGGCACGCGCAGGCCTGGCGAGCCGCTCGCGAGATCGCCGAGATGCGCATCGATCACGTCGGGGCGGCTGTCGAGATCGAACAGCCGGCGCACGCGTGCGAGCACGGCCGGCACGACCGGCGTCAGCGCGGGCGACACGGTGACGGCCAGCGCGAAGCGCTGCGGCACGTGCGCGACGGACAGCCAGCCGGCCACACGGCCGCCGTCGTTTCGATTCGGCAATTCGACGATGCGTGCATAACCCTTCGCGTCGATCCGCTCGACGCCATCGATCTGCCGCTGCGCGAGAAACCGCATCAGGTCGGCCCACGCGAACGGCGGCCGGTACGGCAGCGGAAACGTCATGTCGCCGTCGGCCGCTGCACCGGCCCCTTTGCGCAGCCGCAGCGGATTGAGGCCGTAGCGCTGGCGGAACAGGTCGTTGAAGCGCCGTACGCTGCCGAACCCGGCCGTCGACGCGACGACGGCCACCGGCAGCGCGGTATCGGTCAGCAGCCGCTTGGCCATCAGCAGCCGCTGCGTCTGCGCGAACTCGACCGGCGACACGCCGAACTGCGCGCCGAAGATGCGGCGCAGATGGCGTTCGGTCACGCCGACGCGCCGTGTGAGCGCAGCGACGGAATGCGCGTTCAGGAAACCGTCGTCGATCAGCGTCGCGGCCGCGTCGGCGAGGTTGCCGGACAGGTCGAGCAGCCCTTGCCCCGGCGCGAGTTCGGGGCGGCAGCGCATGCAGGGCCGGAAGCCGGCTTTCTCCGCGGCCGCGGCGGTCGGGTAGTAGCTGCAGTTTTGCGCTTTCGGCGGCTTCACCGGGCAGACCGGGCGGCAGTACACCCCGGTCGTCGCGACGCCGACGAAGAACCAGCCGTCGAAGCGGCGGTTTCGCGAAAGCAGGGCGTCGTAGCAGGTGTCGGGGTCGAGGCGCATGGGACGACTGTAAACCATCCTTGCGGTCGATTCTGGCTGGAATCGGACATGTGTCTCAACGGTCGCGCGCCCGCCGCGCCGCAGCGGGAAAATCAGGGGAAAAACGGTTAATACCACTCTGCGAAACAGTCGTCTCTTTTACCGCGACTAATTTGAGATGACTCATCGAAATCCCCGACTGACACGGCCCCGGCAGACGCCCTATCCTTTGAAAAACGTTTTCCAGATTGGTTGGTGAAAGGGCCTGTGCGTCAGCGCGCGGGCCGTTCGCCCCGGCGCCGGTCGCCGGTCAACGAATACCGCGCGGCGCGACGGGCGCGACCGCGCATCGGAGACATTCATGCCTTCTGCCGTCGTCGGCGCCGTGCGCGCGGCCGCCAGCCGCTACCGCTGGACCGTCTGTGCGCTGCTGTTTTTCGCGACCGTGATCAACTACATGGATCGGCAGATCCTCGGCCTGCTCGCGCCGATGCTGCAGCACGACATCGGCTGGAGCCAGGTGCAGTACGGCCGCATCGTGATGGCGTTTTCGGCGTTCTATGCGTTGGGCCTGCTCGGCTTCGGGCGCATCGTCGACTGGCTCGGCACGCGCGTGTCGTACGCGGTCGCGATGCTGGTATGGAGCATCGCCGCGATGCTGCACGCGGCGGTCGGCTCGGTGACGGGCTTCGCGGCCGTGCGCGCGCTGCTCGGCATCGGCGAAGGCGGCAACTTCCCGGCCGCGATCAAGACGACGGCCGAATGGTTCCCGCGCCGCGAACGCGCGCTCGCGACCGGCATCTTCAACTCGGGCGCGAACATCGGCGCGGTGTTCGCGCCGGCGATCATCCCGGCGATCGCGGTGGCCTACGGCTGGCGCGCGGCGTTCGTGATCATCGGCGCGATCGGCATCGTGTGGCTCGCGGTGTGGCTGGTGATGTATCGCACGGCCGACACGCGCGCGCTCGCCGCGGAATACGACGAGCCGCGCGACGAAGCCGAAGCGCTCGACGCGGCGAACGCGAACGCCGGCGCGCCGCGCTGGGGCGAACTGATCCGCAAGCGCGAGACGTGGGCCTTCCTGATCGGCAAGTTCCTGACCGATCCGGTGTGGTGGTTCTACCTGTTCTGGCTGCCGAAGTGGCTCAACGAGTCGCGCGGGATGGACATGCAGCACATCGGCTTGCCGCTCGTCTGCATCTACGCGCTGACGACGGTCGGCAGCATCGGCGGCGGCTGGCTGTCGTCGATGCTGCTGCGTGCGGGCTGGAGCGTGAACCGTGCGCGCAAGACGGCGATGCTGATCTGCGCGTGCTGCGTGCTGCCGATCGCGTTCGTGTCGCAGGTGCAGAGCCTGTGGATCGCGGTGCTGATCGTCGGCCTTGCCGCCGCCGCGCATCAGGGCTGGTCGGCGAACCTGTTCACGACGGCGTCCGACTTGTTCCCGCGCCGCGCGGTCGCGTCGGTGGTCGGCATCGGCGGGATGGCCGGCTCGATCGGCGGCGTGCTGTTCTCGGAAGTGATCGGCCAGGTGCTGCAGCGCACCGGCCACTACTGGGTGCTGTTCGCGATCGGCGCGTCGGCCTACCTGATCGCGCTGGCCGTGATGCACGTGCTCACGCCGAAGATGAAGCCCGCGAAACTCGATGCGTGATTGCGCGTCGGCAAGCAACAACGCCGCCCTCGGGGCGGCGTTTTTCGTTCGGGGACGTGACGCGTCGCGATCGCGTTATCCGGCCGCGGCCGGGGCCGTCGACGCACGCATGATCAGCCGCGGCTCGAACGTCGAATAGCTCGCGTCGGTGCGCCCGGCGAGCGCATCGATCAGCTTCTGCATCGCGAGTTCGCCCATGTTCTCGCTCTGGATGTCGACGGTCGTCAGCGCGGGCGCCGCGTATGCGCCGTACGGCACGTTGTCGATGCCGGCGACGGACACGTCCTGCGGCAACCGGAAGCCGAGCGACGCGGCTTCTTTCATGAAGCCGAGCGCGATCAGGTCGTTGTAGCAGATCACGGCCTGCGGGCGCTGCGGCCCGAGCATCACGCGCGAGCACGCACGCTCGCCGGCCTCGGCGGTCGGCGCGTGCGCGTCGTGCACGTCGAGCGTGAGCCCCGCTTCGGCGAGGCAGTCGCGCGCGCCCTGGATTCGTTCGTCGTTCACGCGCGCGGTGCCGAAGCCGAGATATGCGATGCGCGTGTGGCCGAGGTTGAGCAGGTGGCGCGCGAGCATGTAGGTCGACAGCCGGTTGTCGATGCCGACGCTCGGAATCGGCAGGCCGGGGCTGCGGCGCAGCAGCACGAGCGGCTTGTTGAGGTCGAGCATCCAGCCGGCTTCCTCGTCGGGCATCCGCGTGCTGACGATCAGCCCGTCGACGCGCTGCGCGAGCGCCTCGATCAGCGAGCGTTCGCGCGCCTGGCTCTCCTCGGTATCGACGAGCAGCAGCGTGTAGTCGTGCTGCAGCGCGACGCGGTTCGCACCTTTCACCACGTTCGTGAAGTGCGGGTTGCTGATGTCGAGGATCACGAGGCCGATGGTGCGCGTGCGGCCGGTGATCATCGAGCGCGCAAGCGGATTCGATCGGTAGCCGAGCCGCTCGATGGCCTCCTTGAGCCGTGCCTCGACGGTCGGCGAGAAGCGCTGCGTGCCGTTCACGTACTTCGATACCGTCGCGACCGACACGCCGGCTTCCGCGGCCACGTCGCGGATCGTCGAGGAAACTTTTTTCATCGGAAGGGTAACGTTTTCGTTCGATAACGCCGGATTGTGGCAGAAAAAGCCGGCGTGCAGCCACCCGTCGATATCGGGAAAGTGCGGATGGCTGCGAGCGGATTCGACCATTGACGCTCGACGCCGCGCACGCGTATAGTTGGAAAACGTTTTCCGATTTAGGTCAGATCAAGGAGATTCGATGAACGCCTCATCCACCGCCGCGCGCAAACCGTTCGGCCGCCTGCTGCTGACGGGCGCGGCCGGCAACCTCGGCCGCCAGTTGCGCGGCGCGCTCGCCGACTGGGCCGACGTCGTGCGCGTCAGCGACATCGCGGCGCTCGGCGACGCGGCCGCGCATGAAGAACTCCGCGTGGTCGACCTGGCCGACCGGCCGGCCGTGATGGATCTCGTCGACGGCGTGGACGCGATCGTCCACCTCGGCGGCATTTCGGTCGATGCGCCGTTCGACGATCTGGTCGGCGCGAACATCACCGGCACGTACAACCTGTATGAAGCCGCGCGCAAGCACGGCGTGAAGCGTGTCGTATTCGCGAGCTCGAACCATGCGATCGGTTTCCATCCGGTCACCGAGGTGCTCGACGCCGATGCACCGTTGCGCCCCGACAGCCTGTACGGCGTGACGAAGTGCTTCGGCGAATCGCTGTCGCGCTACTACTTCGACCGCTTCGGGATCGAGACGGTGTGCCTGCGGATCGGCTCGTCGTTCGAGGTGCCGAAGAATCCGCGCATGCTCGTCACGTTCCTCAGCTATCGCGACTTCATCGAGCTCGTGCGCTGCTCGCTGCTGACGAACCGCGTCGGGCACGCGATCGTCTACGGCGCGTCGGACAATCCGGTGAAGTGGTGGGACAACACGAAGGTCGGCTTCCTCGGCTTCCGCCCGCGCGACAGTTCCGAGCAGTTCGCCGGGCTGTTCCCGGTGACGGCGCCGACCGCCGAGTACGACGATCCCGCGCAGCGGTTCCAGGGCGGCGGGTTCGTCGTCGGCGAGCCGATGGAGCGCAACGCGTCGTAAGCATTGCCGGCGTCGCCTGCGTCACGCGTCAACGCAGAATGTCGGTCGCCTTGTGCCGCTCGTCGACGCCGTCGATCAGGATCAACGGGCCGCTCGCGTGCCGTGCGCGCAGCGGCTGGATCTGCCGGTACGCATCCGAGTCGTACCACGCGCGCGCCATGTCGAGATCCGGAAACGCGATCGCGATCAGGTCGCCGTGCCATGCGCCTTCGCGTACCTCCGGCCGTGCGCCGTGAATCACGAAATGGCCGTTGTACGGTGCGAGCGTGCCGTCGATGCGTTCGAGGTATTCGACGATGTCATCGCACATTTCGACGTCGTGCAGGTGGGCGATGGCGTAGGCGGTCATGGCGGGCTCCTTGGCGTGATGCGGTTCGAGAGTCGATGGCGCCATGATCGCGGCGCGGGCGGCGCGCGTCGATTACCTGCGACGTAAGCAAATCGGGGCGAGCGCGCCGCGTCTTGCTTCAGGCCGAGGCGCACATCGATCGATGGACGGCGCCGCGCAATCCCGCATCACAATCCCGCAGCACACGCCATCACGCCCGCTTGCGCGCTGGCCGCACGACGGGCGTCGCCTCCAGCGGCTCGCTGGCCTGCTCGCCCAGCTGGTCGAGTATCCGTTGCGCGGCGCCTGCGCAATCCTCGCCGGCCGGCTTGTTCTCGATCGCGTCGATCAGCGTTTCCAGATGCTGCCGGTTCTGCGCGAGACGCCGTTCGAGCAGCGCGATTTCGTCGACCTTGTGCCGCAGTGCGGCCAGCAGTTCGTCGTGCGGCCATGCGCCGAGGTCCGGCGGCAGCACCGTGCGGATCTCGTCGAGCGAGAAGCCCGCGCACTGCGCGCGGTCGATGATCGCGAGCCGCGTCAACGCTTCCGGCCCGTACTCCCGATAACCGTTCGCCTGCCGGCGGGCCGGTTCGAGCAGGCCGCTCGCTTCGTAGAAGCGGATGCGCGATGCCGCGAGGCCGCTCGCCTTCGCCAGTTCGCCGATTTTCATGATGGATTCCAAAAGGGCTTGACCTTAAAGTTGACTTTAAAGTTATCGTTGGCCATCGTCAATCGAGGATCTGCACCATGAATCTGTTTGCGCCCCTCACACTGCCCAACGGGGCGGTGATTCCGAACCGTCTGGCCAAGGCCGCGATGGAAGAAAACCTGGCCGATGCGGACCACGCACCGTCCGACGCGTTGCTGCGCCTGTACCAGGCGTGGGCCGACGGTCAGGCCGGGCTGATCCTGACCGGCAACGTGATGGTGGACGGCCGCGCGATGACGGGGCCGAACGGCGTCGTGCTGGAAAACGACGCGCATCTCGACCGTTTCCGCCGCTGGGCGCAGATCGCACGCTCGAACGGCGCGCACGTGTGGATGCAGATCAATCACCCGGGGCGCCAGATGCAGGCGGCGCTCGGCCAGACGACGCTCGCGCCGTCGGCCGTGCCGCTCGCGCTCGGCGCGCTGTCGAAGCAGTTCCCGGTGCCGAAGGAGATGACGGCCGCCGACATCGCGGACGTGCAGCAGCGCTTCGTCCGTGCCGCTCAGCTCGCGGAGCAAAGCGGCTTCACCGGCGTGCAGGTGCACGCGGCGCACGGTTATCTGCTGAGCCAGTTCCTGTCGCCGCTGACGAACCGCCGGCAGGATCAATGGGGCGGCGGCATCGAGAATCGCGCGCGCCTGCTGCTCGATATCGTGAAGGCGGTGCGCGCGGCGGTGTCGCCGGCGTTCGTCGTCGCGGTGAAGCTGAACTCGGCCGATTTCCAGCGCGGCGGTTTCAGCGCGGACGACGCGAAGCGCGTGGTCGAACTGCTGAATCCGCTTGGCGTCGATCTCGTCGAACTGTCGGGCGGCAGCTATGAAGTGCCGGCGATGCAGGGCGAGGCGCGCGACGGCCGCACGCTGGCGCGCGAAGCGTATTTCCTCGAATTCGCGCGCGACATCACCGCCGTCGCGCGGATGCCGCTGATGGTCACGGGCGGCATCCGGCGCCGTGCGGTGGCCGAGCAGGTGGTGAACAGCGGCGTGGCGATGGTCGGCATCGCGACCGCGCTGTCGATCGACCCGAACCTGCCGCGCGACTGGCGCGCCGGCAAGGACAGCGCGCCGGTGCTGCAGCCGATCCGCTGGAAGAACAAGGCGCTGGGCGCGCTGGCGAACATGGCCGTCGTCAAGTTCCAGCTCACGCGGTTGAGCGAAGGGCGCCGCACGCATCCGCGGGTGTCGCCGTTGCGCGCGCTGGTGGGGCAGCAACTGGCCGCGCAATGCCAGACGCGGCGCTACCGGAAGTGGATGGCGGGGCGCGCGGCGGGCACGCGTGCGTGAGGCATCGAGGCCGGCCGGCGATGCCGAAGGCTGACCTGCATGCCGCCGCGCCCGTGCCGCCTGGCACGTTGCGCGGCGGCCTGCGCGCTCAGAACCGGTAGTTCGCCAGCACCTCGAAGCGCCGGTCGTTGCCGAGCAGGTACTGCGTCTCGTTGTAGTACGCGGACTGCACGTAGCGGCGATTGAACACGTTGTACGCGCGGGCGGTGATCGTCGTGTCCTTGCGCGGCTTCCACGCGAGGCCGAGGTCCACGGTCGTGTACGACGGCATCACGAGCTGGTTCGCGGTATCGGCGAACCGCTTGCCGACGTACTTGATGCCCGCGATGCCCGTCCAGTCCGGCGCGAAGCGCCAGCTCACCCACAGGTTCGCGAGCCGCTGCGGCACCGACACCGGCACGTTGCCGGCGCGCGATACCGTCATGCCGCCGGACGTCTGCTGGAAATCGTCGTATTTCGCGCGCAGGATCGACACGTTCGCATCGACGCGCCAGTCCTTCGCGATCTCCGCGCCGACCGTCGCCTCGAGCCCGCGCGACGACTGCTGGCCGACCTGGATCGACTGGTTCGGATTCACCGGGTCGGCCGTCAGGAGGTTGCTCTTGACGATCCGGTACGCGGCGAGCGTCCATTCGGCCTTGCCGTCGAGGAACGACTGCTTCACGCCGATCTCGATCTGCCGGCCGGTCGCGAGCGTGAAGTTCGCCTTCGACGCATTGAGCGACAGCAGCGAGCTGACCGGATCGGCCGCGACCGAATACTGGCCGTACACGGCGAGGCCGGGCCGCACGTCGTACACGGTGCCCACGCGCCAGCCGGTGTTCGCGAACACCTTCGTGAACGCGCCGCCGTTCGCGAGATCGTCGCGGTTCACGCTCGCATGGTCGTAGCGCAGCCCGCCGATCACCGACCAGCGCGGCGTGATCTCCAGCCGGTTCTCCGCGAACAGCGCGTACTGGTTCGACTGGCTGCGGTACTTCGGGAACGTGCCGGCCGTGTTGATGAAACTGCCCGGATCGAAGTTGAACGGATCGACCGTCGACGTGCCCGCATACGGCGAATTGTTGTCGTGCTGGAACGTCGTGTGGTTGAACTCGACGCCCGCCGAAAACGTGTTGCGCATGCCGAGCAGCGCGCTGCCGACGGTGGCCGTCGTCACGTTGCCGTACTGTTCCTGGTCGTGAAAGATCTCGGTGTAGCTGCTGCGTCGCACTTGCGCGCTCGACGGCAGGTACGTGTAGTACTCCGCATCCTTCCAGTGACGGTTGCTCTTCATCCGGTACAGCGTGGTCGTCACGTTCAGGCTGTCGCTCGGCTGCCAGTTCGCCGAGACGGTGGCCCAGCTGTCGCGGAACGCGATGTCGGCGTCGCCGACGTTGTAGTTCTTCTTGTCGAGCGCGCGATCACGCGCACCGTTGACGAGCGGCACGCCGAAATACTGCATCGGATGCATGAAGCCCTGTGCGTACGACGCCGTCACGTACAGGTCGGGTGTCACATCGTAGCGCAGCGCGCCGGACACCGACAGGTTGCGCGAATCGCCGCGATCGACCCAGTTCGACGAGCGGTTGCCGCTGATGTCGAAGCGGTACGACAGCTTGTCGTTGATCGCGCCGCCGCTGCCGAACGCGGCGCGTGCCGTGCCTTCGGTGCCGCCGCCGACTTGCAGTTCGTTGCGGATCGGCGTGCGCGTCGGCTTCTTCGGCACGATGTTGACCACGCCGCCGATCGCGCCTTCGCCGTAGATCACCGACGCGGGGCCGCGCAGCACGTCGATATGGTCGACCGACCACGTGTCGAACGGGAACGTGACGCCGATCGCGCCGTACGGGCGCACGCCGTCGTAGAGCTGCGTGACCGACGACGCGCCGACGAAGCCGCGCGCGGCGAGCTCCGAGTTGCCGTTGCCGGGGTGCGGCGACGCGCTGATGCCGGCGGCGCGGCTCACGGCGTCGATGATCGAGCTGTCGCCGCGCGTGTCGAGCGTCGCGCGGTTGATCTGCTCGACGCTCGCGGGCGTTTCGAGCGGCGACAGCCCGAGATGGCTGCCTGTGTCGAGCGGTTGCGTCAGGGCGGGCGCCTTCCGCGCGTCGACGCGAATCGGCGCGAGCGTGGCGCCGGTGCCGTCGACGTTGCGTTCCTGTGTTTGTGCCTGCCCGGCCGACGACAGCGCCGCGAGCACGGCGGCGGGCAGCATCAATCTGAACTTCATGGGTTCGGTTTCCTTCGAATGGGGGAAGCGCTTGCGTCGGTCACGCCGCGGCGCGCGCCGCGCGGCCGAACAGCAGCCGGTCGAGCGACCAGACCGCGACGATCGTCAGCCCCATCAACGGGAAGACGAGGCCGAGCAGCACGAGCCCGGCGATCCAGCCGCGCATCGGCGGCGCGCCGCGTTCGCGCGACGGTGCGCCCAGCGTCCCGGCCGGACGGCGCTTCCACCACATCACGGTGCCCGTGGCGGCCATCGCGGCCAGCCCGAGCGACAGCACCGCGCAAATGATCTGGTTCGCGAGCCCGAAATAGCGGCCCATGTGCAGCGACGTGCCGTACGACACCGCTTTCGATACCGCGCCGTAGTCGCCATAGCGGATGTCTTTCAAGACGGCGCCGCTGTACTGGTCGACGTAGATCGTGCGTTCGGCCTTCGGGTCGGCCGGGAAGTACGATGCGGTGAACACGCCGTCCGGGCCGGACGGCAGCGCGAGCGTGTAGCCGCTCGTCACGCCGAGCCCGGCGACGATCGCGATCGCGCGGCCCAGCGGCAGCGGCACGGGTGTGGGCGCGGGCGCGGCCACGGCCGGCGAATGCGGCACCGGCACGTTGCCGACCGCCCACGGTGTTTGCGGCAACGGCAGGTCGTCCATCACCATGCCCGGCATCGATTCGCCGGAATCGTGGTGATGGCCGGACGGCGCGGCGGCCTGCGCAGGGGCATGCCCGGCCGTCGCGGCGGCACCCGGACGCGTCGAGTGCATCGACGCACCGCCCCACGCGCCTTCCGGCGCGCCGAGGTTCACGGTCGCGGCGAGCGCCTTGAAGTTCTTGCCCCACGAGCCCGACCACGGCAGCCCGGTCAGGATGAACGCGATCGTGCCGGCCGCGAGCCAGATGCCGGCCGTCGCGTGAAGGCTCTTCCACAGCGGCCGGCCGCGCAGCGACAGGTCGGGCCGCAGCGCGCGCCCGACGCGTGCCGCGCCGCGCGGCCACCACAGCGCTATGCCGGTGCCGATCATCACGAAGGTCCAGCAGGCGGCGAGCTCCATCAGCAACTCGCCGGTCTTGCCGAGCAGCAGCTTGCGATGCAGCATCCGGTCGACCTGCATGAAGCGGTTCTCGACGCTCAGCGTGCCGAGCACGCTGCCGTCGTACGGGTTCACGTACACGCTCTCGCGGCTGCCGTCGCGCAGCCGGAACACGTACTCGACGCTACGGTCCGGCGCGGTGGAGACCTGCACGGAAACCGGCGTGGCGTCGGCCGGCATCGCGGTGCGGGCACGGGCGAGCAGCGTGTCGGCATCGAGCCGCGGCGTCGTGCGCGGTTCGACGACCAGTCGGTGCGGATACAGCAGCGGCTCGATCTGCGGCTGGAAGCAATAGAGCGTGCCCGTGATCGCGAGGATCACGAGGAACGGCATCACGAACAGGCCGGCATAGAAGTGCCAGCGCCAGAGCGTCCGGTAACCGGCGCTGGCGGAACGGGCGGGCGCGATGGCCCGATCGACGGTGGTCGACATGGTGTGAACTCCTCGGGTTCGTCGAGCGGCGGGGCCGGCGCGGGCCGGCGGCCGTCAACGTGCGTCGCACCCGCGTGCGGGCATCGCCGCGGCAGGCGGCGCGGCGCGCTGCGCAAACGGGCGCAGCGCGGCGTCGCCCGCGCGATGCGGGCAGGCGGGTGAACGCGTGAATCAGGTCGGGTGAAACGAACGGCGTGAACGCGCAGGCACGTCGACGTGCCTGCGCCACGGGGCGGAACGTTCAGCAGAACAGAGGAGGGGCGCGGGAGGGCGGGCGATCGTCGAATATCGATCGCACGAAAGGAAGACTGTCGAAGTGAACGCGGAAGCGTCGCGGTGCCGCCGCGGGAAACAGCAGCACCAGCAGCACGAACGATGCGAGCGCGGTGAACAGCGCGGCGCCGAATGCGCACAGGCTGTCGCCGTTACCGGAAGACGCCGCCTTGTCGGCGTGCGCGTCATGTTTCAGTGCATCGACGAGCGCCAGCGCATCGTTGGCCGGCGTGATCGGCGCGCTCGCGTCGAAGCGGGCGGCCAGCGCGGCGCCCGTGACGATCAGCGGGCCCTGGCCTGAACACAGCACCACCGAGCCCGCATCCGGACCATCCGGATCGAGCATCACGGCGCCCGACATCAGCGCGCGGGACAGCAGCGTCACGAGGAGGAGCCCCCACAGCCACTGTCGCGCGACGCCTGGCCGGAGCAGGAAGCGGCGAAGTGCGTTCATGGCGCGCGATTGTACCTCCGTTTGCGCGGAGGGGCAGGCGGGCCGTGCGTGTGCGGGGGGCCAATCGCGCATGGCCGGCGTGGCCGCAAGGGTCGTGCGCGGCCCCGGTCCGTCGCGCCGGCTTACACCGGATACGCGTCGTCGACCTTCAGGTTCGCGAGCCGGAACAGCGTGCGCAGCGTCTGCGGATGAATGTCGCGATGCGCGGCGAGCGACGTCAGCATGAAGTCGAGCACCTTCGCGTAGCGCAGCAGCACGAGGCAGCGCGCGAGATCGGGCGTGCGGCCACGCATGTCTTCGGCGAGCGTGACCATTTGCGTCGACAGCGTGCGCGCCATCTCGAGTTCCATCTGCTGTTTTTCGGTCCAGTCGGGCAGCGGCTGTTCGAGCACCTTCGCGAGGAAGAGCTGGAACGACGAATCGGACGAGTTGGGCTGCGCATCCATGGAGAGCCTCGTTGCGTATGCATTGCGTACGGGCGGATCCGTGGAGCGCCCGAGGGTGAATTCATGTCCGCGCGGTACCGGGCGGGGCTTCTGCCCGAACGGAATGCAGATTCCGTACCAGCGCCGCCGGACGATTGTTGAGGAATGTTGAGCCGCGATCCGGCATCGCGCGGCGAGTCCCGTCGGGACTGGATCGCGCAGGCGATCGAGGACGGTGTCTATGGGCGGGAGCGGGACCGTGTCGAGCGCCCGGCGAGGCGCGACGACGCGAAATGCTTCACGGATGTAACGTAACGCGGGCATTCGGCGCATCGTGCGTTTCTGCCGGCGATAGGCCGGGACGACGCGTGCCGGCGGATGGCCGCGCCCGCCGTGCGTTCGCCGACGGGAAACGGCTGCACGCCACGCCCCGCCGCCGCGTCGCGCGAACCGGCGGCGGATGCGCCGGTTGTTTCAAAACAGAGACGGTCCGGCGCGCGACGATCGGTTGCATGGCCACACAACTGGCCCAGCGAATTGCCGCGCAATTGTCCATGGGCAGGCGACGCAGGTTTGCCAACAATCTCCCGATCATCCCCGCGAGGTTCGACATGAACGTCCACGCCTTCTTCTCCGCCAACCTGCTGCTTGCCTACACCGCTTATTTCATCGGCACGGCCAGCCCCGGGCCGAGCAATCTCGCGATCATGTCGGTCGCCGCGAACCAGGGCCGCAAGGCGGCGTTCGCGTTCGCGCTCGGCGTGATCACCGGGTCGATGTTCTGGGCGACGATCGCGGCGCTGGGCGTTTCGGCCGCGCTGCTCGCGTGGTCGAAGCTGCTGGTCGCGATCAAGGTATTCGGCGGGCTGTACCTGCTGTGGCTCGCGTTCAAGTCGGGGCGCACGGCGCTGTCGGGCCCGCCGGCGGCAGCGGCGAACGCGGCGCGCGAGCAACGGCTGTCGCGCTTCTACGTGCGCGGCGCGATGCTGCACCTGACCAATCCGAAGGCGATTCTCGTGTGGGTGTCGATCGTCGCGCTGTCGTCGAACGGCGCGGGCGGCGCGCACGGCGCCGTCGTGCCGGGCTGCCTGGCGATCGGCTGCGTGGTGTTCGGCGGCTATGCGCTGGTGTTCTCGATGGACGGGGCGCGCCGGTTGTACGTGCGCGGGCGGCGTGCGATGGAAGCCTGCCTGGCCGTCGTGTTCGGCGTGGCGGGCGTTCGGCTGCTGGTGACGAACGTCTAGCCGCGCAGCGTGTGCCGGAAGCGCTCCGCCGCATTGGCGTGCGACGGAGGCGCCGGCATCGATCAAGCCGGCTTCAGAAAATGAAGCCCGTATTGATGAACTTCGAGTGGTGATCCGACACGATCGAGTCGAGCAGCTGCTTGCTGCTGTCGGTCTGCTTCGCCGCGACCATCGAGCGGATCGAGAACGCGCGCAGCGCGTCGCTCACCGACAGCGTGCCTTCCGCCGAATCCTTGCGGCCCGCGAACGGGAACACGTCGGGCCCGCGCTGGCACTGGCAGTTGATGTTCACGCGGCACACCTGGTTCACGAGCGGATCGACGAGCGCGCCGATCTGCGCCGGATCGGAGCCGAAGATGCTGACCTGCTGGCCGTGCTCCGACGTCGTCACGTAGTCGAGCGCGGTTTCCACGTCGTCGAACGGCGCGACCGGAATGATCGGCCCGAACTGCTCCTCGCGGTACAGCTTCATCCCTTCGGACACCGGATACACGACGGCCGGGTAGAACAGCGTCTTGCTGAATTCGCCGCCCTGATGGTTGACGACCTGCGCGCCCAACGCCTTCGCGTCGTCGATCGCATCCGTCATGTACGCGGTGCGATGCATGCCGGGCAGCGGCGTGATGCTGACGCCCTTTTCCCACGGCATGCCGATCTTCAACTGTTCGAGCGCGGCGGTGAAGCGCTTCAGGAATTCGTCGACGATCGAGCGATGCACGAGCAGCATCTTCAGCGCGGTACAGCGCTGGCCGTTGAACGACAGCGCGCCGAGCAGGCACTCCTTCACGGTGAGGTCGAGATCGGCGTCGGGCAGCACGATCGCCGCGTTCTTCGCGTCGAGGCCGAGGATCGCGCGCAGCCGGTGCGACTTCGGGTGCTGCTTCTTCAGGTGATCGGCGACCTTGCTCGAGCCGATCAGCGCGAGCACGTTGATCTTGCCCGACGCGAGCATGTGCGGCACGACCACCGCGCCCGGCGCGTAGATCGTGTTGATCACGCCCTTCGGGAACGCGTCGCGGAACGCTTCGAGCAGCGGCTCGAACAGCAGCGTTCCGTACTGCGGCGGCTTGAACACCACGGTGTTGCCCATCAGCAGCGCGGGGATCAGCGTCGCGAAGGTTTCGTTCAGCGGATAGTTGTACGGGCCCATGCATAGCACGACGCCGAGCGGCGTGCGGCGGATCTGGCCGATCGTGCCTTCGGCGATCACGAAGCGCGAGTTCGCGTTGTCGAGCTCCTTCAGCGCGTCGATCGTCTGCGTCATGTACGTGACGGTGCGATCGAACTCCTTCTGCGAATCGGCGAGGCTCTTGCCGATCTCCCACATGATCAGGTTCACGACGAGTTCGCGCTGCGCGACCATTCGCTTGATGAAGTCCTGCATGCACGCGATGCGTTGCTCGACCTTCATCGTCGGCCACTCGCCGCGGCCGGCGTCGTACGCGCGCACGGCGGCGTCGAGCGCCGCGTCGCTTTCCGTTTCGCCCATCACCGGGTAGCTGCCGATCTCGACCTGCTCGACGCTGCCGTCCGCCTGCCGCACGCATACCGGCGACAGCACGGTCTTGGTTGCGCCGTCCCACGGTCGCAATTCGCCGTCGACGAGCGACACGCGCTGGTGGATCGGCGAAGCCAGCCGGAATTCGGCGGGAATCTCTTGCAAGGCGGGAAACAGGTGCTGCAGGGAGGCGGAATCAGGCATGACGGTCTCGTTTGACGGGGTGTCCGGGAAGGACGGGCGATGCGAATCCTGAGCGGAATGATCCTCGATCCTGAATCGGCATCATGACGCGCACGCGGCTGCTCGTCACGCACGAGCATGGCCGATTCAATGAATGGAACCAGTTCCATTTAAAAGGAACGCCGCAATGAATGCAACCTGGGCGTTATCGCGTCGAAATGACCGTAAGCATTTGGAAAGATTGTTGCCGAATTGCCGGTATAACAGCGTGGGTGCAACCGCAAACGTTTTACTTCGGCTGAATTGAGCGGATAATGGCCCGACGCGGTGAGGAAAAAAATGCAGTGAACCTGAGAGCAGACGTAGTGAAGAACAGAAGAAGATCCGCCGCGCCGCCGATACGAGGTCGGCTGCCCGGAGCGCCGGGTCGGGGTTGCCCGGTCCGGCGCGCACCGGACCATTGAATCCGTGCCGCCTGCTGCTCCTGATCCTTCGCGATCCTCTCCAGCTTCTCCGTCACCCTATCCCACATCCCGCCTTTTACCGATCGTTGCCGCATTCAGGCGATCGATTCAATTCTTTCGTTTTTATTACGGTTCAGGCCGTTCAATAGTCTGAAATGGAAAGGCATTCGTCAGGAATGCAGAGCGCGATACGTATTCACGTTGCGGGCAGGCGACACGACGAAAATTAATTAAAAACACGAATCATTCTCGTTTATTATTTCGCCGCATTACGCGCCGTGACGGGAGGTCACGGCTTTTTTCGTGCCGGTTGCGCCGGCCGGATGTGCTCTCGTTCGCCGTTTCCTTCACCACCTTCTACGTTCACGATGAAACTCAACACGAGCGCGTGCCATGCGCTTCTGATCGCCACGTCGCTGGCCGGCGCCCGCACTTCGTTTGCGCAGGCGGCCGACGCCGCGGCGACCCTGCCCGCGATTTCCGTCAACGCGGCCGCCGAGCATGCGTCGTACGACGGCGGCCATTCGCGCGCGGCGACCAAGACCGACATGTCGCTGATGGACGTGCCGCAGACCGTGAACGTCGTGCCGCACGCGGTGATCGAGGATCAGAACGCGACGTCGCTGCAGGACGCGTTGCGCAACGTGCCGGGCGTCGGCTTCTCGGTCGGCGACGGCCAGCGCGACCAGATCACGATCCGCGGCTTCAACAGCATCACGGACCAGTACGTCGACGGCATTCGCGACGACGCGCTGTACTACCGCGACCTGTCGAACGTCGATCGCGTGGAAGTGTTGAAGGGGCCGGCGGCCGTGCTGTACGGACGCGGCTCGGCGGGCGGCATCGTGAATCGCGTGCTGAAGCGGCCGCTCGCGAACCCGGTGAACGACGTGGGCGTGACGCTCGGCACGCGCGGCGAGCGACGCGGCGAATTCGACCTCGGCTGGAACGCGAACGACGCGGCGCGCTTTCGCATGACCGGCGCGGCCGAGAATTCGAACAGCTTCCGCGACCAGTTCCAGCTCAACCGGCAGGCGATCGCGCCATCCGCGCAGTTCAAGCTCGACCGCGACACGGTGCTGAACGTCGAATTCGACTACCTGCACGACCGCCGCACGTCCGACCAGGGGATCCCCGCGTATCTCGGCCGGCCGGTCGACGTGCCGATCAACACGTACTACGGGTCGGCCGACGGGGTGAACAGTTCGTACAACGACGTCTCCGCGAAAAGCGCGACGGTGTCGCTCGATCATCGCTTCAACGATTCGCTGTCGTTCCACGGCGCGATCCGCGCGTACGACTTCTCGCTCGAGCGGAAGAACTACGTGACGTACGAGCCGATCAAGACCGCCGCGCACCCGGTCGTCACGCTCGACCAGTCGACGCGCCAGCGCACCGATCACGGTATCGACGGGCTCTTCGAACTCACGCAGAAGACGTCGCTGTTCGGCATGCGCCACGAGCTGCTGTACGGGCTGGAACTGTCGCAGCAGCAGAAGTTCGACACGATCTACAGCGTGTCGAAGGTCGCGACCTACGATCTCTTCAACCCGCAGCCGGTCGTCCTGCCCGGCGTGCCGACCGGCACGCGTGCGAAGACCAACGCGTCGACCGTCGTCGGGCTCGCGGGCGTCTACGCGCAGGACCTGATCTCGCTGACCGAACACTGGAAGGTGCTCGCCGGCCTGCGCTTCGACTACCTGAACCAGATCCGCCACGACTACACGTCGTCGAACGTCAATCTCGACCGCACCGACCATGCGTGGAGCCCGCGCGTCGGCCTGATCTACGAACCGCTCGACTGGCTGACGCTGTACGGGTCGTTCAGCCAGTCGTTCTCGCCGCTGGCCGACACGCTGATCAGTTCCGGCGCGTTCTCGAACGGCGCCGCGCTCGCGCCGCAGAAGACCACCGCGTATGAAGTCGGCTCGCGCTTCGACCTCGGCGGCAAGGCGACGGCCAGCGTCGCGCTGTTCGACATGCGCCAGACCAACCAGCAGATCGGCGACCCGGCGAATCCGGGCTACGCGCTGCCGATCGGCACGCAGCACGTGCGCGGGATGGAGCTCGGCTTCACCGGCGAAATCGCGCCGAAGTGGTCGGTGTATGCGGGTTACGCGTACCTGAACGGCACGGTGGACGGTTCCGCGCAATCGACGGCGGCCGGCCTCGCGGTCTCGAGCAACACGCCGGGGCTGATGCCGCGCCACAGCGCGAACCTGTGGCTCAAGCGCGAGCTGCCGTACGGCTTCTATGCGGCGGCCGGCATGCAGTTCCAGTCGGCGCGCTACACGTCGGCGAGCGATCTCGTCACGCTGCCGTCGTTTACGGTGTTCAACCTGGGCGCCGGCTATCGCAGCAAGAAGGTCGACGTGACGCTCACGCTCGACAACCTGTTCAATCGCCGCTACTTCATCGCCGCGCACGGCAACGCCGATGTGTACAACATGCCCGGCGACCCGCGCACGCTGACCGCCACGGTGAAGTGGCACATGTAACGCACGCGGCGCGCGACGATGCGGGGCGCCGTCACGATGCCCCGCACGCGAGCGCCCATGATCCGGCCGACGATTGACGTGTCGAGCATGAGCGGCCGCACCCGTGCGCAGCGGGTGAGGATCGTTTGGGCCGACGCACTGGCGCGGCGCGCATCCAACAACGCCACTGCGTCATGACACCGGTGCGACCGCGTCGTTACTCGACGTCTTCATCCTCTTCATCGGTGTCTTGCGTGTCGCGTTCCGGCGCCGCATACGCGCTCGCCTGTTCGAGCAGCCAGCCGCGGAACGATTCCAGCGGCTTGCTGTGGCTGAACTCGGTCGGATACACGAGGTAGTAAGCCGAATCGCCGACGGTTGCCGCGTCGCACGGCACGACGAGGCCGAGCTGCTGCAACTGTTCCTCGACGAAGAACTTCGGCACGAGCGCGACGCCGAGCCCGGCCGCGGCCGCGCTGATCAGCATCGTATGCAGTTCGTAGCGCACGCCCTGCATCGTGCGGATGTCCTCGACGCCGTGCGTCTCGAACCATTGCGCCCACGCGCCGGGGCGCGTCGTCGAATGCAGCAGCGGATACGCGAGCAGATCCTCGACGCGCTCGACCGGCCCGTTCAGCAGCGCGGGCGAGCAGATCGGCACGACTTCCTCGCCGAACAGGTAGTCGGACGACGTGCCGGGCCAGGTCGGCTTGCCGTAGTGGATCGCGGCCTCGAAGTGCGTGTCCTCGAACGAGAACAGGTCGGTGCGGCTGCCCATGTTCACGCGCACGTCGGGCGTGCGGTCGTAGAAGCTCTTGATGCGCGGGA
Organism: Burkholderia sp. BCC0097; assembly: GCF_902832985.1. Classification (NCBI taxonomy): domain Bacteria; kingdom Pseudomonadati; phylum Pseudomonadota; class Betaproteobacteria; order Burkholderiales; family Burkholderiaceae; genus Burkholderia; species Burkholderia sp. BCC0097. The sequence continues at coordinate 402,097 of NZ_CADFDM010000004.1, forward strand.
TCAGCCAGTGCGACGCGAAGGTCGGCAGCACCGCGAGTTCCAGGTAACCGCCGCCGCTGCCGTGCGCGATGATCGACAGCGTGTCGCGGTCGAGCGTTTCGAGCGCGCGCCGCACCTGCGTGCCGTACAGCTTGCCGGCGCGCGTCAGCACGACGCGCTGCTTCACGCGCGCGAACAGCCGCACGCCGAGGCTCGCCTCCAGCGTCGCGATTTGCCGCGACACCGCGCTTTCAGTCAGGAACAGCTCCTTGGCCGCGTGCGTGAAGCTCTCGTGGCGGGCGGCGGCTTCGAAAGCCACGAGCGCGCCCATGTTGGGGATCTTGAATTTGCGCATGATGTCAGGGTCTGTTTAGATATGGAACGCGCATGCGTTGCCACGAGAACGGCCGCTCGCGAGGCGCGCGACGCTGCGAATACTGACGTATTCGCAAGGAGCGCAACGCGGCGAGCGGCCGTTCTCGTGGCAACCCCAAATTAAAAAATCATTCCACGGGAATGCCCGAAATCGCCCGTATGGCGGCGTCGCTCGTCGCTTGTTTGGCTCGGCCAAACGGCGCTCCTCACTCCTTGCCCTACGCCCCGAAGGAAGTCCCCTTGGGGGACGAGCGATTTCGGGCATTCGCATGTGTGTTCCATATCTAAACAGACCCTGAATTCATCTAATAAAAAGGGCCACTCCGGACGGGAGCGAGAGACGAGCGAAAAACGGCTGATAATTCCAAAAACTCATCACATATCAATTTAATCTCGCTTTACGCCCCGCTGCAACCCTTTGAATAATGCTTGCCATGCAAGGTCGGGCGCCCGTGGGCGGCCGGCCGACGAGTGGCCGGCACGTTTGCCGGCGGGTCCCCCGAGACGAGAATCCTGATGCGCAATCCGAATATCGACAGCTTGCTGACCAAGCTGCTGGGACAGGCGAAGACCGACGCCCTGTTCTCGACCCTGAACATGCCGGCCATCCTCGAAGAATGGGAAGACGGCGTCGTGACGCGCGCGGAAATCGCGCAGGCGATGAACATGGCGCTGTTCGAAGGGCTGCTCGAGCGGTCGGCGAACGGCCGCGCGTACACGGCCGAGGCGATCGAAAACGGCGGCTCGGTCTATTTCGACCACGGCGCGCTGCGCACGGTGCGCTGGCCGCACACGGGCGCGCTGCCGCCGGGCGAGGCGGCGTTCACGCGCATCCTGCGTCCGCTCGGCTTCCGCCTGAACGGCCGCTACCCGCTCGACAAGCTCGGCATGACCGGCCGCGCGTATGCGCATGAGGACGCGCCGGACGAAATCGCGCAGTTCTTCGTCAGCGAACTGCATCCGGAGCGCTTCTCGAAGGAATTCCAGCAGGCCGTGACGAACGTGGTCGGCTCGTCGCGCGACCCGCTGTCGCCGGCGGCCGTCGCGCGGCTCTGGGAAGTCGAGCGCGAAGGCTGGCTGTCGCTGGAAGACGCCCATGCGCTGCTGCCGGAAATCGTCGGCGCGTTCGCACGCCAGCACGACGTGCCGAACGAACTCGACTACGAGACGCTGCTGATGGAATCGGCGGAAATGGCGTGGATCGCGACCGAGGGCAACGCGTTCAATCACGCGACCGACCGCGTCGCCGACGTGTTCAAGCTGTCCGACGACGAGAAGGCGAAGGGGCGGCCGATGAAGCCCGAAGTCGAACGCTCGCGCTCGGGCCGCGTGTTCCAGACGGCCTATCGCGCGGATACCGTCGAGCGCGAGTTCCGCACCCGCGACGGCGGCACGGTGAAGCGCAACGTGCCGGGTTCGTTCTACGAGTTCATCACGCGCAAGCGCACGTTCGACCAGGCGGCGCGCCGCTGGGTGACCGACCTGCGCTTCGATGCGGGCAACGCGCAGGGCATCTTCAAGATGACGGCGAACGCGGCGAAGTAAGCACCGCGCGTCACGCACTGCGCAAGAAAGGAAACGGGCCGGCGGCTGATTTCAGCCGTCGGCCCGTTTGCATTGACGGGGCGTCGCGCGTCAGAAGAGGTGCGTGACCAGAAAAAACAGCACCAGCAGCCCGATCGGTACGCCGAGCAGCCACGCGATCAGATATTTGCCCATGTCGTGGTCCTCCTCGTGGCCGCGACGCGGTGTGCGTCGCGGCGGGGTGAGACGACTGGCGCGTTACAGCTCGCGGTCGAACTCCTTCAACTGCTTCTCGGCTTCGTCGCGGGCGATCCCGTAACGCTCCTGGATCTTGCCGGCCAGATAATCGCGATTGCCTTCCGCGACCTGGAGATCGTCGTCGGTCAGCTTGCCCCACTTGGCCTTCAGCTTGCCGGTGAGCTGCTTCCACTGGCCCTTGATCTTGTCTTCGTTCATGGTGTGCTCCTTTCGTAAGGGGAGAAAAGTGCGGCGCTCGGCCGCGGGGTAGCTCAGGCCTTCGCCTTCAGGCCGGATGCGTCGACGTGCTTCACGCCCTTGATCGCGCGTGTCACGGCGACGGCCTTCTTCACGGCGACCTTCGTCGGCAGCACGCCCGTCAGCGTCACGACGCCGTCTACCGTCTTCACGCTGATGTCGGTGCTCTTCACGCCGTCGGTGGTTGCGAGCTCACCTTTCACCTTGGTCGTGATCCACGTGTCGGTGACAGGCTGATTCGATTCGCTCGCCATGCCGCTGTCGGTCGACGAGGCCTGGGCATGCGCGTTCGTGAGCGGCGCGGCGGAAAGCAGGAAGGCCGCGCTGACGGCGAGCAGGGTCGAAAGGTGCGAGGTCTTGTTCATTGATGTTCTCCTTCGATTGGCGGGTTGAATCAATCAGTCGGTGAGCACGGCGCGTTCCCGCGCGGTGCCGGCGCGTTCAGCGCGCGATCGGCGTGTCGTAGCCGGGCTCGCGCGGCGGCATGTCCGGGCGCGGCACGTCGGGCGGAAGCGGGACCGGCGGGTCGGTGCCGGGCGCCGGTTCGGGCGGATTGTCCGGGGCCGGTTCGGGCCGCGTCGGATCGGGTGTCTGATGCAATTTCATCCGTGTGTCCTCCCTCTGCGGTATGAAAGGGCAGCGCATGAGCGCCGATGCAGTACCAGCGTACCGACGCGAACGCGAGCGGACATCGCGCAAATTCACCGGATCGGTTAGTGCGTTTGCACTGGGGGACGGAACAGACGGCGGGGCGGGTACATGCACCACGGCCCGGGCAACGCGGCGCGACAGGCGCCAGCCGCACCGCACCATTCGGCGGGGCACCGCACGATCACGGGCGGCGTGCGAATGTACTATTCGAGATAGTGCATTCGCGCGTGTCGCGCCGTTGCGCGGCACGCGATCATCGCCGCACGCGCCGGCCGGGGCATGCCGCTGCAACGGGCGCTCGGCCGGCGCTCGTGTTGATCGCTCATGTTGACGACAAGGGACAACGATTCGATGAACGAACCAGTAGACGAACAGGCGCTCAAGTCGCATACCGACCGGCGCCAGCTGCACCAGATCATCGCGGGGCTGACCGAGGGCGTGATCCTGATCGAGCCGGACCAGCGGATCGTCTGGGCGAACGAGGCCGCGCTCGCGATGCACGGCGTGACCGAGCTGAAGGCGCTCGGCGCGGACGTCACCGAATACCGCGAGCGATTCCGGCTGCGCTACCGGAACAACCATCCGGTGCGCGACGGCCACTATCCGATGGATCGCGTGATCGCCGGCGAGGAATTCAGCGACGTGACGGTCGAAGTCGAGTCGGCCGCCGACGAGTCGGTGAGCTGGGTGCACCGCATCCGCAGCCTGGTGCTGACGAACGCGGCCGGCGCGCCCGACTGCCTCGCGCTCGTGCTGCATGACGCGACCGAATGGGCGAGCGCGGAGGAACGCTTCGAGCGCACCTTCAACGCGAATCCGGCGCCGGCCGTGATCTGCCGGCTCGACGACTTGCGCTACGTGAAGGTCAACCAGGGCTTTCTCGACATGACGGGCCACGCGCGCGACGACGTGCTCGGCCGCTCGGTGTACGAGATCGACGTGCTCGAACAGGCCGAGCGACGCGAACTGGCGATCGAGCGGCTCGGCGAAGGCGCGACGATCCCGCAGATGGAAGCCGTGCTGAAACTCGCCGACGGCAACACCAAGGCGGTGGTCGTCGCCGGGCAGCCGATCGACATGAATGGCGAGGCGTGCATGCTGTTCACGTTCATGGATCTCGAGCCGCGCAAGCAGGCCGAACGCGCGCTGATGCAAAGCGAGGAACGCTTCGCGACGGCCTTCCGGATGGCGCCGGTCGCGATGGCGATCGTCACGGCCGACCGTTTCGAGCTGCTCGACGTGAACGACGGGTTTGCCGCGATGACGGGCCATGCACAGGCCGATCTCCTTGGTAAATCCGCGGACGAGATCGGGCTGTGGGCCGAACGCGGCGCGTGGTCGCGTATCGAAGGCCGGCTCGCGGGCGACGGTCACGTGCGCAACGTGGACGTGCAGATCCGCACGCGCGACGGCGACGTGCGCGATTGCGTCGTGTCGGCAGACCCCGTCGCGATTCACGGGCGCGACTGCCTGCTGGTCGCGCTGCTCGACATCAGCGACCGCAAGCGCACCGAGATGGAGCTCGTCTATGCGATCGAGACGGCGATGCAGGACGCGTCGTGGTTCAGCCGCACGCTGATCGAGAAGCTCGCGAACGTGCGGCGCGCGAATGCGCCGGATGCGGGCGCGCAGCTGTCCGACCTGACCGCGCGCGAGCGCGACGTGTTCGACCTGCTGTGCCACGGTCTGGCCGACAAGGAAATCGCCGGCCGCCTCGGGCTGGCGCCGAACACCGTGCGCAATCACGTCGCGACGATCTACGCGAAGCTCGACGTGCACAGCCGCGGCGAGGCGATCGTATGGGCGCGCGAGCGCGGGATCGTCGGCGCGGCCGAAGCGAACGGCGCGCGCGGCGACAAGGGCGGCGCGAAGGGCAAGGCCTGAGCGCGGCGGTACGAATGCACCATGCGAATTGGTGCATCCGCATCTACCTCGCGCGGCGCCCGCTTGCGATCCTGTCCACTCGGCGGTGCGACGCGGCGCGCCGCATCGCCGGCTCTCCCTCAAACCATCGCAGGAGATGACCATGGACAAGAATCGCATCGAAGGCAAGCTCAAACAGGTCAAGGGTTCGGTCAAGGAAGCGCTCGGCAAGGTGACGGGCGACCGCGAGACCGAAGCGGAAGGCGTGGCCGAACAGCAGGCCGGCAAGCTTCAGGAGAAGGCCGGCGAGGCGGCCGATGCGGTGCGCAACCAGACGGGCACCGATCGGCACTGATCGATGACGCGACGCCCGCAAGGGGCGTCGCGAAGGCCGGCCGGGCCGGCATCGCAACGATGATGCGTTGCCGGCATGACCACGGTCGGCCTTTACCCGGCGGCGCGGCCGCCATTCCCTACGAAGACCTCCATCCAGAGCCGACCGTCGTACGGGCCGCGGATCGGCCATGACCACGGAACTTGATGACCAAATCTCACAACATAGTTCCGATATTTCGTTTGCTGCACGGGTATTGGCTACCCACAATCCATTCACCTCTTTCGCGGTGAAAGGTTCTTCGGAGACGGAGCCGCGGTGATTGGCCAGCCGGTCGGGCGCATGGCGCTCCGGCGGCGCAAGCCAGCACCGGCGCGCAGGAGGTTGCCGACGCGCGCCGATCGCGCGTTGCATCCCGACCCCCAGAAGAAGGACAGCCATGACGTTCCGCATTCGTTCGCTTTCCGGCGTTGCACTGACCGCCGCGCTTCTCGCGTTCCAGACGGGCGCGGCCCATGCGCAGGAGACGATCGTCAAGGTGGGCGTGGCCGGCCCGCTGACGGGCGGCGGCGCCGCCTACGGGAAAGACATCGAGAACGGCGTGCGCATGGCGGTCGACGAAGCGAATGCCGCGCGCACGATGGTCGGCGGCAAGCCGGTGAAATTCGTCATCGCGTCGCAGGACGACCAGAGCGATCCGCGCACCGGCGTGCAGGCCGCGCAGCAGCTCGCCGACGCGCAGGTGGCCGTCGTGATCGGCCACTTCAATTCCGGTACGACGCTGCCCGCGTCGAAGATCTACGCGAAGGCCGGCATTCCGATGATCACGCCGTCGGCGACCAATCCCGACATCACGCGCGCCGGGCTCGGCACCGTGTACCGCGTGATCGCGACCGATACGCAAAACGCGGGCAACGCCGGTGCGTACGCCGCGAGCGTGACGAAGGCGAAGCGCATCGCGATCATCGACGATCGCACCGCGTTCGGCCAGGGCGAAGCCGACGAATTCGAGAAGGCCGTGAAGGCGAACGGCGGCACGATCGTCACGCGCGAATTCACGAACGACAAGGCCGTCGACTTCAGCGCGCAGCTCACGAAGATCAAGAGCACCAACGCCGATCTCGTGTTCTTCGGCGGCCTCGACGCACAGGCCGCGATGCTCGTGAAGCGCATGCGCCAGCTCGGCATCCGCGCGCAGTTCCTCGCGGGCGGCGGCGTGATGAACGCGAACTTCATCAAGCTGGCCGGCAATGCGGCCGAAGGCGCATCGGTGTGGGAATACGGGCAGCCGCTGTCGCGTCTCGCGAAGGGCAAGCTGTTCGAAACGAAATTCAAGCAGAAGTACGGCGTCGACATGCTCGCGTATGCGCCGTTCGCGTACGACGCGACGTGGATCGCGATCAACGCGATGCAGAAGGCGAACTCGACGAAGCCGGCTGATTTCAACGGCGCGCTGAAGGGCACGCGCTACGACGGCATCACGGGCACCATCGCGTTCACGAACACGGGCGACCTGAAGAACCCGAGCTCGACGCTGTATGAAGTGAAGAACGCCGCGTGGCAACCCGTCACGACCCAGTCGGCGGACTGAACGCAACCTGCGCGCGGACTTTCGCGGCGATGCCGGGCGTGCTGAAATAGCCAGGCGATCGTCGAGGAAGTTTGCCCGCGCGACGCCGCGCGAGTCGCGGCGCGAATCACCCACAGGCCCTGAGCCTTTTACGTGCAACCGGAGTCAGTCGTGAGTTCTCAAGTCGTCATCGTCGGCGGTGGTGTGATCGGCAGCTCGATCGCTTATTTCCTGCGCGCCACCGATCCCACGGTCGCCGTGACCGTCATCGAGCGCGACCCCACCTATGCCAGATCGTCGTCGGCGCTGTCGGCCGCGTCGATTCGCCAGCAGTTCTCCACGCCGCTGTCGATCGAGATGTCGCTGTTCGGCATCGAGTTCCTGCGCACGATCGGCGAGCGGCTCGAAGTGGACGGCAACCGGCCGTCGATCGATCTGCACGAAGGCGGTTACCTGTTCCTCGCGACGCCGGCCGGCGACGCGACGCTGCGCGAGAACCATGCGCTGCAGACGCGCCTCGGCGCCGATATCCGGCTGATGGACGGCGACGCGCTGCGCGCGAAATTTCCGTGGCTGAACGTGGACGATCTCGTGTCGGGCGCGTACGGCGTGAGCGGCGAAGGCTGGTTCGACGGCTACGGGCTCGTGCAGGCGCTGCGCAAGAAGGCGCAGGCGCTCGGCGCGCGCTACGTGCCGGCCGATGTGAAGGACGTGGTGCGCGACGGCCGCAGGATCACGCATGTCGTGACGGGCGACGGCGAGCGCTATGCGTGCGACACGCTCGTCAACGCGGCCGGCGCATGGACGCGCACGCTGTCGTCGATGATGGGCATCGACATTCCCGTGTATGCGCGGCGGCGCAGCATCTTCAACGTGTCTTCGCCGGCGAAGCTCGCCGATTGTCCGCTGCTGATCGATCCGACCGGCGTGTATTTCCGGCCGGAAGGGCGTACGTATATCTGCGGCACGTCGCCGAGCCCGGATCGCGACCCGGACGACCTGCCGCTCGACGAAGTCGACCACGATCTGTTCGACGACGTGATCTGGCCGACGCTCGCGCACCGCGTGCCGGAATTCGAGGCGCTGCGCGTCGAGAATTGCTGGTCCGGTTACTACGAGTACAACGTGTTCGATCACAACGCGATCATCGGCTACCACCCCGAACTCGACAACGTCGTGTTCGCGAACGGCTACAGCGGCCACGGGCTGCAGCAAGGGCCGGCCACGGGGCGGGGCGTCAGCGAACTCATTCTGGGCGGGCGTTACGACACGCTCGACCTGTCGTCGCTCGGCTGGGCGCGCGTGCTCGAAAACCGGCCGATCGTCGAAAAGAACGTCGTGTAGCGCGGCGTGACCGCCCGGTATGGGGTGGGCGGGATTCTCCTAGTGTCTCAAACCCGTTGGCCCGACGCTTGTCGGGCCTTTTTTCGTTGCGCGGGCGGGTTATCGCGCGTCGTAGACGGCATCGCGCAGATCGAGCGTGTACTGCCCGTTCATTCCTTCGTAGAGCGTGTTCGTCAGCGACACGACGGTGAGCCCGCGTGCGCGGTCGACGAACCACGAATGACCGTATACGCCGCCCCAGCGCCACGTGCCGACGGATTCCGGCGATGCGGCCGCCTGCGGGTCGCGCAGCACCGAAAAGCCGATCCCGAAGCCCGCGCCGGGCAGGTCCGGCAATTCCAAATCGCCGGTTTGTACGCGGCCCATCTCGTCGACCAGCTCGGCGGGGAGGATCGCGCCGCCGCCCGTGCGCAGCGTGTCCAGCACCGTCAGCACGTCGCCCGCGGTGCCGACCATTCCGGCGCCGCCCGACGGGAACGCTTGTGCATTCAGCGCGCGCGACGGCGAGTAGGTGACGCCGACGAACCCTTCGTCGATGGGCACCGTCTCGTTCTCGGCGAGTAGGTGCGGCTGCGGCGTGTCGTTCACGTACGGCGTGGCGAGCCGCGCCGGATCGCGTGCGACGAAGCCCGTGTCGCGCGCACCGAGCGGGCGCAGCACGAGCGCATCGATCGCATCGGGGAGCGGCACGCCGCAGACGGCCTCGATCAGCGCACCGATGACGTCGATCGACAGCGAATAGTTCCAGCTGGTGCCGGGCGCGAACAGCAGCGGCACGCTCGCGATCCGGCGCAGGTTTTCGGCGAGCGTGATCGATGCGCCATCGAGCCCGTCGGAGACACCCGCACGCGCATAGGGGCCGTTCGCGTCGGTTTCGTTGAAGCGATAGTCGAGGCCGGCGGTATGCACGAGCAACTGGCGCACCGTGATCGTCGGCACGCGGCCGTCGGGCAGCGCCGGACGGAAGTCGGGCAGCCAGCGCGCGATGTCTTCGTCGAGCGACAGCTTGCGTTGCGCGACGAGCGCCATCGCGGCGGCCGACACGATCGGCTTCGTCACCGATGCGAGCCGGAACAGCGTGTCCTCGCGCATCGGCGTACGTGATTCGCGATCCGCGAACCCGGCCGCGCGGCGATAGACGAGCTCGCCGTCGCGGGCGACGAGGACGACCGCGCCGACCAGCCGCTGCGTGTCGAGCTGGCGGGACAGGACCGTGTCGATGCGCTCGGCGAGCGCCGGATCGGTGGACGAATGCAGTGACGATGCGGGAGAGGAGGTCATCGTGAATTCCGTCGTGAGGGGGCTGTCGACATGTTAGGCGGCTGTTGCCGCACGCGTCGTTAACCCTTACACGGAACAGGGCAATGTGCGCGCGGCGGGCGGCGGCGGCGAACACCGACCCCGGCGGCCGCCAAAATAGGCGCCAATCGTCCGGCGGCGTTCGTTAGAATCTGCTTTCGTCGAGGAAATGACGCATTTGCATGGTGCAGAGCAGTATCGAATCGAAGACGCTGCTCGTCCTGATTCCATCGTTCATCTTTCACCGGAGGCGAGCATGCCAGGTTTACTTCCCGATGTTGACCGCGAGGGGCTCCTCGAATATTCGGTGGTGTACACCGATCGCTCGGTCAACCATATGTCGCAGCGCTTCCAGAGTGTCATGCGCGACATTTCCGCCACGCTGAAAAAAGTCTACAACGCGAAGTCGGTCGCGATCGTGCCGGGTAGCGGGACGTTCGGCATGGAGGCCGTGGCGCGACAGTTCGCGACGAACAAGAAGTGCCTCGTGATCCGCAACGGCTGGTTCAGCTTCCGCTGGTCGCAGCTTTTCGACATGGGCAGCATTCCGTTCGAGACGACGGTGCTGAAGGCGCGCCCGGTCGAAGCGGGCAGGCAAGCGGCCTATGCGCCGGCGCCGCTCGAGGAAGTGGTCGCCGCGATCCACGCCAACAAACCCGATTTCGTGTTTGCGCCGCACGTCGAAACCGCGTCCGGGATCATGCTGCCCGATGCATACCTGCGCGCGGTGGCCGATGCCGTGCATGCGGTCGGCGGCATGTTCGTGCTGGATTGCATCGCATCCGGCACCGTGTGGGTCGACATGCAGGCGAGCGGCGTCGATATCCTGATCAGCGCGCCGCAAAAGGGCTGGAGCGCGTCGCCGTGCTGCGCGATGGTCATGTTGAGCCCGCTCGCACGCGAGCGTATCGATGCGACGACCAGCACCAGCTTCGCGTGCGATCTGCGCAAGTGGCTGCAGATCATGGAAGCGTACGAGGGCGGCGGGTTCGCGTATCACGCGACGATGCCCACGGACAGCCTCACGACGCTGCGCGACGTGATGAAGGAAACCGACGCGTACGGCTTCGACAAGGTGAAGGCGGAACAACTCGAACTCGGCGAGCGCGTTCGTGCGCTGCTGACGGAGAAGGGGTTCAGGAGCGTGGCCGCGAAAGGGTTCGAGGCGCCGGGTGTCGTGGTGAGCTACACGGACGATGACGGGATTCGCACCGGGAAGAAGTTCGCCGATGTCGGTTTGCAGATCGCGGCGGGTGTGCCGTTGCAATGCGACGAACCGGAGGATTTCAAGACGTTCCGGCTCGGGTTGTTCGGTCTCGACAAGCTGCATGATGTCGATGGCGCGGTGAAGCGGTTTGCCGATGCGTTGAACCGGATTGTTTGACGCGGCTTTGCGGGGTGGAGTGTTTTGGTGGCCGCCGCTCATTCGTTGAGCGGCGGCTTTTTAGTCGTTGAAAACGCAACCATTCTGGATCGTGACATGACCGAAGGCGCTCTAACGTTTGCCAGTCAGGCTGAATGGGAAAGCTGGTTGGAGCAAAACGGCGGCACGTCGACTGGAGCATGGCTGCGGCTCGCGAAAAAAGGCGCGGGGCAGCGAACCGTCAGCTATGAAGAGGCGGTGGAAAGCGCCCTCTGCCACGGCTGGATCGATGGCCAGAAGAAGGCCGAGAGCGAGCAATACTGGTTACAACGCTTCACCCCGCGCTCGGTGAAGAGCATCTGGTCCAAAATCAACAAGGACAAGGCCGAAGCGCTGATCGTCGCCGGCAGAATGCGCCCGGCCGGCCTGCGTGAAATCGAGAAGGCCAAACAAGACGGCCGTTGGGAGGCTGCCTATACGTCGGCCAGCAATTCGATCGTGCCTGATGACTTGCAGGCGGCTCTGGACGCCAATCCAAAAGCCGCTAAGTTTTTTGCGACGCTGAACAGCCGTAATCGCTATGCGATCCTGTTCCGGATACAGAACGCCAGGAAGCCGGAAACACGGGCGCGCAAAATCGCGGAATTCATCGACATGCTGAAGCGGGGCGAGACTTTTCATCCGTAGATGAGTGGGGTTTCCGACGGAGATTTTGTCGAATGGGGCGTATAGCTCGTAGTGATCGCTCGCACCTGGCAGCCGTCGTGCGCTTGCATGCCACGAAGGGCTGGTATCTTCGGACCGCGGCACGAAAACATTCACCATATGAGCGATCACGAGAACTTCCCTTTCTGGCTTAACCAGCCCTATGAACGCTGTCGCCGCGTCGTGCCGGGCGCGATGCAATCCGAGACAGTGCCGATCGAGGATGCGCTGACGCGCGTGACGGCGGCCGATGTTTTCGCACCGGAGAATGTCCCGCCCGTTCCGCTCGCTGCGGTCGAAGGCTATGCATTGCGCGCATCCGATACCGTACATGCGACGCATGGTGCACCGGTCGAGCTCGATTTCGAGTTCAGTCGACGCGCACTGGCTTCGTCGGCGGGCAGTCCGGCGGCTCGCGCAATCCACGCGCAGTGTGCGGTCGATGTCCCTCCGTATTTCCCGCTGCCGGAAAACGCCGACACCGTCGTCCCGAAAGGCGGTCTTGAAGTGACGCATCGCGGCGCTCGGCCTTTCCTGCTGCTGCACGCGCCGTTATCCGCCGGGCAACACGTCATCGCTTCCGGCAGCGAATATCGACAAGGCAGCCTGCTCCTGCCCAAGGGCAGCCGGATAACGGCCGAATTGCAGATCGCGCTGACAGCGGCAGGCGTCCGCGATATCGAGGTGACGAAACGGCCGCGCATTGGCGTAGTGATCGTCGGGTATGAGCAGCGCGCTCCCGGCATCGCTCGCGAGCAATGGCAGCGGCCCGATACGAGCGGACCGTATATCCGTGCGGTACTGCAGCGCTGGGGATACACGGTGTCGTCGATCGAGTACATCGAGCCGCCGGACATGACACTGCCGCCGCTCGAAGTGCAACAGAACGAGTACGCATTCCAGAAGAAGCTCGCCGAGTTCGCGCAACGTTACGACCTGATCGTCGGAGCCGGATTGCCTGCCACGCCGCCCTTCCGGGACATCGGACTGAATGCGCGACGAGTGTATTCGCGCGACGAGGCGACCGTCGAGATCAGACAAACACCGGCTGATCGTTTCAACTTCGGACGCAGTGACGATCGCTCGCCACCGAAGAAGACCACACTCCCGTTCACGCGGCCCGATGGTACGCAAAGCGGGATGACGGTCCTGACCAGCTACGATCAGGCCACGCTGATCAACCTGCCGGGCCACACGAGCGCAGTGGCGATGCTGATGCACGCGATCATGCCGCGTGTGCTCGATTTGCTCGAGCACGCCGCAACGCCCGGGCCGCATTGGGAAACCGGCATCATCGACCACAGCGTCGAGCGCGATGCCCAACTGAACGCGATGCGATGGGGTAACCTGCATCGTGGGGCCGACGGACACGTGGTCGTCCGCCTGCTTCCGCCCGAAGGCGACGGGTTGATAGGCGGTGTCGTTCGTGCCGATGTGCTCGTCGCGATCCCGGCTGCGGAATATCCGATGGGGGCAGGTTCGCCCGTGCTGTTCCTGCGTCTCGATCGCGACCTTTCCAGCGAGCCGCCGCGCCAGGTGGCGGCGACATCCGCCGAGGCAGCCCCACAATCGCCGCCGGCCGTCGAAACCCGCACGACAACCGTCGATATCGACGACGCACGCCCCGTCGACCTTCGCGAAACATGGCAATGGCTCGACGCAGCATTCGCCGCCGATGCGTCACGCCTGCCTGGCGGACTCAACGGACCCGCGTCCGACGATGACATCGCTGCCTTACAGGTCGCGCTGGGTGCGACGCTGCCTGACGCACTCGTCGACAGTCTGCGCATTCACGATGGACAGGCGGCGTTGGGCGAGGCGTTTTCCGGAAGCGATGCGCTGCTGAGTGCTCGCGAGATCCTCGCGCAATGGCGCATTTGGAAAGGTCTCGTGGACGCTGGCGATTTCGGTGACATGACATCGGAACCGGATGCCGGCATCGCCGACGACTGGTACAACCTGAAATGGATTCCGTTTACGCATGACGGCAGCGGTAATCACTTGTGTGTCGACCTCGATCCCGCTGAGGGCGGCGTCGCCGGCCAAGTGATTCGGGTCTGGCATGATGATGCGCGGCGCGAGCGTATCGCGAGGAGTTTTCCGGAGTGGCTTGCCGGTATCGCGTCGGCGCGACAATCAAGTTGAGTATCCGTGGAGCGTGTGGTCGTGCCATCTCGTCGATAATCGACGCGTGACGCGATGCGCCGAGATGGCGGCTCAGACTCAACGGAGAAACGAGCGATGATCTCAAAAAGCGTCCGCAGAGCGACGGCAGACGATGTCCCGGTGCTGACACAGATCCGGAACGACGCACATGCCAAAAAAGTCACGCACGGCGACTACGTGTGGGGCAGGGAAGGCGACGGCTTCTCCGAGCGGTGGGTGCGAAACCATGTCGCCGAGAAAGCCGTGTACGTCGTCGAACAGGATGGCGCGCTGATCGGCACGTTCTCGCTCGACTTCGACGAGGACAGGCACTGGGGGCCTCAAGCGCCGATTGCAGGCTACGTGCACGGCCTTTGCGTGCGGCAAGGTTTCAACGGGTTCGGGCTCGGCGGCTTCATGCTCGACTGGTGCGCGCATGAGGTGAGCCGCTTGAATCGGCGTTTGCTTCGACTCGACTGCGGCGCTGAAAACACGAAGCTCTGCGCTTACTACGAGTCGCTGGGCTTTGTCCGCGTCGGATTGAAAACGGACGGTATTGTCTGGTCCCTGTACGAAAAACCTGTCAGTTCGACCAGCCGGTGATCGCGGCGGTTCGTCTGCAAACGCTACCAGTAGGCCGCACGATTGACCATCGCGCGTTCGCGAACGTTCGACGTCACTCGAAGCCGCGTCACCGTTGCCCTGCTACGCAGGCAAGAGGCCCGCTTTACGATAATTGTCGATCAGCGCGTCATAGAGCGACAGATCGGCGCGACTCCGCGCGATGAGCTGGGCGCCGGCGATCGCGGCGAAGATGGCCCGCGCCCGCTGTTTGCTTTCCCGAGCGCCGACCACCGCCGCCGCGGACAGAACCTTGCTCAGCCACGCGACATTCACGTCGGCGAAGGCCAGGACTTCTTTCATCACGACTTCCGGCAGGTCGTCGGTTTCGGCCGCCATGAAGCTGCAAAGGCACAGGCGGTTGCCGGTCTCGAGCGCCTTGCGGAAGGTATCCGGATAGCGACGCAGGCAATCCAGCGGATCGCGCGAGTTGGCCAGCATGTCGTCCAGCGCCGCCGCTGAATCCTCCCAATAACGCCGCGCTACCGCTGCGCCAAGATCGGCCTTGCTTTCGAAGTGGTGGTAGATGCTCGCGGCCTTGATCCCCACCTCGCTGGCGAGATCCCGATAGTTCAACCCGCCGTAGCCGTGTGTCTGCGCGAGCCTCGTGGCGGCTGCCAGGATTCTTTCTCTCGAGTTCGAGCTCGCATCGTTCGTCACCGCTTCAGTCTCCGCGCGCAGGAAATGGATGTTGACACCCCGGATTGTACCTTATATGGTTAACCTAACAAACGTTAGGTAGATTCGTGGGCGACGTGGTTTCACGTTGTCCGATCCAGTGCAACCGACTACGGAGCGCCCCTGCAATGACTTCCAGTAACGCCGATTTCGACCCAGCCCGACTACCCGTGATGAAGATCCACGATTTCCCGACAGGGCCCTATCCGACCCGCGTGCGTATCGCGCTGGCCGAAAAAGGGCTGCAATCGCGCGTCGAGTTCGTGATGGTCGATCTTTACAAGGGCGAGCACAAAAAACCCGAGTTCATCGCCGGCAAGAATTATTCGGGTACGTTGCCGGTGCTGGAGCTCGGTGATGGAACCTGTATTGCCGAGTGCACGGCCATTACCGAATACCTCGACGCGCTCGATGGCGTGCCTACGCTCACCGGCAGCACGCCAAGCGAGAAGGGCATCATCCACATGATGAGCAAGCGCGCCGAGCTGGAGCTGCTCGATGCCATCAGCGTCTATTTCCATCACGGCACGCCGGGGCTGGGCCCCGACGTCGAGACGTATCAAAATCCGGAGTGGGGGTTCCGCCAACGCGACAAGGCGCTGAGGGGCATGCGCTATTTCGATGCCGTTCTGCAAAGCCAACCGTATGTCGCGGGCGAGGCGTTCTCGATGGCCGACATCACCGTCATCGGCGGTCTGATCTTTGCGATGCTGGTGAAGCTGCCGGTGCCCGAGGAGTGCGAGGCGCTTCGGGCCTGGTACGCGAGAATGCGCCAGCGTGAGAGCGTCAGGAACCAGCCGGTGTTTGCCAACTTGACTTGATCTGGCGTGGCCGCCGGCCGATAAAGGGCAGGCGGTTCACGCAGCACCTGGACGGCGCACATTGAACGGCGCGGGACGCGGCAGGCGATGCTTCGTTGTATGAAGTAATCGCTGTCATACGGCATGAAATCCCTTGCCGTTGAGTCGGCCAGAGTGGCGGGGCCGTAGGCGGCACCGTGGTCTGCACTGAGCCGTGGCCGCCGCCTTGCGCTACACCGACCCCGTCGCGCCGTCCGCCACCGGGCGCAGATGGTGGCGCAACAGCGGCGCGGTGATCGCGGTGGTGAACAACGCGAAGATCACCAGCATCGTGTAGACGTTCTGCGGCAGGATGCGCAATTGCAGCCCGATCGACAGGAAGACTAGCTCCATCAGGCCGCGCGCGTTCATCAGCGTGGCGATCACCGTCGCGTCGCCGCTCGTGTGCCCCGTCAGTCGCGCGCCGGCGAACACGCCCAGGTATTTCCCGGCGAAGCCGACCACGATGAAGGCCAGCAGCCAGAGCCATTGCGCATGGGCGGTGACGTCGAAGAACTGCAGGTTCAGGCCCGCGCAGGCGAAGAAGATCGGCATCAGGATGGTATGCAGGAAGCCGCCCAGCAGGCGGTCGAACTGCTCGCGCACACTCGGTACGTCGCGCAGCAGCATGCCGATCAGCAGCGCGCCGAACGCGCTATGGAAGCCGAGCTGCGAGGTGATCCACCCCGACACCAGCACCGAGGCGACCAGGATCGCCACCGTGTCGCGCGACCAGCCCTGCGCAAGCGAGCGCCCGACCACGCGCAGCAGCACACCCTTGGCCGCGATCACGAGCAGCGCCACGTAGGCGACGAGCAGCACGACGTTGACGCCGAGGGCGCGCCATCCGGCGGCGTTGTGCGACAGGCAGACGAGCAGCGACAGCGCGCCCCAGCCGAGCAGGTCGCCGACCATCGCCGCCGAGAGCGCCGACGCGGCGCCGGCATGCCGCGTGAGATTCAGGTCGGTCACGATGCGCGCCATCACCGGCACGGCCGATACCGACAGCGCCACGCCGCAGAACAACACGAACGGCCAGAACGGCTGCTGCGGCGCCAGGACGTCGTGGGCGAGCCAGCCCACCGTCAGCCCCCCGCCGAACGGCAGCAGCATGCCCGGCACGGCGATCAGCACCGGCCCGAGCAGCGCGCGTTGCGCCGGCAGGCGCACGTCGAGGCCGATCTCGAACATCAGCAACGCGAGGCCGATCTCGCCGATGCGACTGATCGCCGAGGTGTTGTCGGGCGTGAACAGCTCGTGATAGAGCGACGGGGTGACGACGCCGAGCGCGAGCGGGCCGAGCAGGATGCCGCCGGCGATCTCGCCGATCACCTTGCATTGTCCGAGCCGCTCCGCGATCGCGCCGCAGCCGTTACAGACCAGAACGACGAGCGCCACTTGTATCAGCCACATCACGTGTTCCTTGCGCAGGAAGGGAAAAGTCGTTTCGCGACCGTGCGGCCCTGCGGGCGCGCGCGGCAGTGGGTTCAGTCGAGCAGTGCTTCCGAGTCGACGCTGTCGAAGATGATTTCGCGCACCAGTTCGCTGGCGCCGGCGGCGATCGTGCCGGCGGTCGCGTCGCGATAGAGCCGCGCGACATCGGATTCCGACAGGTAGCCGCGCGCGCCGTGAAATTGCGCGCACAGATGGGCCGCTCGCTTCGCCAGCTCGGTGCTGCGCAGCTTCAGGATCGACGCGTCGCCGCTGCCGAGTTTGCCGCCCACGTATTGCTGCACCAGCTGATAAGCGAAATGGCGCAACAGCCGCAATTCGGCGATCAATTCGACCAGTTCGTGACGGATCGTCTGGTTCGCGCTCAGCGGCGCGCCGCGCACCACGCGCTGGCGCACGAAGCGATTCATCAGCCGGATGCTGCATCCCGCGCCACCGAGCGCGAGCATGCCCGCCACCATGCGCTCGAAGTCGAGGCATCGCATCAGGTAGGTGAACGCCTTGTCGGGCTTGCCGAGCGTGTTCTCGCGCGGCACCGCGACGTCCTCGAAACGGATGTCGCAGACGTCGGCGCTGCGCCAGCCCAGCAGGTTCAGCGGCGTGCGCGTGATGCCGGGCGCCTCGGCATCCACGACCAGCAGGCTGCAACCGCCCAGCGCGTGGCGCTGCGCGTTGCTGCGGACCAGCGCGACGATCAGCGTGGCCTGCGAGCCGTTGGAGACGAAGCGTTTCGTGCCGTTCACGCGCCAGCCGTCGTCGCTCGCCGCGGCGCTGCATTGCAGGCCGCTCAGGTCGCTGCCGGCCTGATCCTCGGTGATGGCGAGCGCCGCCACGGCCGTGCCGTCGCGCATCCTCGCCAGATAGCGCTCGCGCTGTGCGTCGTCGCCGAACCAGGCGAGGTAGGACGCCGCCATGAACGCATGCACGCCGATCGCGGCGCGCACGCCCGCATACCCGAGGCGTCCCAGCTCCTCCAGGAACACGGCGCTGCGCACGAAGCCTTCGCCCGCCAGCGGCAGGTCCAGCCAGCCCTCGGCGGCCAGCGCCGGCCAGATGGCGCGCGGAAGATGGCCGCGCGCCTCGGCGCCCTCGGCTTCGGGCAGCAGGCAGGCCTGCAGGCGCTCGCGCAGCTCGGCCGCGAAGCCGCGATACGACTCGTCCGGATAGGGGCTGGACATGGGCAGCCTCGTTACTTCACCGAGACCACGCGATGCGCGGGCAGCACGTCGGTGAAGCGGCCGGCGATCTTGAACACCGCGCTCGGCGTACCGGCCGCCGCCCACAGTTCGTCGAACTGGAGCAGGTCCTCGTCGACCAGCAGCGCAACTTCCTCCCGGTGGCCGAACGGCGGCACGCCGCCAATCGCGAAGCCGGTGGTTTCCTTGACGAAGTCGGCATCGCCCTTGACGATCTGCGCGCCGATCAATTCGGAAATCGCCGCCTCGTTCACGCGATTCGGCCCGCTGGCGAGCACCACCACCGGCCGGTTGTCGGCCAGCGAGCGAAATACCAGCGACTTGACGATCTGCGCCTTCTGGCAGCCGAGCGTGCGTGCGGCGTCGTCGGCGGTGCGCGTGGAGGCGGGCAGTTCGAGGACTTCCATCTGCAGGCCGCGATCCGCCAGCAGATCCTGGAAATATTGGGCGCGTTTGCTCAGGCTCATGCTTGTCACTCCAGTGTCTGTTTCAGATGTCGATGATCGATCTTGCCGTTGGCCGAGATCGGCAGTTCGTCGCAAAGATGGATTTGCGCCGGCACCATGTACGCGGGCAGGACCTCGGCCAGCGCGGCCCGAATCTGCTCGGCCCCGCTGCCTTCGCTCTTGGGCACGACGAACGCCACCAGCCGCTTCTCGATGCCGTTGTCATGCACGGTCACATAGCTGCGCCGCACTTCGGGCCGGTTCTGCAGATGGAACGCGATCTCCCCGAATTCGATCCGGAAGCCGTTGATCTTGACCTGGTCGTCCAGGCGCCCCTTGAACACCAGCACACCGTCCTCGCGCAGGTAGCCGATATCGCCGGTGTGGTAGAGCCGCTCGCGTCGCCCCGCGATCTCGTATTCGACGAAGCGCTCGCGGGTGATCTCCGGCATGCCGAGATAGCCGGGCGTCAGGCCCGGCCCCGCGACGCAGATCTCGCCGGGCTCGCCGGCGCGGCACAGCGCATCCTGGTCGACGACATAGAGGCGTGTGTTCTGGATCGGCAGGCCGATCGGCAACATGGTTTCGTCGGGGCCGATTTCGCGCACCGGATACCAGGTCGTGAAGGTCGTGCATTCGGTCGGACCGTAGACGCTGACGATCCGGTCCGCGCCGTAGCGGCGCAGTGCCTCGTTCATGTGGCGTAGCGAGTGGGCCTCGCCGCCGGTCAGCACCGTTTCGACGCTCGCGAGCGTCGCCGGCGCTTCGTCGACGAGCGCGTTGAACAGCGCGGTGGTCAGGAACAGCAGGTTGATCCGGTGGCGCTCGATCAGGTCGCGCAGGCGCGACGCGCGCACGAAGCCGTCTTCGTAGACGACGCACGCGCCGCCATTGAGCAGCGGTCCCCAGATCTCGAAGGTCGCGGCATCGAACGTGACCGGCGCCATCTGCAGCACCCGGCTTTCCGTGTCGAGCCGCGCATAACGCGCGCCGAAGACCAGCCGCGCGACGCTCCGATGCTCGATCGGCACACCCTTGGGCTGGCCGGTGGAACCCGACGTGAAGTTGATGTAGGCGATCGAGGCCGCCGTCGCGCGCCCGTGGGGCGCTTCGCATCGGCCTTCCTCGCGGAGCGCGTCGACCGACACCGGCAGCGCGCGACACGCGCCGAGCGCCGCGGGCGCCGGGCCGGCCGCGCCGTGCAACGCATGGCGGCAGCCGGTCTGCTCGATCAGATGCGCGACACGCTGGGCCGGCCACGCTGCGTCGAGCGGCAGGTAGGCCGCGCCGGCCTTGACGATCGCCAGCAAGGCCGCCACCAGATCGACGCCGCGCGGCAGAACCAGCGCGACCACGTCGCCGGGGCGCACGCCCTCGTCGATCAGGCGCCAGGCCAGCGCATTGGCGCAGTCGTCCAGCTCACGATAGGTGCAGGTCCGGCTCGCCGTGATCACGGCTGCCGCGTCCGGCCGGCGCGCCACGACGCGATCGAACAACTCGCCGATGCTCGCGTCGTCAGGGTACGGCACGGACGTCTGGTTGATCCGCTCGTGAAGCGACCATGCGGCTTCATCGCAGCGAAGCGATTTCATCAACTAGCTCCTCAAACGAGTGGCCATGTGCGCAAGCAACAGTTCGCGATGGCTATCGAGAAAGAAATGCGCGCCGTCGAACCCGACCAGCTCGCATCCGGATGTGGTGAAGCCGCGCCAGCCGGCCACGCTGGCCTCGCTGTCGATCGGATCGGCGTGGCCGTAGTAGACATGCAGCGGTACGTCGAGCGGCGTGCGGTGCCAGTTGCCCCACAGCTCCGCGAGCCGCATGTCGGCGCGCATGATGGGCAGCATCAGGTTCATCAGCCGCTCGTCCTCGAGCACCTCGGTCGGCGTGCCGCCCATGGTGCGCAACGCGGCGCGGAACGCCGGCTCCGGCAGTTCGTGCAGGTAAGGCCGCGCCTGCGGACTGTCGGGGCTGCGGCAGCCGCCGATGAACAGCCCCCGGCAGGTGCCCGGCGGCAGCACCGGGCGCATTCGCTGCGCGATCTCATAGGCGAGACGGCCGCCGAAGCTGTGCCCGAACAGCGCGTGCGGCTCGCCGAGATACGGCGCGAGCGCGCTCGCGCAATCCTCGACGAGCGCGGGCCATTCGCCGTACAGCGGCTCGCGCAGCCGCATGCCGCGGCCGGGCAGGCGCACCGCCACCAACTCGACATCCGGGGCGAGGTGCTCGACCCAGTTGCGGAACAGGTCGGCGCTGCCGCCCGCATAGGCGAAACAGATCAACCGCAGCCGGGGAGCGGCCACGGGGCGCGGAACCAGGCACCACCGTGCCTGGGCCGCGCCGGCTTGCGCCTGCGTCACGAGGTGCGCGTTTCGCTGTGTTGCGCGATGTGGCTCGCGATGTCGGACAGGCGGCTCTGCTCGAACAGCGCCTCCGGGGTCAGCGCATCCTCGCCGAAGCGCTCCTCCACGCGCGAAAGCAGCTTGACCGCGGTGATGGAGGTGCCGCCCGCCGCGAAGAAGTCGCTGTCGGCGTTCTCGATCCGCAGGCCCAATGCATCGCAGGCCTCGACCAGCCACGCCTCGATCTCGGTTATATCGTTGCGATTGCTCATGGTATTTAGTGCTCCTGCCGGATTAGTTGGCCTGGAAACGGAAGCCGTTGACGTTCTCGGTGACGAAACGGTTGTGACCGAAGGCGTCCTGGCCCGCGACCTGCACGCAGCCGAACTTGTCGAGACTGGCGCTGCCGCCGAATTCCTCCAGCGTGTTGGAATACGGATAGACGCGCACCGAGTTGGGCAGATAGCGCGCGGCGAACCCCAGCCGCATCTTGTCGGTCAGCCCGCTGTGCGGATGCGACGCGTGCATGAGCGTCGACCAGAAGATGATGAACTGGCCCTGGCGCATGACCATCGACTTGGCCTGGCTCTCGTCCGGGCTCCAGTTCGGGTCCTTCTGCAGCTGCCGGTAGTCGTAGCCGAAGAAGCCGCGGCGCACGCCCTGTTTTTCCCGGTTGTTGATGGCGTCCTCGCGATACTCCATGACCTTCGATTCGTCGTAGTTCATGGTGCGATGCGTGCCGGGAATGAACTGCAGGCAGCCGTTCTCGATGGTGGCGTCGGTAAACGCCGACCAGACCGTGATGGTGCCGCCGAATTGCGCATCCTCCGGCCATACGATCTGCGGGTGCTTGGAGCCGGCCACGTTGGAGAAGTTGTCGGCCTGATGCCAGTCCGTGCCCTCGTCGCCCGGATACTTCGGGAAGAACTCCGAGCGCCAGCACAGTACGTCCGGGCCGAGGATGCTCGCGACCCGGTCGGTGATTTCCGGGCGCGTGATGTGCGAGGCCAGGAAGTCGACATCGAGATGGCGATCGTAATTGGCCAGATTGGTGACGCCGGAAATCGATTTTTCCTGGCTGTAGATGGCCTTTTTGGTGTTCAGCAGCTTGGGGCGCAGCGCCTGAAGGTTGGCTTCCATCTGGTCGCTGGGGTAAAGATCGAACGGCCCGATATAGCCGTTGCGATGAAAATCTGCCAATTCTTCCTGGCTCAAAGCAAACCTGGAACTACGTACCTCGATAGTATTGTTCATGGTTATTTTTACGGCCCTCGAATGATGGAACTGCATTGCTCGACTGCGACATCAAAAAGCGAATCTATTTTATTGTTGTTACGTTTTTGTTTTTAATCCGGGAGTTTGATTCGCGCCGCGGCATGCATGTCGCGAGCCGCAGGCGATACAGCTGCTCAGCCCTGCAGGGCCGGCTTGGCGTGGCTCATGCCGAACTTGATCGGCGCGCCGCGCGGTTTCTTCTGCTCGATTTCCATTTGATCGATAATATCGCGAAATTCGATTTGATGGTCAGCCATTTCGCCCATCAAGAGAGCGATTACCGCGAGGTGAGACGGTACCACACCTTTTTGTGAATAATTGGTGATTGAATTTTCATTCATCTTCACCAGGCTCGCGAATTCCCGTACGGTCAGCCGCGCGCGTTTGAGCTGATCGCGGAATTCGAAATACGTCATTACGGACACAACGGCTCTCCTTCAAAAAGATCCGGGGTTTTGCCTGAACAAATCCGCCCTGCACGATTTCTCGATTCCGCGATCCCGGGCAACGGCCCGCTTACATCTTCACCTGATCGAGGAACGTCTTCTTGCCTGCCTTGTAGACGTACAACGAGATCACGCCATGCGCGAGATCGCCGTGCGAATCGAACTGGGTTTCACCGATCACGCCGTGATAGTCGGTCGGCGGCATCTGCGCGAGGATCTTGGCGGGGTCGGTGGATTTCGCCCGCTTCATCGCATCGACGATGATGTACACGGCGTCGTAGGCGAACGGCGCGTCGTATTCGACCACCTGTCCGAAGCGCTTCTTGTACTTCGCCTGGAACGCCTCGCCGCCCGGCATCGTCTGGATCGCCGCGCCGGCCTGCGAGCACACCACGTTCTCGGTCGCATCGCCGGCGAGATTGGCCAACGATTCCGTGCAGACGCCGTCGCCCGTGAAGACGCGTGCGCGCAGGCCGAGCTGCTTGGCTTGCTTGGCGAACGGGCCGCCGGTCGAATCCGAGCCGCCGTACATGATCGCGTCAGGCGTCTCGCCCTTGATCTTGGTGAGTACCGAGCGGAAGTCGATGGCCTTGTCGCTGGTGGCATCGTGCGACAGCACGGTGATGCCCAATTCCTTCGCGCGCTTCTCGAATTCGTTCGCCAGGCCCTGGCCGTAGGCGGTCGAATCGTCGACGATCGCCACACGGTGGATATTGCCCAGCTTCTTCGCATAGTTGGCCAGCGCCGGGCCTTGCTGCGCGTCGGTGGCCACGACCCGGAAGGTGGTCTTGAAGCCCTGCTGCGTGTAGACCGGATTGGTCGAGGACGGGGAGATCTGCGTGATGCCGGCTTCGCTGTAGATCTTCGAGGCCGGGATCGACGTACCCGAGTTCAGGTGACCGACCACGGCCACCACCTTGTCGTCGACGAGCTTCTGCGCTACTTGCGTGGCCGTGCGCGGATCGGCTGCGTCATCCTGGGCGTCGAGCTGCAACGTGACGGAATGCCCGCCGATCGTCAGACCTTTCGCGTTGATTTCCTCCACCGCGAGGCGCGCGCCGTTTTCGTTGTCTTTACCAAGATGCGCGATCCCGCCGGTCAACGGCTCGACGCTGCCGATCTTCACGACGACCGGGTCTGCACTCGCGGCCGTCGCGGCGGCAAGCGCCAACACCGAAAGCGTGGCGTTCAGCGAAAGCTTGAGTGCGCTGGATAAATTTGCTCGTTTCAAGTGCGGCTCTCCTGCGAGTGTGGTTGAGAACTTCCCGTCACGCCCGGCAACTGACCGGTGCCTTGTTTTGAATCACGCCAGCCCCTCGCTCGCGACCCCGTGGGCAGCCTGCTGGCCCCGGGTCTCGCCGCTCTGGTGCAGGACGACGACGCGCAACACCGCAAATCGTCTTATGTATCCATATTATGTATTTTGGATACATTGGTAGCATATCGGTGCCAAGATACAATTGGCAAGTCAAAAAAATCAAGCCGGAGGTATGCATTGCGACCCCCAAACACGCTGGTCGCGGAAGCGATTCGCGAGGACATCCTGCGGGGAGAATTGCCGCCTGGAACGCCGCTGATCCAGGAGAACCTCTCGGTCAGATATGGTGTGAGCCGGATCCCGATCCGGGAGGCGCTGGTGCGCCTGGAAGCCGACGGGCTCGCCCGGCAAGAGGGCAAGCGCGGCCTGACGGTGGCGCCGCTGCATGCCACCGAGGCCGAGGACTTGTGGATGATGCGTTCGCGCCTGGAGCCGCTCGCGCTCGAAATGGCGTTTCCGTTCCTGACCAAGAGCGTGCTGGGCGAAGCGGAGGACCTGATCGACAAGGTCGAACACCTCGGCAACGATCCCGCGAAACAGAGCCAGGCGAACTGGCTGTTCCACCGCACGCTTTATGAGAAGGGCAACCGCCGGCGCCTGCTGGTCACGCTCGACGGGCTGCATTTGCAGGCGGAAAGGTACTTGCGGTTCCAGTACGACGTGATGAGCCACAGCCGCGACAGCCGCACCGAGCACATGGCCATCCTCGATGCGCTGCGTGCCCGCGACCTGGAGGCGGCCTGCCAGGGCCTCGTGCGGCACATCGAGGATGCCGGGCGCAAGCTGGTCACGGCGTTGCGCAACGTGCCCATCGCGGAGGCGTAGGCTTTCGCCGCATGGGCTCGCCGAATGAACCGATGCCCGCGATACCGGTGGGCGGCAGCCGGCGAGATCACTGACAATGTGCCGCTGTAAAAAATGAGAGAGGGTGCGGTATGCGTTGGATCGGCAAGACGCTCACGGTGATTTCGGGCATTGCGGTCGTCGGCATCGCCTGTGTTCAAGCCGCCCCCAGCGAAACCGTATTCCCGCGCTTCACGCAGGCCCAAGGCAAGCTCGATGCCGACGGGCTCCCGCTGTCCGGCGTGAAGCTCTGCGTGCTTCCCGACCATGCGCCGTGCTTCGAGATGCCGCCGAAGCTTGTCCCCGGTTCCGCCAAGGAGCTGTATCAGTTCGGTCTGAATCCACGGTCCGAACGACTGCCGATTGCATCCGGCGGCTCGTGGGTGTTTTTAGCCGGAACGTTTTCAGGCGGCGGCAGCGGCATGCTGGAGCGCGTGGCCGTCCTGCGTGTCGGCGCGAACGGCAAGATCGAGAACCTGATGCCGATCGTCACCGAAACGGAGATGGCCGATCGCGCGATGTGGAACTTGCCGGCGGTGTCGCCGTATCCGCTGTTCGTCCGGGCCGACTATGCGTGGGGCAAGGGCGAGGATCATTTCGGCAAGCACTTCTTCGACGTCGACGCATGGGCGTTCGATCCCGCCGCCAATCAATACGTGAAGCGCTTTTCCTACCGGACGAGCCAGCGCTACGACAGGGGCGAGGGCGCGGACCACGTGCTGAGCGCCGAGCGTGCGGAAATCCTCCGCCGCCTCGCCGCCGCCCAGTAGCGCGTTATCGCTGCGCGTCCCCGTAAGTTTCCTTGCATACCGTGCGTAGCGCGTCGACGAGCAAATCCCGCGCGGGCGACCGCGAATCGGCGGAGCGCGTGAACAGCGCAATGGGCGGCAGCGTCCACACCAGCGAATACGGCACGATCGCCACGCCGGCGATGCGCACCAGTTCCTCCGCGATATCGGCCGGCACGATCGATACGGCTTCGTCGCTCGACGCGATCATTTCGCCGATCAGCTTCGACGAGTAGCTTTCGACGATCGGCACGGGCGGCGCGATGCCGGCCGACAGGAACAGGTCGGTCACCTGTTCGCGCATTGGCGTATGCGGCGCACCGAGAATCCAGTCGAGCGCGTGCAGCTTGTGCCAGTCGAGCGGCGTGCGGGCGAGCTTCGCCGCCAGCCGCCGGCTCGCGATCATGCGCGGCTGCTGCTGATACAGCACTTCGAACGAAACCTGCCCGAGATCGACCGCCGACGACGCGCGCCCGATCACGATATCGACACTGTGATCCTTGAGCTGCAGCAGCAGCTGATCGCTGGTGCCTTCGTGAATCGTCACGGTCAGGCGCCGCTCCATGTGCGCCTGCAGCCGCTTCAGCGCGGCCGACAGCATCTGGCCGGAGATGAACGGAATCACGCCGATGTGCAGATGCGCCGCATGCCCGGCGGCGACGGCTTCCATCTCGCGGGCGAGGTGGTCGAGATCCTTGATCATCGCCTTCGCGCGCTCGAGCACGACCGCGCCGAGCGCCGTGGGCCGCATGCCGCGCGACGAGCGCTCGAACAGCGGCGTGCCGAACATGCTCTCCAGTTCGGACAGCGCGTTCGTCACGGCCGGCTGGCTGCTCGCCATGTGCTCGGCGACCCGCGTCAGCGAGCCGTGCTGCTGGATCTGCAGCAACAGCACCAGATGCCGGATCTTCAGACGCGCACCGAGCCGCCTGACCACGTCGTTTGCATCAAAATTCATTGACTGGTCATGCATTCATCAGGAAAAAGTGATGGACCGATATTAAAACAGAATCATCACGTTATGGCGGATCCCTAGAATCCCCTTCATGGATCGCGCCGGGACTGGCCTGGCGCCCACGCCGAGACCCAGAACATGAAACAGACAGAGACACAGCAGCAGGCCGCGTTCGACTATCACGAGTTTCCGACGCCCGGGAAAATCTCGGTCGTGGCGAGCAAGCCGCTGGTGACCCAGCGCGATCTGGCGCTGGCCTATACGCCCGGCGTGGCGAGCGTGTGCGAGTCGATCGCCGCCGATCCGCTGCAGGCGCACCGCTTCACGAGCCGCGGCAACCTGGTCGGCGTGATCACGAACGGCACCGCCGTGCTCGGTCTCGGCAACATCGGCCCGCTCGCATCGAAGCCGGTGATGGAGGGCAAGGCCGTCCTGTTCAAGAAGTTCGCCGGGATCGACGTGTTCGACATCGAGATCAACGAGACCGATCCGGACAAGCTGATCGACATCATCGCGGGCCTCGAACCGACGTTCGGCGGCATCAACCTCGAGGACATCAAGGCGCCGGAATGCTTCACCGTCGAGCAGAAGCTGCGCGAGCGCATGAAGATTCCCGTCTTCCACGACGATCAGCACGGCACGGCCATCACCGTGTCCGCCGCGTTCATCAACGGGCTGAAGGTCGTCGGGAAGTCCATCAAGGAAGTGAAGGTCGTGACGTCGGGCGCCGGCGCGGCCGCGCTGGCGTGCCTGGACTTGCTGGTCGACCTCGGGCTGCCGGTGGAAAACGTGTGGGTGACCGACATCGAAGGCGTCGTCTATCGCGGCCGTACCACGCTGATGGATCCGGCCAAGTCGCGCTTCGCGCAGGAAACCGACGCGCGCAAGCTCGCCGAAGTGATCGGCGGCGCGGATGTGTTCCTGGGGCTGTCGGTCGGCGGCATCCTTACGGCGGAGATGCTGAAGGCAATGGCGGCGCGCCCGCTGATTCTCGCGCTGGCCAACCCGACGCCGGAAATCTTCCCGGAACTGGCGCATGAGACGCGCGACGACGTCGTGATCGCGACGGGCCGCTCGGACTACCCGAACCAGGTCAACAACGTGCTGTGTTTCCCGTACATTTTCCGCGGCGCGCTGGACGTGGGCGCGACGACGATCACGCGCGAGATGGAAATCGCCGCGGTGCACGCGATCGCGGGGCTGGCCGAGGAAGAGCAGAACGAAGTCGTCGCGGCGGCCTATGGTGCGTACGACGTGTCGTTCGGCGCGCAATACCTGATTCCGAAGCCGTTCGACCCGCGCCTGATCGTGCGGATCGCGCCGGCCGTGGCGAAGGCGGCGATGGAAGGCGGCGTGGCGACGCGTCCGCTCGCGAATCTCGATGCGTACGTCGAGCAGTTGCAGCAATTCGTCTACCACTCGGGCGCGTTCATGAAGCCGCTGTTCGCGACCGCTCGCCAGCTCGTGCGCGACGGCGGCAAGGCGCGGATCGTGTTCACCGAAGGCGAGGATGAGCGCGTGCTGCGGGCGGTGCAGGTGATCGTCGACGAGAAGCTTGCGCGGCCGATTCTGGTCGGTCGCCCGGAGGTGCTGCTGGGGCGCATCGAGCGGTTCGGCCTGCGCCTGCGACTCGGTCAGGATGTCGAAGTGACCAATCCGGAATATGACGAACGCTTCCCGCAGTATTGGACGAAGTATTGGGAACTGCGCTGCCGCGACGGCATTTCGAAGGAAATGGCGCGCGTGGAAATGCGCCGCCGCCTGACGCTGATCGGCGCGATGATGGTGCAGCTCGGCGACGCGGACGGGATGATCTGCGGGACGGTGGGCGAGTATCACAATCACCTGCGGTTCGTGGACGAAGTGATCGGCAAGAAGCCGGGGGCATCGACCTACGCGGCGATGAA
Source organism: Burkholderia sp. BCC0097 (assembly GCF_902832985.1). Classification (NCBI taxonomy): domain Bacteria; kingdom Pseudomonadati; phylum Pseudomonadota; class Betaproteobacteria; order Burkholderiales; family Burkholderiaceae; genus Burkholderia; species Burkholderia sp. BCC0097. The sequence continues at coordinate 430,850 of NZ_CADFDM010000004.1, forward strand.
CGTCCTGTTGCTCGATCAGCGCACGGTCGCGCTGGTGGATACACACGTGAACGACAACCCCGATGCGGAGCAGATCGCGGAATTCACGATCGCGGCGGCGCGGCAGATGGAATGGCTGAACCTGACGCCGAAGGTGGCGCTGCTGTCGCGGTCGAATTTCGGGTCGGGGAGCGCGGCTTCGGGCGTGAAGATGCGTCGGGCGCTCGAGATCGTGCGCGAGCAGGCGCCGGATATCGAGGCCGATGGCGAAATGCATGGCGACTGCGCGCTCGATGAAGGGCTGCGGGCGAAACTGCTGCCGATGTCGCCGTTGAAGGGCGCGGCGAATTTGCTGGTTTGTCCGAATGTGGATGCGGGGAATATCGCTTACAACCTGCTCAAGACCGAGGCGGGGAGCAATGTGGCGGTGGGGCCGTTCCTGTTGGGCGTCAATGCGCCGGTGAATATTCTTACTTCCAGCGCGACCGTGCGGCGGATCGTGAATATGGCTGCGTTGACGGTGATCGAGGCGAATCGGGGTGTGGCGGGCTGATTGATGGGGCGGTTGTTGCGGGGCGGCTGAGGCCGCCCTTCGTTTGTCGACATTCGGCCAGTTTGAGACATTCGCGTAGACCGCTTGAATCGCTCGATCTCCGGCTGGTCATTGACGGCTACCTCGTGGAACGGCAATATGGTCCGCATGAACTTCAACGCGCTCCAATCCATGATGTGCACCATGACAGCCTATGGCGAGTCGTGGGAGACGTGACGTTCATACATCGCACACACATTTCCTCTACGGCCCCGCCATCATGACGGGGCCGCGTCTTTTCAGTCGCTCCGGATTGCATTGGCTCAAACAGGAGTGATTGCATGCATGACAGAGTAGGTATTTCCGCCCCCCGAGCCTTTGCAGGCGTGTCAACTCGATTGCACGAGCCGAGGAGAGTGACATGCTGACGATACGAAAAGCGGGTTGCGATGACGCCGTCGACGCATGGGATATACGTAAAACTTCAGTGCATGCTGCATGCGCTGAGCATTATTCGGAGGCCGCTCTGTCCGGATGGGTCGATGGTGTGCTCACCGATAAATGGGTGAGCGTCGTCGCACGTGACTTCTACGTTGCCGTCGATGAAGGACTGGTTGTTGGCACAGGCATGCTTACAGTCGAGAACGGGCGGGTCGACGCAATCTTCGTCCGTCCATCCCATATGGGGCGTGGCATTGGCCGCAGGATGCTGCGCTTTCTCGAAGCGTTGGCCGCCGAACATGGCCTGGTCGAAATGCGCCTCGATGCAACGCTGAATGCAGCGCCGTTCTATCGTAGTTGCGGTTGGGCGGGCGATTCGGTTTCGACATATCGAACGTCGCGTGGATTGGAATTGGCGTGCGTGCCGATGAGTAAGTACATCGTCCTCGCGTAGGTGCATCCCGTGCCGATTGCTGTCGCCAGCAGTCGGCAAAATGGCGACGTTGAAGAACAGTAACCGGGAGCGCCGTAAGTTTGCTCCGGGTTGGCGGCGGTCGCATCATTCGGTTCCTCCTGACATTGGTAAGCGCGACCTGCATCATTTAATGCGAAGAAACATCCCCGCTTTCTCGGGAAGTATCGACGGCTGGAATCCATAGCGCTCATAGAACTTCGGTGTTCCGTGATCTGCCATCAGGCTGACATAGGCAGTCGGCGGCGCATTCTCGTGAATGTAGTCCATCAGTGCGCGCATGATCAGATCGCCTACGCCCTTCTTCTGGTGAATCGGCAATACGGCAATATCGACCACCTCGAAGAAACAGCCACCGTCGCCGATAATCCTGCCGATTCCGACCGGAACGCTATCCCAGTACGCGACGACGCTGAAGAGGCCATTCTTCAACCCGATCGTTGCAGCTTGCTCGGACTTGCGGCTCAACCCCGCAGCGAGGCGAATCTCGATATATGTCGATACTGCGGGTACTTCGTGGCAGATGATGTATTCCATGTGAGCCCTTCAAGGTCGGACCAACTTAGTTGACGAACGGCAGCCGCTCGGCACCGCGCCAGATTTGGCTGTCGATGATTTCGTCGACCATCCCGAGAACCATCCGCTTGCCTTCAAGCACCGCTTGCGAATGCGAGCGCGCCGCATTTTCACAGAGCGCCCAGGTGATGTAGGCGCCCCGGATCGGACTCCACGAGATTGATTCTTCCCAGAACGCGTTGCCGCTGACCGCGCAACATGGCGTCACGGTGTCCGCGATTCCCCGCCGCGCGAGGTCCATCGACAGATGCATCGCATCGAGTTCGAACAGGATGTCGAGTTCGAAATTGCGACGGGCCATCGCGTGCTCGATGGTCGAACGGATCACATTTTGTTTTCCCGCCAGCGCGAGTTTGCGATCTCTGAGACGCGACAGCGGCACCGCTTTGTCAGGCCTCAAGCCGGCATCCTTGGCGCTCACGAGAATCAGCGGCTCCCGAACGAGTGGGGTATGGACATAGCCCTGCGGCGGCGACGCTTCGAACGGCACGATGGCGAGGTCCAGCATGCCCGCATGCATGACGTCACGAAGCTCGTGGCTCACGCCCTCGTGAACACGAAGCCTCACGCGTGGATAGTCGGCGACCACGCGCGCCACGAAGTTCGATGTGAACAGATTGCGCCAGGAAGGCGTAATGCCTATCGCCAACTGGCCCGCAGCACGGTCGCCCACCTGCTCCACCAACCAAGTCAACTGACGAAGAATGGGCCGCGCGCGCTCCACCAGCAGCGTGCCGGCCTCCGTCAGCTGAACGCCGCCCTGCGTTCGCGTAAAAAGCTTCGCGCGAAGTTGATGCTCGAGCAGCGCGATGTGGCGCGACAGCGCCGGCTGGGAGAGCCGCAAATCAGTTGCGGCCTTGTTGATACTGCCGAGTTCGGCAACACGCAAGAAGTACTCGATAAGGCGGGAGTCCACTGGCGCCTCCGTGCGTTCCAGTTGGGTCTATTGCGAAAGCAGAGCAAGCATAACGCCGTTATTCAATATATGGATAACAGCCATAAAACGTCCGCATTATCGGGATAACGATGCGCTCGGTAGCATTGAAGTCAGCGCATACGAGGTCGTCGACCGCAACGGTCCCAAGGCAGCCCCGTATTGGGAGCATTTCATGAGCCTGTGCCCCTGCGGCAAGGAGGCCACGATCGCCGGATTCGTCAGGGAGGAGGACGGAAAGTGACTGCGACAACCACGGCCCATACCGGCTGGAGCGCGCATCGCGGGTGGGTCGCGCTCGCCGTCGGCTACCAATGGTTCTACAACGGCGCCAATTTCCTGGCTTTCAAGGTGGCCGGGAACGCGTTGCATCCTCTGATGGTGGCGACATTGCGCTTCTCGCTCGCGGCGCTGGTCGTCCTGCCTTTCGCGCTGGCGCGCTGGCGCCGATCGCCTGCGTCAGTCCGCGAGTCGGGTGGGGCGGCGTTGATTGGCGTCACCATGCTGGTGGCCAGTCAGGCACTCGCGATCTGGGGGACGCATTTTCTGCCGGCAGGCGTGGCCGCGGTATTCGGTTCGTCTTCGCCGCTCTTCCTGGCGTTGTTCGCATGGGCCGTGTTTCGCCAGCCGCTGACCAGCCGTCAGATCGCCGGGGTCGCCATCGGCTTTGCCGGCCTCGCGCTGATGGGCTGGACGTCTGCTACCGGCGGCGACTTCCGGCCGATGGGCGCGGTGCTTGCGCTTACCGCGACGGCAGCCTGGGCAGTCGGATCGTTGCTTGCGCCGCGACTGGCGTTGCCTCGCGATCCCGCGATCAGCCTCGCGATACAACTGATATCAGCCGGCGCGCTGCTCGGCGCGATCGTCGCCGTGTCGGGCATCGCTGCCACGACGCACCTTGCGCGCGTACCGCCTGCGGCATGGGCAGCGCTCGCGTTTCTCGTCGTGGCGAGCACGTTGATCGGTTACGCCGTGTTCCTGACGCTCAACGCTCAGGTCTCGACGACGCTCGCCAACACCTTCAACTATGCCGCGCCGGTGATCGCGCTGTGTCTCTCCGCGCTCCTTCTGCACGAGCCGTTGACGCTCGTGAAGCTGATTTCCGGCGGCATCGCGTTGGTGGGCGTGGCGCTGATGATCGATCGCAAGTAGCGCGGCGAACGGCGGGCTTTTCATCTTCAGCAAACTTCCGAAATCGACCGAAGCCTTGGATCATGACGAAGACATCTCGACATCCGCTGGTATCGCACACGCTCAACATGACGGGTCAGTCGACGCACTATCTCGAGAGTGGGCCGGCCGACGGGCCGCTGATGTTCTTTCTGCACGGCTGGCCGAGCATGAGTTTGATGTGGCGCGCCCAGATGGAGGCCTTCGCCGCCGACGGCTGGCGCTGCGTCGCGCCGGACCTGCGCGGCTACGGCGGTTCTTTTGCGCCTGAAGCCAACGACGCCTACACCATCGAGGCCGCCGTGACGGACATGACCCAACTTCACGACCACCTCGGCGGCACGCCTGCGATCTGGGTCGGGCACGACTGGGGGAGCGTGGTGGTCGCCGAGTTGTCCGCACATGAGCCGGAGCGCAGCCGTGGTGTGGTGCTGACCTCGCTGGCCTATCAACCCGACGGGCACGCGCTGAGCACGATCGTTCCACTGGTCGACCGGACGATTTATCCCGCCGACGCGTATCCCGATGGTCAGTGGGATTACTACCGCTACTACATCACGCATTTCGACGCGGCGGTCGCAGACCTGGATGCGGACCGGACGGCATCGCTGGCGTCGATTTTTCGATCGGGCAACCCTGATGGCGTCGGCAAGGTGTCGCCGAATGCGGTCGTCACGCGCAATGGAGGGCGTTTCGGTGCCGCGCATCGGGCGCCGCCGACTCGCCCTGATCCGGCTCTGTGGCCGCCGGCGGACTTTGAAGCGCTGGTAGCGTCGTTCAATACGCATGGCTTCCGTCCCGCGTGCGCGTGGTATCTGAACGACGAGGCCAACATCGATTACGCGCGCAACGCGCCGGATGGCGGCCGTCTCTCGCAGCCGGTGCTGTTCGTCAACGGCGAATTCGATCAGATCTGCAGCATCACCGGAAATCGCCAGGGCGATCCCATGCGTGCGGCATGCGCAGACCTGACCGTGACAACGATGCCGGCTGGACACTGGTTGCCGCTGGAATGCAAGGCACAGCACGTCGAGGTTATCCGTGCGTGGCTTCGGAGTAGAAATCTTTGATGCGGTGAGACATCGGTCGGATCGGGTGCATAGATTGACGTCTCATGGGCGGTGCAAGGAGACGGGTGGCGAGCTGCTGTGTGCTCGCGGCTGGTGCGCAGAGCGTTTCGATGCGCAGTCCGTTCATATAACGAACGAATTCAGCTTGACCTTCTCGTGAAGATTTCTCATGCCCTCGAGATAGCGAAAGCATCCGATTAGCGTCAGTGTAAAAATTGGCAGCAGATATCGATCCCCGCTCATTTTTCAGTTTTTCCTAAATTCATAATCGGACACATGGCTTGATGGCTCGATAAGGCGACAACGAAGCTCTAGAACGCGATATTTGAAGCGACCTGAGACAAAACCTTCAGCATCAATTTATCCATTGAGAATTGTCCCAATCTTCACGACTCTTGCGTACTGGGACAGATTTAACAGTTGTTTTAATTGCTATTGCGGACTTGCTTGGGCATCGATTATTTTGGCGCCGACTCATTCAGAGGTGCTATTTACCCATGCCAGTTGTCAAAAAAGTCCCGTACTACCAGATGGAGCCGCGGCTTTTATATTCCGGAAAGCATTGGAAATGCTACTCGGGCGTTGTCGGGTGCGTTCCCATCGACACGCAGCAAAAGATCTCGTTCGCCAGGCTTGCGCCAAATGAGCAGCCACCGCCACCTCCACCCAAGGTAGCCGACCCAGTCGCAGCACAGAAGCCGCCAGCCTCCGCTCCAGCACCGGCCAGGCCGCCGGACAAGCCACAGCCGAGCGACAAGCCTCAAGACGCCGAGCAAGCCGACAAACTGCCCGAGTTCGATCTGCAGGACATCCCCAATGCGATGGACAAGAAGGGCTGGCCAATTTCGGCCAAGTTGGCGCGAAAGTGGTTAGCGAGCCCCAAGCATGTCTACAACAACAAGCTCAACTCACCGCAGCCGATCGACGACACGACAGTCACTCTGGAATGGGCGTTGAGATTTCGCGGTGCATCCTGGCGATTCAAGCAACTCGTCCGGCACGCGATATACACGGAGAAAGCTGCTGAAGCAGTCAAGAATGCGCTGGCGCCCGTGATCGAGAGGTTTTTTTCTGCCGGAAAAATGAACACGGCAGGTATCGTGATCGACACTGCTCCGTTTCTGACGGACCTTCTCCAGTTTCATATCGCCTGGAGATTTCAGTTCCAGTCGGTATCATCCTTTGCGACGCTCGACGGCAGGGCTTTGACCGATCTAACCGGCGCTCTGGGAAACTTCAATTTCTACGCTGCTGTTGGGAGAGTGACTGTTACCGGTGAGCGCTACTACAAGTACGAAGGCAAGAACACAATATTCTGTCTCGAACCGGTTGCACAGATGACCCACATCTATGTCTACATCAAGGATAGCTATTCGTTCAACGACGATTCGTCTTCCAAGAGTCAGTATCTCGGCCACTGGAACAAGAACGGGATGGTGCTGCCGTACGCCGCGGTCATCAACGATTTTTTCGAGAGCAGCAACTTGAACGTTGGGAACTCGACAATTGAGGAAGAGCGCTATCTCCCAGAGGGAGAAGAGGTCGATAAGCCAATCGACAAACGAACCAGTCGCTTTCGGAAATTTCGAGCGAAGGATGTCTACTGGCCGGTGCATAACAAGACGTACCGGCACTGGAGGTCGGTGCATAATCGCGGCGGCGACTTCATGGTCTACAGCAAGCCAAAACTCATCAAGCTGGACAAGCCGATCATTCTGAAAATAGACACCGTATGCAGAACCATTCCGGCCGGGCAATGAACGTGGCAATGACCATCCTCAAAGTGGCCTTGTCTGTGGTCGCCATATATCTGGTGATCGATGCTGGGTGGACGTTCGTGCCGGTTGACGTGCATAACGCGATCACGATTTTCGCGCTCCTGCATACGAAGCTGGCGATCTTTGCCGTCACGTCGATCATCTTTGGGTTCTACGTGTACCGGCTCGTCAGAAATTTCAACCGTTTCAGCCGAGCGAAGCGCGCAGGCGTCGCGATTGTCACGCTCATTTTTTTTGCATTCGTCTACTTGGTAGGCTTTCGCGGAATCATGATTGACGGTACCGATTGTCAGCGCTTCAACTACAACGTCAGGATGAATGGTGGTGTCAAACAGGTCGACGGCACAACCTACATCGTCAACATCTGCGGAAGCGGTGTCCGCAGCAATAGTTTTTGGGGTGATCAGAATGAGCAGGTCAAACTCGTCGTCAGCGATGTACATGGCTCGACGCTTGCCACTCGACTATTTTTCGTTTTTTGGGACGGCCGGCCGGGTGAAGACTCGACCATCATCCGTAAGAACAAGCTGATTTATTTCGACGCATCGGATGAGGACGACAGTGAAAGGTCGATCTCGCTGCCACCCACCACGTTCGATTGGGTCGTGGCGAGAATTCCGATTTGGCTTCGCTGAGAACGGTTCCGCTGCCCGGGTGGTCGTCGCGTGGATGCGGCGCCACCCACGATTCGAGATTCTCGCTGAGCTGTCCAAGCCAAGAAAGTCGTAGTGATCGCTGTGCCCCCCCGGCGAAACAATCGCCCGAATCAAACACCCGTTCGACGAACCGCCCCCGAACCCCGCATCCCCCACGCACCGCCCACACCCCCCACCGCGATGTAATGACCAAACCGCAAGACCTAGTGCATAGATATCGTTTGCCGAGCCCTTAATGACTATCGACAATCGTGGCTCGAATTCACCGCCGCGGCGCCAGAAGCGCCTTGGCGGCCGGCACTCGGCGGCTATCCCGGCCGTCCGCGCCCCCCAGCACACGACGACATGTACGCGTTCACGCCCTCATTCCAAAACCCTGCCGGCTCGCCGATCCGCGAGTTGTTCAAGTACCTGTCCGAACCGGGCATGATTTCCTTCGCGGGCGGTTATCCGGCCAGCGACCTGTTCGACGTCGACGGCCTGAACGCGGCAGCCGAACGCGCGTATGCGCAGCCTGTCCGCTGCCTGCAATACGGCCCGACCGACGGCCTTGCCGAGCTGAAGCAGCAATTGATCGCGCTGATGGCGCGTCGCGCCGTCGCGTGCACGCCGGCCGAACTGCTCGTCACGACCGGTTCGCAGCAAGGCCTCGACCTGCTGCTGCGCGTGATGGTGTCGCCCGGCGACGTCGTGCTGACCGAACAGCCGGCATACCCGGCCACGCTGCAGGCCATGCGTTTGCAACAGGCGCGCATCGTGACGATTCCCGTCGATGGCGAAGGCCTCGACGTCGATCGCCTCGGCGAACAGCTCGCGTCCGGCGCGATCGCGCAGCCGAAGCTGCTCTACACGGTCCCGACCTTCGCGAACCCGACGGGTGCGACGCTCACGCGCGAACGCCGGCTGAAGCTGCTGCGTCTCGCGGTGCAATACCGCTTCCTGATCATCGAGGACGATCCGTACGGCGACCTGCGTTTCGCGGGCGAAGCCGTGCCGTCGATGCTCGCGCTGGCCGGCGAAGTGGACGGCGCGCGCGACTGGCTCGTGCATTTCGCGAGCCTGTCGAAGATCGTCGCGCCGGGGCTGCGCGTGGGCTGGACGATCGCGCCTGCCGAAATCGCGCGGCGCTGCGTGATCGCGAAGCAGACGGTCGACCTGTGCAGCGCGCCGTGGACGCAGGCGACCGCCGCCGAATATCTGGCCGACGGCGCGCTCGAACGTCATCTGCCGCGCATCACGGCCGCGTACCGGCGCAAATGCGACGCGATGTGCGATGCGCTGCGCGACGGGTTCGGCGATGCGATCGAATTCCATCGTCCCGAAGGCGGGATGTTCGTGTGGGCGCGGCTCGGCGCGGTATCGTCGGACGCGCTGCTGCAACAGGCGATCGCCAACAAGATCGTGTTCGTGCCCGGCAAGGCGTTCTTCGCGGACAACGTCGACGCGGCGTCGCTGCGCCTGTCGTTCGCCGCGCCGGACGTCGATGCGATCCGGGAAGGCATCGCGCGCCTCGTGCGCGCGTATGGTGCGGCGCTGGCCGCGTGAGGAGACATCAGCGTGAATATCACCGTCAACGAAACGGCATTGATGGGGGCGGCGGCGAGCGCCGCCTATAAGCAGCCGGCGAAGCATCGCTCGTCGCAGATCAGCGCCGGGCCGCAGTATGTGGCCGACGTGCTCGGCCGCTTCGGCGCGGAGCCGGCACCCGATGCTGGCGATGCGGCGCCGGTCGTGCTCGGCTACAACTGACCGGCACAACGGCGGCGACGCATCCCATGCGAGCCGTCGCCGAAACAAACGGGTAAGCTGGCGCGATCGAAATACCGACGATCGCCGCCGCCCCATGTCCGACTCGACCACCGACTCGATCTCCGACTCGCTCGCGCAAACCTACAACCGCCTGTGGTCCTGCCTCGAATCCGGCGTCAGCGTGCAGCGCTCGCCGTTCACGATGCTGCAGGCGGCGACGCTCGGCCTCGATGGTGCGCCGAAGGTTCGGACGATCGTGTTGCGTCAGGTGAATCGCGTCGAGCGCGTGCTGTCGTTTCATACCGATGCACGTTCGGCGAAGGTCGCGGAGTTGCGTCGCGATCCGCGTATCTCGATCGTCGCCAACGATCTCGACGCGCTCGTGCAGATTCGCGCGGAAGGCGTTGCGTCGATCTGCGACGACGAAGCGCGACGGCGCGCGATCTGGGAAGCGAGCCGCCCGCATACGCTGCTGCTGTATCGCGCGCCGCTGCCGCCCGGCACGCAGGTCGTGTCGCCGGAAGTCGCGCATCTCGACAGCACCGCACCCGCCGCAGACGGCTACGAAAACTTTTGCCTGATCCACATGACGGTCACGCGCGTCGACTGGCTCGAACTCGCGCGCACCGGCCATCGCCGCGCGGTATTCGATCTGAACGAATGCGGCTACGAAGCCCGCTGGATCGCCCCCTGACGCTGGCCCGGCGCGCTCACACCGTTTCAGGCCGCCCGTCCGACGCGGCGTGGATCATCCACTCGCGCATCACCGCGATCGCGTCGTCGTCGCGGCGCTCGGCCGGATACACGAGATAAAACCCCATCGACAGCGGAAACGCGAAATCGAACGGCTTGCACAGCCGTCCGGCGGCGATGTCGCGCTCGACGAGCGGCTCGGTCGCGAGCGCGATCCCCTGGCCGGCGACGGCCGCGTCGATCGCGAGCGACGTCTGGTTGAAGCGCAGGCCCTTGTGCGGATCGACGTCGACCGGTTCGGGCATCGCCGCCAGGAACTCGGGCCACAGATCATGCGCGTCGTGCAGCAAGACCTGACCGGCGAGCGCGCGCGGCGAAGCCGGCGCGGTCAGCACTGACGGGCTGCACACCGCGCACACGTCGAGCGGAAACAGCGCATGGGTAGCGAGATGCTTGCCGAACGGCGGCTTGCCGTAGCGGATCGCGAGATCGACGCCGTCGTGGCGGAACGTCGCGATCTGCGGATCGGCGATCACGCGCACGTCGTAGTCGGGGTGTGCTTCGGTGAATTGCGCGAGCCGCGGAATCAGCCACTTCGACGCGAACGACGGCGTCGTGCTGATCGTGAGCGCCGCGCGGCGCTTGACGAGCTTGTCGGTGGCGTCGGCTATCGCATGCAGCGCGCGCTGCACGTCGGAGAAATACGCGGCGCCGTCGTGCGTGAGCGCGAGGCCGCGCGGCAGGCGCTCGAACAGCTTCAGGCCAAGCACGTCCTCGAGGTGGCGCACCTGCTGCGCGACAGCGCCCTGCGTGACGCCGATCTCGCCGGCGGCGGCGCGGAAATTGAGGTGCCGCGCGGACACTTCGAACGCGCGAAGCGCATTCAGCGGCGGCAGGCGGGAAGGACGTGGCGGCATCGTCAGACTGTAGAAAAACTATCGGCTGGCGGCAGAAATACTGGTTCGACAGCCGGAATCGATGCGCCTACATTACCACCATGGCGCGCCGAATGGCGGCTGCGCGGCGGCAGAATCGGAACGAGGAGCGGATCGTGACTGTAGAAAAAGTGGCGTTGATCACGGCGGCGGGCAAGGGCATGGGCGCGGCGATCGCGCGTGAACTGGCGGCGACGGGCTATCGCGTCGCGCTGATGTCGCCGTCGGGCAGCGCGGTGGCGCTCGGCGAGGAATTGGGCGGTTTCGGCATCAAGGGCTCGGTGACGGAAGAGGCCGATATCGACAAGCTCGTGCAGGAAACGATCGCGCGCTACGGGCGGATCGACGCGGTCGTGAACAACACCGGCCATCCGCCGAAGGGCGAGCTGCTGGCGATCACCGACGACAACTGGCATGCGGGGCTCGACCTGATCCTGCTGAACGTGGTGCGCGTGATGCGCCGCGTGACGCCGATCTTCCAGAAGCAGGGCGGCGGCGCGGTGGTGAACATCTCGAGCTTCGCGGCGGACGCGCCGGAGCAGCCGATGCCCGTGTCGTCGGCGCTGCGCGCGGCGTTGAGCGCATGGACGCGCCTGTACGCTGAACGCTATGCGGCCGAGAACATCCGGATGAACGCGGTGCTGCCGGGCTTCATCGACAGCTGGCCGGAAACGCCGGAGATCGTCGCGCGCATTCCGGCCGGGCGCTTCGGCAAGACCGGCGAGATCGCGAAGACGGTCGCGTTCCTGCTGTCGGACGGTGCGGGCTACATCACCGGGCAGAACATTCGCGTCGACGGCGCGATCGTCAAGGCGCTCTGAGCGCCGCGCTACAGCTACAAACGCGTACAAATCAGACAAATCCGGGATACATCAGACCTTTCGAATAGGCGACGCCGCGTGACGAGGGCGCGCCTGATTGAAAGCCCGGGTGCGATCCCGCGCGCGGCATGTTCACTTTCCACTTCACGAAAGGAGATGCCGAACGATGTCTTCCACACCGTTTTCCCCGATGCGTCGTCACCTGCTGGCCACTTCCGTGGCCGCCGGGGTGTCGGCGATGCTGCCCACCGCGCTGCATGCCGCCACCGGCGCGAGCGGCATACGCCCGTTCACCGCCCACATTCCCGATGAAGCCGTGGCCGACCTGCGCCACCGCATTGCCGCGACGCGCTGGCCGGGCCGCGAGACCGTCGCCGACGAATCGCAGGGCGTGCGGCTCGCGCGCATGCAGGCGCTGCTGCGCTATTGGGGCACCGACTACGACTGGCGCAAGGGCGAGGCGCGCCTGAACGGTTTCCCGATGTTCATCACGGAAATCGACGGGCTCGACATTCATTTCATTCACGTCCGCTCGCGGCACGAGAACGCGATGCCGATGATCATGACGCACGGCTGGCCCGGCTCGATCTTCGAGTTGCTGAAGGCGATCGGCCCGCTGACCGACCCGACCGCGCACGGCGCGAGCGCGGACGATGCGTTCCACGTCGTCGTGCCGTCGCTGCCGGGCTTCGGCTTCTCGGGCCGGCCGACGAAGACGGGCTGGGGCTCCGATCACATCGCGCGAGCGTGGGGCGAGCTGATGGCGCGGCTCGGCTATACGCGCTTCGTGTCGCAGGGCGGCGACTGCGGCTCGGTGATCTCGCACCGGATGGCGATGCAGCGCGTGCAGGGGCTGGCCGGGATTCACGTGAACATGCCGGCGACGGTGCCGCCGGATATCGCGACGCTGCTCGCGACCGATGCGCCCGCGCCGGCGTCGCTGTCGCCGAAGGAGAAGGCCGCGTACGAGAAGCTCGCGACGTTCTATCGCGACAACTGCGGCTACTCGGCGATGATGGTCACGCGGCCGCAGACGGTCGGTTATGCGCTGGCGGATTCTCCGTCCGGGCAGGCTGCGTGGATGTACGACAAGATTTCGCAATGGACTTATAGCGAAGGTGTACCGGAACGCTCGATTCCGCGCGACGAGATTCTCGACGACATTTCGTTGTACTGGCTGACGAACACCGCAACGTCGGCCGCGCAGATCTACTGGGAGGATCACTCGAACAACTTCAACGCGGTGGATATTTCGTTGCCGGCGGCGATCACGGTGTTTCCGGGCGAGATCTACCAGGCGCCGCGCAGTTGGGCCGAGCGCAGTTATCACAACCTGATCTACTTCAACGAAGTCGACAAGGGCGGGCACTTCGCGGCATGGGAGGAGCCGGAATTGTTTGCGCGTGAAGTGCGTGCCGGGTTCCGGCCGTTGCGGCGCGTGTAAGCAGGGTGGCGCGACGAATGCGGGCTGGCCTGTCGCGCGGCTCGTGTTCGTTTTCAGGTCACCGCCTGCAACGCCTGCGCAAACCGCTTGTCCGCGAGATACGCGACGTTGAAGCGGCAATACTTCGACGGACGATCGGCCTGCGGCGAGAACACCGCCCCGGGCGCGAGGATCACGCCGCGCTCCAGCAGCGCCTGCGCGAGCTGCATCGAATCGGGCCAGCCGGGCAGCGCGGCCCACAGATACAGGTTCTGCTCGCACGGCCGATAGACTTCCGCGCCGAGACGGCCGAGCGCATCGAGCGCGGTGCCGGTCGCGCGCCGCAGCTTCTCCTGAAGATGATTCGTATGCCTGAGAAAATGGCCATCGCTGACGATCGCATCGAGCGTGCGTTCGCAGTATTCCGAGCTGCTGACGTGCGTCAACATCTTCACGTCGGCGAGATCGCTGGCAAGCGCCGCATTGCACGCGAGGAACCCGACGCGCAGCGCGGCCGATACCGATTTCGAAAAACTGCCGATATAGATGGTGCGGCGCAACTGGTCGAGCGTCGCGATGCGCGTGAGCGAGCGTGGTCGCAGGTCGGCCAGCGCATCGTCCTCGACGATGATCAGGTCGTGCGCGTCGGCGAGTTGCAGGATGCGGTGTGCCTTGGCCGCGCTCGTATCGGTCGCGGTCGGGTTGTGGCCGACCGATTGCGTGAAGAACAGCTTCGGCCGGTACGCGGCGATATGCTCGGCCAGCTTCGTGACGTCGGGGCCGTCGATCTCGCGCGGCACGCCGACGATGTTCGCGCCGCTCAGTTTCAACTTGCCGAACAGCGGGTAGTAGCCAGGATCGTCGACGAGCACGGTGTCGCCGGGGCGCACGAAATAGCGCAGCACGAGGTCCATCGCCTGGTTCGCGCCGTGCGTGAGCACGATCTGCGCGGGCGGCGCCTCGATCTCGTAGCCGGCGAGCTTCTGCTGCAGCGACTGGCGCAGCGGCAGGTAGCCGAAGCGGCTGCCGTAGCGGAACAGCGACGCGGCGCTCGTGCGCATGATGCGCTGCTGGTACTGGTTCAGCCGCGTTTCCTCGAGCCACTCGATCGGCGGGAAGCCTTCGCCGAGATTGAGCACGTCGGGCTTCACGTGCAGTTGCTCGCGCATCAGCCACACGATGTCCATCGCGCGGTCGAGCGAGCTCGGCTCGTCGAGGTCGGGCGCGGCCGCCGCGCGTCGTGTGACGAAGAAGCCCGAGCCGCGGCGCGGTTCGATCAGGCCGTCGGCCGCGAGCATCTCGAACGCGCTGATCACGGTGTTCTTCGAGCAGCCGGATGCCTCAGCGTATTCCCTGATCGACGGTAGTTTCGCGCCGGCCGGTAACATCCCTTCCTCGATCTGTCTGGCGAGATTGTCCGCCATCGCGCCAGACAGGCTGGCTTTTGCACGCTGTTTCATCGGAATCTTCCGTCGGGCCGCCCCACTGTCATGGGTACGGTTGAGTGACTGTCTGCGCCGTCTGTACCTTTTCAATGGGTACAGCGTGACTATTATTCGGCTGTCCGCCGCCCGCCGCAAGCACCGACGGGCAATACCGCCACCCCGCAACAGTCCACCCATCATGCCGATCGATTCCGCCTTGCCGAACTTCCGCTCGCTGACGCCCGAGCAACGCCTGTCCCACCTGTCCCGCATCGTCGGGCTCGACGATGCCGAGCACGCGCTGCTCGCCCAACCGGGCGCGCTGCCGCTCGATACCGCGAACGGGATGATCGAGAACGTGATCGGCACGTTCGAGCTGCCGATGGCGGTGGCCGGCTACTTCCGGATCAACGATCGGGACGTGATCGTGCCGATGGCCGTCGAGGAGCCGTCGATCGTGGCGGCCGCATCGTATATGGCGAAGCTTTCCCGCGCGGCGGGCGGCTTCCGCACGTCGAGCAGCGGCCCGCTGATGCGTGCGCAGGTTCAGGTGATCGGCGTCGACGATCCGTACGGCGCGCGGCTGGCGATCCTGCGTCATGCGGGCGAACTGATCGCCCTCGCGAACAGTCGCGACAAGGTGCTGGTCGGGCTCGGCGGCGGCTGCCGCGACATCGAGGTTCATGTGTTCCCCGACACGCCGCGCGGCGCGATGATCGTCGCGCACCTGATCGTCGACGTGCGCGACGCGATGGGCGCGAACACGGTCAACACGATGGCCGAAACCGTCGCGACGCGCATCGAGGCGATTACCGGCGGCCAGGTACGGTTACGAATACTGTCCAACCTCGCCGACCTGCGGTTGGCGCGCGCAGAGGTACGCTACTCGGCCGCGACGCTCGCGACCGACGATTACGCCGGCGAAGCGGTGATCGACCGCGTGATCGACGCATACGTGTTCGCGGCGACCGATCCGTACCGCGCGGCGACCCACAACAAGGGCATCATGAACGGCATCGACCCGGTGGTGGTCGCGACCGGCAACGACTGGCGCGCGGTCGAGGCCGGCGCGCATGCGTACGCGAGCCGCAGCGGCCGCTATACGTCGCTGACGACGTGGGAGAAGGCCGCCAACGGCGACCTCGTCGGCACGATCGAGATGCCGATGCCGGTCGGGCTCGTCGGCGGCGCGACGAAGACGCATCCGCTCGCGCGCCTCGCATTGAAGATCATGAACGTGACGTCGGCGCAGGAACTCGGCGAAATTGCGGTCGCGGTCGGGCTTGCGCAGAATCTCGGTGCGCTGCGCGCGCTCGCGACCGAAGGGATCCAGCGCGGCCACATGGCGCTGCATGCGCGCAACATCGCCGTCGCGGCCGGCGCGATCGGCGCCGACATCGACCGGATCGCGCAGCAGATGGTCGCGGCGAAGGACGTGCGTACCGATTTCGCCGTCGAGCTGCTCGCGGGCCGCAGCGGCGGCTGACGCGCGGCTGCGCGCCGCGTGATCGATGCGGCGTGCAGTCCGCGCCGCGCCGGCATGGCCGGCGACATATCAAACCAGGAGGAGACACATGGAACAGACCGGTTCAAGCGCCGTCGCACCCGCGCCGCATCGCACCCGGCCGTTGGCCGGCGCCGAGGCGGCGGCCACGACGCTCGTCGAGGTATGGGGCGACACGGTGGCGACGAGGCATCTCGCGTGGTCGGTGCTGCTCGGCATCGCGATCAGTCTCGGCGCGTTCGAGATCGGCCGCATCGCGCTCGCATCGTTCGTGCACGACGCACCGATCGCACGCGCTTATGCGATGCTGATCGGCCTCGGCGGCTGCCTGCTGGCGGGCACGATCTGCGCGGTGCTGTTCAAGCCGAAGCGCACGGTGATCGAACATGCGGCGGGCAGCGCCGAGCGCGACGACGCCTTGCGGCAACTTGCCGAAGCATCGGGCGGGCTCGGCGCGACGAGCGATCTGTCGGCCAGCGCGCGCGCCGAGATGGAGGAACTCGGGCTGCTCGACCTGTTCGCGTCGTACGACGCGTCGACCGGGCGCGCACGCGCGGGAGGCCGCTGATGGACGCACTGCTGCAGGCTTTGCCGGCCGCGTTCGCGATGGGGCTGCTCGGCGCGATCGTGTTCTCCGGCATCGGGCTGATCTCCGGCACCGACGAAACGACGACGATCGCGCCGCTCACGTTGCTCGTCGCGCTGCTCGGCGTGCCGCCGGCCGGCGTGTTCACGTTTTTTCTCGCGGGCGCGGTGGCCAAGCACATCACGCATGCGATCCCGACCGCGCTGCTCGGCATTCCCGGCGACACGATGGCCGCGCCGCTGCTGCAACAGGCGACGCTGCTGCGCGCGCTCGGCGTGCCGCATATCGCGCTGCGCAAGATGATCTCCGGTGCGATCGTCGCCGCGTTCGTCGCGCTGCCGCTCGCGGTGCTGTTCGCGTCGTTGCTCGCGCCGTTCGGCGCGGCGATCGCGAAGGCCGCGCCGTGGGTGTTCCTCGTGGCGGCCGTCGGCATCGCGTACTGCTCGGCGGGGCGCTGGGCGTCGGTGCTGCTGCTGGTGCCGTTCGTGATGCTGGTGGTCGGGCTGCAGGCGCTCACGGGTCATTACGGCGTGAAGCTGAGCGTCAGCTACTTCCTCGGGATCGCGATCGGCCCGCTGGTGGCCGACCTGTTCTCGATCCTGTCGCCGGCCGAGCGGCGGCGCATGCGCCGCGACGGGCCGTCGACGTTCGTGCTCGCACCCGACGTGAAAAGCTGGCGCGGCTATTTCCCCAATCCGCTGAAGGTGCTCGACCGCGAGCAGGTCGCGTGGACGGTCGGCACGGCGGCCGTGTCGAGCGCGACGTTCGTGTTCAGCCCGGTCGCGATGACGGTGCTGATGGGCGAGATCGTCGGCGCGCGCGTGCGTCATGCGTACCAGCGCCTGACGACCGTGATCGCCGCACGCAATGGCGTGACCGAGGCCACCTATATCGCCGAAGCGCTGATTCCGCTGATCGCGTTCGGGCTGCCGCTGAGCCCGGTGGCGGCCGGGCCGGCCGCGCCGCTGTTCAATGCGCCGCCGCGCTTCACGGTCGACGCGGTGAGCGGGCAAATCCACAACCTGCATACGCTGATGAGCTGGCCCGAGTTCCTCGGCTACGGGCTGCTGTCGATCGTGCTGGCCGCGCTGATCGCGTATCCGCTCGCGATGCACCACGCGCACCGCGCGGCATCGTTCGTCGCGCGCAAGCTGAGCCACGAAGCGATCATCGCGACCTTCGCGGGGTTGATCGTCGTGATCGGCGTGTGGGAAGGGCAACTGCTTGGGCTCGCCGTGATCGTGACGATCGGCCTGTTCGGCGGGATGCTGTCGCGCTTGTTCGCGTTCAACACCGGCGTGCAGTTCATGGGCTATTACGTCGCGGTGCTCAGCGTGCCCGCGATCGCCGGGCTGTTCTGACTCGCCGGCGCACGGGGCCGCGAGTGCCGCGCGGCCGTGCCGAAGCGTCGTTTTTCCCGCCATTTTTGAATCGCTGTGTGTCGTGTTCGCACACGGATACGTTGAGATACAAAGCGTCCGGACGGTTCGGATATAAAACCGGTGAAGCGATTCACACGGCGGCGCGGTGCCATGCGCCGCCGCCCCGAATGGCGAGAACCGATTGCCCGCGCGTGCCGCGGGCCCTTTCCTTAGCGATCGACAATGGAGAACGAGTCATGCCCGATACCGTGAACACCCGCCGCCGCCTGATCCTGGGCTCGACGCTGGCGAGCCTGAGCCTGGCCGACCTCGGCTTCAGCGCACTCGCGCAGGCGCAGTCGGCGCCCGATGCATCCGCGGCGAAGCGCCCGGCCAGCGTCGCGTCGCTGGGCACGATCCACCAGATCGACGCGGGCGTGCTCAACGTCGGGTATGCGGATCTCGGCCCGAAGAACGGCCCCGTCGTGTTCCTGCTGCATGGCTGGCCGTACGACATCTACAGCTACGCGGACGTCGCGCCGCTGCTCGTCGCGGCCGGCTATCGCGTGATCGTGCCGTACCTGCGCGGCTACGGCTCGACGACGTTCCGCTCGGCCGACACGGTACGCAACGGCCAGCAGGCGGTGACGGCCGTCGACATCGTCGCGCTGATGGACGCGCTGAAGATCGACCGCGCGGTGTTCGGCGGCTACGACTGGGGCGCGCGCACGGCCGACGTCATCGCGGCGCTGTGGCCGCAGCGTGTGAAGGCGCTGGTGTCGGTGAGCGGCTACCTGATCGGCAGCCAGGCGGCGAATGCCAAGCCGTTGCCGCCGCAGGCCGAATTCCAGTGGTGGTATCAGTTCTACTTCACGACCGAGCGCGGTGAACTCGGCTATACGCAGAACCGCGAGGCGTTCAACAAGCTGATCTGGCAGCTCGCGTCGCCGAAGTGGCAGTTCTCCGACGAAACCTATGCGCGCTCGGCCGCATCGTTCCGGAATCCCGATCACGTGGCCGTCGTGATCCACAACTATCGCTGGCGTCTCGGGCTCGCGAAGGGCGAAGCGCAATACGACGACATCGAGCGGCGTCTCGCAGCGGGGCCTGCGATCACCGTGCCGACGATCACGATGGAAGGCGACGCGAACGGCGCGCCGCATCCCGAGCCGGCCGCGTACGCGAAGAAGTTCACCGGCAAGTACCAGCACCGGACGATCACCGGCGGCATCGGTCACAACCTGCCGCAGGAAGCGCCGCAGGCATTCGCCGATGCGGTCCTGCAAGTGGAGCATCTGTGATGCGGGCCCGTGTAGGGCTCGGGCGGCGCGGTGTGCGTCGTGCGCTCGTCGCGGGTGTGCTGCTGGCCGGCGCGTGGTCGGCGAGCGGGCCGGCCGCGTTCGCGCAACAGCCGAAGCCGGCCGCGGCCGCGTCGCCGATCTACGGCGTGACGATTCCGCCCGGCTACCGGAAGTGGGAAATGGTCGCGCCGGCCGAAGAGGCCGCCCCGCTCGACGAGCTGCGCGTGGTGCTCGGCAACCCGGTCGCGATCCGCGCGCTCGAGCAGGCGACGCTGCCGTTTCCGGACGGCACGATTCTCGTGAAGCTCGCATATAAGCGCAAGCAGTCCGACGAGTTCGCGCCCGCGACGGTGCCTGGCCAGGCGACGACCGTGCAGGTGATGGTGAAGGATTCACGCCGTTACGCAGAGACGGGCGGCTGGGGATTCGGGCGCTTCGTCAACGGCGTGCCGGCCGATATAGGCCAGCATCAGACGTGCTTTGCGTGCCATCAGGCGCGGGTAAAGAATCACGACTACGTGTTCACGCGGCTTGCGCCGTGACGTGACACGGCGGTGTGAAGGCGAAGGAAAGGCGTGCCCCGCGAGGCACGCCTTTTTTCGTGGTGCGTAGCGCGAGGCGAAACGAATCCCCTCGGCAAACGGGTTTGTATCGCTCTGTATCTGCGGCCGTTCCTGAAAAACTGGCATGCAGAAAGCCCGGTTTCGGAAACATGCCGGATACGTGCGCGGGTTCTACTGTCGACATGCAGCAAACGTTCGGTGCCAGACGTTCGCACCGGATGCCAAGTGATCGACCACCCAACTTCGTTCAAGGAGAAATCTCATGAAAGCCGCTCGAATCCTCGCCGTTGCCGTTCTCGCCGTCGCCCCCGCATTGTCGTTCGCCGATACCGGCCACGGTCTCACGCGTGCCGAAGTGCGCGCCGACCTCGTCCGTCTCGAGCAGGCCGGCTACAACCCGGCCGGCAGCGAAGCGCATTACCCGGACGACATCGCCGCCGCAGAGCATGCCGTCGCGGCTGCCGAGCAGGTCGCGCGTTCCGACCAGAACGGCCCGGCGAAGTCGCAAGGCGACAACGTGGCCGATGCGTCGACGCCGGCCGGCCATCGCGATGCCGCGCCGTCGCGTGCCGCACGCAACGCCGCCGACGACCTGTACGCGCATTCGTGATCTCGCGTCGCGCCTGCCGCATGCAGGCGCGATCGCTCAGACAGCACTTCACTTCAACGACACGATAAAGAAAGGAGCATGACGATGGCCGGTTTGATGAAACGCGCTCTGGTATCCGCCGCGATGATCGGCGGACTGTTCGGTGCGGTCGCGGCGCAGGCCGCGCCGAAGGAAGACCTGAAGGGCACCAACGTCGTGCTCGTGCATGGCGCGTTCGCCGACGGGTCGAGCTGGAACCGCGTGATTCCGCTGCTCGAGGCGCGCGGCCTGCACGTGGTGTCGGTGCAGAATCCGCTGAGCTCGCTCGCCGACGATGCAGCCGCGACGAAGCGCACGATCGACGAACAGAAGGGACCGGTCGTGCTGGTCGGCCATTCATGGGCCGGCGTCGTGATCAGCGATGCGGGCAACGACGACAAGGTGAAGTCGCTCGTATACGTCGCGGCATTCGCGCCCGACAATGGCCAGTCGATCGCGGACGTCACGCAGGGGCTGCCGGCGCCGTCATGGGCCGGTGAGCTGCGCAAGGACGCGGGCGGTTTCGCGCGGCTGTCGGACAAGGCGATCGCGCAGGATTTCGCGCCGGATCTGCCGCCCGCGCAGCAGCGTCTCGTTGCCGCGACCCAGGGGCCGTGGTACGGCGGGTGCATCTCGGAGAAGGTCACGCAGGCCGCGTGGCATGCGAAGCCGTCGACGTTCGTGGTCGCGACGCAGGACCGGATGATCGATCCGGCGCTGCAGGAAGCGATGGCGAAGCGGATCGGCGCGACGGTCACGCGCGTGCACGCCAGCCACGTCGCGATGCTGAGCCAACCGAAGGCCGTGGCCGACGCGATCATCGCCGCCGCCGAGCGCGCGAAGCAGGATACGCAGTGAGCGAATGCGGCGCCGCGCTGCCGTGATATCGAGGCGCGCGGTGTGCCGGTGGCGGTGGTCGAACACGGTGGTGTGATGTACTGAACAACCATGCATCGGCGAGGCTCGGGCGGCTTCGTCGGTGCCTGACGTGATCCGTTCCATTTCGGATTCCGTGACGACACCCCGCGGACCAAGTCGATCGCCTCATCCTTCCTTCCAAATCCCTTCGATACACGCCATCGAACGGCGCTTGTCCTCCCTTTCCATCCCGCCATCGACCGCGCACCAATAGCGCGCGTCTGCTATTGCATTCCCCGCGGCGCTGATTAGGAAATGAATTTTTATTGGTTCTGCTTCCCCGACCGCGCTCGCATAGTGGCGTTGACGGCTATAGACAGCACGCAAGCTGCAACAGCCGCATTCCCGGTGTCTTTGTTCATACGAATCTGAGAAAACAAGGAAGTGTCATGACGGTTGAACTGGAAGAACGAACCGCTGCGCAGCAGGCGCTCGAAGACGCGCGCGCGGCAGCCTTGGCGGCCGGCAAGCCCTACGCGGGCGGCGTTGCGCCGGAAACCGCGTGGGCGTTGTTTTCGGCGGGCGACGCCGTGCTGGTGGACGTGCGCACGGCCGAGGAACGGAAATTCGTCGGCTACGTGCCGGAGTCGCTGCACGTGCCGTGGGCGACCGGCACGAGCCTGACGCGCAACCCGCGCTTCGTGCGCGAACTGGAAGCGAAGACCGGCAAGGACGTGGTCGTGTTGCTGTTGTGCCGCAGCGGCAACCGCTCGGCGCAGGCGGCCGAGGCCGCGGCGAAGGGCGGTTTCAAGCAGGTTTTCAATGTGCTCGAAGGCTTCGAGGGCGACCTCGACGAGCGGCAGCATCGCGGCGGCCAAAACGGCTGGCGCTTCCGCGGCCTGCCTTGGGCGCAGGATTGATTCACGGCCGTTACGGGGAGAAAGCAGCATGGCCGCATTCGATATCGACGACATCGTTCAATCGCTGCAAACGGTGCGTCGCGCATGGCGCGAAAAGCAGCGGCGTTCGCTCGAACCCGGCGGGCGCGATCTGCCGGCGCGCGAAGCGCTCGCGCAGATCGTCGGCGCACTGAAAGGCGTGCTGTTCCCGATGCGGCTCGGGCCGCCCGACCTGCGGCAGGAAAGCGAGAACTTCCACGTGGCCCACGCGCTCGACGCGGCGCTGAATGCGTTGCTCACGCAGGTGACGCTCGAATTGCGCTACGCGGCGCGTCACCGCAATGCCGACGGGCCGGCCGACAACCTCGACGAAGTCGCGTCGAAGGCCGTGCAGGCGTTCGCCGCGCGCTTGCCGGAGATTCGCCGGCTGCTCGACAGCGACGTGCTCGCGGCGTTTCACGGCGATCCGGCGGCCGGCAGCGTCGACGAAGTGCTGCTGTGCTATCCCGGCATCCTGGCGATGATTCATCACCGGCTCGCGCACGAACTGTACGGGCTCGGCCTGCCGCTGCTCGCGCGGATCATCGCCGAGCAGGCGCATGCGGAAACGGGCATCGACATTCATCCGGGCGCGCGCATCGGCGCGGGCTTCTTCATCGACCACGGCACGGGCGTCGTGATCGGCGAAACGGCGATCATCGGCGAGCGCGTGCGCGTGTACCAGGCCGTCACGCTCGGCGCGAAGCGCTTTCCGCGCGATGCGGCCGGCCATCTGGAGAAAGGGCTCGCGCGCCATCCGATCGTCGAGGACGACGTGGTGATCTATGCGGGCGCAACGATCCTCGGCCGCGTGACGATCGGGCGCGGCGCGGTGATCGGCGGCAACGTGTGGCTCACGCAGGACGTGCCGGCCGGCGAAAACGTCACGCAGGCCGTGCTGCGCAGCGAAGCGAACGCCGCGCCGCGCACGGCGGCGCGCGTCGCCTAGGAGGCGCGATGAGCGACCTCATCCATCACTTCGGCGCCACCGTGCGCAAGCTGCGCGAAGCGCGCACGTGGTCGCAGGAGCAACTGGCCGAGCATGCGGGGCTGAACCGCTCGTATGTCGGCGAGATCGAGCGCGGCGAGGCGATCGCGTCGATCGTCACGGCCGACAAGATCGCGCGCGCGTTCGACGTGTCGATCTCGACGCTGCTGCCGGGCGCGTACGTCACCTGAGCCGCCCGCATCGATTCCCCTTTCGGGTGCGCGACCTGACGGCTATAGCATGTTGAGCCGGCAGGGGCGTGCTTCCGATAATCACCCAGCGTCATAAGCAATCCCGTTTTTCATCTTAAGAACCCGGAGCCACACATGTCGACCGTTGCAAGCGGCACGGCTGCGCTGAGCGATCACGCCGCCCGCCAACTAGCGAACGCTACCAAGACCGTCCCCCAGCTTTCCACGATCACGCCGCGCTGGCTGACCCATCTGCTGCAATGGGTGCCGGTCGAGGCCGGCATCTATCGCCTGAACCAGGTCAAGAACCCGGAAGCCGTGCGTGCCGCGTGCACGCAGCTCGAGGACGAAAGCGTGCTGCCGCAGACGTTCGTGCCGTACGAGGAACAGCCGCGCGAGTACTTCCTGAACGCGGTGAGCACGGTGCTCGACGTGCATACGCGGATCTCCGATCTTTACAGCAGTCCTCATGACCAGATCAAGGAACAGCTGCGCCTGACGATCGAGACGATCAAGGAGCTGCAGGAAAGCCAGTTGATCAACAACCCCGACTACGGGCTGCTCGCGAACGTGACCGACGAACAGCGGATCTTCCCGCTGACGGGCGCGCCGACGCCGGACGATCTCGACGAGCTGCTGACGAAGGTGTGGAAGGAGCCGGCATTCTTCCTCACGCACCCGCTCGCGATCGCCGCATTCGGCCGCGAATGCACGCGGCGCGGCGTGCCGCCGCCGACGGTCAGCCTGTTCGGCTCGCAGTTCCTGACGTGGCGCGGCATTCCGCTGATTCCGTCGGACAAGGTGCCGGTCGCGGACGGCAAGACCAAGATCCTGCTGCTGCGCGTCGGCGACAAGCGTCAGGGCGTCGTCGGCCTGTATCAGCCGGGCGTCGCGGGCGAGCAGGGGCCGGGCCTGTCGGTGCGCTTCATGGGGATCAACAACCAGGCGATCGCGTCGTACCTGATCTCGCTGTATTGCTCGCTCGCGGTCCATTCGCCGGATGCGCTGGCTGTCCTCGATGACGTCGAAATCGCCAAGTTCCATGACTATCCCGACACCTACCGTTAATCCCGGCCTGGCCGGCGGCGACGCGCACGCGTTGCCGCATGCGCCGCTGCCGGCCGGCTTGCCCGACCCGGCGACGCTCGCGCGGCTCGCGTCCGAGTTCTTCGCGACGCCGCCCGGGCAGGCCACCGCGCCCGGGTTGTCGGCGGGCAGCGGCGCGGTCGGCGGCGTGCCGTCGGCCTTGCCCGCGGCGGCGCCGATTCTCGCGTCGGTGAGCAACCCGGTGCCGGGCGGTTCGCCGCTCGCAGGCCCGGGCGGGGCGGGCACCGGCGTGCCGGGGCTCGCGCTGCCGCAAGGCAAGGTACCGGGCGCGAACCTCGCGCCGTCCGCGCCGACGCACGTGCTGTCGCTCGGCAACCGCGCACCCGCGCTCGCGCCGCATGCGGCCGCGCAGAACGGGCTGCCCGACAACGCCGTGTCGATCGCGCCCGCGCTCGAACCGCGTGTCGGCGGCGCGGCCCTCGGCGTGCCGCAGGTGAATGCGCCGGTATCGGAAGGCGCGGCGAAGGCCTCGCCGTACTACTTCACCGACGGTTCGCTGCAAGGCTGGCAGGGGACGCCACAGGACATCGTCGTGCCGTCGAACGGCCTCGCGTCGCCGGAAGCGTTCGGGCTGCCGGGCGACGATGCGCTGCGCGCGCTGCTCGCCGTGCATCGCGACGTGCCGGTGTCGCGTGCATCGGGCGCCGACGTGCCGCGTTACTTCATCGACGACGCGCACGCAGCCGAGCCGCAAGGCCAGCTGTATCGTGGCGCTCATCCGCCGTTCGACGTGAACGCGATCCGCCGCGATTTCCCGATCCTGCAGGAGCGCGTGAACGGCAAGCAGCTCGTCTGGTTCGACAACGCGGCGACGACGCACAAGCCGCAGGCCGTGATCGACCGCCTCGCTTACTTCTACGCCCACGAAAACTCGAACATCCACCGCGCCGCGCACGCACTGGCCGGCCGCGCGACGGATGCGTACGAGCATGCGCGGGAAACGGTGCAGCGCTTCATCGGCGCATCGTCGCCCGACGAGATCGTGTTCGTGCGCGGCACGACCGAGGCGATCAACCTGATCGCGAAGTCGTGGGGTGTGCAGAACGTCGGTGAAGGCGACGAGATCGTCGTGTCGCATCTCGAGCATCACGCGAACATCGTGCCGTGGCAGCAGCTTGCCGCGCTCAAGGGCGCGAAGCTGCGCGTGATTCCGGTCGACGATTCGGGGCAGGTGCTGCTCGACGAATACCGGAAGTTGCTCAACGATCGCACGAAGATCGTGTCGGTCACGCAGGTGTCGAACGCGCTCGGCACGGTCGTGCCGGTGAAGGAGATCGTCGAGCTTGCGCATCGCGCTGGCGCGAAGGCGCTGGTCGACGGTGCGCAGTCGATCTCGCACATGCGTGTCGACGTGCAGGCGCTCGATGCGGATTTCTTCGTGTTCTCCGGGCACAAGATCTACGGGCCGACCGGGATCGGCGTGGTGTACGGCAAGCGCGCGATCCTCGACGACATGCCGCCGTGGCAGGGTGGCGGCAACATGATCGCGGACGTGACGTTCGAGCGCACGGTGTTCCAGCCGCCGCCGAACCGTTTCGAAGCCGGCACCGGCAACATCGCGGATGCGGTGGGGCTCGGCGCGGCGCTCGACTACGTGAACCGTGTCGGCATCGAGAACATCGCTCGCTACGAGCACGATCTGCTTGCGTATGCGACGAGCGTGCTCGCGCCCGTGCCCGGCGTGCGGCTCGTCGGTACCGCGCGCGACAAGGCGAGCGTGCTGTCGTTCGTGCTGAAGGGCTATGAGACCGAGGAAGTCGGGCAGGCGCTGAACGAAGAGGGCATCGCGGTGCGCTCGGGGCATCACTGCGCGCAACCGATCCTGCGGCGCTTCGGGCTCGAAGCCACGGTACGGCCGTCGCTCGCGTTCTACAACACGTGCGACGAAGTCGATGCGCTGGTGCGTGTCGTCAGGAGACTGGCGGCGCGGCGCTGACGTTGTCGTTGTGCTGACGCTGTCCGCTTGCGGCGGCCTTTGCGGGCCGCCGCAAGCGTTTTGATTACGCGATCAGAAGCGCATGACCGGCTTCTGCTCGACATTGAACCCGTCGCGCAGCACGCACGCCGAATCGGCGAAGTAGCGACGAGTTTCCGACAGCAGATCGGTGTTGCCGCGCCGGCAGAACACCACGCCCGATCCTTCCTCCGATGCATGTGCTTGAACGCACGCATGGCGATGCATGACGACCGCATTGACATCGTGTTCAAGCGTGCACGGGAAGGACTACGGCGCGCACCGTCCGCCTGGCGGCAGGACGGTGGCTCGGGAGGGACACGCAGTCGTCCGGCCCGTCAGGCAGAAAAGCGACTCGGAGCACGAGGACTTCGGATGCGCATGGCGCGTGCTCTCTGATGGATGACGAACCCATTCTAGTGAACGGATGCGCGCTCGCAAGTAAAAAGGTCGTAGAGGCGTGTGAATCGCGCGTTACGTGCACTGCCATAGATGCGCGCTGGTGCGGCAGCATGAGCACCAGAACGTGTAATTCGCGCCGCCGCTGCCCCACAGCCATTCACCGCCGTCGACCTGTGGAAGCTGCGAATCGAGCTGCATCGCGAAGTGCATCGTGCGGCCGCAGTCGGGGCAAGCGGGATACCACGCGGACTGTACCCACGACGGCGGGCCGCCGACGCGGCTCAGGTTCTGCCGGTCGTTCGACTCGCCCCAGTCCTGCCAGGTCCACCGTGCAGGGGCGGCAAAGAGTGCGACGTCGGATTCGACGAAGGCGGCGGCCGGGTAGTCGGGTTCGATCGGGGCATCGTGCTGCTGCGACGGGTGAGCGATCGCGTGGCCCGAGTCGTCGTGCCGGTAGAACAGCGGGCCGTCGCTTTCCCAGCCGAGACACGACAGGCAGGTGTCGAACGACACCGGCGTCGTGCTGTCGATGCCGGTGTCGGCGGGTTGCGGCAGCGTCAGCAGCCGGTGCAACGGCTGATGACACAGGCCGCATCGATGCGATGTCGTGCCGCCGAAGTGTGCGGTCGACCGAGGCGATTCGCCTGCGTGCCAGGTCGCATGATGCGTCTGAATCTCGCGTTTCCACTTCGGCATCTCGCGAAGCGCCGGTGCGCGCAGCGTGCGTCCGAAGTCGACATGCAGCGGCGAATCGCCGTGCAATGCGCGCAACGTGCCATGCTCCAGCGTGTAGCCCGCGGACATGAGCCAGTTTGCGGCTTGCTCCGGATCGTCGGGGAACAGCCGGCCCACTGCGTCGAGCACGGCTGCCGGTTGTCGAGAATGAAGCAGCGCGACAGCGCGTGCGCGTGCTGCATCGTCAAGCCCAGGGGTTTCCGCAAGCCGTCGGCGCCACGCATCGATCGTCGCGGGATCGAGCGCCCGCCACGCGTGTTCGGCGAGATATACGCTCGGTGAGCGCCGGGCGACGACCACGTCGAGCAGTGCATCCCAATGACCGGCAAACACCTGCGGCGAGCGCAGCGCCACGCTCGACAGCACGTTCGCGAGCCGCGCGTTCCACGCGCCTTCGAGCACCCGTCGCCATGCGTCGGCGGCAACTTTCTCGAACGAGGTGCCGTCCATCAGATCGAGTGCTGCGTCGATGAACGTCGCATGCGGCAACGCGCGATCGAACGACGCGATCACCAGATCGGCGAGCGCGGTCGGCTCTTCGCGCCGCAGCGCCAGCATCTGCGACATCGGATCGCCGCCGGTCCGGCCGAGGCGTTCGTAGTCGTCAAGAATGGTCTGTGCGGTCGGCATGGGAGCTGAATGGTGAGAGGGGAATTCATCTTACCCGAGCACGATAGCGGTTCCGCAAACGGCCGATCCAAAGAAAAACGCGTGACGACTTCCATCGCCACGCGTTGCAGGATCCTGCCAGGCCGCGCGCGCCGGCGAACCGGCGCGCACGCTGCGTCGTCAGAAATCGAATCCCGGCCCGCCCGCACCCGGGCCGCCCGGTGCGGCGGCCGGCGCCGCATCCTTCGGCGCTTCGTACACGGTCGCATCGGTCGTCAGCAGCAGCCCGGGCACCGACGCCGCGTTCTGCAGCGCGGTGCGCGTGACCTTGGTCGGATCGAGCACACCCGATTCGACGAGATCGCCGTACTCGCCCGTCTGCGCGTTGTAGCCGAAGTTGCCCGTGCCTTCCGCGACCTTCGCGACGACGACGCTCGCTTCCTCGCCCGCATTCGTGACGATCTGGCGCAGCGGTTCCTCGAGCGCGCGCAGCACGATCTTGATGCCCGCGTCCTGATCGGCGTTCGCGCCCTTCAGTTCGCGGATCGCCTGCCGCACGCGGATCAGCGCGACGCCGCCGCCTGGCACGATGCCTTCCTCGACGGCCGCGCGCGTGGCGTGCAGCGCGTCGTCGACGCGGTCCTTCTTCTCCTTCACCTCGATTTCGGTCGCGCCGCCGACCTTGATCACCGCCACGCCGCCCGCGAGCTTCGCGACGCGTTCCTGCAGCTTCTCGCGGTCGTAGTCGGAGGTGGCTTCTTCGATCTGCACGCGGATCTGCTTCACGCGCGCTTCGATGTTCTTCGCATCGCCCGCGCCGTCGATCACCGTGGTGTTTTCCTTGCCGACCTCGATGCGCTTCGCCTGGCCCAGTTCGGCCAGCGTGGCCTTCTCGAGCGTCAGGCCCGTTTCCTCTGCGATCACCTGCCCGCCGGTGAGGATCGCGATGTCCTCGAGCAACGCCTTGCGGCGATCGCCGAAGCCCGGTGCCTTGACCGCGACCGTCTTCAGGATGCCGCGGATGTTGTTCACGACGAGCGTCGCGAGCGCTTCGCCTTCGACGTCTTCCGCGATGATCAGCAGCGGCCGGCCCGACTTGGCGACCTGTTCGAGCACCGGCAGCAAATCGCGGATGTTCGAGATCTTCTTGTCGTGCAGCAGGATGTACGGGCTTTCGATCTCGGCGATCTGCTTGTCCGGATTGTTGATGAAATACGGCGACAGGTAGCCGCGATCGAATTGCAGCCCTTCGACGACATCGAGCTCGTCGGCGAGCGACTTGCCGTCTTCGACGGTGATCACGCCTTCCTTGCCGACGCGGTCGATCGCTTCCGCGATGCGCTGGCCGATCGACTCCTCGCCGTTCGCGGAGATCGTCGCGACCTGCGCGATTTCCTTGCTCGTGGTGGTCGGCTTGCTGATCTTCTTCAATTCCTCGACGGCCGACGTGACGGCCTTGTCGATGCCGCGCTTCAGGTCGAGCGGATTGAGCCCGGCCGCCACGTACTTCTGGCCTTCACGGACGATTGCCTGCGCGAGCACGGTGGCCGTGGTCGTGCCGTCGCCGGCCGCGTCGCTGGTGCGTGACGCGACTTCCTTCACGAGTTGCGCGCCGATGTTCTGCAGCTTGTCGGCGAGTTCGATTTCCTTCGCGACCGACACGCCGTCCTTCGTGACGACGGGGGCGCCGAAACTGCGTTCGAGCACGACGTTGCGGCCTTTCGGGCCGAGCGTGACCTTCACCGCGTTCGCGAGGATGTTCACGCCTTCGGTCAGCTTCGACCGTGCGATGTCGCTGAAAAGAATTTCCTTGGCTGCCATGATTGCGCTCCGTTATTGATTGACGACCGCGACGATGTCCTCTTCGCGCAGCACGAGAAACTCGTTACCGTCCACCTTGACGGCTTGCCCCGCGTACTTGCCGAACAGCACGCGTTCGCCGACCTGCAGGTCGGGCACGATGCGCTGACCATCCGTGTCCTTGCGGCCGGGGCCGACGGCAATTACTTCGCCCTGGTCGGGCTTTTCGGCGGCGCTGTCGGGGATCACGATGCCCGACGCGGTGGTGGTTTCCTGATCGAGTCGCTTCACGATCACGCGATCGTGCAAGGGGCGTAGGCTCATTTTTTCGTCCTGTCCTGTTCTGTCGAAATTGGCTGGCACTCTTTAACAGAGAGTGCTGACGAGTATAAAAATGCGCGGCGGCGCGATCCAATAACGGATTTGCACAAGCATTCGCGCCGTCGTGCAAAGCGCCGTAAGCCGGCTATTGCGACACGGCGGGCTGCGCGACCGGCGAACAGACCGGGCGGATCGTCTCGCCGGCCAGCACGCGCTTCACGAACGGAATCGAATCGGCGAGCGACGCGTTCACGGTGCCGTTGTGCTCGCGGCCCGCATACAGATGCGCTTCGACCGTCGTGCCCGCCGCACAGGCGTCCCTGGCGAGCGCGAGTTCGAGCGGCGCGAGCCCGTCGTCCGCGCCCGCGCCGATGAAAACGGGCGTCGCGATCTTCAGCGTCGGGTACTTCAGGTAGTCGTCCCACCATGCCTTCAGCCGCGCATCGCCACCCGGCTTCACGGTGTTCGCGTGCGTGAGGTGCGCGAGCGCCGCATCGTCCTCGAGCGATGCGAGGCAACTGATGCGCGACTGTTCGAGGATCGGCAGTGCGGTATCGGTCAGCACCTCGTCGGCGCGCAGCGACGGGTCGATCTGCTGCGCGGACAGCACCGAGTAGAACTGATACGCGAGCGTCGGATCGACGTGTTCGGGATCGCGCCGGTAGGCCGTCTCGAACTTCGGCAGCGATGCGAGGGTGGCGCGCGACGCGTTGTAGATCGTGCCGGTCGCGACGGTCGCGCGGATCGCCAGTTCGGGCGCATAGGCCGGCGCATAGCCGGCCGCCGCGATCACGGCCGTGCCGCCTTGCGACTGGCCGACCAGCACGACCTCGTTCGCGAGGCCCGGCACGCCGGCGAGCACCGCGCGCACGCTGTCGAGCAGCGTGTAGCTGTTCGAGCGGTTGTTGAGCTGTGGATTCGGGCCGGGCGTGCCGAGCCCCTGATAGTCGGTGGCGACCACCGCGAACCCTTGCTGAAGCCACGCGTTCAGGTAACGCACGTCGCGATACGAGCGGCCGAACCATGACGGCGCGCAGATGTCGGCCATCCCGAACGTGCCGTGCGCCCACGCGACGATCGGCCAGCCGCCGGCCGGCGGCGTGCCGCGCGGCAGGAACAGCGCGCCCGACACCGCGATCGGCGTGCGGCCGCCGACGCCGTCGGTCGACGCGTACAGGATGCGCAATTGCCGCGCGGCACTCGCGAGCCCGAGCGTCGCGGGCAGCGCTTCGGTGCGCAGCAGCGCGCCGGGCGTGGCCGGAACGTCGCGGTCCCACGTGTAGAACGCGGATACGCGGCCGTCGCCTTGTAGCGGGTCCGGGGCGGGGACACGGCCCGGCGACGCCGCGAGCGAAACGACGGAAGACACGGCGAGTGCCGATACGAGCAGCGTGCGCGCGGCGATGCCGCGCAGGGAAAGAAGCGTCATGGCTGGATGAAGGTCGGTGAGAGCGGATACGCCGGATAAGGCCGGCGCGGGCCGAGTGCGATGCAAGTTTCGAACCAGCGGGGTCGTTGCGTACGCAACGCGCGGTATGGCGGAGCGATGGATCGATGCCGCGCGCATCGTCCACACGCACTGACTGCGTGTCATGCAGCAATCCCGGCCGGCACGGTGTTGCTTGCGCAACAGATGCGTAGGCGCAGGCTGCACGCCGCAAGTCGGGCGTCGCATGCCTGCGCCGCGTCAGCCGGCCCTCGAGATGCCCATCGCCGCGCTGGCACGATTGCTGCTGATTCGTCGGCCATGCGTCGCTGCGTTGCGACGCGAGCCCATCCGTTCAACCGATCAAGGAACCTTCCTCATGTCCGTCACCCAAGCCATCGACAGCGGCGAACT
The DNA here is from genome assembly GCF_902832985.1 of Burkholderia sp. BCC0097. Lineage (NCBI taxonomy): Bacteria > Pseudomonadati > Pseudomonadota > Betaproteobacteria > Burkholderiales > Burkholderiaceae > Burkholderia > Burkholderia sp. BCC0097. Next base: position 463,189 of record NZ_CADFDM010000004.1, read on the forward strand.
CGTGGCATTCGTCGAGCGCGCCACGCGCGAATTCGCGCAGGCCGAGCGCGTGCTGAAGGAAACGCGCACGCTCAGCGCCACCAACACGTTCCAGGCGTTTCAGCGCGTGCCGGGCACGGAGCTCGTCGTCGCGCTGTCGGCGCCGAGCCCGTGGGCCGCGTCGCGGGAGATCCAGCCGGTCGTCGTGACGCTCGACGGCGACGTGCTGCACGGCGATGCGCGCGCGGGCGGCAACGGCCCGCGCTACGCGGGCGTATTCCGCGAGGTGCCGGAAGTCGACGTGGTGATTCATGTCCACGGCCCGTATCTCGGCGCATGGGCGAGCGCGCATCGTCCGCTGCCGATCCGTTACGCGCCGGCCGCGCGCTACACGCGGGCACGCGAAATCCCCGTCTACGTCGATCGCCGCCCCGGCGAGCCGCGCTTCATCGTCGACACGATCCGGCGCGATCCCGACGTGCCGGCGATCATCGAGGCGAACGGCGGCGCGACGTTCTGGGGCAAGTCGATCCTCGACGTGTCGAAGTACATCCTGATCCTCGAGGAAGCCGCGTACTTCCAGGCGCTCGCGGAACCGCTCGGCGGCTCGCTCGAATTCGGGCCGGGCGCGCTCGAACAGCAATGGAAGATGAGCGGCCTCGCATGATGCGGCGCGGCGGCCGGCGCAATCCGGCCGCCGTCATACCGATAGCTCGATGAATTGGTTCGTGGCCGGCGTGCGCCTTGCTATCGTCGAACCTTCCCCGTTCAACACGCCGGTCGTGCCATGGCCATCTTCAGCTTGCCGGACCCGACTTCGCACGCGATCACGATTCGCGCGAAGGCACTGACGTTCGACGATCCCAAATCGCGGGTGCTGCTCGAACGCATCCAGCTCGTCGCACCGAGCGATGCGACGGTGCTCGTCACCGGCGAGAGCGGCACCGGCAAGGAGCTGATCGCGCGCCTCGTGCATTCGCTGAGCGAGCGCCACGACGGGCCGTTCGTCGCGGTCAACTGCGGGGCTTTTTCGGAAACGCTGATCGAAAGCGAGCTGTTCGGCCACGAGCGCGGCGCGTTCACCGGCGCGATCAACAGCCAGCCCGGCTGGTTCGAATCCGCGAATCGCGGCACGCTGTTTCTCGATGAAGTGGGTGACCTGCCGCTGTCCGCGCAGGTCAAGCTGCTGCGTGTGCTGCAGGAGCGCGAGGTGACGCCGGTCGGCTCGCGCAAGACCGTGAAGATCGACGTGCGGCTCGTCGCGGCGACCAACGTGAATCTCGAAGCCGCGGTGCGCGCGGGTAATTTCCGCGAGGATCTGTACTACCGGCTCAACGTCGTGAAGCTGAGCCTGTTGCCGCTGCGCGAGCGGCCCGGTGATATCGCGCCGCTGATCGAACACTTCATCGACACCTACGCGAAGCGGCTGCGCGTGGCCGCGCCGACGTTGACCGACGCCGCGCGCGCGCGGCTGCATGCGCATGCATGGCCCGGCAACATCCGCGAACTGGAGAACGTGATTCACCACGCGGTGCTGATCTGCGCAGGCGGCGCGATCGACGTCGGCGACCTGCAATTCTCCGCGCTGTCACTTGCGCCCGACCCGGCCGACGCACCAGGCACGGCCGCCGCGCCGCCGCGCCGCGCGCGCGACGTGGCCGAAGCGACCGACGCGCTGCGCCACGCGGTGATCGAACTGCTGGATCTCGGCACGCCGGCGCTGTGGCAGCACATCGAGGACACCGTGTACCGCAGTGTGTTCGACTACAGCGAGCACAACCAGCTGCGGATGTCGCGCCTGCTCGATCAGTCGCGCAACATCGTGCGTGCGCGGCTCGCGCAGCTCGGCATCCTGAAGCCGCGCGACGCGGGCGACGGCGGCGACGCCGACACCGGCGCGCGGCTGCGCCGTCAGGCGTGATCGCGCCAGCGCAGCGCGCGCTGGGCGATCCGCTCGCATAACGCACTCATGCCGACGGCCAGCGCCGTCACGCCGAGCACGCACACCAGCAGCACGTCGGCGCGCGCGCCGGCCTGCGCGTTCTGCATCAGGCTGCCGACGCCGGCGCCCGTATTGAACAGCAGCTCGCTGCTGGTCGCGGTGATCCACGCGAACGGCACGGCCTGCAGCACGCCCGCGAACAGGTCGGGCAACGCGCCGGGGATCAGCACGTCGCGCCACAGGCCGATGCGGGTCAGGCGATACGACTGCGCGAGTTCGACGTAGCGCGGATCAACGCGGCGCAACCCGTCGAAGCTGGCGGTGGTCATCGGGTAGAACGCGGCCAGCGCGATGATGAACACCTTCGCGAATTCGCCGGTGCCGACCCACAGGCTCAGCAGCGGAATCAGGCCGAGCAGCGGTACGTAGCGCAGCGCCTGGAACGCCGGTTCGCCGAGCTTGCGTGCGAGCGTCGAGCGCGCCATCGCCGCACCGAACACGAGCCCGAACGCGACGCCGAAGCCGAGCCCGAGCGTCGTGCGGCGCAGGCTCGCGCCGAGATCGGTCGCGAGTTCGCCGCTGCGCGCAAGTTCGACGAGCGCGGCGCCGACCTGCTGCAGCGGCACGAACGCATATTGATGGGCCGCGTCGCCGGACGAGGCGGTTTGCCAGGCGGCCAGCAACAGCGCCGGTACGACGAGGCCGCGCGCGCGGCGGCGCAGCGGGGCGAGCGAGGCAACACGGGTAACGAAGGTCATGCCGAAGCGGTTCCGGTCAGGGTCAGCGCGCGGGCGTCTGCCAGCGCAGCGCATAACGTTGGACGAGTGCGATCGAGCGGTCGAGCGCGAAGCCGATCAGCCCGATTACCGCGACGTCGACGAGCACCACGTCGAGCCGCAGCATCTGCCGAGCGAGTTCCATCATCTGGCCGATGCCGCTGTCCGCGCTGAGCAGCTCGACCGCGACGAGCGCGAGCCACGCACGCGCGAGCGCGATCCGCACGCCGGTGAGCAGCGGCGGCAGCGCGGCCGGCAGCAGTACGTCGCGCAGCAGCGCGAAGCGGCCGAGCCCGTAGTGGCGCGCCATCTCGACGAGATCGCGCGGCGCGTCGTGCACGCCCGTGTACGCGGCCAGCGCGACCGGGAAGAACACGGCCTTGCCGACCACGACGAGCTTCAACGGTTCGTCGACGCCGATCAGCAGGATCAGCAGCGGAATCAATGTGAGCGTGGGCAATTGCCGCAACAGGTCGAAGGTCGGCCGCAGGTAGTCGGCGAACAGCCGGCTGCGTGCGAGCAGGATGCCGAAGGCGGCGCCGCTGGTCGCGCCGATCGCGAAACCGAGCACGAGGCGGTGCAGCGTGATCGACAGGTTGTCGCGCAGTTCGCCGGTGTCGAGCAGCGTGCGCAGCGTCGCCGCGAGGCGCTCGGGCGGCACGACGAGCTGCGGCGGAAACCAGCGCTGTGCGCTCGCGAGCCACCACAGCGCGGCGAATGCGACGGGTGTGATCCACCACAGCGCGTGGTCGACGAGCCGCGCGACGCTCGGCAGGCGAACCGCCGCGCGCAAGCCGTTCGGCGCGAGGGCGCGCGTCGCCATCAGCGGCTCGCGACGCGCGGGGCGTCGGCGCGCCAGTAGCCGTCGAGGCCGAGCTGCTTGAGCGCGGTCGACACGAAGGTCGGCGCGAGCAGCGCGTTCACGTCGACCGGCGCCGACGTCAGCCCGGCCTGGCGGCTGTACGCGACGACATCGCGGTAATGGCCGGTCAACGCCGGCGTGAACAGCGGCGTCCATTGCTCCTTCCACGGCGTCGCTTCGTCCGCGTATTCGCGGCGCAGGACGCTTTCCGGCTGGCCGGACGCGCTCAGGATCTTCACGTACGCATCGCGGTTCTGCGGCTGCGAGATCCAGTGCGCGGCCCGGACGTAGGCCGTCGCGACGATCTGCGTGATGTCCGGGTAGCGCCGCACGAAATCGTCGGACGCCCACAGTTCCGCGCGCATCTTCCAGTCGTCGGGCGCGCGCTTGGTCGACCAGATGATCTTGCCGACGTTCGTGTCGACGAGCGAATACGCGTCGGACAGCGTGAAGAAACCGTCGACGCGGCCGGCTGCGACGGCCGCCGCGCCGGCCTGCGGATCGAGGTTGTAGATCCTGAAGTCGGACAGCTTCAGCCCGTTCTCGGCGAGCAGCTTGCTGAACGGCACTTCCCACGGCCGGCCGCGATTGAGGGCGATGCGCTTGCCCTTGAGGTCGACGATCGACTTCGCGCTCGAGCCGGCCGGCACGACCAGATAGGTGTTGCTGCCGATGCCGCCCGGCACGATCAGGCGCGTATGCGTACCCGACGCGTTGACGACCACCGACGGCAGGTCGCCGTAGCCGGCGAAATCGATGCTGCCGTTCGTGAATGCCTCGTTGACGAGCGTGCCGACCGCGGCGGTCGACACCGGCACCCATTGCAGCGTCACGTGTCGCGCGGCGAGCGCTTTTTCGAGCGACTTGTCGGCGTCGATCAGCGCGGATGCGCCCGCGTATTGCGTCTTGCCGCCGCTCGAATACGCGACGACGGCGATTCGCACGACCTTGGGCGCGTCTTTCGCGTGGGCGGCGGGCGTGACGAACGATGCGACGGCCAATGGCAGCGCGGCGAGCAGCGTGCGCAGCGGGCGATGCAGCGACGCGAGGGAGAGTGTGGGTTTCATGATGGTCCGGAGCAGTGAACGTGAAAGGGGCTCACGCGCGCTTCTGCAACGACGGCCGCAGCACGTCGGCGAGCGGGCGCGGATCGATCCAGTCGGCGACGTCGAAATCGGCTTCCAGAAAACCGTGGTCGTGCAGGAAGGTCTTGAACTCGTCGAGCGCGGCGACCGATTCGTCGTCGAGATTGATGCCAAGATGCCGGTGCAACTGGTTGCCGTACGCGGCGCGCACCCAGTCGATCGACGACGCGGTTTCGCCGGCCACGTACTGCGCGGTTTCGTCTGGATGCGTGCCGGCCCATTCGCCGGCTGCGACCACGAGTTTCAGGAAGCCGGCGACGATGTCGGGGTGGTTCGCGAGCACGTCCGCGTTGACGGTCAGCGGGCGCGGCGTGCCGTTGTTGTTGCGGATCGAGCGCTCCGGATGAAAGCCGATGTCGATCACGACGTGTGCACCGATCAGTTGCGCGATCTCGAGGCCCGTCGAACCCTTCACGTAGATCGCGTCGACTTCGCCGCGCAGCAGCGCGCCGGCTTCGGCCGCATACAGCGCACGGCTCGAAAAGCCTTGCGGCGACGCGAACAGGCTGGCCGCGCGCGCCGGGCCGACGGCCTGCAGCGTGCGGGCGCGCACGTCGACGCGGTCAACGTCGCCGAGCGTCAGCCCGTCGAGGCTCAGCGCATTGACGAAGCCGCGCAGCGCCGACGCGCGAAAGATGTCGATGCGATCGTCGGGGCGGCTCGGAATCGCGATCCGGCGCCCGCGCAATGCCTTCACGGAGCGGATGCCCGACTCGGGGCGCGCGAGGATCAGCTGCGATTCGTCGACCCACGACAACCCGATCACGCGTGTGTTCGCGTCGTTCGAGCGCGCCCACATCGCGGGGATGCTGCCGCCCTGGCGAAACGACTGCGCGAGCGTGTGGTCGCTGATCGACGACACGTCGTGCCGCGTGGCGCCGCGCGGCGAGCGGATCGCGACGCCGTCGGCCGAGGTCTCGCCGTTGAGCCAGCCGAGGTGCACGGCGATGCCGAGCGGCGTCGGCACCGGCGATCGGGCGTACCAGAACGTCTGCTGCTTGTCCGATGACGAATCGGGCCTGTCTGTCATGTGTGAGATTCCCCTGTCTGGGTGAGCGTGGTCGAGGCGCGGTGTCGCCCGCGCGGGCCGTTCCACGTTGCAAGTTCCGGGCCAGTGAACGGCAACCGCCGTGCGGCCGGCGGCGCAGGCCTCGCGGGCGATGCGCGGCATGGCGGCAGTCCCCGGCGTTGTTGCGTGAGCAACAGTCACGTCGGGCGCTGTTGCGCGCGCAGCACCGGTGCGGCGGAAGCAGCAGCGGCATGGGTGCGTGTCGCGACATGTCCGGCGGCACCCGGCACACGTGATTCGAATCGTCGCGCACGCCCGACCCGCAAGGCGCCGCGCGCATTCGCCGGCGGCTTCGCGCATGTCGCGGCGAGCCCGTTGGCACACCGCGTGCTTTACAGCGCTACAAACGCGCGGCACGCCGGTGCCGCACGCAATCCGAATGGGCCGACAAGGAGAATCCCGATGGCTGTTGAATTTCTGTGGCGCCTGCCGATGCACGGCGACGGCCGGCGCGCACACGATCTGCATACGCGCGGCGAATGGAATCGTCAGCGCGCGTCGCGCGTCGCACCGAAAGTCGACGACGACGCGTTCGGCTACATCGACTATCTGTCGCAGGTCGCGCGCGCGGCCGACATCGCCGGCTTCCACGGCGCGCTGATTCCGATCTTCCGCTTCACCGAGGAACCGTGGGTCGTGGCGGCCGCGCTGGCGCGCGAGACGCGCCGGCTGCGCTTGCTGATCGCGCTGCAGCCGCATTTCGTGCATCCGGTCTATGCGGCGCAGATGGCCGCGAGCCTGCAGCGGATCAGCCGCGGCCGCGTCGAGTGGAACGTCGTCACGGGCGGCGGCGGGCCAGACCAGCGTGCGTACGGCGACTTCATCGATCACGACAGCCGCTATGCGCGCACCGACGAATTCCTCGATGTCGTGAAAGGCGTCGCAGCCGGCGCGCCGTTCACGTTCGACGGCCGCTTCTATCGCGTCGAGGAGGGCGGCCTGCTGCCGCCGCTGAGCGGCCAGAAACCGCCGCGGATCTATCTGGCCGGCGCGAGCGACGCGGCGCTCGCGGTCGCCGCGAAGCACGGCGACGTGCACCTGAGCTGGGGCGAGCCGCTCGCGAAGCAGAAGGAAGTGATCGATGCGGCGCGCCGCGCGCTCGACCGGCAGAACGCCGACCGCGACCTGCGCTTCGGCATGCGCATCGACATCCTGGCGCGCGAGACCGAAGAGCAGGCGTGGGCCGAGCTGCGGCAGATGTTCGCGACGGTGGGCGACACGACGCGCAATGGCTTCGGCGGGCGTGGCGCAGCGTCGGAATCGGTCGGCGCGAAACGCCAGTTCGCGCTGCACCAGGGCAACACGCAACACTTCGATAACCTGATCGTCGGCCCGAACCTGTGGGCCGGGATGTCGCAGATCCGCGGCGGCCCCGGCTGCGTGATCGTCGGCAGCCACGAGCAGGTGGCCGAGCGGCTCGCGGAATACGTCGAGATCGGCGTGTCGACGTTCATCCTCGCGAGCAACCCGCACCTCGAAGAAGCGTACCGCGTGGGCGAGGAAGTGCTGCCGCTCGTCGATGGCGCGCTGAACGCGCGCGGCACGCAGGCGGCGCTGCGCGTGGCCGGCGCCTGAGCGCGGCGGCCCGCCGCCACGCACCCATGACAACGACAAGGACACTCACCATGACGACACTCGCTGCGCAGGCCACGGCTTGCGACGCACTCTGGTACACGCGCTGCCCGGTGCCGACCGCGCTCGGCATCGCCGTGCATCGCGGCTGGTTCGACGAGGAGTTCGGGCAGGACGGCATCGCACTCCATTCGCTGCAGGAGACGGCCGACGCCGACAAGCGCGAATCGCACTTCGATCACAGCCTGCCGCACTCGTTCCGGCAGGGCGGCAACATTCCCGCGCTGTGGGCGCGGGCCCGCGGCGCCGATACGCGCGTGATCGGCCTGTCGTGGACCAACGAATTCCAGGCGATCGTCACGCTGCCCGAGCGCGGCATCCGCACCGCGCGCGACCTGCGCGGCCGACGGCTCGGCTTGCCGCGCCATCCGATCAGCATCGACTTCTGGCGCGCGGCCGCGCTGAAGGGGTTCCTGAGCGCGCTCGAGCTGGAAGGGCTCGGCCACGGCGACGCCGAATGGGTCGACTTGCCCGACACGCGCGAGCGCTACACCGGGCCCGCCTCGTTCACGCGTGGCCCGCACGAATACGGGCTCGAAATCGCGGCGCTCGTGCGCGGCGACGTCGAGGCGGTGTTCGTGAAGGGCGTGGCCGGACTGGAAACCGTGCATCTGATCGACGCGCAGGTCGTCATCGATCTCGGCGCGCATCCCGATCCGCTGGTGCGGATCGGCAACGGCACGCCGCGCACGCTGACCGTCGACCGCGCGCTGATCGACGCGCGTCCCGATCTCGTGAGCCGCTTCCTGTCGGTCGTGGTCGGCGCGGGCGACTGGGCCGCGCGCCATCCGGCGGAGACGGTCGCGTATATCGGCCGCGAAACGCGTGCATCCGACGAGTGGGTGCGTTACGCGTATGGCGCGGACGTGCATCGCCATCTGGAGACCGGGCTCGCGCCGACGTCGATCGACGGGCTGGTCGCGTTCAAGGATTTTCTCGTCGAGTGGGGCTTTCTCGAACACGATTTCGACGCGCGCGCGTGGATCGATCCGGCGCCGTTCACGCAGATCGACCGGCACCGCCATGCGTGGGTCGCGTAGCGCGCCGCGGCGTGTCATTGCAAGGAGTCGAACATGACAGGGCTGACGATCGAATACGGCGTGCCGCCCGCACGCCGGCATGCGGCACGTGCGGCGCCGCGCACGGTGGCGGCGGTTGCGCGGCCGCCGTCGTTGCCGCCGCCTGCGCAGGTCGAGGCACGGGCCGCTCCGGCGAACGGATGGCGTGGCGCGGCGGCGATTGCGCTGGCCATCGCGGCACTGCATGCGGGCGTCGCGTTGCTGGCCGCGCGCGTGCCTGCCGCACCGCCCGTGCAGCCGCCGCGGCCGCTGCCGATGACGGTCGAGCTGACGCGGCCGCCCGAACCGCTGCCGCAGGCCGCGCACCCGCCGCAGCCGGTCGTACCGCCGAAGCCGTTGAAGCAGGCGCCGGTCCCGCCGAAGCCGCGCGCGGCCGTACCGCGTCCGGCGACGGCGGCCACGCCGCAGGCGACGCGCGAAGCCGCACCTGCACCCGTGCCGGCGACGCCGGCCGTCGCCGCGCCCGCTGCCCCGGTTCAGGCGCCCGCGCCCGGACCCGCCGTACCCGTGCGCGAAACCGCGCCGATCGGCGACGCGGCGTACCTGCGCAACCCGGCGCCCGACTATCCGGCGTTCGCGCAGGACCAGGGCTGGGAAGGGCGCGTCGTGCTGCGCGTGCACGTGCTCGCGAGCGGCACGCCCGATTCGGTCGAGGTCCGCACGAGCAGCGGCCGCCGCTTGCTCGACAGCGCGGCGGTAGCCGCCGTGAAGCGCTGGACCTTCATCCCCGCGAAGCGCGGCGACGAAGCGGTCGACGGCTGGGTCAACGTGCCGATCGATTTCAAGCTGGGCTGACCCGCCGGGCCGCCCGCACATTTTTCGAGGAACTCACATCATGAACGCTATCCCGACCACCTTCATCGTCCAGGGCGCGCTCTGGCTGCTGGTCGTCTTCTCCGTCGTCACGTGGACGCTGATCGTCGTGAAGGCGATCCAGAGCCTGCGCTCGAGCGCGCGCAACCGGCGTTACGTCAGCGCGTTCTGGGCCGCGAACAGCTTCCACGACGCGGCCACGCTCGACGGCGCGAACAGCCCGGTGGGCGAACTCGCCGCGACGGGCTTCGACGCATTGCGACGCGCCGACGAGAGCAGCGCGCACGATCTCGAACACAGCTGGAGCCGCCACGATCTGCTCGAACGCCATCTGCGCCAGCAGATCCACAACGCGCGGCGGCGCGAGGAAGCGGGGCTCGCGGTGCTCGCGTCGATCGGCAGCACCGCGCCGTTCGTCGGGCTGTTCGGCACCGTGTTCGGCATCATCCACGCGCTGACCGCGATCACGCACAGCGCGTCGGCGAGCATCGACGTCGTGGCCGGGCCGATCGGCGAGGCGCTGGTCGCGACCGGCATCGGCATCGCGGTCGCGGTGCCGGCCGTGCTCGCGTACAACTTCTTCGTGCGCCGCGTGAAGGCCGCGTCGGCCGATCTCGATGCGTTCGCAACCGACTTCGTCACGCTCGCGCAGAAAGCCGGCTTCCGCGTGCCGGCTGCCGTGCCCGCCGCCGCGCCGGCGCGCCGTTCCGACGACACGCGCCAGGAGGCGTTCGCATAATGGCCTTCTCGTCCTCCTCCGACAACGACGACGTGCTCAGCGAAATCAACATCACGCCGCTCGTCGACGTGATGCTCGTGCTGCTGGTCGCCTTCATCGTCACCGCGCCGCTGCTGAACAACGCGGTGCACGTGAATCTGCCGAACACCGTCGCCACCGCGCCGGCCGACCGCAAGCCGAACGTCACCGTGAGCGTCGACGGCAAGGGCGTCGTGTACCTCGACAAGCGCGCGGTCGCGCTCGACACGGTGCCGGCCGAACTGGCCGCGCTGAAGGCCGGCCGGCCCGACGTCGCGCTCGACCTGCAGGCCGACGAGCACGTGCCGTACGGCACCGTCGCGAAGCTGATGGCCGCGATCGAGCACGCGGGCATCACGCGATTGTCGGTGCTCACCGCGCCGCGCGGCTGACGCGCGTTTCACGACTCCTTTTTTGCGAACGCATTCATGAGCACCACGGCTTCACACAACGTTCAGTCGATCTGGTACACGCGCTGTCCGGTGCCGACACCGCTCGGCATCGCCGCGCATCTCGGCTGGCTGGATCACGAATTCGCCGGCGACGGCATTACCGTGCGCGCGCTGCAGGAAAGCCAGCACGCGGCGCTGCATCACGCGCACGTCGACCATTCGCTCGACAACGCGTTCCGGCAGGGCGGCAGCATTCCGGCGCTGTGGGCGCGCGCGTCCGGCGCCGACACGCGCGTGGTCGCGCTGACCTGGGTCGACGAGGCGCAGGCGATCGTCGCGCTGCCGGAAGCCGGCCTCGCGCGGCCGAAGGATCTGCGCGGGCGCCGCATCGGCCTGCCGCGCCGCGACGGCGAGCGGATCGACATCTTCCGGGCGGCGGCGCTGCGCGGCTTCGTCAGTGCGCTGTCGCTCGACGGGCTCGGCCCCGGCGACGTCGAATGGGTCGACGTACCGGCATCGAACCTGCGCGCGCCGGTGTCGACGCCCGCGACTCGCGACGCGGCGTTCAGTCATCCGGCGAGCCTGTCGAGCCGCCGGCTCTATGCGGCCGAGGCGGCCGCGCTGGTGCGCGGCGACGTCGACGCGATCTACGTGAAGGGCTCGCTCGGGCTCGAAACCGCGCACCTGATCGGCGCGCAGCCGGTGGTCGACATCGGCTTTCATCCCGATCCGCAGATCCGCATCAACAACGGCTCGCCGCGCCCGCTGACCGTCAATGCGTCGACGCTCGAGCGCCATCCCGACATCGTCAGCCGCTTTCTCGCACGCGTGACCGACGTCGAAGGCTGGGCGCGCGAGCACGAGCACGAAGTGCTCGGCTATCTCGGCCGCGAGACGGGATCGGGCCATGACTGGCTGCGGCTCGCGTACGGCGTGGACGTGCACCGGCGGCTGCGCACGGATCTCGACGAAGCGTCGATCGCCGCGCTCGACGATTTCAAGCGCTTCCTGGTCGACTGGCGGTTCCTGCCCGCCGACTTCGACGTGCGCGCGTGGATCGACCGGCGCGCGCTCGATGGCATCGCGACGCTGTCGCGGTGAGCACGCCGGCACGCGTCGCCGACGCATGGCGGCGCGAGCGCTTCACCGGCGGCTTCATGCTGCTCGCGCTCGCGAGCGGCACGACGATCAGCATGGCGCAGCTCGCGACGACGCTGTATGCGCTGGCGCTCGGCGTCGACGACGCGCGGCTCGGCATCATCGCCGCGATGGAGCCGCTCGGCATCGCGCTGATGACGTTGCCGGCCGGGCTGCTCGTCGCGCGCTACGGTGCGCGCCGCGTGTACTTCGCCGCCAGCATGGGGCCGATGCTGCTCAATCTCGTCGTGCCGTTCACGGGCGCGTGGCCGCTGATCGCGCTCACGCAAGGGCTGATCGGGCTGTGCATCCCGTTCCGGATCGTGTCGATCAACGGCGTGTTTCTCGCGCGGCTCGCGCAGATCGGCCTGGCCCGTGCGGGCTGGTATCGCGCGGCGATGTCGATCGGCACCGGGATGGTGGGGCCGTGGCTCGCGAGCGGGCTGATCGGCACGCACGGTGCGGTCGCGACGTTCTGCGTGGCGTCGGCGAGCTTCGCGGGGATGGCGCTGTTCAGCCGCGTGTTGCTCGGCGATGCGGCGCCACCGTCGCGCGGCGCGTCACTTCGAACCGGCGGCCTGCGCGCGCTGTCCGCGCTCGCGTGGAGCCGCGACATCCGCGAGCAGCTCGTCGTGGAAGCGGTGAACAGCGCGACGCGCGCGCTCGTCGGCACCTATACGGTGGTGCTCGCGATCCAGTCGCTCGGCCTTACGCAGACGCGTGCCGTCGCACTACTGACGTTGCAGGGCGCGGTCGCGGTGATCGCGCTGTTCGGGCTCGGGCACGTCGCGCAGCGAATGACCGAGCGCCGCTGTCATGCACTCGGCCTCGCGGGCGGCATGGCCGGGCTGCTCGCGCTCGGCCTCGGGCGCGATGCGTGGATCGTCGGCGCGGGGCTCGCCGCGCTGTGCGCCGGCTCGTCGCTGCTGCATCTCGTCAACATGCAGCATCTCGGCCGTCATCCGGCCGACAAAAGCCAGGTATCGAGCCTCTACAACCTCGCGTCGATGACCGGCGCGTTCTGCGGTCCGCTGGTCGGTAGCGCGCTCGCGCCGCTCGTCGGGTTGCGGGCCGTGTTTCTGTGCTGGCTGCCGGTCGTCGTGCTGGTCGCACTTGCGCTGCGGCTCGCACACGGGCGTCGCGGTGCGACGCAAGCGCTGCCTGCGAAGCTGTCCTGACGAATTCGGCATCGTGCGCTGTTGCGTGACCAGCAATTTTCCGCTTACACAGATGCGCATGCAGCAACACCGGCGCAGCAGGCCCGCCGCGCGCCCCGTGCGACGGGCATGTCGATGCTGGCATCCGAATTGCATGAGAGAACCCGTGCGTCGCGCACGCACTGCGTTCAACCGATCAAACAGGATGACTCATCGATGTTCAGGAAAAAACTAATCGTCACCGCGCTGGGGGGACTGCTGACGGGCGGCACCGTATCGTTGCCCGCATGGGCAGAAGATGGCGCGGCGACGGCGGAGGCGCCGGACGCGAAGCCGGCGCAACAGGCATCGGACGATGCGGCCGCGGCCGCTGCGAAGGCGGTGCGTGCGAACCGCGGCACGGCCGTACGCGAAACGAACCTCGGCACGGTGACCGTGACGGCACGCCGGCGCAAGGAGCGCATCCAGGACGTGCCGGTCGCGGTCAGCGCGCTGAGCGGCGATGCGATCAAGAACAACGAGCTGCGCGTGATCAACGACGTGACGAAGTACGTACCGAACTTCACCGGGCAATCGACCGAAGGCCGCGAGCGGCCGCGCTGGTTCCTGCGCGGCGTCGGCAGCAACGATCCGTCGGACCTGTCGCTGAGCCCGATCGGCGTGTACTTCGACGACGTGTACATCAACAGCGTGTTCGGGCAGGGCTTTCCGCTGTTCGACCTCGACCACATCGAAGTGCTGCGCGGGCCGCAGGGCACGCTGTGGGGCAAGAATACGGTCGGCGGCGCGCTCAACATCACGTCGCAGAAGCCGACGTTCGACGTGAGCGGCTACGGCAAGCTCGGCTTCGGCCAGTACAACAGCCGGCTCGCGGAAGCGGCGATCGGCGGGCCGATCGGCAAGAACGACGTGCTGGCCGCCCGCGTGTCGGTGTATCACGAGAATGCCGACAGCTTCTACACGAACACGGTGCAGCAGGGGCGCTTCGGCGGCTTCCACGACAACGCGGTGCGCTTCCAGGTGCTCGCCGTGCCGACGTCGGACACCGATTTCCTGTTCAACATCCATGGCCGCAACTACACAGGCGGCGGCAACGCATGGCACGCGGAAGGCGCGGGGCGCGGCGGCACGAACCAGTTCGGCTTCGTCGGGTCGAGCGATCCGTATACGGTGTCGCTCAATGCGCCGTCGAGCGATCACATCTCGACGTGGGGCACGTCGCTGACCGCGCACTGGCGCATCAACCCGGCCGTGTCGCTGACGTCGATCACCGCGTTCGAAGGGCTGCACCGCTGGTACCAGGACGACGAGGACTATTCGCCGTTCGATGCGGCGCGCTCGCACGACCGCCTGTCGAGCCGGCAGTTTTCGCAGGAATTCCGGCTCGAATCGCCGCAGAGCGACCGCCTGAGCTGGATCGTCGGCACGCACTTGTTTACCGAGCAACTGGCCGAGCAGGGCGCAGGCGGCGGGCTGCCGGGCTCGCCGTCGCCCGCGTACTATCACCTGACGGATCTCACGCAGCACACGCAGAGCGCGGCGATCTTCGGCAGCGTCAAGTACCGCTTCAGCGACCGCTTCAACGTGACGGGCGGGCTGCGTTACACGATCGAGCGCAAGACCATCAACCTGACCGGGCTGCAGGATACCGGCAACGTGACGTTCAGCGATCCGAACAGCTGGTGGTCGCCGTCGTCGGTGTCGTCGCCGCTCGCGGTCAGCGCGCGGCAGAACCAGACCAACACCTGGCGCGCGCCGACCTGGGACCTCACGCCCGAATATGCGCTCAGCAGCAACGTGCGTGCGTATTTCCGCTATGCGCGCGGCTTCCGCTCGGGCGGCTACAACGGCAACGCCTATACGCAGAGTACGGTGTCGACCGTGTCGCCGGAGTACCTGACCGATTACGAGGTCGGCATCAAGAGCGAGTGGTTCGACAAGCGGCTGATCGTCAATGCGAGCGTGTTCCACTACGACTATCGCGACATCCAGGTGTTCGCGCTGGCGCCGAACCCGTTCGGCGGGCCGCCGGTGTCGACGCTGTCGAATGCGGGGCAGGGGCACGCGGACGGCTTCGAGTTGGAGCTGAAGGCGCAGCCGGTCAACAGCCTGTACCTGTTCGCGAACCTCGGGATGCTGAACACGCGCTACACGGAATTCCGCAACGTGCCGACGGCCGTGGGCAACTCGTTCGCGCGTTCGCCGCATACGACGCTGAACGCGGGCTTCGACTATCGCGTACCGGTGTCGTTCGGCACGCTGACGGCGGGCGGCGACGTGAACTACCGCAGCCGCGAGTACTTCAGCGCGACGCGGCAGACGATGCCGCAGCTGTGGCAGGGCGGCTATACGGTGCTGAACGCGCACGTGTCGTACACGACGCCGAACCAGAAGTACATCGTGACCGGCTACGTGACGAACCTGACGAACAAGATCTACAAGAAGCTCGAGCTGTTGCCGTCGTATGGCGCGTATCCGACGCTGTACGGCGATCCGCGCACGGTCGGGATCACTCTGACCGCGAAGATCTGACGCTGACGGGAGACGCCTGCCGCGGCGCCGGCGCCTGGAGCGTCGAGCCGCGGCAGGTCGTCCCTTCACGCGTCACGAAGCGACGCGAATCACCACCTTGCCGAAGTGCTGCCCCGATTGCAGGTGCGCATATGCTTGCGGCGCTTCGTCGAAGCCGAACACGCGATCGACCACCGGCTTGATCCGCTTCGCGTCGACGAGCCGCACGACGTCGTCGAGCATCGCGCGGCTGCCGACCATGAAGCCGTGCAGTTGCTTGACGCCGCCGATCAGCGGCAGCAGATCGAGTACCGGCCCGCCGAAGCTGCTGAGGCCTCCGATGATCGACACGATGCCGCCGAGTTTCGTCGCGGCGATCGAGCGCGGCAGTGTATCGCGGCCGCCGACTTCGACGACGAGATCCGCGCCCGCGCCGCCGGTGAGCCGTGATACTTCATGTTGCCATTCGGGCGTCGTCCGATAGTTGATCGTTGCGTCCGCACCGAGCGCGCGGGCGCGTTCGAGCTTCGCGTCGCTCGACGACGTGACGATCGTGCGCAACCCCGTGGCCTGCGCGAGCTGCAGCGCGATGATCGATACGCCGCCCGTGCCGAGCAGCACGACGGTCGCGCCCGGCTTCAATCCGCCGCCGACGAACAGCGCGTTCCACGCGGTGATGCCCGCGCACGACAGCGTCGCCGCTTCGTCGTAGTCGAGATGCGGGGGCATCGCGACCAGCGCGGTTTCGTCGGCGACGAAGCGTTCGGCCAGGACGCCATCGAATTGCGCGCCGGGCGAACCCGACACTTTGTGCGACGTCGGCGGCCCGTCGATCCAGCGCGGGAAGTAGGTGTTGATCACGCGGTCGCCCGGCCTGAAGCGCGTGACGTCGCGGCCGGTCTCGACCACTTCGCCGGCGCCGTCGGCGACCGGGATCAGCGCTTCCTTGCCGATACCCAGATAGTCGCCGCGCGCGAACATCAGGTCGCGATAGTTCAGCGCGGCCGAGTGGATCTTCACGACGACGTCGGTCGGCCCGACCGCGCGTGGCGTCGCGTCGATGCGCCGGAGCGCGGCAATGCCGTCGCCCGGTTTGAGGTGCCATGCATGCATGTCGACTCCTTTTCGAGATAGTCCGGACTATCATAGTGTTGCGCAGGCGGACGCATTGGCGAGAATTCGGCCAACGATTGTCGCCGGCACGGACACAACCTTGTCATCGCACCGGAGCGGAGCGGCATGGATGAACGGCTGAGAGGCGTCGCCGAATTCGTCGACGTGGTGGAATCGGGCAGCTTCGCGGCGGCGGCGCTGCGCCTCGGCATGACGCGCTCGGCGGTCGCGAAGATCGTCGCGCGGCTCGAACTGCGTCTCGGCGCGCGGCTCTTGCAGCGCACGACGCGCCAACTCGGCCTGACCGACGAAGGGCTCGTCTATTACGAGCAATGCCGGCGGCTGCTGGCCGAACTCGGGGAGACGGAAGCCGCGCTCGACGCGGGCCGCCGCGAGCCGGCCGGGCGCGTGCGCGTCAGCGTGCCCGTGCTGTTCGGGCGGCAGTGCGTGGCGCCCGTCGTGCGGCGTCTCGTCGAGCGCCATCCGCGGCTCGAAATCGACATGTCGTTCAGCGATCGCGTGGCCGATCTCGTCAACGACGGTTTCGACCTAGCGGTGCGCATCGGCGAGCTGGCCGATACGAATGCGCTGGTGGGGCGGAAGCTCGGCGTGCAACGCATGGGCATCTGCGCATCGCCCGCGTATCTGGCGCGTCACGGCCGGCCGTCGGGGTTCGAGGCGCTCGCGTCGCACGTCGGCATCGCGTATTCGCGCGGCGGGCAACCGACGCCATGGCGGATCATCGGCGCGGACGGCGCGGTGCACGACCATCGCGCGGTCGGCCGGCTGCGGTTCGACGACTTGCAGGCGATCGCCGATGCGGCTGCCGCCGACGCGGGCCTCGCATGGCTGCCGTGCTGGCTGATGGCGCCGTACGTGCGCGACGGCCGCCTCGCGCTCGTGATGGACAGCAACAGCGTGTCCGGCGCCGAGGTGTTCGTGGTGCGGCCGGCGGCGCGTCACGTGCCGTCGAAGGTGCGGGTGGTCGTCGATGCGCTGGTCGACGAGATTCCGCACATGCTGGCGTCGGATGACGCGAGCGGCGAGCGCGGATGACGGAGACTGATTCGCCGATGACGACGCGACAATCTGGCTGGATGTGTATCGCGTTCCCACGCGTCTCGCATAGTCAGCCTGAACCGAATGAAGAAATACCGGTAAGCCGCTTTTTCCGGCGACTAACGCTTGCGTCGTCTCGGATCGATGCCGTTTTGTTCGAGCAGCTTGCGCAGCCGCGAGTTTTCTATCCACAGTGAAGCGAACGCGGTCACCGTCATCAGAAGCGGAAACCATTCGCCTGTCGCGCTGATGATCGCCCAACCTGCGGCCGTGACAATCAGTGCCGTGACGATGAGAAGCAATCGGTCTCCAAGCCACTTCATTGCGCATCCCGGATCGCAGTGCCCGTCATCGCGGCAACGCTTGCGATGGGTGTTTGCAGTGTTGCGAAAAGCGTCGTTGGAACGGGCATATGCAACACGGTCGTGTTTGCATGGAAGGTTGTGAAAAAACTCGGACATTTCGACATCGGGACTTTCTCGGGATAAGTCGCGCAATGCTTGCATATCCTTTTCTCGAAATGGACCGGCAACTCTAGCAGGTTGTCGCGCAAACCGATCGAGTCTGGATCGGATGATCGCGCCGGTGATATCCCCACCGACCATGCCGGGTAGCGTTGATGCAGACATGCTGACCGATCGCGGCAACCTCCGCGATTGTCGCGATCGGCGTAGTTTGGCCGCTCGTCTCCACCGTCTTTAGACCTTTTCTAACGTTTTCACGCCAAGGACGGCGAGGGTATGGAGAACGCTGTAGCGACCGCTCGACGCGACGATGGCGACGACCGTACGCATTTCTCACCGCTGCGGCACAATCGGCCGGAGCACGCGCACGCCGGGTGACCCCAGGCGTGTCGCGCCATTTCCTCCGGATTCCTCGTCAAGGGCACGCCCATGTCATCCCGCACTTATCTCGTCACCGGCGCGTCGCGCGGCATCGGCCTCGCGATCAGCACCACGCTCGCCCGACGCGGCCATCGCGTCGTCGGTCTCGCGCGGCACGCGCAAGGCATCGACTTCCCCGGCGAATTGCTCGCGTGCGATCTCGCCGATATCGAACAGACCGCCGCGACGCTCGCACGGATCGGCGAACGCCACCACGTCGACGGCATCGTCAACAACGCGGGCATCGCGCTGCCGCAACCGCTCGGGAAAATCGATTTCCAGTCGCTGCAGACCGTGTTCGATCTCAACGTGCGGGCCGCGATCCAGGTCACGCAGCACTTTGCCGATGCGATGAAGGCGCGCGGCTACGGGCGCATCGTCAACATCTGCAGCCGCGCGATCTTCGGCAGCCTCGACCGCACCGCGTATTCCGCCGCGAAGAACGCGCTGGTCGGCTGTACGCGCACGTGGGCGCTCGAACTCGCCGAACACGGCGTGACCGTCAACGCGGTGGCGCCCGGCCCGATCGAGACGGAACTGTTCCGCCAGACGCGCCCGGTCGGCAGCGAAGCCGAGCGCAAGGTGCTCGCGACGATTCCCGCGCGGCGGCTCGGCACGGCCGACGACGTCGCGGCCGCCACCGCGTTTTTCTTGTCGGACGAAGCCGGTTTCGTCACCGGGCAGGTGCTGTCGGTGGACGGCGGCGGCAGCCTCGGCGGGCGCAGCTGACGCACGGCGGCGCGGTGCGTGGCGCACGACCTACGTCGCATATTCCCCCACCCCGTTAGCATGTGACGAATCCGACTTTGGGCGCCGCGCGAGCGACGCTAAGATCGCCGATCCCGTAGATCGAGCGTCAACAATAATGAAAAAGTCCGCGTCGCCGTTGCATGCTTTTCGTTTCCGTGTCGTTTGCGCCGCGATTGCCGGCGCGGTGTCGCTCGCGTCGTGCGGCGGCGTCGACAGCGATGCGCCGCCGTCGCAGGCCGGCGTCACGCCGACGCCTACCCCGACCCAGGCCGCGAAACGCCCGAACATCCTGTACATCATGGCCGACGATCTCGGCTATTCCGACATCCATGCGTTCGGCGGCGAGATCAACACGCCGAACCTCGACGCGCTCGTCGCATCGGGCCGCATCCTGTCGAACCACCACACGGGCACCGTCTGCGCGATCACGCGCGCGATGCTGGTGTCGGGCACAGATCACCATCTCGTCGGCGAAGGCACGATGGGCGTGCCGACCGACGAGCGGCGCGGGCTGCCCGGCTACGAGGGCTACCTGAACGATCGCGCGCTGTCGTTCGCGCAATTGCTGAAAGACGCCGGCTATCACACGTATATCGCGGGCAAGTGGCACATCGGCTCGGGGATCGTCGGCAGCGCGACGGGCAGCGGGCAGACGCCTGACCAGTGGGGCTTCGAGCGCAGCTACGTGCTGCTCGGCGGCGCGGCGACGAACCACTTCGCGCACGAGCCGGCCGGTTCGTCGAACTATACGGAAGACGGCCGCTACGTGCAGCCGGGCCAGCCCGGGCAGCCGGGCGGCACGGGCGGCAGCCCCGCCGTGTTCTATTCGACCGATTTCTATACGCAGAAGCTGATCTCGTACATCGATGCGAACAAGCAGGACGGCAAGCCGTTCTTCGCGTACGCGGCCTATACGTCGCCGCACTGGCCGCTGCAGGTGCCCGATCCGTGGCTGCACAAGTACGCGGGCGTGTACGACGCCGGCTACGACGCGATCCGCAACGCGCGGATCGCGCGGCAGAAGGCGCTCGGCCTGATTCCGGCCGATTTCAAGCCGTTCGACGGGCTGCCCGAGACGACGGCGGCATCGCCCGCGACCGCGAACAACGGCACGGCCAGCGCGAAGTACATCAACGCGGTGCATTCGGCCGCGGATGGCTATGGCGACTACGGCCCCGGCAAGGTCGACAAGCTGTGGTCGAGCCTGTCGCCGGCCGAGCGCAAAGCGCAGGCGCGCTACATGGAAATCTACGCGGGGATGGTCGAGAACCTCGACTACAACATCGGACTCCTGATCCAGCATCTGAAGGACATCGGCGAATACGACAACACGTTCATCATGTTCCAGTCGGACAACGGCGCGGAAGGCTGGCCGATCGATTCCGGCGCGGACCCGACGGCGACCGACACCGCGAACGCGCAGGAGCCGACCTATTCGGCGCTCGGCACCGACAACGGCAAGCAGAATGCGCAGCGCCTGCAGTACGGGCTGCGCTGGGCGGAAGTGAGCGCGGCGCCGTTCCGGCTCACGAAGGGCTATTCGGGCGAAGGCGGCGTATCGACGCCGACGATCGTGCACCTACCGGGCCAGTCGCAATCGTTGCCGACGCTGCGCGCGTTCACGCACGTGACCGACAACACGGCGACGTTCCTCGCGGTCGCGGGCGTCACGCCGCCGTCGCAGCCGGCGCCGCCGCTCGTCAACACGCTGACGGGCGTCGATCAGAACAAGGGCAAGGTGGTCTACAACAACCGCTACGTGTATCCGGTCACGGGCCAGTCGCTGCTGCCGGTGCTCACCGGTTCGGCGACGGGCGAAGTGCACACGACACCGTTCGGCGACGAAGCGTATGGCCGCGCGTATCTGCGCAGCGCCGACGGCCGCTGGAAGGCTTTGTGGACCGAGCCGCCGCTCGGCCCGCTCGACGGTCACTGGCAGCTTTACGACCTCGCGTCGGATCGCGGCGAGACGACCGACGTGTCCGCGCAGAATCCGTCGGTGATCGGCACGCTGGTCGATCAGTGGAAGACCTACATGGGCAACGTCGGCGGCGTCGAACCGTTGCGTCCGCGCGGCTACTACTGATCGCGGGGCGACACGATGCGGTTGCGTTTCTGGACGATCGGCGCGGCGCTGGCCGCCACGCTGTTCGCCGCCGCGTTCGCGGCGGGCTATGCGAATCCGGCGGCGCCGGCGGACGGCGCGTTCGACGACCTGAATCGCGGCCGCGCGCTCGCGCCGCTCGGTTCGGAGCGCGCGTGCGAACGCTATTCGGGGCTGCCGTCGAAGTGGCGTGACGATCCGCAGGCCGGGATGGTGCATCTGCGCGGCGGCGCATTCGTGTTCGGCAGCACGCGCGGCTATGCGGACGAGCGCCCGGTCGGCGACGGCAAGACGCGCGTCGGCGGCTTCTGGATCGACCAGACCGACGTGACGATCGCGCAGTTCGCCGCGTTCGTGCAGGCCACCGGTTACGTGACCGAGGCCGAGCAGCAGGGCGGCGCGGCGGTGTTCCATGTGCCCACGCGCGACGAGATGAATGCGCGCGACCTCGCGTGGTGGTCGTGGGTGAAGGGCGCGTCGTGGCGGCATCCGCGCGGGCCGGGCAGCGACGTGGAAGGGCTCGGCAACCTGCCGGTGACGCTCGTCACGCAGCACGATGCGCTCGCGTATGCGCGCTGGCTCGGCCGCGACCTGCCGACCGAGGCCGAATGGGAATACGCGGGCAAGGCGGGCCGCGACGACGCATCGCTCGATGCGGCGCCGCGCGATGCGCAGGGCAAGCCGGCCGCGAACTACTGGCAGGGCGCGTTTCCGGTGCTCGACTCGGCCGAGGATGGCCACGCCGGATTGGCGCCCGTCGGCTGCTATGCGGCGAACGGCTTTCGTCTTTACGACATGATCGGCAACGCATGGGAATGGACGAAGGACGCGTACACGGGCCCGCATCAGTCGCACACGAACGGCGATACGGCGGCCGTGGCGCCGCCGACGCGCCGGCACGATACGCCGATGGTGATCAAGGGCGGTTCGTTCCTGTGCTCGCGAGACTACTGCGTGCGCTATCGCGCATCGTCGCGCGAACAGCAGGAAGCCGATCTCGGCGCGTCGCACATCGGGTTTCGCACGATCTTGAGGGACGCGTCATGACGGCGCACATCGGGCGTTTCATGGCGGCGTGGCTGCTGGCTGCATGCGGCGTCGTGCTTCATGGCGCGGCAGTGGCTGCCGAAGCCGCGACGCCGGCCGTGCGCGTCGGCGTCACACGCGGCGTGCATGCGCAGATCCTCGACGAAGTGAAGCGAGTGGCGGCCGCGCGCGGGCTGGGCGTCGACGTCGTCGAATTCGACGACGCATCGCGCATCGACACGGCGCTGGCCGACGGCCGGATCGACGCGGCCAGCTTCGAGGATGCGCAACAGCTTGCCGCGACGCGCGCACGGAAGCGCTATGCGCTGACCGAAGTCGCGCCGACCGTCACGCTGCCGATGGCCTTCTATTCGCGCAAGCTGAAGAATCTGAACGAACTGCAACCCGGCGCGACGGTCGCGTTGCCCGCCGATCCGCGCGGGATGGCGCGCTCGCTCGTGCTGCTGCAGAACGACACGCTGGTGACGCTGCGCGAAAAAGCCGGCCTGCACGCGACGCTGCGCGACGTCACCGGCAACCGGCTAGGGCTGAAATTCGTCGCGCTGCGCCGCGACCGGCTTTACGCGGCGCTCGAGACGGCCGCGTTCGTCGCGATCGACAGCGACGACGCGGCTCGCTTCGGACTGCAGCCCGCGCGCGACAGCATCAGCCTCGAGGACGCCCGCTCGCCATATGCGAACGTCCTCACGGTGCGCGATGCCGATCGCGCGAAGCCGTGGGTCGCGCGGCTCGTCGCCGCGTATCACTCGGACGACGTCGCGCGCTTCATCCTCACGCGCTACCAGGATTCGGTGCGGCGGCCGTGGTAGACACCTACCTGCTCGCGTGCAACGCGTGCGGCCGCTGCTGCAACAGCGCGCCGGCGCTGTCGTTGCGCGAGCTGTTCCGGCATCGGCATCGCTTCGTCGGCGCATTGACGATTCGCCGCGTGCCGAAGCGGCGGATCGGCGAACGCTGGCAGGCGGGCGGGGGCGAGCATGTGCTCGGCGCGGACGACGTCGCGGCGGCCGATGCGCTGGCGGACCGGCTGTTCCATCGCGGCGGCGGCGTGCAGGGCGAATGGCTCGCGCTGACGCTGCAAGGCTACGACTATCCGTCGCTGGGCCGTTGCGCGGCGCTCGCCGACGACGGCCGCTGCGGCGTGCATGCGAACAAGCCGTCGATCTGCGGTGCGGTGCCGCTCGATCCGATGCTGCCCGACCGGTTGCAGGCACGCGTGCTCGCGGCACGGCGCGACGATGCGGCGTGGCTGGGCGCGAACTGCATCGTCGAGGCCGGGAACGTGCCATCCGCGAACGAATCGGTGTTCCCCATTCCGCTGGTGACGGCCGGGCAGGTCGCGGATCGCGCGGCGCTCGACGCGCATCGCGAGGCACTCGTGTTCGAGCGCGCGGTGTGGCGCGACGCCGTGTTCGCGTCGCTGGCCGACGGCGGGCCGGGGGTGAGCCATGCGCTGGCGCGGCTGGCGCCCGGCGGCTACCTGACCGTGTCGATCGTGCCGGTGCTGCTGGCCGTCGCGCAGGTTTCCGCGCGTTGCCGCACGCTGTGCATCGACTTCATCGACGCCCAGCTGACCTTGATCGGCGCGAACGTCGAAGCGGCACTCGCGCGCCGACAGGCGGCCGACCGGCCCGCGACGCACGAATTGCGCGGCTTCGCGCAGGCGCTGGGACGGGCGCGACAAGCGCTCGCGGCGACGCCGGTACCGGCAGCCACCGCGCATGAAGATGCGTCACGCATCGACGCGTGGCTCGACGATCGCGCCGACGCCGCGCCACTCGCCGCCTGACGCTTGCGGCACGCCGCGCGTGCCGTACACTTGGCGCTCTTTCAATCGTGGCAGAGTGAGCGGGCATGTACGCGTCGACCTTCATTTTTCGTGCCGGGCAGTACGACGACGAATTCCATCGGCTCGACCGGCAGATCGCCGACATGGCGCGCGCGACGCAGGGCTATCTCGGCGAGGAAACGTGGGAGAACGCGGAAGCCGGATTGATCCAGAACGTCTACTACTGGGAATCCGAGGCGGCGCTGCGGCAGTTGATGCAGCATCCCGCGCATCTGGAGGCCAAGGCGAAGCAGGCGCGCTGGCTGGACGGGTATCGCGTCGTGATTTCGCAGGTGCTTCGCGAGTATGGCGACGGCAAGCTGACGCCGCCGCATGCGGGGCCAGTCGCGTAACGCTTGCCGGTCGGTCAGGCGGTCGCGCCGGTTTCTCCCGGCGTGGCCGGTTCTCCCGCCGCGCGCGCCCAGATCGGGAACGTCGCGTTCTGGATCGACGTCTGCGCGTCGATGACCTTGCGGTGGTCGATGCCGGGCAGGTCGAGCAGCCGGTCGACCGCTGCCTTCGCGCCTTGCGCATCCTGCGGGAACGCGCATGCGAATTGCTTGTTCGTATCGAACAGAATCCACCAGATATCCGACGCGAACGGCCCCTGGTCGTTCGTCTCGATCATGATCGCGCCGAGGTCGGACAGCGCGATGCCGCGCATCGCCCCGGTTCCGTCGGTCGCTTCGATGCGCGTGTCGGTTGCCGTCACGGTCCAGCCGCGCTGCCGGGCAGGCGGTCGGGTCGATGACGGCGCGGCATGCGGTCCGGCCGGCCCGTCGGTCACAGCACCTGTGCCGCTGCCGGTCGGCATGGCTCCAGCCGCGGCACCCACGGCGAGGCTCGGCGCACCGTCATCCTGCGAACCGCGCCCATCGATCCACGGCAGCGCGGCGGCGCCCACCATCGCCGCCATCCATAAGTAGTACCCGGCCCCGAACGTGCGGATCGTTTCGTAGTTCGCGTCGGTCGGGATCGTATGCCACCCGAGCGCGAAGACTACGACCACGGCCAGCAGCGCGGATACGGTGCGGCTCGGCCTGAGCAGCGCGACGACGAGCAGCGGGTTGCCGAGCCATGCGA
Source organism: Burkholderia sp. BCC0097 (assembly GCF_902832985.1). Lineage (NCBI taxonomy): Bacteria > Pseudomonadati > Pseudomonadota > Betaproteobacteria > Burkholderiales > Burkholderiaceae > Burkholderia > Burkholderia sp. BCC0097. Next base: position 488,308 of record NZ_CADFDM010000004.1, read on the forward strand.
ATTGCAGGTCGAGGATCGCGAGCGGGCCGAGCACGAGCACGGTGTAGCCATGCCACCAGCTCACCGCGCCGGCCGCATTCGGCGGTTCGGCCGCGACGGGCAGCAGCAGCGACGCGACATACAGCGCGACGATCACGACGCGGGCGAGGTTCAGGCGAGGCGAAGCGGAGCGAATCTGCATGTTGCCTTCTCGTGGTGCACGATCATGCGAAGCGACGAATGCCGGGCGGCCGGGCCGTCATTCTCGATGCGCGGCGCCGATAGGGCGACGCGCCGAACGCGATTGTGGGCGATTCGAGCGGCGATGTCGAACGCGCGTCGTTCGCCGCTGCAAGGTCAAAGCGCTTCGACCAGCAACCGCGTGCTCTTCTCGCAATACTCATGACACGCCGCCCGCGCGGCGATCGACGCACCGTGCACGAACCGCGGCGCGTCCGTTCGCCGCGACATCGACACGACGATCGACGGCGGCGACGGCTGCAGCGGCAGTTCGACGACTTCGCCGCTTTCTATCAATGCATCGACGAACAGCACCGGAATCGCGGCGACGCCGAAACCGTCACGCACCAGTTGCACGATCACCGAGATCGACGGTGACCCGGTGATGCGCGTCTCCGACAGCGGCACGCCGTGCGCATGCGCGAGGGTGCGGACGATGTCCTCCAGCGCGCGATGGGGCGCGGTGCCGCGCCCGTAGGTGAGGATCGGCTGGCGCAGCACCTGCCGTGCGAGGCCCGCGCGGGTATTGGGCAGCAGCCCGGCGCGCGCGATCCAGCGCACCGGGTAGTTCGCGAGCGCGTCGCACACGACCGACGCCTCGTCGCTGCCTTCCACACGGATGATCAGGTCGAGCTCGCCGGCCATCAGCCGGCGTTGCAGCACGACGCTGACGTCGACGGTCAGGTCGATCTCGAGTTCAGGATAGTCGGCGGCGAGCCGCCGCATGTAGTGCGGCAGCCAGCTGTGCACGACCGTCTCGATCACGCCGAGCCGCAGCTTGCCGCGCAGCGCGCGCTCGCCGGACGCGGCGGCCTGCAGTTCCTGCGTCGCCTCGACCACGGCTTTCGCATAGCCGAGCAGGTATTCGCCGTTCGGCGTGAGCCGGAACGCACGGCTGTCGCGATCGACGAGTACCGTATGCAGTTCGTCCTCGAGCGCCTTCAGGCGCTGCGAGATCGCGGCCGGCGTCGCGTGCAGCGCCGCCGCGGTCGTGCGGAAGTTGCGCAGCTTCGCGAGCGTGACGAAGGTTTCGAGAAAACGCGTGTTCATGGCGGTCGGGCGAGGCGGTGGATGCGCAGCTTGCCGGCGACGAAAAGTGAACGGGACCGGGGAAAACCCGCAGATCCGTTAAGAAATTCTATACGGCAGGCGCAAAAAAACTCGTTGGCGACAAAATTTTTTCCTTTCTATTCTTCGCCCTATCCGATGACACATCACCGTCATCGCCCCGCCATCCCGATCTGCGACCGACTCTCATGACGCCTTCCGAATTCCGTCAATCCGTGCGCCGCGGCGCGTTCCGCGGCCCGACCGCCGGCCATTGCGGCCCGTTTGCCCAGGCGAACCTGGCGATCCTGCCCGACGCGTACGCGCATGATTTCCTGCGCTTCTGCCAGGCGAACCCGAAGGCCTGCCCGCTGCTGGGCGTCGGCGAACCGGGCGCGTTCCGGATCGACGCGCTCGGCGAGGATCTCGACATCCGCACCGACGTGCCGAGCTACAACGTATACAGGGACGGCCGCCTGACCGAGCGCGTCGAGTCGCTCGACGCGCTGTGGCGCGACGATTTCGTCGTATTCGCGATCGGCTGCTCGTTTTCGTTCGAGGACATGCTCGCCCGCGAAGGCATCGGGCTGCGCCACGTCGAGGAGGGTCGCAACGTGCCGATGTACCGCACGTCGATCGCGAACCGCCGCGCGGGGATCTTCGGCGGCCAGCTGGTCGTGTCGATGCGGCCGCTGCGCGGCGCGGACGCGATCCGCGCGGTGCAGATCACGAGCCGGTTCCCGGGCGTGCACGGCGCGCCGATCCATATCGGCGATCCGCGGGCGCTCGGCATCGAGGATCTGAACGCGCCCGAATTCGGCGACGCGGTGACGATCCGCGACGGCGAGCTGCCGGTGTTCTGGGCATGCGGCGTGACGCCGCAAACCGCGCTGATGGACGCGAAGCTGCCGATCGCGATCGCGCATACGCCCGGCCACATGCTGATGACCGACATCACGAATGCCTCGCTGGCCGTGTTCTGACCCGGCCGGCCCACCCGTAAGCGACGTACAGACGACACACCGCACCCCACGCCATTGGATCGGCGCATAACGACAGGAGTACCACCATGGAAAGCAAGACCCTCGCGGCGCCCGCCGCCGAGCCCGCGAGCCGCGAGCGCAACGGCCTGTTCTCGTGGTACGCGGATGCGCAGCCGCGCGAGCGCCGCGCGTTCTGGAGCTGCAAGGTCGGCTACATGCTCGACGGGATGGACACGCAGATGCTGTCGTTCGTGATCCCCACGCTCGTCGCGACCTGGGGCATCACGCTCGCCGATGCCGGCTTCATCGGCACCGTCACGCTGCTCGCGTCGGCGCTCGGCGGCTGGATCGCCGGCATCCTGTCCGACCGGATCGGCCGCGTGCGCACGCTGCAGCTCACGGTGCTGTGGTTCGCGGTGTTCACCGCGCTGTGCGGGCTCGCGCAGAACTACCACCAGCTCGTCGCGGCGCGCGCGCTGATGGGCTTCGGCTTCGGCGGCGAATGGACGGCCGGCGCGGTGCTGATCGGCGAAGTGATCCGCGCGCGCGACCGCGGCAGGGCGGTTGGCCTCGTGCAGTCGGGCTGGGCGATCGGCTGGGGGCTGTGCGCGCTGCTGTATGCGCTGCTGTTCTCGGTGCTGCCCGCCGAGCAGGCGTGGCGCGCGCTGTTCCTGGTCGGGCTCGCGCCCGCGCTGCTGGTCGTCGCGATCCGCCGCTACGTGAAGGAGCCGGACGTCTACGAGAAGGAGAAGGCCGCGCAGACGAAAGTGGCCGACGCGCCGCGCCTCACCGAGATCTTCGCGCCGAAGCTGATCACGACGACGCTGCGCGCGGCGCTGCTGACGACCGGCGCGCAAGGCGGCTACTACGCGATCACGACGTGGCTGCCGACCTTCCTGAAGACCGAGCGGCACCTGACGGTGATGGGCACCGGCGGCTATCTCGCGATGATCATCTTCGGCTCGTGGGTCGGCTACCTGACGAGCGCGTACCTGACCGACCGCCTCGGACGCAAGCCGAACTTCATCCTGTTCGCGGTCGGCTCGATGGTGATCGCCTTCGCGTACACGTCGCTGAACCTGACCAACGCGTCGATGTTGTGGCTCGGCTTCCCGCTCGGCTTCTTCGCATCGGGCATCTTCTCGGGGATGGGCGCATTCCTCACCGAGCTGTTCCCGACCCGCGTGCGCGGCTCCGGCCAGGGCTTCTGCTACAACGTGGGCCGCGCGATCGGTGCGCTGTTCCCGTTCCTGATCGGCGCGCTGTCCAAACAATACGGGCTCGGCACGAGCATCGGCATCTTCGCGGTCGCCGCCTACGGCGTGGTGATCGTCGCCGCGCTGACGCTGCCCGAGACCCGCGGCCGCGAACTCGACGCCGCCTGACCGGCGGCAGCGGCGGGGCGGCCGGCCCCGCGGTTTTCTTTCCCTTTCATCGACACCGTGACACGGCGCGCGACGCGCGCCGTGCGGCGGCGCTCGTCCCTCGAATCAACGACGCATCGACCGACATCATGACTGACCGACAGCTTTCTCCCGTTCCCTCCGACACCGCGCGCTGGCAATTCTGGATCGACCGCGGCGGCACGTTCACCGACATCGTCGCGCGGCGGCCCGACGGCACGCTCGTCACGCACAAGCTGCTGTCGGAGAACCCCGAGCAGTACCGCGACGCGGCCGTGGCCGGCATCCGCCACCTGCTCGGCCTCGCGGCCGACGAGCGGATCACGCCCGCGCAGGTCGACATGGTGAAGATGGGCACGACGGTCGCGACCAACGCGCTGCTCGAACGCAAGGGCGAACGTACCGCGCTGGCCACGACGCGCGGTTTTCGCGACGTGCTGCGCATCGCATACCAGAACCGGCCGCGCCTGTTCGATCTCGACATCGTGCTGCCCGACGCGCTGTACGAGACGGTCGTCGAGATCGACGAGCGCGTCGGCGCGCACGGCGACGTGGTCGTGCCGCTCGATGTTCAGGGTGCCGAAGCGGCGCTGCGCCGCGTGTTCGACAGCGGGGTGCGCGCGCTCGCGATCGTGCTGATCCACGGCTACCGCTACACCGCGCACGAACGGATGCTGGCGGAACTCGCACGCCGCATCGGCTTCACGCAGGTATCGGTGTCGCACGAGGTATCGCCGCTGATGAAGATGGTGTCGCGCGGCGATACGACCGTGGTCGACGCGTACCTGTCGCCGATCCTGCGCCGCTACGTCGAGCAGGTCGCGCACGAGATGCCGGGCGTGAACCTGCAGTTCATGCAGAGCAGCGGCGGCCTCACGCGCGCGGATGCGTTCCAGGGCAAGGACGCGATCCTGTCGGGCCCGGCCGGCGGCATCGTCGGGATGGTGCGTGCGGCGCGCGCGGCCGGCTTCGGCCAGGTGATCGGCTTCGACATGGGCGGCACGTCGACCGACGTGTCGCACTACAACGGCGAATTCGAGCGCGAATTCGAGACGCAGGTGGCCGGCGTGCGGATGCGCGCGCCGATGATGAGCATCCACACGGTCGCGGCCGGCGGCGGCTCGGTGCTCGGCTTCGACGGCGCGCGGCTGCGCGTCGGGCCCGAATCGGCCGGCGCGAACCCGGGGCCGGCCGCGTACCGGCGCGGCGGCCCGCTGACGGTGACCGACTGCAACGTGATGCTCGGCAAGATCCAGCCCGATCATTTTCCGCGCGTGTTCGGCCCGCATGCGGACCAGCCGCTCGACCGCGACGGCGTGGTCGCGAAGTTCGCGGCGCTCGCCGACGAAATTCACGCGGCGACGGGCCGCCGCGAGACGCCCGAGGCGCTCGCCGAAGGGTTCCTTGAGATCGCGATCGGCAGCATGGCGAATGCGATCAAGAAGATTTCCGTGCAGCGCGGCCACGACGTGTCGCGCTACGTGCTGACGACGTTCGGCGGCGCGGGCGGCCAGCACGCGTGCGGCGTGGCCGATGCGCTCGGGATGACGCAGGTGTTCGCGCATCCGCTCGCCGGCGTGCTGTCCGCATACGGGATGGGGCTGGCCGACCAGACCGCGATGCGCGAGCGCGCGGTGGAAGCCGTGTTGTCCGACGCATCGCTGCCGGCGCTGAATGCCGCGCTCGACCGGCTGGCCGACGAGGCCATCGGCGCGCTGCTCGAACAGGGCGTGCCGCCGGAGCGGATCGCGACCGAGCGGCGCGTGCACCTGCGCTACCAGGGCACCGATTCGGCGCTCGACGTGCCGGCCGGCAGCGTCGCCGCGATGCAGGAGGCATTCGAGGCCGCGTACCGGCAGCGCTACGCGTTCCTGATGCCGGGCACGCCGCTGGTGGCCGAGCTCGCGTCGGTCGAGGCGATCGGCCGCTCGGACGCGCCCGTCGACATCGCACCGCTCGCGCCACGCGAAGCGGGCGCGGCGCCGCAAGCGCACCCGGCCGTGCGCTTTTATTCCGGCGGCCAGTGGCACGACGCGGCGCTGGTCGTGCGCGACACGCTGCGCGCCGGCGACACGATCGACGGCCCGGCGATCGTCGCGGAGCAGAACGGCACGACCGTCGTCGAGCCCGGCTGGCGCGCCGCGATGACCGCACAGGGCAACCTCGTGCTGACGCGCGCGACGCCGCTGCCGACGCGCCGCTCGCTCGGCACCGATGCCGACCCGGTGCGGCTCGAGATCTTCAACAACCTGTTCATGTCGATCGCCGAGCAGATGGGGCTGCGGCTGCAGAACACCGCGTACTCGGTGAACATCAAGGAGCGGCTCGACTTCTCGTGCGCGATCTTCGACGGCGACGGCAACCTGATCGCGAACGCGCCGCACATGCCCGTGCACCTCGGCTCGATGGGCGAGAGCATCCGCACGGTGATCGAGCGCAACCGCGGCCGCATGCGCGACGGCGACGTGTTCATGCTGAACGATCCGTACCACGGCGGCACGCACCTGCCGGACGTGACCGTCATCACGCCGGTGTTCGCGGACGGCTCGGACGCGCCGCTGTTCTACGTCGGCTCGCGCGGCCACCACGCGGACATCGGCGGCACGACGCCGGGCTCGATGCCGCCCGATTCGACGCATATCGACGAGGAAGGCGTGCTGATCGACAACTGGCAACTGGTGTCGGCCGGCGTGCTGCGCGACGCCGACACGCGGGCGCTGCTGGCGTCGGGCCGCTACCCGGCGCGCAACGTCGAGCAGAACATGGCCGACCTGCGCGCGCAGGTCGCCGCGAACCAGAAGGGCGTCGACGAGCTGCGCCGGATGGTCGCGCAGTTCGGCCGCGACGTCGTGCTTGCGTTCATGGGGCACGTGCAGGACAACGCGGAAGAAGCCGTGCGGCGCGTGATCGGCGCGCTGCAGGATGGCGCGTACCGCTACCCGCTCGACAACGGCGCGCAGATTCGCGTCGCGATTCGCGTCGATCGCGCCGCGCGGTGCGCGGAGATCGATTTCACCGGCACGTCCGCGCAGCTCGACAACAACTTCAACGCGCCGAAGGCCGTCTGCATGGCGGCGGTGCTGTACGTGTTCCGCACGCTGGTCGGCGACGACATCCCGCTGAACGCCGGCTGCCTGAAGCCGCTGACCGTGATCGTGCCGGCCCGCTCGATGCTGAACCCCGAATACCCGGCGGCCGTCGTGTCGGGCAACGTCGAGACGTCGTCGGCGATCACCAACGCGCTGTACGGCGCGCTCGGCTGCGTCGCGTCGAGCCAGGGAACGATGAACAACTTCACATTCGGTAACGATCAGTACCAGTACTACGAGACGATCGCCGGCGGCAGCGGCGCGGGCGACGGCTTCGCGGGCGTCGCCGCGGTGCAGACGCACATGACGAACTCGCGGCTCACCGATCCGGAGGTGCTCGAATGGCGCTACCCGGTGCGGCTCGATTCGCACGTGATCCGCGCCGGCTCGGGCGGCGGCGGGCGCTGGCGCGGCGGCGACGGCGCGGTGCGGCGGGTCCGCTTCCTCGAGCCGATGACGGCGTCGATCCTGTCGAACAACCGGATTCACGCGCCGTTCGGCGCGGCGGGCGGCGCGGCCGGCGCGCTCGGCCGCAACACGATCGAGCGGGCGGACGGTACGGTCGAGGTGCTCGACCATATCGGCCGCGCGCAAATGGCGGCCGGTGACGTGTTCGTCGTCGAAACGCCGGGCGGCGGCGGCTACGGCGCGGCGGACTGAGCCGCGCATCCGGCTTCCGGCGCGGATGCCCCGCGCCGGGGCGGGTAGAGGATATTGCAACGAACTGTGGAATAAAACCCGGCATTCACGCGCGAATGGAATCAAAAACGATAAAAAACCGGAGCGCGGCACCCGATTCGACCCCGCCGCGGCGCCCCTTTCGAGCATCCGGCCCCTTATCCTTTGATCGGTCATAAACGCCCGCCCGGCGTGGCTTCCGGGCTATCTGGCCGCCCCGAATGCGCGCCGCGTCACCTGCGCATTCGCCGCTGCCAATCATGAAAAATCCGGCTTGCCAATCGAGTCCCGATTCCTTGACACTCTGCTCTAAATGTGAGTGCCAATCCTCATCGTCATTTGATAAGATGGCTCTCATCGTTCGTAAGGTGGAACCTGCGCATCACGCGCGAACGCCGGTCGCATCAGCTGGAAACAAGTAACGGGACGAGGCCCGCTGTCACGGCAATCACGGCAGCCCTGCCAGGCACGCGCCCTGCGTGTGCCCGGGAAGGCGGTCGGCCCACTCGCCTCCGTCTACACTATGCGTTTTTTTCTGGATCGGGGCGTGTCCATGGATGACGAAAACGATAGCGCGGTGCTCGAGGCGCATGTCGGTACGCGCAGCCCCTGCTGGCGTCTCGGCAGCGACAGCAACGCACTCGAACTGGCCGCGGTACGCGGCCTGACCAACGTCGCGGTCGCGCTGACGGTCGAGCAGGCCGCGCGCATCCGCGCGCTGACCGGCGTCACGTCGCACCTCGTGCTCGACATCGTGCTGTTCGGCAACCCGGTCAGCCTCCATCTCGTCGGCAGGAAGGTCAATACGGTCGACTGGGCCGGCACGGCGTCCGCCTATTGCGATACCGAGTCCGTCGCCGGTGACCTGGCGCACGGGCTCGCGTTCGCCGAGCAGGTCGTGTCCGAAGTGAATTCACTCGTCGTGATCCTCGACCGCAACGGGATGGTGCAGCGCTTCAACCGCCTGTGCGAGGAAGTGACGGGCAAGCGCGAGGTCGACGTGATCGGCCGCAGCGCGTTCGAGCTGTTCATGAGCCCCGAGCAGGGCGCGCAGTCGCGCAGCAACATCACGGGCTTCTTCGCGAGCAACCAGTCGTTCGCGGTCGAGCGCTACATCAACACGGTCAACGGGCCGCGCCTGTTCCAGTTCCGCAACAAGTTCGTGCAGAGCGGCAGCGGCGTCGACGAGCAGTACCTGATCTGCTCGGGCATCGACATCACCGAGGAGCGCAACGCGCAGCAGCGGCTCACCGAGCTCGCGAACACCGACGTGCTCACCGGGCTGCCGAACCGCCATGCGATCAGCGAGCGCATCCACGCGGCGATCGCGGAGGAAGACGCCAATACGCGCGGCCAGGTCGGCATCCTGTTCCTGGATCTCGACAACTTCAAGCGTGTCAACGATCACTACGGGCACATCACCGGCGACCGGCTGCTGCAGGACGTGTCGGCGATCATCAGCGGCTGCCTGCCGTCGGGCGCGACGCTCGCCCGGCTCGGCGGCGACGAATTCCTCGTGCTGTTCGAACACGCCACGCGGCCGCTGCTCGAAGCGACCGCGCAGATCATCCTCGAACGGCTGCGTACGCCGATCCATCTCGGGCTGATGGAGGTCTACACGAGCTGCTCGATCGGCATCGCGATGCATCCGCAGCACGGCGATTCGCTCGAGACGCTGATCCGCAGCGCCGACACCGCGATGTACGTCGCGAAGGAAGAGGGCAAGCATACGTATCGCGTGTTCTCGCTGGAGATGAACCAGAAGGTCGCGAAGTACATGTGGCTCGACACGAACCTGCGCAAGGCGCTCGAGGAAGAGCAGTTCGTGCTGCACTACCAGCCGGTCGTCGACATCGCGACGGGCGACGTGCATGCGGTCGAGGCGCTGATCCGCTGGCAGTCGCCCGATCGCGGGCTCGTCGCGCCGGTCGAGTTCATCCGCTTCGCGGAAGAGTCGGGGCTGATCGCGCCGCTCGGGCGCTGGGTGATGCGCACCGCGGCCGCGCAGGCGGCCGCGTGGAAGGCGAAGGGGCTCGGCGTCCGGATCGCGGTGAACCTGTCCGCGCGGCAGTTGCAGGACATGAACATCGTGCACCAGTTCGCGTCGATTCTCGACGGCGCGGGGCTCAAGCCCGGCCTGCTCGACATCGAGCTGACCGAGAGCTGCTTCATCGAGGACGAGGAGGCGGCCAACGGGCTGATGCGGCAGTTCCGCCAGCTCGGCGCGGAGATCCATCTCGACGATTTCGGCACCGGCTATTCGTCGCTGTCGCAGTTGTCGCGCCTGCCGCTCGACGCGATCAAGCTCGACCGCACCTTCATCACGGCGATCGACCGCAACCCGCGCTCGCAGGCGCTGGTGCGCTCGGTCGTGTCGCTCGCGAAGGCGCTGAATTTCGCGGTGGTCGCGGAAGGTGTCGAAACGCATGCGGAAGCCGAATTCCTCAAGCAGCTCGACGTCGATCACGCGCAGGGCTACTACTACGCGCGGCCGATGCCGGCGCAGGCGTTCGAGGCGTGGCTCGCGGAGACGAGAAAGCTCAGGCTGATCGCCTGAGCGTCGTTCCGGAAAAAGGCGCCGCCGGCCCCGGCGGCGCCCATCGCATTACACCGTGCGCAGCTTCGACACGCGCCGGTTCTGCAGCATCACCAGGCGTTCCATGTACGCGAGATCCTTCGGCTCGATCGTGAACGCCGCATGCACCCACGCTTCCGTGATGTCCATCAGCTCCGAGCGCGACAGCTGGAACACGCGTTCGCGGGCGCGCAGCATCGCGCGGATGCCGTTCAGCTTGGGCTTCGTCACGTCGATGAAGGTGCGCGTCGCCAGATACGCGTCACCGGCGTCGAACGTCTCGTCGATCAGCCCCTGGTCTTCGTACCACTCGGCCGCATGCGCTTCGCCGGTCGCGATCAGCGATTCCGCGAGGCCGCGGTTCGCCTTGCGCGCAACCAGCGAATAGCCGCCCATGCCCGGGAACAGGTTGAACGCGATCTCGGGGAAGCCGAGTTTCACGCCCTTCTGCGCGAGCACGTAGTGATGCGCGAGCGCGGCCTCGAAGCCGCCGCCGAGCGCGCTGCCCTCGACCATCGCGATCGAGATCGCGCCGGTGCCGAAGCCCGTGTAGATCTCGTACACGCCGTCGATGCACGAACGCGCGTACGCCATCAACTGGTCGCGTCGGCCACTGCGGATCGCGTCGACGAAGAAGCTCAGGTCCCCGCCGACGTTGAACAGCTCGGGGACGAGCGAGCCCGTCACCCAGAAGTCGAACGTGAGGCCCGAGTCGCGTGCGACGCGCGCGAGATGGATGATGTCGGTGACGAGTTGTTGGTTGAAGCACGGCCGCGGCTCCGATCGCAGCATCATCCACATGACGTTACGGCCTTCTTCGTAGAAGGCGGTCAGTTGCGAGAGTTCGCCGGCTTCGTAAAACGGGCGGCATGCCGGATGGGATTGGAGTTGCATGGTATGTCCTCGTGAGATGTGGTTTTAAAGACCGCCGCGCCAGGCGCCATGCGGGGGATCGGGTTGCCCGCATGGCGCCTGGCGCGAGGCATCGCCATTGTTGCGCGCGCACAAATGTCGAATTGCGGGGAACAACGCACGACCGGGACACCGGTGCGGCTTGCGTTCGGGGCGCGGGGGCGGGTGACGACGGATCGAGGGGCCGAGGTCGGTGGATGGAAGGGACTGGAGCGGAGCGGGCGCGCCGGCGATGAGGCTGCCGGCGTCGCCGGTCGCTTACGCGCCGAAAGCGACGTCGGGACGCCGATCCGCTGTTGCGGGTCGGGCTGGCCGGCGTGCTGGCGGTTCGTCTCGCCGTGCGCGTGAGGGAGCGCGCGGCGCGCATGGCCGCTCGGCGTCGATCAGCTTCGGATGCCGCCGTTCGAGACGCAGCACCGTTGGCAGCGTGCCTGACAGGATCACGCGCAGCCACGCGAACGCCATCACGCGGTCAGCGGTTGCGGAAGCGTCGCCGATCGGCACGAGGTCTCCTTCCCGCTGGCGCGGCTTGACGCTCGCCAGCCCGTCGCCCACACTGGGCCGCACGGCGGCCACGCGTGCGGGTGCGTGCGAGCGGCCTGTCATGCGCGCGTCATGCGGTACGACTCCCGCTCCGGCGCGCGGCGCTGACGTCCGGTAACGAACGCGCGGAGAGCTTCGACGTGGTGCGTTTTTATTTCCGATGGACCAGCTGCCTGCTCGTGTGCGCCGTTGTGTTCGGCGCGGGCACGGCCGTGGCCGACACGCGCGGCTCACACGACACGCGGGACGCTCGCGACGCGGCCGATATGGCGCCCGTCACGCTCGTGAGCGATGTTCACGAATTCGTGATCCAGCACGACGGTTCGCTCGACGAGCACGACGATTCGACGCTGCGCGCGAACGACGCGAACGGCATCGATGCCGTTGCGCAGCGCTACGTATGGTTCGACAAGAATCTCGAGAAGGTGGAACTGCTCGCGGCCGAGACGATCGACCGCGACGGCGTCGCGCATCCGGTCGGCGCGGATGGCATTCGCGACGTGCAGGAGCCGCGCTCGGCCGGCGCGCCGACGTTCCAGGACGGGCTGCTGCGCACCGTCGTGTTTCCCGGCGTCGAAGCCGGGTCGAGCACTCGCGTTGCTTTCCGCAAGACCCGCACGAAGCCGGTCAATCGCGGCTACTTCGGCTACACCGTCGAGCCGTCGCGCGAGCCGGTCGACAGCCAGCGGCTGATCTTCGACGTGCCGGCCGACATGCCGCTGTACGCGGACGCGCGCGGCTACGTCGCGCTGCCGCCGGTCACGGCGAACGGCCGCACGCGTTACGAATTCGACTACCGGCACGGTGCGTATGATCGCATCGAAAGCGGCGCGGTCGGCTATCCGACCTACGGCGACCGGCTCGTCGTGTCGACGCTGCCCGACTACGCGGCGTTCGCCGCGCGCTACCGCAACGCGGCCGTCGACCCGAGCACGAACGATGCGGCCGTCGTGCAGCTGGCGCGTGCGCTCACGGCGAATGCCGCCGATCCGCGCGACAAGGCGCGCATCCTGTACGACTGGGTGCAGGCGAACGTGCGCTACGTCGGGTTGTTTCTCGGCGAGACGGCTGCCGCACCGCATCGCGTGACCGATATCCTGCGCAACCGCTACGGCGACTGCAAGGATCATGTCGCGCTGTTCGGCGCGTTGCTCGCGGCGGTCGGCGTTCGCAGCGAACCGGTGCTGATCAATCTCGGCGCCGTGTACACGCTGCCGTCGGTGCCCGGCTACGGCGGCGGCGCGATCAATCATGCGATTACGTGGCTGCCCGATCTCGGCCTCTACGCGGATACGACGACGGCCGGCATCGCGTTCGGCTACCTGCCGCCGATCGTGATGGATCGCCCGGCGCTGCTGGTCGATACGGGCGTGCTGTCGCGCACGCCGGCCACGCAGCCGCGTGCCCGCACCGCGCGGATCGCGATCGATGCCGCGCAGCCCGGCGCCGCGCGTTTTCAGGCGTATGTCGAGGACGACGGCTGGACGGCCGAACTCGAACGCAACCTGTTTCGCCGCGCGTCGCGCGAGCGCATCGCGCAACTGGCGAACGAGCGTCTGCGGCAAAGCGGCCTGCGCGGCCGCGCGCAACTGTCGACCAGCGACCGGCGCGTGACGGACGGGCCGTTCGACGTGACCGTGACCGGCACGCTCGATCATTTCGTCTGGCCGGACGGCACGACCGCGTTGCCCGCGCTGTCGAGCGTCACGGGCGGTATCGCGACCCAGGTCGAGACCTGGCTGGCCGAGCCGGTGCGCACGCAGCCGTGGGGCTGCATCGGCGGCGCGTTCGACGAGACCGGCCAGATCGCGTTGCCGGCGGGCGTGGTCGTGACCGACCTGCCGGCCGATACGGCCGTGCACGACCGCTTCGTCGACTTCACGTCGCATTACGTGTTCGATGCGGCCGCGCGCGTCGTGCAGATTACGCGGCGGATGAACGCGGATTTCGGGCGGCAGGTCTGCACGCCGGACGAATTCGCGGCGCTGCGCGCGTCGCTCGAGCGCATCGAGCGCGACACGCAGGCGCAGATCGTCGTGCGGGCGAAGCCGCGTTGAGCGGCGCGGGCACGGCATTCGCTCCGAACCGGCGAATCACCGGAATCGCCGACGCGCAGGAGGGACATCATGACGGAACGGGATCACGAGATCGCCGAACTCTCGAAGGAATTGCTGGGCCGGATCGTGCAGGGCACGCTCGCGACCGGCGCGACCGTCGACGTGGAGCAGTGCGCGGCGCTCGCCGTGCAGTGCGCGACGGCGCTGGTCGACCGGCTCGACGCGTTGAAGTGACGGCCAGCGGGCCGCCACCGCCGCCGGCGCCGCGCGTCGGTCGTTACGCTTCGGCGGGCACGTCGCCGTCCGCGCGCACGGCGCCCGGCGGCTTGCCGACCACGCGCTTGAACGCACGGCTGAACGCCGCGAGCGAACCGTAGCCGAGCCGGTACGCGACCGCTTCGATCGTCTCGCGGTCGCGGGCGATCCATTGCGCGGCGAGCCGCATCCGCAGCTCGGTCAGGTAGCGCACGGGCGTCATCCCGGTGGCCGCGAGGAAGCGCTCGGCGAACACCGAGCGCGACACACCTGCTTCGGTCGCGAGTTCCGCGACGCTCCAGTTGCGGCCCGGGTCGCGATGCAGCGCGACGATCGCGCGGCCGAGCTTCGGCTCGCGCAGCGCCTGCACCCAGCCGGTCGCGTCGCCGCATCCGCACTCGACCCAGCCGCGCACGATGAACGCCGCGACCACGTCCGCCAGCCGCGCGAGGATGCCCGCGAAGCCCGCGCGCGCCGTGCACGCCTCGCGCTCCATCGCGTCGAGCATCGGGCGGATCTCCGGGTAGCGCGCGAGCAGCGTGCCCACGTGCATGAACGCGGGCATCGTGCCGACCAGCGGCTGCATGCCGCCGAGGTCGAGTTCCATGCAGGCGCTGAAGATCAGCGCATCGCCGGCGCCGGGTTCCGTCGTCGCGCAGCTCGTGGGCGACACGCCGGCCGACGCCACCGACGCGACCGTATCGCAGATCTTCGCGACCTCGAAGCCGTCGATCTCGCGGCACGGCACATCCGGATCGGACACCAGTGCGTGCATGCCGCCCTGCGGCAACAGGATCGCGTCGCCGGCCTCGAGCCGCATCGTCTCGCCCGATGCGCCGCGCAGCAGCACGGGCCCGCGCACGACGAAATGGAACTGCGCGCGGCCCGGCGCATGGCCGAAATTCAGCCCGAACGGCCGCGCGACCTGGATGCGGCGGTACTGGACGCCGCTCAGGCGCATCCCGAGCAGCAACTCGCTGACGAGGTCGTGCACGTCGGGAATAGGGGGCAGAAGGGGCTCGGACATATCGAGATACGGACGTTCGATCAACAAGAACGGATTGTATGTCATAGACCGTCCTGTCGCTGTTCCTTACGATACGCCTTTATCAGTACTTTCCCTAACCGACACGGAACCCCGCATGAATCCCGGAATCTCCTCGGCCGCCTCGACGGCGGCCCCCCGCGAACCGGCCTGGGGCGCGGTCTTCGCAATGACGCTCGGCGTGTTCGGACTCGTCACGGCCGAATTCCTGCCGGCGAGCCTGCTGACGCCGATGGCCGACAGCCTCGGCGTGACCGAAGGCGTGGCCGGACAGGCCGTCACGGCCACCGCCACGGTCGCGCTCGTCACGAGCCTGCTGATCTCCGCACTCACGCGCACGATCGACCGGCGGCGCGTGCTGCTCGTGTTCTCGGTGCTGCTCGTCGTATCGAACCTCGCCGTCGCGTTCGCGCCGAATCTGGCCATGCTGCTGTTCGGCCGCGTCGTGCTCGGCATCGCGCTCGGCGGCTTCTGGACGATGGCAACCGCCACCGCGATGCGGCTCGTGCCGACGGCGATGGTGCCGCGCGCGCTGTCGATCATCTTCAGCGGCGTGGCGGTCGCGACCATCGCGTCCGCGCCGATGGGCAGCTACTTCGGTCACCTGATCGGCTGGCGCAACGTGTTCCTGATCGCGGCCGTGCTCGGCGGCATCGCGTTCGTGTCGCAGATCCTCACGCTGCCGTCGATGCCGCCGAGCGGCACGACGCGGCTGCGCACGCTGATCGACGTGCTGCGCCGGCCGAGCGTCGGCCTCGGGATGTTCGCGACGATCCTCGTGTTCACCGGCCATTTCGCGTTCTTCACGTATCTGCGGCCATTCCTCGAACAGGTGGCGGGCGTCGGCGTGAACGGGCTGTCGGCGATCCTGCTCGGCTACGGCATCGCCAACTTCGTCGGCACGTCGCTCGCGGGCCGCGTGCTCGAACACCGGCTGCGGCCGATGCTGATCGGCATGCCCGCGCTGATGGTCGTGCTCGGCATCGCGCTCGTCGTGCTCGGCCGCGCGCCGATGATCGACGCGGTGCTGGTCGCGTTGTGGGGGATGGCGTTCGGCGGCGTGCCGGTCGCGTGGTCGACGTGGGTCACGCGCACCGTGCCCGACGAGGCCGAGAGCGCGGGCGGGCTGATCGTCGCGGCGATCCAGCTCGCGATCGCGACGGGTGCGGCCGCCGGCGGCGTCGTGTTCGACGCGAACGGCGCGGCCGGCGTGTTCGTCGGCGCGGCGATCGTGCTGGCGGTCGCGGTCGCGACGATCGTGACCGGCGTGCCGAAGCGGGTCGGCGTGGTGGCGTCCTGACCGGCCTGGCGGCCCGCGTGGCACGGGCCGCCAGGCGATCGTCCGCGCGTCAGGCGGCGCCGGCGCCCGCGATGCCGTCGAGTGCCGCGAGCGCGTCGGCCGGCAGATCGAGGTCGGCGGCCGCGAGATTCTCGCGCAGATGCGCGACCGACGACGTGCCGGGAATCAGCAGGAGATTCGGCGCGCGGCGCAGCAGCCACGCCAGCGCGACCTGCATCGGCGTCGCGCCGAGGCGGGCCGCGACGCCGGACAGCGTCGACGACTGCAGCGGCGAGAAGCCGCCGAGCGGAAAGTACGGCACGTACGCGATGCCGTCACGGGCCAGCGTGTCGATCAGCGCATCGTCGCCGCGATGCGCGATGTTGTAGTGGTTCTGCACGCAGACGATGTCGCAGATCCTCCGGCCTTGCGCGACCTGCGCGGGCGTGACGTTGCTCAGGCCGATGTGCCGCACGAGCCCGCGCCGCTGCAACTCCGCGAGCGTGGCCAGCGGCGCCTCGATCGATCCTTCGGCCGGCCCGTGCGTGTCGAACATGATGCGCAGGTTGACGACGTCGAGCACATCGAGCCCCAGGTTGCGCAGGTTGTCGTGCACGGCCCGTTCGAGTTCGTCGGGCGCGAAAGCGGGCAGCCATGATGCGTCGTCGCCGCGGCGCGCGCCGATCTTGGTGACGATCACGAGATCGTCGCGATACGGATGCAGCGCGTCGCGAATCAACTGGTTCGTGACGTGCGGGCCGTAGAAGTCGCTGGTGTCGAGATGGTCGACGCCGGATTCGACGGCTTCGCGCAACACGTTCAATGCGGCTTCGCGATCTTTCGGCGGCCCGAATACACCGGGGCCCGCAAGCTGCATCGCGCCGTAGCCGATCCGTTTGACGTGGCGATCGCCGAGCCTGAAGGTGGCGGTGTGGCGAATATCGGGCATGACCGTACTCCTGTCGAAGAGATGAATGCGTTCAGCATAAGGACGAGTCGGCTGCGCGATAAGCCGGCATAATTCGCACGGGTTGTACGAAAAGGCGAACAATGCAAACCGATCTGGGCGATCTGAACGCATTCATGGCCGTGGCACGCGCCAATGGATTCCGCGATGCCGCACGCGTGACGGGCCTCAGTGCGTCCGGCCTGAGCGAGGCCGTGCGCCGGCTGGAAGCGCGGCTCGGCGTGCGGCTGCTGCACCGCACGACGCGCAGCGTCGTGCCCACCGAAGCCGGCGAGCGCCTGCTCGCGCGCCTCGCGCCCGCCCTGACCGAAGTGGCGGCGGCGCTCGACGGTATCGACGAATTCCGCGGCCGACCGGCCGGCACGCTGAAGCTCAACGTGCCGGTCAGCGCCTCGCGGCTCGTGTTGCCGGCGATCGTGCCGCGCTTTCTCGAGGCGTATCCGGACATCCGGCTGGAAGTGACCGCCGACGAAAGTTTCGTCGACGTGCTGGCGGCCGGCTGCGACGCGGGCATCCGCTACGACGAACGGCTCGAACAGGACATGATCGCGGTGCCGATCGGCCCGCGCATCCAGCGGTTCGCGACCGCGGCGGCGCCCGGCTATCTCGACCGGCACGGCCGGCCGCGGCATCCACGCGACCTGCTCGGCCATCGGTGCCTGCGCGGACGCTTCGCAAGCGGCGCGATGCCGCCGTGGGAATACGAGCGCGACGGCGAGGTCGTGCGGGTCGAGCCGGCCGCCGGGCCGCTGCTGGTCCAGATCGGCGGGGCGACGGAGCTGATGGTCGACGCGGCGATCGCCGGGACGGGGGTCCTGTATCTGTTCGAAGACTGGGTGCGCCCGCATTTCGACAGCGGCGCGCTCGAGCCCGTGCTCGAACCGTGGTGGCGGCCCTTCTCCGGCCCCTTTCTGTATTACCCGGGGCGGCGGCTCGTGCCGCCGGCGCTACGCGCGTTCATCGATTTCATCAAGGTATCCTGAGCATTGGTTCGTGCGCCGGGCGTGCGCGCCGAGCAGGTGCCGCGTGCCATCGTCGGTCAGGGGGCGATCGATGCGCGACGCATGTGCCGCAGCAGACCGCGCGACCCCGAAGCGTGGAAGCGGGCGTGCCGTGCGCCAATGACATGCGATGTAATCGTTTGACGCGCGGTGGACGCCCGCCGGTCCCGCGAATCCGTCAGTTGCCTTGCTTGACCAGCGCCGCGAGCGCTTTCATCGCCTGCAGATACGGATACGGCCCGTGGCTGATGCGCGCCACGCCGTAATCGGCGAGTTCCGCGAGCGTCGGCGTTTCCGCGACGCGCATCACGTTCACCGGCAGCGGCGACGCGGCGGTCAGCGCGCGAATCAGCGCCGGCGAGCGCAGGCCCGGCACGAACAGGCCGTCGGCGCCGGCCGCCGCATAAGCGCGGGCGCGCGCCAGCGTCGCGTCGAGCAATCGTTCGTCGTGCGTATCGGCGGCTGCCTTGAAGAACACGTCGGTGCGCGCGTTGATGAAGTAGTCGGCGCCCGCGCGATCGGCGGCTTGCCGGGCTGCCGCGAGGCGGGCCGCCGCTTCGTCGACGTCGCGCAGTTCGCCCGTCGACGGAAAACTGTCTTCGAGATTGCAGCCGATCGCGCCGGCCCGGATGCTGAGCGCGATCGTCTCGGCGACATCTTCCGGCCGCTCGCCGTAGCCGCTTTCGAGGTCGACGGTGACGGGCAGGTCCGTCGCGCGCACGATCCGCTCCAGCACTTCCATCATCAGCGCGCGCGGCATCTGCTCGCCGTCGCCGAAACCGTTGGCTGCCGCGACCGACCAGCTGCCGGTCGCCAGCGCGGCGGCGCCGGCGTCGGCCGCCGCCCGCGCACTGCCGGCATCCCATACGTTGAACAGCGCCAACGGCTGGCCCGCGCGGTGAAGCGACCGGAAAATCGCGCCTTTCTCGTTGCTGCCCATGCTCGTCTCCTCGTGAATACCGGATCGGTTGTCGTGCCGAGCGATATTGCCATCGAATCGGGCGGTGCGACCGGCGTGCGCAATGTCTGCTGACAGCGTGTGACAGGAAGTGCGCATGGCGGCCGCGGCACGATCCGTGCGCCGCCTCAGTCGCGCGACCCCGGCTCGATCGACAGCGTGCGCAACTGGCCGCGCAACTGGTCGACTTCGCCCGGCGCGAACGGCCGCTCGATCTCGGCATGCGTCTGCTGCCACAGCGGGAACGCTTCGGCCAGCAGCTCGTGTCCGGCTGGCGTGAGTTCCAGCAGGCGGCTGCGTCGGTCGTCCGGGTCTTGCGTAATCGTGACGAGGCCGCGCCGCTCGAGCGGCTTGAGCGCCGCGGTGAGCGTGGTGCGGTCCATCGCGAGCAGCGACGCGACCGATTTCATCGGGCCCGGTTGCGGCCGGTTCAGCGACATCAACAGCGAAAACTGGCCGTTGGTGAGGTCGAGCGGGCGCAGCACGTCGTCGAAGATGCGCGCCAGATTGCGGGCCGCGCGCTGCATGTGCAGGCATAGGCAGCAATCGCGCACCATCAGCGTCGTTTCGAAGGGAAGCTTTTCTTTGCGTGCCATGTTGCAATTGTGTTGATATCAACCTATCGTGTCAAGGTCGAGGCGCGGCAGCCCGCCGCGCCCGTCATCGGAGGAGAAGGCATGAGTGCGCAACAACCGTTGTATCTCGCCGTATTTCTCGGAACCCAGGATAGCCCGGCGATGAAGGCCTGGATCGCGCTGCCGGAGGAGGAGCGGCGCACCCGCGAGCGTGACGGCATCGCCGCGTGGCATGCGTGGGTCGAGCGGCATCGCGACGCGATCGTCGAGCTGGGCGGCCCGCTCGGCAAGACCAAGCGCATCGACGCGAGCGGCATTCACGACACGACCAATGCGCTGAGCGGCTTCACCGTCGTGCGGGCGGCGTCGCACGAGGCGGCCGCCGCGCTGTTCGAAGGTCATCCGCATTTCACGCTGTTCCCGGGCGTGTCGGTGGACGTGATGCCGGTGCTGGCGATTCCCGGCGCATGAGCGACGCGCGCTGCGGGGCGCCGCGCGTCGCGTCGCGCGACGTGTCGTGCCCGGCATGCGGCAAATATTTTTACGACGTTCTGGATGGAGACTGGCGATGAAGCTTTACGGATTTGCCGGCACCCGCTCGCAACGGGCGCTGTGGGGGCTGAAGGAACTGGATGCGGATTTCGAATTCGTGTCGGTCAACCTGCTCGAGGGCGCGCACAAGCGGCCCGAATTCCTGCGCCTCAATCCGGCCGGCAAGGTGCCGGTGCTGGTGGACGGCGACCTCGTGATTCCCGAATCGGCCGCGATCGTTCTGTATCTCGCGGACAAGTACCCGGAGAAGGCGCTGCTGCCCGTCGATCCGGCGCTGCGGGCGGAGGCCTATCGATGGATCATGTTCGCGGTGACGGAGCTGGAGCAACCGCTGTGGCGGATCACGCGGCATACGTTCCTCTATCCGCCGGAGAAGCGCTCGCCGGCCGATATCGAACTGGCGCGCGAGGATTTCACGACGATGGCCGCGATTCTCGACACGCATCTCGAAGGGCGCGAATTCATCGTCGGCGATTCGCTGACGGTGGCCGATTGCGTGACGGCCTACCTGATCGACTGGGCGAGCGAATGCCACTTGATCGAACCGTTCCCGCAATTGCGCGCGTATCTCGAACGGCTGTATGCGCGGCCGAAGGCGCCGCAGCGGATCGCGGACGCGAGGAAGGCGGCGTGAAAGTGAAACGGGCGGCGGGTCATGTGCCGCATCGGCATGACGCGCCGCGCCCGCCCATGATCACGAAACGGTGTCGGGCCCGCCCAGCGCACGACACAGCATCGCCAGGTCACGCAACATGAGATGCGGTGTTTCCGTACGCAGCGGCGCCTGTCCTCCTTCCTCCCCAGGCTCGCGTACGACCCAAGCGGCCTGAAGCCCCGCATTCAACGCGCCGACGATATCGAGGTGGAAGTCGTCGCCCACATGCAGCAATTCGGCCGGCCGCACGCCGAGCGCGTCCGCCGCCGCATGGAAGATTTCGGGTTCGGGCTTGGCGAAGCCGAATGCACGCGCGCTGAGCGTCGTGCGGAAGAATTCGCCGCCGCCGGTCAGCCGAAGGTCGGCGTTGCCGTTGGTGACCGCGATCAATGGAAAGCGGGCGCTCAACCACGCCAGCGCCGGCAATGCGTCTTCGTAGAATTCGACACGATTGCGCGCCGCGTAGAAGACGTCGTAAGCGGACTCGGTCAGCGAGACATCTTCGTTCGCGCGTTCCAGCGCAAGCCGGATCGAGCCGATTCGCATCGCGCGATAGTCGCTGGCGAGATCCGGGCACAACCGTTCGTATTCCTCACGGAGCGCACTGAGCGCCTGTTGCGTCGGCAGCACGCTTGCGGTATTGGGCGCGTGCTCGATCAGCCATGTGCGCAGCGTCGCCTCGGCCCGAACGACGGACGGCCCGAACGGCCACAGGGTGTCGTCGAGGTCGAACGAGAGGGCGGAAACTTTGGCGAGACGCATGGCGGTTGAAAGCGGGAAGTCGTTTTACCAGGGCCACGGAACGGAGGTTCCACTGCCGTTGTCGAGGGCATGCCGATACAGGAAGCGCGCGACGGTCAGATCCTGCAGCGCGAGCCCCGTCATGTCGAAGACGGTGATCTCGTGCGCGGCACGGTCGACCGATGTCGCACCCGCGAGGATGTCACCGATTTCCGTGCGCGGCAAATCCGGCGCCCACTGGCACTCGCCGATGCTGCGTGCCTGATCGTGATCGTCGACGACGATGCGCGCGCGTTCCAGCACGCCGGCCGGCAGTTCGCGCTTGCCCGCGGTATCGGCTCCCACGCAGGTCAGGTGGGTGCCCGGCTGAACCGCATCCGCATCGAACAAGGGGCCGCCGCCGGGCGTGGCCGTGATCACCACGTCGCTATTGGCGACCGCATCGTTCCGGTCGCGCGCCACCCCGATCGTGCATCGATCGACGAAGTGCGCTTCGAATACAGGGTCCGGTTTGCCGCTGACGGTCACGTATTGCACCGTGCACCGCCGCGGCAGCAGCGCGAGCGCGTAGTCGAGCTGCACGCGCGCCTGCACGCCGGTGCCGAACACGCAGAGCCGCGTGCTGTCGCGCCGCGCGAGCTGTTGCAGCCCAAGGCCCCCCGCCGCGCCGGTTCGCGCGGTGGTGATCGCGTTGCCGTCCATGATGCACAGCGGGCGGCCCGTCGCCGGATCGAACAACGCGACGGTGGCCTGATGCGGCTCGCCGCCGACGGTTCGATTGGCCGGCCAGAATCCGGCCGCCTTGAAGCCGAGCAGATCCTGGCCGGCGACGTCGCCCGACTTGATGCCGAACACGCCGCCGGTATGCAGCTTCTCGCGCACGACCGGGAATACGCGTCCGGCCCTTTGACTGTGCAGCACGAAGGCTTCGCGCACGGCCGCCATCACTTGCCCGGTTTGCAGGGCGGGCTCGACGGCATCGCGGTCGAGGAGAAGAAGGCGGGCGTCGGTCGGCATGGTCGGGGTGCCTTTGCGGTACGGGGCGAATCGAGAGTTTTTAAAGTTTGTCCAAATATGGACAAATAGTCAATGTGCGGAGGGCGCGGGATGGAAGCGGGCCTCGCTCACCAACCATAGAAGCGCGGCCACGTCTGCGCGGCGCCGTCGTCGCCGATGGCCTGGTATTCGGGATGCTGAGCGCCGGTGGCGCACGCGTGATTCGGCAGGATGCGCAGCCGCGTGCCGATCGGAAACCGCTGCGCGATGCCCGTATCCGGCGTGCCCGCGCGCGACACGATTCCGTGTTCCTGGTTGGCGCCGCTCATCAGGTAGTCGCCGAGCACGTCGCCGGCTTCGGTACAGACCTGCCCATAGCCGAAATCGCGCGCCTGGCGCTGCGTGCCGCGGTCGCGGCTCATCGCCATCCAGCCCGCGTCGACGATCGCCCACCCTTTCTCTTCCTGATGGCCGATCACGGTGGTCAGCACCGACAGCGCGATGTCGGACGGCTCGCACACGCCGATGTTGTGCATCACGAGGTCGAACATCACGTACACGCCGGCGCGCACTTCGGTCACGCCGTCGAGCCGTTCCGCGGCCAGCGCGGTGGGCGTCGACCCGATGCTCACGACCGGGCACGGCAACCCGGCGGCCCTCAGGCGGTCCGCCGCCCGCACGGTGCGGCTGCGCTCCTGTTCGGCGATCGCGATGAGTGCCGCGCGCGTGTCGTATTCGTAGCTGGAGCCCGCGTGAGCGAGCACGCCGCCGAGCAGCATGCCGCCGTCGGTCAGCGCGCGGCCGACGTCGATCAGCAGGTCGGCGTCGGGCGGGATGCCCGAGCGGTGGCCGTCGACGTCGACCTCGATCCACACGTCGAAACGTTCGCCGTGCTCGCGCCCGAAGGCGGCGATCGCGTGCGCGGCCGGCAGGCTGTCGGCGACGATCTTCAGGTCGCAGCCTTGGCGGCGCAGCGCAAGCGCCTGGCCGAGCTTGGCGGGCACCATGCCGACCGCATAGACGATGTCGCGGATGCCGTCCGCGAAGAACTGCTCGGCTTCCTTGAGCGTCGATACCGTGATGCCTTGCGCGCCCGCCGCGATCTGCGCGTCGACGACCTGTCGGCATTTGGTGGTCTTGACGTGCGGCCGGAACCGCACGCCGAGCGCGTCCAGATGCGTCTGCATGCGCGCGATGTTGCGCTGCATGCGGCCGACGTCGATCAATGCGGCCGGGGTGTTGAGGGTATGAAGGTCCACGATGCGTCCGATTGCGGGGTTGCCGATGCGGACACTGTAGGGCGGTTGGCTCGCGTCGTGTTTAATGCGGGGCTAATTTGCCATTAAGCGGCTTTTAATCCGGAAGTGCCTCGTGGACAGCAGTCGGTTCACGCTTTGCCGCGCCACGGCGGCGGATCGAGAAACTGCCGCGCGGCATCGAGAAACACGCGCTGCCGCGCGGAGCGGCCGGTGCGCGACGGCAGCAGCGCCGTTACCGGCGCGGGCGGCAGGCGCCAGCCGGGCAGCAACCGGACGAGCTTGCCGTTCGCGAGCAGCGGCGCGACGTCCCATTCGGAGCGCTCGACGATGCCGAGCCCGGCCAGCGCCCATTCGGTGATGACGGTGCCGTCGTTGGACGACAGCGCGCCGGTGACGCGGATGACGGTAGCCCGTCGCGATTCGCCCTCGATGCCGTTCGCGGGCGAGAAGCGCCAGCGCGGGATGTCCTCGTCGTTTTCGCGCAGGCACAGGCAGTCGTATCGGGTCAGGTCGGACGGATGATTCAGGTCCTTGAGGCGGCGCGCGTACCCGGGGCTCGCGCACAGGAAGCGCTCGTTGGGCGCGAGCGGATAGCCGATCCACGAAGACGACTTGAGGCTGCCGACATGGACGACCACGTCGGCCCCCGATGCGCTGGTCAGCGGGCTCTCCGACAGGTGGAGCGAGATTTCGAGTTTCGGATGCGCGCGCTGCACGTCGCGCACGATCCGCGCGACGTACTTGCGGCCGAAGCCGAGCGGGGCGACGACGCGCAGCGTGCCCTGCACGTCGCCGTGGTCGCCCGCGATGCTGACCGGCAGCGCCTCCACGCGCTCGAGAATGCCGACGGCTTCCTGGTACAGCCGCTGCCCTTCGTCGGTCAGCGCAATGCCTTTCGGCTGCCGCACGGCGAGCCGCGCGTTCAGGCGTGCCTCCATTCGTTGCAGGCGAATCGTGACCGCGGGCGGCGTGAGATCGAGCAGCCGGGCGGCAGCGGCCAGGGATCGCGATGTGCCGATCGCCCGGACGAGTCGGAGATCGTCGAGGTCGAGCATTTCATGGCTCTTAATGCGGATGATGTCGAGCATTAAACCGCATATCGAGCGGCGAAGCCATCGACGTGGCGTGGAGCCACGACGCCGAGGATGGCCGGAACGCGCCTGTCCCATTCGCCCGATATATTGAGTTTTCCGAATCGATCGCGACGTTCCGCCTGCGAACCCACCTACGCATCCAGCCCGAAAATCAGCGACCGGTGGGCGCCCACGCCGGCCGCCACGCCCGAAGCCGATGCGAACGTCGCATTGGTCATCAGGCTCGACGCGTCGCCGGCCGCGTACACGCCGGCGACGCTCGTCTGTTTCCACGTATCGACGCGAATCGCGGTGCCGAGCGGCCCTTCGTCGAACGCGCAGCCGAGTTGCCGCGCGAGGTCGCTCGCCATGTCGGTGCGCGCGCCGATGAAGAGTGCGTCGATCGGCACGACCTGCCCGTCGGCGAGCCGCAGCGCGTCGATACGCGGCGCATCGCCGAGGATCTCGACGACCGGCGAGTGCTCGATGCGCACGCCGCGCGCCGCAAGCAACGCGGCTTCCTCTTCGTTCGCTTCGACCACGCCCTGCGTGAACCACGTCGTCGGGCCCCAGTCCGGAATCAGGATCGCCTGATGGACCGACAGCGGATGCGTGGCGAGCACGCCGAGCCGCTGGCCGCTCACTTCATATCCGTGGCAGTACGGGCAGTGCAGCACGGTGACGCCCCAGCGTTCCGCGAGCCCCGGCAGCGCGGGCAGTTCGTCGCGAATGCCGGTCGCGAGAATCAGTCGGTCGGCGCTTGCGCGGCTGCCGTCGGCCAGCGTCACGTGAAAGCGTCCGTGCGCGTCGCGCTCGGCGGTGCGCGCCTCGCCTTCGATGCGCTGCACGGTCGGATACGCGGCGAGTTGCGCGGCGGCTTCGGCGACGATCCGCGCGGGCGGCTTGCCGTCCTGCCCGAAGAAGCCGTGCGCGTGTTCGGCAAAGCGGTTGCGCGGCCGGCCGGCATCGATCACGAGCACGCGGCGGCGTGCCCGCGCCAGCTGCATCGCGGCCGACAGCCCCGCGAAGCTGCCGCCGATCACGATCACTTCATGACGGGAATGCATGCATCAACTCCTTTCTGAACCTGCGTGAATGACCCACGTGCTCCGCTTGCGGCCAACTCATGAAACACGAGAAGTTGCATGATAGGGCGGTGATATCATTCATGCAACTTCAGAAGTTTCGAGAGAGGGGAGTCCCGCTTGTGAGAACCGACAGCCGTTTGTCGCGCATGCTGCATGCGCTGATCCACATGGACCAGGCCGACGGCCCGCTGACGTCGGAGACGATCGCGACGATGCTGTGCACGAACCCGGTCGTCGTGCGGCGCCTGCTCGGCGGGTTGCGCGATTGCGGCTACGTGCAGTCGGAGAAGGGGCACGGCGGCGGCTGGGCGCTGAGCGTCGCGCTCGACGACATCACGCTGCTCGACGTCTATCGCGCGGTGGGCGAGCCGCCGCTGTTTTCCGACCTGGTGCCCGAGGACGAGCCCGAATGCCTGGTCGAACAGGCGGTCAACGCGCATCTGTCGGCGACGCTGAAGGACGCCGAAGCGTCGCTCCTGGCACGCTTCGGCGAAGTCACGCTCGGCATGCTGTCGCGCGATTTCGAAGCGAAGGCGGCGCTGCGGGGGTACACGCGCTGACGTGGCGCAGGCATCCCGATCGAGCGCGCCTGACACGCAATCTGGCACGATCCGGCGCGGCCGAAACCGCCGCGCCGCCATGTTCTGTCCCCCAACTTCTGCCCGGTTCGCCCGCCACAGGGCAAAATACGGGTTTTCCGCACCCGCGAGGGCGCGTTCGAATCACGCGCCGGGCGGCGCCAGTGCGCATGCCGCACGCCGCCGCCGGGCGCCCAGGCAAGAAACGCTCGCCGTGCTGCGAGCCCACAGGAGTCCAGACCCCATGCCCGAATCCAACCTGTCCTTCTTCGGCCGGCTGTCGCTGGCCGTCGGCACGTTCTTCTCCGTGCTCGGCAATCGCGAGTTCGCGGCCGACGTACTGCGCGTGCGCGATGGCGCGCCGGCACCCGTTGCACCCGCCCCGACCCCGGCGCCCGCTGCCGCGCCCGTCGCACCCGCGCCGGTGAAGGCGGCGGCCCCCGAGCTGCGCGAAGCGAGCCCGCAGGCCGCCCTGCAACTGCTCGGCCTGCTGCAACGCGATGCGCGCTTCATCGATTTCGTCGAGGAAGACATCGCCGGCTACGCGGACGCCGACATCGGCGCGGCCGCACGCCTCGTGCACGACGGTTGCCGCGCCGCGCTGCGCGAACACTTCACGATCGTGCCGGTGCGCGACGAAGCCGAAGGCAGCCGCGTGACGCTGCCGGCCGGCTTCGACGCGACGGCCGTGCGCGTGACCGGCAACGTGGTCGGCTCCGCGCCGTTCACCGGCACCGTCAGCCATCGCGGCTGGCGCGTGGCCGACGTGCGCCTGCCGAAGCTGACGGGCAGCCACGACGCATCGGTCGTCGCACCGGCGGAGGTGGAACTGTGAGCGATCCACGCTATTCGATCGGTATCGACCTCGGGACGACCCATTGCGCGCTGTCGTACGTCGACAGCAGCACGAGCGACGGCGAAAAGATCACGCAGCAGGTGCTGCCGATCGCGCAGTTGACCGCACCCGGCGCGCTGGAATCGCGCGACCTGCTGCCGTCGTTCCTCTACCTGCCGCATGAAAGCGAACTGACGCAGGGCGACCTGACGCTGCCGTGGACGGATTCGCGCGGCTTCGCGGTCGGCGAAATGGCGCGCACGCGCGGTGCCGGCACGCCGATCCGCCTCGTATCGAGCGCGAAGAGCTGGCTGTGTCACCCGGGTGTCGACCGCCGCGCGGCGATCCTGCCGAGCGATGCGCCGCCGGAAGTGGCCCGCGTGTCGCCGCTGGAAAGCTCGATCCGCTATCTGACGCACCTGCGCGAAGCGTGGGACCACGCGCATCCCGACGTGCCGTTCGCCGACCAGGACGTGACGGTCACGATCCCCGCGTCGTTCGATCCGGCCGCGCGCGAACTGACGGCGGAAGCCGCGCGCGCCGCCGGCTACTCGCGGATGACGCTGCTGGAAGAGCCGCAAGCGGCGCTTTACAGTTGGATCCAGAAGAGCGAAGGCGGCTGGCGCAAGCAGGTGCAGGTCGGCGACCTGATCCTGTGCGTCGACGTCGGCGGCGGCACGACCGACCTGTCGCTGATCGCGGTGGTCGAGCGCGACGGCAATCTCGAACTGCATCGCGTGGCGGTGGGCGAGCACATCCTGCTCGGCGGCGACAACATGGACCTCGCGCTCGCGCACGTGGTCGCGCGCAAGCTCGCGCAGCAGGGCACGCAGGCCGATCCGTGGCAACTGCGCGCGCTGACCTACGCGTGCCGCTCGGCCAAGGAAACGCTGCTGTCCGACCCGACCACCGACGCGGTGCCGCTCGTCGTGCCGAGCCGCGGCTCGAAGCTGATCGGCGGCTCGATCCGCACCGAGCTGACGCGCGCGGAACTGACGCAGACGATTCTCGAAGGTTTCTTCCCGCAGGTCGATGCGGCCGCGCGCCCGGTGAGCCGCGCGCGTGTCGGCCTGACGCAGCTCGGCCTGCCGTATGCGCAGGATGCCGGCATCACGCGCCATCTCGCGGCATTCCTCGGCCGCCAGGTCGCGGCGCTCGACACGCTCGAAGGCGTGCAGCGCACGCTGCCGCAGGGCGCGACGTTCCTGCATCCGACCGCTGTGCTGTTCAACGGCGGCGTGTTCAAGTCGACGCTGCTCACGCAGCGCGTGCTCGATACGCTCAACAGCTGGCTCGCCGCGGAAGGCGCGCCGCCCGCCCGCCTGCTCGAAGGCGCGGATCTCGATCTCGCGGTCGCGCGCGGCGCGGCGTACTACGGCTACGTGAAGCGCGGCCGCGGCGTGCGCATTCGCGGCGGCACGGCGCGTGCGTACTACGTCGCGATCGAATCGGCGATGCCCGCGGTGCCGGGGCTCGAGCCGCCGGTGCAGGCGCTGTGCGTCGCGCCGTTCGGGATGGAGGAAGGCTCGGACGCGGCGCTGCCGCCGCAGGAGTTCGGTCTCGTCGTCGGCGAACCGGTGCAGTTCCGCTTCTTCGGTTCGTCGGTGCGCCGCCAGGATCAGGTCGGCACGCTGCTCGACTACTGGTCGCCGGAAGAGCTGCAGGAGCTGGAGGAAATCCAGGCGACGCTGCCCGCCGAAGGGCGCACCGTCGGCGAAGTCGTGCCGGTGAAGCTGCATGCGCGCGTGACCGAAGCCGGCACGCTCGAACTCGAGGCGATCCCGAGCGGCACGAACGAGCGCTGGAAGGTCGAGTTCGACGTGCGCGGCGCCGCCTGAGCGCGATGAAGCGTTATACGGTCGGCATCGACCTCGGCACGAGCAATACGGTCGTCGCGTACGTCGAGGCCGGCTCCGACGCGATCCGCGTGTTCGACGTCGAGCAACTGGTCGGGCCCGGCGCGGTGGCCGCGCAGCCGCTGCTGCCGTCGGTGCGCTATCACCCGGCGGCGGGCGAGCTGCCGCAGGATGCGTTGCGGCTGCCGTGGGCGGCGGATTCGAAGGGGGATGCGAAGGCGGTTTCGAAGGCCGCTCCGAACGCGGACGCGAAGGCTGATCCGAAGGCCGACGCTAATGCGGCCGGTGCACTGCCCGCCGTGATCGGCCGCTACGCGCGCACGCTCGGCGCGCAGGTGCCGGGGCGGCTCGTGACCAGCGCGAAGAGCTGGCTGTCGCACGCCGCGGTCGACCGGCTCGCGGCGATCCTGCCGTGGGGCGCGGCCGATGGCGTCGACAAGGTGTCGCCGGTCGATGCGAGCGCGAGCTATCTCGCGCATGTGCGCGACGCGTGGAACGCGCGTTTTCCCGATGCGCCGCTCGCGCAGCAGGACGTGATCCTGACGGTGCCCGCGTCGTTCGACGACGGCGCGCGTGCGTTGACCGTCGAGGCCGCGCGGCGCGCGAAGCTGCCGGCGCTGCGCTTGCTCGAAGAACCGCAGGCCGCGTTCTACGACTGGCTGTACGGCCAGCGCGACACGTTGCGCGAGACGTTCGCCGCGGCGCGGCGCGTGCTGATCTGCGACGTCGGCGGCGGCACGACCGACCTCACGCTCGTCGACGTCGCGCCGGGCGACGACGGCGAACCGACCTTCACGCGCGTCGGCGTCGGCAATCACCTGATGCTCGGCGGCGACAACATGGACCTTGCGCTCGCGCGCCTGGTCGAGTCACGGCTGACCGAGCCCGGTACGCGGCTGTCGGCCGCGAGCCTGTCGCAACTCGTCGAGCGCTGCCGCGCGGCGAAGGAGCGGCTGCTCGGTGACGACGCGCCGGCGTCCGTCACCGTCACGCTGCTCGGCGCGGGCAGCAAGCTCGTCGGCGGTGCGCGTTCGGCGGAGCTGACGCGGCAGGAAGTCGAGCAGATCGTCGTCGACGGGTTCTTTCCGCAGGTCGAGGCCGGCGAATTGCCGCGCCGTGCGCGCGCGGCGATCGTCGAATTCGGCTTGCCGTATGCGAGCGACGCGGCCGTCACGCGCCACGTCGCCGCGTTTCTGAACCGTCATGCGGAAGGCCCGCTGCCGGACACGCTGCTGCTCAACGGCGGCGTGTTCCGCGCGGGCGCGCTCGCCGGTCGTCTCGCGCAGACGCTCGGTGCGTGGCGCGGCGCACCGCTCGACGTGCTGCACAACGCGCATCCCGATGTGGCCGTCGCGCGCGGCGCGGTGGCCTACGGGCTTGCGCGCGCCGGGCATGCGCCGCGCATCGGCGGCGGCTCCGCGCGGAGCTATTTCCTCGTGCTCGACGATGGCGAAGGCGACGCAGCCGCCCGCGGCGTCTGCCTGCTGCCGCGCGG
This sequence comes from Burkholderia sp. BCC0097, assembly GCF_902832985.1. NCBI lineage: Bacteria > Pseudomonadati > Pseudomonadota > Betaproteobacteria > Burkholderiales > Burkholderiaceae > Burkholderia > Burkholderia sp. BCC0097. Next base: position 519,022 of record NZ_CADFDM010000004.1, read on the forward strand.
CGCGGAAGAGGGCCGCGAGATCCGCCTCGACGATCGCACGTTCGCGCTGCAGCTCGGGCAGCCGGTGCGTTTCCACCTCGTGTCGACGGTGGCCGACACGAAGTATCAACCCGGCGATCTCGTCGATCTCGACGGCGGCGATTTCGTGCGGCTGCCGCCGATCGCGACGGTCGTCGACGCGAAGGCGGGCGGCGACGCGCGCGAAACGCCGGTGAAGCTCACCGCGTCGCTGACCGAGGTCGGCACGCTCGAAATGCATTGCATCGCGACCGACGACGCGGCGCGCCGCTGGCGGCTCGAATTCCAGTTGCGCGGCGATGCACCGGTGCAAGGCGACGATGCGGCGCTCGCGCGGCATCCGCGGCTCGACCAGGCGCTCGAGCTGATCGAGCGTTCGTTCGGCAGCAAGGCCGCGGGCGTGACGCCGAAGGACACGCGCCGGTTGCGCGCGCAACTCGAACAGGTGCTCGGCGCGCGCGAAGACTGGGATGTCGCGCTCGCACGCGAACTGTTCGACGCGTTGCTTGCGCGGGCGCGGCGGCGGCGTCGCTCGGCCGATCATGAGCGCGCGTGGCTGAATCTCGCCGGGTATTGCCTGCGTCCGGGTTTCGGCCATCCGCTCGACGCATGGCGCATCGAGCAGCTGTGGCCGCTGTTCGACGACGGCATTCAGTATGTGACCGATGCACAGGTGTGGTCCGAGTGGTGGACGCTGTGGCGGCGCGTGGCCGGCGGCCTCGACGACGATGCGCAGACGCAGGTGCGCGACGCGATCGCGTTCCTCGAGCCATCCGACGACAAGCGGCGCAAGCTGCCGTTCGATCCGGCCAAGGTCGGGCCGGCCGACATGACGCGGTTGTCCGCGTCGCTCGAACGGCTGCCCGTCGCGCGCAAGGTCGAGCTGGCCGAGCGCCTGATCGCGCAATTGCAGAAGCCGGCCGATCGCGCGTTGTGCGCGTGGGCGCTCGGGCGGATCGGAGCAAGGCGGCCGTTCTATGGCAGTGCGCACAGCGTCGTGCCGGCGGAAATCGTCATCGGTTGGCTCGATGCGCTGTTCGCGCTCGACTGGAAGCAGGTCGAGCCGGCTGCGTTCGCGGCTGCCCAGATCGCGCGGATGACCGGCGACCGTTCGCGCGATCTGCCGGACGACACGCGCGAGGCCGTCATCAAGCGCCTGTCGGCGGCGAATGCATCGGCGGCGTGGATCGACATGGTCCGTGAAGCGATCGCGTTCGATGAAGCCGATACGGTGCGCGTGTTCGGTGAAACGCTGCCGGCCGGGTTGAAGCTGCTGGGCGGGTGAGCGCAGTACGGAGGCTTCGATCTCGTTCGCAGACCGAAGCCTCCAGTCTCGATCGCGGTCGCGCCGCCCATCGCACGACGTCGAAGCCGGTTTCATTCAGGCGTGCGACATCACTTCGCGACGCTTTTCCGCTGCCCGATTGCTGCACCATCGCGCGCGGTTACCGAACGGCGATCGCCCATACCGAGACGAGCATCTTGTTGTCGACGCACAAGGCGTGACGCGGGCAGGGCCGCGCCGCGTCCCTGCGCGCGGTCAGGCGCCGGCCGCCGATTCCGGAAACACCGGCTCGCCGAGCGTCAGCATCAACCGGTTCGCCCACGCGAAGATCGCGATCGCGTGCGACAGGTCGAGAATCTCCTCATGCGTGAGCCCTTCGGCTTCGAGCGCGGCGATGTCGCTTTCGCCGATCGCGTCGGGCCGTTCGGTCAACGCGATCGCATAGCGGACGATCGCGCGTTCGCGCGCCGTCGTGCCGGCCGTCGCCGGATCGTCGAACACCTGTTCGATCGCATCGGTGCGTTTCGCGAGCTGCGCGAAGCGTTGCGCATGCACCGACGCGCAGTACACGCAGCCGTTCACGCGCGACACGGCCGTGCTGGCCAGTTCGCGTTCCGCGCGCGACAGGCCGCCGGGGCCGTACATGATCGCGTTGAACACGCCGGAGCGTTGCCGCAGGATCTCGGGCAGGTGCACGAGCAGCAGGTAATAGTCGGACGTCTTCGCTTGCGGATGGCTTGCTTCGAGCACCGCAAGCTGATCGGGCGTCGCGGCGTCGAGCGAGACCGTGTCGAGCCACGCGCGCCAGCCGAGCGTGTCGGATGTGAAGCCGTGAGCGCTCGTCGTCATGCGGCCTCCTTGCCGGCACGGGCCTGAAGCGCCTGCGCGGCAACGGCAACGCGCAACTGATAGGCGACGAACGCCACGAGCTGCGACAGCGCGACGATCGCGGGTGTCGTGAGTCCGGCCGACTTCAGCGCGTCAAGATCGGATGCGCGTGCATCGACAGGGGAGAGCGTCAGGCGCTTCGCGTGCGCGAGAAGCGCGCCGAGGCGTTGAGACAGTGCGTCGAATGCATCGGCATCCGCGTGTTCGATGTCGCGTGTCGTGCCGCCCGCGTCGAGCAGCCGGGCGCGATAGATGTCAGCCAGCGCGTGTGCATTCGACTTCCGCGCGACATACCGCGCCGCATGCAGCCGCTCGACCCGCGAAAGATCGGGCAATGCGGGATCGAACAGCGCGGCTTCGCTCAGCTGCGTATGCAGCAGCACCTTGTCGCGTGCGCGGCGCAGCGCGGCGACGGCATCGCCGTCGTGCAGTCCGGCCACCGCGTCGATCGTATCCGGCACGGCGTCCGGCGTGATGGAGTCAGTCATCGTTTCGGTTTTCCTTCTTCGTCGGTGTGATCGATGGCGTGCGTTCACGCATCGGCGTCGCGCCATTCGTCGCCTTGCAGCTCGGCATTCGCGTACGCAACGAGCGCGTCGTAATGGCGGTCCCGATCGGCATCGAACAGCCGGCTCGCAATGCCGCGCGCCAGCCGCTGCGCGCCCGCGCTGATCGCCGGGATGTCGCCGGACAGCTTGCCGTGGCTCAGGCTCGCCGCATGGTTGAAGCAATGGATGCGCGTGACGGCCGGACAGGCGCCGCGCTCGCGCTCCTGGAACGCGAACGCGGGGCCGAGATCGGGCGACTCGGCGAGCTCGTCGAGCCACAGCGCCGGTTCCGGCCGATAGCGATCCTTCCAGCGCCGCACGTGCGCGCCGAACGACGCGAATTCCGCGCGTGTCGTCCAGTCCGAATGAAAGCCGGTCGCGAAGATCAGGAAATCGACCGTGTAGCGGCCGCGCGGCGTCGTCACGTCGAGGCCGTCCGCATGGCCGGCGAGCGTCTCGATCGGGCTGCCCGCATGGAAATGCGCATGGTCGTGGCGCGAGACGCGCAGCACGCTGTCGCGCGGTGGCGGCGTCTGCGACGTGAGCGCGTAGTGCATGAAACGCCACTTCGTCGCATCGTCGAGATCGGCATAGCCATGCACGAGGCCCGGGCTGCCGATGCCGGTCAGCTTGTTGATGCGTGGAATGTCGGCGCGGCGGAAGAACAGGTCGACGCGGGCGGCGCCCGCTTCGAGCGCAGTGCCCGCGTTGTCGAACGCGGACGCGCCCGCGCCGACCACGCCGACACGCTTGCCGGCGAGCGCGGCGAAATCGATCGGCTCGGACGAATGGGCCCAGCGCGAGCGCGGCACGCGTTGCGCGACGGGCGGCACGTACGGGCCGCCGAGACCGTCGCGGCCGGTTGCGAGCACGACGTGCCGCGCGAGCAGCGTCTGCGCTTCGCCGTTGCCGCGCACGTCGAGCGCGAGCAGCCCGTCGTCGCGCGGGCGCAGCGCGACGAGCGTCGTGTCGTTGCGCACCTGCAGGTCAAGCACGCGCCGATACCAGCGCAGGTAGTCCATCCATTGCGGGCGCGGAATCTTGTAGAGCGCGTCCCACGCGTCGCGGCCGTATTGCGCTTCGAACCACGCGCGGAACGTCAGCGCGGGCAGCCCGAGCGCGGGGCCCGCAAGCTGCTTCGGCGAGCGCAGCGTCTCCATCCGCGCGAACGTGACCCACGGGCCTTCGTAGCCGGCCGGCGCGCGGTCGATCACGCACTGGTTGTCGATGCCGAGCAGGCGCAGTTCGGCGGAGGCCGCGAGCCCGGCCATGCCGCCGCCGACGATCGCCACGTCGAGCACGCGCACGCCGTCCGCTTCGCGCGGCGGCACCCACGACGGCGCGGGCAGGTCGAGCCAGCGCAGGTCCTGCGCGAGCCGTGCTTCGAGTGCGTCGAGCTGGGCCGTCATGCGGCCTCCGGGCGCGCGCGGCGCGCACGGGTCGGGCGAGGCGGTCGCGCGTTGCGGTCGGTGCGCAGCCGGTCGCCGCGCAGCAGCGCGTCGTGCGCGGCGGCGTCGTGAAAGATCACGTCGTCGAGCAGCGTGCGCGTCGTGCGATGCAGCGCGTCGAGCAGCGCATCGACGGCCGCCGTGCGCGCCTTGCCGGCCGGCGTTGCAACGCCGAACGCGAACGGGATGTCGACGTCGAGCGCGCGTGCGACGACACCCTCCACCGGCAACGCGACACCGGTCGCAGGATCGACGATGCCGATCCCGATGCCCGCGCGCGCTGCCATCACCGCATTCAGCGACGCATTGGTTTCGATGAATACGCGCGCATCGACCCGCGCGGCCGCGAACGCCGCGTCGATGCGCTGGCGCAGCCGGTGCCGGTTCGCGACCGTCACGATGCGGCGTCGCGCGAGGTCGCGCAGTGCGATACGCGGCTTCGCCGCGAGCGGATCGTCGGCCGGCAATACGGCGACACAGGGCGTCTGCGCGATCCAGTGCACGTCGAGCCCGGCATGCGCCATCGGCAGCGTGACGACGCCGACATCGGCCGTGCCGGCCAGCACCTCGTGCACGACATGCTCGGCCGATTCGCTGCGCAACTGGTAGTGCGGCGCGTGCGCATCGTCCGGCAGCGCGGCCAGCGCGGCCGGCACGAGCGTGGCCGCGAGCGACGGCGTCGCCGCGATGCGCACGGGTTCGGCGGTTTCATCGCCGAGCGCGCGGGCCCGCGCCTCGATCGCGCGCAGCCCGACCAGCGAGCGCTCGACTTCCTCGTACAGCAGGAACGCGCGGCGCGTCGGCGTGACGCGCGGGCCGTGCCGGTCGAACAGCGCGTAGCCGAGATCGGCTTCGAGTTCCTGGATCTGCCGCGTGACGGCCGGCTGCGAGCGGCCGAGCAGTTCGCCCGCGCCGGTCACGCTGCCGGCCGACATGACCGCGGAAAAGGCTTCGAGTTGATGCAGCTCCATGACGCGTTCCGATGATGCGATTTACGCATTGTAGGAGCGTGAGCATGCGCGATTCATATAATGATTTTTGCTATCGACAGCGGGAAAACTGCGAAGGGCATGACCGGCCCGGCGACCGGCGATGCGCGCATGCGCGCCGGTTGCGCGGGATGACGAGAACGAAACGCCAATCGAATCAACGCGATGCGATGCATGCCCGCATGTCGGTCGATGTGGCGGGTCGACACGATCGATCGCGAACGTCATCCGCTTCGCGCCGCATGCGATATCGATATGCACAAAACTTCGTTGGATCGTCCCGAACCCGATGGTTACATGCCCTCACTCTTTTCGACTGACTGAAGCTGGGGGACGCATGAACGTTTCGGGGAACGACGCACGCGGCGCATGGCGGCGTGTGCTGGGCACGGTGGCGGCGCTCGCCGCCGCATGGGGCTTGTCGACGAGCGGCGCGCTCGCGGCCGGCGTGTCGGGTGAGCCGGTGGTGATCGGCGTGAGCGGGCCGCTCACAGGCCAGGACGCGCAATACGGCGAGCAGTGGAAGCGCGGCTTCGATCTCGCGCTAGACGAGATCAACGGCAGCGGCGGCATTCATGGCCGGCCGCTCGCGGTCGACTTCCAGGACAGCCGCAGCGATCCGCGCCAGGCGGTGGCGATCGCGCAGAAGTTCGTCGCCGATCCGCGTATCGTGATCGAGCTCGGCGATTTCTCGAGCGCGACGTCGATGGCCGCGTCGCCGATCTACCAGCGTGGGCAACTAATCCAGTTCGGCTTCACGAATTCGCATCCGGATTTCACGAAGGGCGGCGATTATCTGTGGAGCACCGCGCTGAGCCAGGCCGAGGAACAGCCGCTGCTCGCGCGCTATGCGGTGAAGGAACTCGGCTTCAAGCGGATCGCGGTGCTGTACCTGAACACCGACTGGGGCCGCACCAGCAAGGACATCTTCGCGAAGGCGGTGACGGGGCTCGGCGCGCAGGTCGTCGCGGCCGAAGGCTACCAGCCGACGGAGAAGGATTTCCGCTCGACGCTCGTGCGCATCGGTGAGTCGAAGCCCGATTCGATCGTGCTGATCTCCTATTACGCGGACGGCGCGCAGATCGTGCGTCAGGCGCGCACATCGGGCGTGGCAGTGCCGATCGCGGCGGTCGGCTCCGTGTATTCGCCGAAATTCCTCGAACTGGGCGGCACGGCCGTCGAAGGCGTCTATACGGAATCGAACTTCTTCCCGGCCGAACCGCGCCCCGAGGTGCAGGCGTTCGTGCAGCGCTATCGCGCGAAATTCCACGCCGATCCCGATTCGTTCGTCGCGCGTGCTTACGATGCGCTGATCCTGTCGGCCGAGGTGCTGCGCCGCTACGGCACGACGCGCCAGGCCGCGCACGACGGCTTCGCGAAAGTGAGCGACGTGCCGAGCGTGATCTTCGGCAAGGTGCGCTTCGATCCGCAGACGCGCCGCGTCGCCGGCGCGCGCACGGTCTATCTGGTCGTGAAGCAGGGGCAGTGGGCGCTGTGGGACGGCGCGAAGCCGCAGCTCGCGGCGCGCTGAACCCGACATGAACCGCCTGCACCTGACGGACGCATCGTGATGGCTTACTGGCTCGACTACACGCTCAACGGCCTCATCGTCGGCAACATCTACGCGCTGCTCGCAGTCGGGCTCGCGCTGATCTTCGGCGTGTCGCACCTGATCAACTTCGCGCACGGCTCGGTCTACATGGTCGGCGCGTTCATCGGCTGGCTGTACCTGACGCGCTTCGGGCTGCCGCTGCCGGTCGCGCTCGCGGCGGTCGTGGTCGGCTGCGGCGCGCTCGGCATCGCGATCGAACGGATCGGCCTGCGGCCGCTGCGTCATGCCGCGCGCATCGCGCCGCTGCTCGCGACGATCGGCATCAGCTTCATCCTCGACCAGCTCGCGCAGCTCGCGTTCGGCGCGGACCCGCGGGCGGTGCCGACGCCGCTGCCCGACTGGCACGTGCGGATCGCCGGCGCGACGCTCGGCTCGCTCGACTTGCTGATCGCGGGCATCGGCATCGCGGCGGCCGCGCTGCTGTACGGCTTCCTGCGCTTCACGCGCCTCGGCTGGGCCGTGCGCGCCACCGCGCAGGATCGCGATGCGGCGCTGCAGATGGGTGTCGACGTCGATCGCGTGAACCAGACCGTGTTCGCGATCGCGTGCGCGCTCGGCGGCGTGAGCGGGTTGCTGGTCGGTATGTACTACAACAGCATCGATCCGGCGATGGGCTTCCAGGCGACGCTGAAAGGCGTCGTCGCGCTGCTGATCGGCGGGCTCGGCAACGTGCCGGGCGCGATCGCCGGCAGCCTGCTGCTCGGTCTCGTCGAAAGCTACGGCGTCGCGCTGTTCGGCACCAGCTATCGCGACCTGTTCGCGTTCGGGCTGCTGATCGTGTTCCTCGTGTGGCGGCCGAACGGCTTGTTCAGCGCGAATCGCGCGCTGCCGCCCGAGCCGATGACGGGCACTTTCCTCGCCGCCGCGAAAGCGGTGCGCGTGCCGCGCCCGCTGCTCGTCGCGCTGATCGCGGCGGCGGCCGTGCTGCCGTGGCTCGGTGCATCGCCTTACGTGCTGCAGACGCTGACCAACGCGTGGCTGTACGGGCTGCTCGCGCTGAGCCTCACGCTCGTCGCGGGCACGGTCGGGCAGATCTCGCTCGGCCACGCCGCACTGCTCGTGATCGGCGCGTATGCGTCGGCGCTGCTGTCGTCGGATCTCGGCTGGTCGCCGGCCGTGACGATCCCGTGCGCCGGTGCGATCACGGCCGTGCTCGGCACGCTGCTCGTCTATCCGGCGTTCCGGCTGCGGGGGCACTACGTGTCGATCGCGACGCTCGGCATCGGCGAAGTGGTGAGTCTCGTGATCCTGAACTGGGACGGCCTGACGCGCGGCCCGCTCGGCATCACCGGCATCGCGCCGCTGCCGTGGGCGACGACCGCGCGCGCCGCGTACTGGTTCACGTTCGCGGTGCTCGTCGTGTTCGCGCTCGTGCAGGTGCGGCTGCTGCGCTCGCATCTGGGTCGCACGCTGCGCGCGGTGCGCGAGGACGATGTGGCCGCGCGTGCGCACGGCATCGCGCCGAACCGCTACAAGGCGATCGCGTTCGCGGTCGGCGGCGTCGCGGCCGGTGTGAGCGGCGGCATCGCCGCGCATCTGTACAGCTACATCAATCACCAGACCTTCGATTCGCAGGTGTCGATCCTCGCGTTGACGATGGTGATCCTGGGCGGGCTCGGCAACGTGCTCGGCGGCATCGTCGGCGCGATCGCGCTGATCGGGCTGCCCGAACTGTTCCGCTGGGCGGCCGATTACCGGATGCTGATCTACGGCCTCGTGCTGCTGCTGCTCGTCCGGTTCCGGCCGCAGGGCCTGCTCGGCACGGTGTGAGGAGGAATGCGATGACCACCACTCGACCCCTGCTCGACGTACAGGGTTTGACGCGCCGCTTCGACGGCGTGACCGCGCTCGACGGCGCGAGCCTGACGCTGGCCGACGGCGAACTGCTGAGCGTGATCGGCCCGAACGGCGCGGGCAAGTCGACGCTGTTCAACCTGATCGCGGGCGCCGACCGGCCCGACGCCGGCCGCGTGACGTTCGACGGCCGCGACATCACCGGCACCGCGCCGGAACGGCTCGCGGCGCTCGGCATCGCACGCACGTTCCAGCACGGCCGCGTGTTCGGCAACCTGAGCGTGCTCGACAACGTGCTGATCGGCGCGCATGCGCGGCTGCGTGCGGCACGGCCGGGCTGGCCGGCGCTCGGCGCGGCCGCCGAAGTGCTGCGCGCGCTCGTGCGGCCCGCGTCGGTCCGGCGCGAGGAAGCCGCACTGCGCGAAGAGGCGCGCGCGATCGTCGCCGGGTTCGGCGAACGGCTCACGCCGCGCATCGATCATCCGGCGCACAGCCTGTCGTATGCGAACCGGCGGCGCGTGGAGATCGGCCGCGCGCTCGCGCTGCATCCGCGGCTGCTGTTGCTCGACGAGCCGACGGCTGGCATGAACGAGACGGAGACGGCCGAGATGCTGGAACTGATCCAGTCGCTGAAGGCAGGCGGCCTGACGATCCTGTTGATCGAGCACAAGCTCGAACTCGTGATGCGTGTGTCCGACCGCGTGATGGTGCTCGACAACGGCGTGAAGATCGCGGAAGGCGCGCCGCGCGACGTGCGGCACGATCCGCGCGTGATCGAAGCCTATCTCGGCCGCCGCCACGCGGGTGGCACACCGGCCGAGCGCACCGCGCAGGCGGCCGCATGACCGTGCAATCTTCCGTGACCTGATACGACCATGACCGACATGCTGCTGAAACTCGAACATCTCGACACGTTCTACGGACCGGTACAGGTGCACTTCGACGTGAACTTCGAGGTTGGCCGCGGGCAGATCGTCAGCCTGCTCGGCGGCAACGCGAGCGGCAAGTCGACGACGATGAAGCTGATCCTCGGGCTGATGCGGCCGAAGCGCGGCGTCGTGCGTTTCGACGGCGACGACGTGACCGCGCTCGCGACGCCGCAGCGCGTACGGCGCGGGATCGCGGCCGTGCCCGAGGCGCGGCGGCTGTTCGGCGACATGAGCGTGCGCGAGAATTTGCTGATGGGCGCGTACACGCGCGGCGCTCGTGCGGCGGTGGCCGAAGACTACGAACGCGTGCTCGACCTGTTTCCGCGTGTGCGCGAACGGCTCGCGCAGCGCGCGGGCACGCTGTCGGGCGGCGAGCAGCAGATGCTTGCGATGGCGCGTGCGCTGATGGCGCGGCCGAAACTGATCTGCATGGACGAGCCGACGATGGGGCTGTCGCCGCTCTACGTCGACAAGGTGCTGGAGCTGATCGACGCGATCAACAAGCAGGGCGTGACGGTGTTCATGGTCGAGCAGAACGCGAGCCTCGCGCTGGAGATCGCGCACTACGGGTACGTGCTGCAGACGGGGCGCGTCGTGCTCGAAGGGCCCGCGAAAACGCTGCTCGACGATGAGCGCGTGCGCGATGCGTATCTCGGTGGGGAGGCGGTGGCGGTGTAGGCTGCGCAAGCAGGTGCTGCCAAGCGCCGTGAAATGTGGAGTAGATTGGCGTTCTGTCGCGATCGACACCACGGAGAGCACTGCGCCATGTTGACCTATTCCATCCAGAAAGTCGGCTACGATTTCAATCAGCTCGATCAGCAGGGCGCAACCGACTACGCGTCGTTCGTTCACGTGTTCGATGCGTTCCCTTGGGCGGCCCAGCACGTCGAATGGAACGACACGCAGGACGGCCCGCTGCCGGCGCTCGTGCTGCAGCATGCGGACGATCAGCGCGAACTGTGGGTGACTGCGTTGACGGATGCGCATTCGGACGGTTTTCAGCTGAATGCGGTGTCCATGCGGATGAAGAAGGGCCTCTTCGGCATCGGCAAGGGCAAGCTGGAGCAGCACGTCGAGACGATCGACGTGAGAAAGCGCGTGGACGTCGATGCGTTGTGCCGGTTGTTCTGCGACCGCCAGTATGACGAACTGGATCAACGGGTGGCGCGGTATGCGCAGCGCAACGCCGACGACGATCGGGACAGCGACGACTGAACGCGTGTCGCCGCGGTGGCGTTCAATCGAGCCGTGCTTGCACCGGATCTGAGGTTGCTTAAGCGTCGCTTGCAGCGTGCGTCGCCGCCGCCCGCGGAAACGTCAGCACCACCGCGAACCCGCCTGCATCGGGAAACGCGAACCCCACGCGCCCGCCGTGCGCCTTCATCACTTCCTGCACGATCGCGAGCCCGAGGCCGGACCCCGTGCGTCGCTCACTGCCGTCCGGTGCGATCCGCACGAACGGCTGCAACGCCGCGTCCCAGTGCTCGCGCGGCATCCCGCGCCCGTTGTCGGTGACGGTCAGCGTCACCGCTTGATCCGCGTTGCCCATGGTCGCGACCGCCACGACGATGTCGTCCGCATGCCCATGCAGCAGCGCGTTGTGCAGCACGTTCGACAGTGCTTCCTGAAGACTGATCGCATCGCCGTCGATCCATGCGTGCGGCGCGTCGCTGGCGAACGCAACGGCCACGTCGCGTTCACCGGCGAGCGGAATCGTGCGGCCCAGGACCTCTTTCGCGAGCGCGACGAGGTCGACCGGTTGCAGCGGCACGGCCTCGGTGCGATGAATCACCATCGCGTGATTGAGCAACTGCCCGGTGAGCCGGCCGACGTCGGAAGAAGTCGTACGCAGTGCATCGAGCCGCGCCGCGTGACGCGCGGGATCGGATTCGCCGTCGAGCAGCTCGATCTGCGCGTCGAGCCGCGCAAGCGGCGTGCGCATCTGGTGCGCGGCGTCGGCGATGAAGCGCTGCATCGCGTTGATCCGCTCGGCGAGGCGGTGCATCAAGCCATTGATCGACCCGATGATCGCGTCGATCTCGCTCGGCGTATCGACGGCCACGGGCCGCAGGTCGGCCGGGTCGCGCGCGGCGATGATCGCGCCGATCTGCGCGAGCGGGCGCAGGCCGCGCCGGATCGCGAGGCCGCTCGCACCGATCGCGAGCACGCTCATCAGCAGGATCAGCGTCCACACCTTGAAGCTCATGTCGTTCGTCAGCTGCTGGCGCGCGTTGGTTGTCTGCGCAACCGTCACGAGCGCCCAGCCCGGCGTGCTTTCCTCGGGCATGTAGCGCGCGATCGTCGCGGTACGGACCCGATGCCCCTGATAGACGGCATTCGCGAACGCCGGGCCCTGCTTTGCGGCTGCGAGCGTCGCGGGGCTCGCGAGATCGTGGTAGCCGGCCACGACCACGCCGCGCGAATCGACCACCTTGTAGTAGACGAGGTCGTAGCGCGACAGCGTCGACAGCGCGGCCACCGGCGGGTTCAGCGCGAGCACGCCGCCTTGCACGTAGAGGTTTTCCGCGACCTGGATCGAGGCGCCGGCGAGCAACTGATCGTATGCGCGTTCGGCGGCGACGCCCGCGTAGTAGCGCGCGATCGCCGCGAGCGCGAGCGCGCCGGTCGCGACGACGAGCGCGATGAACAGCAGCGTGCGGCCGAACAGCGTCTTCGGGAACCAGTCAATGCGCGGCAATCTGATACCCCATTCCGCGGGCGGTGCGGATCTCGACCGAGCTGCCCTGCAGCTTCTTGCGCACGCGCGTCACGTATTGCTCGACAGCGTTCGCGGTCGGCTCGTTGCCGAAGCTGAACAACTGGTTCAGCAGTTCTTCCTTCGAGAAGATGCGCTGCGGGCGGCTCGCGAGGATTTCGAGCAGCGCGAATTCCTGGCGCGACAGCGACAGCGGCTGGCCGTCGAGTTCCGCGAGGCGGCTGCTGCGGTCGATCACGAGGCCGCCCAGCGTCAGCACGTCGTTCGCGTGGCCGCTGTTGCGGCGCAGCAGCGCCTGCACGCGCGCGTCGAGTTCGCGGTAGTCGAACGGCTTCACGAGGTAGTCGTCGGCGCCGAGGCCGAGGCCGCTCACGCGGTCGTCGATCGCCGAGCGGGCGGTGACGAGCAGCACGGGCGTCGTGCTGCCCGACGCGCGCAGGTGGCGCAGTACCGTGAAGCCATCCATGCCGGGCAGGTTCGCATCGAGCACGACGAGATCGAAGCGCTCGACGCGCAGCAGCCCGTTCGCGGTCGCGCCATCGGTTTCGAGATCGACGGCGTGGCCGAGCCGGGCCAGCCGGCTGCGGATCGCCGCGCCGATTTCGGCATCGTCCTCCACGACGAGAATGCGCATGGTGCCGTTTGAAGGTAGGTGAATTAGGGGTTTTCCCGGGGCCGGGATGTCAGCATTTTCTCAGACTCGGCCGATAACCTGTGTCGAGCCGGAAGCAGGATGCAAGGACGGCATTAATACCAGAAATATTCAAGGAGACGGCAACATGCAGCATGTCACGGGCACGACGAACGCGCGCCGCGGCGCCACGCCGGCCCGCGCGTGGCTGCCGGCCGTCAGCCGCACGGCGGCACGCGCATGACGACGTCGCCCCGCCGCCGCGCGCTGATCGCAGCCGGGCTCGGCGTGCTGGGCGGGCTCGGGGCGCCGGCGCTGGTGCGCGCGAAGCCGCGCACGGTGCGGATCTCAAAAGGCTATGGCGTGCTGTACCTGCCGCTGCTCGTGATGGAGAAGCAGCGGCTGTTCGAGCGGCACGCGGCGCGCCACGGCGTGCGCGACGTCGCGGTCGAATGGGTGCTGCTCGATGGCGGCAATTCCGTCAACGACGCGATGATGGCCGGCACGCTCGATTTCGCGGGCGCCGGCGCGCCGGGTTTCATCGAGCTGTGGGCGCGGGCGCGCGGCATTCCGAACGTCGAGGTGATCGGCATCAGCGGGCTGTCGACCACGTCGCTGTCGCTGAACGCGAACCGTGCGGGCCTCGCGTCGCTGCGCGACTTCACGCCGTCCGACCGGATCGCGGTGCCGGGCATCCGCACGTCGCTGTCGGCGGTCGTGCTGCAGATGGTCGCGAGCCGGCAGCTCGGCCCGACGCATTTCGCGCAGCTCGATTCGATCACCGTGAACCTGCCGCATCCGCAGGCGATGCAGGCGCTGATCCGCCGCGAGAACGGCGTGACCGCGCACTTCACGTCGCCGCCGTTCTCGACGCTCGAATTGCGGCAGCCGGGCATTCGTCGCGTGGTGAGCTCGGTCGACGTGCTCGGCCCCATGACGCTCGACGTCGTGTTCGCGCCGAAGCGGCTCGTCGATGCGGAGCCGGCGCTCGCCGTCGCGTTTCTCGGCGCGCTCGACGAAGCGAACCGCCTGATCGCGCAGGACCCGCGTGCGGCGGCGGCGCTCTATGCGGCGTCGTCGGGCGTCGGCGTGTCGCACGACGACGTGATGCGGATGCTCGCCGCGCCCGACACGCGCTTCTCCGTGCTGCCGAACCAGCTGATGGACTACGTCGAATTCCTGTATCTCGCCGGCACGATCAAGGCGAAGCCGCGCGCGTGGCACGAGATGTTCGCGCCGATGCTCGACGACTACCGGTCGGGTTGAGCCACGCCCGTCGCGATCCGATTCCATTCATCGAAACACCTCGCGCGGGCGCGTTCGTCACGCGCGGCACCGATTCAACTGATTCAACCGATTCAACCGATTCACCCAAGGAGCCTGAAGTGAACGCTACCGACACCCTGGACCCCGCGTCCGCCGAAGAACAGCGCATCATGTCGAAGATGGCGCGGCGCCTGCTGCCCATCCTCGTCGTGATGTTCCTGATCGCGTTCATCGACCGGCAGAACGTCGGTTTCGCGAAACTGCAGATGGTGCACAGCCTCGGCATGACGGAAGCCGCGTTCGGGCTCGCGTCGTCGCTCTTCTTCATCGGCTACCTGCTGTTCGAGGTGCCGAGCACGCTCGCGCTGCATCGCTACGGCGCGCGCGTGTGGCTCGCGCGGATCATGCTGACGTGGGGGCTCATCACGGTGCTGATGGGCTTCACGACGTCGATGCCGGCGTTCTGCTCGCTGCGTTTCGTGCTCGGCATCGCCGAGGCCGGCTTCTATCCGGGCGTGATCTATTACCTGACGTTGTGGTTTCCGCAGAGCTACCGCGCGAAGGTGCTCGGCATCTTCACGCTCGGCAGCGCGCTCGCGAACATGCTCGGCTCGCTGGTCGGCGGCGTGCTGCTGAGCCTGAACGGCGTATGGGGGCTGGCGGGCTGGCAGTGGGTGTTCGTCGCGACGGGCATTCCGGCCGTGGTCGTCGCGATCGTCGTGTTCCGAGTGCTGCCCGCATCGTTTCGCGAAGCGCGGTTCCTCGACGAGCGCGAGAAGCAGATCGTCGCGGCCGCGCTGGAGCGCGAGAAGCCGGCGCAGGCCGAGCACGGCCAGCCGTGGAAGGCGCTGCTCGATCCGCGCGTGATGCTGTTCGCGGCGACCTACATGCTGATGTCGACGTCGCTGTACGGCGTCACGTACTGGCTGCCGACGATCGTGAAATCGTTCGGCGTGTCGAGCACGACGAACGGCTTCCTGAGCATGCTGCCGTGGGCGCTCGCGGTGGTGCTGCTGGTGTGGCTGCCGTCGAAGCTGCGCCGCGCGAAGAGCATCCTGCGCACGATCGCGATCGTCGCGGCGCTCGGCGCGCTCGGTTTTCTGCTGAGCCTCGTGCTGCCGTCGACGCCGCTGCGCTTCATCGCGCTCGTGCTCGGCGGCGCGTGCATCCCGCTGCTGTATCCGTGCTTCTGGTCGATGCCGCCGCGTTACTTCACCGGCGCGCGGGCGGCCGCGAGCGTCGCGGCGATCAACTCGATCGGCAACCTCGGCGGCTTCTTCAGCCAGAACCTGATGCCGTTCGCGGGCAAGGTGACGGGCACCGCGTTCGGGCCGATGATCGTGCCGATCGTGTGCCTCGCGCTGCTCGGCGTCGGCGCGCTGGTCGCGTGGACGCGTTCGGAGCGGGGGATGGTGGCGGCGCGGGCGTGAGGGCGCGTGTCGCTATCGCAGCGGCGGCCGGTTTCCGATGATCCTGAAACCGGGCGACGCATGACGGTTCGACGGCAAGTACCCGAGCGCGCTACCATGCGGTGCACATGCGACGAATGGAGCGGGCAATGAAGAAAGTGACGACGATGAATATGTCTCGTGACGGCGGTCAGCGCCGCCGCACGCAGTGCGAGTTCGTCGCACGCGGGCTGGCATCGCGTGACGAGGCGCGGCGGACCGGCGAATATATCGATGCGGATAACGTCCGCGCGGAACTGGAGCGGATGCTGAAAGCGGCGCGCTCGACGAAGGCGGCTGACTGAGCCATCGTTGTTCGGCACCTGTCGTCGCCTTCGCGACCTATCTCCGCGAATCCCCGTCCACGCCATGCGCGACCGCCACAGGCGCCCGCGCCCGCGGAATCTCCACCTCGACCGTCGTGCCTTCGCCGAGCGTCGTCGCGATCCGCAGCGTGCCGCCGACCAGATACGCACGCTCGCGTAATCCCACCAGCCCGAACGACGCCGACTTGCGTGGCACTGCGGGATCGAATCCCGCGCCGTCGTCGCGTATCGTCAGCGCGATCGCTTCGCCGCCGCACACGAGTTCGACGTCCGCATGCGACGCGGCCGCGTGCCGGGCGACATTCGCGAGCGCTTCCTGCGCGATGCGGAACACGGCCGTCGCATACGGCTCGTCGAGTTGAAGCTCCGGTGGCTCGACGCGCAGCGAACAGGCAATCCCGTGACGGTGCCGAAAATCCTCCACGAGCCATTGCATCGCGGCCGCGAAGCCGAGATCGTCGAGCATCAGCGGGCGCAGGTCCGACGCGATGCGGCGGGTCGCGGCCACCGCGCCGCGCGCGAGCGCATGCATCGCCGCGATCTTGCGTGCCAGCGATGCGTCGTCCTGCGGCACGTGGTCGATCAGCCATTCGAGATCGTTCTTCAGCGTCGCGAGCGTCTGTGCCAGTTCGTCGTGCAGCTCGCGCGCGATGCGGCGCTGCTCGGCTTCGCGTGCGCTGGCGCTGATCGCGGCGATCTCGCGCAGTTCCTCGCGCGAGGCCTGTAGCGCCCGCTCCGCGCGTACGCGCTCCTCGACTTCGCGCCGCAGGTCGCGGTTCGACGCGCTCAGTTGCGCGGTGCGCGCGGCGACGCGCTGTTCGAGCCGTTCGTTCGCATCGTTCAACTGCGCGCTTTTCTGCACGACGAGCAGATGCTGGTAGCGTGCGCCGGCCAGCGCGCGCACCGTCTGCGCATGCAGCCGGCCGTTCTCGAACAGCATCGCGAACAGCACGACGCCCGACGCGACGAGACCGTACGCGCGCCCCGCATAGAAGCCGAGATCGAAGCGGCCGTGATTCAGCATCGACGACAGCGCGATGTCGAACAGCCACGCGACGAGCACCGTCATCACCCACAGGTCGAGCACCGAATGGCGGCGCCGCTGCCGCCACATCAGCATCAGCGCGACGAGGTTCAAGCCCCAGACGACCGTGATGGCTTTCGACATCGTCGCGGTCATCCGGTTGCCGCTCATGATCCGCGGCAGCAGGTCGTGGCCGGCGGTCGCGAGCAGCGCGAGCGCGACCGTCGCGCCGCCGGCGGCCGCGATGCAGAGGACGACCGGAATCGCCGCGCGCCGCTGCGGAGCCGGGACCGGGCGCCCGCGTGACGTCGCGCGCAGCAGCGCGTACGCGGCGACCGACAACGGAAAGCCGCCATGCCAGAACAGGTACAGCCATGCGGTGGTCTGTTCGCCGGCGCCGAGCAGGCCGGTCGGCGTGAACAGCCCGGGGAAGGTCAGCATGTGCGTGCCGGCCATGAATGCCGTGAACAGGTAGCCGCCCGCCAGCACGAGCAGCGGCTTCTCGCGCAGGATCGCGTACTGGCCGAGCAGCAGGCCGGCCGTCACCATGTCGTTGACGACGATCGCCGACTGGTACACGGGAATGAACGCCCCGCCCGGCGCGAGCGGCATGGCCGCGAACGGCGCGAGCGCGGCGAAGATCACGGCCGATACGAGTACCGTCGCGAGCGCGAGCCGCCGCTCGCGACGGCCCGGCGGCAGCGACGACATGAACAGGCGCGACGTGTCCGGATCGTCGTCGTCCGGCGGTGGCGCGGGCGGGAAGCGGAATGCGGCCGTCATGCGTCGTCGTCGCCGAGGTCGAGATCGTGGCGCACCGTGTAGCGGACCAGTGCGGCTTCGTGCGGCAGCCCCATTTTCTCGAGGATGCGCGTCTTGTACGTGCTGACCGTCTTCGCGCTCAGCGCGAGTTCGGACGCGATTCGCGTGACGGTCTGACCCGCGACGATGCGGCGCATCACGTCGAACTCGCGCGCCGACAGCCGTTCGTGCGGCAGCGCCTGAGCCGGCGCGCGCAGCGTGTGAGCGAGGCTTTCGGCCGCGGACGGGCTCACGTAGACGCCGCCCGCCGCCACCTTGCCGACGGCTTCGACGAGCTCGGCCGTCGCACTGTCCTTCGTCAGGTAGCCGGTGGCGCCGGCCTTGAACGCGCGTGCCGCGTACTGGCTTTCCGCGTGCATCGTCAGCACCAGCGTGCGCAGCGACGGCGCCTGGCGCTTGACCAGCCGGATCAGCTCGATGCCGGTCGGCGCGGGCATCGACAGGTCGAGCAGCAGCACGTCGGCGGCCGCGCGCTCGGCCAGCGCGAGCGTGCCCGAGCCGTCGCTCGCTTCGCCGACGATCTCGAAACCGCCGGCCCGCTCCAGGATGTGACGCAGTCCGTCCCGCATGACTGCGTGATCGTCAGCCAGAATTACCCTGATCATCTTCCAGCGATCCTCTTCGGGATGACGCCGCGCATTGCTGTCGTTGCTGTCCGGGTGTCGCCGCGGCTGTTCTTCTGACCAATATATGCGCCCGAACCCGAAAACGGTACTCGTTCGTGAAATTTTCGGGAGGGTTGATCGCGGAATGTGCACTGAAACGAAATAATCGGCAGGAAAGGGTACGGTGCAGTGCGCAGGTGGTTCAGGGTATTCCCGGGCGCCGTTGCCGCCGCCGCGAGCCGGAGCGGCCTCCCCGGCACCGCGCCACGAACCGTTCGGATTCGGGACTAAACTGGTGCCCGATGCCACCACTCGAACCAGGAGCCCTGCAATGATCGACCTTGCCGATATCCTGCCGTCCGCACTGCCCGCCGCGGTCGCCTGGGCCGAAGCGGAGGCCGCGCGCGGGCTCGCGCAGGGCGCGCCGCTGACGCCGGCGCAAGCCGACGACGCGCGCACGGTGGGCGTCGCGCAGCCGGACCGGATTCGCGTGATGGCGGTCGACCGCATGCCGTTTCCCGACACGCCAACGCTGGCCGCGATCGCCCGCGACTCCGGGCTGCTGGCGCCCGGGACGATCGGCCTCACGCTCGGTCATGCCGTGTACGTGCTGCGCGGGCACGACACGCGCCGCCTGCTGACCCACGAATTCAGACATGTCCATCAATACGAGGCGGCGGGCTCGATCGGCGCGTTTCTTGCGCGCTATCTACGGGAGATCGCGACGGTCGGCTATCACGACGCGCCGCTCGAGGCCGACGCGCGGCAGCACGAGTTCGACTGACCCCGCCTGCTGACCTCCGACGCCGGCGCGAGTGTGCGCATGTCGCGATGAACGTATCCAATGCCCTTGCCGGCCCGGTAGTCGCGCACCGGGCCGCATCGTCCGGGAGGGTGCAATGAGCGACACGATCCATGCGTGGATCGGCGCGATCGGCGCGCATCCGCTGCTCGTGCTGGCGATCGTGTTCGTGGCCGCGTGCGCCGAGGCGATCGCGCTGGTCGGCACGATCGTGCCGGCCGGCGCCGTGATGTTCGCGGCCGGTGCGCTGATCGGCGCGGGCGCGCTCGACGCATGGGCGACGATCGGCGTCGCGGCCGTCGGCGCGGTGATCGGCGACGGGATCAGCTACGAACTCGGGCGACGTTACCGCGGGATGATCCGCAACGCGTGGGCGCGCTTCGGCTATGCGACCGCCTACGCGCGCGGCGAGGAATTCGTGCTGCGTCACGGCATGAAGAGCATCGTGCTCGCGCGCTTTCTCGCGCCGGTGCGGGCGGTCGTGCCGGTCGTCGTCGGCTGCGCGACGCTGCCGCGCCGGTCGTTCTATCCGGTCAACGTGGTGTCGGCGCTCGTATGGGCGCCCGTGCACGTCGCGCCCGGCATCCTGTTCGGCGCGTCGGCCGCGCTGGCCGCGGCGATCAGCGTGCGGGTCGCCGCGATCCTGCTGGTCGTGGCCGCGCTGGTCGCGCTCGTGTGGATCGGCGTGCGCGTCGCGCTGCGGCGCGGCTGGCCGTTGCTGCGCCGCGCGCTCGTCGAAACCGTGCATGCATGCGCGCGCCGCTGGCCGCGATTCGGCGCGCGGCTGCACGACGGGATCGCGTACCTGCGCGGGTTGCCCGGCGCGGTGCCCGTGCTCGCGCTGCTGTTCATCGGCTGCATATGGCTGTTCGCGGGGATCGTGCAGGACGTCGTCGCGAACGATCCGCTGATGCATGCGGACATTGCGCTGTATGCGTTCCTGCAGAACCTGCGCACGCCACCCGGCGACGCCGTGATGAGCGCGCTCGCCGTGCTGCATGGGCACGACACGGGGTTGATCGTCGCGGCCGCGTTCCTCGTGTGGCTGATGATCCATCGCTGCTGGCTGACGGCTGCCTGGTGGCTCGCGACGATCGGCGTCGCCTTCATGCTTGTGCCGGTGTTCGGTGCGGGCGCGCCCGGCGCGACGCCCGCGAGCCTGCCGCCGGGCACGCTGCACGTGCCGCTGCCGGACGGCGACGCCGCCTTCGCGATCCTCGCGAGCAGCGGCCTTGGCTGGGTGCTGGCGCGCGACCGGCCCGCGCGGTGGCGCATTCCGGTCGTGACGGCGGTCGTGCTGTGGATCGTGCTCGGCGGCTTCGCGCGGCTGTACGTCGGCGATACCTGGTTGTCGGGTTTGCTGGGCGGATGGAGCCTCGGGCTCGCATGGTTCGCGTTGCTCGCCGGCGCCTATGCGTACTGGCGTGTGCGCGAGCACGTGCAGCCCAGAGGCGCGCTCGTCGCGGTCGTCGTCGTGCTCGCGACGGCCGGCGTATGGACGGTTCCCGCGCAGTGGCAGCTCGATCGCGCGGCGCGTCCGCATGTCGGCGACGTGGTCGCGATGACCGTCGACCAGTGGCTGCGCGGTGGGTGGCAGCGGGTGCCGACGCGGCGCACCGAGATCGGCGGCGACCGCGAGGAATTTCTGCCGCTGCAATGGAGCGCGACGTCGGACACGCTCGATCGTCATCTCGCGCAGGCCGGCTGGCAGCGCGCGACGCCGTGGACGCCGGCCACCGCGCTGCGCTGGCTGTTGCCGCAGGCGCCGGCCGATACGCTGCCCGTGCTGCCGCGCTATACACATGGGGAAAGCACGCGGCGTGTGTTCGTTCGCGTCGATCCGGCCCACCCGGAAAGCCGCTTCGTGCTGCGGTTGTGGCGCTATCCGTACGTGTTGCAGGATGCGCTCGGCATGCGGCCGCTGTGGTACGGCGCGCTGTATCGCGAGACGCTGCGCCGGCCGGCGCGGCTGATGACGTTCGTGCGCTCGACGACGATCGACGATGCGGCGGCGATCGCCCACGCGCTGGCGGTCGAGCCGACGATCGCGCATCGGCCGGCGGGGATGACGGCCGCGCCGGACGCGATGCTGCTCGTGTGGATGGTTCAGCCGTGAGGGGGCATGCGTGCCGTGCGCCCCTTACGCGTGCGACGGTTGCGCGGGAACGACGGACAGGCGCAGGCCGACGGTCTTGAGCACCGCAAGCAGGGTCTTCAGCGTCGGGTTGCCGTTCGGGGACAGCGTGCGATACAGCGATTCGCGGCTGATGCCGGCTTCGGCCGCGACCGCGCCGAGCCCGCCGTACGCTTCCGCGACCGTGCGCAGCGCCAGCAGGCCGGCCGCGCGGTTGTCGGGATCGTCGAGCGATTCCATCGCGACGCGCAGATAGGCGACCGCGAGCTCGCGATCGGCGCCGAGTTCGGCGACTTCCGCGTCGTGGTGCGATACCGCGCCTTTGAGCTTGTTCACATTTGCCTCCGTTTCCAGTTCGACCAGTGTTCCTTTGCGCGCCTGATGTCGTCGGATTGACTCGCCTTGTCGCCGCCGGACAACAGCAGCACCAGGGCGCTGCCGTGCCGGCCGAAGTACACGCGATAGCCAGCGCCGACATGGACGCGCAGTTCGATCACGCCTTCGCCGATCGGCTCGCAATCGCCGAAGTTGCCGGTCTGCACGCGGCGCAGGCGCTCGCGAATCCGCGCCTGCGCGGGCTTGTCACGGACGGCGTTCAGCCATTCGGTGAAAGGCTCGCGACCGTCGTCGCGTTGATAGCGAAGGAGTTCGAACTTGGAGAACATTGTAACTTATAAGCTACAAAGAGGGTAGTGGGAACGAAGCGGTTTGCATCGCAATGGTTTAGAGGCCGACACGCATACGGCGTCTTCATGGTCGGGATATCAGGGCGTGGTGCGGGCCCCCGGACGACGATCATTCTTTCATCGGGGATGGCGCATGACGATTCGGCCAAATGGCCGGTTGTCGATGGCGTGAGGAGAGGAGACGCACCCCGAGACGGGGAGCGTGAGGGAATGAATGATGGGCGGAAAATCCGCCGGCAGACTGTGTGAATTACTGCTTCGCCGGCACGGCCGTCGCGATCTTGGGTGGTTGTCGCCCCGGCGGCGCTCCGTTGCAAGCGGACACGACGATCGGACACGCGCCGATCGTCGTGCGTCATCGTTTCATCGTCATGCCGTCATGCCGTCATGCCGTCGTGGCGACGCGTTCCGACGCAAACCCCGCCAACGTCCGCAACGCGTCCCGCGCCGAGCGCAAGTAAAACGCCTGCAGATGAAACACATGCCAGCGCGCCGCGTGAATCTCCAGCCGGCACGGCACACCGCACGCGTGCGCGTGCTCGGCCAGCCGCTGCGCATCGGACAGCAGTACCTCCTGTTCGCCGGCCTGGATCAGCATCGGCGGCAGGCCGTGCAGATCGGTGTCGAGCGGCCCGCGCGCCGCGGCGGAGCCCGTGCCGTGATACCAGCGCAGCCCCTGTTCGAGCCAGCCGCGCCGGATCATCGGATCGTCGTGGCGGCGCGAGGCCAATGTTGCGCCGCCGAGCGCGGGGTCGGTCACGGGCGAGATCAGCAGCAGTGCGGCGGCGGCCGGCTCGCCGCGCTCGCGCAGCGCGATGGCGAGCGCCAGCGCCAGCGCGCCGCCGGCCGAGTCGCCGGCAATCACGATCCGGTGCGGCGCGTAACCCTGCGTGCGCATCGCGTCGTAGGCGGCCAGTGCGTCGTCGAGCGCGGCCGGGCTCGGATGCTCGGGCGCGAGCCGGTAATCGGGCACCCACACCGGCAGGCCCGCATCGTTCGCGAGGCGCGTCGTCACGCCGCGATGCGTATGCGGCCCGCCGAGACAAAACGCGCCGCCGTGCAGATAGAGGATCGCGCCACCCGTATCGCCGCGTTTTGGCGCGACCACTTCGATCGGCACATGCTGCGCCGACGTGCGGTAGCGCAGCGTGCCGCCCGCACCGGGCATCAGCGGCGACAGCAGCGCGACGACGCGGCGCTGCATGCGCGCGCCGAACGGCGGCCCGATCAGCGGCCGGAACGCGACGCGCAGGAACCCGCGCAACGAAGCGGCCGTGAAGGCTTCGAATCTGCCGGCGGGCGGCGCGACCACCGTGCCGTGCATCGGCGCGGCCGCCCCGGGCAGCGGCCGCGACAAGCGGTACGCGGACATGCCGGTGAAGCGCGTGATCCACCGGTAGGTCAGCGTGAAGCCCGGCCAGTTCGTGCTGTTGTGCCCCGATGCATCGACGTACCAGCTCTTGCAACTGCTCCACACCGATCCTTCGAGCCGCTGCTGCACGTGCACGTTGAAACGCCGGTAGCGGCGCGCGTCGACGTCGATCTCGCGCGCGCCGTCGCGACGCATCGCCCGTATGCAGCGCACCACGTGCGCGATCTGGCTCTCGAGCATGTAGACGATCGAGTTGTGACCGAGGTTGGTGTTCGGGCCATACAGCATGAAGAAGTTCGGAAAGCCGGGCACGGTGAGTCCGAGATACGCCTGCGCGCCGCGTCGCCACGCGTCGTTCAGGTCGAGGCCGCCGCGGCCCGTGATGCGCATCGGCGACAGGAATTCCGTTGCCGCGAACCCCGTGCCGTAGACGATCGCATCGACGGGATGATGCACGCCGTCGACGGTCTCGATCCCGTCCTCGGTCACGCGCCGGATCGGCTGCGTGACGAGTTCGACATGGTCGCGGCTCATCGCGGCGAGGTAGTCGCTCGACAGCAGGATGCGCTTGCAGCCGACCGGATAATCGGGCGTGAGCCGTGCGCGCAACGCGGGGTCCGGCACGTCGCGCGCGAGCAGCTTGCGAAACGGCCGGCCGACCGCGACCTTCATCAACCCGTGCAGGCGCGTGAACGCGATCGCACGCGCTTCGTAGCGCAGGTAGATCGATGCGCGATGCAGTTTCATCGCCGCCGGCAGCCGGCGAAACAGCGCCTTTTCCCACGGGCGATACGCGCGGTCGGGGCGCGGCATCACATAGGCCGGCGAGCGCTGGAACACGATCAGGCGCCGCACGTCACCGGCGATCGCCGGAACGAACTGGATCGCCGATGCACCGGTGCCGACCACGGCCACACGTTTGCCGGCGAGTGCGTAATCGTGATCCCAGTGCGCGGAGTGGAACGCACGGCCGCGAAACGTGTCGATGCCGGGCAGGTTCGGCATGACGGGGCGGCTCAACTGGCCGGTGCCGCTGACGAGCAGCGCGGCGCTCAGCGTCGTGCCGTCGCGCAGCGTGACGTGCCACAGCGCACCGGCTTCGTCGTAGCGTGCGTGTTCGACTTCGGCGCCGAAGCGCAGATAGCGGGCGAGACCGTACTTGCGCGCGCAGTGCTGCAGGTACGCGTGAATCTCGGGCTGCGGCGCGAACACGCGCGACCACGCGGGATTAGGTTCGAACGAGAACGAGTACAGGTGCGAAGGCACGTCGCACGCGGCGCCCGGATAGCGGTTGTCGCGCCACACGCCGCCGACGTCGTGCGAGCGTTCGACGATCACGAAATCGCGAATGCCGGCGCGCTGCAGCGCAATTGCCATGCCGATGCCGGCGAAGCCGGCGCCGATGATGATCGCTGCAAGCGGCGTGGGGGAGCCGGCGGAACGGGAAGGATCAGGTGACAACATGGCGGTTTTCCTCGGGCTGGTCGCCGGCGTACGCGGCGCGGGTTGCAAGGGTAGGGTCACGATCCGTCGTCATCCTGACGGTTGCTTCGGCATGCGGCTGCGCCGGCACGCGGCATATGCCGCGCATCAGGTCGACGGCCTTCTCGGCGATCATGATCGTCGGCGCGTTGGTGTTGCCGCCGATGAGCGTCGGCATCACCGATGCATCGACGATGCGCAGCCCTTGCAGGCCATGCACGCGCAGTTGCGGATCGACGACGGCGAGCGCGTCGCGCCCCATCCGGCAGGTGCCGACCGGGTGATAGACGGTGTCGGCGCGCCGTCGCAGCACGTCGCGAATCTCGTCGTCGGTCGTCACGTTCGCGGTGAACAGGTCGCGCGTGGTCCAGCTGGCGAGCGCCGGCGCCTCCATCAGGCGACGTGTCATGCGGAAGCCCGCGACCATGTCGTCGAGATCGCGCGGATCGTCGAAGAACGCGGGATCGATGCGCGGCGCCGCGAGCGGGTCGGCGCTGTTCAGCGTGACCGAGCCGCGGCTGCGCGGCCGCAACAGGCACACGTGGCACGACAGCCCATGGCCGGCATGCGGCTTGCGCGCATGGTCGTCGACGAGCGCGACGACGAAATGCAGCTGGATGTCCGGTGCGGCGAGATCGGCGCGCGTCTTGAGGAAACCGCCGCCTTCCGCGAAATTCGACGTCAGCATCCCGCGCCGTTCGCGGCGAAAGCGGGCGAATTCGCGCAGCATGCGCAGCCCGCCGCGGACGGACACGCCCATCGTGTCGACGCTGCGCGTGCGGTAGCCGAAGATGAAATCCGGATGATCCTGCAGGTTGCGGCCGACGCCCGGCAGATCGGCTTGTACCGCGATGCCGAACTGCTGGAGTTCGCGCCCCGCGCCGACGCCCGACAGCATCAGCAACTGCGGCGTCTGCAGCGCGCCGGCCGCGAGCACGACTTCGCGCCGCGCGCGCAGCGTGCGGATTTCGCCGTGCTGCCGCACCTCGACGCCGGTCGCGCGCGTGCCGTCGAACAGGATGCGCAGCACCTGCGCGTGCGTCTCGACCGTCAGGTTGTCGCGGCGGCCGACGTGCGGCAGCAGGTACGCGCGCGCCGCGCTCCATCGTTCGCCGTGCTTCTGCGTGACCTGGTAGATCCCGATGCCTTCCTGCCGCGCGCCGTTGAAATCGTCGGTGAGCGGCAGGCCGGCCTGTTGCGCGGCTTCCAGATAGCGCGCATGAAACGGGTTGCCGGTGCGCAGGTCGCTGACCCACAGCGGGCCGTCGCGGCCGTGCCAGGCATCGTCGAAGCGCTCGTTGTGCTCGCTCAGGCGGAAGTACGGCAGCACGTCGTCGTACGCCCAGCCTTCGTTGCCGAGCGCGGCCCAGCCGTCGTAGTCGACGCGATGACCGCGGATATAGACCATCGCGTTGATCGCCGACGAACCGCCAAGCGTCCTGCCGCGCGGCTGATAGCCGATGCGCCCGCCGAGCCCCGGCTGCGGCACCGTGTCGAACGCCCAGTTGTTCAGGCGGGTCGGCATCATCGCGACCGCGCCGGTCGGCACGTTGACGACCGCGCTGTCGCCGCGGCCGCCGGCCTCGAGCACGCAGACGGTCACGGCCGGGTCCTCGGTCAGCCGGCCCGCGACGACGCAACCGCCCGACCCGCCGCCGACCACGATGTAGTCGAAAGTCTTGCTCATGGAATCGTCTCCTTGCTTCGGTAATCGGTGGGTCACGCGACGCGTGTCGGCATGCGGGCGCGGGCGGCGCGCCGGCGGGCGAAGTGGGCGAAGTGGGCGAAGCGGGCGAAGCGGGCGGCGGGATCGGTCGGACGACTCGGTCGCATGGTGTCTCCTCCTGGGGCGATGGCGTCGTTCGGGCGACGACTGGATGACGCCGATGGTGCGGGCCGCATGGGAAAACACCAATGCTGCTTGGGGACAATTGTTTTAGTATTTGGGCCAAATCGGCGCTTCGAGGGTTTCTCCGCATGAGCTTCTGGGATTTCACCCGGAGTCCGGCCAGCGCCCGGTTGCTGGTCGATTTCGGCGACGAACGCGGTGTGCCGCATGCCACGCTGCTGGCCGGCACGGGCCTCGCGAGCGCGCAGCTCGACGACCCGAAAGTCGAGGTGACGGCCGCGCAGGAACTGCGGCTGACCGGCAACCTGCTGCGCGCGCTCGGCCGGGCACAGGGCCTCGGGTTCGAGGTCGGCCGGCGTTACCACTTCTCCGCGTACGGCGTGTGGGGCTACGGGCTGATCGCGAGTGCGACCGGGCGCGATGCGCTCGCGCTCGCGATGCGTTTTTTGCCGCTCACGTATGCGTACACCGTCATCACGTACCGCGAGGCCGCGGATACCGGCGTGCTCAACTTCGGCGCGCCGGAACTCGACGCCGACCTGAGCCGGTTCCTCGTCGAGCGCGACATGACGGCCGCGGCCGTGCTGCTGCACGAAATCGCCAGCGGCGATTTCGCGTTGTCGCGCTTCACGCTGCAGGCCGCGCGTTCGCCGGCGCTCGCGGCGCCGCGCATCGCCGGCATCGAGCCGACGTTCTCCGCGCGGACGAACAGCCTCGCGTTCGACCGTGCGTTCCTCGACCGGCCGCTGCCGCATGCGAATCCGCTGACGGTGTCGATGTGCGAGCAGATGTGCGGGCAACTCGTCGAAGCGCGGCGTGCACGCGTGGGCACGTCGGAGATGGTGCGCCAGTACCTGAACGCGACACCGGGCAGCGCGCCGTTCTCGCTCGACGACATGGCGCGGCTGATGAACACCAGCCCGCGCACGCTCAAGCGGCGATTGCAGGAGGAAGGCACGACGTTTCGCGCGCTGCTCGCGCAGACGCGCGGCGCGATGGCCGAGACGCTGCTCGGCGATGCGCGGCTGTCGCTCGCGGACGTGGCCGAGCGGCTCGGCTTCAGCGATCTGTCCAGTTTCTCGCAGGCCTTCAAGCGCTGGTACGGCGTGCCGCCGGGCGCGTATCGCAGCGCGGCGCGGCGAGCAGGCGACCGTCGATGAATCGCGGTACGATCGCTCGCTTGCCTGTCCTGCCTGTCGACATCCCACTCACGAGAGACCCCGCATGATCACGATCCGCCCGATGACCGACGACGATTTCGCGCGTTTCTGGCCGACCTACCGCGCCATCGTCGCTGCTCAGGAAACCTATGCATTCGATCCCGAGCCGACCCAGGAAGCGGCACGCGCACTGTGGCTCGATGCGCCGCTCTGCACGTGGATCGCGGAGGAGGACGGCGTGGTGCTCGGCTCGTATTTCCTGAAGGCGAACGCGGCCGGGCCCGGCAAGCATGTGAGCAACTGCGGCTACATGGTGAGCGAGGCCGCGCGCGGCCGCGGCGTCGCACGCCTGATGTGCGAGCACTCGCAGCAGGTGGCGCGCGAGCGCGGTTTCCTCGCGATGCAGTTCAATTCGGTGGTCGCGACGAACGAGGTCGCGGTCGCGCTGTGGCAGAAGCTGGGATTCGAGATCGTCGGCCGGCTGCCGCGCGCATACCGTCACGCGCGGCTCGGCTTCGTCGACTGTTTCGTGATGTTCAAGTGGCTCGGCGACGCGGCGGCCGCCGAAGCCTGAGTAACCTGCTCGCAGCGTCAGACGGCGAACGCGCCGTCGAACACGATCCGGTCGTCGAGCGCGAGCGTGCCGCGCGCGAAGATCAGGTCGAGATGGTGGCTGCCGTTTTCGCCGCCGCCGAGCCCGAGATGCAGCCCAGGGTGACGTTCCTCGAACCCCGCGTTGCGGCCGTACAGGCCGCGTATGCCGAGGTTCGTGCCGATGCCGAATTCCTCGATCCGCCGGTGATTCGCGTGCCGGTCGAGATAGGTCGAGAAATCGCGCCGGAAGCCCGCGTCGTCAGTGTCGAAATCGACGATCGTGCTCTGCTCGACATGCAGCGTCGCGAGCCGCTCGGCCACCTTGTACTTGATCGCGAACGGCACGGTGCCGAGAAAGGTGCCGCTGAACACGACCGAGCCGTTGAGGTCGGTCACGTGCGTCGCGATCTCGCCGGGCACGACGTCGAGGTTGCCCATGCCGTCCACGCTCGTCCATTTCTGGTCCGGCCCAAGCGAGCCCGTCAGCGTGTTGCCGGCTTCGTCGATGAAGCGGATCTGCGACGCGCGTGCGGCGGCTTCGATCAGCCGGCCGTTGCGTGCGGCGATGTCGTCGAGCGATTCGGCGAACGCCTCGTCGAGGTGCGGGCCGTAATCCTTGAATAGAACCGATTTGCTCCAGTGTTCGACGATCGCGGGACGGATCGCGGCGAGGAACGGCGGCCCGCTCGGCGATGGCGTCGGCAGGCACGACGAGTCGTACAGCAGCACGAACAGGTCGGCGTCGTCGAGCGCGGCGGCGATGTCGGCGGGCGGGGTGCTTTCGAGGCAGAGGGTGGTCGCGTCGAGCGAATCGGGCAGGGCGGAAAAGGCGCGCAACGCGATGTCGCGGTTGCGGGTGTCATGCCCGACCAGCAGTTTTCCCGATTCGCCGCGGGCCAGCTTGTCGCGCAACGCGGGATGAAAGCCGAGCGCGCGGTGCAGGTTCAGCATGCGTATCTCCGGAAGCGGCGGAAGGGCCGCGGCCCTTCCGCGAGAACGGGTGGCCCGCTCAGACCGGCCAGAGCGCGGTGCCGAACGGCACCACGGCGTCCTCGACCATCATGTCGACGGCCTCGGGGTGCGTGTCTTCCTGCATCCAGTCAAGCAATTCGATCTGCTGGGTTTCCTGCATGTCAATTCTCCTGTGGTGAACATGAGTGATTCAACATGGAAGCGCGGTAAAAACATGACCGCTCCTCGTTCGATATTTCGTGAATGCCGGACGAGTGGCGTCGATATTAGTCTGACGAATTTTCGAATGCAATGCGTTGCGGTGTTTTTAGCCAGGACGTGCTAAACACGAGGCATTCGCGATTCAAATATTGAAAAATAGGGATAAAGCGAGCGACATATCGCGCATCATTTTCTATCGGAATGAATCCGGACAGCCGAAATGAATTCGGTTATTTTTAATTTGAATTCAATTGCCTCGATTGCTGCGTTTTATGTCATTCACGAAAACGCGTGCGCGATCGCCTGGTGCTCGAACCGGTCCGCTTGATTCCACGTGTCACGGAATCGGTCCGTATCCGCACGTCATCCAAGCAACGCCTTTCCGATCGCCTTGGTCGGTTCGGAGCGCAGCACCAGCGAAGTCGTGACCGCGCCGAAGCGGGCAATCGCGTCGATGAGCGTTTCAAGCTGGCCCGGTGTCGGCACCAGCACCTTCAGCAGAAAGCAGTCCTCGCCGGTCATGCGGTGGACTTCGATGACATGCGGCATCTCGGCGAACGCGCGCAGCGCCGGCTTGATGTGCTCGTGAGTCGTTTTCAGCCGGATGATGGCCATCATGCCCAACCCGAGCGCCGCCGGATCGATGCGTGCGCCGTAGCCGGCGATGATGCCGCGTTCTTCCAGCCGCTTGACGCGCTCCGAGGTGGCGGGCTGCGACAGCCCGATGCGTCTGCCGACTTCCGACAGCGGCGTCCGCGCGTTCTCCTGCAGCGCTTCGAGGATCGCAAGATCCAGGCGATCCAGTGCTTCGTCCGGCATGGCGGCCCTCCGGTACCGTTGATTCATCGGCATTTTGTCTCAATAACCGATGACTTGTCATTCCATGCCGACCGGCGCGGGGTCACACTCCGGGTTTCAGTTGACGGAGGGCGTGATGGATCAGGCGATCGTGATCGTGCCGGGTATCGGCAATTCGGGACCGGATCATTGGCAGAGTCAGTGGGAGACGGCGTTTCCCGGCGCCGCGCGCATCGCGCCGGCTTCGTGGGAGGCGCCCGACCTCGCCGACTGGACGGCGGCGCTGGACGCGGCCGTCGCGAACGCCGGGGCGCCCCCGCTCGTGATTTGTCATTCGCTGGGCTGCCTGTTGTTCGCGCATTGGCATGCCGGGTCGGCGCGCGCGGTGCGCGGCGCGTTTCTCGTGGCCGTGCCCGACCCGGCAGGGCCGCGCTTTCCGGTTGCCGCCGCCGCGTTCGCGAACCTGCCGGGCGGTCGGTTCGGGCGCGTGCCGGTGCTGGCGATCGCGAGCGCGGACGATCCGTACGATCCGTCGGGGCGAGCGCTCGAATGGGCCACGGAACAGGGCGCGACGCCGCTTCTGCTTGGCGCGCGCGGCCATCTGAACGCGGCGTCCGGGTTGGGCGGATGGCCCGAAGGGCGCGCGCTGCTTGCGGCGTTTGCGGCCGGACTCGGGCGGTAGTGCGTGCCGGCGCCGGCGGGTATTCCGCGTTTCCCGGCCGTCGCGCGCGTCGCGCCGTGGAGCGGGACCCGGGCGCGACGGCCATCGGGTTTTTGCCGCCGTCGCGCGCCGGTTTCACGGCGCCTCCAGTATGATCGACCGACGGCGGCGAACGCCCCGGAATCGAACAACGAAGGAGACACCCCGATGCGTGCAGTGCCGCAACCGGAGCGTGACGGCCGCTCGCGGCCGGACGCCGGCGCGACCGATCCCGGCCGCATGGCCGCGTGGCGGCTCGCGATATGCCTGTCGCTCGGCAGCGCGATCGCGCTCGGCCTCGCGCGTTTTTCATATGCGCTGCTGCTGCCGCCGATGAAGGCCGATCTCGGCTGGACGTTCGCGCAGGCCGGCGCGCTGAACACGGCGAACGCGGCCGGTTACCTGATCGGCGCGCTCGCATTCCCGCTGCTGTCGCGGCGCTGGCGCGCGGGCACGCTGCTCGCGGCCGGCTGTGTACTGACCGCCGTGCTGATGGCCGCGGGCGGACTCACGTCGGACATGCACGCGCTGCTCGCGCAGCGGCTCGCGACGGGTGTCGGCAGCGCGTTGATCTTCATCAGCGGCGGCGTGCTGGCCGCGCGGCTCGCATCCGCGTCGCCGCGCGACGCAGGGCTGTTGCTCGGCCTCTATTACGGGGGCACAGGATGGGGCATCGTCGCGGCGTCGCTGCTCGTGCCGGCGACGCTCGTGCACCGTGTACACGGCTGGCAGCCGGCATGGTTCGCACTCGCGGTGGCGTGCGTGCTGTTCTCGGCGGTGGCCGTGTCGGCTGCGCGCCGCATCGAGCATGCTCATGCGGCACCGGCCACGCAGGCCGACGGCGCGAAACCGGCCGCGACCGCGAGCCCCGCCCGCTTCGCACTCGCGCTGGCCGGCTACGGCCTGTTCGGCGTCGGCTATATCGGCTACATGACGTTCATCGTCGCGCTGCTGCGCGGCGCGGGGATGAGCGGTACGGTGGTCGCCGCGTTCTACGTGATGCTCGGCGTCGCGACCGTCGTGTCGGCGCGGTTGTGGTCGGGGCTGCTCGACCGGATGCGCGGCGGCCAGGCGCTCGCCGTGCTCAACGCGCTGCTCGGCGTCGCGACGCTGATGCCCGCGCTGTTCGTGCATCCGGCTGCCGCGTTCGCGTCGGGCTTGCTGTTCGGCGCGACATTCCTGTCGGCGGTTGCGTCCACGACCGCCTTCGTGCGGCACAACCTGCCGCCCGACGGCTGGGCGAA
Organism: Burkholderia sp. BCC0097; assembly: GCF_902832985.1. Classification (NCBI taxonomy): domain Bacteria; kingdom Pseudomonadati; phylum Pseudomonadota; class Betaproteobacteria; order Burkholderiales; family Burkholderiaceae; genus Burkholderia; species Burkholderia sp. BCC0097. The sequence continues at coordinate 551,365 of NZ_CADFDM010000004.1, forward strand.
AGGCATCAGCGCATTCACGACGGTCTTCGCCTTCGGGCAGATCGCGGGTCCGGTCGCGATCGGCTGGGTGTCCGACAGCGCGGGGCTCGCGCGCGGGCTCGTATATTCGGCGCTGACGCTGTTCGCGGGCGCGGCGCTTGCGGCCGGGCAGCGCGCGCTGCGGGCGTCCGCATAGCCGGCACGGGCTCGCACCCGGCGCGGCGGCACGCCGGCATCGTTACCGCACGCACGCGGTGCGCGACACGCGATGAAACGCGCGGCTGAAGTAGATCAGGCTGTCGCCGTCGTCGCGCACGCGAATCGACGTCGCCTCGATGAACATCACCGAATGCGAGCCGACTTCCTTCATCTCGGCGATCGTGCCCTGCAGGCTCGCGAGCGCATCGCGCAGCACCGGCACGTCCTGTTCGCCGCGATCCCACACGGGCAGTTCGAAGCGCTGTTCCATCGGCAGGTCGGTGAGTCCTGCGAAGTGTCGCGCGAGCAGCTCGTGCTCGGCGGGCAGCACGTTGATGCAGACCTGACGGTTGCGCTCGAAGGTCGCATGCATCGCGCTCGACCGGTTCAGGCATACGAGCAGCGTCGGCGGCGCGTCGGTGACCGAGCACACGGCGCTCGCGGTGATCCCGCAGCGGCCGTGCGGCCCCGCGGTGGTGATCACGTTGACGGCCGCGCCGAGGTGGGCCATCGCTTGACGGAAGGCCTTCTGCGCGTCGGTCGGTTCGACGCGCGCCGGTCGCTGGATATCGGTCGTGGAAGACATGGGCGCTCCTGATTGGACGAAAGCGGCGAACCGCGCAGCGCTGCAACGGCAGCGCCGGATCGCCGACGATGACCCAAGCGTACGTCGCGAAAATGCGGCCGACCATTCGCACGATTGGCGATCGGGATGGCGTTCCTGCCGACGCGTCTAAAGGTTCTACCTAGATGTGCTGCATCGCGCGCGAAAAAAAACGCGATTGCGCGTTCGTGCGGCACGTGCAGGGGTTTGCAGCGGGTTTTCGGCTCGTTATGATGTGGCGCACCCCCAGCGAACGACGCTCGCGACACGCCGCCACCGGCGTTGCGCGCGGCGCGTGCGATTCCGATACCGATATTCAGCGAGACCTCCGCGATGACGTCACCCGCACCGATCGTATACATCGTCGACGACGACAGCGGCATGCGGACGTCGCTCGCGTGGTTGCTCGAATCGGTCGGCATCGCGTCCGAAGGGTTCGCGAACGCCGCCGACTTTCTCGCGCGTTTCGACGTGAACCTGCCCGCGTGCCTCGTGCTCGACGTGCGGATGCCGGAGAAAAGCGGCTTCGACGTGCAGGCCGAACTGAATGCGCGCGGCGCGACGCTGCCGGTGATCTTCGTCAGCGGGCACGGCGACATTCCGATGTCGGTGCGCGCGCTGCAGAACGGCGCGATCGATTTCGTCGAGAAACCGTACAACTCGCAGCAGATGCTCGAGCGTGTGCAGCGCGCGCTGCGGCTCGCGCAGCAGCGGCACGCGGTGAGCCAGCGTCACCGCGAGCTGCGCCAGCGGCTCGACGCGCTGACCGCACGCGAGAAGGAAGTGTTGCGCGGCGTCGTGGACGGCAAGGGCAGCAAGCAGATCGCATCCGATCTGTCGATCAGCGTGAAGACCGTCGACGTGCATCGCGCGAGCATCAAGGAGAAGCTCGGCGCGACGTCTATCGCCGCGCTGGTGCGCGACGTGATGGTCGTGTGGGGCGACGACGGGGAGTCGTCGCGCTAGCGGTCGGGGCTGCATGCGGACGGGCTTGCGCATGCACGCCACGCGAAGCATCCGAAGCAGGCCAGGGACGCGCCACGCGCACCCTAACGCCACACGTATTGCGCACGGCACCACACGCTCGATGCGTGGCGCCGCTCAACGCATGTACAACCCGCCGTTGATGTCCCAGCATGCGCCGTTCGCGAAATGCGCATCGCCCGACGCAAGCAGCACGGCCGCATCTGCGACGAAGCCTGCCGACCCGAGCTTGCCGCCCGGCAGGCTCGCGAGCACCTGACGCAGTTTTTCGGGCGCGACGCTTTCGTACACGATCGGCAGATCGAGCGGGCCCGGCGAGATCGCGTTGACGGTCACGCCCTGGGCGGCGAGATCGCGGGCGAACACCTTGGTCAGCGTCAGCGTGCCGCCTTTCGCGGCCGCGTAGTGCGCACCCGTCGCCGAGCCGCCGTTTTGCCCGGCGAGCGACGCGATGTTGACGATGCGGCCCGCGCCGCGCTGCGCGAAGTACTGGCCGAACACCTGGCAGCCGAACAGCACGCTGCGCAGGTTCACGTCGATCACCTGGTCGAACTGCTCGGCCGTGATCTCCATCGCCGGCACGACCTTCGAGGCGCCCGCGTTGTTGACGAGCACGTCGATCGTGCCCCAGCGCGCGACGAGTGCATCGCGCGCCGCTTCGAAATCGCGTTTCGACGTGACGTCGAGCGGCAGCGCGAGCGCGCGTTCGCCGCTCGGGTCGAGGTCGCGCGCATGCGCGTGAATCGCGTCGGCGGCGATGTCGGCCAGCGCGACGCGATAGCCGGCCGCATGGAAGCGTTCGGCGATGACGGCGCCGAGCCCGCGCGCGGCGCCGGTGACGAGGACGACTCGATCTGACATGGTCTGGAATTCCGTGGTTCGCGGGCGCACGCCGGTGGCGGCGGCGCCCGCATCGTGGTTCATGCGGCGAGTGCCGCTTCGAAGTGTGCCGCGATCGCGCAGACCTGTTCGTCCGCGCCCTTGCGTCCGACGACCTGCAAGCCGGCCTTCAACGGCGAACCGGCGAGCGGCAACGGCAGGCTGAGCGCCGGATGGCCGCTCAGGTTGAACGGCCGGATCAGCGACGACATCGCGATCACCGATACGCCGTCGCGTGCCTGCTGCAGCGTGATCGGCAACACGGGCAGGGTCGGCAGCACCAGCACGTCCGCGTGTTCGAGCGCGGCATCGACCTGCGCGGTGAAGCGTGCGCGCACGGCTTCGGCTTCCGCAAGCGCGGCCGGTGTCGTCGTCGCGGCCATGCGCAGTCGCGCATCGAGATCGGCGCCGAGCCGGCCCGTTGCGACCAGATGACCGAATGCGCGCGACGTTTCCGCGTTGATGACCGAGAGCCCCGCGGCGAACGCGGCGGGCATGTCATCGAGCACGACATCGTGCGAACGCAGCCCCGATGCGCGAACGGCCGCATCGAGCGCGGCGGCGATCGCCGGATCGGCTTCGACGGTGAGTTGCGCAACCGTGCAGCCGGCCGCGGAAGCCGCCGCCCGCGCACGGTCGAAGCCCGGCGCGATCGCGGCCATCACCGCGACGAGCGTGCGGATTTCGCGGGCGAACGGCCCGACGCAATCGAGCGTGGTTTCCGCGGGCGCGACGCCGCGCCGCGACACGCGGCCGAACGTCGGCTTCAGCCCGGCCACGCCGCAGCACGCGGCCGGCCCGCGAATCGAGCCGCCGGTATCGGTGCCGAGCGCCGCGTCGACGGCGCCGAGCCCGACGAGCGATGCGGAGCCGCTCGACGAGCCGCCGGGAATGCGCGCGGCATCTTGCGGATTGACGGGCGTGCCCGTGTAGTCGTTGATGCCGGTCATCCCGAACGCGAGCTCGTGCATGTTCGCCTTGCCGGCGATCTGCCAGCCGGCGTCGAGCAGCAGGCGGACCACGTCCGCGTGGTGTTCGGCGGGCGGCGCATCGGCGAGCGCGCGGCTCGCCGCGCGGGTCGGATGGCCGGCGATGTCGATCGTGTCCTTGATCGCGATCGTCGGGCCGGGGCCGCCTAGCGTGAAGGTATCGATGAAGCCTGTCATGGTGCGATGGCGTGCGAATACGGTGGAAGGGTTCAGGACCGTGGCGCGGCGGCGAGCGGCCACGGGCCGTCGAGCACGCGTTCGGTGCGGAAATGGCGGATCAGCCACGCGGCGCCGTCGGCGGCCGGCGCGAAGTCGATCGTGAGCCGCGCGGCGATCAGTTCGGCCGCGCCGTGCGCGTAGCGCGACGCCTGCAGCATGATCCAGCGGCCTCGCGCACTTGCAAGATCGGAGGCGATCTCGATCGACTCCGACGTGAGGAAGTGCAGGTTCGCCGAGAAATGCGGATCGGGCGGCAGGTAGCGGGCGAGCATCGCGATGATCGCGGCGGTGCCTTCGAGGCGGCCGAACTTGTGCGCGTACTGCGGGCCGATGCCTTCCCATACGGCGTCGGGCGTAAACAGTGCGGCGAGCGACGGGCCGTCGCCCGCCTCTTCGGGTACGTCGCACAGCGCCATGTAGCGCGTGATCGTCGCGCGCACCGCGCGCTCGGCGTCGAGCGCCGCGACGCGCTGCACGAGCGCGTCGATCGCGGCGGGTGACAGATCGGTCATCGCGCGCCTCACGCCGCGGGCTTCGCGGCCGGCGGCACGGTCAGCGCGCGACCCACGCGCGCCTCGATCTTGCCGTAGCGCCACAGGTTGTATTCGCCGACGGGCGTCGTGCGATACAGGTTGCACACGGCGACCGTCGTGTCGAAATCGGCGACGTCGGCCATGATGTAGAAGGTCCACGGCGCGCCGTCGGCCTGCCCGACCACGAGGCGGTCGTCGTCCATCACGCCGAGCACGCGCACGCCGGGCATCGCCTCGACGGCCGCGAGCATCGCGCCGTACGCCTGCCACACTTCGCCGATCTGCCCGCGCGGCAGGTCGAAGAAATTCTGCGACACGCCGCAGCAGAACAGGACGCGCAGCGGCAGCGGATTCGAATCGGACATATCGGGTTCTCCAGAGGAATCGGTCGGGCGCATGAACCGGCCGGCGATGCTCCGTCGGGTTCGGCTTCATGCGCGTTCGTCTAAAGCGTCGCGCGACGCGGGTTACAGATAGCCGGGAAACGGCGTGACGCCGGTGAATACCGCGCCCGCACCGTCGAAGTTGCCTTCGGCGAGAAACGCGTGCTGCGTGACGACCATCGCGTCGCGCAGCAGCCGCTGCAGCGGATGCGACCGGTAGATCGCCGCCGTGCCGCCGAGGCGATACGCGCGTTCGACGACGCTCGCGCCTTCGCGCGCGATCTGCGTCGCCGCGAGCCGCAGCAGGCTGACCTGGTCGGGCATGACCGGATTGCCGGCGAGGATCGATTGCCAGACCGAGTCGGTCGCGTCGTAGAAGAACGCGCGCGCCGAGCGCAGTTGCGCTTCGGCCTTCGCGAGTTCGATGCGGAAATACGCGCGATCGGCGAGACGCGGCGCGCCGGTCGTCGTCTGGCGGCCGCCGGACATGCGGTTCACGACGTCGAGCGCCGCACGCGCGAGGCCGAGGTTGACGACGGCCAGCACCTGCGCCGCATACGCGACGGTCGGGTAGCGGTACAGCGGCTCGTCGACGGTCGGTTCGCCGCCGCGCACGAAGGTCCACGCCTCGGGCACGAAACGGTCGTTCACGCGCAGGTCGTGGCTGCCGGTGCCCTGCATGCCGACCACGCTCCAGTTCTCGACGATCTCGACGTCGGCGGCGCGGAATACGGCCGTGCGCGGCTTGTTCGGCGCGGCGTCCTGCGCGCCCGGCACGGCGATGCCGACGCCGAGCCAGTCGGCACCCTTGCAGCCGCTCGCGAATTTCCACGTGCCGTTCACGCGCCAGCCGCCCGGCGCGTCCTGCGCGGGCTGCACCGGGAACAGGCCGCCCGCGAACACCTGGTCGGGGCCGCTCGCGTACAGCTCGGCCTGCGTGTCGAGCGGCAGCGCGGCGAGGTAGACGTTCGCGGAGCCGAAGCTCGCGACCCACGCGGCCGAACCGTCGGCGGTCGCGATCCGTTCGATCATGTCGAGGAACGCGGTCGGCGCGAGCGCATCGCCGCCGAAGCGGCGCGGCGTGCCCGCGCGATAGATGCCGGCCTGCTTGAACAGCGCGATCACGTCGCGCGGCACGTGCGACAGCCGGTCGAATTCCTCGCGGCGCGCGGCGACGGTTTCGATTACCGCGTCGAGCGGCGACAACTGCCCGGCCGCGGGACTGACCGCGGGCGCCGAGGTCGGCGCGGATTCGATGGCGAGGGCGGCTTGCGGCATGAAAGTCTCCTGGGGATGGGGCGATTCTGGTGTCGGTGGCGGGGGGGCAAGACGATGCAGCCAGTCTAGAAACGCCGAAAACACGCAGCAATTGGTGCGTTGGGCCGCGCGACTGGTGACGCTCCGTGTCCGCCTAAAGAAATCTTCAGATGCGATCGGCGCGCGCCGGTGCTATGTTGGGTTTCCGGCCGCGCGATGCCGCGCGCCTCCCTCCGAATCCGATCATGAGTTTTCCCGACGAAGACGATTTCCACCGGCTGCTCGACGCGCTGACCACGTGCGTGCTGCTGCACGATGCGCGCACCCGGGCGATCGTGTGGGCGAATCGCGCCGCGTGCATCGCGCTCGGCTTTTCCGTCGAGGAACTGCTGCCGCTGAAGGCGCCGGACATGACGCGCCCCGAGCCGAAGTACCGGCGCGAGATCGCGGTGAGCGCGTGGGATCGTGCGCTCGTCGATGGCCCGCAGGTGTACGAGTGGTGCTATCGATCGCGTACGGGCGTCGACATGCTGTCCGAGGCCACCGCGACCTACGTGCCGCTGCGCGGGCGCGACGTCGTGATGGTGCAGTTCCGCGACATCAGCGCGGAAGAGGCGGTGCGCCAGCAGTTGCGCCGCTACGAGGCGCGGCTGCGCGAGTTCATGCAGGATCTCGACGAAGGGATCGCGGTCGTGACGCCGCACGGCGGCGTGCAGTTCATCAGCGAGTCGGGCCGCCGCGTGCTCGGGCTCGCGCCCGACGAACCGCTCGGCGAGGTGCTCGACTACTGCTCCGCGGCCGATCGCGACCGGCTCATTGCGCAGTTGCGCGACGCACCGTCCGAATGCCCGTCCGCGCCGCAGCGCTACCGGATCGTGCGGCGCGACGGCTCGGCATGCTGGCTGCGCATCCTGTGCCGGCAGGTCGAGATCGAGGGCGATCTCGACGGGCTGCTCGTGCAGTTCCGCGACGTGAGCGACGAAGTCGCGATCGAGGAGGCCCGGCGTGCGGAGGCGCGGATGCTCGAATACGCGGGCCGCTACAACGCGATGGGCGAGATGGCGACCGTGATCGCGCACGAGTTGAGCCAGCCGCTCGCAGCGGTGCGCAATTTCATCGAAGGCGCGGTGCGGCGGCTGAACGGCAACGGCGCCGTCGACGACGCGATCTGGGGGCTGCGCAGCGCGGACCGGCAGGCCGAGCATGCGGCGCTGATCATCAAGAGCGTGCGCGAGTTCATCGTGAAGCGCGAGCCGGCCGTCGCGCGCGCCGATCTGCGCGACATCCTCGCGGACGTTGCGTACTTCATCGAGCTGCGCGCGAAGGAGGCCGGCGTGACGGTCGCGATCGTGCAGGCCGACGCGCCGCTGCCGATCCGCTGCGAGCGTGTGCTGATCGGGCAGGTGATCCTGAATCTCGCGTTCAATGCGATCGAGGCGTTCGCCGGTTGCGAGCGCGTGTCGCGCACGCTGACGCTCGGCACCGCGAATGTCGATGGGCACGCGCAACTGCGTGCGATCGACAACGGGCCCGGTATCGCCGAAGGCGCGCACGACCGGCTGTTCGACGGCTTCTCGTCGTCGAAGGCCGGCGGCAACGGGATCGGGTTGTCGCTGTGTAAGAGCATCGTCACGCGCCACGGCGGGCGGATCGCCGCGACCCCGGCCGCGGGCGGCGGGCTCGACTGCCGCGTGACGCTGCCGCTCGCCGACGGTTGAGCGCAACCGCGTCGGCGCGTCATGGCGGGGCAGCGACGCGCGGCGCATGGTCAGCGCCCCAGCGCCCGCGCGGTCTGGCCGCCGATGCCGAAATCCGTGTTCGGAATGTCCTTGATGATTACGCGCGTGGCCTGCAGCGGCGCGTCGAGCACGTTCGCGCCCGCGTCGGACAGCGCGGCGATCAGCGCGCGTTTTTGCTCGTCGGTGCGGCCGGCGATCAGGATCGCGACGATCACCGGCAGCGACGGCGGCGCGCCGTCCGCGGCGCTGCGGCCGCCGAGGCCGATATGCGTCGCGGGCAGTTCGGTGAGCAGCACGCGCACCGATTCGATCGGTGCGCCGATCGCGTCGACGGTCGCGTGGCTGAGCCGGGCGATCAGCTCGGCCTTGCGCGCGTCGTCATGGCCGGCCGGCAGGAAAACTTCGAGTGTGGGCATGGTCGTCCGGAAAGGTGAAGGTGACTGGCTCACCGTTGTGCGAGTGACGGCGAAGCGGTCGCCGCCGAAAGGTGAAGGTGACCGGTTCACCATTGCGTTGGCGACGGTGAACCGGCCACGGCTTACAGCAGGAAGCCGATCGCGCTGAGCGCTTCGGTCGAGTCGATCAGGCGCACGACTTTCTCCGCAATGCGTATCTCGCTGTCGGCATCGACGTGCAGCTTGTGCGTGACGTCGGCCGCGAACAGCGTCGCGACGCCGCGTTTGTACGCGACCACGACCTGCGCCGATTTCAGCTCGACGGTATCGGCGCTGCCGCTTTCCAGCGTGAAGCGCGACACGGTACGCACCGTGCGCGCCGCGTCGGTGGCGGACGCCGAATAGCCGGACACCATCCGCTGCACGCGCTTCTCGCGCATGTCCTGGTCGTCGAACACGTAGTTCAGCGTCGCCGCGAAATCGGTCGTGTCCGGATCGATCGGCACCACGTAGTGGCCGGCCGGATCCCACAGGTCGAGCCACGCGCGGTAGTCGCGGCGGTCGAGCATCTCGGCTTCGCGCCACACGAATTCGACCGCGCGGGCGAAGGTCTGCTCGGAAAAGAGGGCGTTGCGGTCGTCCATCACTGTTGCTCCATCATCTTGCGCCATTGCTGATAGGCCTCGCGCATGCCGGTTTCGTCGGTCGCATGCGCGGTCTTTTCGCCGTTCGCGGCGGTCGTCTCGCGGTTCAGCCCGCGATTCACGAGGATCGGCACGTCGGGGCCCGCATGCGCGCCGCGCTGCACGCGCTCCCAGGCTTCCGCGTCGTCGGGGCTGCCGAAGCCGAACGGGCCCTGGAAGTGCTCGTGAATGCGCAGCCGCTCGCGGTTCGCTTCGTCGGGGCCGCCGTCCATCGCGAGCGCGACGTGGCGGATCTCGGTTTCGTTCGCGGAGATCGGCCGCAGCACGCGGAAGAACGCCATCGACAGCGCGAGGTTCGGGAACAGGTTCAGGTTGAAGCCGACGCCCATCAGCGAGCGCACGATGCGGCGCACCTCTTCGGGCGTGTGACGTTCGGCGAGTTTCGCCGCGAGCGGCGCGAAGCGTTCGGGTAGCGGTGCGCCGTCGTCCTCGTCGAGATCGATCAGCTCGGGCATCAGCACCGCGAGGCTGTGGCCGTTGCCCAGCCCGCGGCAGAACGCATGCTCGCTCGTCATGAAGCTCGTGATCGCGGCGGCCGTCTCGTCGTCGATCGACTTCATCCACGACTTGTGCACGACCGGGAAGTGGTAGAGGTCGGTGGTGTTCTCGAGCTGAATCTTCCAGTTGCCCTTGAACTTGAACTTGTGTTCGCCGTTCGCCTTGATCGGGTAGCCGGCGCCCTGTTTCATGAACAGGTCGATCCACGGCTTCGCGCCGCCGAGGAAATCTTCCAGCGGCTCGATCGCATCGTTGAAGCTCGCGAAGATCAGCCCCTGGTACACGCCGACGCGCAGCTTCACGAGCGGCAGGTCGCCTTTGTCGCACACGCCTTCGTAGCCGTCGCCGTACGGCAGCGCGCGCAACGTGCCGTCGAGCGCATACGACCAGCTGTGATACGGGCACGTGAAGCCCTTCGCGTTGCCCTTGTGCGCTTCGCACACGGTCGCGCCGCGATGGCGGCAGCGGTTCTGCAGCACGTTGATCTCGCCGGTCTTGTCGCGCACGACGATCACCGGCTGGCGGCCGATCGTCGTCGTGATGAAGTCGCCCGGCTTCGGCAGTTCGCTCTCGTGCGCGACCCAGATCCAGGTGCGGTAGAAGATGCGCTCGAGCTCGGCTTCGAACAGCGCGGGGTCGTGATACATCGCGGGCGCGATGCGGTCGGGCTGCGCGAGGCCATGCAACGCGCGGGTGTCGATCGTCTGGTAGGCAATGTCGCTCATCGTCGTCGTGGGGAAAGAGTCGCGAAAATCGGGCCGCGCCGTGCGCAGCGTCCGGGGACCAGTCTCGTCTTCTGCTACATATCGGTCAAATTGATCTAAAATCGATGATCAAATAAATGCGGCAAATGATGGAGGTCACGATGACATCGGTCGATCATCTCGATCTGAACCTGTTGCGGGTATTCCAGGCGATCGTCGAGGAACGCAGCCTGACGAAGGCCGGCGAGCGGCTTGCGCTGTCGCAGCCGGCCGTCAGCTATTCGCTCGGCCGGCTGCGCACGCTGTTCGACGATCCGCTGTTCGTGCGCACGCGTTCGGGCATGCAGCCGACGCCCGTCGCGCTCGAACTCGCGAGCATCGTCGGCAAGGCGCTCGACATGGTGCGCGTCGCGCTGCGCTACGCGGAGCGTTTCGATCCGGCCACCAGCACGCGCACGTTCAGGGTGTCGCTGTCGGATGCGGGCGAGATGGCGTACCTGCCGGCGATCTGCCAGGCGCTGCGCGAGCGCGCGCCGCGCGTGACGTTGAGCGTGCAGCCGCTGCCGGTGGAGGAGATCGAGGAAGCACTGCGCGCGAGCCGGCTCGATTTCGCGATCGGCAACCTGCCGGAGCTGATGCCGCGCACGCGCCACCAGGTGCTGTTCGAGGAAACCTACGTGTGCATGACGGGGCGCCGGCGCGGGCTGCCGACGGCCACTGCGCTGAGTCTCGAGCAGTTCGTGCGCGCCGCGCACGTCAACGTGAAATCGGTCGAGCACAGCCACCACGCGCTCGACGACGCGTTGCGCGCGCAGGGCGTGGGCCGCAACATCGCGCTCGAGGTGCCGCACTTCGTCGCGCTGCCGAGTGTGCTGTCGGTCACCGATCTGTATGCGACGCTGCCGAGGCGGCTCGCGCAGATCCTGAACCGCGACAACGCATTCCGCCTGTACGACTTGCCGGTCACGCTGCCGCCCGCGCCGGTGACGATGCACTGGCACGAGCACTTCCACGAGGACGAGGGCAACGCGTGGATGCGCGCGCTGCTCGCCGAGATCGTCGAGCGTTTCGACGAATGACGGTCGGGCGGTGCGCGATGGAGTGCCGATGCGTGTCGCCAGCGCCGGTTCACATCGGCCTCCAGTGCACCGGTGCATCGGCGCGTCAATCAAGCGCTAGATCGGCGGCGCAGCATGGCGGCGCGCTCGGCGCATCAGAGATCGAGCACGAGCACCGCCGAGCGCGCACGTGACACGCAGCAGCAGATCACCGTGTTGCTCGCGCGCTCGGCCTTGCTCAGGCAGTGGTCGCGGTGATCGGGCTCGCCGTCGAGCACCGGCACCATGCAGGTGCCGCACACGCCTTCGCCGCACGACGTATCGACCTCGATGCCGATTCGCGCGAGCGCGTCGACGATCGACGTATCGGGGGCGACGCGCACCGACTGGCCGCTGCGTTGCAGGCGTACTTCGAAGCCTTTCGCCGGGGCGGCATTCGCGGCGGTGACGGCCTCGGACGGTTCCGCCGCGAAGCGTTCGAGATGAATCGCGTCTTCCGGGATTCGCTCGGCCGCGGCCGTGACGACGGCATCCATGAACGGGCCGGGGCCGCACGTATAGACATGCGCTGTCGGGTCGATCGATTCGACGCAGCGGCGCAGTTCGGCCGCGAGCGCATCGGGCTCGACGCCGTAATGGAACGTCACGTGCGACGCGAACGGTTCGGCCGACAATGCGTCGACGAACGCGGCATGCTCGCGGCTGCGTGCGAAGTAATGCAACCGGTAGCGCGCGCCGCGCTTGTGCAGCGCATACGCCATCGACAGCAGCGGCGTGATGCCGATGCCGGCCGCGATGAGCACGTGCTCGCTCGCGTCATCGGTCAGACGAAACAGGTTGCGCGGCGTGCCGATCGACAACTCGGCGCCGACGCTCACGTCGTCGTGCAGCGAACGCGAGCCGCCGCGCGACTGCGCTTCCTTCTTCACCGCGAACAGATAGCTGCCGCGCTCGTCGGGGTTGCCGCACAGCGAGTATTGCCGCGTGATGCCGCACGGCGCGGTGACGTCGATATGGGCGCCCGGTTCGTACGCGTCGAACGGCTGGCCGTCGACGCGCGAGACCCGGAAACAGCGGATGTCCTGCGCCGCGTCGATCAGCGCATCGATCCGGACCTGATGGCGGTTCGCTTGCATGGGAAATTCCGTGGGGTGGAGGAAAGCGGCGCGGCAGAGCCCCGCGCCGTCATGCGATCGAGAATAGGGACGCGCATCGCATAAATCAAATCGATTAAAAAGCGATGATGAAATAAGTGGGGTGGATGATGGTGGCGTGCCGATTGTCGCCGGTCGGCGATGCGGCGATCGCGCGGCCGGTGCGCCGGCCACGCGATCGGTGAACCGCGCGACTTCAGCGAGCGGCAATAGCGTTGCCGCCGTCGACGGCCGCGTCAGCCGAAGCCGATGCCGCCGCATGACCGCGTTCGCGCTCGAGGCTGCGGCGATAGTGGCGACAGCCGGCGGCGAGCAGCAGCGCGGCGAGCGTGGCCGCCGCGACGTTGACGATCGACATCGAATGACCGACCGCGGCCGGCGCGCCGAACACGCGATCGGTGAACAGCGCGACGACGGTCGTGCCGATCCCGAGCGCGATCAGGTTCGATACCAGCAGGAACAGCGCTGAGATCTGCGCGCGCATCTGGTTCGGCGCGAGCGTCTGCATCGCGGCGGTCGACGTCGGCATCGGGAACGACGCGAAGAACATCGCGACGACCAGCATCGCGAGCGACGCCGGGAGGCTGTCGAGCTGCGTGAACAGCGTCGCGGGGATCACCATGCACGCGGCGCCGATCGCGCCGGCACGCATCGGCGCATCGCCGCGGCCGCGCCGCAGCAGCCAGTCGTTGAGCCAGCCGCCGCAGAACACGCCGGCCGTGTTCGCGACCAGCAGCACGATGCCGAGCGTGTAGCCGGCTTCGACGGCCGTCATCCCGAAGCGGCGGATATAGAACGCGGGCGTCCAGCTCAGCAGGCAGTACAGCGCCATCGCGTAGAACGAGAAACCGAGGTAATGGCACGCGAAGGTCGCGCGGTGCGTGCCGACGAAGCGCAGCGAATCGCGCATCGACACGCGCCGCACGGCGCCCGAGCAATCCTGCGCGAGCCCCTTGCGCTGCGGGTCGCGCACGGTCGCGGCGAACAGCAGCGCGACGAGGATTCCCGGCAGCCCCACGATCAGGAACGTGACCTGCCACGCATGCACTTGACCTACGATCGGCAGCGTGAATGCGCTCGCATGCTTGAGCAGCGCGATCACGTAGCCGCCGATCAGGAACGCGATGCCGCCGCCGATGAACGAGCCGAGCGAATACACGGCGATCGCGCGTCCGAGCTTCTCCTTCGGGAAGTAGTCGGCGAGCATCGAATACGCGCCGGGCGACAGCGCGGCCTCGCCGACGCCCACCCCCATCCGCGCGACGAACATGTGCACGAAGTGCTGGCTCATCCCGCACGCGGCGGTCGCGACGCTCCACAGCGCGATGCCGATCGAGATGATGCGCGGGCGCGCATAGCGGTCGGCGAGATACGCGACGGGCAGCCCCATCACCGCATAGAACAGCGAAAACGCGAAGCCGTTGAGCAGACTGAACTGCGTGTCGGACAGATGCAGGTCGCGCTTGATCGGCTCGATCATCAGCACGAGGACTTGCCGGTCGACGAACGAGAAGATGTACGCGAGCATGCAGATGACGACGACATACCATTCGTACGTATAGCGCTTGCCGTCGGCAGCGCGGGCCGTGGATGCGGACATGCGGGTTCTCCAGGAGCGGGCGGTGGAAAAGCGCGGCATCGGCCTGGCGGGCCGGGCGCCGTCGCGGCGCGAAAGCGTGTGGGTGACACGATCGGAAACGCAGCGTAGTCGGCCAAATTCGGCCGCCATAGCCGGAGTGACAGCCGCGCCACACGGACATTTACCGACCCGGATAAAGAAAACACCGAGACCGTGCGCGCGAGCCGCCGCGCGGCGCGCGTGCGGCGGGGCCCGCGCGCGTCATGCGGCACATCTATAAGCGTTATAGAGCGCATTGCGTCGACGTCCGAAATTGTCGTTTCTAGACTCGGCCCGTTTTTTATCGGCGGCGTTGGCCCTTCGTGGCGAACGCGCTTCACACCACACGGCGCGAGGCCGACCGGCGCCGGCACTTCCACGGGACGACGAACATGAACCAACCGAACGGGCGGGCCCTCCGGCTTGCCGTACCGCTTGCCGCGCTGCTCGCATGCATGGCGCAGCCTGCCGCCGCGCAATCGAGCGTGACGCTTTACGGCCGCATCGACACCGCGATCGAATACGCGAACGCCGGGCCGAACCACGTGACGCGCATGGGCAGCGGCAACCTGTGGGCGTCGCAGTGGGGGCTGAAGGGCGTCGAGGATCTCGGCGGCGGCTACGCGACGATCTTCAAGCTCGAGGACGGTTTCAACGCGGCGAGCGGCGCGTTGTCGAACAGCAGCGCGCTGTTCGGTCGCGAAGCGTGGGTCGGCATCACGGGGCCGTTCGGCGGCGTGCAGTTCGGCGAGCTCTACACGATCCTGCATACCACGCTCGTCACGTACAGCCTGCCGGGGCTCGGCGCGGGGCTCGCGTGGGGCAACGCGACCAACAACTTCGTCGGGCCCGCGTTCCTGCGCGTACGGAACTCGATGCGCTACACGTCGCCGCGCTACGCGGGCTTCCTGCTGCGCGCGATGGCCGCGCGCGGCGCCAATGGCGCGGCCGGGCAACCGGCGACGCTCGGCGATACGTACGGCGCGGGCATCAACTACGTGCGCGGCGGGCTGTCGGTCGACGTCGACTACATGCAGCAGAAGTTCAGCCCGGTAGCCGCATCGGCGCTCGGCGCCACGAGCACGGCCGCGAACGGCAACTACACGCTCGGCGCGATTTCGTACGACTTCAACGTCGTGAAGGTGGCCGCGCTGTACCTGCGCCATCGCGGCGGCCCCGATGTCGCCACCGCGATCGACAGCCAGAGCGCCTATCCGCACAGCGACATCATGGAACTCAGCGCGACGGTGCCGATCGGGCGTGCGTCGCTGCTGCTGAGCGTCGGCCATTACCGGAAGGTGGCCGACAGCGACGGCAATGCCGATTCGTACGGCATTCGTTTCGACTATCCGCTGTCGAAGCGCACGGTGCTGTACACGGGCGCCGCGATGGTACGCAACGGTGCGCATGCCCGCTTCGTCGTCAACGGCGCGGCAGGCGGCGGCGTTGCGGTGGCCAAGCCGGGCGCGACCGCGAGTTCGCTCGTCGCGGGCATCCTCACGTCGTTCTGAGCGTCTCGGCGAGCCCGCACCCGTGTCCGCTCGCGCCGCTACGCGCAGGCGGGCGGCTGCGGCGCGAGCCATGCGTCGAACGGCGCCTGCTCGCCGATATTGAACAGCTCGAGCAGCAGCGCACGCAGCCAGCGATGGCCGGGGTCGGCATCGAAGCGGCGGTGCCAGTACGCGTTGACGGGCCATTCGCCGGCGCCGGCGATCTCGTAAAGCACGCACGGCTGGCGTGCCGCGAACGTGATCGCGATCGTCTCCGGCAGGATCAGCGCGTAGTCGCCGTCCTGCAACAGCGCCGGCACTACCAGAAAGTCGGGTAGCGCCGCGCGTACCCGCGGCATCAGTTCGTGCCGTTCGAGCAGTTGCATCGACTGTGGATGCGACGTGACGGCGACGAAGCGCAGCGCGTCGGGCGCCGCGCCGTCGAGCACGAAATCGTCGGGCAGCCCGACGCGCTGCGCGGTGCGGCGCGGCATCAAGAGCACGCAGCGCTCGTGCAGCAGCGCGGTGCGCTGGAAGTGGCTCGACGCATCGGCGAAATGCCCGAGCGCGAAGTCGATGCGCCCCGATTCGAGCGCGACGTTCAGCTGGCATTCGTCGACGTGCAGCGTCTCGATCACGGCGCCCGGCGCGCGCCGGTCGAACGCGGCGAGCAGTGTCGGCAGGAACGCGCTTGCCGCGAAATCGCTCATGTGCAGGCGGAACACGCGTTGCGTGCTGTCGGGCGTGAAGCGCGAGCCTTCGTCGAGCAAGTCCTGCAGGATCGCGAGCGCCTTGTCGACCGAGATCGCGAGCCGCTGCGCGCGCGGCGTCGGCTCGACGCCGGTGCCGGTGCGCACGAACAACGCGTCGCGGAACATCAGCCGCAGCCGGCCGAGCGCGTAGCTCACCGACGGCTGCGTGACGCCGAGCCGCAGCGCCGCGCGGCCGACGTGCCGCGCTTCATACACCGCGCGAAACGTCTTCAGCAGGTTGAGATCGAGATCCTGCACGCGCAGGCCGTCGGTGGAGTCGCTGTCGTGCGGCGCCGGTTCGGGGCGGAACGGGCCCGTCGGCCGGCCAGGAGCGGAGAGCGTCATCGTGTCTGCCTCGCGGTGACGGAAGGCGCGTGGCCGTAACGCCGCGCATACGCCTTCGCGAAATGGCCGAAGCCATGGATGCCGTGCGCGATCAGCACGTCGGTCACGCTGCGCGCGTCGCCGCGTTGCAGGGCCGCGTGCACGGCGGCGAGCCGGCGTTCGCGCACGTACGCGGCCGGCGTGGTGTGCAGGAACGCGCGGAACGCATGCTGCAGCGTGCGCGGCGCGACGCCCGCGACGGCCGCCAGCGCGGCGAGCGCTAGCGGTTCGCCGAGGTGCGCGTCGACGTGAGCGCAAGCACGCCGCACGTGCGCGGGCAGCGGCGGTGTGCCGCGCAGCAACGCGTCGCTGTACGAATGCGGCAGGTGTGTGAGCAGCAGCGACATCAGCCATGCGGTGAGGTCGGCGCCGAACACCGGCGACACCGTGCCGATGCCCGGATGCGCGCCGAGCCGGCACAGGTATTCGAAGGTCGGCCGTACGAGCGCGGCGCCCGCGCCGGCGCCGCCGGCCGCGAGATCGAATTGCAGCGGCCGCGTGAGCGTCACGCGCAGCATGTCCTGCAACTTGCGCTCGAGCGCGCCGCGTTCGAGCCGCAGCACGAGGTTGCGGCAATCGGGGCTCGTGCGCAGACGGCTCGGAAGCGCGGGCGACGATACGGTCAGCGCGCCGGGGCCGGCGCGCGCGATGACGTTGCCGGCCTGCAGTTCGCACGCACCGGCGAGCGTCAGCCGGAACAGGAAGTGATCGGCGTCGTCGCCGAACTCGATGCGCGTTTCGCGGCCGTAGCAGAGTTCGAGCAGCGCGCCGTGATGCAGCGGCACTTCGTACAGCTCCGCGTGAAACGGATCGCGGCCGGCCGCGGCCATCCGGTGCGGCCCGAGCCGGTGCGCGACCGCGCGTTCGACTTCGTCGGGCGCCTGCAGCGTGCCGAGCCGGTTCGGCGCATGGCGGGAGAGGGCGATGTCCATTCGTAGACCTCGTGACGGATGCAGGGGCGCGGCGGCATCCGCCGCACCGCGATTGCGTTGCGCGAACGGGCGCGCCGTTGCGCGTTTTGAAGCGACGCGGTGCAAGTGCCCGCGTAGTCTCGGACATACTCGATCACCGGGAGAAAACGATGAAGGTATGTGTTCTGGGCGGCGGCCACGGCTGCCATGCGGCGGCCATCGACCTGCTCGAAAAAGGCCACGACGTGACGTGGTGGCGGCGCGATCGCGAGCCGCATGAGCGGCTGCGCGAGCTTGGCGTGCTGAACGTCACCGACTATCGCGGCAAGCGGGCCATGCCGCTCGGCGATGCGCCGGGCGCGATCCGCCTGACCGACGATCTCGCCGCCGCGCTGCGCGGCGCGCGGCTCGTGGTGGTGCCGCTGCCGGCCACCTCGCACGACGCGCTCGCCGCGCGGGTCGCGCCGCTGCTGGCGGATGGCCAGGTCGTGTTCCTGCCGCCCGGCACGTTCGGCAGCGTCGTGTTCGCCCGCGCGGCCGCCGACGCCGGCAACCGTGCGCGCGTCGCGTTTGCCGAAACCGGCACGCTGCCGTACCTGGTGCGCAAGCATGGCGACAACGACGTCGTGATCAGCGCATACGCGACGCGCCTGCCGACCGGCGTGTGGCCGGCGAACGCGGCCGGCTGGGCGTTCGACGTGCTGCGCGCGGGGTATCCGTCGGTCGAGCCGGTCGAGGATGCGTTGTCCGGTGCGCTGATGAACGCGGGCCCCGTGATCCATCCGCCGCTGATCCTGATGAACGCCGGGCCGCTCGAACACTTCGACGCGTGGGACATCCACAACGAAGGCACGCAGCCGTCGATCCGCCGCGTGACGAACGCGCTCGACGCCGAACGCATCGCGGTGCGCGAAGCACTCGGCTACCGTGCGCCGCATTTCCCGCTCGCCGATCACTACGCAACCGACGGCGACGAGTGGATGTACGGGCGTGGCGCGCACGGCAAGCTGACCGATAGCGGCGACTGGCGCGAGAAGATCGATCTGCGCACGCATCGCTACATGCTCGAGGACACCCGGCTCGGGCTGTCGTTCATCGTGTCGTGCGGGCGCTGGGCCGGCGTGCCGACGCCCGTCGCGCAGGGGCTGCTGAGCATCGCGAGTGCGGTCGCGGTGCGCGACCTGTATGCGGAAGGGCGCACATTGGAGCGGCTCGGGCTCGCGGCGCTGTCGAAGGATGCGCTGCGCGCGCTGCTCGACGCGGGGTATTCGGCATGAAGGCCGCCGCCGATGTGACGCGCATCCACGTGCTCGGCGCGGGCCGGATGGGGCAGGGCATCGCGCTCGTGTTCGCGTTCGCGGGCCTCGACGTGACGCTGATCGACTTCAAGCCGCGCGATGCGGCCGGCCGGCACGCGTTCGACGTGCGCACACGCGACGAGATCATCCGGCCGCTGCATGCGCAGGTCGCGCTGGGCCGCATCGACACCGTGCAGGCGGATGCCGTCGTCGCGCGCATCGCGCTGGTGGCGCGGGAGGGCGCGGCCGATGCGGTGCGCGATGCCGACATCGTGTTCGAGGCGCTCCCGGAAGTGCTCGATGCAAAGGCCGACGCGCTGCGCTGGCTTGGTCGACACGTCGATGCGCACGCAACGATCGCGTCGACCACGTCGACGTTCGTCGTCACCGAATTGCAGCGCCACGTCGCGCACCCGGCGCGAATGCTGAACGCGCACTGGCTGAACCCCGCGCTGCTGATGCCGCTCGTCGAGGTCAGCCGCAGCGATGCAACGGATCAAACCGTCGTCGACGCGCTCGCGGCGCTGCTCGAGCGTGTGGGCAAGAAGCCGGTGATCTGCGGGCCGGCGCCCGGCTACATCGTGCCGCGCATCCAGGCGCTCGCGATGAACGAGGCCGCGCGGATGGTCGAGGAAGGCGTGGCCAGCGCCGAGGACATCGACACCGCGATCCGCACCGGCTTCGGCCCGCGCTTCGCGGTGCTCGGGCTGCTCGAATTCATCGACTGGGGCGGTTGCGACATCCTGTACTACGCGTCGCGGTACCTGGCCGGCGAGATCGGCCCGCGCTTCGCGCCGGCCGCGAGCGTCGTGCGCAACATGGAAGCCGGGCGCGACGGCGTGCGCACGGGTGCCGGCTTCCACGACTATGCGGCGGTCGACGTGCCCGCGTACATGCGCCAGCGGCTCGGTGCATTCGCGCGGCTGCTCGACCATCTCGGGCTGGCGCCGGCGTTCGACAGCGCGCGGCGCGACGCCGGGCGCTGAGCGTCGCGCGCTCATGCCGGGTCGCGGCGCGAACCGTCGGCGGGCGTGATGCGCGTCTCGCGCATCACGCACAGCGTCGCGACCGTGACGAGGCCGAGCGCGATGAGGAACAGCGACACCGGCCACGACGCGTGATAGCGCGCGAGCAATGCGGTCGCGATCAGCGGCGACATCCCGCCCGCGAAGATCGACGCGACTTCGTGACCGAGCGCGACGCCCGAATAGCGCACTTCGGTGCTGAACAGCTCGCCGACGAGCGCCGGCAGCGTACCGATCATCGCGCCGTGGCTCACCGCCGTGCCGATCGTCAACGCGAGCCATACGAGCGGCGTCACGCGCGTATCGAGCAGCCAGAAGAACGGAAACGCGCACGCGACGAGGCTCAGCGCGCCGATCAGGTACACGGGCTTGCGGCCGATCCGGTCGGACAGCCGGCCCCAGGCGAGCATCGCGCCCATCTCGACGATCATCGCGATCATCACGCCGGTCAGCATCGTGCCGTTCGGAATCCCGACGTACTTGCCGTAGACGAGCGAGAACGCGAGGAAGATGTACGCACCGCCGTTCTCGGCCACGCGCAGCCCCATCGCGAGCAGAATTTCCTTCGGGTGGCGGCGGATGCACTCGACGATCGGCAAATGCGCGTGCGCGCCGCGCTTGCCGGCCTGCTCGAAGTCGCGGCTTTCCGGCAGATGGCGGCGGATATAGATGCCGATCGCGAAGATCGCGACGCTCGCGAGGAACGGCAGCCGCCAGCCCCACGTGCGGAACGCGTCGTCCGGCAGCGCCTGCGCGGCGAGAAACGCGGCCGACGACAGCACGAAGCCGCCGCCCACGCCGAGCTGGCTCCACGCCGCGTAGTAGCCGCGCTGCTCGGGCGGCGCGTTCTCGCTGATCATCAGCACGCCGCCGCCCCATTCGCCGCCGGACGCGATGCCCTGCAGCAGGCGCAGCACGACGAGCGCGGCCGGCGCCCACAGGCCGATCTGCGCATAGGTTGGCAGCAGGCCGATCGCGAAGGTCGACGCGCCCATGATCAGCAGCGTCCAGACGAGCGATGCCTTGCGCCCGTAGCGATCGCCGACGTGGCCGAACACGATCCCGCCGAGCGGTCGCGCGACGAAGCCGAGCGCGAACGCCGCGAAGGCGGCGAGGCTGCCGGCGAGCGGCGATGCGCCGGGCGGGAAGAACACGTGGCCGAACACCAGCGCCGCGGCCGTGCCGTACACGAAGAAGTCGTACCACTCCATCGCGTTGCCGGCGACGGAGGCGATGACGATCCGGCGTAGCTGCCGGTCGGCGAGCGGCGCGGCAGCGGCGCTCGGGGATTGCACGGTGTCGGTCGGGTACATGGCGGAACTCTGAAGGGGAGGCGGGCGCGTGCCGTCTCGTGCGGCACTGCGGGCTAGTGTTGTCGGCCCGCCGCTCCCCGGTCAAATCCGCAGAAAAAGGGGAGTGTCATCACTCCCGCAAATGATGGTCGGGGCGCGAGGGGCCGTGCCAGTGCTCGCCGCGGCCCGTTACCGCAGCCGATGGCCACCTTACTTCCGTCGCGACCGATAGAGTGTGGGCCAGTCACCCGGTTCAGCACCACCACACGTTTCCTGCCGGGCCGACGACGACAACTGAAATGCCTGGCCATCCCAGATCCATTCGGTGCGAAACCCGCAATCGGCCAGCCCGCGCCCTTTGCCGAAAGTCGACAAGGTGCCGGTAGCCGGATCAAAGCCCGGTTCGAAAAGCAGGTTACCCAGAACGCCTCCGCCTGGATCGCTCAGCTTGACGGGCTCCGGCGCTACGTTACCCGTACGCTGGGCGATGAACACATGGGACGATCCCTGGTAGGCGCCCTGAATGCACGGAAGAAATACCAGCGCCTTTCGTGCATCGAGGGCATACGCCGCTTCTTCGAGATACTTCGACGCATTCTCGTCGCAGTCACTGGCGTCCCGGATACGTTTCGCGCGTGCGATCAGGGTTGCGGCCTCTCGATCGGACAATTGCGGGGCGATCTTCCGGGTCGGGACGACCGGCAACGAAGGGGCGGGTGCGACCTGCGATGCGGGAGTGGGGCCTTTGCGGATCAATGCGGTTACACCGCCGATGCGCCCCTGCCGATCGTCGATGCGCAAGAGGGCGGCAACCATGCCGTCGAGCGGAATATAAGCGCTCGCATCCGAACCGATCTGCAGCTTCTTGCCGTTGCGAAGCCGGGACACGAAGGCGGCTATGGCGGCCGGCTGGGTTGTCGACAACGTCGTCTGATTGTCGACGCGATTGGTGTTCAGGTGCCACGCCGAAGCTTCCAGCCGCAATGGCGCGCCGTCGACACGCAGGTCATCGAGATCGATGTCGGGGCCGCCGCTCAGGCGCGCTTCAAGTGAGCCGTCCGGTCCGGCCGCGCGAATGAAGCGCAAGTCCATGCCGGTTTCACCACCGCTCGCGAAACCCTTCGCCTCGCAGGTCAGGCCGTTGTCGCAGGCGACCAGCCATGACTTGTAGGTATCGTAGCTCGGCGCGTTGACCTGCTGAGGAGGTGCTGCATTGGCAATGAGCGGGGCAGTTGCGATCGCGAAAAGCGCAACGACTACGACGCTTGCCTTGACGGGACGATTTCTCATGTCCTTCTGCGTCTGCGGAGTTGGGGGATGACGTGCATCGTAACGCAACTGCCGTACCGCAAATGATCTGTGCCGACGCCGCACCCACTCGCAGAAGATGACGCTTTTCGAGGGTTATACGACCTTTGAGCCATTTACGTCCCGTTCCATACTTCACATGAACGATCAAGCCGGAACCCGCATGCAAACGCGATGACGCGTTGCCTATCCGGCCTGGTCAACCACCACATGAAAAGGAACGGAAAATGCGACTCAGGAACAAATCGGCGTTGATCACGGGCGGCACCAGCGGCATCGGTCTGGCCACCGCGAAGCTGTTCATTGCAGAAGGCGCGCGCGTCGCGGTGACGGGGCGCGACGAAAGCGTATTCGAGCGCGTGAAGGCGGAGCTCGGCGAGCATGCGGTCGTGCTCAAGGGCGATGTGCGGTCGCTCGACGACATGCGCGCGATTGCCGGCGAGGTTAACGAGAGGTTCGGCGGTCTCGACGTGGTATTCGCCAATGCCGGCTGGGCTTTCCCGTCCGCCGTCAACGACATCGACGACACGCTCTACGACGACATCATGGACGTCAACGTCAAGGGTGTGGTGTTCACGCTTCAAGCGGCGCTGCCGTATTTGCGCGAAGGTTCTTCGGTGATCCTCAATACCTCGTTCGTCGCGCAGACCGGCAAGCATGGCATCTCGTTGACCGCCGCGGCGAAGGCCGCCGTGCGCTCGCTGGCCCGCAGCTGGTCGTACGAATTTCTCGACCGGAAAATCCGCTTCAACGCGATCGCGCCCGGCGCGATCGATACGCCGCTGCTCTGGAAGTGGGGCAAGCCCGACGAATGGGTGCGCGACCGCAAGGCCGAATTCGCCGAAGCGATTCCGGTGGGCCGCATGGGCCACGCCGACGACATCGCGTACGCGGCGCTCTATCTCGCCAGCGACGAATCGTCGTTCGTCGTCGGCACCGAGCTGGTCGTCGACGGCGGGGCGTCGCAGCTTTGAGCCTGCGCCGCACGCTTTCTGAGTCCGGCACGTCATCCCGGCTCATCCCCATACCGATTTGACGTCCGCCACGCCGTTCGCGGTGGCGATTATTCGATCCGGCCCGGCGTGGTCGCGCTCGCCCATGGGCCGAAGTGCAAGGAGCAATCATCTTGACCGACAGTAGCGACAATCATGCCCCGAGCGGGCAACTCACGCGGGCAGGCCGTTCGCGCCGCGATGCCCTGAAGTTCGGCAGCGCCGCCACCCTCGGCGCCGTGCTGGGCGGCGGCGCGTTGCTCGGGCACGCCACACCTGCGCCGGCACCGACGGGCAGCGCTGGGCTGCTTGCGCCGACCGAGCCGCTCAACATCCTGATCGTCAATTACGACGGCGGCACGCTGCTCGACTTCGCGGGCCCGAGCGAGATATTCCACCGGCTGCCGAATACGAACGTTCGCTACGCGAGCCTCGACGGCGGCAACGTGACGCTCGAATTCGGCGTGGTGTACGGGAAGACCGAACGGCTGGCCGATATCGACCGGACCGACGTGATCCTCGTGCCTGGCGGGTCCGATTTGTCGGCGCCGATGCGTCCGGCGTATCAGGCGCAGATCCGGCGTCTGGCGGAGAGCGCCAAACACGTGACGTCGGTGTGCAACGGCTCGCTCGTGCTTGCCGCGACGGGCGTGCTCGATGGCAAGCGCAGCGCGTGCCATTGGGCGTTCGTCAACAAGCTGGCCGAATACGGCGCGATTCCCGTTCCCGATCGCTTCGTCGAAGACGACAACGGCCGCTTCATGAGCGGCGGCGGGGTGACGGCGGGCATCGATTTCGCGCTGCGCGTGGCGGCGAAGCTGCGCGGCCGGCAGGCCGCCGAATACACGCAGCTCGTCGTCGAATACGATCCCGATCCGCCGTTCCACTCCGGTCATCCGAGAGAGGCGCGGCCCGAACTCGTCGCGATGGTCGACAAGAAACTGCCCGGCGCATCGAAGGGACTCGCACGCGTTCCCGGCGTCCGCTGACACGCTGGCCGGCGATGCGTGCAGGGTCGCCGCTTCTTCCATTCAAATCCGGTTCGGAAATCATACGATGCGACAGATTCATCTTTGTACTACTGCGCTTGCAGCATGCATGTCCTTTTTTGCATTCACGGCGCCGGCTGTCGCCGGTGGTGCGCAACGCCTGCCCGAAGCGGCGATCAAGGCCGAAAACGCACGGTGGGCGGAAGCCTTTGCGCGAGGCGATTACGACGCGATCGGCCGCCTCTATACCGACGACGGCACGCTCTTGCCGCCGGGCGGCGACAAGGTCACCGGGCGCCGCGCGATCACCGAGTACTTCACCAGCGGGTATGCCGGATCGAAGCCCGGCACCGTATCGTTCAGCAATGACGAGTTCTACGGTGACGACCGGGTCGTGACGGAGGTATCGGATGTGGACGTTCGCGACGGCGACGGAAAGCTCAAGATCCGCGCGAAGCAGACGCTCGTCTTCCTGAAGCAGGGCGGCACGTGGAAGCTGCATCGCGACATGTGGAACGCTTACCCGCCCGTCAAGGACTGACGGCCATCGCCGTCCGGCGATGGGCGCGCTACGTGCCCACGCGCCCATCGCCGGTTAGCGGGAAGTGGACCACGCAGCGCGTGGATCGGCAGGCGCTCGATCAGCGCGCTGCGTTCGACCTGCTCTCGCGCCGAATCGCTTGCGGCGGGTGTCCGAGCAGCTTGATGAAGGCCCGGCGCATCCGCTCCGGATCGGTGAACCCCACCGCCAGCGCAATCTGTTCGATCGGTTCGCTGCCGCCCTGCAGGCGCAGCCTCGCCGCTTCGACGCGCAAGCGCTCGACCGCCCTCGCCGGCGTTTCACCGGTTTCCCGGCGAAATGCGCGCCCGAACTGTCGCACGCTCAAGCTCGCTGCATCGGCGAGCCGTTCGACCGGCAACGCTTCGGCCAGGTGTTCGCGGGCGAAATTCAGTGCGATGCGGATGCGATCCGATTCCGGCTCCATCTGCGACATCGCGGAGAATTGCGACTGCCCGCCGGGCCGCCGATACGGCACGACCAGCAGCCGCGAGACCTCGCGCGCGATTGCCGCACTCATGTCCCGTTCGATCATGCCGAGCGCCAGATCGATGCCGGAGGCGATGCCCGCCGATGTCCAGACGCGGCCATCGACCACATAGATACTGTCGCCGTCGACCCGCGTGCGAGGAAAGCGCGACTGCAACTGCGCCGCGTATCGCCAGTGCGTCGCGGCTCTCAAACCGTCGAGCGAGCCGGTTTCCGCGAGCAGAAATGCGCCCGTACACACGCTGGCCACTCGCGATGCCTTGGCGGCCAGCTTGCTGGCCGCTGCGATGTTTTCGGAGGTCTGCATCGGCGCGATATCGCCGCCGACGAACACGATGGTGTCGAATGCGCGCCGTCCGACCGGCTTCGTGTCGATCGAAAGGCCGGTATTGCCGGGAATCGGGCCGCCGGTGGGCGAGATGACGTGAAGATCGTAGGGCGTATGGCCGGCGGCCGTGGCCACCTGATTGAAGGCCGACAACGGGCCGCCCAGATCGAGCGCGTCGTAGCCACGGCAAACGAAAAATCCAATGCGATGCATGACGAAGCAATTGATCGAGAACCCCGGAATGGCGAATTTTACCGGGAACCCTCGAATTATGTCGTTTGGCTCGAAACGAGGGAAAAACGTCGTTTACGCCGCCATTGATCGACTGTATTCGTTTGTGCCGCGCGCTGATGCGATACCGACGGAAAGCGATGCTCAGCGACGGTAGATGAACTCCAGATCGGTCGATTCGCCGACCTTGAAATCGTACGTGCCGACACGCTTGAAGCCCGCCTTCTCGTAGAACGCGATGGCCTTCGCGTTGCCTGACCACACGCCCAGCCATACCGGGCCGGGGCGCGTCGCGGCGAGATACGCGAGCGCGGCGTCGAACAATGCCCGTCCGGCGCCGGTTCCCTGCGTGCCGCGTCGAAGGTAGATCTGATGGATCTCACCCGAGCCGTCCGCCACTTCCGGGTGCGGAAGCTTGCACGGCCCCGCGTGCGCATATCCGACCAGCGTGCCGTCGTCGCCTTCCGCGACCCACGTGCGGCACTGCGGGTCGCCGAGCTGTTCGGTGATCGCTGCCACCGAGTAAGTCCGGGCTTCGTACTCGGCCAGATCGTTCGGCGGGTAGTCGATGCCGAATCCGTCTTGCAGAAAGGTTTCGCGAAACGTATCGCGCTTCAATTCGGCAAGCGGGACGGCATCGGCCAGGGTCGCAACGCGGATCAACATGTGGCTTCTCTCGGTTCGGTAGCGGCCTGACAGTTTATCCCGGGTGATGTCGAGCAGCCGCTTCTTCGCCGGCCAACCGGCGACCGTCGCGGTCGGACGCGACGCTCTCGTTCACGTCGACATCGGCGGGCCGCACGATCGCTTCCGGGTCAGGCAGCGATGTCGCGCGCGGTCGTGCAGGCGGCTTCCCGGTTCGGGAAAAAGCGCCGATTTTGCAGCGCAGCGAAAGGCGCCGACGCTCGGCTGGCGCGGCCCCCGTAACCAACGGAAACCGCCGGCATGGTCATCATGCGGATGCCGATGGTTGACCGCCGTCGGACATGCTAGGATTTCCGTCAAACAACTCCGGAGACTGCGATGCCGTTCATCTGCGAAAACGTTGAATGTCGTGCCGTGCTGGCTCGCGGGCAGGTCAGGCACCATCAGGAGGGCGCCGGCTGGTGCTTCTATTGCCCGGACTGCAACACCAGAAACGAGTTGATGAATATCGGCACGCTCAGCGGCCCGGTCGAGCTGGTTCAGCCGGAGCGGGCGAGCCCGCCGCACAAGGTCGTCGCGACGGCCCGGCCGCTGGACGACGGCCGATACGCGGCGCAGTTGAGCGTCCAGCGGGCGCTCGCCGTGAAAGGCACCTACGCGGCCGAGGAGCACTGGGATCAGCTCGGCGTATTCGGCGACGCGCAGGAAGCCGTCGCGCATGCGAAGTCGTTCGCCACGGATCTGCTGCAGCGCGCCGCGTAGTCGGCGCTTTTCCGTGAACGATCAAAGGGGCGTCGCGCATTCGTGCGCGACGCCCCTTTGCGTTTTCCGCCCGCGTTCGTCAGCGGTGGATGTCGAACGATGAGGTCTGCCTCGTGATCCGCTGATACGTGTCGTCCTGAATCAGGCTCCGGGGAAAGCCGCGTGAGGTCACGCAGCCGGCGTCTGCGCTGCACGTGCCTGTTCGCGGGTCGCGACGAATTCCCGGATCCGCGCGCGGTCGGCCGGCGTCACCGGCGTGAAGATCACGAGGCTCAGGTCCGGGCTGCCGGTGACCGAGAACGCCGAATATTCGAGTGCGATCCGGCCGGCTTGCGGATGGCGGATCTCCTTCGTACCTTCGTCGTGCGTACGGATATCGTGGTCGCGCCACATCGCGTCGAATTCGGCGCTCGTCGCGCGCATCTCGTCGACGAACGCCTGCACCGCCTGCGTCGCGCCACTGCGCGCGATGTCCGCACGAAACGCGCCGACCGCGAATCGCGCGACGCGCTCCCAGTTCGGCTGCGCGTAACGCACGCCCGCGTCGACGAAGATCAGCCGCAGGATGTTGCGCGCGGCCGGCGGCAGCGTCGCATAGTCGGTCAGCGTCGCGGCCGCCGCGTCGTTCCACGCGGCGACGTCCCACGTCGCGGTGCGGATGATCGCCGGGCTCGCGTCGAGCGAATCGAGCACGTGCTGCAGGCGCGGCGTCACGCCGGCCGGCGCGTGATAGCGCACCTCGGGCGGATGGCCGACGCCGATCAGGAACAGGTGCTCGCGTTCGGCCTCGTTGAGCATCAGCGCGCGGGCGAGCCGGTCGAGCACGTCGGCCGACGGCGCGCCGCCGCGCCCCTGTTCGAGCCACGTGTACCACGCGGCGCTCACGTGCGCGCGCTGCGCGACTTCCTCGCGCCGCAGGCCCGGCGTGCGGCGGCGCGTCGCCGGCAGCCCGAGCGCGACCGGGTCGAGTTTTTCGCGGCGGTCCCGCAGGTACGCGCCGAGCAGGTTGTCGGGGGCGTCAGCCATATCCTGTTAGTTCGTTTACCAGTAAACCGTCACGACTTCACCGCGAGCGGCGCTCGACAGATAGTAAGCCTCCATTTCATCCGGAGGTGCTGAACATGCGTGTCTTTGTTACGGGAGCATCGGGATTCGTCGGCTCGGCCGTCGTGGCCGAGCTCGTGGCCGCCGGGCACTCGGTGCTCGGGCTGGCGCGGTCCGACGCGGCCGCGGCGTCGGTTGCCGCGGCCGGCGCCGACGTTCATCGCGGGTCGCTCGAGGATCTCGACAGCCTCACGCGCGGCGCCGAAGCCGCCGATGCGGTGATCCACACGGGATTCAATCACGACTTCTCGCGCTTCGCGCAGAACTGCGAACTCGACCGCCGCGCGATCGAGACGATCGGCGCGGCGCTCGTCGGCTCGGCGCGGCCGCTGATCGTCACGTCGGGCCTTGCGCTCGTCGCGCCCGGCCGCGCGGCGACGGAGGACGATCCGCACGTGCCGGTGTCGGCGAACTATCCGCGTGCGTCCGAAGCGACGGCGGTTGCGCTCGAAGCGCGCGGCGTGCATGCGTCGGTCGTCCGGCTGCCGCCGTCCGTGCACGGCGACGGCGATCACGCGTTCGTGCCGCGCCTGATTGCGTTCGCGAGGGAGAAGGGCGTGTCGGCGTATGTCGGCGATGGTGCGAACCGCTGGCCGGCCGTGCACCGGCTCGACGCGGCGCGCGTGTACCGGCTCGCGATCGAGCGTGGCACGGCCGGCGCGCGCTATCACGCGGTCGACGATACGGGCGTGCCGTTTCGCGAAATCGCCGAGGTGATCGGCCGGCGGCTTAACGTGCCGGTCGTCGCGAAGTCGGCGGCGGAAGCCGGCGAGCACTTCGGCTGGTTCGCGATGTTTGCGGGGATGGATGCGCCCGCAACCAGCGAGCGCACGCGGGCATCGCTCGGCTGGGCGCCGACGCAGCCGGGGTTGCTGGCCGACATCGACCGGCCGCGGTATTTCGAAAGCTGACGAGCGGCGCGCGCCGCTCGCCATGGGTGCGGCTCGGGCAACGGCTCAAACCGTGACGACGATCTTCCCGACCTGCGCGCCGGCTTCCATGTAGCGGTGCGCCTCCGCGATGTCGTCGAACGCGAACGTCCGATCGATGCGCGGCCTCAGCGTGCCGGCCGCGAGCCCGTCGACGATGAAGCGCTTCGCGCGTTCGAGCCGCTGCGCGTCGCCGGTGATCTCGAACAGCTCGTAGCCGCGCAGCGTCAGGTGGCGCGCGAGCAGGTCCATCAGCGGCACCGGGATGTCGCGCGTATCGAGCGCGCCGTACTGGAAGAACGTGCCGTTGGTGGCCAGCGCGCGCAGCAGGTTCGCCGCCTCGGGGCCGCCGACCGGATCGAACACGAGGCGCGCGCCGATGCCGCCCGTGAGTTCCGCCACTTGCCGCGGCAGGTCGGCGGGGCTGCCGACGATCACGTGCGTTGCACCTGCGTCGAGCAGCGCCTGGCGCTTCGATTCGCCGCGCGTCAGCGCGATCGGCACCGCGCCGACCTGATTCGCCACCTGGATCGCGGCCTGCCCGACGCTGCTCGACGCGGCGCCGATCAGCACCGCGTCGCCGCGCTGCAGCCCGCCGAGTTCGATCAGCGCGCCATAGGCCGTCACGAACATCATCCACGTCGCGGCCGCCTCCTCGAACGACAGGCTGTCCGGGTGCTTGACCACCGCGCGCGCGGGCACGTTGACCACTTCGCCGTACATCCCGTAGTCGGCGAACGAGAAGGCCGGCACGACGCTCACCGCGTCGCCTTCCGCGAACGCCGTCACGTTGCGGCCGACCGCCGCGACCACGCCCGACGCCTCGTAGCCGAGCGACGCCGGAAAGCGCGGCATGAACGTGTATTCGCCGCTGCGGAACATGACTTCCGCACGATTGACGCCGATCGCCTTCACGCGCAGCTGGATGTCGTCGGGGCCCGGCGCGGGCACGTCGACAGTGTCGATCTGCAGGACTTCGGGGCCGCCGATGCGGTGGAAACGGACGATGCGGGTCATGGGGCGCTCCTTCGATGAACGGGTGTCGATGAAGCAGCATCGTAGGCGGGCGCCCGCGCCGGATAAACGCGCGGCCGGATCATTGATTGTTATTTGACGAATAACAATCGATGCGAACCTGTTTTATGCCGGATAACGCCGCGCGAACAGCTCGGTCAGCCAGTCGATGAACGCGCGCACCTTGTCGGGTAGATGCGCGCGGTTCGGGTACAGCACCGACACCGGCTTCGGCACGGCCGGCACGCCGGGCAGCAGCTCGATCAACTGGCCCGAGTCGATGCTCGGCTGCAACGCGGGCCGCAACGCGTGCACGATGCCGAGCCCCGCGAGCCCGCACGACAGCAGCGCTTCCGAGTTGTCGGTGAGCAGGCTGCTCGCGAGCTTCACCGCGACGGTTTCGCCGTGCGGGCGGAACGTCCATTCGAGCACGCGGCGGTTGCGGCCGGTGAAGAAGTTGACCGCGCGATGCGTCCGCAGATCGTCGAGCGTGCGCGGCAAACCGTGGCGCGCGATATAGGCCGGCGACGCGCACGTGGCCATCGACACCGCGCCGACGGTGCGCGCGACCATGCTCGAATCCTTCAGCGTCCCGACCCGCACCACGCAGTCGATGCCTTCGCCGATCAGGTCGGCCGGCTGGTCGCTCGCGCCGAGCACGAGTTCGATCTGCGGATAGCGCTGCTGGAAGTCGGGCAGCGCCGGAATCACGATCGTCTTCGCGAGCGCGAGCGCGATGTCGATCCGCAGCCGGCCTTTCGGCACCGCGCGCTGCTTGGGGAACGACGCGAACGCATCGTCGATGCTGGCGAGCAGTTGCACGCAGCGTGCATGAAACGCCTCGCCTTCGGCCGTCACGCTGACGCGGCGCGTGCTGCGGTTCAGCAGCCGGACGCCGAGCTCCTGTTCGAGCTGCTGCACGGCTTTCGTGACGGCCGGCCGATGCAGCTGCAGCGCGTCGGCGGCCTGCGTGAAGTTGCCGCGTTCGACGATCTGTACGTAGATCTGCATCGTTTGCAGGCGGTCCATGGCGTTCCCGGATGGCGTGGCGAGCGGCCATCTTCGCACAGCGCCGGCGCGCGGTGCGCGGCCGGCCCCCTGCCGTGCGTCATTCGACCGGATGCAGGTCCTGCAGCAGCGTCGGCACCAGCTCGGACACGGTCGGGTGGATATGCATCGCGCGGCTGATCGTCGTATACGGCGCGCCGGCGGCCATCACGTCGAGGATCCCGTGCACGACCTCGTCGCCGGTCACGCCGAGGATCGACGCGCCGAGGATCGCATGGCTGTCCGCATCGACGATCACCTTCATGAAGCCCTGGCTTTCGCCTTTCTCGACCGCCCGGCCGACGCGCGTCATCGGGCGCGTGCCGACCAGCAGCCGGCGGCCCGTCTGCTTCGCTTCCGCGAGCGTCATGCCGACGCGGCCGAGCGGCGGATCGATGTACATCGCGTAGGCCATGATGCGGTCGGACACCTTGCGCGGATCGTCGTCCAGCAGGTTGGCCGCGACGATCTCGTAGTCGTTGTACGCGGTGTGCGTGAACGCGCCGCGCCCGTTGCAGTCGCCGAGCGCCCAGATGCCGGGCACGTTGGTGCGCAACTGCTCGTCGACGGTGATGTAGCCGCGCGCGTCGGTATCGACGCCCGCGCGGTCGAGCCCGAGATCGTCGGTATTCGGCACGCGCCCGACCGCGAGCAGCAGGTGCGAGCCCGCGACCTCGCGGCCGCCGCCCGCGCAGTCGAGGCCGACCACGATGCCGTCGCCGTCGCGGCGCGCGCTCAGGCAGTTCGCGTCGAGCTGCACGTCGATCCCTTCGTTTTCGAGGATCTCGCGCACGGCCTGCGACACGTCCTCGTCCTCGCGGCGGATCAGGCGCGGGCCTTTCTCGACGATCGTGACCTGCGAGCCGAAGCGGCGATACATCTGACCGAATTCGAGCCCGACGTAGCTGCCGCCGACGATCACCAGATGATCGGGCAGGAAGTCGACGTCCATCATCGTCGAGTTGGTCAGGTACGGCACCGAGTCGAGGCCCGGCATCGCGGGCACCTGCGCGCGCCCGCCGACGTTGATGAAGATGCGTTCGGCTTCGAGCACGTCATCGCCCACGCGCACCGCGTTCGCGCGTTCGAAGCGGGCATGACCCTGAAAGACGGTCGTGTTGTCGAGGCCGCGCACCCATTGCTCGACGCCGTGGTTCGAGCGGCCGGAAATCTGGTCCTTGCGCGCCTTCACGGCTTTCATGTCGACGCTGACGGGGCCGCCGACCGACACGCCGTATTCGCTGGCGCGCCGTGCGAGCTGCGCGGCGTACGCGCTCGCGATCAGCGTCTTGGTCGGGATGCAGCCGGTGTTCACGCAGGTGCCGCCGAAGCGGCCGCGCTCGACGATCGCGACTTTCATGCCGGCGCCGGCGAGCCGCGCGGCGAGCGGCGGGCCGGCCTGGCCGGTGCCGATGACGATCGCATCGAAGTGTTGCGTCATGACGTCCTCCTGTGCGGGGGCAACGAGGAAAGGGGCAGGCGCAAGCCGCATGCCGTGCCGGCGGTCGCTGCTGGGCGACGAGCGCCTATGGTAGACCTGTTGGCCGGGTGCCGCGAGCGGCAGGCGGGTGGCGCGTCGTATTGAAAAACGGCACCGCCGCGGGCGTGGAGGCGTGCAGCGTCTAGTCCTTGCGCTTCCACTGCCCGAACGACACCGGCCGGTGCGCATCGGAGCGCGTGACGGTGACGTGATCGGGCTGGTCGTCGAGCGGAAACGATTCGGTGACGATCTGGTTCGAAAAGAGCCAGCCGTGCGTGCGCGGGTCGTAGCGGAACGTGATGTAGTCGGTCCAGTGCTGGCCGCACGCGACGAAGTTCTGCACGGTGAAATAGCGGCCCTTCACCGACAAGCCGTTGTCGGCGGCATCTTCAGGATCGAACGGGTCGCACTGGCCGCCTTCGTTCGCGCGCAGCACGACCTGGTCGTTGCGGGCGGCGAGCCGGTAGGTATGGTCGGCCTGTTCCTCGTAGATCAGCAGCGGACGCGGCGATGGCTGCTCGCGCGTGTCGACCGCACGATGCGCGACGACGAGAAAGCTGTGGCGTCCATTGTCGAGATCGGGCCCGGCTTGCGCGAGCAGCGGCTGGTAGCCGGCCGGCAGTTGCGCTGCGATCGACTTCGGCAGGGTGTCGGCGCGGGCGCCGAACGAGAGCGCGGCGAGCAGCGGGAGCAGTAGGGCGGAAAGGCGAAGAGCGCGCATGGCGGGCGGTCCGGTCGAAAGGGGGAAAGGGGAATGAGCCGCGCGACGTTACAGATCGCGCCCGAGAAATTCCGTGCCCGGCACGGGATTGAACGCGACGGGCGGCGCCGGCGCGAAGCCGAGCGACGCATACAGTCGCCGGGCGGCGACGAACTCCGGCAGCACGTCGAGGCACCAGCGCGTGTAGCCTGCCGCCTTCGCGTCGTGCAGCAGCCCCGTTCGACGAGCTGGCGGCCGACGGTCAGCCCGCGCGCGTCGGGCCGCACGTACACGCGCTTCATCTCGCAGGTCGCCGCGTCGATTTCGCGGAACGCCGCGCAGCCGACCACACGCTCGCCGCGCCACGCGAGCAGCAACTGCCCGCGCGGCGCCGCGTATTTGCCGGGCAGCGCGGCGATTTCGGCTTCGTAGTCCTGGAAGGCGAGGCTGACGGTCGGGCTCACGACGTACTCGCGAAAGATCGCTTCGACGGCGGCGGCATCGTCGGGAAAGCGGGCGGCGCGGATCGCGATCATGGGGCGGCGCGGGATGACGGGAAAGAGGGCCAGCATAGCAGCGCACGGCCGCTTTCGGCGATGCGCGAAGCGTGCCAGAATCAGCGGCTCGATCGTCGGAAACGACACGCAGGCGCCGGCGCAGCGGCGTCGCTCACCCAGGAGACTTCGATGACCGCATCGGCTGCCGTACTCGCCATCCTCGCTGCGCTGTTTCTCGGCGCGATGATTCCGGGCCCGAGCTTCGTGCTGGTGGCCCGCAATTCGATCGGGCTGTCGCGCCGCGACGGGCTGGCCACCGCGCTCGGCATGGGCATCGGCGGCATCGTGTTCGGCGGCGTCGCGCTGGCGGGGCTCTACACGCTGCTGCAGGCCGTCGAATGGCTGTACGTGGGGCTCAAGGTCGCGGGCGGCGCTTACCTGATCTACATGGCGTCGAAGATCTGGCGCGGCGCCGACCGGCCGATCGCGATGGACGATCCGCAGGCGATGGCCGGTGGCAGCGCGCGCAAGTCGTTCTGGACCGGCCTCACGACCCAGCTCAGCAACCCGAAGACGGCGATCTGGTACGGCAGCATCTTCGCGGCGCTGCTTCCTCAGCATCCGCCGCTGTGGTGTTACCTCGTGCTGCCGCCGCTCGTGTTCGCGGTCGAATTCGGCTGGTACACGCTCGTCGCGCTGTGCTTCTCGACGCGCGGGCCGCGCGAGCTCTACCTGCGTGCGAAGAAGTGGGTCGACCGTATCGCGGCCGGCGCGATCACGCTGCTGGGGCTGCGGCTGATCCTGAATGCGCCGAAAGCGGGGATCTGAGGGCTTTCATTCCCCCTCTTTATCAGCACGTGGCGGCGGCCGGCCGTGGCCGTCGCCGGTTAGCGGTGGGAACCGCCCGCGCCGCTCGCCCGAGCGCGCGTCGGTGTCCCGAATTCCAGGATTACCGGTTCATCGTCAGGCCATAGTCAGGCGCGGCTTGCGGAATGCCCGCGCCCGTCGTGGCGGCTCGGCCCCTTCATCGTTCATGCCGGGCCGGCACTGCGAACACACAACGCATGGCTTCCCGATGGCGCGGCCGCTCGCCGGCCGCCGCCTCCCATGTTTCCCCCCTCACCACCGCCCGCCGAGCCTTGCCCGACGGGCGTTCCCGTGTGTCGCACGGCACGCCGAACCGCGCCGCTTCCCCGATTCTGGCGGCCGACCGCCCGACGACGTGTAAACTGCTGCCTTTTTTGACGGTTTGCAGCATGGTGCAAGCATCTCCGCGCCCGGCGTTGAGCGGTCCGACGCTCGTCCGGCTGCTCGCGCGCCTGGCCGATGCCGACGTCGCGGAATCCCGGCAAACGCTGTCCGACCGGCTGAGCCAGTGGCTCGGCTGGACCGACGCGATCACGCTGTCGTCCGCGTTGAATGCGAGCCCGCCGGGTGTCGCAACCGGCGTGCGCGGCTACGACGCCGAGCGCGACTGCGCGCGCGTGCGCCATGACCTCGCGCAGGCGATCACGGCCACCCAGCGGCCGCGCGCGCGGCGCCGGCCGGGCGAGCCGCCGCCGCCGGCCGCCGACACGGCCGATTTCGCGGACTTCCGCCAGCGGTATCTGACCCTCCAGCAGGACATGGAAACGGCGATCGGCCAGTTGCGCGGCCGCCTGCGGGTCGCGCTCGCCGCGCGCTCGTCCGGGATGGCGCGGCTCGCGGCGCTCGACACGATCATGGAGCGCGTGCTCGGCGCGCGCGAGCGCAGCCTGCTGTCGGCCATACCCGCGCTGCTCGGCACGCGCTTCGCGCGACTGCGCGACGCGGAGCGGCAGGCGCTGGCCGAAGCCGAAGCCGCGGCGGCCGCTGCGCCC
This sequence comes from Burkholderia sp. BCC0097, assembly GCF_902832985.1. Classification (NCBI taxonomy): domain Bacteria; kingdom Pseudomonadati; phylum Pseudomonadota; class Betaproteobacteria; order Burkholderiales; family Burkholderiaceae; genus Burkholderia; species Burkholderia sp. BCC0097. The sequence goes on from NZ_CADFDM010000004.1 coordinate 587,345, forward strand.
GCCGCCGCCGACGCATCCGCTGCGGCCGATGAAGGCACTGCGGCCGATACCCCGACCGTCGCGGCGATCGTGCCCGGCGCATGGCTCGATACGTTTCGCGACGAGATGCACAGCATCCTGCTTGCCGAACTCGAAGTCCGGTTTCAAACGGTAGACGGGCTGCTCGCGGCCCTTCGCACCTGCTAATCAACACGCTATGTCCAGAATTCGCCTTGATCTCGTTGTCTTCGTCGCCGGTCTGCTCGCAGTGGGCTGGATCGGTGCCGGCTATGTCGCGTCGAACCCGCTGGCGGCGGCCGTCACGCTGCTGATCGGCGCGTGCTACGTCGCCGGCGCATGGGAGCTGCTGCGCTACCGGCAGGCGACCGCCACGCTGTCGCACGCGGTCGCCGGCCTGAGCGCGCCGCCCGCGACGCTCGACCCGTGGCTCGATACGCTGCATCCGGGCCTGCGCGGCGCGGTACGCGCCCGAATCGAAGGCGCGCGCGTCGCGCTGCCGGGCCCGGCGCTCACGCCTTACCTCGTCGGCCTGCTGGTGCTGCTCGGCATGCTCGGCACGCTGCTCGGGATGGTCGTCACGCTGAAGGGCACGGGCGCCGCGCTCGAGAGCGCGACCGATCTCGATGCAATCCGGGCGTCGCTGATCGCGCCGGTGAAGGGGCTCGGGTTTGCATTCGGCACGTCGATCGCCGGTGTCGCGACGTCCGCGATGCTCGGGCTGCTGTCCGCGCTCGTGCGCCGCGAGCGGATCGACGCGGCCCAGCAGCTCGACGCGAAGATCGCGACGACGCTGCGCGTGCATTCGTCCGCGCACCAGCGCGACGAATCGTTCCGGCTGCTGCAGCGCCAGGCCGACGTGATGCCGGCGCTGGTCGACCGGTTGCAGACGATGATGACGACGCTCGAGGCGCGCAGCGTCGCGTTGCACGATCGTCAGCTCGAAAGCCAGCAGGCGTTTTTCGACCGGACCGAGCGGGCGTATGCCGGCCTGGCGTCGAACGTCGGCGACGCGCTGAAGGAAAGCGCCGCCGAAAGCGCCCGCGTGGCCGGCGCCGCGCTGCAGCCGGTCGTCGCCGCGACGATGACGGGGCTCGCGCAGGAGATGGCCGCGCTGCGCGATACGGTGACGGGCGCGGTGCAGCGTCAGCTCGACGGGCTGACGGACGGCTTCGAGAAGACCACCGGCAACGTGACGGCCGTATGGAACCGGGCGCTCGACGAACAGCGCCGCGCGGGCGACGCCGTCGCGCAGCAGTTGCAGACGACGCTCGGCCAGTTCACCGACACGTTCGCGCAGCGTTCGTCGGATCTGCTCGACGGCGTCGCGACGCGCCTCGAGTCGACCGAAGGCCGCCTGTCGGACGCATGGCGCGAGGCGCTGGCGCGCCAGGAGCAGGTCGGCGAGACGCTGGCCGGCCAGCATGCGCGCGCACTGGGTGAAGCCGCCGCGACGTTCGAACGCCATTCGGCCGCGACGCTCGCCGCGATGCACGAGTCGCACGCGGGTTTGCAGACGCAACTGGCGGCGCGCGACGAAGAACGTCTCGCTGCGTGGAACGACTCGCTGGCCGCGATGGCCGCGAAGCTCGGCGACGAATGGCAGCGCGCGGGCGCGCATAGCGCGGGCCGTCAGCAGGAAATCTGCGACGCATTGGCGCAAACGACGCGCGATCTCGCGGTACAGGCATCGACGTTCGAACAACGCTCGACCGATCTGCTGACGACGATCCGCGAGTCGCACACCGGCCTGCAGTCGCAACTGGCGGCACGCGACGAAGAACGTCTGTCGGCATGGAACGACTCGCTGGCCGCGATGGCGGCGAAGCTCGGCGAAGAATGGCAGCGCGCAGGCGTACATAGCGCCGGCCGTCAGCAGGAAATCTGCGACGCACTCGCTCAAACGACGCGTGACCTCGCTGCACAGGCTTCGACGTTCGAACAACGCTCGAACGATCTGCTGTCGACGATTCGCGAGTCGCACACTGGTCTGCAATCCCAACTGGCCGCACGCGACGAAGAACGTCTGTCGGCGTGGAGCGAGTCGCTGGCCGCGATGGCCACGAAGCTCGGCGAAGAATGGCAGCGCGCGGGCGTGCACAGCGCCGGCCGTCAGCAGGAAATTTGCGACGCACTCGCGCAAACGACGCGTGATCTGGCCGCACAGGCATCGACGTTCGAACAACGCTCGACCGATCTGCTGTCGACGATCCGCGAGTCGCATACCGGTCTGCAATCGCAACTCGCCGCACGCGACGAAGAACGTTTGTCGGCGTGGAACGAGTCGCTGGCCGCGATGGCCACGAAGCTCGGCGACGAATGGCAGCGCGCAGGCGTGCATAGCGCCGGCCGTCAGCAGGAAATCTGCGACGCGCTCGCGCAAACGACACGTGACCTCGCCGCACAGGCTTCGACGTTCGAACAACGCTCGACCGATCTGCTGACGACGATCCGCGATTCGCACGCAGGCCTCCAGTCGCAACTGGCCGCACGCGACGAAGCCCGCCTCGCCGCCTGGAACGATTCCCTCGCCGCGATGGCCGCCGCGCTGCGCGACGAATGGGCGCAGACGAGCGCGCAGGCCGCGGCGCGCCAGCAGGACATCTGCGACACGCTGACCCGCACCGCGAACGACATCACCGCGCAGGCGCAGGTGCACGCGAGCGACACGATCAACGAAATCGCGCGCCTCGTGCAGGCCGCATCGGAAGCGCCGAAGGCCGCGGCCGACGTCGTCGCCGAGCTGCGTCAGCGCTTGTCCGACAGCATGGTGCGCGACACCGCGACGCTCGAGGAACGCAGCCGCCTGCTCGCGACGCTGGAGACGCTGCTCGGCGCGGTCAACCACGCGTCGACCGAACAGCGCGCCGCGATCGACGCGCTCGTCAGCACGTCGGCCGATCTGCTCGACCGCGTCGGCGCGCGCTTCAACGACACCGTCGATGCCGAGATGCGCAAGCTCGATTCGGTGGCCGCGCAGGTCACGGCCGGCGCCGTCGAAGTGGCGAGCCTCGGCGATGCGTTCGGGATGGCCGTGCAGGTGTTCGGCGAATCGAACGACAAGCTGCTGACCCATCTGCAGCGCATCGAGGCCGCGCTCGAGAAATCGCTCGCGCGCAGCGACGAGCAGCTCGAGTACTACGTTGCGCAGGCGCGCGAGGTGATCGACCTGAGCGTGATGTCGCAGAAGCAGATCGTCGAGGATCTGCAACAGCTCGCCGGCCGGCGGGCGAGCGTCGGAGCGTAACGCATGCACGACGAAATCGACGGCGGCGCGCCATCGGCGCCGGTGTGGCCCGCATTCGCCGACCTGATGTCGGTGCTGCTCGGCGCGTTCGTGCTGATCCTCGTCGGCGTGATCGGCATGCAGCTCCAGCTCACGTCCAAGCTCGAGGAAGCGGTGCGCGCGCGCCAGCTCGAGGCGCAGCAGCGCAAGTCGCTCGAACAGGCGCTCGCCGGGCCGCTCGCGGCCGGCCGCGTGACGCTCGTGAACGGGCGCATCGGCATCAGCGGCAACGTGCTGTTCGCGCTGAACTCCGACCAGTTGCAGCCCGCGGGCCGCGATCTGCTGAAGACGCTGGCCGGCCCGCTGGCCACGTACCTGAAAACCCGCGACGAGATTCTGATGATCAGCGGCTTCGCGGACGACCAGCAGGTGCACGCGGGCAACCGCCTGTTCGCGGACAACTGGGAACTGTCGGCCAAGCGCGCGTTGACCGTGACGCGCGCGATGATCGATGCCGGCGTGCCGGCCTCGTCGGTATTCGCGGCCGCGTTCGGTTCCGAACAGCCGGTCAGCTCGAATGCGGACGATGAAGGCCGCGCGAAGAACCGTCGCGTGGAAATCGCGCCGGTGCCGCGCAAGTCGGCGTCGAACGGAGAAAAGGCAAAGTGACGGGCGACGCGACGCAGGTTCGCGCGATGCTCGACGCATGGCGCGAGCAGGGCGCCGACCGGCTCGACCCGGTAGGTTTTCACCGGATCGATGCGCTCGAGAAGCGCGCGGCCGCGCTCGACGGCGCCGCGCGCGCGTTGCTCGACGCGCGGCTGAAGACGCTGCTCGACGGGTTTGCGGAGATCGTCGCGCGCGCCGACGATGATGCCGAAGCCCCGCGCGAGACGGCGCAACCCGCGACGGGCGCGCCCGCGCGCGGCGCGCTGGCCGCGCTCGTCGCAGGGCTCGGCCGCGATGCGCAGGCCGACCGGCGCGGGCTCGATCCCGAACTGGTCGACTACTTCCGCACGATGTGGTCGAAAGTCCGCACGGAACAGCAATACCGCCAGTCGCTCGACCAGGTGCCGCGCAACGCGGGGCCGCTCAACTCGAACAGCCTCGTGCACCGGTCGCTCGCGACGATGCGCGAGCTGTCGCCGGAATACCTGCAGCAGTTCCTGTCGTACGTCGATGCGCTCGCGTGGCTCGAGGATCTCGTCGGCGGCGGCGCGCAACCCGAGAAGGAAGCGCCGCGTGCGAAGGCCGCGAAGCCGGCGAGAAAGACGACGCGCGCCAAGGCGCGATAACGCCACGCCGCACATTCGGGCGCGCGGCCGACCTAGCTGCCTGACGCCGACGTTTCGATCGCCGCGCGCAGCGCGTGCAATGCATCGACGAGCGCCGACGCGAACGGCGGATGTGCGGCGATGCCCGCCGCGTGGAGCTGGCTGCCGAGGATCGGCAGCGCGATCGAGGCGGGCTCGACGATGCGCGCCGACATGACCGACAGCGTCTCGCGCAGCGCCGCATCCGCATGCGTCGCGCGCGGCGACGCGTTCAATACCGCGACCGGTTTGTACACGACGGCCTCGCATCCCACGACCCAGTCCAGCGCGTTCTTCATCACGCCCGTTACGCCGTGCGCGTATTCCGGGCTGGCGATCAGCACGCCGTCGGCCGCGTTCAGGCGGTCGATCAGGTCGCGCACCGCGGCGGGCGTCGGGTATTCGGCATCGGGATTGAACAGCGGGAATTCGCCGAGGCGACCGAAACGCGTGATATGCATGTCGCGCGGGGCGACGAGTGCGGCTGCATCGAGCAGCGCCGCGTTGTACGACTGCGCGCGCAAGCTGCCGCATAGCGCGACGATGTCGAGGGAGCGCTCGGAATCGGTTCGGGTTTCGTTGGCCATCGCGGAACGGGTGGGTAAGTGGCTCGCGCGGCGGCGGCGCGCGGCTCCGGCGAATTATCGCATCGGTGCGTGAGCCACATGAGTCACGTGAGCCGTATGAGCGACAGGCCGCGCGTGGCCGACGCTTGGCACGTTCACGTTCGCATATTCGGCGGCATCGACGCCGGTCATCCCGGTAGCTTGTGCCAGTTCACCGAGGGTCCATCCGTTGCCGAGCAACAACCGCCGCGTATGCAGCGCGCCGTGCACGTCGTCGGCAACGGCTTCGCCGAGATAGCGCAGCGCGCGGCCCTCGACATCGACGAAGCCATGCCGGTAATCGTGCGCGAGCGCGGTCCACAGCCGCGCGGCGCCGACCGACTGGCGTGCGCCGCTGATCAGGCACAGGCCCGCGTCGAGCCCCCAGCGGTACAGCGTCGTCGCGAGGCCCTTGCGTTGGGCCGAGCCGCGCAGCCGCGTGTGCGGCGCGCGCAGGTAGCGGTCGGCGCGGCGCGGCAGTTCGGGCAGGCGGTTGAACACCGTGTAGCCGGCGAGCTGGCGCGCGGCTGGATCTTCGACGTACAGGAAGTATTCGCCGTCCGCCTCGCGGTGGCGGACGATCAGGCCCGAGCGGCCGAGCGCGATGGCTGGCAGCCCATGCAGGCGATGGCCCGGCTGGTGGAGACGTTCATACAGGGTGTCGAGTTCGTCGTCGATGTCGTGCTGGGAATGCTGTACGTCGATACGCATGGCAAAAGGCGCCCGTCTCGGGCGCATCGAGAAAGGGATTCATGGCAACGGGGAAACGGAAATGGAAGCGGCCCCCGGGCTCGGCGAAGCGAGCCGGGGCCGCGAATCAGCTGGGGATGTGCTGGAAACCGGCGGCGATCGCGGCGAGGCCCGCGATGCAGAGTGCGAACAGGATCAGGACTTTGTGGATCACGCCTCTTTCCTCATGAATGCGCGGCGCCGAACGGGCGGCCGCGGAGACGGTGACGGCGGGCGGGGCCCGCGCAGCCGTCGTGCGGGACGACGGTCGGAGGTCCGGGCGACGGGCGCACGCGGACGGTCAGCACCATACGCGACGGCCGCAAGGTGGGCAATCGGACTGACGGAGAAAAGCGATGAAAAGTGGAGGATCGCGGTGTTTCGCGACAATTGGCCGCAAGCGGGGGCTGTGGACGCGCCACGATTCGCCACGAAGTCCGCGGTTGATCGCGTAGCGGTTTCCGACCGCCCCCTTTCATGCCGCGAGATCGCATACACTTCACCGCGAACGAACCCCACAAGGATCTGACCATGGGAGCGGGCCCGTCCACGGATCGCTGAGCCGCAGCAACCTGCTTTACCCGGTTGTTGCGGCGATCTCCTCTCGTCGATGAACTCAGCAGGCAGATTGCCGCCGGATTTCCCTTTTCCGAGCGGATGCTTCGTCATGCCTGATCAAACCCGAACCACGCCCGCATGGGCTTACTCGCTGCCGTCGGCGTTGCTGCTGATGGCCCCTTTCGATCTCCTCGCGTCGCTGGCGATGGACGTGTATCTGCCGGTGGTTCCGGAGATGCCGTCGGCGCTGCACACGTCGCCCGCCATGGTGCAACTGACGCTGAGCGTCTACATGGTCGTCCTCGGCCTGGGCCAGTTGATGTTCGGCCCGCTGTCGGACCGGCTCGGACGTCGACCCGTGCTCCTGGGCGGTGCGCTGCTGTTCTCGGTGGCTTCGCTGGCGCTTGCAATGGCGGGCAGCGGCGGCGTGTTCGTCGCGTTGCGCCTGCTGCAGGCGTTAGGCGCGTCCGCGGCGCTCGTGGCGACCTTTGCAACGGTGCGCGACGTGTATGCCGACCGTCCGGAAGGCAGTACCCTCTACAGCCAGTTCGGGGCGATCCTCGCGTTCGTCCCGGCGCTCGGGCCGATGCTCGGCGCAGGCATTGCGCACGGTTTCGGATGGCGTGCGATCTTCATGACCCTCTGCGGCGCCGGATGTCTGGCGTTTTACCGCGCGTTGTCGCGTTGGCACGAAACACGGCAGCAGGCCGGCGGCAAGCCGCGGCAATCCGCCGTATCGATCCTGCACAGTCCTTCTTTCCTCGTCTATTCGTTCGGTTTCGGCACGTCCATGGGCGCTTTTTTCGTGTTCTTTTCGATTGCGCCGCGTGTGCTGGTCGGACAGGCCGGCTATTCCCGCACCGAATTCAGCGTGGCGTTTGCCACCGTCGCGATTGTGATGATCGTTGCCGCGCGCTTTGCGCGATGGTTCGTGTCGAACTGGGGGATTCCGGGCTGTTTCGTGCGCGGCGCCGGTGTCATGATGGCCGGCGCAATCGCGCTGGCGGCGTGCACGGCCCTGATGGCGCCGTCATTCGTCTCGTTCGTGATGCCGATGTGGATCGTCGCGATCGGCATCGTGCTGATGTCGTCGGTGACAGCGAACGGCGCGCTTCGGGATTTCGACGACGCGGCGGGGACGGCGGTTGCGTTGTATTACTGCGTGCAGAGCCTGATCGTCGGCGGGGCCGGCACGTTCGTGACGCTGGTGCTGCCCGGCGATACGCCGTGGCCGCTGGCGGCGTTTTGTTTCGTCATGCCGACGGCATGCGTCGTCGCGCTCGCCGCATTGAAGCGCACGCGCGGATGAACTCGAATGTGTGCGTTCCCGGCCGGGTCGATGCATCGGCAGCCCGGCCGGGAAGCGGCGCGTCACACCGCCTGCCGCCCACCGAACGCCTGCCTGATCCGCGCGAACAACCCGTGCTGCGCGATCCATTCGGCATACGCGCGATAGTCGGGATCGCGCATCAGGTGACGCTCTTCCGTCTTCGCGCGCGTGTAGTAGATCAGGTTGACGGCGACGAGCCCGGCGCAGTGCATGAGCCCGAGCTGCCAGCCGAGCGGCTCGACGAACGGCACCGACACCATCCAGTACGACAGGTTCTTCGTGATGTAGGCCGGATGCTTCGTGAAGCGGTACGGGCCGGACGTGATGATCCCGCGGTTGGTGAGGTTCGAGAACCGCAGCCCGAACGAGATCGTGCACAGCGCGTAGGTCAGCAGCAGCAGGATGATCACCGTGCCCCAGATCACGCGCAGCGTCGGCGCCGACAGCAGCCAGTTGTCCCAGAACATCGAGCCTTCGTAGCGGATGTAGTTGTTCGAGATCAGCGACCAGAACGGCTGGTAGCAGATCAGCGCGGCGACCCAGCCGAGCGTCGTCGGCTCGACGGTGCGCACGTGGCTGTCGAGGATGCGGAACGTGCACAGGTAGCCGACGGTGCCGAACATCAGGTCCATCGTGAACGACAGGTCGTACATGAACACGAAGGTCGCGATCGTCATCGGCGCGTGCATCGCGTTCGCGAGCGACGCGCTCAGGTGATCGGCGTCCTTCGACAGGTAGACGGTCATCAGCGGCAGGAAGAACGCCTTCACGCCCCAGCCGGCCAGCATCTCGCGCACCGGCTTCCAGCTCGCGGGCTGCTCGCGGCGAAACAGGAAGCGGCCCCACAGCAGGTACGCGTCGTCGGTCTCGCGCTGGTGGCGGTCCATCCACGCGAAGTAGAACGGCGCGGCGACGATCACGTACGGCGCGAGCGAGCGCAGCAGCGACCAGAACGGCAGGTAGAACGCGCCGTGGTATTCGGGCAGCAGCCAGTAGATCGCGCCGATGCCCGCGTAGATCGACGTCAGCGCGCCGAGCCGTGTCGCGACGCGCGCGATGCCGAGCGGCCGGACGGCCTGCCGCGACAGCCCCGCGCTCGGGCGCAGGTAGACGCGCGAGATGAAGAGTTCATGCAGCGCGATCGTGCCGATGATCGCGAGGCTCGCGATGACCGCGCGCGTGGCCGCGTCGAGCGCCGGGTGGTCGCGCGTGATCCATAGCGCGAAGAGTCCGGCCGCGATGCCGAGCAGGCCGGCGCGGAACGGCGTGGCGGAACGGGGCGGGCGGTCCGGGGCAGCGACGATGCCGTCGAGCGTGGAGTTCATGATCGGATCCTCGTAGGGATGAGGGCCGGCGCCCCCGCTTGGCGGGTGACGCCGGCCGTCGGCCGGGCTTTGTATGGATGCGCGCCCGGCCATTGGCCTGTCGTTCTGATACGTGATGCGTTACCGCTTACTTCTTGGTGCCGGCGCCCAGCAGACCGCCGAGCAGGTTGGTCACCGGCGACAGCAGGTTGCCGGTGCCGCCCGCGGTGGCGCCGCCCGTGCTGCCGGTCAGGCCGGTCACCACGGAGCCGCTGCCGCCCGGCGTCGTCACGGTGCCCGCTGCGCCGCCGGGGCTGACCGTGCCGGTGGCGCCGGCCGAGCCGGCCGGCGTGCCCAGCGCACCCGTGAGCGTGCCGACGGGGCCGCTCGTCAGCACCCCGCCGAGCGTGCCGGACAGGTTGCCGCCCGGCGTCGTGACGGTGCCGGTGAGGCTCGCGCCGAGCGGCGTCAGCGAATTGACGAGGTTGGTGACCGGCGCCAGCAGGCCGCCGAGGCCTGCGCCACCCGTACCGCTGGTGCCGCCGGTCCCGCTCGTTCCGCCCGTGCCGCTGGTGCCGCTCGAACCGATGCCGCCGAGTGCGCCCGTCACCGTCCCGAGCAGGCCGGTGATCGGTGCGAGCGGGCCGCCGCTGCTGGTGCCGCTGGTGCCGCCCGAACCGCTCGAGCTGCCGCCGCCGAGGCCGCCCGTCAACGTGCCGAGCAGGCCCGTGATCGGCGCGAGCGGATTGCTGCCGCCCGTGCCGCTGCTGGAGCTGCCCGCGTTGTTGTCGTGAACGAGGCCGCCCGTCGACGTCACCGTGTTGCCGAGCTGCGTCACGACGCCGCCGAGCCCCGCGCCGACCGGGTTGTCGGTCGCGCCGCCGACCTTCGTGCCCGCAAGCGCGAGACCGTTGCCCAGCGTGCTGAGCAGGCCGTTGAGCGGCGTGCCGAGCAGTGTCACGCCGCCGAGCGTCTGCGTCGCGCCCGGCGTCGTGACGCCGCCGGTCAGCGTGTTCGTGATCGGGTTGATCACCTTGCCGAGCTGCGTTTCGAGCTGCTGGACCGGCGAGCTGTTCAGTGCCGTGTTCAGCGCCGATGCGGTCGAGTTGACCGCGGTGCCGACCGTGTTGACGAGGCTGCCGACCAGTGTCGTCGCGGGCGCGAGCGGCGACAGCGGACCGGTGCCGAGGCTCGTCACTGCATTGCCGAGGTTGTTGACCGCGCCGCCGGCGCCGGTCAGCAGGCCGGTGGTCGACGTGATCGTCGGCCCGAGCGGGTTCGCCGACACGCCGATCGAACCCAGGCCGGCCGCGATGCCGTTGCCGAGCGATTGCACGCCGTTGCCGAGGCTGCCGACCGCGTTGCCGATGCTGTTGGCCGTCGTCGGGTTCGTGCCGGGGATCTGCACGCCGCCGATCTGAGCGCCGCCGTTCACGACCGTCGTGCCGAGCGCCGTCACGAGGTTGCCGGATTTCTGGAGGACATTGCCGAGCGGGGTGACGCCGGTGCCGGAGGTGCCCGAGGTACCGGAGGTGCCCGAGGTACCGGAGGTGCCTGAGGTACCAGAAGTACCCGAGGTACCCGAGGTACCCGAGGTACCCGAGGTACCCGAGGTACCCGAGGTACCCGAGGTGCCCGAGGTGCCCGAGGTGCCGGAAGTGCCCGAAGTACCGGAAGTACCGGAAGTACCGGAGGTGCCCGAAGTACCCGAGGTGCCCGAAGTACCGGAGGTGCCCGAAGTACCGGAGGTACCGGAAGTACCCGAGGTGCCGGAAGTGCCCGAGGTACCCGAAGTACCGGAAGTACCCGAAGTACCCGAGGTGCCGGAAGTGCCCGAGGTACCGGAAGTGCCCGAGGTACCGGAAGTGCCCGAGGTACCGGAAGTGCCCGAGGTACCGGAAGTGCCCGAAGTACCCGAAGTACCGGAGGTGCCCGAAGTGCCGGAAGTACCCGAGGTGCCGGAAGTGCCCGAAGTACCGGAGGTGCCCGAAGTACCGGAGGTGCCCGACGTACCGGAGGTGCCCGACGTACCGGAGGTGCCCGACGTACCGGAGGTGCCCGACGTACCGGAGGTGCCCGAGGTACCGGAGGTGCCCGAGGTACCGGAGGTGCCCGAGGTACCGGAGGTGCCCGAGGTACCGGAGGTGCCCGAGGTACCGGAAGTACCCGAGGTACCGGAAGTGCCCGAGGTACCGGAAGTACCCGAGGTACCGGAGGTGCCCGAGGTACCCGAGGTGCCGGACGTACCCGACGTACCGGAAGTCCCCGAACTACCGCCGCCCGACGTCCCCGACGAACCGCCGCCCGACGTCCCCGACGTCCCCGAAGTGCCGCTCGTCCCGGACGTGCTCGGTTTGATGGTCGGCGGGGTCGTCGGTCCATCGACCGAGCCGCAGCCGTACAGCGCGAGCAGTGACGAGACGGCCATCGTTACCGTCGTCTTCTTGAAGAGATTCTGCATGTTGGCCTCGACATTGGAAGTGTGTCCAAGCCTTCTCTGCAAATTCCGCGCCATGACAGGTTTCGCGAAACGGTGTCGCGATTTGTTGCGGAAATCGGGAATATCGATGCGATTTAAACGGAGGAAGGGCGGTTTCGCGCGACAGGCGCGCGCGGTGCGCGAGCGTCGCGGCTGCGATGTTCCCGTAAGGCGCCGTAACGCGCGACGGGATGTTACGTAGCGTTCGACCGCCCGTTGCGCGACCGGCCGCGAACCGAGGGCCGCATCTTTGACGAAACGCGCCGTCCCGCAGAACATGGCGCGACATCCCCCCCGGCCGCCGGCGGCGCGGCAGCGGCCACGACTTCCAACCACCAGGACACCGACATGAGCGAACAGGACAGGGAATACGGCAAGGCGCGGCGGATCGACGTGATGGGCGAGGCGTTCGTCGAGCGCGCGATGCGCGACCTCGACGGCTTTTCGCGTCCGCTGCAGAACTGGCTGAACGAACATGCGTGGGGCAGCACGTGGCAGCGGGGCGGGATCGACCTGAAGACGCGCAGCCTGTGCACGTGCGCGATGCTGGCGGCGCTCGGCCGCAGCACGGAGCTGAAGGGGCATGTTCGCGGCGCGCTCAACAACGGCGCGAGCCTCGTCGAGATTCGCGAGGTGTTGCTGCACAGCGCGCTGTACGCCGGGGCGCCGGCCGCGGTCGAGGCGTTTCGCAGCGCGCGCGAGGTGCTCTCGGATCTCGGGCTGTCGATACCCGACGACGAAGCCTGATGCCGTCGCGGCGTCGGCTGCCCGCCACGGAATCAGGCCCCGCTGCGTTGCCGCGATCTACGCGATGCGCACTGGCTGCGCGGCGACGTCGGCCGGCGCGGCGGCGACTTCGAGCAGCCAGTCGGCCGTCGCTTCGGGAATCGTGACCGGCAGCATGTGGCCGCCCTCGACGACCTTCAACCGCACGCGCGCGGATTTTTTCGCGAGCGCGTCGCCGTGCGCGCGCCAGTTCAGGATCGGATCGGCGCGGCCGTACAGCACGTCGACCGGCAGCGCGAGTTCCGCATAGCGACGCTCCATCGCGGGCAGGTCGACGGGCGCCGACAGCAGGTCCGTCGCCGTCGCGTAGAACACGTGCGGGCGCATCCCGAGCAGGCCGCCGCCCTTGACCGGGAAGTCGCGCGGCACGGCCTCCGGCGCGAATACCTGGCGCACGGCCTTGCGGCCGGTGAGGATGGTCAGCGGGATCGCGAAGGTCCACGACACGAAACGGCGCACGAGCGGCGACGGCAGCATCAGCGGCTTGAACGGCGCGGGCGGCTCGGTCTGCTCGTGCGACAGCGGCGCGATCAGCGCGAGCCGGCTCACGCGGTCCGCATGGTTGAGGCCGACCGCGAGCGCGATTGCGCCGCCGAGCGAATGGCCGACCAGCACGGGCTTGTCGAGCTGCAACGCGTCGATGAACGCGGCGACCGTGCGGGCCTGCGCGAACACGTTCGCCTGCGAGGCAGCGCCGCGCAGCGAGCGGCCGGCGCCCGGGCGGTCGAGCAGGATCACGCGATGCTGCTGCGCGAGCCGCGTGAGCGGCAGGTACGCGAAATTGCGCCATTGCCCCGCGAGCCCGTGGACGAACACGATCGGCGGGCCGTTGCCGTATTCGACGTAGTGGATACGATCGCCGTCGATGTCGACGAAGCGGCCTTCGGGCGGAAACGCGCGCGTCACGCGACGGGCCACGTAAGCGGAAAACAGCGCGAGCGCGGCGAGCACCGCGACGACGCCGAGCAGTACGTTCTGGATCAGATGGAGCGTAGGAGTCATGTCGGCCTCAGCGGGTTTCGAGTACGGGTTCGGCAGCCGGCGCGGTGGCGGCCGGGCCGGTTTGGGCGCGGCGTTCGAAGTGCATCGCGGAATCGGCGAGCGCGCTGAACTTCAGCGACGCGAGATCGAGCACGTAGTTCTGGTGGAACTTCCACGGTTTGCGGTGCCCCTGCTTCGGCAGGATGCCGGCCGCGCGCTGGATGTAGCCCGAACTCAGGTTGACGGCCGGCACGTCGCCGAGATCGCCCGCGCCGAGCCGCGGCACGCACGTGTCGTACCCGTTCGCGCGCATGTGGTTGAGCAGCCGGCACACGTAGCGCGCGATCAGCTCGGCCTTCAGCGTCCACGACGCATTCGTGTAGCCGAACGACGATGCGAGGTTCGGCACGCCGCTGTACATCATCCCCTTGTACGACACCGTCTCCGGCAAATCGACCACGCGGCCGTCGACCGTCACGCGCGCGCCGCCGAGCATCTTCACCTTCAGCCCGGTCGCGGTGACGATCACGTCCGCGTCGAGCTGCTGGCCGCTCTTCAGCTGGAGGCCGGTCGGCGTGAAGCGCTCGATCTCGTCGGTGACGATCGATGCGCGGCCCGCGCGGATCGCCTTGAACAGGTCGCCGTTCGGCACGAGGCACACGCGCTGGTCCCACGGCATGTAGCGCGGCGTCAGGTGCTTCGCGACGTCGAAGTCGGGGCCGAGCTGCTTGCTGGCCGCGCGGATGATGAATTTTTTCGTCTGGTCCGGCTTGCGGCGCGACACGTTGTACAGGTACATCGTCAGCAGCACGTTCTTCACGCGCACGAGCCGGTGCGCGAGCCGCGACGGCAGCACGCGGCGCAGCGCGTTCGCGATCTTGTCGCGCGCGGGCAGCGACACGATGTAGGTCGGCGAGCGCTGCAGCATCGTCACGTGCTGCGCGTCGGCTGCCATCGACGGCACGAGCGTGACGGCCGTCGCGCCGCTGCCGATCACGACCACGCGCCGGTTCGCGTACGACAGATCCTTCGGCCAGTGCTGAGGATGCACGAGCTGGCCCTCGAACGTGTCCATGCCGGCCCAGTCGGGCAGGTAGCCGGCGTCGTAGTCGTAGTAGCCGCTGCACATGAACAGGAAGCGGCAGGTATAGACGAGCGTGTCGGTCGCGCCGTCCCGCGTGCGCTCGATGCGCACCGTCCAGCGCGCGCGGTTCGAATCCCAGTCGGCCGCGACGACCTTCTGGCCGTAGCGGATCGTCTTGTCGATGCCGTAGGCGCGCGCGGTGTCGCGGATGTAGTCGAGGATCGTCTGGCCGTCGGAGATCGCCTTGTCGCTGTGCCACGGGCGGAAGCTGTAGCCGAGCGTGAACATGTCGGAATCCGAACGAACACCCGGATAGCGGAACAGGTCCCATGTGCCGCCGATCGCGTCGCGCGCCTCGACGATCGCCACGCTCGCATGCGGGCAGCGCTGCTTCAGGTGGTAGGCGGCGCCGATGCCGGACAGGCCGGCGCCGACGATCAGCACGTCGAGGTCGCGGGTATCGTGGTTATCGCCACTGTCGCGGCGGGTGTCGCGGGCGGGCGGCGCGTCGCGCCGGTCGGTCGTCGTCGTCGAGGTCATGCGAGATCCTTGGTCGGCGTGGTGGGGCGCGTGGCCGGGGCGTGCGCGCGTTCGAGGTTGCGTGCGCGGGCGCGGCGCACGTGGCGCAGCATCAGCCACTGGTAACCGGCGCCGAGCAGGCGCGCGATCCGGTCGAGCCGGCGTGCGTCGGCGCCGACCAGCACGCGGCGCGCATTGCGCTCGACGCCCGCGAGGATCTGCCGCGCGGCCTCGTCGGCCGTCGTCGCGTTGATCAGGCGGTTGGCCTGGCGGCGATGCGTCACTTCGTCCTGGCCCGTCAGCGCGTGGATGCTGGTGTCGACGCGGCCCGCGTCGACGATGCTCGTCGCGACGCCGCCCGGATGCACGCAGGTCGCGCTCACCGGCGCGCCGTCGAGTTCGAGTTCCATCCGCAGCGCCTCGGTGAAGCCGCGCACCGCGAACTTGGTCGCGTTGTACGCGCTTTGCGTCGGCATCGCGACGAGCCCGAACAGGCTCGACGTGTTGACGACGTGACCGTCGCCCGATGCGCGCAGATGCGGCAGGAACGCCTGCGTGCCATGCACGACGCCCCAGAAATTGATGCCGACGATCCATTCGAGATCGGCGAGGCGCGCGGTTTCGGCGCTCGCGGCCAGCGACACGCCCGCATTGTTGAAGATCAGGTTGACCTTGCCGTGCTCGGCGCGAACGAAATCGGCCCACGCGAACACCGCGTCGCGGTCGGCGACGTCGAGCCGCCGCGTGCTCACACGCACGCCGTGCTGCGCGCAGGCGGCCGCCGTGCCGGCTAACCCGGTTTCGCTGACGTCGGCGAGCGCGACCTCGCAGCCGCGCCGCGCAAGCTCGACCGCGAGGCTGCGGCCCATGCCCGAACCGGCGCCCGTGATCGCGGCGACCTTGCCGGAAAACCCCTTCATTCGTCGTCCTCCCGTTCCGCTTGCGCTGCACCGGCGGCGCATCTATTGTGGTGTTGTTCGTCACCACTTTAGTTTTCGGGTGTCCTGATGTCAAATAGCGGAATGGAGAAAGCACTCGAAACGGAAAAAAGGGGCCGGGCGTATGGCGGCGTGGCGCCCGAGGTGCGGGCCGCCGAGCGGCGCGATGCGTTGATCCGCGCGGCGACGCGCGTGTTCGGTACGGTGGGTTTCCGCAAGGCGACCGTGCGGTCGATCTGCCAGGAAGCGAAGCTGAACGATCGCTATTTCTACGCGGCGTTCGACAGCACCGAGGATCTGTTGCGCTGCACTTACCTGCATCACGCGCAGCAGCTGCATGACGCGGTCGCGCAGGCGGTCGCCGCGCGCGGCGGCGAGCTGCGCGAGCGCGTCGACGCGGGGCTCGCCGCATTCTTCGCGTTTCTGCGCGACCCGTGCGCGGCGCGCGTGCTGCTGCTCGAGGTGATGGGCGTGAGCGCGGATACCGACATGACGTACCAGCGCATGCTGATCGACTTCGGCAAGTTGATCATGGCGATCGGCGCGCCGGGCGAGGCCGTCACGCCTGCCGAGCGCACCGAGCAGCGGCTGATCGGGCTCGCGCTGGTGGGCGCGATGACGAACGTCGGCGCGGCGTGGCTGCTGACCGACTATCGCGATCCGGAGGCGCAGATGATCGCGAGTTGCAGGAAGGTGTTGCTGGGGACGTTGGGAACGGGCAGGTAGCGGGCGTCGGAAACTGCGGCTCGGGCATGAATCCGTCGAAACAACTCAGGTATATTTGCACGCATTTGCACGCGCATCCAGCCATGAAAGAGGCGGCGTTTGCGAAAGTATCGCCACTTCACAACGGTTAGTCGGTACGTTACTGCGCGCGGGGGGCGATTGCTCGCGTGCGTCGATTCGCTTTGGTCACCGTACCAAACGCGGGGAGCAGGTCGGTACAACGACAAACGGGTCAAGGGCTCCCTTGGCTATCTCGGCCCATCGAGTACCGTGAAAACCCAGCGACTGGAATAACACGAAAAGCGCTAGACGCGTTACAGAGAACATGCGATCCAAAATTCTTTCAATCGCTTGCCTGGTCGGTATCAGTATCACCGCGCACGCCCAAGTGGCATGTCCGTCGGGCTGGATTCCCTATAGCGCGACGTCTTGTGGCCCGGCCCCCCGCGCGCAGGCGGCACCCACACAGCAGGCGCCCACGTTCAGTTTGGCGACGACGTGGGGAGCGATCGCGACCGATGGTGTAAAGGGCGTACTCGGCACGGCCGTCGGCGGGGAAAGCGAACGCGGAGCCGCGCGCACGGCGATGGCAGATTGCCAGGCCAAGGGTGGGGCTACCTGCAAAGTTCAGTTGACCTACTCCAACGGCTGCGGCGCCATGATCGTTGGAAGCAAAGGATTCAGTACGGCCGGTGCTGGCACCAAGGAAGAAGCCATACAGAAAGGCATGGCGATCTGCCAGACGGATGGCGATACCGCGTGCCGTGTCTATTACACCGATTGCAGCCTGTCAAAAAGCGCTCGCTAGCGGGCAGTTGTCGACCCGGAGCTGGCGCTCGGGCATACGCGGGAAACTCCAACATGAAGCACTTCAACACCCGCCTTCTCCTGTTGAGCGTTGCGACGTCGTTTGCATCGTCCGTTTCCGCGAGCGGCCATTTGCCGCCGGTGGATATGCCGCCGCAATCGTTCGCCAGCTTCGACGCATGCGTGGAGCATCTTCGTCAGTTGTACGCGCACGACCTGGTCGGCGCGAAACAGGGCCCTCGACAGATCGAGGGCGGCGCGACGCGCGAGGCCGTTGTCGAGTCCAGGGGCGTCGTAACCAACGAACGCGATGAAGCACATTACGACGCCGAATTGGGTTGGTCGATTCGCAAGCCCGGCGGTGATGCCGTCGGCAATCGCTGGATCCAGACGAACTACAACTTCGAGCGCTGGAGCTGGACCTGTCGGAGCGCTTCGTTGACCGGCACAATGGAAAGCGGTTTCACCTCACCGTCGGTCGAGCCGTTACGTTAGGGGGCGCCGTGGTGGGTGTGGAACGATTCCCCTTCGTCGCTGCGGTTGTCGTGAGGTACCGATGATCTCGCGATCCATTGCGATAGGGAACGGGCTGACGTCATCGACCAAGGAGTGATCGTGAGAGCAAGGTATGTCGACTACAACGGCCGATATTTCGTATGCCTCAGCGTGGCAGTTTTTCTGATGGTGTCGTTCGGGTCGGTGATGACGGTGGTTGACATATCGAATCTGGTCCGCCGGCCGTCGGATGAATTGACGACGATGGCATTCTATTGGGGCTATCTGTTGCTTCCTGCGGTCTTGCTTTGGGCGATGCATTCAGCCGGGATGCTCGAGAAATCCCGCTTCGCTTTCTCGTTGATCGTTCTAACCCTGCTGTGTGCCTGCTTCGTCTGGAGCGCAGCCCATGAACGGAGCGCGTGGGTCTGGGTCGCGTATTGGCCAGCCTGTTTGGCTTGCCTGTTGCTCGCGATGTTGGCGCATTGGGTGCGGAGACGAACCAGCAAAATCTGATGCGGCGTCTGCCGACGACATCGGCGGAGCGGCTCGCCGTTATCGGCGAATGCACTGCCGTCGAATACCGTAAGCGCGCAATGAACCACGTGGCTTGCTACTTCGACCATGAGCGCTTTGTCGTAGGCGCTGTTGGCGCTTCCCCCAGCTTCCCCTTCATCGCCTCGATGAACGCCCGCACCTTCGGCGAAGGCAGCCGCGTCGACGGATACACCGCGTGGATCCCCGCCGGCGCCGTGCGCCAGCCCGGCAGCAGCCGCACGAGCCGGCCCGCCGCGACATCATCCGCGGTCGAGAAATCCGTCAGCAGCCCGAAGCCGCCGCCCGCGAGCACGATGGCGCGGCATGCGGTCGCGGTGTTCGACACGACCGGCGCGACGCAGCGCACCGACGCGCGGCCACCGCGTGCGTCGTCGAGTTCGAGCGTATGCGGGCGCGGCAGAGACGACAGCATCACGAACGGCAGCGCGGCAAGCGCATCGGGGGCGCGCGGCAGCCCGTGTCGCGCGACGAACGCCGGGCTCGCGACCAGCCATTTCTCGTAGGTGCCGAGCTGCACCGCGCGATAGTTGGAATCGGCAAGCCGCCCGATGCGGATCGCGACGTCGAGGTTGTCCGCGACGAGATCGACGACGCGGTCGTTCGCGACCAGTTCGACGGCGAGCGCCGGATGCCGGTCGCGCAGCGCGACGACGGCCGGCGCGACGACCAGCGCGCCATAGTCGATCGGCACGCTCACGCGCAGCGTGCCGCGCAGCGGCCCGGCGTCGGACGACACCGCGTCGAGCGCGGCTTCCGTGGCGCGCACGATGTCGCGGCACGCGTCGTAGAACACGCGTCCCGCGTCGGTCACGCTTAGCCGCCGCGTCGTGCGCACCAGCAGGTTTGCGCCGACCTCGGATTCGAGGCGCTGCATGTGCGTGCTGACGACCGTCTTCGCGAGGCCGAGCCGCTCGGCGGCGGCCGTCAGCGAGCCGGCGTCGACCACCGCGACGAAGATCGCCAGCCGGTTCAGGTTCACGTCGCGCAGATCGGCCATCGTCGATTGTCCTATGAAAGCGGATAATGTTTCCGCGATTATCCGTCTTCTGGCGACGAACGGCGAGCGCTACGCTGGAGCCGTTCGTCGCCGATTCCCGGCGGCGCGAGATTCCGGAGTGTTTCCATGTCTGCCGCCAGCAAGCCCGCCTCGCCCATTCGCGTCTATTCGTTCCTGCTGTCCGGGCACGCGCACCGTGTCCGGTTGTTCCTGTCGCTGCTCGGGTTGCCGTCGAAGACCATCGACGTCGATCTCGCGGCCGGCGCGCAGCGCGAACCGGCGTTTCTCGCGTTGAATCCGCTCGGGCAGGTGCCGGTGATCGACGACGGCGGCACCGTGATCGCCGATTCGAACGCGATCCTCGTGTATCTCGCGAAGCGCTACGGCGACGCGCACTGGCTGCCCGACGATCCGGTCGGCGCGGCGGTCGTGCAGCGCTGGCTGTCGTACGCGGCCGGCCCGATCGCGTCGGGTCCCGCGGCCGCGCGGCTCGTGACCGTGTTCGGCGCGCAGCTCGACCCGGAAGCGGCCAAGCGCACGGCCGCGAAGGTGCTCGACGTGATCGATCGCGAACTGGCCGGCAAGCCGTTCGCGGCCGGCGCGCAGCCGACGATCGCGGACATCGCCGCGTACACGTACATCGCGCACGCACCGGAAGGCGGCGTGTCGCTCGAACCGTATCCGCACGTGCGCGCATGGCTGGCGCGTATCGAGGCGTTGCCGGGCTTCGTCGCGATGCCGACGACGCGCGCGGGTTTGCTCGCCGCTTGACATTACTGCCACCGCGCCTGTTCAGGAGAACGTGATGAATGCACCGACCGCCGTCGTCCCGGGCTGGGAACTCGATACCGCGCCATTTCATGCGGGCGAGCTTGCCGTGCAGCAGCGCGCAGGCGTGACGGACGCGGCGAGCGCGGCGGGCCGGCGCGGGATCCGGCGCTTCATGCCGGACCAGCACCGAGCGTTTTTCGCGCAACTGCCGTTCTTCGTGCTCGGGGGCATCGATGCGCACGGCCAGCCGTGGGCGACGCTGCGGGCCGGTGCGCCGGGTTTCATCACGTCGCCGGACGCCCGCACGCTGCGCATCGCGGCGCCCGCGCTGCCGGGCGATCCGCTGGCCGGTGCGTGGCAGGCGAGTGCGCCGCTGGGCGGCCTCGGAATCGAATTCGATACGCGGCGGCGCAATCGCGTGAACGGCGTCGTGCGCACGGTCGACGGCGATGCATTGACGATCGCGGTCGAGCAGAGCTTCGGCAATTGTGCGAAGTACATCCAGGGCCGCAAGCCGACCTTCGTCGCGCGGGACGTTGCGGCGTCTGTCGCGCCGGACGTGTCGGATGTGCTGAGCGACGCGGACCGCGCGCTGCTCGCGCAGGCCGATACGTTCTTCGTCGCGAGTGCGAACACATCGGCGGAGGCGGGCGCGGCCCGGGGCGCGGACGTGTCGCATCGCGGCGGGATGCCGGGCTTCGTGCGGGTCGACGATGCGCGTACGCTGACGACGCCCGATTTCAGCGGCAACCGGTTCTTCAACACGCTCGGCAACCTGCAGCACGATCCGCGCGCGGGGCTGCTGTTCATCGATTTCGACAGCGGCGATGTGCTGTATGTCGCCGCGCGCGCGGAAATCGTGTGGGACGGGCCGGTCGTTGCGTCGTTCGACGGCGCTCAGCGCGTCGTGCGTTTCCATGTGAAGGAAGTGCGGCGTGTGCGGGCCGTACTGCCGTTCCGATGGTCGGCGGTCGAGCGTGCGCCGCAGTTCGCGGCGATGGCGATGGCGGCGGTGTCGAGCGGCGCGGCGGCGACGGTCGAACCGACGCAGTCGGCGGCCGCACCCGCATTGGCGCCCGCATGGCGATCGCTGCGCATCGCGAAGATCGTCGACGAAGCGCGCGCGATCCGGTCGTTTCATTTCGAACCGGCGGATGGCGGCGCATTGCCTGCGTACGAAGCCGGGCAGCACTTGACGCTGCGCATCGCGCTACCGGGCAGCGACGCGCCGGCGGTTCGCAGCTACACGCTGTCCGATGCGCCGGGCGGCGCGCATTACCGGATCACGGTGAAGCGAGAGGGGCGCGTATCGGCGTGGTTGCACGATCACGCGCAGGCAGGCATGACGCTCGACGCGCAGATGCCGCGCGGCCGCTTCACGTTCGATCTCGCGAGCCCGCGGCCGGCCGTGTTCGTGTCGGCCGGCATCGGCATCACGCCGATGGTCGCGATGCTGCGCCGCGCGCTGGCGGACGACTCGCCGTCGCGCCGCGTCGTGTTCGTGCATGGCGCACGCGAAGCAGCCGACCGGCCGTTCGCGGCGGAACTGGCGCGCGTCGCGGCCACCGATGCCCGCCTGTCGCTTCACTGGTTCGACAGTCATCTTCGAGAAAGCTCGGCCGCGCGGCATGGCCGCATCGACATCGGGCAACTGAAGCGGGTCCTTTCTTTTGACGATTACGACTTCTACCTGTGCGGGCCGTCGGCGTTCATGCGCGACCTGTACGACGGGCTGCGCGCGCTGAACGTGCCCGACGAGCGCATCCGTTTCGAGGCGTTCGGGCCGTCGAGCGTCTCGCGCAGCGCGACCCGCGCGGCTGCCGCGCCTGCGGCGGCGAGCGTGCCGGTCGTGTTCCGGCGCACGGGGCGCGACGCCGCGTGGACGCCCGCCGACGGCACGCTGCTCGAATTCGCGGAGGGGCAGCGCGTGGCCGTGCCGTCCGAATGCCGCTCCGGTTCTTGCGGCACGTGCGCGACGCGCGTGCTGTCCGGCGCGGTCGACTACGAGCAGACGCCCGATGCGCCGGTCGAACCCGGCTGCGCGCTGCTGTGCGTCGCTCGGCCCGCGCAAGGCGCGACGGAGCCGCTCGTGCTCGACCGCTGACGCGTGTGCGACATGCCGCCGCAGATGGTCTGCTGCGCGAAAACCGTGCGCAACTGCTTCTTTTTTCGGATGCCGTCCGGATCGACGATAGCGTCAACCGATTCGATAAAGGAGCCCATCATGAAACTGCTCGGCATGGTCCGCCTGGTCCTGTGGAGTTTTTTCGGCGTGCGCAACAGCAAGGCGCACGCGACCGATCTCGCGAACGCCAACTTCACGCTGCTGCCGTTCGTGGCGATCCTGCTTGCGCTGCTGGTCGGTGCGGTCATTTACGGCGTCGTGCATCTGGTCGTCGATCCGACCGTGACGATGCAGGGGTTCTGAGCGAACGGCTGATGAACCGGTCGCGGGTCGCCATTCCCGCTCCGGTTCGAGGTCGCCCGACCGGCGGAGGAGGACGCTGGCGTCGGCGGCCGACACGCACGACGTGCATCGCGACCGCATCGCCGCCGTCGCCGCCGTCGCCGCCGTTATCGCGCCGCCCAAGCCGTCTGTCCCCGTCCCCCGTCCCCGTTCCGCCCGACTCTGCGGCCCTTCGCCCCGCCCGGGGTAAAATGCGCGCCACGCCGCGATGTCGCGCGACGGGCAGGCCGCCGTTCCGATGAACGGCCGGCGCGCGTGCCCGCCGCCCGCACCGGGGCGTTCGAAGCGTCCCCCGCATGACACGACCGCGCGAGGCAGCCGGCCAGCCGACAGGCACCCGACGAACCCGTCGGCCGCTGGGTCGGTTCCCGGCGCGTCATCCGAATCCGATGTCCCATCCTGCGTTGTTCCGACCGGTCGGCCCGCGTGCACGCCGCAGGGTCCGGTTCGTCTGATGAATATCGTGTCGACGCACGTGTCCGGTGATGGGCGCGGCGGCATTCGCGGGCGCACGTTTCGCAGCTTCCTAACGGGTTTCGGGTTTCGGGTTTCGGGTTTCGGGTTTCGGGTTTCGACAGGTCGAGTGGCGAGTTTTCCATCCAGAACAATGACGGTGAATAGAACAACAGCGGCGCCCGCACGGCGGCGGCGCGCGAAGGTCGGGCTCGGTGTCGGTCTCGGCGTCACGCTTTTCGCGGCGCAGGCTGCCGTGGCTCAGGGCGACACGCCCGCGCCGGGCGCCGAGGCGGCCGGCAACGCGACGTTGCCCGCGATCACGGTGAGCGGCGAGCGCGGCCAGCCGCTGCGCGCGCGCGAAGCGTCGGTCGCCGGGCTCGACGACGCGCCGCTGCGCGACACGCCGGCGTCGGTCAACGTGATCACACGCGCGGTGATCGACGATCAGCAGGCGAAGCGGCTGAGCGACGTCGTGCGCAACGACGCGTCGGTCGTCAACGACTATGCGCCGGTCGGCTATTTCGAAGGCTTCGCGATCCGCGGCTTTCCGGTCGATCTCGCGAGCGCGATCCGGATCGACGGGCTGACGGTGTCCGGCGAGCAGAACGTGCCGCTCGAGAACAAGGAGCGCGTCGAGATCCTGAAAGGGCTCGCGGGCATCGACAGCGGCGTCGTCGCGCCGGGCGGCGTGATCAATTTCGTGACCAAGCGTTCCGCGAACGTCGCGAGCGTGACGGGCGGCGTCGACAGCCGCGGCTCGACGTCGGCGGCCGTCGATCTCGGCCGCCGCTTCGGCCCCGATCATCAGTTCGGGTTCCGGATCAATGCGGCGAAGGAGAACATGCACTCCTATATCGACGGCACGAACGGACGGCGCACGTTCGGCTCGATCGCCGCCGACTGGGACATCAGCCCGCGCGCGAGCCTGCAGCTCAATGCCGAATTCCAGCAGTGGATCCAGCGTTCCGCGCCCGGCTACCAGTTGCTGGGCGGCACCGTCGTGCCGTCGGTCAAGACGACGTCGAAGGCGCTCGGTACGCAGCCGTGGGCGAAACCCGTGACGACCGACGCGCTGAACCTGAATGCGCGTTTCGACTACCAGTTCAACGACGACTGGAAGGCTTATATCGCCGCCGGCCGCAGCCGCACGATGATCGACGACAACAGCGCGTTCGCGTACGGCTGCTATTACGCGGCAAGCTGCGCGGCCGGCGCGACGTCGCCGTTCTTCTTCGGCGCGAACGGCGACTACGACGTGTACGACTTCCGCAGCCCCGGCGAATACCGGCGCAACGACGATCTGCGCGCGGTCACGACCGGCAAGTTCGCGACGGGGCCGCTGCGGCACGAGCTGACGCTCGGCGTGAGCGTGCAGCGCCGCGTCGTGCACATGGCGACTGCCGTGTACGACTATGTCGGCAGCGAGAACGTCTACGGACCCGACGTCACGTTTGCACCGTCGCCGAATACGCCAGGGCCCTCGTATCCGCAGCTCGATTCATGGCAGTACGGCGTGTTCGGGCTCGACCGCATCAGTATCGGCGAACACTGGCAGGTGCTCGCGGGCGGCAAGGAAGTGCTGCTGCGCCAGCGCAGCTGGAGCAGCCTCGACGGCGAGACGACGCATACCGACCGCTCGGTGTTCCTGCCGCAGGTCGCGCTCGTCTACAAGCCGGTGAACGTGCTGTCGCTGTATGCGTCGTACAGCAAGGCGCTGTCGCTCGGCGACCAGGCGCCCGTGCGCGCGACCAACGCGTATGCGTTCCTGCCGCCCGTCGAATCGCACCAGATCGAGGTCGGCGCGAAATACGACTGGCTCGACCGGCTGAGCCTCACGGCCGCCGTGTTCTCGATCAGCAAGCCGTTCCAGTTCGCGGACCCGGATGCATCGGGCACGAGCTATACGTTCGTGCAGCGCGGCACCCAGCGCCACCAGGGGATCGAACTCGGCGCGGCCGGGCGCGTGACCGAGCGGCTGGGCCTGACGGCCAGCGTCGCGGCGATTCGCGCCCGCGCGGTCGATTCGGGGTCGCCCGCATACGAAGGGCACCAGATCATCAACGTGCCCGCGCTGCGCGCGTCGCTGTACGCGGACTACGCGGTGCCGGGCGTCGCGGGCCTGAACGTGCTCGGCGGCGTGGAATACAGCGCGGCGCGCAACGCCAACGAGGAAGGCACCGCGCGCGTGCCGTCGTGGTTCGTGTTCAATCTCGGCGCGCGTTATACGACGAAGATCGGCGGCCATCGCACGGTGTTGCGCGTGTCGGTGGACAATCTGTTCAACAAGTTCTACTGGCGCGACGCCGGCGAGCAGCAGGGCGATGCGTACCTGTTCCCCGGTGCGCCGCGCACCGCGCGTGTATCGTTGACCTATGATTTCTGACCGACCGGGTTCGGCCGCGTGACGCGCGGCCCCGGCAGCCTCTCAGGAGAGCACAGACGATGTCCCCACTCGAAATCGCCGGCGTGATCGTCAGCGCGCTCGCGATCTGGCTGACCGCGAAGCGGCGCATGCTGTGCTGGCCGGTTGGCCTCGCGTCGGTCGCGTTGTACGGCTGGATCTTCTTCGATGCGAAGCTGTACTCGGACATGCTGCTGCAGGGCGCGTTCGCGGTGCTGCAGGTGTACGGCTGGCAGCGCTGGCTCGCGCAGCGCGCGAGCGAGGCGGGCGGTGGTGCCGACGGCGGGGCTGCGCCAGCCGGCGACGTCGCGCCCGTGACCGGCGTGCGGCCGCTCAGGATGCTGCCCGACCTGATCGCAGCGGTCATCGGCAGTGCGCTGCTCGGCGGGATGATGGCGCGCTGGACCGATGCGGCGCTGCCGTTCGTCGATGCGTCGCTGACCGCGTTCAGCCTCGTCGCCCAATACTGGACCGCGCGGCGCTACATCGCGTCGTGGGGGCTGTGGATCATCGTGAACGTCGTGTACGTCGGGATGTTCGTGTTCAAGGAGCTGTATCTGACTGCCGGGCTCTATGCGCTGTTCATCGGGCTGGCCGTCGTCGGCTGGCGCGACTGGAGCCGCACGGCCGCCGCATTGCGCGCGGCCGCTGGCGGCCCGCTCGCATCGGGCGGCGGCGCGCGCTGATCCGCGCACGGATTCAACCACGGAGCAACGTCGTTCATGTCATTCCCCCTCGAGCCGGACGGCCCCCTGTCGCGCGACGTCGCACCGCCGCAATTCGGCGTGGACGGCGAGCAGGCCGAACGCGACTGGCCGCTGATCACGCACGACGAGGTGGCGGCCGTGCTCGCGCGGATCGACGGCGCGGGCGAGCCGGTGCGGCTGACGTGGCACAGCCCGCGGCAGTTCGCGGCAGCGGTGCTGGTGCGGATGGCGGACGGGCGCGGGTTGTTCGTCAAGCGTCATCACGCGAGCCTGCGCGACGTCGCGGGGCTCGAGGAAGAGCATCGCTTCATCGCGCATCTGCGTGAACGCGGGATGCCGGTGGTGGACGTGCTGGCCGATCGTCACGGTGCAACCGCGTTCGCGTGCGGCGAGTGGACGTACGAGGTGCACGTGCTCGCGCCCGGCGTCGATCCGTATCGCGGCGTGATGTCGTGGCAGCCGTTCATGCATCCTTCGCATGCGTATGCGGCCGGCCGTGCGCTGGCCGAACTCCATCGCGCGTCGGCCGGCTACGATGCGCCCGCGCGGCCCGTGCGCACGCTGCTGTCGAGTTTTCGGGTGCTGTCGTCCGCCGATCTGGCGGACGCGCTCGAACGCTGGGTCGATGCGCAGCCGCTGCTGGTGCGCGCGCTCGGCTCGCGCGACTGGCGCGGCGACGTGGCCGATGCGATCGGCCCGTATCACGCGCGCCTCGTGCCGTTGCTGCCCACGTTGACGCCGCTGTGGACGCACGGCGACTGGCACGCGTCGAACCTGCTGTGGACCGATGCGGGGCCTGGTGCGCAGGTGCGGACGGTGCTCGATTTCGGGCTGTCGGATCGCACCTGCGCGGTGATGGATCTCGCGCTCGCGATCGAGCGCAATACGGTCGACTGGATGGCGCCGGCCGATGCGCGGCGCGTCGAATACGAGCAGATCGACGCGCTGCTCGACGGCTATGAATCGCTCGAACCGCTGAGCGACGATGCGTATGCGGCGCTCGTCGCGCTGTTGCCGATCGTGCATACGGAGTTCGCGCTGTCGGAAGTCGCGTATTTCGGCTGCATCATCGATGCGCCGGCGATCGTGGATATCGCGTACGACGGTTACCTGATCGGGCATGCGCGGTGGTTTGGTGAACGCGACGGGCGGCAACTGCTCGACTGGCTCGTGCAGCGGCGGCGGGGGAAGCAACGCATCACCTGATTCACACGCAGGGCGTGTGGTCTGCGCGTCTCGATTCTCCGAACCTCTGTATTCTTTCGTGCGGCCATCGCACCGCGCGGTCACCGAATCTTCCTGATCGTCGAAAGGGGACGCCGTTCCCACAGGGCACCGCACGCCTGCGTACGGTTGCGCCCAACATGACGGAAATATCATCTTCGCCTCATGTTCGCACTGCGGCCGGTCCGTAGCATCGGTCGCGAACCGTTACCGCAGAACCGAACATGCTCAAGCTCAACCTCGCCGCGGCCATCGTTTTCGCGACGGCCGCGACGGCTCATGCGCAGCCATCGCTGTCGCCGGGGCCGGGCGCCGCTGCCGCCAGCAGCGCGACGCCGATCGGCGCTCTCCCCTCCGATACGCTCCCCGCATCGTCACTGACGCTCTCCGATGCGCTCGCGGTCGCGGCCCGGAACAATCCGGCGCTGCGCGGCGCGCGCGCGGATGTCGATGCGTCGGCCGGCGCGCTGATGCAGGCCGGCGCGCGCCCCAACCCCGAGGTGTCGTTCCTGCAGGAAGGCTTCAGCCGCGCCGAACGCACGTCCACTGCGCTGATCAACCAGACCATCGAACTGGGCGGCAAGCGCCGCGCGCGGCTCGACGTGGCGTCGTACGGCCGCGAGGCGGCCAACGCGTCGCTCGACGAGCAGGGCGCGGCCGTGCGTGCCGACGTGATCGCCGCGTTCTATGGGCTGCTCGCCGCGCAGCGCCAGCTTCAGGTGACCGAGGAATCGGCCGCGATCGCCGCGCGCTCGGCGGATCTCGCGGGGCGTCGCGCGCAGGCCGGCAAGGTGTCGCCGGTCGAGGCAACCAAGGCGCAGGTGGCGGCGGCCGGCGTGCAGATCGAAGTCGTGACCGCGCGCGGCCGTGTCGAGGTCGCGCGCGAAAAGCTGAACGCGGTGATGGGCGAAGCGCGCGATGACCGCCTTGCGGCGCGCGGCGACCTGGAAACCGTGCCGCCGGTCGAGCCGCTGTCCGCGCTGACCGTGCAGCTCGACGATGCGCCGCTCGCGCGGGTCGCGCGTGCCGAGATGCTGCGTTCGAACGCAGCCGTGTCGCTGGAGCGCGCGCGGCGCATTCCGGACGTGACGGTCAGCGCGGGCTTCAAGCGCGTGACCACGGGCGGCGTGCCCGACAACCAGGCCGTGGTCGGCGTATCGATCCCGATTCCGCTGTTCAACACGAACAAGGGCGCGCTGCTCGAGGCGACGCACAAGGCCGAGCGCGCGAACGCCGATCTCGATCGCGAACGCACGCGTCTGCGGCTGGAACTGACGCAGGCATACGCGAATTTCGAGGCCGCGGAGCAGGAAGCGCAGCGGCTGAAGTCCGACATCCTGCCGGCCGCGCGTCTCGCGCTCGATGCGATGTCGCGCGGCTACGAACTCGGGAAGTTCAGCTTCCTCGACGTGCTCGACGCGCAGCGCACGCTGTTCCAGGGGCAGTCGCAATACGTGCGTGCGCTCGCCGGCGCCCATGCGGCCCGCGCCGATATCGGCCGGCTCGTCGGCACGCCGCTCGCGGCCGTCGCGCAATGAGCGCCCCTCTTACCTGAAGGATCATCATGTTACGCAGCAGAATCTTCGTTATTGCGGCGGCCGTGCTCGGCGGCGCAGGGATCGTGATCGGCGCGCTCGCCGTCACGCGGGGCGGCAGCAGCGCATCGGCGCCGCCGGCCGCCGATGCCGCGCAGCCGGCCGAGGGCGCAGGTGCGCGCGGCGGTGTCGTGCTGAAGCGCGGCAAGCTGTCCGTCGAGATCGTGATGACGGAAAAGCCTGGCGACGCGCGGCTCGTCGTCTATCCGTTCGTCGACGGCAAGCCGGTGGACAAGGGCGTGACCGTGTCCGGCACGCTGGTGCGGTACGACCGCACGCACGAGCCGTTGCGATTCGACGCGGCCGGCCAGAAGTTCGTGTCCGCGCAGTCGATCGCGAAGCCGCACGTGTTCGATGCGACGATCGACGTAAAGGCCGGCAACGACGCCGCGTCGTTCCCGTTCGCACGCGCCGACGGCGCGATCGCGCTGACCGACGCACAACTGGCGACGTCGAGGATCGCGCTCGCGAAAGCCGGCCCCGCGCAGATCGCGACGCCGTTCCAGCTTCCCGGCGAAATCAAGTTCAACGAGGATCGCACCGCGCACGTGGTGCCGCGCGTGGCCGGCATCGTCGAGCAGGTGTCGGTGTCGCTGGGGCAGAACGTCGCGAAAGGGCAGGTGCTCGCCGTGATCGCGAGCACCGATCTCGCCGACCGCCGCAGCGAGCTGTTGACGGCCGAGCGCCGGCTGTCGGGTGCGCGCGCAACCTACGAACGCGAACGCACGCTGTGGAAGGAGCGTATCTCTGCCGAGCAGGATTACCAGCAGGCGCAGGTGCAGTTGCGCGAGGCCGAGATCGCCGTGCAGAACGCGCGGCAGAAGCTCGCCGCGCTGAATGCGCCGGTCGGCGCGGGCGCGCTGAACCGTTATGAACTGCGCGCGCCGTTCGCGGGCACGATCGTCGAGAAGCATGCGACGCCGGGCGAGGCGATTGCCGCCGACGCGAGCATGTTCGTGATCTCCGACCTGTCGACCGTATGGGCCGAGATGGCGGTGCCCGCGCAGCGGCTCAACGACGTGCGCGTCGGTCGCGATGCCACGGTGAGCGCGACCGCGTTCGAATCGCGTTCGAGCGGCCCGATCGCGTACGTGGGGTCGCTGCTCGGCGAGCAGACGCGCACCGCGCCGGCGCGTGTCGTGCTGCCGAACCCGGACCGCGTGTGGCGCCCGGGAATGTTCGTGAACGTGTCGGTCGACGCGGGCAGGCAGGCCGTGCCGCTCGCGGTCGCGAGCGACGCGTTGCAGGACGTCGACGGTGCGCCGTCGGTGTTCGTGCGCTCGCCGAAGGGCTTCGTCGCGCAGGCCGTCGAAACGGGGCGGCGCGACGAACGCGCGACCGAGGTGTTGAAGGGGCTCAAGCCTGGGCAGGAATACGCGGCGTCGAACAGCTTCGTGCTGAAGGCGGAGCTCGGCAAGGGGAGCGCGGAACATGAATGAGCAATACGCGTGCGCCGTGGCGCGACTGGCGGCCCGCTATGCGGCCTGCTTCCCGATCCGCCGGGTGACCGGCCGCGCGGCCCGGCCGGTGCGGCCGACCATGCTCCGTTTCAAGGAATCCCGACATGTTTGAGCGCCTGATCCGCTTTGCGATTGCGCATCGCTGGCTGGTGATGCTGGCGATCGCGGCCGTGGCCGCGCTCGGCGTGTTCAGCTACCAGCGGCTGCCGATCGACGCGGTGCCCGACATCACGAACGTGCAGGTGCAGATCAACACGTCCGCGCCCGGCTACTCGCCGCTCGAGGCCGAGCAGCGCATCACCTATCCGGTCGAGACCGTGATGGCCGGGCTGCCGGGGCTGGAGCAGACGCGCTCGATCTCGCGCTACGGGCTGTCGCAGGTCACCGTCATCTTCAAGGACGGCACCGACATCTACTTCGCCCGGCAGCTCGTCAACGAGCGCATCCAGGAAGCGAAGGACAAGCTGCCGGCCGGTATCGCGCCCGCGATGGGGCCGACGTCGACCGGCCTCGGCGAGATCTACCTGTGGACCGTCGAGGCCGACGCCAACGCGCGCAAGCCCGACGGCACGCGCTATACGGCGGCCGACCTGCGCGAGCTGCAGGACTGGGTCGTGCGGCCGCAACTGCGCAACGTGCGCGGCGTGACCGAGGTCAACTCGATCGGCGGCTACGTGAAGGAATACCGCGTCGCGCCGAATCCGGCGAAGCTGATGTCATACGGGCTGACGCTTGCCGACGTCGTGCGCGCGCTGGAGCGCAACAACGACAACGTCGGCGCCGGCTACATCGAAAAGCGCGGCGAGCAGTATCTGGTGCGCGTGCCGGGCCAGGCGCGCACCGTCGACGACATCGCGAACATCGTGCTGACCAACGTCGGCGGCGTCCCGGTGCGGATGAAGGACGTCGGCGCGGTCGACATCGGCCGCGAACTGCGCACCGGCGCCGCGACGTCGAACGGCGAGGAAGTCGTGCTCGGCACGGTGTTCATGCTGATGGGCGAGAACAGCCGGACGGTGTCGAAGGCCGTCGCCGCGAAGATGGAGGACGTGAACCGCACGCTGCCGGCCGGCGTGAAGGCGATTCCGGTGTACGACCGCACGGTGCTGGTCGAGAAGGCCGTCGCCACCGTGAAGAAGAACCTGCTCGAAGGCGCGGTGCTCGTGATCGCCGTGCTGTTCCTGTTCCTCGGCAACATCCGCGCGGCGCTGATCACCGCGCTCGTGATTCCGCTGTCGATGCTGATGACCTTCACGGGGATGGTCAACGCGAAGGTGAGCGCGAACCTGATGAGCCTCGGCGCGCTCGACTTCGGGATCATCGTCGACGGCGCGGTGGTGATCGTCGAGAACTGCGTGCGGCGGCTCGCGCATGCGCAGTCGGCGGCCGGCCGGCCGCTCACGCGCGACGAGCGTTTCGCCGAAGTGTTCGGCGCATCGCAGGAGGCGCGCCGCGCGCTGATCTTCGGGCAACTGATCATCATGGTCGTGTATCTGCCGATCTTTGCGCTGACCGGCGTCGAAGGCAAGATGTTCCACCCGATGGCGATCACCGTCGTGATGGCGCTCGCCGCCGCGATGGTGCTGACCGTCACGTTCATTCCGGCGGCCGTTGCGTTGTTCATCGGCGAGCGGGTCGAGGAGAAGGAGAACCGGTTGATGGGCTGGGCGCGCCGAGCGTACGAGCCGGTGCTCGCCGCGTTCATGACGCGCCCGGCGCGCGTGATGATCGGGGCGGGCGCGATCGTGCTGGTCACGCTCGGGCTCGCGACGCGGCTGGGCAGCGAGTTCATTCCGAGCCTCAACGAGGGCGATCTGGCCGTGTCCGCGCTGCGGATTCCCGGCACGAGCCTGTCGCAGTCGGTCGAGATGCAGAAGTCGATCGAGAAGACGCTGAAGGCGCGCTTTCCCGAGATCGAGCGCGTGTTCGCACGCACCGGCACGGCCGAGATCGCGGCCGACCCGATGCCGCCGAACCTGTCGGACGGCTACATCATGCTGAAGCCCGCCGATACGTGGCCCGACCCGAAGAAGCCGCGCGACCAGCTCGTGCGCGAGATCGAGGACGCGCTCGCCGAGCTGCCGGGCAACGCGTACGAGTTCTCGCAGCCGATCCAGCTGCGCTTCAACGAGCTGATCTCGGGCGTGCGCAGCGACGTCGCCGTGAAGATCTTCGGCGACGACATGGCCGTGCTGAACCAGACCGGCGAGCAGATCGCGGCCGCGTTGCAGAAGGTGCCGGGCGCGTCGGAGGTCAAGGTCGAGCAGACCACGGGCCTGCCGGTGCTGACCGTCAACCTCGACCGCGACAAGCTCGCGCGCTACGGCGTGAGCGTCGCCGACCTGCAGGACTCGGTGGCCGCGGCCGTCGGCGGGCAGAAGGCCGGCACGCTGTTCCAGGGCGACCGCCGCTTCGACATCGTCGTGCGATTGCCCGACGAACTGCGCTCCGACATCGAGGCGATCAAGCGGCTGCCGATCGCGCTGCCCGCGCCGGCCGCCGGCGCCAGCGCGCCGCTCGCGGCGGCGCCGTACGTGCCGCTCGCGGAGCTCGCGACGATCGACGTGGCCCCCGGCCCGAATCAGATCAGCCGCGAGGACGGCAAGCGGCGGGTGGTCGTCAGCGCGAACGTGCGCGGCCGCGACGTCGGCTCGTTCGTCGCCGATGCGCGCGAGCAGTTGCAGCAGGACGTGCGCGTGCCGGCCGGGTACTGGGTATCGTGGGGCGGGCAGTTCGAGCAGCTGCAAAGCGCGAGCGAGCGCCTGAAGCTCGTCGTGCCGCTCGCGCTGTTCATGGTTTTCGTGCTGCTGTTCGTGATGTTCAACAACGTGAAGGACGGGCTGCTGGTGTTCACCGGCATTCCGTTCGCGCTGAGCGGCGGCGTCGTATCGCTGTGGCTGCGCGGGATTCCGCTGTCGATCACGGCGGCGGTCGGCTTCATCGCGCTGTCCGGCGTGGCCGTGCTCAACGGTCTCGTGATGATCTCGTTCATCCGCAACCTGCGCGACGAAGGCATGCCGCTCGATGCCGCGGTGCACGACGGCGCGCTCACGCGGCTGCGGCCCGTGCTGATGACCGCGCTGGTCGCGTCGCTCGGTTTCCTGCCGATGGCGTTCGCGACCGGCACCGGCGCCGAGGTGCAGCGCCCGCTTGCGACGGTCGTGATCGGCGGTATCCTGTCGTCCACGGCGCTGACGCTGCTGGTGCTGCCGGTGCTGTACCGGGTCAGCCATGCGGTGTCGTGGCGCGCGGCGTTGCGCGGCGGTTTCGGCGCGAGCGTGCTGCGCCGGCTGGGTTTCTTCAAGGGTAATGCGTGATGCGAATTCTGATTGTCGAGGATGAACCGAAGACGGGCGCGTATCTGCGCAAGGGCCTGACCGAGGCCGGCTACGTCGTCGACTGGGTCGAGGACGGCATCACGGGCCAGCACCAGGCCGAAACGGAGGAGTACGACCTGCTCGTGCTCGACGTGATGCTGCCCGGGCAGGACGGCTGGACGCTGCTGCAGAACCTGCGGCGCAGCAAGTCGACGCCCGTGCTGTTCCTCACCGCGCGCGACGACGTGGGCGACCGCGTGAAGGGGCTCGAGCTCGGCGCGGACGACTATCTCGCGAAGCCGTTCGACTTCGTCGAGCTGACCGCACGCATCAAGTCGATCCTGCGGCGCGGCCAGCCGCGCGATTCGAACACGCTGCGCGTGGCCGATCTCGAACTCGACCTGACGCGCCGCAAGGCCACGCGGCAGGGCGACACGATCCTGCTGACCGCGAAGGAGTTCGCGCTGCTGTGGCTGCTGATGCGTCGCGAAGGGGAGATCCTGCCGCGCGCGACGATCGCGTCGCAGGTATGGGACATGAACTTCAACAGCGACACGAACGTCGTCGATTCGGCGATCCGCCGGCTGCGCTCGAAGATCGACGATGCGTACGAACCGAAGCTGATCCACACGGTGCGCGGGATGGGCTACGTGCTCGAAACGCGCGGCGGCGCGGCCGCATGATCGCGCGCCTGCTGCCGCGGACGCTGCGCGGCCGGCTGACCGCGCTGATTATCCTGTCGACGTCGGTGATCCTCGCGTCGAGCGGCGTCGCACTGTACGAAGCGCTGAGCAACCGCGTCGAGACGACCGCGGCCGAGCAGATGGCCGGCATCTCCGCCGCATTGGGGGCGCACCTGGCCGAGGCGCGCGCGACGGCCGACGTCGCGCGCAACCCCGATATCTGGATCGACCAGTTGCACGGGCATCCGAACATGGATCTCGCGATCTTCGATGCAAGCGGCGCGCGCCTGGTCGGCACGCCCGGCTTCCGTCCGTACGCGCCGCTGCTGTCGATGAACGCCGGGCGCGCGCCGGTCGGCGTCGCACCGCCCGGCGCGCGGCACCAGTATCTGTTGACTACCGTCCCGCTCGCCGGCGCGGGTGCGCCGGTGGTGCGCGTCGCCGTGCAGTACGACCGCAGCGCCGACATGCTGCTGTTGCGCACGCATGCCTATACGATCGTCGTGATCCAGGTGTTCGGCGTGGTGATCGCGGCCGCGATCGCGTACGGCATCGCCGCGCTCGGGCTGAGCCCGCTGCGGCGGTTCGCGGCGCGCGCGGAGCAGATGTCGTCGAGCCGGCTCGCGCATCCGCTGCCGGAACTCGATACGTCCGGCGAGCTGAAGGAGCTCGAGCATGCGTTCAACGGGATGCTCGCGCGGCTGAACGAATCGTTCACGCGGCTGAGCCAGTTCTCGTCGAATCTCGCGCACGACATGCGCACGCCGCTGACCAACCTGCAGGCGGCCGCGCAGGTCGTGCTGTCGCAACCGCGCGGTGCGGACGAATACCGGAGCGTGATCGAGTCGAGCATCGACGAATACCAGCGGCTGTCGCGGATGATCGAGGACATGCTGTTTCTCGCGCGTTCGGAACAGGCCGGCACGTCGATCGATGTGCGGCGCCTGAACGCGGCGGAGGAGGCGGAGCGGGTGGCCGGCTACTACGAGCCGCTGGCGGAAGACGAAGGTGTGACCGTGAAGGTCGACGGCCACGCATGGGTCGATGCGGACCTGACGCTGTATCAGCGCGCGTTGAGCAACTTGCTGTCGAATGCACTGACCTATGCGCCGCGCGGCAGCGTCGTGACGATCGATTGCGTCGAGCAGGGCGGCGCGACGACGATCGCCGTGTCCGATACGGGGCCCGGCATCGACGCCGAGCATGTCGGGCGGATTTTCGAGCGCTTTTATCGCGTCGATCCGTCGCGGCACAATTCGGCGTCGGGCACGGGGCTCGGCCTCGCGATCGTCCGGTCGATCATGGACAATCACGGCGGCGAATGCGGCGTCGACAGCGAGCCGGGCCGCCGCACGACCTTCTGGCTGCGCTTTCCGCGACGGCCGGCCGAACCTAAGCGGCCGGCCGCCATCGGCACCTGACAGCGCGGGCGGGAACGCCCGCGCGTTCGCCGCGAGGCAGCCGCGCGCGATGCGCTGCCCGCGCCCACGTGGCCCGCCATCATTGCTTCGCTGTCAGGTCGTCGTGGTTGTCAGTCTGCGGCTTCTTCTCGCCGCCATGCACCGAAATCCCGTGAAGCTCCTTGTTGCGCGCGACGATCTCGCCGGTCGGCGGGTACTGCGTCTTGCTGATCGGCACGACGCCGTCGTGCTGCGCCTGCTTCAGTTCGTTGACCACTTGCGTGCGAGACTTGCCCTGCGTTGGCGTTTGGGCGAATGCGGCCTGCGTGGCCATGCCGAGCGACAGCGTGGCGGTGACGAACAGTGCTGCGAGTTTTGCCGTTTTCATCGAGTGCTCTCCTTGATCAGGGCCGCCGGATGGCGAACCGTGGACCCAGTATGCGAAGGCAGCCGTGCGTGATCGTGATCGCGAGATGAAAAATGCGTCAGATAGTTGGGGGGGCAAGAAGGCGTCATGCGAACTCGGTCGACATGACGCAACCGTCATGTTCGCGTCATGAGTGCGATGAGCG
Organism: Burkholderia sp. BCC0097; assembly: GCF_902832985.1. Lineage (NCBI taxonomy): Bacteria > Pseudomonadati > Pseudomonadota > Betaproteobacteria > Burkholderiales > Burkholderiaceae > Burkholderia > Burkholderia sp. BCC0097. Next base: position 623,830 of record NZ_CADFDM010000004.1, read on the forward strand.
GGAAGCGGAACATGAAGCCTGCCGTTGGCCGATCGTGCCGCGGCGTTCGTGCCGATCGCGACAGCAGCATCGACAGCGGGCGGCACCGTTCAGCCCTTCATTCCGGACCGAAAATTGCCTCGTCCCGCCATTCGCCTCGCCTTGATCGCAGTCCTGATCGTCCCGTTGTTCGCGGGTTGCGCATCGACACGTTCCGACACCACGGCCACTTACGGTGCCGCGCGCAAGCCCGTGCCGGCCGACCGGGCGCCGGGCGAGCAAGTCGACTATGCCGGGCATCGCTGCGGCAATCCGAACCTGTACGTGAAAACGCATCCGTGCGTGTACCCGCCGCGCGATTCCGCGCCGTGATCGTCGAACGCGCATAAAAAATGGCCCGGCACTCGATGAGCCCGGGCCTAATGCGTGATCGTGCCGTACGGCAGCGACCCGCTGCGTGGACGGGAACGGGCAGGGCCCGATACCATGCCGATCGTAGCGACGCGACGCGTCGCGAACCTGATCGGAACATGAAATTTTCGTCACGCAGCGCGCATGGTCGGTGGCGCGATCAGAAGCGGTGGCGCAACCCGAGATTGACGATGCCCTGCGTGCGCGTGCCGCCGTAGCCGTACGAGCCGATCGACGCCTGCGCCGTCTGCGTGCCGCCGTCGAGTGTGCGCTGTTCGCCGTTCGCGCGCTGCCACGCGCCGACCGCATAGAGATCGGTGCGCTTGGACAGCACGTAGTCGGCGCCGGCGGACACCTGATGGTAGGTCGCGCTCGTATCGCCGCGGGCCTTCGTATAGCTGTAGCCGACGCCGACGAGCAGGCTCGCGGTTGCCTGATAGTTGAAGAACCCGCGCGCGGTGTCGTATTTCTGCGTGCTGCGAAAGGCCGACATCGCATCGGCCTTGTACTGCGCATTGCTGTAGTCGATACCGACCGTGAACGGCGCGAAGGTGTAGCGCAACGCGCCGCGTGCAATGCCGATCGATTTCGCGGAGAGGTAGCCGCCGTTGACCAGCGACCCGTCGAACGTGCCGTCCGACGTGCCGTTCCAGCCGGTCCGGACGCCGTTGGCGAGCGAGGCGCGGTTGGCCGCATAGTAGTAGCCGCCCGCCGCGTCGAACGGGCCATGGTTGTACGACAGGCCGGCCGACCAGGTTTGCCCGGCGCCGCTCTTGCCGGCCACGCCGCCGAGCGCGTACATGCCGACGAACTGGAATCCGCCGACCACGGGCGACGTGTACTTCACCGCGTTGTCGGTGCGCGACGACGTGTCGTAGTTGTCGACGTCGCCGGGTGTCGCGTACACGCTGCCGAAGTGGAAGTCGCCGGTGATCGGCCACGCGACATCGGCGAGCGCGTCGTACTGGCGGCCGAGCGTCAGCGTCCCCCAACGCTCGCTTTCCAGCCCGACGAACGCCTGCCGGCCGAACATCCGGTTGCCTTGTCCGAGCGCCCCGGTGTTCGGGTTGAAGCCGTTTTCCAGCGTGAAGATCGCTTTCAGCCCGCCACCGAGATCTTCCGCGCCTTTCACGCCGAAGCGGTTGCCGAGCAGGTTGCCGTTGCCGAGGCCGACGAGGTTCCTGCCTTGCGCATCGGCATTCCACACAACCGTCAGCGATGTATCGAACAGGCCGTACAGCGTGACTTCCGTTGCGTGAGCCGCGTGCGCGGCCGTCAGCAGCGCCCCTGACATCATGACGAGTCGAACTGGAGTTTTCATGGTGTGTCCCTGAAGTTCAAGATGAACGTTTCGTGCATCGTTCGATGCCGGTGCCGCACGTGGCAGCGACGGGCCGGCATATCGCGATTGCGCTGGCGATTCTGGAAAGCGTTCGGATCGTGGAGGTGAGGGACAAATGAGAAAAATGTCATCGCGGTGTCATGCGTGCGGAAACAAGCGGTGATTTTCATTCGTACTGCGATGGGAGAGATGCAAGAACGGTGACGAAAACGTCATGAAGCGGTCACGCATCCGCACCGCCGCGGGATCAAAGTGAAGGCTCCTGTCACCGAATTCCAGCAAGGAGCCCACCCCATGAACATTCCGCGTCCGCTGATCGCCATTGCCGCCGCTGCGATATCGATTGCCGCTTTCTCGCAGGCCGTGGCCGCGCAGCCGAAGAGCCGGCAGGAAGTGATTCAGGAACTCGTGCGTGCGCGCCACGACGGCGTGATCCCGAGCCCGAATCACGACTATCCGGCGAGCCCGGCCGCCGTCGCGCGCAATCAGGAGATTCATCGCTCGACCGTTCATCGCGGCGAGAAGACGCCGATGGTCGATGCGCACGACAACCGCTTCGCGGTGCTTTGATCGTTCACTTGCACCGGCCGGGATGGTGCCGGTCGGCCGTATTCATCGACGGAAAGGAGAGCGCGATGCGCCATGTCGCGAAAGGAATCGTACTGGCGGCCTGTCTGATGTCGACGGCCGTGATGGCGGCCGGCTGGCCGGAACGTGCGCTGTCGCACGCGCCGGCGCACGACGTCGGCAGCCGCGCGAACGAGCGGATGCGCTGCGAGTTTGCGGCCGTGCCGGCCGGTACGTGGACCGCGACGTTCGCGCGCGGGCAATGCGAAGTCGACAACGGTCGGTTGACGTTTGTGCCGACCGAGGCAGGCGACGAGAAACGGATCGTGCTCGGTGACGTCCGTACCGCGTCGCATCAATCGCGCAAGCTGAAGGAGCAACTGCAGTTGACGACACGCGACGAAGTGATCGCGCTGAACGTGCTGACCGACGATGGCAGCCGCAAATCACGCGAGCATGCGATCGACCTGTGGACCGCGCTGCGCAACGCGGGTGTCACGCCGGTCAACGCCACGCGCATCGTCGACACCTATCCGACCGGCGCGACGACCTGGTAAGCGCCGCGCCGTCGCGCGGCTTACCCGGCCTTCACCGTTCCTTCGATCAGGAAGAACACGATGAAGCCGATGAAGAACGCGGCCGTCGCGAACGGCGTTTCGGGCACCTCGTGCGCTTCGACCAGCAATTCCTCGGTGACGAGATACAACAGCGCGACGGTGCCCAGCCCCAGAAGCGCCGCATAGAGATTCGCCGGCAGCCCGGCGAACGCCGCATTGCCGGCAACGGCCGCGATGCTCAGCAGCGCCGCCAGCGCGACCGGCACGACGATCGCCAGCATGCGGCCGACGCCGGCCGCGGCCAGCGCCGCGCTGACCGACAGCGCGAGGAACAGCACCTCGAGCGTCAGTGCAACGGTCAGGATGATGCCGCTTTCGTCGCTCGCGGAAAAGGCGATGCCGAGCACGAGGCCGTCGACGACGAGGTCGATCGCGGTGACGACGATCAGGCTCACCGGCAAACGCGCCTCCTCGAAGCGTGTCTCGATCGCGCCCGACAGCGCGCGGATCGCCAGCATCAGCGCGATGCCGAGCACGAAACCGACGACGACCGGAAACAGCGCATGCGCGCGGTCCTGCGGCAGCAGTTCGAGCGCGGCGGCCGCGAACACGATGCCGCCGGTGAAATGCTGGATCACGCTCGACGTCTTCGGGCCGGGCGCGCGCCATGCGGCCGCGAGGGCGCCGAAACAGGCCGCCAGCACGGGCGGTAACGTGAGCAGCGCAAGCTTCGCGGTCGGTGTCATGAATCCTCTCGGCGGTTGGCGTGTCGCAGCGGGCGCTGCGTCGCACGATCATACGCACCGGGTATCGCCCCGGCATCAACCGGGGATTGAACACCTTGAAGCCGCTCCAGAGTCAAGCGGTTTGATGCGGACGCACCGGCCGGCGGCCGGCGCGCCCGTTTCGGTCAAAGCTGCGCGAGCGCCTGGTCGAGATCGGCGAGCAGGTCGTCGATGTGCTCGATGCCGATCGACAGCCGCACCGTTTCCTCCTTCACGCCGGCCTTCGCGAGTTCGGCCGGCGACAACTGACGGTGCGTGGTGGAGGCCGGGTGCGTCGCGAGCGACTTGGTATCGCCGATGTTCACGAGCCGCGTGAACAGCTTCAGCGCATCCTGGAACTTCGCGCCGCCGTCGCGGCCGCCCTTCACACCGAACGTCAGGATGCCCGGCGCGCGGCCCGACAGGTAGTGGGCGACGAGCGAATGATCGGGATGGTCGGGCAGGCCCGCATAGCTCACCCATTCGACGTGCTCGTGGCGCGCGAGATGTTGCGCGATCTTCAGCGCGTTGTCGCTGATTCGCTCGACCCGCAGCGCGAGCGTCTCGATCCCCTGCAGGATCTGGAACGCGTTGAACGGCGAGATCGCCGCGCCCATGTTGCGCAGCGGCACCACGCGGGCGCGGCCGATATACGCGGCCGGCCCGAACGCTTCGGTATAGACGACGCCGTGATAGCTGACGTCCGGCTCGTTCAGCCGCTTGAAGCGGTCCGCGTGCTCGGCCCACGGGAATTTGCCCGAATCGACGATCGCGCCGCCGAGGCTCGTGCCGTGCCCGCCGAGATACTTCGTCAGCGAATGCACGACGATGTCCGCGCCGTGCTCGAACGGGCGCAGCAGGTACGGCGACGGCACCGTGTTGTCGACGATCAGCGGAATGCCGTGGCGATGCGCGACGTCCGCGAGTGCGGCGATGTCGGTGACGTTGCCGAGCGGGTTGCCGACCGATTCGGCGAAGATCGCCTTCGTGCGCGCATCGATCAGCGGTTCGAACGAGGAAGGGTCGCGCGGGTCGGCGAAGCGCGTGGTGATCCCGTATTGCGGCAGCGTGTGCGCGAACAGGTTGTAGGTGCCGCCATACAGCGAACTCGCGGACACGATGTTGTCGCCGGCTTCGGCGATCGTCTGGATCGCGTAGGTGACGGCGGCTTGCCCCGACGCGAGCGCGAGCGCGCCGATGCCGCCCTCGAGCGCGGCGATCCGCTGCTCGAGCACGTCCGTCGTCGGGTTCATGATCCGCGTGTAGATGTTGCCCTGGACCTTCAGGTCGAACAGGTCGGCGCCGTGCTGCGTGTCGTCGAATGCGTACGCAACGGTCTGGTAGATCGGGACGGCGACCGCGCGCGTGGTCGGGTCGGGACGATAACCGCCGTGCACGGCGATGGTTTCGAGACGCCAGTTCGAATGGGCCTGATCGGTCATGGGTGCTCCGTTTGTTGTTGTGAAGGTCGAGGGGGGGCTGCCGTCCGGCGATTATAGGAGCACGTGCGCCGCTACCCTTAGAACGAATGGTGGGTTGCTTATGGGCGCGCGGCGCATAGAATGCCCTTTTCCGCAGACGATAGGTGCGCGATGAATCAGGATCGATGGAACCAGGTGGATGCGTATTTCTCGGCGACGCTCGTGCCGTCCGACGCCGTGCTCGACGCCGCGCTCGCGGCGAGCGACGCGGCCGGGCTGCCGGCGATCAACGTCGCGCCGAACCAGGGCAAGCTGTTGCAACTGCTCGCGACGATCCGCGGCGCGCGACGGATTCTCGAAGTCGGCACGCTGGGTGGCTACAGTACGATCTGGCTGGCGCGTGCGTTGCCGCCGGGCGGCTCGCTCGTGACGCTCGAGCTGAATCCGGCACACGCGAAGGTCGCGACGGAGAACATCGCGCGCGCCGGATTCGCGCAGGTCGTATCGGTGGTGGTCGGCAGCGCGAAGGATAGTCTTGCGCGGCTCATCGACGCCGGGGAGGCGCCGTTCGACTTCATTTTCATCGATGCGGACAAGGACAACAACGCCGTTTATCTCGACGCGGCGCTGAAGCTGTCGCGGCCCGGCACGGTGATCGTCGTCGACAACGTCGTGCGCAACGGGCGCGTGGCCGATCCGGACAATCGCGAGCCGGACGTGGTCGGCGTGCGCGACGGGTTCGCGCGGCTCATGGCCGAGCCGAACCTCACGACGACGGCCGTGCAGACGGTCGGGCAGAAAGGCTGGGACGGATTCTCGATCTCGATCGTCGGTGCTGCGTGAGGTGACGCGTCAATGCGGGCTGCCGCCTGCATCGGCCCGGCGATACAGGCGCGGCCACTGGTCCTGGAACAGGCCGTTGCACGCGCCGTGCGTCGCGAGGCCGTCGAGCACGAAACGCTTGCCGTCGAAGACCCACGACGCGGTCGAGCCGCAATCGCCGGCGCTGCGCAACCGGACCGTGCTCGACAGCGTCGCGCTCGCGGAATCGTAGCCGGCGTCGGTCAGCTCGTTCGCGAACGACGCCGAATCGAGGCCCGCACTCGCGTTCTCGCCGAAATTCATCGCGGCGGGCGCATACGGGGCGGTGCGCCGCACGCGATACCACAGGTCGGTGTGGTTATACAGGCTGCTGGTCTGGCACGGAATCGAGACGAGCGCCTCGTCGGACGAGATCGCGACGGCGTGCGACGCCTTCCTACGATCGCTCGCCGACATTTCGTCTTCGACATCCGCTGCGCATTGCTTCACGTCGGCGCCGAATTTCGCGAGGACCGCATCGACGAGCGGACGCTGCTCCGCAGCCGACAGGGTCGAGGCCGGCGGCGGTGCTGGCGTGACGGCGGGCGGGAGTGCGGGCGCGGCCGGCACCGACGACGCCGGCCGGGTGCCGGCGCGCAGCAGCGCCGTGACCGTGCCGACGCGGCCCTGCGTGTCGTCGATCAGCAGCAACGCGGCATTCAATCCCGCCAGCGGCGTGCGGGCGGTGTGCGCCGATGCCGGATCGCCGAAGCTCAGCAGTTGCGCATTGCGCGCCGCAGCCAGCCACGCGGCGACCGTTGCCGGATCGGTGGTCCGGATCCGGAACGGGGGCGCTTCGTCGTCGGTTGTGTCGCCGAACGCATGCCATTGCGCCGGCATCGCATCGAACGGTTGGCCATCGACGCGTGCCGTGCGCAAGTCGACCGGCGCCGATGCGTAGAGGGCGAGCGACGGTTGCGCGTCGGGGCCGGCATCGCGCGTCACGCGCAGGATCAGGCGGGTACGTGCATCGTCGATATCGTCGGCCTGGCTTTCCGCGATACAGCGATTGCCGTTGTCGCAGACGACCGACCAGCTCTTGAATTCGCGTTCGACCGGCGGTCGCGATAGCGGGCGGGCTTGCGTGACGATCGGGGAAGCGGCGAGGAGGACGGCGAGGGCGAGCGAAAAACGGTGCGACATGGCGGTTCGGATCGACTGGGAAAAAGCGAGCGGAGGATGCCGGACTGCAAGCACATCGTCAGCAAGCGGTGCAGGTCGAGTGCAGTGGCGCGAACGGCATCCAGTATACCGCTGACGCTCGGATGGTCGATGTGACGACGTAGGGTGCTGGCGCGCGCGTCGGCGACGACGCATGCATACTCAAGCGCGGCAGATCGCAATGATCTCCGCGCTCGTCGCCTCGTCGAATGGCGCGCGCTCCCAGTCGCCGTACCAGTCGGCCGGCACGAAACCGGCTGCCGTCACGCGCGCTTGCAATTCGGCGTGCGCGATGAAACGCAGCCGGCTCGTATTCGTCAGCACCGTGTCGTCGCGGCGGAAGCGGTAGTGCGTGTCGAACGTCACGATCGCGCCGTCGATCGCCCGCACCGCGTGATGGAGATCGACGATGCCGAGTCCGTGCGACTCGACGCTGCGTGCCGATTGCGCGGGTGTCCATGCACGCCACGGTTCGGTGCGCGGGTTGCGGGTATCGAACAGGAAATGGCCGCCGTCGTCGAGTACGCGTCGCACGCCGCGCAGTGTCGCGTCGATATCGTCGTCGGTCAGCAGGCACTGGAACGCGTGGCCGGTCATCACGACCGCATCGAACGGCGCGCCGGGCGGCAGGCCGTCGAGCGCGCACGCGAACCAGCGTACGGCGTCGGCACCCGGCTGGCGTCGCGCGTAATCGATCATCGCCGGCGCGGGATCGATCGCGACGACGTCATGCCCGGCCGCCGCGAGCCGCCGCGCGAACGTGCCGGTGCCGCAGCCGAGATCGAGGATGCGTCGCCGGGCGGCGCCGATCGCGGCGGCGTAGAACGCGAAGTCCCGATCGCCGGCGTTGAACAGGTCGTACACCGCGACGAGGCGCGCTTCGGTGTAGAGCAGGTCCGCGTCGGCGCGCGTCATGCGGCCGCTTGCGTCAGCGCTGCTGCACGGCTACCCGCAGCCCGAGCGCGATGAGGATCGAGCCGATGATCTTGCCCTGCCAGCGCGTGAGCCACGTGAGCCGCTTCACGATGCGGCCGAGCGGACGGATCGAGCATGCGATCAGCGTCGTATAGAGCGAGCTGAGCACGACGAAGATCAGCCCGAGCACCGCGAACTGCACGAACGTCGAGCCGCGTTCCGGATGCACGAACTGTGGCATGAACGCGAGAAAGAACAGCGCGGTCTTCGGATTCAGCACTTCGGCGGGAATCGCCTGCAGGTACGCCTTGAGCGGCGTGACGGGCGACACCTGCGGCAGCGACGGATCGGACGGTTTCTCGAGCAGCGCCCGCACGCCGAGATAGATCAGGTACGCGGCGCCGACGAGCTTCACGACGTTGAACGCGAGTGCCGACGTCATCAGCAGCGCCGACAGCCCGACGGCCGCGAACAGCGTATGCACGAAGTCGCCGCTCGCGACGCCGAGGCCGGTCAGGATGCCGGTCTTGCGGCCGCCCTGCACGGTGCGGCTCAGCACGAGCAGCACGGCGGGGCCGGGGATCAGGAACAGGCCCAGAACGACGGCCGTGAAGGTGGTCAGCGTGGTCAGGTCGAACATGGCGGCTCCGGCGGGTTGGCGCGGCGGCAGGGGATCGGCGCATTGTATTCGGTTCGGCGCGCGGCCGCAGACGCGCCCTCGAACGGCGCGGCTGCGTCGGCGCCTTTCTGGTATAAGCACGACAGGACGCACCGGCGTCCGGCCTTTTTTCACAGCCCGTCGTTCCATGCGCGACCTTCCATCGATCACCGATCCTGCCGCGGACGCCGACGCCTATCACGTGCCGCGTCCGCTCGTCGTGTTCGGCGGCTCGGTCGTCGAGCCCGAGTGGCGGCTGGAGCGGCACAGCCATCGTCAGGCGCAACTGCTCTACACGCTGAGCGGCGTCATCTACTGCGAGATCGACGGCGGCGTGTGGACCGCGCCGCCGCAATGTACGGTCTGGATTCCCGGTGATGTCCCGCATGCGGCGCGCGGCTCGGCCGGCGCCACTTTCTATGCGGTACTGGTCGAACCCGACGCGGCGCTCGACCTGCCCACGCGCTGCTGCACGCTCGCCATGTCGCCGCTGTTGCGCGAGCTGCTGCTGAAGGCGGCCAGCTTCCCGAACCTGTACGACGTCGACGGGCCGCAAGGGCGGCTGGTGGCGACGCTGCTCGACGAGCTCGTCGCGGCCCCGGTCGAGGACTTGTACCTGCCGATGCCGGCCGATCGCCGGCTGCGCAAGCTGATCGACCATCTGCTCGACGATCCGGCGGACAAGTCGCCGCTGCCCGAACTCGCACGGCGTGCGGGCATCAGCGAGCGCAGCCTGACGCGCCTCGCGACGAAGGAGCTCGGCATGAGCCTCGGCGACTGGCGCCGGCGGCTGCACGTCGCGCTGTCGCTGCGAATGCTGACGACCGGCCGCCGCGTGCACCAGATCGCGATCGATCTCGGCTACGAAAGCGCGAGCAGCTTCGTCACGATGTTCCGCAAGGCGACCGGCAAGCCGCCGACGCAATTCCTGACCGACCGGCAACGCTGAACCGCCGGACGGCGCGCCCGCGCCCGTTTGGCCGGATTGAAAAAGCAGTTGGCCGGGATGAGAAATGACGCATGAGGTCTCGATCCATAGAATGAGAATCGTTCTCATCTGGAGGCCGACATGCAAATCACCACGACTGAATTTCCGTTCGTCTGGCTGCGTTACAGCGGCTCGACTCCTACCGATCCCGCCCGCCTGATTGCCGAACTCGACGCGTTGCTCGCGCGCCGTGAACGCTTCGTTCTTCTGACCGACGATGCGCCGTCCGGCGACGATCGCGCCGACAACGATCACGAGATGCGCAAGCAGCTCGCGAAGTGGAGCAAGGCCAACCGCGCGCTGTCGCGCGAATGGATTCCCGGGATGATCGCGATCGAGCCCAATGCGGCGCGGCGCGTGGCGCTCAATGCCTTTTCGGGCGCCTTCGAGAAAGTCTGGGGTTATCCGCTGAACGCGGCGGCGAGCCGCGACGACGCGCTGGCGCTCGCGCAACGGCTGCTCGCCGAACCGGCGCCCGGCGTCGCGGCGGCGAACGCCTGAGCCGACGGCCGCGCCGCTCGCGCGACTTGCGTCGACATCGACCTCGACACGCACGCACGATGCGCGAACGCGCGCCGCGGCCTGTCCCAACCACGCAGAGGTGTCCGGTGGACAATCCGATCCGCGCGATGCGCATCTTCACGCGCATCGTCGAAATGAACAGCTTCACGCGCGCGGCGCAGGCGCTCGGCATTTCGCGCGCCACCGCCACGCGCACCGTGCAGGAGCTCGAAGCGGCGCTCGGCATGCCGCTGCTGGTGCGCACGACGCGCGCGTTGCGGCCGACGCCCGAAGGCGACGCGTATTACCGGCGCTGCGTCAGCATCACGGCGGATGTCGACGAGCTCGAAGCCAGCATCCGCGGCGCCGCGCTGCATCCGAGCGGGCCGCTGCGCGTCGAATTGCCGGCGTCGGTGGCGAGCACGATCGTGTTGCCGGCGCTCGGCGAATTTCATGTGCGGCATCCCGATCTCGAGCTGACGCTCGCCGTAGCCGGGCGCGCGGGCGATCGCATCGGCGACGCGATCGACTGCAGCATCCGGCTGGGTGCGCTGCCCGATTCGTCGCTCGTTGCGCGCCGGCTCGGCTCGCTCGAACGCGTGACGTGCGCGAGCCCCGCGTATCTCGACCGCTTCGGCGTGCCGCGCACGCCCGACGATCTGGGCGCGCATCGCGCGGTAGGCGGGTCGCACGTGTTCGGCCAGCGCTCGGCGGAGCTCGAGTTCGTGGTGGACGACGCGGTGCGCAAGGTGCGGCTCGACGGCATCGTCAGCGTGGACGACGAGCAGGCGTATCTCGCCTGCGGCCTGCACGGCCTCGGGTTGATCCAGCCGACGCGTGTCGCCGCGCAGCCGCTGATCGACGCGGGACGGCTGCGGGAAGTGTTGGCGGGCTGGCAACCCGATGCGCTGGCCGTGTCGGCCGTCTACGTGAAGCGCCCGCACGTGTCGCCCGGCGTGCGCGCGTTCGTCGACTGGATCGCGGAGCGTTTCGTGCAGGCCGGATACGAGCAGACAGGGTTGGCGGCGGCGGGGGCGGTGGGGTGGCGGCCGGCGCCGCCGGGTGCAGCCGCTACCGGCGATCGCTGTAGCGGGCTGGTAGCGGTGGCCTGACGGAAAGACCTCGAGCAGCGTCCGCGAGGCGGAACGCGCTGGCCATCCATCCAATCTGTATCGAACGATGTAAATATTTTGGCGATGCAGCACGAAATTCGCCGGAATATTTTCATCGGACGCCGAACGGCCAGCAGTGCAGCCGTATAGGGCGAGTCGGGGTGTGCGCGTGCATCACGCATCGACAGCCGACACACACGACGTATGGAACGGGCGCGCTACACCGTCCTGAGGCGCCCCAATTCTTCCGCCAGGAAATCGACGAACGCGCGAATCCGCGTGGACATGTGGTGACGCTGCGCATACACCGCGTAGATGTCGGCGCTCGGCGTTTCATGGTCGGGCAGCACGACGACCAGCCTGCCGTCCGCGAGATAGTCGCGCAGATCCCATTCCGCGCGCATCAGGATGCCGTGCCCGTCGAGCGCCCACTTCACCGCGATCTCGCCATCGTTCGTCGTCAGGTTGCCGTTGATCCGCACGGCTTCCGTGTGGCGGGCCGCGCCGCGCCCGCTCGTCAGGCGCCACACGCCGTAACCTTCGTCGCCTTGCCGGATGCCGATGCAGTTGTGCTGCGTCAGGTCGTGCGGCGTGCCGGGCACCCCGTGCCGCGCGAGATACGCGGGCGCCGCGCACAGCAGCCGGCGGTTCGGCGCGAGCCGCCGCGCGACGACGCGCGTGTCGGGCGGCTCGCCGAAGCGGATGCACACGTCGAACGCGTCGTCGGTGAGCGGCGGCGGCATCACCGAGAGCTGCAACTGCACCGACACTTCCGGATAGCGCGCGACGAAGCGCGAGATCGCCGGGCCGACGTGGCTGCGCCCGAACCCGAGCGTCGCATTCACGCGCAGCAGCCCCTTCGGCCGCTGCTTCGCGCTGCCGAGCAGTTCGCCGAGTTCGTCCATCTGGTCGAGAATCCGGCGCGCGTATTCCAGGTACACGTCGCCTTCGGGCGTCAGCATCATCCGCCGCGTCGTGCGATTGACGAGCGTCACGCCCGCGCGCCGCTCCATCTGCGTGAGCCGTTTGCTGACGGCCGCCGCGGTCAGCCCGAGTTCGCGCGCGGCCGCGCTCAGGCTGCCCGACGCGGCCAGCGTCGAGAAGAAGCCGAGATCGGCCGGCTGGACGGTATCCGCCATGACGGGATTCGTGAATTGAAGTTAAAGATGCTTTGAGTATAGCCCCGGTTTCCACACTACCGGTTCGGTAAAGTGCGTTCACGCTCACGATCAATCGAGGATGTCCGCATGAAGATCTACCGTATCGCAACGATTCCCGGCGACGGCATCGGCAAGGAAGTGGTGCCTGCGGGCAAGCAGGTGCTGGAAGCGCTGGCCCGGGGCAGCGACCGCTTCGCGTTCGAGTTCGAGGATTTCGACTGGGGCGCCGATTACTACCGCGAGCACGGCGCGATGATGCCGGCCGACGGCCTCGATGCGCTGCGCGGCAAGGACGCGATCCTGTTCGGCTCCGCGGGCGACCCGGACGTGCCCGACCACGTGACGCTGTGGGGCCTGCGCCTGAAGATCTGCCAGGGCTTCGACCAGTACGCGAACGTGCGCCCGACACGCATCCTGCCCGGCATCGACGCGCCGCTGAAGCGCTGCGGGCCGGACGACCTGAACTGGGTGATCGTGCGCGAGAACTCCGAAGGCGAATACGCGGGTGTCGGCGGCCGCGTGCACCAGGGCCATCCGATCGAGGCCGCGACCGACGTGTCGATCCTCACGCGCGCCGGCGTCGAACGCATCATGCGCTTCGCGTTCCGGCTCGCGCAGTCGCGGCCGCGCAAGCTGCTGACCGTGATCACGAAGAGCAACGCGCAGCGGCACGCGATGGTGATGTGGGACGAGATCGCGAAGCAGATCGCGCAGGAGTTTCCCGACGTGGCGTGGGACAAGGAGCTCGTCGATGCGGCGACCGCGCGCATGGTCAATCGTCCGGCGTCGCTCGACACGATCGTCGCGACCAACCTGCACGCGGACATCCTCAGCGATCTCGCCGCCGCGCTCGCGGGCAGCCTCGGCATCGCGCCGACCGGCAACATCGATCCCGAGCGCCGCTATCCGTCTATGTTCGAGCCGATCCACGGCTCGGCGTTCGACATCATGGGCAAGGGGCTTGCGAATCCGGTCGGCACGTTCTGGTCGGTCGTGATGCTGCTCGAGCATCTCGGCGAGGCGGAAGCGGCCGCGCGCGTGATGCACGCGATCGAGGCCGTGACGGCCGACCCGTCGCTGCATACGCGCGACCTCGGCGGCAGCGCGACGACCGCGCAGGTGACGGCGGCCGTCTGCGAGCGCGTCGCGAACGCGGCGGTCGCGGCCTGACGGCGGTGCGGGGCGGGCGGCCCCGCGCGCGCAGCCACCCGGGCGCCGCCCGTTCGTTTCAGTCACGCATTTTTTCTGCCCGCGACTCGCGCAAGCGACGCGAGCCGGGCGCCGGCCGGCGCTCGCGGTCCACCGACCGACGGCGCACGGCCCGACCTCGAAGGAGGAGACACATGCAAGCGGATCTGGAAACCCGCGTCGCGCGGAAACTGATGTGGCGCATCATTCCGTTCGTGATGCTGCTTTACTTCGTCAGCTTTCTCGATCGCGTGAACGTCGGCTTCGCGGCAATGACGATGAACAACGCGATCGGTCTGTCGCCGACCGCGTTCGGGTTCGGCGGCGGCCTGTTCTTCATCGGCTACTTTCTGTTCGAAGTACCGAGCAACCTGATTCTCCATCGTGTCGGCGCGCGCATCTGGATCGCGCGCGTGATGATCACGTGGGGCATCGTGTCGGCCGTGTCCGCGTTCGCGGCCGGGCCGACGAGCTTCTACGTGCTGCGCTTCCTGCTCGGCATGGCGGAAGCCGGCTTCTTCCCCGGCATCATCCTGTACCTGAGCCTGTGGTTCCCCGTGAAGCAGCGCGCAGTGGCCGCCGCATGGTTCATGGCGGCAGCGCCGATCTCGACCGCGATCGGTTCGCCGCTGTCGGGCGCGATCATGCAGATGCCGCCGATGTTCGGCCTGGCCGACTGGCAGATGCTGTACATCGTCGAAGCGCTGCCGGCGGTCGTGCTCGGCTTCGTCGTGCTGAAGCGGCTGACCGATGCGCCGTCGCAGGCCGCGTGGCTGCGTGCCGACGAGCGCGACTGGCTGATCGCGAAGCTGAAAGCGGAAGCGGACGCGCGCCACACGCACGCCGGGCACACGGCCGGTGCGTGGCAGGCGCTGCGCGATCCGCGCGTGCTGGCGCTCGCGCTGATCTACTTCGGCACGTCGGCGGGGCTCTATACGCTCGGCCTGTGGGCGCCGCTGATGGTCAAGCAGTTCGGCTTCAGCGCGCTACAGACGGGCTTGCTGACCGGTATTCCCAGCATTGCCGCCGTGGTCGCGATGATCGTGTGGGCGCGGCATTCGGATCGCACCGGCGAGCGCACCTGGCACGTCGTGATTCCGTGCGTGCTGGCCTGCATCGGGTTCGTGTTCGCGGGGCAGGCGAACACCGCACTGCTGACCGTGCTCGCGCTGGTCGTCGTCAACATCGGGATCAGTGCGGCGAAGGCGCCGCTGTGGGCGATGCCGAGTGCGTTCCTGTCGGGGGCCGGCGCGGCGGCGGGGATCGCGATGATCAATTCGATCGGCAATCTCGGCGGGTTCGTCGGGCCGTTCGCGATCGGTTGGCTCAAGCACGCGACGGGCGGGTATGCGGCGGGGCTATACGTGGTGGCCGGCACGCTCGCGGTGTCGGCGGTCGTCACGCTGATGCTGAGCCGCAAGGGGGCGCGGGGAGCGGTCGTGCCGGGCGTGCGGCATCACTCGTGAGCGCGGCGACGTGCACGGTGCAGGGCAGCCGGACGGGCGCGTGGCGTACCCGTCCGGCTTCATGCGTGGCGGCGCGAGCAGCGGTGCGTGGCGTCAGTGCATGTTCGCGCGCGGGAGCCGCTACGCGGCCATCACCTGCTGCGCGATCCGCGCCGCACACGTATCGGGCGTCGCATCGGACGTATCCAGCACCATCTCGCTGAACGCCCGCGCCGCATACCCTTCCCGATACATCTCGGCGATCCGGTTGCGCTCCCAGTCCGTCAACGCACGCGAGCCGCGATTCGACGCCGCGACCGCTTCGGGCGGCGCGAGCGTGACGACGAACAAGCGCGCGTCACGCGCGTCGCAGGCCACGCGCAGCCGTTCGAATTCCGCTTCGCCGATCGGATAGGCGATGACCAGATGGCGTTCGCGTGCGTCCGCGATCTGCGTGACGAGGCGTTCGAGCGCGATCGCCCATTGCACGTCGAACGGCGCGTCTTCGGGCGCATCGTGATCGTCGCCGTCGATGAAGCGCGCATCGGGCAGCAAGCGTGCGAGCGCGAGGCCGATCGTCGTCTTGCCGCTGTTGATCGGCCCGTTCAGGTGGATGACAGTCAGGATGGTCATGAGCCGAGGCAGGAATCGGACGACTCGAAGCTTGCCATGACTGGCGCGGCGGTGCGGTGCCATTGAGGCGTCATGCGGCTGGATGCGAATACGGCGGGAAAGCGGACAGGCGGGGAGAGGGGGGGAAGGGGAAGCAGCAGGCTGCGTGCGTAACGATGCGCCACACGGGCAGCCTGCCCGACCGTGCCGCATACGACGATGCGGCACGGCGTCGAACGAAGCGACTTACTTGTCGCCGTCGCCCTTGATCTGCGGCAGCGCCGACGCTTCGCTCGGAGTCAGCAGTCCGACTTGCGAATACACGCGCAGCTTGTCGCGCGTATCGGTGATGTCGAGATTGCGCATCGTCAGCTGGCCGATCCGGTCGCGCGGCGAGAACGTCGAGGCCACCTTCTCCATCGACAGGCGTTCCGGCTGATACGTGAGGTTCGGCGACTTCGTGCTCAGGATCGAGTAGTCGTTGCCGCGGCGCAGTTCGATCTTCACTTCGCCGGTGATCGCGCGTGCGACCCAGCGTTGCGCGGTTTCGCGCAGCATGATCGCCTGCGGGTCGAACCAGCGGCCCTGGTACAGCAGGCGGCCGAGGCGGCGGCCGTTCTCGCGATACTGCTCGATCGTGTCTTCGTTGTGGATGCCGGTGACGAGACGCTCGTACGCGATGTACAGCAGCGCGAGGCCCGGGGCTTCGTAGATGCCGCGGCTCTTCGCCTCGATGATCCGGTTCTCGATCTGGTCGCTCATGCCGAGGCCGTGGCGGCCGCCGATGCGGTTCGCTTCCAGCAGCAGCTCGACCTGATCCTTGAACTCGACACCGTTCAGCGCGACCGGCTGGCCGGCTTCGAAGCGCACCGTCACTTCCTCGGCGGCGATCTTCACGTCGTCGCGCCAGAACGCGACACCCATGATCGGGTTCACGATCTTGATGCCGCTTTCGAGGCTTTCCAGATCCTTCGCCTCGTGCGTCGCGCCGAGCAGGTTCGAGTCGGTCGAATACGCCTTCTCGGCCGACATCTTGTACGCGAAGCCGGCCTGGTTCATGAATTCGGACATTTCGGCGCGGCCGCCGAGCTCGTCGATGAACGTCTGGTCGAGCCACGGCTTGTAGATCTTCAGATCCGGGTTCACGAGCAGGCCGTAGCGGTAGAAGCGCTCGATGTCGTTGCCCTTGTACGTGCTGCCGTCGCCCCAGATGTTGACGCCGTCTTCCTTCATCGCGGCGACGAGCATCGTGCCGGTCACGGCGCGGCCGATCGGCGTCGTGTTGAAGTACGTGACGCCGGCCGTCGTGATGTGGAACGCGCCGCTTTGCAGCGCCGCGATGCCTTCGGCGACGAGCTGCGCGCGGCAGTCGATCAGGCGGGCGCCGGCTGCGCCGTATTCGATCGCGCGCTTCGGGATCGCGTCGTAATCGTCTTCGTCGGGCTGGCCGAGGTTCGCCGTGTATGCATACGGGACGGCGCCCTTCAGTTTCATCCAGTGCAGCGCGGCGCTGGTGTCCAGGCCGCCGGAGAAGGCGATACCGACCTTCTGGCCGGTCGGGAGGCTTTCGAGAATCGTGCTCATAGGAATTACCGTGGATTGAAGCCGGTGGGATCGTATTTCGCGGAATATGCGAGTATCGGCTGTCCGGGAAGTTGGGGCAAGGGTTGATTTTGGTGCGGAACCGGCGTCGCGCCTGTCGCGGCGGGCCTGACGGGCGGTGAGCCGGCTGGAGAACACCGTGCCGGACGGCGTTGCGTCGCCGCCGAAACGCGCGCGACAAGCCGGCCGCCGGCGGGATTTTCAGGGCCGGATCGGCCGTCAACCCAGGTCGAGGCCATCAGCGCGCCGCTTGATTTCATTGAAAGGCATTTGAAAGAATTTGTGCGCCAGTCCGGCCCCTCAGATATTCCACGACCGCGCGGTATCGAGCAGCCGCTCGCGCAACTGGTCGACTTCGCCGGCCAGCTTGGCGGTGATCGACACGTAGCCGGACAACTGCGGCGGCGGCGCGTCGTGCAGCGGGTCGACCGGCCGCCGGCGCGGGGCAAGCCGGCTCGGCGTGCCGAACTTGAGCGCGCGGCTCGCGCCGACCAGCGTGTCGCGGATGCGCCGGTTCAAGGTCTTCATCTCGACGCGCATGTAATCGCGGGCCGCCGCGTCGTCGGCGGCCGGCAGCGCGCTCGACAGGATCTCCAGATAACCGATGCACAGGCGCAGGCTGCGCTGGATCGCCTCGAGCTGCGTCATCGACGTCTCGCATTCCTTCGACACCGACGGCATCAGCGAGCGCAACTGCACGAGCAGCGCGCTCAGTGCGGCCATTTCCTTCAGGTGCGCATCGTCGCTCACCGGGCGATCGCCCGCGAGCCGCGCATGCACGGCCGCGCACGCGCGCAGCGCGTCGGCGAGCTTGTAGCGCCACGAATAGGTCGCGTAGAGCGGTAGCGCGAACGAGAACGCCAGCGCGATCGCGATGCCGGCCAGCACGTTCACCGCGCGCCACAGGCCGTCGACGATCTCGTTGTCGCCGTGCCCCGCGACGATCACCATCGTGATCGCCGACAGCAGCGCGATGTAGCCGGCCTTGCCGATCGCGTGATACGCACAGACGCCGCACCCGACGGCCATCAGCAGGTAGATCGCGAACGGTGCGTGCAGGAACGAGTAGAGGAGGATCAGCCCGAGCCCCGCCAGCGCGCCGATCGACGTGCCGAGCGCGCGCTCGGCCGCCTTCTTGCGGATGTTGCCGTGATGCTGCAGCCCGCCGACGACGATCAGCACGGTGATCGTCGACCACTCGCCATGCGGCACGTTCAGCCCCGTGGACAGCGCGATCGACACGAGAACCGCGAGCGCGACGCGCGCCGCGTGGATCAGCTTCGCGTGCCGGTAGCGGCGGTACGGGTCGAGCAGCGGGCGAAGCGCGTGGCGCACGAGCGGAGGCAGTCGGGTCGGGAGCGGAGCGGTCATGACGAAGCGGAAGTGGCGGGAACGCGCACGGCGGCCCGCGCGGGCCGGCGCCGCGCCGCATGCGCAGCAGACGTAACGCTAGCCGAACATGGGTGGGCTGTCCACGGCGGGGCCGCCGGGCAGCCGCGTCCGAGTGCGGCATGGCGCGTCACGCGTCGGCCGCGGTCGACTGCGCGTCCAGCACGCGGTTGCGGCCGCCGGACTTCGCGCGGTACAGCGCTTCGTCGGCACGCCGCAGCAGTGTCGCGGCATTCATCCGGCCGTCGTCGGCGGTGGCCGTGCCGATGCTGACCGTGACGCGCCCGTACTGGCTCTTCACGTGCTCGATCCCGAGCCCCGCGATCGCGCGCCGGATGCCTTCGGCGACGGTTGCCGCGCCTGGCCCGTCGGTGTCGGGCAGCGTGACGACGAACTCCTCGCCGCCGTAGCGCGCGACGTGATCGCTGTCGCGGCGCAGGCAGCGCGACAGCGCTTGCGCGACCTGGCGCAGCACGTCGTCGCCGGCCGGGTGGCCGTAGTAGTCGTTGAACGCCTTGAAGTGATCGACGTCGACGAACAGCACGGACAACGGGCGGCCGCTGCGCGATGCGCGCTGGGTCTCCTTCGCGAGCACCGTGTCGAACGTGCCGCGGTTGTCGAGGCCCGTCAGCGAATCGGTGTGCGCGAGCCGGTACAGCTTCGATTCGGCCTCCTGCCGGCGCTTCAGTTCGCGCGACAGCGCGAGCGAGCCCCACGCGATGAACGTCGTGAACAGGCTCATCAGCACGATGGTCCAGATCGCGCGGTGGTGCCACGACGCGTAGATATCGATCTCGGCGGGCGCGACGTCGACGATCAGCGGCAGCCCGGCGAGATGCTTGTAGACATAAACGCGTCGCACGCCGTCGATCGCGCCGACCCCGGTCAGTTCGCCGGTGCGGCTGCGTTGCGCGTCGATGAACAGCGGCGAGTCGTGCAGATCGAGGCCGACCACCCGGGTGTCGTACGGCAGGCGCGATACGAGCGTGCCGTTGTCCTCGACGATCGCCGCGCTGCCGTGCCGGCCGACCGCGAGGCCATCGAGCAGCGCGCGGAAGTAGTCGATGCTGAGCGTGCCGACGACGATCCCGCCGAAGGTGCCGTCGGGCTGGTTGATCCGGCGGCTCAGCGCGATCGTCAGCGCGCCGCCGCGCAGCCGCGACGCGTACGGCCGGCTGATGTAGAGGCCGGGTGCGAGCCGGTCGCGGTGTACGGTGAAATAGTCGCGGTCGGCGAAATTGCCTTGTCGCGCGGGCGAATCGGTCGAATCGATCGTGATATTGCCGTGCGCATCCATCACGAAAATCGAGCCGAGATAGGCGCCGGTCGCCGCGCGATCGAACAGCAATCGGTGGCGCTGGCGCGGCGGCAATGTCATCAGTTCCGGATCGGCCACGCCGTCGACGACGTTTTGCAGCGACAAATCGTAGAGTTCGATATTGCGCGCGATATCGCGTTCGATCAGTAGCATCAGGTTGCGCGCATTTTCGACCGCATGGCCATACGCGTCGCGCCGTGCCTCGATTAATAGCGACGTGGAAAGTCCCCAACTGAACATCAGCAGGACGATGCCCGCCACGAGTACGCCGCGGGGCGACAGAATGCGTGCCACGATCGACGCGGTATGGCGGCGCAGCGTGGCGGGCAGCGGGAATGACTTCATCCTCGGGGGGGGCGGCGGGCGGCGGCTACTCGCGTCATTGGCGGTTCCGCACGCTGATTATTTCGAATTAAGCGTCATTATCCCGCGAATTCCTGAAATTCGCGCGCACATGCAAAACATGCATGCGGGTGCGGCGATTGGAAACGGTTACGCATCATTACCACGGTGCGCGCAGGCGATTTGATTTGAATCAATCGCCAGTGTCGGGCTTTTCGTCTGATTAATAACGTGCTGATCGGTCGATTTTGCATATTGATCCGGTATTTGGCGGATCGGGACAGGATTGCGTGCCGACCAGAGAAATGAAAATCGAGTGACCGGCCGGTAATCGAGGTTTTCGCGACGCCGGGCGGCGGTGGTGCGGCCGACACGGCCAACTCATTGATTCTGCGAAATCCGCGGCGGTGGCGGCGGGCGGGGCGAGCGCAGCTGTCCCCCTATCGAATCAGGTAGAATCCGCGCTTCGCCGCAGGCGCCCGCCGCGCAACGCGTATCGGGGCCGCATCGAATGCATCGCAGGACGCGCCCCGCGCTCCGATACCGCATGCGCCGGCTACGGATGCCGGCCCGCTCAACGTTCGTCTCGTTTATGTCCGCAATTCCGAAGTCCGACTCATCCGGTTCGTCCGCGAACCCACCCAAGCTTCATCGCGCGCTGAAGGCGCGCCACCTGACGATGATCGCCATCGGCGGCTCGATCGGCACCGGCCTGTTCGTCGCGTCCGGCGCGTCGATCTCGCAGGCCGGCCCCGGCGGCGCGATGGTCGCGTACATGCTGATCGGCCTGATGGTCTACTTCCTGATGACGAGCCTCGGCGAGATGGCCGCGTTCATGCCGGTGTCGGGCTCGTTCGCGACCTACGGCGCCAAATACGTGGACGAGGGCTTCGGCTTCGCGCTCGGCTGGAACTACTGGTACAACTGGGCGGTGACGATCGCGGTGGAGCTCGTGGCCGCGCAGCTCGTGATGCACTACTGGTTTCCGGACGTGCCCGGCGTGTGGTGGAGCGCGGCGTTCCTCGCCGTGATGTTCCTGCTCAACGCGCTCACCGTGCGGGGCTTCGGCGAAGCCGAATACTGGTTCGCGCTGATCAAGGTCGTCACCGTGGTCGCGTTCATCGGCGTCGGCCTGCTGATGATCTTCGGCATTCTGAAGGGCGCGCCGGCCAACGGCTGGGGCAACCTGACGATCGGCGACGCACCGTTCGCGGGCGGCCTGCCGGCGCTGATGGGCGTCGCGATGATCGCGGGCTTTTCGTTCCAGGGCACCGAGCTGATCGGCGTCGCGGCCGGCGAATCGGAAAACCCGCGCACGACGATTCCGCGCGCGGTGCGCCAGGTGTTCTGGCGCATTCTGCTGTTCTACGTGTTCGCGATCTTCGTGATCGGCGTGCTGATTCCGTATACCGACCCGAACCTGCTGAAGACGGACGTGACCGACATCGGCGTGAGCCCGTTCACGCTGGTGTTCCGCCACGCGGGCCTCGCGTTCGCGGCCGGCGTGATGAACGCGGTGATCCTGACGGCCGTGCTGTCGGCCGGCAACTCGGGCATGTACGCGTCGACGCGGATGCTCTACAACCTCGCGACCGAAGGCCGCGCGCCGAAGGTGTTCGCGAAGCTGTCGCCGGGCGGCGTGCCGCGCAACGCGCTGTACGCGACCACCGCCGTCGGCGCGCTGTGCTTCTTCACGTCGCTGTACGGCGACAAGACCGTGTACCTGTGGCTGCTGAATACATCGGGGATGACGGGCTTCATCGCGTGGCTCGGCATCGCGGTCAGCCACTACCGGTTCCGCAAGGGCTACGTGAAGCAGGGTTACTCGCTCGACCAGTTGCCGTATCAGTCGAAGTGGTTCCCGTTCGGCCCGCTGTTCGCATTCGTGCTGTGCCTCGTGATCGCGCTCGGCCAGGACTATCAGGCGTTCCTCGCGAACCGGATCGACTGGGCCGGCGTGGCCGCGACCTATGTCGGCATTCCGCTGTTTGTCGTCGTGTGGCTCGGCTTCCGGTTCCTGAAGAAGAGCCGGTTCGTGCGCTACGAGGACATGGAGATCGCGCCGTGGATCGCCGCGAGCCGCGGCGCGCAGCGCCCGCCGGTGGCGAACCGCGAAACCACGGGCTGACGCCGGCGCGGCACGCGCCCGCGCGACGGTCGACGAGAAACGGGAAGCCGCGTGCTTCCCGTTTTTTTTGCCCGGCTATTGCCTGCACGGGGTCAAAGCCGGTTATATTGCCCGACCCTACCGGGCCACGGCCCGGCCGGCGCGACAGGCGCGGCGCGGATCGGCATCCGGCGCGCGCGACGCGCGGCGGCCGGTGAGATGCCCGGCGTTTTCATCGTTCCATCCGGGCCGACATGGCCCGCGGAGCGCGCAACCCAGAGGAATCCATGAGCGCATCACCCGCCGAGCGGAAGGCCGG
Organism: Burkholderia sp. BCC0097; assembly: GCF_902832985.1. Classification (NCBI taxonomy): domain Bacteria; kingdom Pseudomonadati; phylum Pseudomonadota; class Betaproteobacteria; order Burkholderiales; family Burkholderiaceae; genus Burkholderia; species Burkholderia sp. BCC0097. The sequence goes on from NZ_CADFDM010000004.1 coordinate 646,549, forward strand.
ACCCGTTTCCATCGTGCGAATCGAAGCCGCGATCAATGCGTGGCGCGAAGTGTACCCGCCGGCGCCGGACGGCGAGGACGGCTACGCACTCGACGCCGGCAGCAACTGCCTGGCCGAGCTGTACGGCACGATGATCTGCTATCAGTTGCCCGACGTGCCGCTCGACACGCTGAGTAACGAGCAGCGCGACGCGCTGTATGCGACCGAGGTGTGATGCGCGGTCGCGACGCCGGCCACGCCGCAACGATGCGGCGGCGCTGAAACGACGGGAAGCCTCGCGGCTTCCCGTTTTGCTTTGCGCGGCCCTGGGCGTCGCCGCGAGCACGGCGCGGCTCGAGCCGGGATCGGCGCCGGCTGAGGTATCGTGACGGGATCGGGAAGCAGGCGATCGAGGAGGCCGGTACGAAGCCGGCGAGGGTGACCGGTGCGGACGCTGTCCGCGCGGCGCCGGATGAGCGTCCGTTGCCTGTCCCGGGAGGATTCGAACATGGAGTTGAGACACCTCCGCTACTTCGTCGCGGTAGCCGAAGAGCGGAATTTCACGCGGGCGGCGGAACGGCTGCATATCGCGCAGCCGCCGCTGAGCCGGCAGATCCAGCAGCTCGAGGAAGCGCTCGGCGTGCCGCTGTTCGAGCGCACCGCGCGGCCGCTGAAGCTGACCGATGCCGGGCGCTTCTTCTATTCGCACGCGGTGCAGCTGCTCGCGCAGACCACCGAGCTCGAATCGATGACGAAGCGGGTCGGCAAGATCGAGCGCAGCATGTCGGTCGGTTTCGTCGGCTCGACGCTGTACGGGATGCTGCCGAAGATCATCCGGCGCTTTCGCAGCGAATATCCGGCCGTCGAGCTGAGCCTGCACGAGATGTCGACGATGGACCAGATCAAGGCGCTGAAGGAAGGGCGCATCGACGTCGGGTTCGGGCGCATCCGCCACGAGGACCCGAGCGTGCGGCGCGTCGTGCTGCGCGAGGAGCGGATGATCGTCGCGCTGCCCGTCGGCCACGTGCTCGACAGCGCGAAGCCCGTGCTGTCGCTGCACGATCTCGTCAACGACACGCTGATCATCTTTCCGAAGGCGCCGCGCCCGAGCTATGCGGACCAGGTGCTCGCGGCCTTCCACGATCGCGCGCTGCAACCGCGCAGGATCTACGAGACGCGCGAACTGCAGATCGCGCTTGGCCTCGTCGCGATGGGCGAGGGCGTGTCGGTCGTGCCGCAGAGCGTGTATGGGCTCAAGCGCGACGACATCAGCTACAAGCCGCTCGACGATCCGAACCTCGTGTCGCCGATCATCATGAGCATGCGCATGCTCGACGAATCGGAGGACATCCGCGCGATGCAGGCGCTGATCTACCGGCTGTACGACGAAGCGCAGATGGAGTATCTGCCGCCGCAGCCCGAATGAACGCGCGGGCAAAAGGGGCTTGGGCTTGCTTGACGCCGCGCGCGCGGCCGGGCCACCATCGACGGCATTCGATGCGGCGCGCCCCCGTGCGCGCTGCCTTCATGCAGATGACGACATACACATGACTGAAATCGTGACCGAGGAGACCTGGGTCGAGACGCCGCAAGGGCGGCTCTTCGCGAAGCGCTGGCGCGGTGCGCCGGCTGAATCGGCAGCCCATGAGCCTGCCGCACCTGAGCCGGCCACGCTTATGCAGGCCGCGCCTTCGCCGGCCGCGCCTTTGCAGGCCGCGCCTTTGCAGGCCGCGCCGATCCTGCTGCTGCACGATTCGCTCGGCTGCGTCGATCTGTGGCGCGACTTCCCCGCGAAGCTCGCCAGCGCGACGCAACGCGACGTGATCGCATACGACCGCCTCGGTTTCGGCCGTTCGGACCGTCATCCGGGCAAGCTCGGCACGACGTTCGTGCGCGACGAAGCCGATCATGCATTCGCTGCGGTACTGGAACAGCTTGGCGTCGATGCGTTCGTCGCGTTCGGGCACAGCGTCGGCGGCGGGATGGCGGTCGGCTGTGCGGCCGCGCATCCGGCGCGTTGCCGCGGCCTCGTGACGGTCGCCGCGCAGGCGTTCGTCGAGGAGCGCACGCTGGCCGGCATTCGTGAAGCGGGGCGGCAGTTCGACGAACCGGGGCAACTCGACCGGCTCGCGCGCTATCACGGCGACAAGGCCGAATGGGTGCTGCGCGCGTGGGTCGACACGTGGCTGTCGCCGGCGTTTCGCGACTGGCGCCTCGACGACGACTTGCCGCGCGTGCAGTGCGCGACGCTCGCGATTCACGGCGAAGACGACGAATACGGGTCCGACTTGCATCCGAAGCGGATCGCCGCTGGCGTCGCGGGGCCGTCGTCGTTCCTGTTGCTCGCCCGCTGCGGACACTTGCCGCACCGCGAGCGAACGGACGACGTGCTGGCCGCCGTCGCGACGCTGCTGCGCGACGCGGGCGCCTGAGCGTTCGCCATCGCCAGCGGGCGGACGCCCGCCGGCCGTCAGAACGAAAGCTGGATCGCGAGATCGATCGCCAGCAGCACGATCGACAGACCGATGCCGAGAATCACGTTCGGCAACCGGTGCTCGAAATCGCGATGATCCTTGCGCATCGCCGCGCCGAGCAGAAAGATTGCCTCGACGACGATCTGCAGTCCGACGAACAGCAGCATCAGCAGATACTCGTAGCCCATCTGCTTGAACGCGACGAATTGCATCCCGTGATCGCGTATCCACTGGCCGACGCGCAGCAGTTCGTAGACGAACAGCAACGCGGGGAACAGGTAACTGATGAAGTAGGTCGGCGCGGTGGCGTGCCGTAGTTCGAGGTGGAAGTGCTGATGCGTGGTAGCCATCACAACCCTCCTTGCAACGCATGATTGCGGTCGCGACGGCGGCGCGTGTCGCGTGCGAACAACGGGATTACCCGGTGCACAGTGCGCAGCCGTACGCCATCAGCATACTGCTGCCCGGGAAATTTGGCATGCGAAGTGTGGGGTCGTTGTAACAATGCGTGTGCGACGTGCGACGCGTTGGCTGCGTCCCACTGCCGGTTGCGCTGCGTTGTGCCCGGCTATGCGGCGGCCTTCCGGGCGCTCGTGAGCGGCGATTGGGCGCCGCGGAACGCATGATGCAAAGGCCTGCGTACGTCACCGTTTCGCTTCCGCGCCTTCGATGAACAGCTTCGCGACCGACTGAAACTCCCGTTTCAGCGACAGCCCCGGCACGGTCAGCCAGCGCAGCATCGCCGCGAGATACAGGTGATGGAACCAGGTCGCGAGCTGATCGGCCCGCAGCGTGCGGTTCAGTTCGCCGGCCTGCTGCCCCGCTGCGATCAGTTGCTGCCACACCAGTGCGATGTCGCTGCCATTCTCTCCCGCACGCTCCGGTTCGGCTGCGCCGATGCTCAGGAAGCGGTGCCGCAGGTACGCGAGCAGATACACAGGATGTTGTTCGCACCACGCGGCCGACGCGTCGAGCACGCAGCCCAGGCGCGACGCAAAGGTCTTGCGCCGCGCGACGTCGCGCTGCAGATGCGCGAGATCGCGCGCGAGTTCGCCTTCGAGCCAGTGCGCGAGCACGGCTTCCTTCGTCGGAAAGTGGTTGTACAGCGTGCGTTTCGCGACATCGGCCTCGGCGGCGATCTGCTCCATCGTGACGGCCTCGTAGCCGTGCGCATCGAACAGGCGCGCGCCGGTCGCGGCGAGATGCGCGAGCATCTGAATGCGTTTGCGCGCGCGGCGGCCCGGCTCGTCGGTCGGAATCGTCATGGTGGGGCGGGTGAGTGAAAGTGCACGAATTGCATTAGTATACGACGTGCACTTTTATGAAACCATTCTTTTCCGCCGTGCACGAGGAGCCCCGCATGAAACTCGTCATCGCCACCTACGGCACCGAAGGCGACACGCGTCCGCTCGCGGCGCTCGGCCGCGCGCTGATGGATGCCGGGCACGCGGTCCGGCTGCTGGCCGATGCGGCGACGCTCGGGTCGGCTGCCGCGCTCGGCGTGCCGTCGGCGCCGCTGGCCGGCGATATCCGTCGTGCGATTGCGCCGGAAGGCGCGTTGGCCGATGCGGTGCGTGGGCGCGGCGGCTTTAGCGATACCTCGAAGGCGCTCGCGGCAATCGCGAATGCGAACACGGCCGCGTGGATGCGCGAAGTGGCGGACGCATCAGGCGGGTGCGACGCGCTCCTGGTGTCGGGCCTCGTGTCGTTCGTCGGCTTGTCGGTCGCAGAATATCGCGGCATCCCGGCGATCGGCACGGGCATGATTCCGATCACGCCGACCACCGAATTCGCGTCGCCGTTCCTGCCGCCGGGGAAGGTGCCGCGCTGGCTGAATCGCGCGAGCCATCGGTTCGTGAATGCGCTGCTGTGGCAGGCGTTCAGGAAGTCGACGAATGCCGCGCGCGCCAGCGTATGCGGATTGCCGCCGCGCCAGCACGTGTGGACCGATCATCCGATGCTGTATGGCGTGTCGCCGGCGTTGCTGTCCGGCCCGGCCGACTGGCCGTCGAACGTACGGGCCTGCGGCCAGTGGCGGATCGATACGCGTGCGTGGGCGCCCCCGCCCGAACTCGCGGCGTTTCTCGACGCGGGCGAGCCGCCGGTGTACGTCGGTTTCGGCAGCATGGCCGGCTTCGATCGCGCGGCAATGGCCGCGGCGCTGACGCAGGCGCTGGCCGGCCGGCGCGCGCTGTTCTATCCGGGCTGGAGCGGCATCGATGCGTCGCTGCTGCCCGCGCACGTTCGCGTGATCGGCGACACGCCGCACGACGGGCTGTTCCCGCGCGTCGCGATGGCGGTGCATCACGGCGGCTCGGGCACCACGCATTCGGCCGCGCGGGCCGGTATTGCGTCGGTGGTCGTGCCGTTCGCGGGCGATCAGTTCTTCTGGGCGAACCGGCTGCAACGGCTCGGTGTCGCGGCTGCGCCGGTCGCGGGGCGGCGCATGGACGCCGTCGCGCTGGCGCGGGCCATCGCGTTTGCCGAACGGGGCGAGACGAAGGCGCGGGCGACAGAACTCGGTGCGCGCCTCGCGCAGGAGGATGGCTTGAAGCGGGCCGTCAGTGCGATCGAGCGATGGGTACAACCGCGCGCGAGGTGAGCCCGCGCATCGGCGTCGGATCAGAAGTGTCCGGTGAACCGGTAGCGGCTGCCCGGGTGCCACAGATTGGCGACCGATGCGACCAGCCCCTGCGACCACGTGCGCCGATGCAGCAGCAGGCACGGCTCGCGATCGTCCATCGTCAGGTGACGGCGCGTTTCGGCGTCGGGCATCGCGGCCTCGATCCGGTATTCGACGCGCTGCAGCGGCGCGACGCGCGTCAGGTACTGGTTCGGCGTCGTCGTCGTGAAGTCCTGCAATGCATATTCGGGCGCGCAGGCCGGGTTGACCCAGCGTTCTTCCAGTTGCACCGGCGTGTCGTTCTCGAAATGCAGCACGCGCGAATGGAAGATCGGGCTGCCGGTGTCGAGCTGCAGTTCGTCGGCGAGCTTCGCATCGGCGACGGCCGCGCCGATCTGCAGCACCTGCGCGCGATAGCCGTGGCCGCGCGCGGCGACTTCGTCGGAGATGCTGCGGATCGCGACGAGCGTCGACTCGTATTTCGGCGACGCGACATAGGTGCCGGAGCCGCGCGTGCGCGTGAGCACCTGTTCGGCCGTCAGCTCGCGCAGCGCGCGGTTGACGGTCATCCGCGCGACGTTGAATTCGCGCGCGAGCTCGTTCTCCGACGGCACCTGGTCGCCTTCCGCCCACTCGCCGGCATGAATGCGCGCGAGGATGAAGTCCTTGATTTCCTGATAGATCGGTGTGGTCATGGGATCACGATTCAGAGTCGGCAGCGGGCCGCCGCCGAATGCCGATCCGGCGCGCGCCCGGCGCCGAGTGTACCGGTTTCGCGGGCGCGCCGGCCCGGATTCCCCGAATGATCCCTGGTCGGCCGGCGCGCGTCCATGCGGGATTGCACAGAGCGGCCGGCCTTCCGCGGCCCGCTTGCGCTCAGAACCGATGCCGGATGCCGACCGTTGCGACCATCTGCGTACGCGTCGACGAAGCCGCGAGCCCCGTGACGTTCGCGAACCCGAGCGTCGCGCCCGACGGCACGCCGAACGCGTGCTGGTACACGGTTTCAGCATACACGTCGGTGCGTTTGCTCAGCGCGTAGTCGGCCATCAGCGTCGCCTGGTGCCACTTCGGCCGGTGCCTGCCGGTTGCGTCGTCGTAGCGGCCGTCGGTGAACGTATAGGCGCCCGTGAACGAAACCGCCGGCGTCAGCGCATAGCGCGCGTTGACCTCGTAGTTGTCGAAGCGCAGCGCATTCAGCGCGCCGGGGAGCGACGACGCGGCCGTCTCGTCGAACATCGCGTGCGTCCACAACGCGCCGATCGTCAGCCGGTCGAACGCGTAGCTGCCGCCTGCGCCCATCACGCGCTGCCGCAGGGCCGGGAAGTTCGGCGCGTCGTTCGTCGACAGTGCGCCGCCCGTCGTCAAGCCGCCGCGATTGAGTTGCAGGTAGGCGGCGCCGAGGCTGACCGGCCCGTTCGCATACGACACGCCCGCACTGTATGCGCGGTTGTTCGCGAAGCCGCCGGCCGCGTTGCCGAACCCGTACAGGCCGCCGAACTGCCAGCCGGCGAGCGTCGTGCTCGTGTATTTCACCGCGTTGTCGATGTAGAACGAATCGTCGAGGTTGTCGTTGTCGAACGGATGCGACGCGAGGTTGTTGCCGTCGCCGTTGTTCGCCATCGCGAGCGGGCCGAGATAGTCGACCACGGCATCGTACTGGCGGCCGAGCGTCAGCGTGCCGTATCGGTCGCTCTGCAGGCCGACGTACGCACGGCGGCCGAACAGCGTGTTTCGATAGGACTGCGTGCCGCTGTTTAGGCTGAAGCCGCTTTCAAGGCGAAACAGCGCATGCAGGCCGCCGCCGAGATCCTCGTTGCCGTTCAGCCCGAAGATCGTATTCGACAGCAGCCCGCTGCCTTGTTGCCACGCGCTCTTGCCCGACTGGTTGTTCGTATAGGCGATACCGGCATCCAGCATCCCGTAGAGCGTGACGCTGCTTTGGGCATGCGCGGCGGCGCCGATGAATGCGAACGACAGGGCACCGACGACTGCTTTTTTCATTACGTGTGTTTCCTGGAAAGACCCGTTGCGACGGGAACGGCGATCCGCCGCGCGTGGCCGTGCGGACATGCGCGTTCGAATCGATGAAAAGGGGAAGCGCGTGACGCGTGTCACGCGCGGCGGCGGCGAACGCCGACTAGTGCTGCAACAGGCGGATCGTGCCGAACTCGGCGGCCGGCAGCACGCGCTGGATCGACAGGACCGCGGGCGATGCCTGCGAACGCGCGACTTCGAGCTCGATGCACGCGCGCCCGGTGCGGTGGTCGAGCGCGGCCGTATAGAAGTTGAGCGCCGCGCCGACGGCCTGATGCAACCGGCGCCGCACGAGCGCGAGGTCGTCCGCTTCGACGCGGATCGACAGCAGCACGCGTGCGTCCGCGGAGGAGCGGCGCCGCGAGCGATCGGACAGCAGATCGCATGAAGCGGCAAGTTCCGTTCTGGTCGGTGTCATGTGCTCATCCCCCGTCACGTCGTGTTCCGCACTGCGGAGGCCTCGTCCTGGACATGAAACCCATTCTAGGAATCGCCGCGGCGAAACGGTGTATAGACTCGCCGCGCGTCTGCAAAGGAGGCGTAAACGCGCCGTGCCGTGCTGGTGCTCAAGAGGGAAGGGTATGACGAGCACGCGGCGGCCATGCCGTCGGTGAATGACCGGCTGGCCGGCGTGGAAAAATCGTCGCAGTTGGGGAAGTCTAGACAGCTGCCGTGCGCCGTTCGGCGGCTTCCGTACGCCGCAAGAAAGCCGTCATTCAGCTTCGCGTAACCAATAATTAATTGAAAATTAATGAAAATCCTGCGCGCGGCCCTAATCTGCCGACAATTAGAGATAAACACGGATTGCTGACCCCATCCCGGAAAAGGCAAAGTTGTATGTACAACTTGGAATCGCCGAAGCACGCGATTTCCCGGTGGGAAGGGTTCACGGCGGGTAGCCCGACCGGAACCCGCCCCGGTTCGCCTCTGACAGGAACGCCATGAAGAAACTCGCGCTCAGTATTGCCCTCGCCGCGCCGTTCGCGTGATACGTCCGGCTTGATGAGCCGGCAGCATCACATCGTGCGTAGAACTCGTTTGATGCGCCGTTAATGGCTGTTGACAATCCCGCCACCTCGTTCTGGGTCCCTCATATGATCTTCCAAGGATTTGGCCCGCTGCTGTGGGCCGGCACGGTCGAGACCGTGAAGCTCGCGGTACTGTCGCTCGCCGCGTCGCTGATACTGGGCCTCGCGGGCGCAGCCGCGAAACTGTCGGCCAACCGCGTGCTCAAGTCGGTCGGCACGTTCTACACGACGCTGATCCGCGCGGTGCCCGACCTCGTGCTGATGCTGCTGCTGTTCTACGGGATCCAGATCGTGCTGAACAACGTGACGGACCTGCTCGGCTGGGACCAGATCGACATCGACCCGTTCGCGGCCGGCGTCGTCACATTGGGCTTCATCTACGGCGCGTACTTCACCGAGACGTTCCGCGGCGCGTTCCTCGCGGTGCCGCGCGGCCAGCTCGAAGCCGGCTTCGCATACGGGATGAGCGGCTGGCGCGTATTTCACCGCATCCTGTTCCCGCAGATGATGCGCTTCGCGCTGCCGGGCATCGGCAACAACTGGCAGGTGCTCGTGAAAGCCACCGCGCTCGTGTCGATCATCGGCCTCGCCGACGTCGTGAAGGCGTCGCAGGACGCGGGCAAGAGCACGCTCGATTTCTTCTTCTTCACGCTGGCCGCCGGCGCGATCTACCTCGCGATCACGACGGTGTCCAACGTCGTGCTGCACCACCTCGAGAAGCGTTATTCCGTCGGCGTCCGGAGGCTCGCACTGTGATCGAACTCGTCGGCCAGTATTGGCAAAGCTATCTCTATTCCGACGGCTACCGCTTCAGCGGCCTCGCAATCACGCTGTGGCTGCTGGTCGTGTCGATCGCGCTCGGTTTCGCGCTTGCGGTGCCGCTCGCGATCGCGCGGGCATCGTCGAACCGCTGGATCTCGGGCCCCGTATGGCTCTATACGTACGTGTTCCGCGGCACGCCGCTCTATGTGCAGCTGCTGATGTGCTACACGGGCATCTACAGCCTGCAGGTCGTGCACGACCACGTGCTGCTCGACACGTTCTTCCGCAATGCAATGAACTGCACGCTGCTCGCGTTCGTGCTGAACGAATGCGCGTATGCGACGGAGATCTTCGCCGGCGCGATCAAGGCGACGTCGGCCGGCGAGATCGAGGCCGGGATGGCCTACGGGATGTCGCGCTTCAAGCTCTATACGCGCATCATCCTGCCGTCCGCGCTGCGCCGCTCGCTGCCCAGCTACAGCAACGAAGTGATCCTGATGCTGCATGCGACGACGCTCGCGTTCACCGCGACCGTGCCCGACATCCTGAAGGTCACGCGCGACGTCAATTCGGCGACGTACATGTCGTTCCAGGCCTACGGCATCGCGGCCGTGCTGTACGCCGTCGTCGTGTTCGCGCTCATCTGGGCGTTCCGCAAGCTGGAGACGCGCTGGCTCGCGTATCTCTCGCCGCGCGGCCACTAACGCATTCGCACGATCCGCAACGAAGGACCCCGCATGTACAAGCTTACCGTTGACAACCTGCACAAGAAATTCGGCGACAACGAGGTGTTGAAGGGCGTGTCGATGAAGGCGAAGGCCGGCGACGTGATCAGCATCATCGGCTCGAGCGGCTCGGGCAAGAGCACGTTCCTGCGCTGCATCAACTTCCTCGAGCAGCCGTGCTCGGGGCAGATCACGATCGGCAGCGAGCCGATCCAGACCACGCGCGATCGCAACGGCTCGCTGCGCGTGGCCGACCAGAAGCAGCTGCAGCGCATGCGCACGAAGCTGTCGATGGTGTTCCAGCACTTCAACCTGTGGGCGCACATGACGGTGCTGGAGAACGTGATCGAGGCGCCGATGGCCGTGCTCGGCATCGGCAAGGACGAGGCAATCGACCGGGCACGCAAGTATCTGGAGAAGGTCGGCCTCGCGCCGCGCGTCGAGGGCATGTATCCGTCGCACCTGTCGGGCGGCCAGCAGCAGCGCGTGGCGATCGCGCGTGCGCTCGCGATGGAGCCGGAAGTGATGCTGTTCGACGAACCGACGTCGGCGCTCGACCCGGAACTGGTGGGCGAAGTGCTGAAGGTGATGCAGAAACTCGCCGAGGAAGGCCGCACGATGGTCGTCGTCACGCACGAGATGGGTTTCGCGCGCAACGTGTCGAACCACGTGATCTTCCTGCATCAGGGGAAGATCGAGGAAGAGGGTGATCCGCAGCAGATTCTCGTGAATCCGAAGAGCGAGCGGCTCGGGCAGTTTCTGTCGGGACGGTTGAAGTAAGTACGCGCACGGATTCGACCCGCCGCCAAACTGGAACGCTTAATGCTTGTCTCGCGTGATCCTTTCGATGAAGGAGCAACGCGATGAGCACGCCGACCACCACCGCTTTTTCCCACGTGAAGCCGCAGGACACCGCCTTTCAAGGCGAGGGCCTGCGCGACTTCTTCCTGTACCGCGATCTCGGTATCGCGGCCGCGACGAACGGCAAGGTCGTCGCGCAACTCGTCAGGGCCAATCATGCACCGGAGGCGGGCACCGGCTGGCACCGTCACGAGGCCGAGTTTCATATCGTGATCATGCTGAAGGGCTGGGCGCGCTTCATGTACGGTGAACAGGAAACGCTGGTGGCGGCCGGCGACTGCGTGCACCAGGCGCCGGGGATCGTTCACTACCTGTTCGACTACTCGCCGGACATGGAGTACCTGGAGATCGTCGGGCCTGCCGACTTCAAATCTATCGACGTCGAAGGGCCATGCGCGGTGCCGGAGCCGACGCCGTGGGGCGAGGCCGGTGCGTAGCGTGCCGGTTGGGTGTGCGCTTTCGACGAACCGCCTGCATTCAGGCGGTTTTTTATTGCTCCGCTGACTTCCGCGAACTGCTTTCCGCTTGGACACATTCCTTCGAATTCCAAACGGTCGCGCAGCTGAAGAGCCAGAAAGAAAAGAAAGACATTCGTCAGCTTCGAGCATCGATTGGCGAGGCGATGTCAAAGATCGTCAATTGCATGCAGGTGCGGTGCACGGCCCGTCGACGACCGGCGTTAAGGAGGTACCAGCCGGATCACCGGCTGACCTATCCGGGAGAGTTTCACCATGAACCGCATCGCGAAGATCCTGACGGCCACCGCACTGGCTTGCGCCGTGCTCGTGCCGGCACTGGCCGAAGCGCATTCGCACCGCGTGTGCCACTTCGATCATCACCACCACCACCGCGTGTGCCGCTGGGTGCGGTAACCATCGTGGTTCCCGGGAATGCCCCGGACGCTTTCATCATTCAGGCAAATCAGGAGAGGACCATGAAAAAGACAATGTTGATCGCCGCGCTCGTCGCCGGCATGGGTATGTCGATCGGTGCGTTCGCGCAGGTTCCGGCCAGCGCGCCGGCCGGCACGACCGGGCTGTGCAAGGACGGTTCGTTCTACTCGGGCGCATCGAAGAAGGGCGCGTGTGCAGGCCACAAGGGCGTGAAGACGTGGTACGGCGCGTCGGCCGCCGCCGCGGCGAGCGCACCGGCCGCCGCGCCGGCCACGGCGGCTTCCGCGGCCCCGGCGTCGGGCACCGCACCCGCGAAGAGCGCCGCCGCGACGACCGCCGCAGCGCCGGGCGGCGGCGCGGGCAAGGTGTGGGCGAATGATGCCTCGAAGGTCTATCACTGCTCGACCGACAAGTACTACGGCAAGACGAAGCACGGCAGCTACATGTCGGAAGCCGACGCGAAGGCGAAGGGTTACCACGCATCGCACGGCAAGGCCTGCTCGTAACGAGCCGGCCCGGCGCGCGGGTGGTTTCGCTCACGCGCCGTCCTGATGCCGCAGCAAACATCGCCCCGCCTCTCCGGCGGGGCGATTCGCTGTGTCGCTACCCGCGTTCAGTGCGCGTGATCCGATTGCGCTTCGGGTGCCGCATCGATCGCGGCTGCGCGCGCATCGAGCAGCGCACGCAGCGTGACGTAGTGGGCGCCGCTGGTGTCGCCTTGCGCATCCGCGGTGCGATCGTACGGTTCGTTGTCGTGGATCGTCGCCCGCACGATCGGATAGATCTGCGTTTCCCACCGGCTGCCGTTGAACACGCCGTAGTGCCCCACACCTGTCTGTACATGGTGCGTCTTCAGGTACGACGGCAACCCCGAACACAGTTCCTGCGCGGCCACCGTCTGGCCCACCGCGCAGATGTCGTCCTTCTCGCCTTCGATCGTCAACAGTGCGGTGCGATGAATCGCCGCCGGTTCGACGAGCGTGTCGCCCACCGCCAGCTCGCCGCGCGCGAGCGCGTACTGCTGGAACACCTTCTCGACCGTTTCCAGATAGAACTCCGCGGTGAGATCGGCCGTCGCGAAATATTCGTCGTAGAAGTGCCGCAACGTGTCGGCTTTCGCGGGGTCGCCTTTCGCGCGTTCGTAGTACAGATCCGCGAACGACGCCGCATGCCGGTCCGGGTTCATCGACATGAACGCGCCGACCTGCACGAAGCCCGGATACACGCACCGCTGCGCGCCGACGAAACCCGTCGGCACCACGCTGATCAGGTTGTGCGCGAACCATTCGATCGGCTGGCTCGTCGCGAGCTCGTTGACCTTCGTCGGATTCACTCGGCAGTCGATCGGGCCGGCCATCAGCGTGAGGCTCGCGGGTTGCGCCGGATCGCCGCCGGCCGCCATCAGCGAGACTGCCGCCAGCGACGCGACGGTCGGCTGGCAGATCGCCAGCACGTGCGCGTCCGGGCCGATGTGGCGGATGAAGTCGATCACGTGCGTGACGTACTCGTCGAAACCGAAACGCCCGGCCGCCAGCGGGATGTCGCGCGGGTTGTGCCAGTCGGTGATGTACACGTCGTGGTCGGCCAGCATCGTGCGTACCGTGCCGCGCAGCAGCGTCGCGAAGTGCCCGGACATCGGCGCGACGATCAGCACGCGCGGCTGGCGCGCGATCGGCCGGGCCTTGCGGAAGTGCAGCAGCGTCCCGAACGGCGTGGTCGTCGCGGCTTCCTCGACGATCGGCACCGTTTCGCCGTCGACGACGACCGACGCGATGCCGAACGGCGGCCGCCGGTGCGAGAACGCGCAGCATTCGAGCAGTTCGCACAGCGCGTCGACCATGCGGCCCGTCGGCGTCGAAGTCGCCGGCGGCCACAGCGACATCGTCGCGCGCGTCGCGGCTGCCCAGGCACGCGCCGGGCGCAGGCATTCCGCAGACCATTGGTAAAACGGATAGGCAAGCAGATTCATGACCGTCGCTCGTGACGCCGCAGTGAAGGGAACGAGGCAAGCCGTATGCCAGCGTGAGGCTGGCACGCCCGTTGCAGCGGTTCGGGAGCGCGGCGGCGCGGGCGGGACGCGATGATGCAGGGCGAAGGCGATGCGCTGCCTTGCCAGTCGGGCGTGCGACACGTGCCGCGATGCCGTGCCGCGTTGCGCCAGTTCGGCGAACGGACCGCACAGGTGTGGTGCGGCCGTTCATGCGGCGCGTCCGTTTACGGTGCAGGGGCACGAACGACATTCAGCAGGGGAGCAACATGGAATCCAACGCACGGACGACGCTGACCATCAGCAGCCGCAATTATTCGTCGTGGTCGATGCGCGGCTGGTTGCTCGCGAAGCTGAGCGGCCTCGCGTTCGAGACGATCAGCGTGCCGATCGATGCGACGTCGCGCGCGGAGCTGCTGCTGCTGTCGCCGTCGATTCTCGTGCCGTGCCTGACGCATGACGGCAACGCGGTGTGGGATACGCTCGCGATCGCCGAATACCTGAACGAGATCCGCCCGCAGGCGCGGCTGCTGCCCGATGACCGGCATGCACGCGCGCATTGCCGGTCGATCTGCGGCGAGATGCACTCCGGCTTCAGCGCGTTGCGATCCGCGCTGCCGATGAACCTGCGCGGGCATTTCCCCGGCTTCCGGATCTGGTCGCGCGCGCAGCACGACATCGAGCGGATCGTGACGATCTGGCGCGAGTGCTTGGCCGAGTACGGCGGCCCCTGGCTGTTCGGTGCGGAGATCGGCATCGCCGACGCGATGTATGCGCCGGTCGTCACGCGTTTTCTCACCTACGACGTGAAGCTCGAGCCGGACGTCGCCGAGTACTGCATGCGCGTCCTCGCGCATCCGTTCGTCGCCGAGTGGATCGAGGAGGCGAAGGCCGAGCACGAAGACATCGACGAACTCGACATGGAGTTCTGACCCGACGAGGGCGATCGCGGCAGGCTTTCAATTTCACTACTTGCGCAAGCGGCGAAACGAACAATCGTTGCGCCTGCGCAATCCGCAAACGTTTCACCTTGATTTCGGTTCGAAACGAGTACGAATGCCCTAAAGGATGTTGCGCACGATGACGTAAACGAGTCACGGGGACGACTCGTGATCGCATGCTTCAGACGTGCGACGCGCGGTCCGCAATAACCAGCGCAGCAGGGGAATCGACTTGAATCGTCAGCAATCGTGGACGCGTACCGCGGCGCCCGGAGAAATCATCTATTCGGAGGGCTTCGCGGGCGAGCCCGTCCTCTTCCTCATTACCGACGGCAAGGTCGAGCTGTCCACGCGCTGCGACGACAAGCGCGTGATCGTCGCGACGCTCGGCCGCGGCGAGTTCTTCGGCGAATCGGCGCTACTCGCCGCCGAACCGCGCGCGCATACCGCGAAGGCGCTGTCGTTCTGTCAGCTCACGGTCGTGCCGGCCGGCGTGCTCGATGAAGAAATCGAGCGCGTGTCCGCGCTGCTGCGCCATATCGTGCGAACGATGATTCGCCGCGTGAAGCGCAAGGACGACCAACTGGCGACCTATACGCATGCGGACTTCATGCCGGGCGTGCTGTCGTATGCGCACGTGCTGTCGCTGATGGCCGGCGCCGATGCGCGTGAAGCGGGCGACACGTGGGCGCGCCGGGCGATGCAGGCGCATGCGGCCGAAACTTCGGTGCCGCTCGCCGAAGTGATCCGCAAATGCCGCGCGATTGCCGGCCACTCGCGGCCGCACGTGCTCGCGATGCTGCGGCGCATGGAGAAGCTCAACCTCGTCACGATCGAAGCCGCGCAGACCGACGGTGCCGGCGGTGTGACCGACTACGCGGCTTCGTCGGATGCGCGCCAGGTCGTCACGTTCGACGCGGCACGCGTGATCGACCGCGCGCAGCAGGTCGCCGATCACGATCTCGATCTGTCGATCAACAGCGAACTCGAACTCATCGAACTGGCCGATCTCGAATCGCTGATCGGCGTCGACAAGACGCTGCTGCTCAACAAGCTGTCGAACGGCGAGATCGCGGAAGAAGTGTTCGCGTTCCGCAAATCGAAGGTGCTCAACTACGTCGAACAGAAAGGTGTTGCGTACTTTTCGCGCCGCAACGCACGCCGTGGCGGCGACGTGCGCGCGCTCGAGGATCTCGTGTGGGTCGACCAGCGCACGCTGTTCGACGTGATCAGCGCGTTCGATACGTACGACCTCGCGAAGCTGATCGCGAACCTCGACGATCGCGCGGTGGCCGACAAGCTGTTTTCCGTGATGACCGAGGCGCGGCGCAACGAGGTGTCGTGGGTGATGCGCCGCGAACTCAAGCTCGATCCGGTCGAGATCGAGGACATCGAGCAGCGCGTGCTGGAGGCCGTACGCGCGGCGAAGGCGCCTGCGGCGGGAGTAACGGCCGTCGCGTCGGCTTCAGCGTCGAATGCGTGATACGGGGGCGCATATGGATCTGTTGACCCTGGTCGGTGTGGTGCTGGGTGGCGCGGCGATCGTGTTCGGGTTCGCGCTGGAAGGCGGGCACTTCTCGATGCTGTTCCAGTTCGAGGCGCTCGTGATCGTGCTCGGCGGCACGCTCGGCGCGGTGATGATCCAGAACACGTGGGCGCGCTTCTTCGATGCGGTGAAGCAGTTGCGGCTCGCGTTCGTGCGGGCCCGCGAAGTCGATCGCAAGAACCTGTCCGACCTGCTCGAATGGGGCGACCGCGCGAAGCTCGACGGGCTGCTCGCGTTTGAATCGATGGATGTGAGCGGGATTCATCCGTTTGCGCGGCGCGGGCTCGAACTGCTGGCGAACGGTGTATCGACCGCGGTGCTCGAAGATGCGTTGCAGCGCGAACTCGATGCGTACGAACGCAGCCGCCTCGCCGCCGTGCGCGTGTGGCAGCAGGCCGGCGGCTATGCGCCGACTTTCGGCATTCTTGGGTCGGTGCTCGGGCTCGTGCAGGTGACGAGCCATATTCTGGAGCCGGCACAACTCGGGCCGGGTATCGCGGTGGCGTTCGTCGCGACACTGTACGGGCTCGCGTTCGCGAACCTCGTGTTCCTGCCGCTGTACGGCAAGCTGCGCGCACAGATCGACAGCGAGATGCGGTTCCGCAAGCTGTATCTCGATGGATTGCTCGCGATTTCGCGCAAGGAGTCGCCGCATACGATCGAGACTCGGTTGACCGGCGATGTGCGCGGGCGGGCGGCGGAAACGCTGGCGTGATGTTCGTGCGCTTTGTGCTTGCGTGTGTCTGCACCTGCATCTGTACCGTTTGACGAACCCGGATTCCCGACAGCATGACTGCTCGAACTGACGGCGCATCCACTGCCGATCGCGACGATGACGAACTCGAAGGCGCGCAGTCGGGGCGCTGGTTGATTTCGTACGCGGATCTCATCACGACGCTGATGGTGCTGTTTCTCGCGCTGTATGTGCTGCAGCTCGCGAAATACAACGCGCTCGATGCGCGGTATCAGACGCTTGCGCGGCAGGCTGGGGGTGCTGCGACTGCTTCCGTCGATGCCGCCAAGTCCGATCCTGCGCCACCGTGGCTCGCGTTGCTCGATTCGTTGAAGTCGAATGGACGCATTTCACTGGTGAAGGCGCCACACGGCGTCGAGATCGGCATCGACGCGAAGATACTGTTCAACGTCGGCGATGCACGCTTGCTGCCCGATTCGTCGCCGGTGCTGAACCAGATCGCGCAGGCACTGAGCGAGCATGCGACGGGCGACATTCTCGTCGAAGGCCACACGGACAGCGTGCCGATCTCGAACGCGAAATACGAATCGAACTGGGAGCTTTCGTCGGCGCGCGCGGGGAGTGTGGTGCGCTACTTGACCGAGCGCGGCGTCGCGCCGCATCGGCTGGCGGCGATCGGGCGGGCCGATACGCAGCCGCTCGTCGCGGGGGATGATGCGGCTTCAAGGGCAAGGAACCGGCGCGTCACGATCTTCGTTGCGTATTGATCCGCGCTTTGTACTTTGTGTTTGCGTTGGTCCCGCACATATAGGCGGCTGCGTATGCCCGCCGCTCAACAACATAACGAATCTCGAATGATCGCTATCTGAAAGCAGCGATGCGATTCTGCGCCCGCCTGCCGATAACCCAATCTGGCTCAGACCGAGCGGTTATCGAGGGTTCCCCATGCATTTCTGGCGCAAGCTTTCCATTCAGAACAAGCTGATTCTCAGCATGACGAGTTGTCTGCTCGTGTTCGTCGCGATTTCGAGCGGGCTCAGCGTCCGTCTGATCGGCAACGCGGTGCGCGATCGCGTCGTCCGCGAAGAGCTGCCGACCGCCGTCAACGGCATTCGCGCCGACGTGCAGCGCCAGATGGCCGGCCCGATCGCCGCGTCGCGCATTCTGGCGCGCGATGCGTTTCTGCTGCAATGGGAAGCCGACGGCGAACCCGATGCCGGCGCGCGCAACTGGATTCAGCTCGCGAAGAACGTGAAGGACGAGCAGAAGGCCGCTTCCGTGCAGTGGGTGTCGGTGAAGAGCGGCAACTACTACAACGAAGCCGGCTTGCAGCGGAAGGTGACCGACAAGGATCAGTGGCTGACCAGTTTCCTGTCGTCCGGCAAGGCGTACGACGTGAACATGGATCGCGAGGTGACCGTCGGCGGCTACATGATGTTCATCAACAGCCGCGTGGAAATCGACGGTGTGCCGATCGGCGCGGCGTGCATGAGCCTGTCCGTCGATGCGCTCGCGAAGGGAATCTCGGCTTACCGGATCGGCGAGACCGGGTTTGCGTACCTCGTGCGTCCCGACGGCGCGATCATGATGCATCGCGATACGTCGCTGATCGACGGCAAGCATTTTCTGAAGGACGAGCCGGGCCTGCCGGGGGATGCGTCGTCGACGCTGCTTGCGGGCAAGCCGTATGCGTATCTCAGCTATGAGGGCGATGGCGGCGCGCGCTTCATCGCGACGTCGTTCATTCCGGAACTGAATGCGTATGTGGTCGTTCAGGTGCCGCAGGCCGAACTGCTCGGGCCGGTGACGCGTGCGATTCGGAGCGCGGCGCTGGTGGCGGCGGTGGTGGGGCTTGGGGTTGCATTGTTCGTGATCTGGCTGGTGGGGCGCGCGATTGCTGCGCCGATTCGTCGGGCGGCGACGCTGCTGTCGGAGATCGCCAGCGGTCAGGGCGATTTGACGCGCCGCATGACGGTCGAGAGCGAGGACGAGATCGGGCAGCTGTCGGATGCGTTCAATCGGTTCGTGTCGTCGCTGTCGACGCTGGTTCATCGGATTCGGGCGGCTTCGGCTTCGATTGCGACCGGGTCGGCGCAGATTGCTTCGGGGAATGCCGATCTGAGCGAACGCACCGAAGGGCAGTCGAGCAACCTGGAGCGTACGGCTTCGTCAATGGAAGAGATCACGGCCGTGGTGCGGAATAACACCGAGACGGCGACTACTGCGGCGAAGATGATCAACGGCGCGGCGGATACGGCGGCGCGGGGTGGGCAGGTGGTGGGCGAGGTCGTGACGACGATGGAGCAGATCAGTAACGCTTCGCAACGGATTTCCGAGATCATCGTGATGATCGACAGTATCTCGTTTCAGACGAATATTCTGGCGCTGAATGCTGCGGTGGAAGCGGCGCGGGCGGGGGAGCAGGGGCGCGGATTTGCTGTTGTCGCTTCGGAGGTGCGGAATTTGGCGCAGCGTAGTGCGCAGGCGGCGAAGGAGATTAAATCGCTGATCGAGCACAGCGCGGGGACGGTGAGTGCCGGGTCGCGGCTCGTTAGTGAGGCGGGGAAGGTGATGAGTGATGTTGTCTCGCAGGTTCAAGGCGTTAGCGCGATGATGAGCGAGATTGCGGAGGCTAGCCTGGAGCAGAGTGCCGGGATCGATCAGATTGGGGATGCGGTGCAGTCTTTGGATCAGATGACGCAGCAGAACGCGGCTTTGGTCGAGGAAAGCGCAGCGGCGGCGGAGAGTTTGAAGCAGCAGGCGGCGGAATTGACCAAGCTGGTTTCGGCTTTTAAGGTGGATGAGTAAGGAGTGGTTTGGGGTTTGGAGTTGGGTGTTTCTGAGGGCGGCTGCCGTGGGATTGCGGTAGCCGCTTTTGCTTGTCGGCGCCGGATTTGGCGGCGTTTATAGAAATGAAACGCATTTCCAGATTGAATGTTGGGGCGAGTGTCGTTGGATCGCCGAATGTGATTTAGCTTAAAATCGAGTAGTGATCGATGTCTCGATGGATCGAAATCAGACTTAAGAAGCATAATCGCTGCTAGAGTTTTCCGAGGAAGTAAGAATGATTGACGAGCGAGTCGTACAGACGGCTAAGTTCTGGGAGAAACTACGTCTATTGCGTGGTCGCACTGGGCTACGAGAAGATGAGTTCGAACAATTCGCGCTAATGGTGCTAGGGTTGGTTTGCGTGACGCGGTCGCCTGATCTTTGGCCAGATCCGAGGGCCAACCAGATACGGTATAACTTTGATGTCTTGATGACAGCGGCAAAGCGCAGGGAAGAACGTCATTTTCAACACGAATGGACCGACGTTTGCAATTCACTAGCTAGCGTCGTGCGTTCAGTCAGTCAAGCCGACACTCGGCTCGAGGTCGGGTCTCTCGATGATTTTTGCGACATCATCGAGCTAATCGACAGCTTTGAGAGCGCTTGGAGCCCCGGATGGAATTTTATACTGGGCTGCTTTGACGAAGTATTCCATCGAGTTGTCGGTCGTCTAACGGCGAGTGGGTACCGGAGTGGTGACACGGCGGCAGCTTTGGCTGCGCACCTTTCTGCAGGCTTCGATCATATTTCGGAGTATTTCTCAGTCACAGGCGAGTTTGCTGTGCTGCGAAAGTCTGTTCTCGGTGTAGCGACGACCGCACGTATTGCTGCGATTGATCGCCTGAACTTCATTGTTGACCTTCGGCTTTACTTGTACGGCATTGATGTGGAGGATCGACCTCCGAAGCAAGATGATTTTTCGTCCTTCGGCGCTAGTCGTTTTCTGTTGGTTGATCACCCGCGCCGAAATGCTACCGTGAGGCGTCCACATTCACCGCTGTGGACTGATCACCAGACTTCACTTGAGGCCCTGGAACACCTCCTTCAGCGCGGTTCAAATATCGACCTGAGCCTGATCGTGGTTCCCGGGACTGACCGATCGGCCGGGGGATGGCGAAAGGAGATGCGAGAGCATCTCGTGCGCAGTGACCGACTGCTCGCGGTGATCGACTTGCCGGCGGAGCGCAGCGGTGCTTCGCGCAAGCAGGTATCTGCTTGGCTCCTGTCGGACGGGCCGCGGCCTAGCGACGATGTGCTGATGGTAGACGCGAAGGGGCTCGCCAGCAGAGGTGAGCTTAGCGAGGTTGGCCTTCTGATGGAATTTGTAGCGGCCATCGTGTCACTCGGTGCACCAGACGGTCGGCTTTCTCGGGACTTCGCAGGACAGAGCCGTTCCAGCTCAGATGTGGAAGCGATGCTGTATGCCTACTTCAAGGATGGGTATCGGGACGTGGAGGGTGTCTGCCGGCGGGTACGAGCCGAAGAACTCGTTGCGAACGACTACAAGCTCGCGGCGTCCGTCTATCTTGAAAGCGCAGGGAGGCGCAAGACGTTCATGCCGTTGCTCAACAGTGAACCCGTGCTTAAGGCGCTGTGGCAGGAACATGATCGTGGCACACGCATTTACATTATCGGGAACAACGGCGAGGGCAAGAGCATTCTGCTCGGAGATTTGGCAGAACGCCTGGTGGAGCTGGGTCGACGCGTCGTTGGCATCTCGTTCGGATTGACTGACAGGTTTCCTTTTGAGCGTCCCAAGAACGATGAGCAGCCCTTCATCTATGTTGGGGCGCGTACCTCGGAGCGAGGTATCGCGCTTGGCCGCACTTCAGCCGACGTTGATCGTATGGTGCGCGAAATTCACACAAGTGCTAAACGGCTCGACGTTTTCAATGCGGTTGTGAGGCACCTTGGTTTCGGTGAGCGTCGATATTTGGTGCCAGTCGATTTGAAAAGTTCGCTCGACGACGATCGAACCCGCTACGCCGAACTGCTGCAACTCACGGAGAGTGCTGATGACAACGCACACATCCTTCAGTCCGCGATTTCCAATGGATACGTGCTGGGTCTCATGCGGCAGGAGTCGCAGAATTCCATCACAACCTTCGACGAGTTGAGCTCGGGCGAACAGCAGTTGTTGACCCTCGCGCTAAAACTCACGGCCTACTCTGGCGATAACACGGTGATACTGGTTGATGAACCGGAATTGAGTCTTCACGTGAGTTGGCAGCGCGCCATCCCCGTGATGCTGAAAATTGTCGGTTCTAGCTTCGGTTGCTCAATCGTCGTAGCGACGCACTCGCCTGTTATCGTTGCCAGCGCGATCCATCCCGACGACCAGTGCTTTGTCGCCCGTCGGCATATGCTGACGGAACTTAGTTTGCGCCAGCGTAGGTCGGTCGAAACAGCACTATTCGACGGATTTCGGACCTACACGGCGAACAATCGACAAGTGCACGAGCGGTGCGCTGCAATGGTATCGGAAGCTATCCAACGTCTCAATGTCCAGTCGCCAGCGCAGGATGGAGATATTGCAGCCGTAGAATCGCTGCGCGAGGAGTTGGAACGGATGGAGCGGATCATTCGGCTGGCTGACTCTGCGCACTTATCGCATGCCCAGGAGGATCTTGAGTTGGTTGCTCGCACCCGTGCAGCCATCGATGAACTTGCTGCGATCGAGCGAGGAAACGCCGCATGAGTTGGTTCAAGGGGATATATCCATCGCCGGCCGAGATGAGTCAAGAGGTTAAGCTGTACCTAGGCGTTGCGCACAGAACCAAGAAGCATATCTCGCGCACACAGGTGCTGCTTCGCTATCTTTGGATACATTCACGCCGCCGCCCGTATGCTGACGTGTGGCCCACACTGGATGCAATGTCCGATGTCACTGAGCGTGGGACTATCACGGGGGCAGCCATCAAATCTGCCTTCAGGCGTAGGCTGTTGGAGTTGCAGAGTGGGAGATGTTGCTATTGCCGCCGATGGCTGATCAGTACAGCGTACGCCAAACCTATCGAGCACATTTTGCCGCGTCGGCACTATCCGCAGTTCTCTATCGAATTCTGGAATCTGGCGGTGGCCTGTAGTGACTGCAACGGTGCCAAGACCGATGATGTATGGGGCGCGATATCGACGGTGAGGCGTCGCTATCCGAGAGCCTGGGAGTTCAGTGAGGCGTTTCACCCCCGCTTTCATCGATACGATGATCATATCCGCTTCGTGAGGCTGGAGACCAATCTAAGCGCAGTAGTCGTGTTTACCGGGCTAACTGCTCAGGGAAGGCATCTGTGTCGATCCTTACTGCATCGTATTGCCGCTAAAGAGACCTTGGTCGAGAATAACCCCGCCTTAGCGTCCGCGATGG
The DNA here is from genome assembly GCF_902832985.1 of Burkholderia sp. BCC0097. Classification (NCBI taxonomy): domain Bacteria; kingdom Pseudomonadati; phylum Pseudomonadota; class Betaproteobacteria; order Burkholderiales; family Burkholderiaceae; genus Burkholderia; species Burkholderia sp. BCC0097. Next base: position 669,292 of record NZ_CADFDM010000004.1, read on the forward strand.
ATCAGATTCGCAGTTTCGAGTCGAAGGTCGAAGGTTTGCGCCTGACGCGGCTCAATGAATTCCGTGCGGCACTTGATCAAAGCATAGTGCGTCTGCTTGAGTAGTGCCAACCAGTCATACTTTTCTATCGTCGCTTCGGATGTACGGAATCTTGCGCAGCGCAATCGGTGAGGAAGGTCAAGGAGTTGATTAAACATGAAGCATAGAGAGCGAATACACGATGGCCGCTGGCCAGCGAGGCTGGGAATGTTATGAGTGGCGTTGGCCCACAGGTTCAGGGTGTTAGCGCGATGATGAGCGAGAGTGCAGAGCTCGCGTGGAGCAGAGTGCGGGGATGGGTCAGATTGGCGACGCGGTGCAGCCGCTCGATCAAATTCGCGGTTTGGTATTGAGGGACGGCGGCCGTGGGGTCGCGGCCGCCGTTTTTTATATGTCGATTCGGGATTCGGAGACGCTTGTCAAAGGAAACACATTTCGAGAGTAAAGGCTGGAGCAGATATGGTACAGCTCGTCGTCATTGCCGCGGTGAGCGTGAAAGGTTTTTGCGCAGGCGGGGGTAACATACAGAGCATTGTTCCTGATGACGGGATGACGGACGGACCGGATGTGTTGTTCACTAGTTCGGATGATGGGGAGGTCGCTGTCATTCTTTGAGAATCGCTGTAAGTTTAACTGGGGAATCTTAGCCAGGATCTTTTGGGAGTCTCCCGCTGCGGCCCTTGCGATGCTAGATGCGCCGGCAGTAAAGTATGCTTTCAGTCAAATTTCAAATAAGGGGGGGCGAGAGCGGCAATGTGATTCGTTTCGAATGGATGGAGATTGGATTGCGCGTAGCCCCATGGGCAGTTGGCCAAAGTTTATTGTCATAAACGGATAAAAAGTGAAACCATCGATTGAATTTAAGCATGTCCTCGGGGAATTGTCGGTAAATAGAAATGATCCGTGTGAAGTCATACGGGAGCTTATCTCCAATTCTTATGACGCGAACGCGAAGAATTTGTTCTATGCCGCTTTGCAAGATACGAATGGATTTATATTTTTCGATGATGGGGAGGGGCTTAGCACTGAAAAGAAGATAAATGGAATAACTCCGTGGGAAGCATTTTTTTCGATTGGAAAATCCACGAAAAAGAAGGGTGATGCGATTGGTTACAAGTGTCAGGGTTCGAAATTATGCTTCGCGTGTGCAAGAATCTTTGTGGCATCTAAGATATCAAAAAAATCCAATCAATGGAATTACAAGATTGTAGAAAATCCTAGAAACAATCTTGATGTGGATTACGATATCGATCCAACTAAAACATCTGATATATCGGAGGAGATTCGGGGCTTCATAGGGACCGTATCATCGGCTACATCTAAGGCGCTGGAGGCACTTGAGAAATTTACGGCGTCGCCAGAAACGGGAACTGGAACTCTTATAATAATTGGAGGTCTTGATACTGAAAACTTCGGCAAATATTTCACCATGAATACAAAGGCTCCGGAATCTTACTTGTATAATTACATTAGATTCTATACGCGCCATGGTGATATTCGGAAGATAACTTCTGATCAAGGCTTTACTGCTAATCAAATCGCGCAGATTGCGCAACCGGCGGCAGCCAATTTTAGTGTTTTCTCCAATAAAAAGCTCTTCTCGATTCCATTTGGTTATCCCTATCTTGATACGATGGATGCGGATGTTAATGTTAAGACTCCGTCCCAGGTTTCGAGACTTCGAGATGGTCGATTTTTTAGTCGATCAGCTAAATCATTTTCGGTTGGTGGTAATAAATACTCGATTGTGTTTTCGGTCGATGGAAATCGTCGAGCACACGAGGAATACGCTAATCTCGCAAGAAAGGGGCAGAGCAAGTCCGGTATTAAATTGAGTGATCATCGCGGGGTATTTGTATCGGTAAAGGGGATAAAGATATGCAAATATCTGGATCTTCTGTTGTCGCTGGAGGATTACTCGATTCTCTCCGAAGGGGATAGTCCGAGTCATTATGCTATCATCATCGATGGCGATTTTGATCTGGTCACAAATAGAAATGCATTAAGCAAGAAAGCTTACGATACGCTGTCTGATCCGGAATTTATTAAGAAAGTAAAGGAATTTCTGGATGCGCAAAGGACGAAGGATAAGATATTTTCCGAATTGGTCTCTCGGCTTAGAAGGGAAAGTTCTGAAAATCTTCTGAATGAACAAATAGAAATTTTAAATGAGTCGAGAAATAATCTAAAGCGCCGCGAGCGATTTAGAATCGAAGACCTTTCCGGGAGGCGCCATTTATTCTTGTCTCCACTCCCGGGTGAGGAGTATTTGGTTGGGGTGCTCTATGCGATGCTGGGTTATTTTGTTCCCGTGGATTCTGATTATCGGGAATATTGGAGGCAAATTATAACCTTCTCGACGCAAGGTATCGATAGTTTGGCTTATATTGATCCTGACTCAAGTAACCCATTGAAGGCTGAAAATATTCAGGCGGTGGAGTATAAGTACGAATTTAATAATTTCGGTCCGTTCAATCATGCGCTTGCTGTTGTTGATTATATAGTTGCATGGGAGGTGAACGTTGATGTGAATAATCCCGTTCGGGATTCGTTCACTTGTTTTGGTAAGATTAGGGAGACAGATATTCCATTTGTGTGGGAAATTCACGATATTGAAAACGATGAAGGCGGCGAGTACCCGGCAGTGGTTCGAGTGATTGAGCTTAAGGAACTTATACACCAAACCTTCGACACGGATTTCAAATCTCCCTGAATCCGGAGGCGGAGGAAGCTACGCGCTTGAATTGGTGATTTTGCTAGATCGAGTATGGGCAACGGCACAGAACACGTGCCGTTCGTCGAAAAAGCTGGCGCTGGTTAGCTTCTGAGGTTGATCGTTAAGGTGATGCTGATTCTAATGTCCAGTGCTGAGAGGGGGGGATGGTCGGTGGGAGATCCTTAGCTCGAGTGATTTTAGAATCAGCTCTCAATCGAGAAGCTCATAACCGGTTTGCGGCATTAGTCCAGACCGGAAGCGGATGCCCTCCATTACGGTCACTTCAATATATTTCGCGGTAAAACCTCGTTGAAGCAGCCGAGTTATCTTAAAGTTGTCATGGATCAGATCAAGAATAGAAGGGGAACTTGCTTTACTTGACTTGCCTAACCATTTCGACAATATCCTTAAGCCCACACCCCTGCACCAAGAATTCTTGTAGGAAATAGGATCTTGTAAAATAAGCATCCAAGACAGTGTAGAGGGAGAAAGTTCCGTCATCAAGTACTAATGGGAGTTTGGAGCGATCAACTTTGAAGGTCTTAATTCTTTTCTTTGCACCGGCTCTTTGATTATAGTCCTCGAGTCTTCGGTCAAATTCTTCATAGCTATAGAATAAATATTCGTGATCGATGTGGGATATTTTTACTCTTCCGTCATCAATTACGTATTCCAGGTGAATCATTTGAGTGACAACGCAGTCGTCAAGAACTTCAGGGCTTTCAAGGATTTCTTCAAATTCAACGCTATTTCCATTCGAAAAAACCCAAACCGAATCGCCGCAGCCAATTTCGTGGAATTTGTAAATCGCATCGGACAAGAATAACTTATCTTCTGAAACTAACCGAGAGTAAATTATATCCTGCACGACATGTGGGAAATTATCTTGGAAAATATTCTGAATTTTAGGGGCAACCGGGATTTGATATGTTCCCAAGAGAATAGATATGCGCTGATCTGATTCAATGGGATTTTGGGATCTTGCCAATAATGCCAAATCCTGGACATGGCCCCTCTCTTTGGAGTCGACCAACATTTGAAGGAGCGCCTCTTGCATTTCAACAATGAATTGGAGATTATTCTTTTTGTCGATTATTCTCGATGGTAGTGCCACAAATATTTCAGAGTCATCATCTACGGAATAGAGGTCATATTTTCTAAATTGCTGATCGTGTTTTGTGATATTGATGTCAATATTTTTATAATATTTATATATTAAATTTTCCTTGTATTCTGTGCGACTGTATTTTTTATCGATATCTGATTGCTGCGAAAGATTTTCGTATGCAATCCCAAGGAGATGGGCGTAAAAATAATTCCTTTTGCTTTGATTTTCGGAGGGAGTTTTGATTTCCGGAAGAATTGCGCTGTGGAATACGGAATTTGCATCCTCCTCTAGCATTTTAAGTGATAAGTTTTCAATAATCTTTTCTTTGTGTTCGATTAGTGCTATTTCTCTGTCTTGTTCAATTATTCCGTTATTTAAATTGGCGTAGTGATTTTCAATTTCTGTGGAAATTTTATTTTTTTGAAATTCGACAAGATCCTTTCCGAATTCGCCAGCATCCAAGAGCTGGGCCACGCTTGGTAAAATCGTGGTGAATAATAATTAATCACTGTCTATGAAACATTGACCAATAGGGGAAAATTTGCCGACTTCAGAGTAATCTCCCGATAGAGCTTTGCGTAAATTTAGATTCTGTGAATTATTTAAATTGCCGAGAAAATCGCTGATCAACTCGGATGGGCTCTTTGGGGACATTGGGTGGCTCGTTTGGGTATTTAAATGCTTGGTGGTCGGCCATCTGGTGCTGGCTGGATGTAGTCAGTGCCGCTCAGGATAGCAGTTTGTCAATCTGCAAACTCACGGATTCTCATGCTAAGTCGCGGCGCCGAGTTGAAGCCGCTGGTGGAAGCGGCTTCCCGGAAATCAGAACTCATCTGATGGTCAGTGTCAGTCAGTTTGGACTAATACAACTTAGTGTCTCGCGTTACCCTCTCGTCCCTCTACCAAACGGCTTGCTCCCCCAATTACCCCATTTCTGAGATGCCAGCCCGGCTACACTGGTCATGAAGCGTTGCTTCTCGCCATCGGAAGTTGACCGCAGTTCCCTCCGCCCCGATGGTCGAAAGAAAGCCGTCTTGTCCAACAAGACCCAGCGAAGAGGGGAGAAAGAAGGGGAAACCCAAGGCAACAAAGAAGCGCGGGCCGCATGGGCGGCAACCCATACGACCCGCTGACCACCACCAACTCACCCAAGGAGTCGGAAATGGCTGACGCCAATACTAAGCCACGTCATAGAAAGAACAAACCCGTCAACATGCAAAAGACGTTTGAGCTGGTCCTGCGCAACTACCCGGACCTTCCCAAGCGTGGCTGGCCGTACCTGCCGTGGATGAAGGCGATCGATATCAATTTCAATATCTTCGGCTTCAAGCCGCGCGACCGCGTGTACCTGAGGGTTAGGGATGTCGACCGATCGATCACGATCACGCCGGACTACAGCCAGTTGGCGCTGCGAGAGCAGCCGTACAACGATCCTGACCGGGGACCGTCGCCGCTCTAACGCCTGCAAGGGCCGCTTGATGCGGCTCTAACCGGTGGAGCGCAAGCGTTTCCGGAACGCAATTGAAAGCCGGGGCGACACCGCCCCGGCCATTGCCGCGAACGCCGCGACCCGCACCCAAAGCGACCTTCAACAACTGTCACGACCGTAAGGTCCTTGAGGCCGTACCGTGCCCGCCGAGATTAGCCGTATGGATTCAAGTCAACGACCGCCAGCCCGCCGCTTCACAACCGCCCCCCGCTGCAACACATACTCGACCTTCGCACCTTCATCGGCCACAACCCCGATATCCTCAAGCGGATTGCCATCCAGCACGACGAGATCGGCGATCGCCCCCACCGCAACGACCCCAAGCTCCCCCGTCATATTCACAATCTCCGCCGCCACCGTCGTCGCCGACCTAAGCGCCTCCAAATTCCCGAGCACTTCCGCCCGAATCCGAAACTCCCCAGACTGAAACGCGTGCATTTCTCCGAGCAGATCCGACCCGAACCCCATCTTCACGCCGGCTTTCGCATAGATCTCAAGCGACTCGCGTCCTTTCTGCTGCACGGAAGCGACTTTCGCCACCGAGTCGGCCGGCATCCCAAACTCCGCCCCATGTTTAGCCAACGCGTCATAAGTCACCAGCGTAGGCACCACAAACGCCCCCCGCTCATGCATGAGCGTCGCCGCCGCCTCATCTACCAGATTCCCATGCTCGATCGTCCGCACGCCGCATCTCACAGCCCGTGCAATCGCCCGCCCCGTATACGCATGCGCCATCACATAAGTATTCGCGGCCTCAGCCTCATCGACGATCGCCCGAATCTCGTCCTCCGAATACTGCGTGTTCGCAATCGGATCGGTCGGCGAAGCCACGCCGCCTGACGCCATGATCTTGATCTGCGTCGCGCCTTTCTGAATCTCTTCACGCACGGCGAGCCGCACGCCTTCAACACCATCGACCACCCGCGCAATCGCCCCCGTCCTGAAACAGCAGGAGCACGGCTCCAGCACATCGCCACGAGGCCGGAAATCCCCATGCCCGCCGGTCTGCGACAACGCTTTCCCCGACGGAAAAATCCGCGGCCCCGGAATCAGACCTGTCTCAACGGCCTGCATCAAACTCCAATCCGCGCCCCCCGCATCCCGCACACTGGTAAACCCCCGCGCCAACATCGCATCGAGAATCGGCAGCGACCGAATCGCCGCGAGAATATTTGGCTGCGTCGCATTCGCGCCCAGGTTCGCATTCGACGCCAGCACATGCACATGGCAATCGATGAACCCCGGCATCACGGTCTTGCCGCGCACGTCGATCACCTGCGCATTCGGCAAATCCACCGGCCGATCGGTGACTTCGACGATCCGCTCGCCTTCGATCACGACATGATGATATTCGAGCAACACGCCTCGTTCGAGGTCGAGCACGTTGCCACCTTGAAGCACGGTAATGGTCATGGGAGAAATATCCTTATCGAGTCGTTGCGGCCGCACGCTTCGCATCCTTCACGAAGCGCGTGCCGACGAAACTGACGGCCGCCGCGAGCATCACGTAGAACGCGGGCGCCATGTTGCTGCCGGTGCGGGCGATGAGCCACGTGATCAGGAACGGCGCGAACCCGCCGAAGATCGTCACCGCGAAGTTGTACGCAACGGATAACCCGGTCGACAGCACCTTGGTCGGAAACAGCTCCGCGAACGCCGCGAGAATCGGCCCGGTGTAAGTGGCGATCAGCACGCCGAACACGGCCTGGAACACGATCAGTGACGCGAACCCGGGCGCATGGTTGATCCACGAGAACATCGGCCACGCGAGCACGAGGATCGCGAGCGCCGAGCCGGAGAGAAACACGCGGCGTCCCCACGCGTCGGCGAGTCGCCCGACGATCGGCGAGCAGCACATGATCATCAGCCCGCCGACCATGCCGGCCGTGAAGCCGGTCGATTGCGGCAGATGCAGCGTGCGTACGGAATAGGTCGGCATGTAGAACAGCAGCACGTAGGTGCAGACGGTCCACAGGATCACCATCGAGAAACTCGCGAACGTCTCGCGCGGGTAGGTGTGCAGCACTTCCTTCAGCGGCGAGCTTTCCTTCGCCTGCGATTCGACGGCGCTGAACGCGGGCGTCTCGTCGATATGGCTGCGAATGAAGTAACCGACCGGCCCGACGATGATCCCGAGCAGGAACGGCAGCCGCCAGCCCCAGCTATGCAGCGCCTGCGTGTCGAGCGACGTCGTGACGAACGTGCCGGTCGCCGCACCGAGCAGCACCGCGAAGCCGATGCTCGACTGGATCCAGCTCGAGTAATACGCGCGCTTCTCCGGCGGCGCGTATTCGGTGAGGAACGCGGTGGCGCCGCCCATTTCGCCGCCGGCCGAGAAGCCTTGCAGCAGCCGCGCGACGACGATCATCAGCGGCGCGGCGATGCCGGCCTGTTCGTAGGTCGGCGCGATCCCGATCAGCGCGGTGCCGGCCGCCATCAGCAGGATCGTGAGCGACAGCGCGGCCTTGCGTCCGACCTTGTCGGCATAGACGCCGAGCACGATGCCGCCCACCGGCCGCATGAAGAAGCCCACGCCGAACGTCGCGACGGTGAGCAGCACGGACGTGAGTTCGTTGCCGGTCGGGAAGAACAGCTTCGCGATGATCACCGCGAAGAAGCTATAGACGGTGAAGTCGAACCATTCGAGGCCGTTGCCGATCACGGTCGCGACGATGGCGCGGCGGCGCTGTTGCACCGCCGCATCGACGGAAGGCGCGGCGCGCGGGGAAAGCGTTCCTTGCATGGTCTCTTCCTTTGTCAGAAGTCCGGAGACGGGACGGCTGCCCCGCGTGAATCCCATGCTAAGGACAGCCGGATTTTTTTCTGAAACGAAAGATTCGCATGCCTGCATGCGCTGCACGCATGCGTCGCGCGCGGGGCAGTCAGGCCCCGGTTTGCTGCTCTGCCTGTTCGAACAGCCAGCGGGTGAACAGGCGGGCGGCCTGGTTCTGCGCGCGGTCGTTCGGCGAGATCACGTAATAGCCGCCGCCGTGGCTCGCGGACGCTTCCGTCACGCGCACGAGCAGGCCGGCTTCTATGCATGCGTCGATCATGTAGCGCCAGCCGAGCGACACGCCCTGACCGAGAATCGTCATCTGCACGATCTGCGGATAGGAGTTGATCGTGATGTCCTGCGGCTGCGCCTTCTGCCGGTCGACGTCGTTCATGTCGAACCATTCGGACCACGACATCCATTGGCGCTGGCCGTCTTCGAGGCGCAGCAGCGTTTCGTTCGCGAGATCGGCCGCATCGAGCGTGCGGCCGGCCAGATAGCCGGGCGCGCAGACGGGGAACACTTCCTCGTCGAACAGCCGGCGCGCGGTGTATTCGGCCGGCGCCTGCTGGCGCACGTAGTAGACGCCGACGTCGAATTCCGCGGGCGACATCGACGCAAGGCCGTCGCGCACGATCAGGCGCAGCTTGATGTTGGGATACGCGGCGCGAAAACTCGGTAGCCGCGGCGTGAGCCACAGCACCGCGACACCGGACGAGCACGCGATCGTCAGTTCGAGATCGCCGTACGGTTTCATCACGTCGTGCGTGGCTTCCGCGCATTGCGTGAGCAGATGGTGGACCTGCGCCGCATATTGCTCGCCGGCGATCGTCAGCCGTAGCGAACGGTGCTCGCGCACGAACAGCGAGCGGCCGAGGAATTCCTCGAGCTGCTGGATCTGGCGGCTGATCGCGCTTTGGGTCAGGTGCAGTTCGGCGGCGGCTTTCGTGAAACTCGCGTGCCGCACGGCGGCTTCGAACGCGACGAGGCACTGCAGGGGCGGGAGAGGCGTGATGCGCATGGCGGGGAGGGAATCAGAGAGGGCGCTGCCTCCATGATACGGGGGACTCGACGGAAATCGCACTCCGTGAAGGGGCAGTGGATTCACCCCCATTCATGCGAAGATTCAGCGAAACGACGCTGACACGGGACCCATCTCGTTCGTACGGCGCCAGCCTCCCGTCGACGGCCGTTTTCGAGGCACAGACGCCACCCGCCGGAAGGATGGCGAAGGCAGACTAAACGGCCTCCGCCGATGCCCCCGTCGTTATTGGCGCAGGAACGCCAGCACCATCCGGTTGAATCGCTCCGCGTGCTCCCATTGCGCCCAGTGCCCGCAGCGCCCGAACACATGCAGATCGGCGTTCGGTAGACCCCACACGAGCCGCAGTCCGACATCCATCGGCACGAAACGGTCATCGCGCCCCCAAATCACGAGCGCGGGCGCCTTGATCTCGTTCAGCCGGTGACCGTAGTCCGGAAATTGCTTCGGATTGGCCGCCAGACTCTTCACGAAGTTCTCGAGATGATCGCGCCGCGCGAGCATGTTATCGAGCCGCGTCTGCATCAGCTCTTCCGTCATCGTGCTCGCATCGTAGACGAACACGTTCAGCATCTTCTTCAGGTTCTCGAGCGTCGGGTCGCGATACAGCCCTTGGAGCAGCTTGATGCCTTCCGTCGGCATCGGCACGAACTGGCTCGGGCCGCCCGTGCCGCCGCCCATCAGCACGAGCTTGCCGACGCGCTCCGGATTCGACAGCGCGAACGCCACCGCGCTATGCCCGCCCATCGAGTTACCGACGAGATGCGCGCGCTCGATGCCGAGCGTATCCAGCACACCCTTCAGCACGCGCGCGTTCAGGTCGGAGCGCGAGCCGGTGCAGACGATCGAATCGCTCTTGCCCCAGCCGGGACAGTCGACGAGGATCACGCGATAGCCCGCATTCGCGAACGCGTCCACATTGCGATGGAAGTTGGCCCAGCCGCTCGCGCCGGGACCGGAGCCGTGCAGCAACACCAGCGTTTCCGTGCCCGCGCCGGTGTCGTTGTAGTGCACACGCAGTTCCGTGCCGCCTTCCAGCACGTTCACGAACTTGCTGGTCGCGGCCTCTGTATGAATCACGGTGTCAGTCATGTCGATGTCCTTCGTCAGATCGATTCGGTTCCAAGGGTATGCGAGCCGTTGATCGACTCGCGCGGAGATTTCGCGACCACGGCGAGCGCGCCGAGCGCCGCGATCACGATGAGCGGAATGCTCGAGATCACGAGCATCGACGCGCTCTGGCCCAACGCCAGCAGTTGCCCGGCGATCAGCGGGCCGACCATTGAACCCACACGGCCGACGGCCACTGCCGCGCCAACGCCCGTGCCCCGTACGCGCGTCGGATACGTTGCCCCGGCGAGCGCATACAGCACCGACTGCGTGCCGACGAGAAACAGGCCCGCCAGCAGGCCACCCCATGCCATCGACACGCTGCCCGCGGCGCTGGCGAGCGTCAGTAGCGAAATCGCGATGCCCGCATACATGCCGATCACGACCGGCCGCTTGCCGATGCGATCCATCAGCCCCGCGATCACGATCGCGCCGACGCCGCCGCCGACGTTGAACATCATCTGAACAATGCCCGCCTGTACCGGCGTGAGGCCGCGCGAGAGCACCATCGAGGGCAGCCAGTTCATCAGGAAGTACAGCACGATCAGCGTTCCCAGGTAGCTGATCCACAGCGCGAGGGTCATCGCCGCGCGCCCGTCGCTGAAGAGCGCGCGGACGATGCCGTCCTTCGACTCGCCGTTCGCACGCCGGCTTGCCGCGACGAAGTGCGCCGACTCCTTCAGGAAAAGCGCCAGCAGCGGCAAGGTCAGCAGCGGCCCGATTCCGCCGACATAGAAGATGTGCCGCCAGCCCTCGGCCCCCGGGCTGACGATGCCGATCACTGCCGCGAGCGCTGCGCCGAACGGCATGCCGCAGTACATCGCCCCCACCGCCGTGCTGCGTTGCCCGGGCGCCGCCGCTTCCGCGCACAGCGCAATCAGGTTCGGCATCGCCGCGCCGAGACCGAGGCCGGTGAGAAAGCGCGCGACGAGCAGGCTCTGCAGATCCCACACCGCGGTCGTTGCGATCGAAAATATCCCGAACAGCGCGACCGACATCATCAGCACGCGCTTGCGGCCGATGCGATCGGCGAGCCTGCCGCCAATCGCCGCGCCCGGCAACAGGCCGAGCGCGCCGATGCCGAATGCCCAGCCGAGCTGCGCGACCGCGAGATGAAACTCGTGGGCCATGCGCGGCGCGGCGATGCCGGTCGATTGCAGGTCGAGCCCTTCGAGGAGCGCGACCGCGAGGCACAGGCCGATGGTGAGGGCGCCGCCTGTGCGTTGGGGGGAAGCCGTTGACGTTTTCATCGATGTCTCCAGGTAGAACGATGCCGCGCTCTTCGTGGCGCGTGGCATGACGGATGGTTCACGCGCGTGCTTCGCGCTTCTTCAGATCGAGTGCGACGTCGACGATCATGTCTTCCTGGCCGCCGACCATTCGGCGCTTGCCCAGCTCGACGAGAATGTCGACGGCTTTCAGCCCGTATTTCTTCGCCGCGATTTCGGAATGCCGCAGGAAACTCGAATACACGCCCGCATAGCCGAGCGCGAGCGTTTCGCGGTCCACGCGCACCGGTCGGTCCTGCAGCGGGCGCACGAGATCGTCGGCCGCATCGAGCAGGCGATAGAGATCGGTGCCGTGATGCCAGCCGAGGCGCTCGGCCGCCGCGATGAACACCTCGAGCGGCGCATTGCCCGCTCCCGCGCCCATGCCCGCCAGACTCGCATCGACGCGGTCGCAGCCTTCCTCGACCGCAACGATCGAGTTGGCTACGCCGAGGCTCAGGTTGTGATGAGCATGCATGCCCGTCTGGGTCTCGGGGCGAAGCACCGCCTTGAGCGCCCTGAAGCGCGCACGGATGTCGTTCATGTTCATCGCGCCGCCGGAATCGACCACGTACACGCAGGTCGCGCCGTAGCTTTCCATCTTCTTCGCTTCGATCGCGAGCTTGTCCGGCGTGGTCATGTGGCTCATCATCAGAAAGCCGACGGTGTCCATGCCGAGGCTGCGCGCATAGTCGATGTGCTGCTTCGAAATGTCCGCTTCCGTGCAATGGGTCGCGACACGGACGACACGCGCGCCCGCGTCGTATGCGGCCTTCAGATCGTGAATCGTGCCGATGCCGGGCAGCAGCAGCGTCGCGATCGTCGCGTGCTTCACCACGTCGGCAACCGCCTCGATCCACTCCAGATCGCTGTGTGCGCCGAATCCATAGTTGAAGCTCGAACCCTGCAGGCCATCGCCATGCGCGACCTCGATGCTGTCGACCTTCGCGTCGTCCAGCGCGCGGGCGATGTCCTGCACGTTCTGAATCGAATACTGATGACGGATCGCGTGCATGCCGTCGCGCAGCGTCACATCGGAGATATAGAGTTTCTTGTCCATGATCGAGTGCTCCTTGCTTCAGGCGTTCGCCAGCGACGCGGCCATGCGCTCGGCCGTTGCCAGCGCGGCGGAAGTCATGATGTCGAGATTGCCCGCGTAGGCCGGCAGATAATGGGCCGCGCCTTCCACCTCGATGAAGATCGAGGTCTTGAGCCCGCTGAAATGGCCGAGTCCGGGGATATGCAACGGCGCAGCGGCGGGGATGTCGTCGAACTGCACGGATTGCTTCAGGCGATAGCCGGGCACGTAGGCCTGGACCGCGGCGGCCATCCTTTCGACGGACGCCTCGATCAGCGCCTGGTCTACGGCTTCGGACAGCACATAGACCGTGTCGCGCATCATGAGCGGCGGCTCGGCCGGATTGAGCACGATGATCGCCTTGCCCTTGCCGGCGCCCCCGACCGCTTCAATCGCCTTCGACGTCGTCTCCGTGAACTCGTCGATATTGGCGCGCGTGCCGGGCCCCGCCGACTTGCTGCTGATCGATGCGACGATTTCCGCGTAATGGACCTTGGCGACCCGCGACACCGCGGCCACCATCGGGATCGTCGCCTGTCCGCCGCACGTGACCATGTTCACGTTCGGCGCATCGAGATGCGCGTCGAGGTTCACCACCGGCACGCAGTACGGGCCGATTGCAGCGGGTGTCAGATCGATCACGCGAATGCCGGGCTTGTGTGCGCGCAGGAACGCGTCGTTCTTCACATGTGCGCCGGCGGACGTCGCATCGAACACGAAGTCGATCTCGTCGAACACCGGCAAACGCACCAGCCCCTCGACGCCTTCATGCGTCGTCGCCACGCCAAGCCTCGCGGCACGCGCGAGGCCGTCCGAGGCCGGATCGATACCGACCATCGCCGCGACTTCGAGATGCGTGCCGCGACGCATGATCTTGATCATCAGATCGGTGCCGATGTTGCCGGATCCGATGATCGCGGCCTTGCATTTCGTGTTGTCTGTTGCCATGGGGATGTCTCCGTCGGTCATTCGCTGAAACTGGCGCGCACACTTCCGAGCCCTTCGATGTGCGCGGTATAAGTGCCGGCCGCCTTTACCGCGACCATCGGGCCAAGCGCGCCCGTCAGCACGATGTCGCCCGCGCGCAGCGGCGTGCCGAGTCGAACCATCCGATCCGCGAGCCACGCGGCCGCATTCAGCGGATTGCCGAGGCACGCACTTCCATTGCCGCGTGAAAGCACTTCGCCGTCCTGCGCGAGCGTCATGGCACACGCGCTCAGCTCGATATCGCGCAGCAGCACCGGCCGGCTGCCGAGCACGAACAGCGCGCTCGACGCGTTGTCCGCGACGGTGTCGAAAAACCGGATGTCCCAATCGCGGATGCGACTGTCGACGACCTCGATCGCGGCCACCGCATACGCGGTCGCGGAGATCAGATCCGCGAAGGTGTGTTTCTCGGCGGTCAGGTCGCGTTCGAGCACGAGCGCGATCTCCGCTTCGACCTTCGGCTGGATCAACGACGCAAGCGGCATCGGCTGGCCGTCGCCGTAAGCCATCGACGCGAACAACGCGCCGAAGTCCGGCTGATCGACGCCCAGTTGCGTCTGCACCGCGGGCGAAGTCAGGCCGATCTTCCTGCCGACGACACGCTCGCCGTTCGCCTTGCGCAAGTCGTTGTTGATCTGCTGGATCGCGTAGGCGAGTGCCGCGTCGCCTTCGGGGCACGCGTCGCGTAGCGGCGCGATCGTCCGGCGCGAGGCCTGCGCTTCACGCAGGCGCTCGGCCATCGCCAGCATGCTGTTGTCATTCGTCATGGCCGTATCTCCTGGAAAGGGCCTGTTCTCGCGCGTGCATCGCGCCGAAGCCCGCGATCCACTCCGGAATCGCGCGGTAGTAATCGATCGATGCCGCGTAAGGACCGCTCGCCGCGAGCGCGCCGAATGCGGCAACCCATGTACGGATCTCGTGCGCGGACTTGCCCGCATCGCGCGTGATCGCATCGTTCGTGAGGCCATCGGCGGCGGTGATTTCACCGCGCTCGAGCAGTTCGAGAAACGTGCGGTCCCATGCGGGATTAAGCGGATGCAGGCGGCTGTCGCCCGCCGCGAATGCCTTGGCCGCCGCGACGGTGCGGGATTGCCGCGCGTCGCGCGACGCCGGTGACGGGTTGCGCCCCGCGATCAACCGTTCCGCGACGACATCGTCCGCGCCCGCGATTTCCGGCACCGGCGGCTCATGCGAAATGCCGCCCGAGCCGATCAGCAACACGCGTCGGTTCATCCGCGCGACGGCACGACCGATCGCATCGCCGAGCAGCCGTGCGCGGCGGCACGACGCCATCGGCGGCGCAACCGAGTTGATGAAGACGGGCACCACCGGATAGCGGTCGATGCCGCCCGTGAGTACTTCGAGCGCTTGCGCGCAACCGTGATCGACCTGCATGCGATACGACACGGCTACGTCGATCTCGCTCGCGAGCGTTGCATCGGCAAGCGCGAGCGCCACATCGCGCGCGACGGGCAACGGGCCGGCCGCGCTGCCGAAATCGCCGATGGCCGTCGCGCTCACGCCGATGCAGAACTGCGGCATCACGTCGTAGAAAAATCCGTTGTAGTGGTCAGGCGAGAACACGATCACCAACTCCGGATCGAACGCGTCGACCCGTTCGCGCGCCGCGCGCTGCACCTGCTCCACTTCCGTGATGACCGCGGGCTCCGGATCGAAATAGCCGTGCAGCGGCGAGTGCGACATGCATTCGAGATGGATCGGCATCTCAGGCCCCTGCCAGGTCGGCGACGTGCGCGAACGTCGCGTCGTGGGTCATTGCGCCCGTCGTCATCGGAAGTGACAGCCGCTGCGCAAGCTGCGACACGCAATCCGATACGCATTGCGGCGAGCACATGCCGGCCACGAAGCGGTCCGGCCGCAGCAGCACGACCGATTCCGGCACGCGCGCGAACCAGTCGCGCAGGCGAGAGTCGACGTCGCCAATGGCGATCACGTCATCGGGTACGTCATCGTGGAACGCGAGCTGAGGGTCGGGCTTCGCGATCACGAAGCATCCCCCAAGCGCGCTCCAGATGCGGCGCGCCTCTGGAGTGAGGCCGAAGGTCGGGTCCGTGCCCCATCCCACGATCGCGAAGCGATTGCCGATTGCATCGTCGAGCCGGACGATGCTGCCATCGGCGAGACGCACACGCGGCTGGATGAACATGCGGCCCACGGGCGTGCCAGCTTGCGCATCGCGGCCATGCACCATGCGCCCGATCAGCGATTCTCGCTTCTCGCTCATCAGGCCGACCAGCCGCCCGAATGCGCCGTGCCCCCGCTTCGCGATCAGGCGTGCGAGCAGGCCGTCGGATCGCTCGCGTCGAGCCAGCAGCACGACGCCATCTTCATAGCGCGGCATCGGCTTGAAGCGCATCTCGACGAAATAGCGCTTCACGGAAGGCAGCACGTCGAAGCAGCGCACGAACGCGTCGCGCACTTTCGATCCGAAGAAGCTCGTCGGCGCGAAGATGTCACCCGCGACCTCCGACAGGTGGATCATCGAGCGTGCATGGGCGCGCCGCTCTAGCGTGTAGGTATCGAGCAGCGCGTCGTGCGCCGTGCCTTTCACGACCATCGCGAGCTTCCAGCCGAGATTGCTCGCGTCGCGAATGCCGCTGTTGTAACCCTGCCCCTGCCACACCGGCATGATGTGCGCGGCATCGCCCGCGAGCAGAATGCGCTTCACGCGGAACGTGCTCGCGAGCCGGGCGTTGTGCGTATAGACCCGCTGACGAATGTAGTCGACCTTGTCGGGATCATCGACAACCCCGCGCACCAACGCCGCCATGTTCTCCGGCTTCGACAGTTCCGCTTCCGTCTCGCCGGGCATCACCATGAATTCGAAGCGCCGGATGCCGTGCGGCAGCGCCGCCGACACATAGGGGCGCCGCGCGTCGCAATGCAGATAGACATGCGGAGAACCGATCGGATCATTGCGCACGTCGATCACGATCCATTGATTCGGCTTCGTGCGGCCTTCGAACGGCACGTCGAGCGTCCGGCGCACCAAGCTGTTGCCACCGTCCGCGCCGACCATGTACGCCGCGCGGATCGTCGTCTTCACACCGTGCGCATCGGTCGCCTCGATGGTTACGCCGGACTCGTCCTGCGCGAAGCTGTCGACGGTGTGGCCAAGCAGCGTCGACACGTTTTCGAAGCGCTCGAGGCCGTGGTACAGAATCTGATCGGCGAGCGGCTGGATGAAGGCGTTGCGGCGCGGCCAGCCGAACTCGTCGGTGCGCGGCTCGATCGACGCGAAGCACTTCCCGTTCAGCGTGAAGCGCATCCAGTGATTCGGCGTGGTGTGCGGAAGCAGCGCGTCGGCCAGGCCGACCGACTGGAATACGCGCAGCGCTTCGTCGTCGAGTCCGATGGCGCGCGGATAGTCGATGATCTGCGCGAGCTTCTCGATCACGACCACGCGCACACCCTGCAGGCCGAGAATGTTCGCGATCATCAGGCCGACCGGGCCCGCGCCGATGATGGCGACATCGGCGTCGACCGAGCGATGTGTCGTTTCGTGAGGATGAGCGCGGCCGTTGCCGGCCGCCGGTTCAAAGGCGGGGCGCATGCTTGTCTCCTGATTGGGCTTGTCCGATGTGCTGAACCTGCGAAGCATTCGGCTCTCGGTCGTTCAGCTTATGAATGCAGTTTATGGGCCGCCGAAAACGCCCTCAACAAATTCTCCAGAATGTGCATAGAATGCACACGATTGATTCAAAAGGGATTTTTTGACGTGACAACCTATACGAACGTGCGTGGACTCGCGCGCGGCCTCCAGGTGCTGCGGGCGCTGAATGCGATGGAAGATGGACGCGCGACGAGTCAGCAGATCGCCGATCTGACCGGCCTGCATCGCACCACGGTGCGCCGTCTGCTCGAAACGTTGATGGAGGAGGGGTTCGTGCGCCGCAGCACATCGGACGACAGCTTCCGCCTGACGCTCGCCGTGCGCTCGTTGAGCGAGGGATTCACCGATACCGAGCGCATCGCGACCGTGGCGCCACCGATCATGGGCCAGCTACTGCAGCGCGTCGCGTGGCCATCCGATCTGACCACGCCCGATGGCGACGCGATGATCATCCGCGAGACGACCCATCGCTTCAGCCGGCTGTCGTTTCATCGTGCGATGGTCGGGCGGCGTTTGCCGATGTTGCTGACGGCTGCGGGCCGCGCTTACTTCTCAATGTGCCCGGACGAGGAGCGCGAGGATATTCTGGAACTGTTGCGCTCCGGCGCGGGCGGTGACGAGCAACAGGCGCTCGCGAGAAACGATGCGCTCGTGCGCAAGCTGATCCGGCGCGTGCGCGAGGATGGTTTCGGATCGAATCACGGCGACTGGACAGCGCAGGCGAAAATCGGGGCAGTCGCTGTCGCGGTCAGCGCAGACGAACGCGTGATCGCGAGTCTCAATGTGGTCTTCCTGTCACGCGCGGTGAGTCTCGAAGATGCCACTCGCCGGTATGTGCCCGAGCTGCAAAAAGCGGCACGGGATATTGCCGAAGCATTGAGGCAGGAACCGGCGGCGCGTCCTCGTGCGTCGACGTAGGCATCCAGCCCGTCGGGAACCGAACGGTCACGCGAATGGCTATGAGCCGACCTCGCCGGACGGTTGAGAATGGCCGAACCGAGTCAGACGATCGGACGCTGCCTGTTTGGTCTGGTGCCGCCTTAAACTGACCTGGCTGGCGCTGCGCAACGTCGTTACCATATGGACCGGTTCCCGGCGCGACTGGAAGAGCGCCATGGCCGAGTTCGCGCTGCTTTACCCGGAACGATTCAACATTGGAGTCTGAATCTCCACGCGCCTCGCACACGGAATTCCGGATACCTCCGAACGGCATGACCCCATCGAACCCTGAGAGCAAAGTGAAAGCTGCCCACCCGCCGTGGATGCCCATCGCGCTGGCCGAACTCGGCATCCGTCGCCACCCGCCCGGCAGCATCAATCCGCGCATCGTCGAATACAACAATCAGACGAACCTGGTCGGCTACGACGACAAGATTTCCTGGTGCTCGTCGTTCGTGAACTGGTGCATGGCGCACGCCGGATTCCGCGGCACCGGCTCCGCGCTCGCGCGCTCGTGGCTGGAATGGGGCAAACCGCTGGAGCGCCCGGTCTACGGCTGCATCGCGATCCTGACGCGTGACGACCCGACGAGCTGGAAAGGGCACGTCGGTTTCTACCTGCGGCACGACGCCGAACACGTTCACCTGTTTGGCGGCAACCAGCTGGAAGAGGTTCGGGAACTTGCGTATCCGTTGCATGAGGTGATCGGCTATCGTTGGCCGGCTACCGAATGACCGTGTAGCGGTAACACACAACAATCCAGAACAAGGAGCCCGCAGTGCAAACCGGCAATCTCCGCCTCTACGCGGATGCGCAATACACGAGCCCTTATGCGATGTCGGTCTTCGTCGTGCTCCAGGAAAAGTCGCTGCCGTACGAACTGGTGACTGTCGATCTCGGCAACCGTGCGCATTTCGCGCCGGACTATGCGGCGACGTCGCTGACGCAACGCGTGCCGACGCTCGTGCACGACGACTTCGCGCTGTCGGAATCGTCGGCGATCACCGAGTATCTCGACGAGACCTTCCCGGGCACGCGGCTCTATCCGGCCGATCCTCGCCAGCGCGCGCGGGCGCGGCAGGTGCAGGCATGGCTGCGCAGCGACCTGATGCCGATCCGCACGGAACGGTCGACCGAAGTGCTGTTCTACGGCCCGTCGAGCGAGCCGCTGTCGAGTCTCGCGCAGGCCGCCGCGCAGAAGCTGTTTGCGGCCGCCGACAAACTGCTCGCGCCGGGCGCGGCGAACCTGTGCGGCGAATGGAGCATTGCCGATGTCGATCTGGCGGTGATGCTGAACCGTCTGGTGCTGAATGACGATCCGGTGCCGCGGCGCCTCGCCGACTATGCGCGTGCGCAGTGGGAGCGAGCATCGGTGCAGCGGTGGGTGAAGTTGACACGTCCGGCGCTGTAATTCGCGGACACAGGAGGCATATCGGTGGCGCGAAAGACGACGCGGCGCGCCGGCACGCCGTACGCGCCGAAAATCGGCCAACTAGATTTATCCGGCTTCCACTTTCGCGACGAATCCACCGTAGCCGTCACGAGCTATCTTTCTCAACTCGCCGCAGTCGGCGGTGTGATGTTGCTGGCGTGCGTCAGCCCCGGCCCCGACCTGATCGCCGTTTCGTCCCATGCGCTCGGCAATCGCAGCGCGGGCTTACTGGTTGCGTTGGGCATTGCGTCGTCGCATGCGGTCTGGGCGGCGATGGCGATGTTTGGGCTCGGGCTCATCGTCGCGAAGCTTGCATGGCTGTATGAGGCGATCCGCATCGCGGGCGCCGCGTACCTGATTTATCTCGGTATCAAGACTTTGTCGGGCCCGCGGCAGTCGACGCAGCAAGCCGAATCCGCGAGCCAGCCAATCGTTCGCGGTGGCGTGCACGCCTATCGAAAAGGGCTGCTACTCGGCTTGACCAATCCGAAGGCCGCGGCATTCTTCGGCAGCCTGTTCGTCACGTTGCTACCCGCACACGCACCGGCGTGGGTGCCCGGCGCGACGTTGGCCGTCGTCGTCGCCGTCTCGATGACTTGGTTTTGCACGGTCGCCTTGCTGTTCTCGACGAACCGCGTGCAAGTCGGTTACGCGAAACTGCGCAAGCCGATCGACGCGGTGATGGGGACGATCCTGCTGGGGCTCGGCGCGAAGCTGGCGCTGGACCGGTAACACAGTGATGAATGTGATCTGGGGCTGAGGTTGCAATGCTCCATAAAATTTGGTTGGCCTGTTATTTCTAACAGGTCTTTCTTCTCGGTGGCAACGTTCATCAGCAAAATCGAGTAACTCGACATGGTTGCTCGGAGGCCAATTTAGCGTGCATTTTGTAGAATCGCACATGCTCCTGAAGGAGGCGACGCGACCAGGCTTTTCTATCCTGGATAGCGCCAAAGTCGATCCGCTGCTTGTTTCGGCGTTAATTTATGTAAGAAATACCAGTATTGCCGAGGCGAAGGATTAAAAATCATTGAAACATAAAATGATGTCGGTTGTCGGGAGATTGTTTTTACGTTTGTTATCAAAGCGAATAGGTTGTTGTGGCAAAATCTCTTTCGACCTTTCGCGCCGCCTCCGATGCGCGTTCATTTTTTCCTCCAGAGGAGATATTCGAAATGGGTAGGTTGCCCAATTCGTTGATGCTTGACGCGGGTATCGAGCAGACGAACCGAGCGCTCGTCCTGGAAACGCCCCTCGGGGCGAAGGTACTGTTGCCGCAACGCGCCATGGGCGAATCGCGCGTGGGCCGGGATTTCGATCTCACAGTGGACGTCGTGTCCCGGGAGCGCGCGCTTCATTTGAAGAAGCTGATGGCGCAACCTGTCACACTATGGGTGCGTCAAGCCGACGAGTCGTACCTGCCTTGGCATGGCTACGTCCATGCAACGCGACGCCTCGGAGCGGACGGAGGACTCACTTACTATCAGCTTTCGTTTTCGTCGTGGATGCGCTTTCTGCAGTACCGCAAGGACGCGCGCATTTTCCAGGACTTAACGACCGCCGACATCCTGACTAAAGTGTTCAGCGGCCATTCGCAGGCGCGCGGTCATTTCCGGCTCGATGTGAAAGACCCGGGCGCGGTTCGCTCGTACTGTACTCAGTACGAAACCGACCACAATTTCGTCCATCGGTTGATGGAGTCGGAGGGATGGTTCACGTATGTCGAGCATGCAGAGGACGGTAAGTCGCATACGATTGTCGTGACCGATGATCTCTTCAATTGCAAAGCGCTCGCTACCCAGCGAGTACCGTTCTATCGCGGCGACCGAGACGGCCAGGCTGGCACACTCGTCGAGTGGAGCGGCGAGCGTACGACGCAAAGCGTCGGATATGCGTTCAGCACGGCGGATTACAAACGTCCAGCGCGCACGTTGCAGCGGGCGGACCGGTCCACGGTTGACCAAGGCGATATCCCGCAGGAGTTGGAAGTCTACGAATACGCGGGCCACTATAGCTTTCCGGTCACGGGCGAGTCCTACGACCGTGGCGAGCGCGCTATGCGAATTCGGCTGGAAGAGATGGCCTCGCGCAGCAAACGGTTTTTCGGCGTGGGCAGTGTTCCATGCATGGACGCCGGTCGATGGTTCACGCTCGAAGACCATCCCGAGCACGACGCAGACAAGCCTGAGGACCGCGAGTTCGCGATTCTTGGCGTGCGTTGGGCTATCCAGAACAATCTGCCGCTGGGCAACAGCCGCCCCTTTCCGGGTAGCCTGCAGCGACGCCTGTCGCGTCTGCGTGCCGAATACAAGGACCGGCAGGCCGCATTCGTATCGAAGGACCCGTTAGGCAATGAAAGTTTCGTGCTGGCCGAAATCGAGGTCCAGCGCCGCTCGGTGCCATTCCGCAGCCCGTTCGAGCACAGAAAGCCGGTCATGCATATGCAGACCGCCACTATCGTGGGGCCGGCGGGTGAGGAGGTGTACACGGACGAGTTGAACCGGGTGAAGGCTCAGATGCACTGGGACCGTCTGGGGAGCAATAACGAGACGTCATCGTGCTGGATGCGGGTAATACTGCCGCACGCCGGCAAGGGATTCGGCGGTGTGTTCGTCCCTCGAATCGGGCAGGAAGTGGCCGTCAATTACCTCGACGGGGATTGCGACCGGCCGGTCGTCAGTGGAGTGCTCTTTCACTCTGTCAACACGCCACATTGGCATTCGAACGGCCTGCTGTCCGGTTTCAAGTCGCAGGAGTACAGCGGTCAGGGTTTCAATCAACTCGTCTTCGACGACTCCACGTCGCAGAACCGGGCGCAGCTTTTCAGCTCGACGGCGAATTCGTATCTTCATATCGGCTATCTCATCGACCACAGCGGCAATACGCGGGGCAACTACCTTGGCACCGGCTTCGAACTGAAGACCGAGGCGTCAGGTGCACTGCGGGCCGGACGCGGGCTCTACGTATCGACCTACGCCCGTGGCGGCACGTCGAGTCAGCCGCTGGATGTGAAGGAAGCCACGCAACACCTTATCGATTCGAGCGGCGTGATTCAGCATCGCTCACTCGCTGCTGCTGACGGCCAGGCTGAGACCCTGGACGATGCTCAGGATGCCATCAAGAACTTCGCTGCGACGACGCAGAGCGATGCACAGGGCTCTATGGCGGGTGGCAGAACAGCGGGTGGCGGCACCGGAAGCGCCAATGCGTTTTCGCAACCTGTCATGTTGCTTGCGAGCCCGGCTGACATGGGCCTGTCGACGCAGAAGTCGCTCCACGCAGCAGCTACGCAGCACGTCAATTTGGTTAGCGGAGAGAGCACCTACGTTTCGGTGGCGAGGTCGTGGATTGCCAGTATTGGCGAGAAATTAAGCTTCTTCGTGCAGAATGCCGGTATCAAGCTGTTTGCCGGCAAAGGCAAGGTCGAAGTGCAGGCGCAGTCGGACAACATCGAACTTACGGCAGACAAGACTGTAAAGGTCGTGTCCACTTCCGATTCGGTGAACGTTACAGCCCAGAAGGAAATCACCCTTACCGCCGGCGGCGCATCGATTCGCATCGCCGAAGGTAAAATCTTCATCCATGCGCCGGGGCTGGTCGAGGTCAAGGGCAGTCCGCTCATCTTCGATGGCCCGGCGGGCGATAGCGCGTCGGCGCAGCTTGCGCCTTCAAAGTCGTGCGCCCAGCAGTTCGCAGCCGCGGCCCAGGCCGGCTCGGCACTCGTGTAGGGCGGTCGGTATGGTTCACTACGTTATCGTCGAAGTCGTGAACGGGAAGCCCGAGTTGCCTGGTGTGCCGCCGGTCTATGAAGTCGGTGAGTTGGTTCCCGCTGCGCGTCCCGAACTCGAGGGCGTGGCGCCCGTGCTGTACTGTGCGGAGCATCCCGAACTGCAATTGCCAGCGTTGAGAGAACGTGCCGAATCGGACCTTGAGAATGGCTTGCCGCCAGTCGTTTGCGCCATTCTCGAATGCGGAAAGGCGACGGGCCGGCTTCAGCAACATCTGTCGAACCGGTTGATACTGCAGGCGCCGATTTCGGGCGATGCGGTCTTCCGCTACTACGACCCGCGCGTGTTTCCGCACTTGGGTCGCATCTTGAAGGCCGAGCAGATGGATGCGCTTCTGGGGCCGGTTGCAACGTGGACGTACCTCGACCCCGTGAGCGGCTGGACGGTGGTCAATGGCGCAGCCGAACCGGAAGCCGCCTTCGCGGTTACTGCGGACCAGCACGCACGAATTGCGCGCATCGAGTTGGTTCAGCGCGGGCTTGACCTACTCCGTTGCAATGGTACGGCGCCTCGTCCCGATATGTCGGCGCTGCTCGACGCGCAACTTGCAAAAGGAGAGGCTCATGGGCTCGCCGGTGGGGACCTGCTTGCTTTTGCACTTCACGGCACACTCGTTTCCCCCTGCTTTGACCGTCACCCGCGTGTTCGGGCCATTCTGCAGGCGCCGCGGAAAGGCCCGTATGCTGAAGCGGTAGCGAACTGGAGCGCGGCAGACTGGGAAGCGATTGCTCGCGAGAGCATCCAATATCAATGAGCCCGGGTGGCGGCACGAGAGAGATAAAGAATGGCACTCGACACGAATTTTGCGAGTATTTCGCAGCTCACGCAGTCCGCGATGCAGACCAGCTCGCGTGCGCCGAATTCATGCAACATGTGCAAGAAGAAGGGATTGCCGATTCTGCCTGTCCGCTACGGGGTCGTGGCCAACTCCAAGGCTCACAGCTCTGCTGGCGCGATGTCGCTCATGGGCGGAAAGTTTGGCGACGGCGTCGTCGGCATCGCGCTCAAAAAGGCAAAGTACACGCTGCGCACCCTGCGCTACGGCTACGTGTATATCTTCTATCCAAAGACACAGCGATGGCAGATATACGCGGTTACGGCAGAAGGATACTTGTACGACTATCCGGTCGGCATCAAGCTCGACCGTAGTTTTGAGAAACCGTTCAGTTGCCACCAACCTGGGCATGCGCAACTGGCTCAATGCATCACCGTTGAAGACGCCGAACATGCCGGAACCGTGTATCTGGCGTTCAGCGATGAGCTTTGGACACAGAAAGTCCGAGACACCTACGCGAAGAACTTCATGGGTTGTCGTGACAAGCGGATGCAGAAGTTCGATGCAACCGCCTGGTATAACGGCAGCATGAACCAGCCGCACGCGGATAGCGTGGACCATCTCGAGGGGCTACTGAGCGAATACAAGGGCGGTCGTCCCGATGCGCTCGTTACCGGTTGCTTTCCGTACCATGACCGTGCCGGGCAGCAGCCGGCCCTAAAAAAGGCGATGGATTCCATACTGCCGGACAAGGGGCTGTTCTTCGCGTTGTGGGACCCGGTTGGCATCACGCAGGAACTCAATTTTGAGCAGCGCGTTGCTTTCGGCGCAGTGCTTGCGCCGTATGAACACGGAATATGGGCCGCCAGCGCAATCGACGCGCTGCAAAAGGCGGTCGCGGTTTCGGCGAAAGAGGACGTGGAACGTGCCGCCGGCATGCTGGAAGCCAATACTTATGAGGGCATGGGCCTTGGGGCTCTGTTCGATGGTGGCAAGGCGCTCGAGAAGCGGCTCAAAAGCATTGAGGCGCAGAAGGAGTCTGAACTTGCAACAGCCGGACCGGAAGCATGGAAGCCCTACACGACCCACTATCGGCAGCAGGCTATCGTCGACTTTCGGCAACAGATGGCGAACGCGATGAAGTCGGAGCAGGCGAGCACGCTTATACCGCTGTCGCAAGACCATCAGGCGTGGCTGTCCAGTGCCGCATTGCTGAACGTTTTCGAGTCGGATTACGAGCCGGGAAGCTGGAGATGTGGGCTGAACTATACCAACACATTTACGCGATGCATCGAAGGCTCGGCTGACCGCAAGAATGCCGTCGATGTGCTCGTCAAATGGGCTAAAGGCAGCGTATCTGATACTCGCAATCCATTGTTGCGGGCGTTCGTTCTGAATAGTCCAGTGTTGGCCGAGAAGGTCAAAGAAGTCTCTAGTTATCCGTATATGGAGCTGAGGGAGTTTGTGGCGAAGCTCATCGAGTCATATAGCAAGATAGAGCAGGTGGAAGAGTCTAAGGATAAGGGCATCAAGGTCGCTGTTGCGAAGGCGTTGGCCTGGCTGCTCCATGAGACGGGTGGGCCCGTGGCTGAAGCTATCAGCGCGAGTGTAGATACGGCTGCAACCAAAGTGCTGTATGCGACTCTGTGCATGCGAACGAAACAGCTGTTCGAGTTTAAGGTCGTATACGGTTCGGTAAACCAATGGGTGAACTACATCGCCCGTCAGATGCAGGAAGTGATGCCGGGCCGGCAGAAAATCAGTGTCCAGGACCTGAAAAAGCAGCTTCAGGACAAAGCCAATGCAGGCGGAGGCGCCGACCCGCAAATTAAGGCGAAGCAGTTCGTGCCAGTCGAAAGCCCGGCGACAGAGGCAGCTGCCCTGGCAAACGTCAAGGCCAAACCCGGCTTCGAGAAGTTGGCCAGCGCGACGCTGACGCCCGATGTGGTCGAGACAATTTACATGCCGAAGTTCCGGCTTATGGCGAAGGGGGAACCCGGGTTCGCTGGCATCGGAGCGATATTCAGTGCCATCAATCTTCGCTTTGCTCGGGAAGAGTTGAAGAAGTCGAACCGGTTCAATCAAACGGAAGCCGGCGTCAAGTTCGACAACGCCATTGGTGGGCTCGTGGCGAGCGTGGCGCAATATGGCTCGGCTACGATTGGTGCCTTCGAAAAGGCGGGTGCTCAGTTGGGGGCTGGCTGGCGAGGATTGGCAGGCGCCCTCGAGTTTGCCGGAAAGTTTGGTGGCGCAGCGGTTGGACTCATATCTGCGGCGATTGACGGCTATCATGCGGTGCAGGATTTCAAGGAAGGGAACCTGATGATGGCTTTCCTGAATACCGCATCAGCGGTTGTAGGTCTGGCTCTTGCTTTCTCTGTCGTCTTCCTTTCTGCCTCTGCTGCGGCTGTTGTTGCCTTGCCGCTTCTGCTTATCGCTGCCCTCATTGGTATCCTCATCAACTACTTCAAAGGAAAGGAAGTGGATGAGTGGCTCGAACGATGTTTTTTTGGGTTGAAAGAGGCCAAAGACCGGTTTCCGACTCTGGCCGAAGACCAAAAGGCATTTACGGCAATGCTTTCGTGATGGAGAAAAGAGATGGCATTTGACGGACTCTCGTGGTACCGCCTGAATCGGCCGGTCAGCGAGGAAGAACAGGCTGCTCGCCTCGCAATCGGACAGCCTGCGTCTGACACGCCCAAGGATGATCGTTCCGTATTCTCGATGAGCGATACCTGTCTTGAGGTCCGCGATGGAACCTACTCGGAGAAGGGCTGGGGTGTTTTTGCCTTTATGCTGCCAGGGCTCGGCTCGTTGGCATTCACGGCGGCCCTACTTTGGATGCTGACTCATATACCTCCAATCTATGAGCAGCGAGGGCAGCTTGGGCTTGTCTATGGTGGGTTTGGCTTTTTCCTGTTTGTCGGGCTTTGCTTCTCGGGACTTGGCATTTGGGCATTGACGCGCGACTGTTTCAGCTACACCAGCAAACCTGTCCGCTTTGACCGGCGGAACCGCATGATTTATGCGTTCAAGCACAATGGCCCTGGCGGGGTTGTATCAGTACCCTGGGATAGTGCCTTCCTATACGTTGAACGCAAACCCAGAAAGGGCCTCGCGCGCACCACGCCGCGTATGGTTCGCTGCCTTGTTCTTGACGACAAGGGACTGGTTAAGGACACGTTTTCGGTAGGAACGCGAGTCGTCTTGGCATTCGATGAGAGCAGTGTGGGGGGCCAGGAGGTCATGAAAATCCTTTACCAGGACTTCGAGTTCTACCGACGCTTTATGGAGGAGGGTCCCGCTTCCGTGCCGCCCGTGACAGAGTTCCTGCCGAGGGGGGCCTCCCTGCGCAATTCGCTTAGGTTGAATTTTGAAGGCTGGTCTGCCCTGACTAACTCGCGCAATCCGATGGTGTGGCTGGTAATGGGGATTGGCGCACTTCCAGCATTGATTTTCTCTCTGATGCAGTGGTTCGCCCAACTGACTTGCCGCGAACCTGTGTGGCCCGAAAATATCGAACGTGCATGCAATGCCGAGGCTCCGTCCAAGAGGCTTCCTGTATGAGCCGACGGTTCATTCGTCAGGGCGATAAAACTGACCGCAACGGTGTTGTGGTCGACGGTATCGCCGGGACCTCGTTGCAAGGCCAACCTTTCGCTTATCTGGGCGCCCCGGTTCAATGTCCCGCCTGTGGCATGACGGGTGTCATCATAAGCGACGGCTCGCCACGCGCGATGACGATGATGGGTAAGCAGCTCGCATTAGAGAACGATTTGTGCCAATGTAAATGTGAGCCACTGCCGAAGCTGATGTCGTCCCAGACTCTCGGTTCAATAAAGACATGACGATGCGTCGCTGCCTGTTGCAGGGCAACGGGCGCGGTTGTTGAAACGTATCAGCCACGGGCTCGTTGCCGCTCGCGATGAGTTGTACGGTCATTTCCTATCATGATGCAGACGACTGCAGGGTTGGTGTGCGAAAGATGCACGATCCGCTTGATAGCCATATAGCCGATGGCGCGCCAAGGCGACGGCGCATGACCGTGAATGGCCACCTTCGCAGTGGATGACCATCGATACGATTTCTATCGGTCGGGCTTCGACAAAGGAGTGAATCGCCTGAGCCTGCTCCGCGGTGAACGTGCGGGCGAGTTTGTCCCGCGGCCTCTTCGATAGATTCGGGTTCAGGAAATTGACGTCCGTAAAGCTCAGTCGCAGCAGATGGCCCTGAATCAAGCGTGCGTTCATGCCGCGCGCATACATGCTGATGACGTGATCGTCGAAGCCGGGCAGCCGGCATTGATACTTGCCGGCCAATTGCCGTTCGAACGTTGCCTGCCGGTCATGCGGAATATCCAGCTTCAGTTCGCCGCTGGGGCGTGAGGAACGTCTTGGTGCGGGTGCCATTGCGGTGGTTGCCGGCCTTGCCTTGCTCGGTCCCGGCTTCCGGATGGTGGCTCATCTCGGCCGTGAGCATGCGCTTGGCCAACTGCTTCCTGAGCTGGCCGGCCAAGCCCCGATTCGCCCAGGATCGACTCGGCGTTCTTGCCCTGAACCTGGGCAAGCAACTGATCGTCAGTTCGTCGGGAAACACCTTCGGTGCCTTCGGATTCTTGCTCTTCTTGATCACTGTTGCATCGGTCATAGGACGTTAGTTCCGTTATCGTTTCATGACCTCGGCACACTAAAAGTCTGACAGGCTCCCGCATTGTGATCCCGCCTAGTTTTTCGCCACAGCGTCAGTTTCCGTCTGTGTTCCCCCCGCCGCGTCATTCCTGCTCCACCCACCCCCAAGCGACCGATACAACGCCACCGCCGCCAGCGCATGCTCGCGCTTGAGCTGATTGAGCGAATCCGAATCGCGCAGATAAACCTCCTGCGCCGACAGCACATCGAGAAAATCCGTCGCGCCGCCCTTATAAAGCTGATTCGCCAGCCCAAGCGCTTTATCGGAAGCCGCCAATGCGCTATCGAGTCGCCGCGTTGCCTCATCGGAGCTGACGAGATTCGCGCGCGCATCCTCGACTTCCCGCAGCGCTTGCAGCATCGTCTGCCGTAACCCGAGTTCCGACTCGCGCATCCGGCTTTCGCTCTGCGAGATATCGGCGGTAATGCGTCCCGCGTTGAAGATCGGGCTCGTCGCACTCAGCGCAGCACTGAACAGGTTATCGGTCAACGTCGGCAACCCGAGATACGAAGCTGCCAGAATCCCGTCCGTCAGGTTCAACGAGAACTTCGGATACCGCTCGGCCTTCGCCACGCCGACTTGCGCGGCACGCCGCTCAACCTGCGCATAGGCAGTCAGCACGTCCGGCCGCCGCAACAACGCCTGCGAAGGCAGCGTCCCCGGCGCGCCAACCGGCGGCGCGGGAATCTCCCCGGCCTGCGCCAGCAGGAGCCGATCGACCGATTCCGGCGTCCGCCCCGAATACACCGCGATCAGATTCAACTGATGCGAAATCTGCGCCTGCGCCGGCGGAATCCGCGCTTCGAGCGCATCGAGCTGGTTCTGCGCACGCGTCACGTCGAGTTCCGTCGACAGCCCGAACGCCTGCCGCTTGCGCGTGAGTTCGAGCGCATGCTGCCGGATCTTCGCGTTGTCCTGCAGGATCTTCAGTTCCTGCTGCGCCCAGCGCAGATCGACATACGCGGATGCCGCGTCCGCTGCAAGCGCGAGGCGCATCGCATCTTCCGCATGCTTTTGCCCGACCAGCTCCGCTTGAGCGGCCAGCAGATCGAGCCGTTCACCGCCGAACACATCGGGCGACCAGCTCAGCGCAAACCCCGCACCAGCCTGCCGCACATAACCGAGCGGCGGCGGCGTGTTCTGCCGCGCGTCGGCCGCATGCGCGGTCGCGTCGAGTTCGGGGAGCAGCACCGCGCGTTTCTGCACGGTCAGCGCCTGCGCCTGCTTCACGCGTTCGGCGGCGGCCTGCAGATCGAGATTGCCGTCGAGCACGGTCGCGATCAGCCGGTCGAGCACGGGGTCGTGGAACTGCGACCACCAGGCGGCGGCATCGATGTCCGCGCGCGGCACGTCGGTATCCCACGCGGTGGGCGCAAGCGTCTGAACGGAGTCGTTCAGCGCCGGATGCTGCGCGGGCTGCACCGCACACCCGGTGGCGAATGCGCTGACGGCCAGCGCGACGAGTAGCTTCTTCATGATGATGATCCCTGGGCCTCAGTGCGCGTCCGGCGGCGGCGCGTTCAACGTAATGGGTTTGGAAAACACGACGGCAAGCAGCGCGACGACGAAGCACAGCGACAGTGCGTAGTACGCGTCCGCATAGGTCAACGTCAGCGCTTCGCGATAGATCAGCCGATGCAGGTTCGCGAGCCCGGCCTGCGCGGTGTTCAGCGTATTGCCGGCCACCGAGCCCCAGTACGCGGCCTGGCGATCGAGCAGCGATGCGACCTGCGGTTCGCCGGCGCTCACGTGCTCGTTCAGCCGCAGATAGTGAAAATTCAGCCGGTCGTTGAGCATCGTCGCGCTCACGGCGATACCGATCGCGCCGCCGAGGTTACGCATCAGGTTGAACAACCCGCTCGCCGATTTCAGGCGCGACTGCGGCAGCGAACCGAGCGCCATCGTCACGATCGGCGGCACGCTGAACTGCTGGCCGATGCCGCGCAGCGCCTGCGGCAGCAGCAATTCCCGCCAGCCCCAGTCGTGCGTGATCGGCGTGTACAGGTAGCAGCCGAGGCCGAAGCAGATCAGCCCGAACACGAGCAGCGCACGCATGCTGACGTAGCGCGCGGCGAACGCATACGCACATAGCGCGATCAACTGGAACGCGCCGACCGACAGCAGTGCGATACCGATCTGCAGCGAGCTGAACGCACGCACCTGCGCGAGAAACAGCGGGGTCAGGAAGACGGTCACGAAGATCCCGATGCCGGTCACGAACGACAGCAGGCTGCCGATCCCGAAGTTGCGCACGGCGAGCGCACGCAGGTCGACGATCGGATCTTTCGCGGTCAGCGCATGCACGATGAACAGGAAGCCGCAGATGCCGGAGATCCACGCGCAGATCACGATCGCGTCGTCGCCGAACCAGTTCTTGCGCGGGCCTTCCTCGAGCACGTATTCGAGGCAGCCGAGGAAGCCCGACATCAGCGCGATGCCGAGATAGTCGCCGCGCTTGATCAGGCTGAGATCGGGTGCGTCGATATGCACGTAGCGCGGCACCAGCGCGGCTACCGCGATGCCGGGCACAAGGTTCAGGTAGAACAGCCAGTGCCATGACCATTGGTCGGTGATCCAGCCGCCGATCACGGGGCCGATCGCCGGCGCGAGGGACGCGAGCGCGCCGATGGTGGTCGATGCGATCAGCCGCTGCTTGCCGGGGAACAGCACGAACGCGGTGGTGAACACGGTCGGGATCATCGCGGCGCCGAGCGCGCCCTGCATCCCGCGAAACAGGATCATCGAGTTGATGTCCCACGCGAGCCCGCACAGCATGCTGGTGATCGTGAAGCCGACGGCCGACGCGGCGAACAGCCAGCGGGTCGACATCACCTTCGACAGCCAGCCCGACATCGGGATCACGATGATCTCGGCGATCAGGTACGCGGTCTGCACCCACGACAGTTCGTCCTGGCTCGCGGACAGCCCGCCGCCGATGTCGCGCAGCGACGACGCGACGATCTGGATGTCGAGCGTCGCCATGAAGAAGCCGACGCACATCAGCGCGAACGCGAACACGCGCTGTTTGGTCGGTTGCGACGCGGGGTCGCCGGAAAACGCGGTGGTCATCGTCGGCTCCCGCTCAGTTCTTGTGATCGGTATGCACGGTCACGACCGCGGACAGGCCGGGGCGCAGCACGTGTTCGATGCCGGGCTGCGGATCGAGATGCACGCGCACCGGCACGCGCTGGACGATCTTCGTGAAGTTGCCGGTCGCGTTCTCGGGCGGCAGCACGCTGAAGGTCGCGCCGGTCGCGGGCGCCAGGCTGTCGACGCGGCCATGCAGTCGCGTGCTCGACGCATCGAGCGCGACGTCGACGCGGTCTCCCGCGCGCATCTTGCGCAACTGGTCTTCCTTGAAGTTCGCGTCGATCCACAGGCCGGAGGCCGGCACGACCGTCA
Organism: Burkholderia sp. BCC0097; assembly: GCF_902832985.1. Classification (NCBI taxonomy): domain Bacteria; kingdom Pseudomonadati; phylum Pseudomonadota; class Betaproteobacteria; order Burkholderiales; family Burkholderiaceae; genus Burkholderia; species Burkholderia sp. BCC0097. Next base: position 701,561 of record NZ_CADFDM010000004.1, read on the forward strand.
GCAGCGGTACGCCGACGTTCGCGAGCATGCCGACGCGGCCCGTGCGGTTGCCGACGTAACCGTCGACCGGCGAGCGGATCGTCGTGTATTCGACGTTGAGCGCCGCGACGCGCTGTGCGGCGAGCGCGGTGTTCACGCGGGCCTGCGCATCGGCGAGCTGCGCACCGAGCACGTCGAGTTGCCGCTTCGACGCGAGCAGCGCGGCGTCGCTGCGTTCGACGGCCGCGCCGGCCTTCGAGTAGTCGGCATCCGCGCGCTCGACGATCTGGTTCGATACGGCGTCCGACTTCACGAGTTCGCGGTAGCGCACGCGGTCCGACGCGGCGCGCGTCAGTTCGGCGGACGACGCGTTCTTGTCGGCCGCGTGCTGGCCGATCACCGCGAATTGCAGCTGCTGCTTCGCTTCGAGTTCGGTCACGGCGGAGCGCGCGCTGTCGACTTCGGCGCTGGCCTGCGCGAGCTTCGCGTCGTAGTCGCGCGCATCGAGCTGCACGAGCACGTCGCCGGCCTTCACGCGCTGGTTGTCGGTCACGAGGATCTTGTCGACGAAGCCGTTGACCTTCGGCGCGAGCACGGTCACGTCGCCGCCGACATACGCGTCGTCGGTGCTTTCCTGAACGCGCAGCACGAACAGCCAGTCGAGCGCGGCGGCCGCGACCACGACGACGACGGCGCCCACCGCGATGCGCATCCACGGCACGCGGCGTTGCTGCTTGGCGGGCCGTTCGGTTGTGGCTGCTTCGCGCGACGAGGCAGCGTCTTGGGTCGTATCCATCGATTCACCTATGTATATGCACTTATCAAAACGATCGACAGCACGACGTCGATCGGGGAAGGGGTCAGCGTTCCGGCAGGTTGTGCGTGATCCGGAACAATTCGTCTCTCAGTCGGGCCGCCTGCGCCGACCCGAAGCACCGCTCGAACGCTTCCTGCGCGGCGAGCCAGTGCACGTGCGCATCGGCCACCTTCGTTTCGCCGTGCGCGGTCAGCGCGAACGTCTGACCGCGGCATGGCGGCTCGATCCGCCCCGTCACCAGCGCCGCGCCGACGAGCGGCTTGAGCGCGCGCAGCAGCGCGGTGCGTTCGATCACCAGCACGTTCGACAGCGTCGCCATCGTCAGCCCGGGCCGCTCGCGCAGCAGCGCGAGGATGCTGTATTGCGACGGCGTGACGCCCGCCCGCGACAGGTAGCGCTCATAGAACTGCGAGATCCGCCGGGCGGCTTGCCGGACCGCGAAGCAATCGTCATCGGTGAGCGTGGTCTTGTGCATGTGCACATGTTAGGTGGCGAGGCGGCACGAAGCGAGGGGCGCGGCGGGATCAGATTGGTGCCGTGGTTGTATCAATCGGCGTCGGAAACGCGCATTCGCGCACCCGGCGTCACGCCGCTGCCGGAACGATCCAGCCTTCGCGGTCGCAGTACGCGGCCGTGTAGTCGATGAACGCCTTCACCTTCGCGGGCAGCAGCGCGCGGTTCGCGTAGGCGAGCTTGATTTCGACGAACGCGTCGACGAGATCGGCGTCTTCCAGCAACTGCACGAGCGCGCCCGACGCCAGTTCGGCCTCGACCAGTGTTTTCGGGACGACGCCGATGCCGAAATCGTGCATGACCATTTCGCGGTTGAACACGGGGCTGTTCGACGAGATGTCGAAACGGAACGGCACGGTGAGCAGGTTGCCGTCGACCCGGAACGACAGCGCCGGGCGGCGCAGCGACGGCGAAATCGGCACGAACGGATGATTGGCGAGGTCGGGCGGCGTTTCGGGGCGCGCATGTGCTCGCAAATATGCAGGCGTCGCGACGATCACGACCGGAATGCGCTCGACCAGCCGCACGACGGTCGATTCGCTCGTCAGCATGTACGGCACGACGATGCCGATGTCGTAGCCTTCGCCGACCAGATCGACCGGGCGCTCGGTCAGCGTGACGTCGAGGCGCACGTTCGGATGCGCGGCCTTGAAGCCGGCGATCAACGGCACGAGCCGGTTCAGCGCGGCTGTCGTATGCGCGACGAGGCGCAGCAGGCCTTCGGGCTCGCGCGTGTGCGTCTGCGCTTCCACTTCCAGCGCGTCGAGCTCGTCGAGCACGGCCGCGCAACGCTCGTAGATGCGCTCGGCCGTTTCGGTCAGCGACACCTGGCGGGTCGTCCGGTGCAGCAGCCGGCTGCCGAAACGCGCCTCCAGATCCGCGACCGCACGCGATACGACCGGCCGCGCGAGGCCGTGCATGTCGGCGGCGCGCGTGAAGCTGCGCATTTCCACCACCGACCGGAAGATACGCAGCTTGTCGATGTAGTCCATGTCCGTCTCCTTGACGCGATGGCCGGCCCCAGGCCATGTTACGGCGGAGTGTACATTGACTTTATGCATATGCACATATAGATTGCCGAACATGAACGACACCTCGATTGCCCAGGCGTGCAACTGTCTCGCGCTGCGTCAGGCGGCGCGCTTCGTCACGCAACTGTACGAACGCCATCTGGCCCCGGTCGGCGTCACGCCCGCCCAGTTCTCGATCATGGCGAACCTCACGCGCCACCCCGGCCTGCTGATGAGCGAACTCGCCGATATGCTCGTGATGGATCGCACGACCTTGCTGCGTGCGCTGAAGCCGTTGCAGCGCGACGGTTTCGTCTCGACGGCGGCGTCGGAGCACGATGCGCGTGCGCATGCGCTGCACCTCACGAAGCTCGGCGAACGCATGTTCGCGCAGGCAAAAGTCGCGTGGCAAGCCGCGCAGGACGAATTCGACACGCAGTTCGGCCGCGAGCGGGCGAAGGCGTTGCGCAACGAGTTGTTCAGCCTGACGGCGGAACGCTAGGCAAGGGTTGGACGGTTCGGCGGGGCGACCAACTGGTGCGGAATTCAAGCCAAGGGTCGCCTTGAAAGCATTTGATTGCGCAAATTGGTTTAATTTCTGTCCGGTTGAAATGTAATCTGGACAGTTTTTATTTCCAGTTGTAGAGTCCTCTGACTGATTTCACGAGCCGGCGCCGCCGCCGGTACGCGTCACGAGGAGCAACCGATGCTGCAGTTGAGCGAGCGCGACGACGCCATGTTGCGCGGGGATTTCGGCGATGGCGTCGCCCGCGCGATGCGGATCGTCGCGCGCACCGCGCAAGTGATGTCCGCGCCGCACCTGATCGACATTACGTCCGCCCATATCGACGGCTGTCTGTATCACGGCCAGACGAGCCTCGACTTCGTCGACTATTTCGTCGACACGGGCGCGAAGGTCGCGGTGCCGACCACTTTGAACGTCGGGTCGCTCGACCTGATCCATCCCGAGCTGTACCACGGCGACCGCACGATCCAGCGCGATGCGCAGCGCCTGATGGACGCGCATCTGCTGCTCGGCTGCGAATCGAGCTTCACGTGCGCGCCGTATCAACTGAAGAATCGCCCCGCGCTGGGCGAGCAGATCGCGTGGGCCGAATCGAATGCGATCGTGTTCGCGAATTCGGTGCTGGGTGCGCGCACGAGCCGCTACGGCGATTTTCTCGACCTGGCCGCCGCGATCACCGGGCGCGCGCCGTACGCGGGGCTGCATGTCGACGCGAACCGCGCCGCGCGGATCGTGTTCCATGCGCCGGATTTCAGCCGCCTGCCGTCGCGCGACATCTATTTCGCCGCGCTTGGCCTGGCGGTCGGCAAGATCGCGGGGGCGGTCGTGCCGGCGATCGTCGGGCTGCCGGCGGATACCACGGAGGACGAACTCAAGGCGCTCGGCGCGGCCGCCGCGTCGAGCGGGGCCGTCGCGCTGTTCCATGCGGTTGGCGTGACGCCCGAGGCGCCGACGCTCGACGCCGCGTTGCACGGCCGCGCGGCGCAGCGCACGGTCGATATCACGATGGCCGATCTCGACGAGATTCGCCGCACGCTGAATCACGGTGCGGCCGGCGACGCGCTCGTCGCGGTCGCGCTCGGCACACCGCATTTTTCGCTGGCCGAATTCCGCGCGCTCGACACGTTGCTCGACGCGTTCGACGGCAAGCCGGCCTGTGATTTCTACGTGAACACGAGCCGCTTCATTCTGTGGGAACTGGAGGAAGCCGGCCTCGCGGAGAAATTCGCCGCGCGTGGCATCCAGATCGTCGTCGATACCTGCACGTACATCACGCCGGTGATGAAGCAGTTGTCGGGGCTGGTGATGACCAACTCGGGGAAATGGGCGTCGTATGCGCCCGCGAACATCGGCGTGACCGTCGCGTACGGCAGCATGCGCGAATGCGTGCGGTCCGCGTACGAAGGCAAGGTGCGATTCGATGACTGAAGCGACGGACACATTCTTGACGGGCGACACGCTCGTGCCGGGCAGCGCGTGCGCGCGTCCGTTCATCCTCGACAAGCCGCTCAGCTTCTGGGGCGGCTACGACTCGGGCGCGGGCAGGATCGTCGATAGCGGGCATCCGCAGGCCGGCGCGAGCCTCGCCGGCAAGGTGATGGTGATGCCGCACGCGAAGGGCTCGAGCTCGAGCAGCAGCGTGCTCGCGGAAGCGGTGCGCAACGGCACGGGGCCGGTCGGGATCGTGCTGAAGGAACGCGATTTGATCATCTCGATCGGCGCGATCGTGGCCGCCGAGCTGTATTCGATCGCGGTGCCGGTGGTGTGCGTGAGCGACGATGTGTATGACGCGATCGTCGCCGCAACGGGCGACGTGCGGATCGAAGCGGGCGAGGGAGGTGAAGGGGACGGCGGCGCGCGGATTTATCTGGGCGCTGATGCTCGTCCGGCCGGATCCGGTTCGACCTGAACGAGCGACGCTCGCTGATGGCGAGTCAGGCGGTGGCCGCGGCGATGCGATCCGGAGCGAGCAGCGTCGTTCGCCGCGCGGTAGCCGCACCTGTCCCGGTCAGATGAAGCGCACGTGTCGGGTTTCTTCCTGCGTGAGCGACAGCGCTTGAGCGGCCGCGTTCATTTCGCGTTTGCCGCCCGGCTGCGCCAGTCTTCTGATTTCGGGCCATACGATCACGCCGAACAGGATGCGCAGGATCGCGCTCAGCACGCACAAGCCGATTACGCTCGCGCTGATCAGCGCAAACACGTCGAACGTCGATTCCATGCTGAGCGTCACTGCGGATACGATTCCGCTGACGACGGCCGCGCCGATCACGCAAATGAGCATGACGAAAAGGTCGGCCCGGGCGCCGGCGACTTTGGCGGGGCGCAGCAGATAAGCCGAACCGTCGGTCATGTTGCGAATGCCGTAGACGAACTGGCGATCCTGGTCGCCGACATAGGCGACATTCAATCGATCGCCATCGGCGATGAACAGGCGCGTCGTCCGGTTGGTCCTGAACACGAGGGGGGACGCGAGCGAATCGAGTTTGAGCGTGATTTCCTCGATACTTTGCGTCGTCGCGCCCAGGTTGTTGCTCCAGACCTTCGTCTCGATCGATTGCTGGCTGATTGCCGTCACGCGGCCGGATACGGTCTGCATGTCGTGGTTCGTCATCGGCTGCTGCGCTCCGCGCTGAAACCGGACGGTTCGCCTAGCCAGCAATCCTGGGCTTCGCGTCGCTGCGGCTGGAAGATCAGGTCGGACAAGCCGCCGATGGCGACCAGGTCGCCCACCAGACCGACGATGGACACGACGGTGGCCAGTGCCGAGGTGAACGCCCAACCCGAATGGAGTGCCGCGGCAGCGGTACCCAGACTCAGCACGACCAGGCACGACGCCCAGGCGAGCAGCGACAGGTTCCGTCGCTTTTGCGCGCGCACGTCGTACGGCGCGATGGCAAGGCTGCCGCTCCTGATCCACGCGATCCGGCGACGGCCGCGATGCTCGAATGTGCAGGCGCGCACCGACATGCCGGGCCTCAGTTTCTCGATCTGCTTGAATGCTTCTTCGTCGACGTCGTTGGCCGTGACGAAGTAGCAGACGTTCTGCATCGTCAAACGGTATGGCGGGTGCTTCCTGACATCGGCCTTGACTCGGATGAGGTTAGTATCGACACGGTCGATCGTGGCCTCGATCAGGGTGGTGCGATTGGGCATGGGTCGGAGAGGGCGCGGGTCCGCGCGACGTCGTTTTGATGTGGCGCTCATCATACGCCACCGCTTTTGGCCCACCGTCCGGCATTGCCGGGCGACAGGTTGGCCGGCGCGTGGCGCTGAAATCCGCGCGCAGCCGCCACACCCTGCCGCCGACGGTTCGGCGTTATTCGCGCCGGTGCCCGGGTCGCTGCCGACGCCATCACCTCGCAGCCGCTTCCCGAAACGCGCTCGGCGTCTGCCCGGCCCAGCGCCGGAACGCGCGCGTGAAATTCGCCGGGTCGGTGAACTGCAGCCGTTCGGCGATCGTTTTCAAATCGAGATCCGACGCGGCGAGCAACTGCCTGGCGTCGCGAAACCGCGCTTCGTCGAGCAATTGCCGATAGCTCGATCCGGCTTCTTCCAGCCGGCGCCGCAGCGTGCGCGTCGACACGAGCAGCGCGTCGGCGAGCATGTCCGGCCCCGGATAATCGCCGGCGGCGCGCGCCAGCTCCGCCCGCACGCGCTCGACCAGATCGCCTTCCTCCTGCCGCACCTGCGCATATTCGCGCTCGACCTGCACCAGCGCCTGCCGGTGCGCGACTTCGTCGGCGAGCGGCAGCGGCCAGTCGAGCACGTCGCGCGCGATCCACAGCGCATTGGCCGCACAGCCGAATGCCACCGGCGGCAACTGGTCGCGATAGCGCGCGAAATACGCGGGCTCCGGCCACGCGAATTGCAGCCTGATCGGCGGGGACGTGCGGCCGGACCATTGCGAGATGTTCTGCGCGAGCCCCGTCAGCACGAATTCGAACATCACGTGATGCTGCAGCACGGGGTTCGCCTGCACGCCGTGCAGTTCGAGCGTCGCGCCGCGCTCGTCTTCGGCATAGGTCAGCCGGTATTGGCGATTGCGCATCCGGAAGTAGCGCTGCGTGACCGACAGCGCTTCGCGGATGTCCCGCGCGGTCAGCGTCGCGTAGCCGAGAAAGCCGTGCACGGTCGGTTTCAGCAGCAACCCGAACGCGAGCCCGATGCCCGGATCGCCGCCGATTTCGATCGCATTGAGCACCAGCCGGCCCCATTGCGACGGCGCGACGCGCGCGTCCGGTTCGGCCAGCACCGCGTCGCGCAGGCCCGTGCCGGCGCGCACGGCGGCCAGGTCGACGCCGCGTGCGGCCAGCGCCTGCAGCAGCAGGCGCGTATAGGCGACCGGAATGGTCGGCCGGCGCAGCCCGAGGCGGTCCTTGCGAGACGGGGAGGTCATGTCGATTTGGCCGGAAATGACAAGCATTATGGCTGTTTGCCCCCTCACGTTCAAGGGGGCGCGCGCCTACGATGGCAGGCATCGCTTATTGGCCGAATCATCATGACGACACCCTTTCCCCACCTGCTCGCCCCGCTCGATCTCGGCTTCACGACGCTGAAGAATCGCGTGCTGATGGGCTCGATGCACACCGGCCTCGAGGACAGCCGCAAGACGCTGCCGCGCCTCGCTGAATATTTCGCCGAGCGTGCGCGCGGCGGGGTCGGCTTGATCGTGACGGGCGGCTTCGCGCCGAACGTGGCCGGCTGGACCAAGCCGTTCGGCGGCACGCTGATGACGTCGGCCGCCGCGCGCCGGCATCGCGAGATCACCGGCGCCGTGCACGCGGAGGACGGCAAGATCGCGCTGCAGATTCTGCATACGGGGCGCTACGGTTACCACCCGTTCGCGGTCGCGCCGTCGAAGATCAAGTCGCCGATTTCGCCGTTCGCGCCGCACGAACTGAGCGCGCGCGGCGTCGAGCGGCAGATCCGCGCGTTCGTGCGCTGCGCGACGCTCGCACGCGAAGCCGGTTACGACGGCGTCGAGATCATGGGCTCCGAGGGCTACCTGATCAACCAGTTCATCTCGATGCATACGAACAAGCGCACCGACCAGTGGGGCGGTTCGTACGAGAACCGCATCCGCCTGCCGATCGAGATCGTCGAGCGCACGCGCGAAGCGGTCGGGCGCGACTTCATCCTGATCTACCGGCTGTCGATGCTCGACCTGATTCCGGACGGCAGCGACTGGAGCGAAACCGTGCAGCTCGCGAAGGCGGTCGAGCGCGCGGGCGCGACCATCATCAACACGGGGATCGGCTGGCACGAGGCGCGCGTGCCGACGATCGCGACGTCGGTGCCGCGCGGCGCGTTCGCGTGGGTGACCAAGAAGATGAAAGGCGAGGTCGGCATCCCGCTCGTGACGACCAACCGGATCAACCGGCCCGAAGTGGCCGAGCAGATTCTCGCGGACGGCTGCGCGGACATGGTGTCGATGGCGCGCCCGCTGCTCGCGGATGCCGAGTTCGTCGTCAAGGCCGCGCAGGGTCGCGCCGACGAGATCAACACCTGCATCGGCTGTAACCAGGCGTGCCTCGATCACGCGTTCAAGAACAAGATCGCATCGTGCCTGCTGAATCCGCGTGCGTGTCACGAGACGGAGCTGAAATACACGCCCGCGCCGCAGCCGAAGCGCATCGCGGTGGTCGGCGCGGGGCCGGCCGGGCTCGCGTGTTCGACCGTGCTCGCGCAGCGCGGCCATCAGGTCGACCTGTTCGACGGCGCGGCCGAGATCGGCGGCCAGTTCAACATGGCGAAGCGGATTCCGGGCAAGGAGGAGTTTCACGAAGCGCTGAGCTACTTCGGCCGGCAGGTCGAATTGACCGGCGTGAAGCTGCACCTGAACCGCCGCGTCGACGCGAGCGAGCTGATCGCGGGCGGCTACGACGAGATCGTGCTCGCGACCGGTGTCGCGCCGCGCGACCCGAAGATTCCGGGGCAGGACAGGCCGAACGTGCTCAGCTATATCGACGTGCTCGCGGGCAAACAGCCGGTTGGCCGGCGGGTCGCGGTGGTAGGCGCGGGCGGGATCGGCTTCGATGTCGCCGAGTATCTGGTGCAGGACGGCGAGTCGCCGGCACTCGATCTGGATGAATGGAAAGCCGAGTGGGGCGTGACCGACCCGGCCACGACGCGCGGCGGCGTGACGCGTGCGCAGGTGTCGGCGCCCGCGCGGGAAGTGACGCTGCTGCAGCGCAAGGCCGCGCCGCTCGGCAAGGGGCTCGGCAAGACGACCGGCTGGATTCACCGTGCGACGCTGAAGATGAAGCAGGTGAAGATGATCGGCGGGGTGAACTACGAACGGATCGATGCGCGCGGGCTGCATGTGTCGTACGGCGAGCAGCGCACCGACCACGAACTGATCGAAGCCGACACGATCGTGCTCTGCACGGGACAGGAGCCGCAGCGCGCGTTGCTCGCGCCGTTGCAGGCGGCCGGGCACTCGGTGCATCTTATCGGCGGCGCTGAACTGGCCGCCGAACTCGATGCGAAGCGCGCGATCGATCAGGGTGCGCGGCTGGCGGCGCGGTTGTAACGGGCGGGCGCTGCGATGGTCGTTCGGCCGGCCGGCCGGCCGTTGCGTGGCGATGGTCGGCTTAAGCGACGGTTCGCGGCTTGCCGCTTGATGCGCGCATTCGCGGGTGCAGAACCATAACCAGCCGCAGCGCCGCTCGCGCCACCATGCAACGTGACGGCGCGAGCCCGGCAAGCCGAAACTGCGATCAACCGGCGCGGCTCAGGCCGCTTCGGCCCGCTCTTCCTGTTCCGCTTCGAGCATCGCCTTGACGATCAGATAGACGGCCGGCAGGTCGTCGTCGTCGCGCTGCCAGTCGACGGGCTCCTCGACGTCCGCGGCGACGAGCCGGCTGTCGCGCAGCCGGATGAACGCGTCGACGACGGTCGGATCGTTGCGGTTCAGGAAACCGGGATTCGAGAACGCCAACTCCTCGACGTTCAGCAGCGCCTGCCAGCTCATCGTGCGGACAGCGGCCGGGTGGGTGCGGCGGCGCAGGCCGAGCGCCCGCTGCGCGGGGCCGCCGACGACACGCTGCAGATCGACGACCGCCCGCTGCGCGGCGCGCTCGAAGTGGACGGGATTGAAGCCGGGTTGCTCGGGATCGAATGCGGAAGCCTGGAACATGGTCGCCTCACAAAAGTCCGTTCGTCTGTGGATGACGGAATTCGGGTCAAATGGTGCAAAAGCACTGTAAATATATACAGTGTTTGGTGCGGTTTCAAGCCCCGAATGCAGAATTTCGTGCGTCAGCGCTCGGCGCTCGACGCGGGCGATCGCATCGAGCGGGCGGACGATCTACATCGCCGCCGCGATCGTCTCCCGCAGCCACCGATGCGCGGGATCGCGATGCACGCGCTCGTGCCACAGCATCGACATTTCATAGCCGGGCACCTCGACCGGCGCGTCCACCACGCGCAGCGCGGGCACGTCGCGCACCAGCCGCTCGGGCAGCATCGCGACGAGATCGGTGCCAGCGACGGCGGACATCACGAACAGGAAGTGCGGCACCGACAGCACGACGCGCCGCGCAGCGCCCACCTTCGCGAGCGCTTCGTCGGTCACGCCGAAGAAGCCGCCGCCGTCGGGCGACACGATCACGTGCTCGAGCGCGGCGAACTGCGCGAGCGTCGGGCGCCGCTTCAGCTTCGGATGACCGGCACGGCCGATCAGCACGTAACGCTCGACGAACAGCGGCAGGCGCCGCATGCCGGGCGGCGACCCTTCGGTCGTATGAAAAGCCAGGTCGATGCCGTTTCGTTCGGCATCCTGCTCGATGCGCGGCGGCACGAGCTCGACGACGGCCAGCCGCGTGCCGGGCGCGGTTGAACGCAGCGTGCGCAGCGCGGGCAGCACGATCGTCGATTCGCCGTAGTCGGTCGCGGCCACGCGCCACGTGTTCGTCGCGGTCGCGGGATCGAACGGCGTGGTCGGAATCACCGCGCGCTCGATGGCTTCGAGCGCATCGCGCAACGGCTCGCGCAGCGCTTCCGCGCGCGCGGTCGGCCGCATTCCCCGCGGCCCCGGCAGCAGCAGCGGATCGCCGAATACGTCGCGCAGTTTCTGCAGCTGCACGCTGACCGAGGGCTGCGACATGTTCAGCTTCTCGGCCGCGCGCGTGACGTTGTGCTCCGCGAGCAGCACGTCCAGCGTGACGAGCAGGTTCAGATCGAGCCTTCTGAGATTATTCATGGCTATACCTGGGATATCTGGAATTCATTTCAAATATACCGTTGGAGGCGGCATCCTGCAGTCATTCAATCCACGGAGTGACGAACATGAATGTGCTGATCGTGTATGCCCATCCCGAGCCGCGTTCGCTGAACGGCGCGCTGCGCGATTTCGCCGTCGCGCATCTCGAAGCGGCTGGCCATACGGTGCAGGTGAGCGACCTGTATGCGATGAACTGGAAGTCGGCACTGGATGCGAACGACGTGCCCGATCGCGCACCCGACGCGCGGTTCGATCCGTCGCTCGATTCGAAGCGCGCGTTCGCGGCCGGTACGCAACGCGAAGACATCGCGCGCGAGCAGGGCAAGCTGAAGTGGGCCGACGCGGTGATCCTGCAGTTTCCGCTGTGGTGGTTCTCGATGCCGGCGATCATGAAGGGCTGGTTCGAGCGCGTGTATGCGTACGGTTTTGCGTACGGCGTCGGCGAACATTCCGACACGCACTGGGGCGATCGCTACGGCGAAGGGATGTTGGCAGGCAAGCGGGCGATGATCGTCGTCACGACGGGCGGGTGGGAGCCGCATTACAGCCCGCGCGGCATCAATGGGCCGATCGACGACTTGCTGTTCCCGATCCAGCACGGCGTGCTGTATTACCCGGGATTCGACGTGCTGCCGCCGTTCGTGATCTATCAAACGGGCAAGATGAACGCTGTGCGTTTCGACCAAGCGTGCACGGCGCTCGGCCAGCGTCTGAACGATCTGTGGACCACACCGCCGATTCCGTTCCGCCGGCAGAACGCGGGCGACTACGAGATTCCGGCGCTGACGTTGAAGGAGGATATCGCGCCGGGGAAGGTGGGGTTTGCCGTGCATTTGGCCGCCTGACGGTTACTGCGCACCCCGAGGCAGGGTGGCACGGACAACCGCCGCCAAACGCAAGATGCCAAACGCAGAATGCAAAAACCCGGACGGCCTGCGTGACATCGCCGGCCGCCCGGGTCGTGCATCTCGTGGCATCGCGGCCGTAGGTCACGGCCGCGATGCATCGTTGCTTACCGATCGTCGTCCCGCACCGAAGACGGATGCCGGCACAGCGCCCGCACCTCCATCTCCATATACGGAAACAGCGGCAGCTGGCTCAGCACGTCGTGCAGTTGCTGCACGCTTTCGACGTCGAAGATGCTGACGTTCGCATACTGCCCGGCGATCCGCCACAGATGACGCCAGACGCCTTCATTCATCAGCCGCTGGCACATCGCCTTTTCTTCCGCCTTCAGCGTGGCCGCCTTCACCGGGTCCATGTCCGCCGGCAGGCGAACGGTCATTTCCACATGAAACAGCATCCTGCACTCCTTGCGTTGTCGATTCGTCGAACGGGAAGGGCGCTCACGCCTGCGCGCGGGCCCGCTCGACTTCGCTGCCCGGCACGTCCTGCTTGTCCTTGAGCAGCGCGAAGTCGAAGTCGATCAGCGCGAACTGCCCGTCGACACCATACGGCTTGCCTTCCGCGCCTTCCGCCTGCCTGACCGGCGGGATCAGCCCGTCGCGCGTCGCGAATGCGAAGTCGTCCCACAGATGCGGGTCGCCATCGATGTTGATCTGCGTCGTCAGCTTACGATAACCGTCCGCCGAAACGAAGAAGTGGATGTGCGCCGGACGATGGCCGTGGCGGCCGAGCTGGTCGAGCAGTTGCTCGGTCTTGCTGCCCGGCGGCACGCTGTAGCCGACCGGCAGCACGCTGCGGAAGCTGTAGCGGCCTTCGGCATCGGTGCGGATCGAGCGGCGCAGGTTGAACGCGGGCTGCGACGCGTCGAAGTACGAGTAATTGCCCAGATGGTTCGCATGCCACACCTCGACCAGCGCGTTCGCGAGCGGCGCGCCGTCCTGGCCGAGCACCCGGCCGCGCATGATCAGCGTCTGGCCCGGATCGGTGCCGTCGTCGAGCCGTGCGTGGCCGACCGATTCCGGCGCGCCGGCGACGTAGAGCGGCCCTTCGATCGTGCGCGGCGTGCCGCCCTGGATGCCGGCCTTTGCCTCGGCTTCGTCCATCCGCACGTCGAGGAAGCGTTCGAGGCCGAGGCCCGCGGCGATCAGCCCGAATTCGCGGCCGGCTTCGTTCAGGTAGTTCAGGGCCGTCCAGAATTCGCTCGGCTGCACGTCGAAGTCCTCGATCGTGTAGCAGAGGTCCTTCACGATCCGGTTGACGATCGCGCGCACGCGCGGGTTGCCGGGCTTCTCGGCGGCGTCGTCGAAGGTCTTCAGCAGGGCGTCGATGGCTTGCTTGTTCATCTGTGTCTCCGGTGTCGGTTGTCGTGTGGGGATCAGCGGGCGCCGCGTCGCATCCGTTCGATGCGGGCCCAGTCGAAGGTGATGCCGAGGCCGGGCGTCGCCGGCAGATGCAGCTTGAAATCCTCGTAACGCAGCGGCTCGACGAGGATCTCCTCGGTGAGCAGCAGCGGGCCGAACAGTTCGGTGCCCCATTTCAGCGAGTCGAACGTGCTGAACAGTTGCGCGGACGCCATCGTGCCGGCCGCGCCTTCGAGCATCGTGCCGCCGTACAGTTCGATGCCGGCCGCCGCGGCGATCGACGCGACGCTCGCCGCGCCCTGCAGGCCGCCCGATTGCGCGATCTTCACCGCGAACACGTCGGCCGCGCGATCCTGCGCGAGCGCGAACGCATCGAGGGGGCCGTGCAGCGCCTCGTCGGCCATGATCGGCACCTGCGCGAGCTGCGTGAGGCGTTTGAGCCCCGCGCGGTTGGTCGCGGCGATCGGCTGCTCGACGAGGCTCACGCCGGCGTCGGCGAGCCGCGCGCCGGCCCAGATCGCATCGGTTTCGCTCCAGGCCTGGTTCACGTCGACCCGCACGTCGCCGCGCTCGCCGAGCGCGCGCTTGATCGCGACCACGTGGGCCACGTCGTCGGCGACCGCGTTCGAACCGATCTTCAGCTTGAACGCACGATGGCGGCGCGCGTCGAGCATCGCTTCGGCTTCCGCGATGTCGCGTTGGGTATCACCGCTCGCGAGGGTCCACGCGACATCGACGGCATCGGTCCGGCGCCCGCCGAACAGCTCGGACAGCGGCACGCCCAGGCGCCGCGCCTGCGCGTCGAACAGCGCGGTCTCGATCGCGCACTTCGCGAAGCGGTTGCCCTGGAACAGCTTGCGCGCCCGCGCCAGCGCGGCGCCCGGCCGCGTCGCGTCCAGGCCTTGCAGCAGCGGCGCGAAGTAGGTGTCGATGTTGACCTTGATGCTTTCGGGGCTCTCCTCGCCATAGGCCAGGCCGCCGATGGTCGTCGCCTCGCCCACGCCTTCGATACCGTCCGTGCATCGAATGCGGACCAGCACGAGGGTCTGGCAATTCATCGTCGCGACCGATAATTTGTGGGGCCTGATCGTCGGCACGTCGACCAGCAGCGTCTCGATGCGTTCGATGGTGGCGGCAGTTGCTATCATGCGATTCCTCCTGTTGGTGCACATGGTAGGAATTCCCGCCCCGCGTCGTCCAACACTCTTTCCGACTATTTCCATACCTTTGAGGCATGAAATGGAATTGCGTCAGCTCCGTTACTTCATCGCCGTCGCCGAGGAAATGAACATCACGCGGGCGGCGGAGCGGCTGCACATGACGCAGCCGCCGCTGAGCCGCCAGCTCCAGGCGATCGAGGAGGAGATCGGGCTACCGCTGTTCGAGCGCGGCGCGCGGCCGCTGAAACTGACCGATGCCGGGCGCGTGTTCTATGCGCAGGCGAAACGTCTGGTCGACCAGGCCGACGAGCTGGGGCCGCTCACGCGGCGGCTCGCGCAACTGTCGGAGCGGATCGTGATCGGCTTCGTGCCGTCGGCGCTGTACGGCGCGCTGCCGGACGTGATCCGCGCGTTTCGCGAGGCGCAGCCCGGCGTCGAGCTGTCGCTGATCGAAATGTTCACGCTCGAACAGCTCGGCGCGTTGAAGGGCGGGCGGATCGACGTGGGGTTCGGCCGCCTGCGCTTCGACGACGACCAGCTAGTGCGCGAGGCGCTGATCGAGGAAAAGCTGATCGCGGCGCTGCCGGCCGGGCATCGGCTCGCCGATCCGGGCCGGCCGCTGACGCTCGCCGATCTCGCGAGCGAGACGATGATCGTCTACCCCAGCACGCCGCGGCCGAGCTTCGCCGATCAGCAGTTGTCCGCGCTGCGCGACGGCGCGGTCGTGCCGGCGGCCGTGCACGAGGTGCGCGAGTTGCAGACGGCGCTCGGGCTCGTGGCCGCGCAGGTGGGCGTGTCGCTGGTGCCGGAGAGCGTGGAGGGCGTGCGCGTGAAGGGCGTCGTCTACCGGCGGCTGCCGGAGCCGGGCGCGACGTCGCCGATCATCATGAGCCGCCGCCTGCACGGCGAAAGCGCGGCCACGGCGGCGTTCTGCGCGATCGCGCGGGAGATGATCGTGCCGGCCGCATGACGGTTGCCGGACGCCCCCAAAAACGCTCGCCGCGTGGGCCGATTATTGCCGCACATGGTTTTTTCTATCCTGCTCGTGCCGGATAAACCGGCAAGGTCGCTCTCCGTAAACAGGGTTGGACGCGGGGTTTCCCGTTCCGCATCGACCTGGAACATTCGAGGAGAGCAGCGTGAGCCGATTTGGGAAAAGCATAAAGTTCAGGATCTTTTTCGCGCTTGCCGCGTGTGTCGCGCTCATGGTCGCCATCGGCGTGTTCGGGCTGTTCGGCCTGTCGAGGCTGAATTCGAACGTCCATGATGCCTATACGGGCAATACCTTGCCGATCAGCGAGTTGTCGGAAATTCGCGCCGCGACTTTCGAGACGCAGTTGCGGCTGCGTGGGGCGCTGTCCGAGCGCGATCCCGCGCGGCTCCGCAGCGGGATCGACGGCACGCGTGCCGAGCAACGCCGTCTCGACACGATATGGAACCGCTATTACGGCCAGTCGATCACGAGCGGGAAGGAGCAGCGCATCGCCGATCGCATTCGCGACGTGCTGCCCCGGTTCCGGGCCGGCGTGGACGCGGCCCTCGCGGCGGTGGACGGCGGGGACCGCGATGCCGCCACGGCGGCGATCGACCGGCTGGCGCCCGCCGCCGGCGCGCTCAAGCAGGCGCTCGACGACGACATCGCCCTGAACATCGACCAAGCGAAGTCGTTCGCCGACGACAGCGCGTCGACCTTCGTCATGATCTTGTGGATCGCGATCGGCCTGATCGGCATCGGCGTGCTGGTCGCGGCGTGGGTGTCCGCGCACCTGATGCGGCACATCTCGACGCCGCTCGGGCAGGCCGTGAGCGTGGCCGACGAAATCGCCGGCGGGTCGCTGGACAACCGGATCGACGTCGCTTCGCACGATGAATTCGGCCGGTTGCTCGAGGCGCTGGCGACGATGGACCGGCAGCTCGGTGCGACGGTGCGCGGCATCAAGCGCAGCGCGGAAGCGGTGGCGGTCGCGTCGCGCCAGATCGCGAGCGGCAATGCCGATCTGTCGGCCCGCACGGAAGAGCAGGCCGCGTCGCTCGAGGAAACCGCGTCGAGCATGACGCAACTGACCGAGACCGTGAGGCAGAACGCCGACAACGCGCAGCAGGCCAATACGCTGGCGACGCGCGCGACCGGCATGGCCGATGCCGGCAACGACGCCGTGCAGGGCATGGTCGCGACGATCGGGCGGATCAGCAGCAGTTCCAGCCAGGTTTCCGACATCACGGGCGTCATCGAGGGCATCGCATTCCAGACCAACATACTCGCGCTCAACGCCGCGGTGGAGGCCGCGCGCGCCGGCGAGCAGGGGCGCGGCTTCGCGGTGGTCGCGAGCGAGGTGCGCAGCCTCGCGCAGCGCTCGGCCGCCGCCGCGAAGGAAATCAAGGAACTGATCGGCGCGTCGGTGTCGATGATCCGGGACAGCGCGCAGCAGGCCACGGGCGTCGGCGCGACGATGGGCGAGGTGAAGCTCGCGATCAAGCAGGTGTCCGATATCGTCGCCGAAATCGCGGCTGCGTCGCGCGAGCAGAGCCAGGGGATCGGGCAGGTCAATCTGGCGATCGAGCAGATGGACACGGTGACGCAGCAGAACGCGGCGCTCGTCGAGCAGGCGGCCGCGGCCGCGCATTCGCTCGAGGAGCAGGCCGGCCGCCTGCAGGCGGCGATGGCCACGTTCAAGCTCGCCCCGAATGCCGTCGATGTGCCGGTCGTGGCGTCGGCCGCGCCTGCGCCCGCATCCGCGCTCGCCCTCGCGCCGACGAAACCGCCGGTGGTGGCACTGGCGGCAGGGCTGAGCGCCCCTGTCGCGGGCGCAGCCGTCGACTGGAAGGCATTTTGATCGGGATAACGGTTCGCAGCGTGCTGCGACGGGAGTATCGACCCTTGAAAGGCTCGACGCGTTCTGCTCACGTGGTACTCACGCTCGATGCGCTCGTCGACGCATGCGTGCGTTTCGATCCGTCGGACGGGGATCAACGGCTGATCGTCCGGACGCTGGTCGTGCCGATGCTCGCACGGCGGCTGAAGTGGCTGGGGCTGTTGCTGCGCGCGAGCCCGCGCAGCGAGGCCACGCGCACGATGCTCGAACGGATCGAAGGCGCGCTGGCGTGCGCGGCGGCACGGCTCGAGGCTGCGCGCCGGCCGTCCGCGGATACGGCGACGAATGCCGTGCCGCGGCGCGGACCGCGGGCGTAGATCCCGACGTCGTCGCGGGAGCGAGGGCCGACCGTTGCTCGGGGCGCGGTCGCCCGCACGAACGGAAGGCGAATGGCGGGGAGGCGATCGGCAGGACGGCGCGCGGACGGCTGCTTCAGCGCCTGGCGTCGAGCGTTTCCGACGGCGATTCGCCGAACTTCTCGCGATACGCGATCGCGAACCGGCCCAGGTGGGTAAACCCGCAATCGAGCGCGATATCGGCGATCCGCCGGTCGGATGCCGCGCCGCGCAGCAGTTCGCGCGCGTGCGCGAGTCGCGTCGCACGCAGGTACTGCATCGGGCTCATCCCGCGGAATTGCAGGAATGCATCGCGCAGTGTCCGTTCGGGCACGTTGGCGGCCTGGACGATATCGGCGAGCTGCAGCGGCTGCGCGTAGTGCGCATCGACGAACTCCTGCGCGCGCCGCACGAAACCCGGCGCCGGGTCGCGGTGCGCCGCCTGCAGCACCGACGGCGGATGGCCTTCGATCAGCAGGTCGATCAGCAGATGCTCGAGCTGCGACGCGACCCGCGGGTTCGCGTTCGCACGTTCGAGCAGCTCGGGCGACCGCGCCACGAGCATCAGTTGCTGGCGCCACGCGGCAAGTGCGGCGTCGCTCACGTGCAGCACGGGGTCGAGCATCGCGCGCGGGTCGCCGGTCAGCGCGCCGACGGTCGCCGCGTCGATGCGCAGCACGAACTGCTCGCAATCGGCCGACAGCACCGCGTCGAAGCGCTCGCCGGGCGCGCACAGCACGCCGGTCTGGCCATCGACGCCGAGTTGCCGCCCCATCGCGCGCACTTCGGCCTGGCCGGACAGGCAGAACATCAGCAGGTAGTAGCCGTCGACGGCATCGACCTGCACGCGCATCGCGTCGCCGAACGCGATCGTGCCGATCCCGAGCCCGCCGAGCTTGACGAAATCCATGTGCGACGCACCCCGCACACGGCCGCTCGGCAGCAGCGCGTGCGGCTGCATCACGCGCGAGATCCGCTCGCGCGTCTCGTCGAGATCGCGGGATTCGAACAGCCGGTGCGCGCGCAGCGCGAGCGGCTCGAACGACGTTGGGGACATGGGCCTGTGCCTTGGTATGGACGACGCGCGCTTCGATCCGACGAATGGGTCGCGATCGTGCGGCGGCCGCGTGTGCCGCCATGCTAGCGCAGAAATCCGCCGAAAGTGGATATTGCGCCGCCGCAATCGCACTTTCCGGATAGACGCCGAATATTAGCTTTTCAAAAATCGGCTCCATGCATTCAACGCAACGGAACCACAAGGAGTCCGACATGGAGCAGACAGAATCGCCCGTCGTTTTCGCCGCGCGCGGCGACGCGTCCGACGTGACCTTCCCGCACGACGACGGCTCGCGCGTGCCGTACAAGGTGTTCAGCTCGCGGGCGGTCTACGATCGCGAGCAGGAACGCATCTTCCGCGGGCCGACGTGGAACTTCGTCGCGCTCGAAGCGGAAATCCCGAACGCCGGCGACTTCAAGAGCACGTTCATCGGCGACACGCCGGTGGTCGTCACGCGCACCGAGGACGGCGCGCTGTCCGCGTGGGTGAACCGCTGCGCGCACCGCGGCGCACAGGTGTGCCGCAAGTCGCGCGGCAACGCGAGTTCGCACACGTGCGTCTATCACCAGTGGAGCTTCGACAGCCAGGGCAACCTGCTCGGCGTGCCGTTCCGGCGCGGCCAGAAGGGGATGACCGGGATGCCGGCCGATTTCGATCCGAAGCAGCACGGGCTGCGCAAGCTGCGCGTGGACAGCTATCGCGGGCTCGTGTTCGCGACCTTCAGCGACGAAGTGGCGCCGCTGCCCGACTATCTCGGCGAGCAGATGCGCCCGTGGATCGACCGGATCTTCCACAAGCCGATCGAGTATCTCGGCTGTACGCGCCAGTATTCGAAGTCGAACTGGAAGCTGTACATGGAGAACGTGAAGGACCCGTATCACGCGAGCATGCTGCATCTGTTCCATACGACCTTCAACATCTTCCGCGTCGGCATGAAGGCGCGCTCGATTCCGGATGCGAACCACGGGCTGCACAGCATCATCACCGTGACGAAGACGGGCGACGATACGTCGGCCGCGTACAAGCAGCAGAACATCCGTTCGTTCGA
Source organism: Burkholderia sp. BCC0097 (assembly GCF_902832985.1). Classification (NCBI taxonomy): domain Bacteria; kingdom Pseudomonadati; phylum Pseudomonadota; class Betaproteobacteria; order Burkholderiales; family Burkholderiaceae; genus Burkholderia; species Burkholderia sp. BCC0097. Next base: position 721,370 of record NZ_CADFDM010000004.1, read on the forward strand.
CGAAGGCTTCCATCTGGAAGACGAATCGATCCTCGATCTCGTGTCGGAATACGACGAGGACTGCACGAACCATATCCAGCCGATCTTCCCGCAGCTCGTGATCCAGCAGATCCACAACACGCTGGTCGCGCGGCAGATCCTGCCGAAGGGGCCCGACAACTTCGAGCTGATCTTCCACTTCTTCGGCTATGCGGACGACACGCCCGAGCTGCGCGCGCTGCGCATCAAGCAGGCGAACCTCGTCGGGCCGGCCGGCTACATCTCGATGGAAGACACCGAAGCGACCGAACTCGTGCAGCGCGGCACGGTGCGCGATGCGGATGCGACGTCGGTGATCGAGATGTCGCGCGGCAATCCGGACCAGCAGGACACGGTGATCACCGAGAGCCTGATCCGCAAGTTCTGGGTCGGCTACCAGAAGCTGATGGGCTATTGAGGCGGGAGCAAAAAATGACGGAAGACATGAAGACGTGGTTCGAGATTTACATGCTCCAGAACCGCTACATCGGGCACCTCGACAACGACCGGCTCGAACACTGGCCGGAGATGTTCACCGAGGACTGCACGTACGAAATCGTACCGAAGGAGAACGCCGATCTCGGGTTGCCGGTCGGGATCGTGCACTGCACGAACCAGCGGATGCTGCGCGACCGCGTGGTGTCGCTGCGGCACGCGAACATCTACGAGGAGCACACGTACCGGCACATGACGTCGGGCCTGACGATCGTCGCCGAACGCGACGGCGAGTTCGATACCGAGAGCAATTACGTGGTCGTGCAGACGCGCAGCAACGGCGAATCGAACGTGTACCAGGCCGGCAAGTACTACGACACGGTCGTGCGCACGCCCGACGGCTTGCGCTACAAGACCAAGCGCGTGATTTACGACACGTCGCGCGTGCAGACGCTGCTCGCGACGCCGATCTGATCGATCTGACCGTTCTGACGAAGCAAGGAATCGACATGACCGAAGCAACGCTGGCCGAGTGGCATCCGCTCGGCGCTTTCGACGAATTCTCCGAAGATGAACCGGCGGCGCGGGTCGCCGGCCAGAAGCCGATCGCCGTGTTCCGGATCGGCGACGAACTGTTCGCGATGCACGACCTCTGCACGCACGGCCATGCGCGGCTCTCCGAAGGCTATGTGGAGGACGGCTGCGTCGAATGCCCGCTGCACCAGGGGCTGATCGACATTCGCACCGGCGCGCCGAAATGCGCGCCGATCACCGAGCCGGTGCGGACCTATCCGATCCGGATCGTCGACGGGCAGGTGGAAGTCAATGTCGGCTGATCCGTTCGTGATCGTCGGCGCCGGCCACGCGGCGCGGCGCACGGCAGAAGCACTGCGCGAACGCGATGCGGCGGCGCGCATCGTGATGATCGGCGCGGAGCGCGAGCTGCCGTACGACCGGCCGGCGCTGTCGAAGGACGCGCTGCTGACGGACGGCGGCGAACAGCGCGCGTTCATCCGTGATGCCGCGTGGTACGACACGCAGCGTATCGAGCTGCGGCTCGGCACGCGCGTCGACGCGATCGAGCGCGAGGCGCGGCGGGTGCGGCTCGACGACGGTGCGACGGTGCCGTACGGCAAGCTCGTGCTCGCGACGGGCTCGCGCGTGCGCACGTTCGGCGGGGCGATCGACGAAGGTGTCGCAGTGCGCTACGTCCGCACGGTCGACGACGCGCGTGCGTTGCGTGCGCAACTTGCGCCCGGGCGCCGCGTGGCGGTGCTCGGCGGTGGCTTCATCGGCCTCGAGGTCGCGGCGGCGGCACGCCAGCTCGGCTGCGACGTGACGGTGATCGACCCGGCGCCGCGGTTGCTGCAGCGCGCGTTGCCGGAAGTGGTCGGTGCGTACGCGCGCCGGTTGCACGATGCGCGCGGCGTGATCTTCCAGTTGGCGACGCTGCCGCGCGCGATTCGGCGCGCGCCGGGCGGCGGCGCAGTCGTCGAGACCGATCGCGGCGACGTGCCGGCCGACATCGTCGTGGTCGGCATCGGCGTGGTGCCCAACGTCGAGCTGGCGCAGGCGGCCGGGCTCGACGTCGACAACGGGATACGCGTCGACGCGGGCTGCCGCACGGCCGATGCCGCGATCTTCGCGGCCGGCGAGGTGACGATGCACTTCAATCCGCTGCTCGGGCGGCATGTGCGGATCGAATCGTGGCAGGTGGCCGAAAACCAGCCGACCGTTGCGGCCGCGAACCTGCTCGGCGCCGACGAGACCTATGCCGAGCTGCCGTGGCTGTGGTCCGATCAGTACGACTGCAACCTGCAGATGCTCGGGCTGTTCGGCAGCGAGCGCACGATCGTCGTGCGCGGCGATCCGGCGAGCGGACCGTTCACGGTGTTCGGGCTCGGCGACGACGGCAGGATCGTGGCGGTGGCCGCGGCGAACCTGGGGCGCGACATCGGCGCGTCGCGCCGGCTGATCGCGGCAGGCGCGGTGCCCGATCCGGCGAAGCTGGCCGATCCGGCGGTGAACCTGAAAACGTTTCTGTGACACGGTGGGCGAACGCGGCCGGCGTGGCCGCGTTCGCGTCGGGCAACCGGAACGTGGGCGAAGCCCGTTCCGGGCGGCATGCGCGGCGTGCGGGTTTGTCGTCGGTCGGCGATCGGTGCATATTAGCGGCATTGCCGTTTCACCGGTCGCCCATGACGCCAGACAAAGCCCTCGAACTGAAACGCAGCAAACGCCGCGCGCTATGGCTGCTCCTGGCCGCCGTCGCGGTGTTCGTCACTACCATCCTGCTGCCGCGCGGCCCGTGGGTCGACGGTTTCAAGGCCGTCGCCGAAGCCGCGATGGTCGGCGCGCTCGCCGACTGGTTCGCGGTCGTCGCGCTGTTCCGTCGCGTGCCGATCCCGTTCGTGTCGCGCCATACCGAGATCATTCCGAAGAACAAGGACAAGATCGCCGACAACCTCGCGGTGTTCGTGCGAGAGAAATTCCTCGGCCCGGACGCGCTCGCCGCGCAGATCCGCCAGCACGATCCCGCGCAGAAGCTCGGCGCGTGGCTCGGCGAGCCGGCGAACACCGACGCGCTCGGCGGCTACGTGACGAAGCTGATGAGCTTCGCGCTCGACATGACCGACGACGCGCGGATCCAGTCGTTCGTCCACGATGCATTCCGCGCGGTGATCGACCGGGTCGACCTGTCGCAATCGGCCGGCGCGATCCTCGACACGCTGACGAAGGACGGCCGCCACCAGGCGCTGCTCGACGACGCGATCGAACAGGTGGTCGACGTGCTCGACAAGGAAGAGAACCGCGACGTGATCGCGGGCTTCATCGTCGAATGGCTGAAGACGCAATACCCGAAGGTCGAGAAGATCATGCCGACGCAGTGGTTCGGCGAGAACGGCGCGCGCATGCTCGCGAGCGCGGTGAGCCGCGTGCTCGAAGGCGTGGCGGCCGACCCCGAGCACGAGCTGCGGCAACGCTTCGACCGCACGGTCGTGCGGCTGACGGAGCGGCTGAAGCACGACCCCGCGTTCATCGCGAAGGGCGAGGAGATCAAGCGCTATATTCGCGACGGCGATGCGTTCAACGAGTATGTGCGCGATTTGTGGGAGCAGTTGCGTGCGTGGCTGAAGGCCGATCTCGCCCGCCCCGATTCGGCGCTGCACCGGCAGGCCGCGACGCTGGGCGGCTGGCTTGGCGCGCGGCTCGCCGAGAGTCCGGCGCTGCGCGCGTCGCTGAACGAGCACGTCGAGAAGGCCGTGCACGAAATAGCGCCTGATTTCGCCGATTTCCTGATGCGCCACATTCGCGACACGGTGCGCAATTGGGATGCACGCGAGATGTCGCGACAGATCGAGCTGAACATCGGCAAGGATCTGCAATACATCCGGATCAACGGCACGCTGGTCGGCGGGCTGATCGGGCTCGGGTTGTATCTGGTGTCGCTGGTGCCGCGCTGGGCGGCCGGGTGGCTGCACTGACGCGGGTACGGGCATTGCGCCCGTGGCGCGGCGCCGTGCACCGCCGGCTCACGCAGCAGCCTTGGCGCCGTGCAATTGCAGGCCGAGCGCCTTGATGACCTTCAGGATCGTGCCGAAGCTCGGATTGCCGTCGTGCGACAGCGCCTTGTACAGCCCTTCGCGCGACAGTCCGGCATCGCGCGCGACCTGCGACATGCCGCGGGCGCGGGCGATCACGCCGAGCGCATGCGCGATGAAGGCCGGATCGTCACCGGCCTCCTGCAGACAGGCGTCGAAGTAGTCGGCCATGTCGTCTTCGGTTTTCAGGTGTTCGGCCGAATCCCACGGCCGCGTCTTGATCTTGTCCATCGATCACTCCATGTCGAGGTGCGCGAGCATTGCGTGCGCCGCGCGGATGTCGGCCTGTTGCGTCGATTTATCGCCGCCGCAGAGCAGGATGACCCATATCGTTCCGCGCCTCACGTAATAGACGCGATAGCCGGGGCCGTGGTCGATCCGCATTTCGACGACGGGGGAGCCGGCGGATTTCCAGTCGCCCGGATTGCCCATCGACAGACGGTCGATGCGCGCCTGGATGCGCCGCCGCGCGACGCGATCCGGCAGGCCGGCGAACCACGCTTCGAAGACGTCGGTGGTCCGGATGCTGAACGTAGGCGCACTGTAGGGCACGGATTGCAGGATGTCAACCATGGTTCACATGCTCGATGAATGGAATTCGGTTGCGCCTACGGTAGCGCCGCGCGCGTCGTTCGAGGTGGAATTGGCCGTCAGGCCGATCCTCGTCGCGCGGCGGGAGTCGGCCATCCGGTCGAAGTCGGAATCTCGCGAATCCGTCTACAATCGAAAACGTCTTTGCCGCCCGCGCGTGCTTGCCGCGTGCGGGCGGGTCCGTTCGTCCTCCGGTATCCGGAGGCGCCGCCGCGCATCGAGCATCGAGCATCGAGCATCGCGTGTTGCGCGGCGAGCAGTGCCGTGGTCTGTGTCCAGTAGGTAAGGCGTCCGCGTGCCGTAGGCCGGCCCGCGTCCTGAGCGCCGCGTGTCCGTAGGCCGGGCAGGCGGCATAACCGAGAGTCCCCATGAAAGCATCGGATCTGTTCGTGAAGGCGCTGGAAGCCGAAGGCGTCGAGTACGTGTTCGGCATTCCCGGCGAGGAAAACCTCGATCTGCTCGAATCGCTGCGGCGATCGAAAATCAAGCTCGTGCTGACCCGGCACGAGCAGGCGGCCGGGTTCATGGCCGCCACCTACGGCCGCCTCACGGGCCGCACCGGCGTGTGTCTCGCGACGCTCGGGCCGGGCGCGACGAACTTCGTGACGGCCGCCGCGTATGCGCAGCTCGGCGGGATGCCGATGCTGATGATCACCGGGCAGAAGCCGATCAAGTCCAGCAAGCAGGGCCACTTCCAGATCGTCGACGTGGTCGACATGATGCAGCCGCTCACGAAGTTCACGCGGCAGATCGTGTCGATCGGCAACATCCCGTCGGCGGTGCGCGAGGCGTTCCGCCGCGCGGAGGAAGAGCGCCCGGGCGCCGCGCACCTCGAACTGCCCGAGGACATCGCGCACGAGGAGGGCGACGGCAAGCCGATCCCGCGCAGCTACAGCCGGCGGCCGGTGGCCGAGGAAAAGGCGGTCGCGCATGCGGTCGACGCGATCCAGGCCGCGCGCCATCCGCTATTGATGATCGGCGCGGGCGGCAACCGCAAGACCACCTGCAAGATGCTGCTCGAATTCGTCGACAAGACGGGCATCCCGTTCTTCACGACGCAGATGGGCAAGGGCGTGATCGACGAGACGCACCCGCTGTGGCTCGGCAACGCGACGCTGTCCGACGGCGACTTCGTGCATCGCGCGATCGAGCACGCGGATTGCATCATCAACGTCGGCCACGACGTGATCGAGAAGCCGCCGTTCTTCATGCGCACCGACGACAAGACCGTGATCCACGTGAACTTCCTCGGCGCGCAGGTCGATCCCGTCTATTTCCCGCAGATCGAGGTGGTCGGCGACATCGCGAATGCGGTGTGGCAGATGAAGGAGGCGCTGACGCCGCAATCGCACTGGGATTTCGAGCGCTTCAGGATGATCAAGGAGCATTTCGACGCGCATCTGCAGAAAGGGCAGCACGACCCGCGCTTTCCGATGTATCCGGTGCGGATCGTCAACGACCTGTACAACGCGCTGCCGGTGGATGGCATCGTCTGTCTCGACAACGGGATGTACAAGATCTGGTTCGCGCGCTACTGGCGTGCGCACGAGCCGAACTCGCTGCTGCTCGACAACGCGCTCGCGTCGATGGGCGCGGGCCTGCCGTCGGCGATCGCGACGAAGATCGTGCATCCGCAGCGCAAGGTGATCGCCGTGTGCGGCGACGGCGGCTTCATGATGAATTCTCAGGAGCTCGAAACGGCCGTGCGGCTGAAGCTCGACATCGTCGTGATGATCCTGCGCGACGATGCGTTCGGGATGATCCGCTGGAAGCAGGAGAACATGAATTTCCCCGATTTCGCGATGACGCTGCAGAACCCCGATTTCGTGTCGTACGCGCAAAGCTACGGCGCGCACGGGCATCGCGTCGAGTCGGCCGACGATCTCGAGCCGCTGCTGCGCGAGTGCTTCTCGTCGCCGGGCGTGCACGTGATCGACGTGCCGATCGACTACTCGGACAACGAGCGCGTGCTGAACCGCGAGATCAAGCGCCTGTCGGCGCAACTTTGAATTCCCGTTCACAGGAAGGAGTCGTTCCATGTTGAAGGAAACCTATCCGTACTACCTCGCCAACGAACCCGTCTACGCGAACACCGATCTGGAGGTGACCGACAAGTTCAGCGGCAAGGTCGCCACGCGCGTCGCGCTGGCCGACGCGAAGGCGATCGATGCGGCGATCGCCGCGGCCGTCGACGCCACGAAGCCGATGCGCGAGATGCCGGCCTACCAGCGGCAGGCCGTGCTCGATCATTGCGTCGCGCGCTTTCGCGAGCGTTTCGACGAGCTGGCCGAGGCGCTGTGCATCGAGGCCGGCAAGCCGATCAACGATTCGAAGGGCGAAGTCACGCGGCTGATCGACACGTTCCGCGTCGCGTCCGAGGAATCGGTGCGCATCGACGGCGAGATCGTCAACCTCGAAATCTCCGCGCGGGCGCAGGGCTATACGGGCTACACGAAGCGCGTGCCGGTCGGCCCGTGCTCGTTCATCTCGCCGTTCAACTTCCCGCTGAACCTCGCCGCGCACAAGGTCGCGCCCGCGCTCGCGGCCGGTTGCCCGTTCGTGCTGAAACCCGCGAGCCGCACGCCGATCGGCGCGCTGATCATCGGCGAGGTGCTCGCGGAAACCGACCTGCCGAAGGGCGCGTTCTCGGTGCTGCCCGCGCATCGCGACGGCGCCGACCTGTTCACGACCGACGAGCGCTTCAAGCTGCTGTCGTTCACCGGCTCGCCGGCCGTCGGCTGGGCGCTCAAGGAGAAGGCCGGCAAGAAGAAAGTCGTGCTGGAGCTCGGCGGCAACGCGGCCGCGATCGTCGATGCGGACCAGCGCGACCGGCTCGACTACGTGGTCGAGCGGCTCGCGTTCGGCGCGTACTACCAGTCGGGCCAGAGCTGCATCGGCGTGCAGCGGATTCTCGTCCATGCGGAGCTTTACGACGCGCTGCGCGAGAAGCTGATCGCGAAGACGCGTTCGCTGAAGATGGGCGATCCGAAGGACCCGTCGACCTTCGTCGGCCCGATGATCTCCGAATCCGAGTCGCGCCGGCTGTCGGGCTGGATGGACGCGGCCGTCGCGGCGGGCGCGAAGATCGTCGCGGGCGGCAAGGTCGACGGCGCGATGTTCGAGGCGACGCTGCTGGAGAACGTCGGGCGCGAGCAGGACCTGTACCGCAAGGAGGCGTTCGGCCCGGTCGCGATCCTCGAGAAGTTCGACCGCTTCGACGACGCGCTCGCCCGCGTGAACGACAGCGACTTCGGGCTGCAGGCCGGCGTGTTCACCGATTCGCTCACGCATGCGCACCGCGCATGGGACGAACTGGAGGTCGGCGGGGTGGTGATCAACGACGTGCCGTCGTTCCGCGTCGACAACATGCCGTACGGCGGCGTGAAGGATTCGGGCCTCGGCCGCGAAGGCATCCGCTACGCGATCGAGGACATGACCGAGCCGCGGCTGATGGTCGTGCGGCGCCGGTAGCGCACGGCAGGCGGCGCGGTGCCATGACGGCACGCGGGCGGGCGATCGGCCGGCCCGCGTGCCGTTTTTCATGGCGGCGCGCGCGGCGGCACGGCGCCCGCGTGCGCACCACGCGGCAGGCCGCCCGAAACAGGCTCGACTACGAGCCGCCCCTCGTGATGTAATCGCGCGAAACTGCCGACCGGGGTACGACGCCGGAACGCGCGAATTCATTCTTCACGAGGTCGATTCATGTCCCCCGTCTCGGCATTCAAGCTGGTTCTGTTGTCATTCCTCGCGATCGTCGCGCTCGAATGCATCGCCAAGCGGTTGCGGCTGCCGCCCGCGGCCGCGCTGCTGATCGGCGGCATCGGCATCGCGTTCATCCCCGGGCTGCCGCCGATCAACCTCGATCCCGAACTGGTGCTGCTGGTGTTCCTGCCGCCGCTGCTGATGGACGGTGCGTACTTCTCCGTGTGGGAAGAATTCAAGCGCAACGTCGGCGGCATCCTGATGCTGGCGATCGGTGCGGTGGTATTCACGACGTTCGCGGTCGGCTTCGCCGTGCACTGGGTGGTGCCGGCGCTGCCGTGGGCCGCGTGCTTCGCGCTCGGCGCGATCGTGTCGCCGCCCGATGCGGTCGCCGCGAAGGCCGTGCTCGAACGCGTCGCGCTGCCGCGCCGGTTGATGGTGCTGCTCGAAGGCGAGAGCCTGCTGAACGACGCGGCCGGCCTCGTGCTGTTCCGTTTCGCGGTCGCGGCCGCGCTCACCGGCGCGTTCAGCCTCGAGCACGCGGTCGTGCGTTTCGCGGAGCTCGGGCTCGGCGGCGTGGTGGTCGGCTTCGTGGTCGGCAAGCTCGTGGTGTGGTTCCTGAAGCTGCTCGACGACGACTATCTCGTGATCACCGTCGCGGTGATCGCCGGCTGGATCGCGTACATCGCGGGCGAAATGGTCGAGGTGTCGGGCGTGATCTCGACCGTCACGGCCGGCATGATCATCGGCTGGCATCAGCACGAGGTGTTCTCGGCGGCCGTGCGCACGCGCGGCACCGCGTTCTGGCAGGTCATCGTGTTCCTGCTCGAGGCGATGGTGTTCGTGCTGATCGGGCTGTCGCTGCGCGGCGCGATCCATCGGCTCGGCGGCTTCGAGCAGGTGCTCGGCACGATGGTGCCGCCCGTGCTCGCGGTGCTGGCGGCGGTGGTCCTGTCGCGCTTCGTGTGGATCTACGCGGTCGAGGCGCTGAAGTGGCCGGTGCGCGGCCTTGCGGGGCGCGGCGAGGCGCCCGACTGGAAGGCCGCGACGATCATGAGCTGGGCCGGCATGCGCGGCGTGGTGACGCTGGCGATCGCGCTGTCGCTGCCCGAGGCGCTGCCCGGCCGCGACGTGATCCTGGTCGCATCGTTCGCGGTGATCCTCGTCACCGTGCTGCTGCAGGGCACGACGATCGGGCCGCTGATTCGGCTGCTGCGCCTGCCGCAGCGCGAAGAGCGCGCCGCGCACCACCTGACCGAGCCGCAGACGTGGGCGTACGTCGAAGCCGCGCAGCTCGCGGCGATCCAGCCGCTCGTGCGCGACGAGAACGGCGTCGTGATCCATCCGCGCCTGCTCGAGCAATACACGTATCGCGCCGAGCTGACCGAACGCTCGAAGAACGAGCCGGCGTATCCGGCGGAAGTGCGCACCGCGCACTACGACGTGGTGCTGGCCGCGATCCGGGCCGGGCGTGCCGAACTGTTGCGCCTGCACCGGTCGGGGCGCATTCACGACGAGATGCTGCACGCGCTCGAACGCGACCTCGACCTGCAGGAAGTGTCCGCGCAGCACGCGCGAGGCTAAGCGGGCGCGCGGCTCACGAATCGCACCACGGGCCGGCGTCCTGCCGGCCCTGCAGCGCGCGGGTCGAGCGCCCGTTGCGCGATTGTCTCTTTTCCGCCTGCCGATTCGCGTTATTCGAATCCGGCCCTCAATACGCTTGACCGCGAGCCTTGCAACGCATGCAAACCTCGTGGCGGCGGTCTCGCAAACGTTATCGTCTTTCGAATCCGGAAATGATCCGATTTATCTGTTTCCGTCTCTTTCTGCATATTTGGCAAAACTAAACCGGAAGGAGATAGATGCTGTGTTCTAATTTCATTTAGAATCAGCCGGTTATGTTTATTGAGAGAAAGAATGCGGAGGTAATGCGGTCGCCAACGGGGAAACAAGCGGCGTCCGAAGCCCCGCAAGGCAGTGCCGACAGGCCAAATCGGCGGAATCAGGCGGGTTTTTCAACTGCCAATATAAGATAGCGTCCAAGTCGGATAAACAACTCCTATGAAAGAATCGATTGGAGATTCGGCGTTTGAAACTGGATTTATGAAAGAATCGAGCAGTGATAATGCCTCGGATTGCCTCGAATCGGGGTTATCGGTCCTCCTCGTCGACGACCAGCCGTTCGTCGGCGAGGTGATCCGCCGCGCGTTGCGCAGCGAGCACGACATCGACCTGCACGTGTGCACCGACGCACACCGGGCGATGGCGGTCGCGCGCGACGTGAAGCCGACGGTCATCCTGCAGGATCTCGTGATGCCGGAGATCGACGGCCTCGATCTCGTGCGCGCCTGGCGCGCGGACGCCGGCACCGCACGCGTGCCGATCATCGTGCTGTCCGCGAAGGAGGAGCCGATCGTCAAGCGCGAGGCGTTCATCGCCGGCGCGAACGACTATCTGGTGAAGCTTCCCGACGCGATGGAGCTCACCGCGCGCATCCGCTATCACTCGAATTCGTACCTGATGTCGCGCCAGCGCGACGAGGCGCTCGATTTCCTGTCGCACGACATGCGTTCGCCGCAGACGTCGATCCTCGCGCTGCTCGACGTCTACCGGACCGAACACGGCGACATGCCGGCGATCATGGAGCGCATCGCCGGCCATGCGCGGCGCGCGCTCGCGCTCGCCGACGGCTTCATCCACCTGACCCGCGCGCAGTCCGAGCGCCGCGCGCACGAGGTCGTGAGTCTCAACGAGATCGTGCTCGACGCCGTCGACCAGCTGTGGGAGAAGGCGGCCGGGCTCGGCTGCCGGGTGATCGCGCACGTGCCGGATACCGAGTGCGTGACGATGGGCGACCGCATGATGCTGACGCGCGCGGTCGCGAACCTGGTCGACAATGGGCTGAAGTACGGCCCGGCCGGGATGGACGTTCATTGCACGCTGACCGGCGAGGGCGGCGCGTGGCTGATCGGCGTCGAGGATGCCGGCACCGGCATCGCGCCGGAACAGCGCACGGCCGCGACCGAGTCGTTCGTGCAGCTCGAATCCGCGCACGGCGCGGCGCGCGGCGGCTTCGGCCTCGGGCTCGCGTTCGTCCGCGCGACGGCGGCGCGGCATCGCGGCCAGATCCTGATGCGCAATACGGCGCGCGGCTTCATGGTCGCGCTTCGGCTGCCGGCGCAAGCGGAGCGGTGATTTCGCGGCGCGGCCTGCCGGCGCCGCGCCGCCCGCGAGACCCCGACGCGCTCGTGGCGCGCCCTCCGGCGCGCAGGCGGGCGTGGATTTTTTCAACGCAGAATTTAGAAAGCCCATAACGAACATGGCCACCGTGACGCCCCGTGCGACCAATGAAAGCCTGCATCCGACCATCGGCGCTGCCCGGCTGACGCTCGGCAATCGCATCCTGCTCAGCTTCGGCGTGCTGTTCGTGCTGATGCTGGTGACAGCCGGCGTGTCGTACGAGCGACTGCGCGCGATCAACGCCGAAGCCGTCAGCATCGAGCGCGACTCGTTGCCCGGCGTCTACCTCGCGTCATCGCTGCGCGCGGCGGTCAACGAAACGTTCGTCATGCTGCAGCAGGCGACCTTCGTCGAGACCGAGCCCGACGCCGCGCAGCGCGATCTCGCGAAGATCGCGGACGCGACGAAGCAGGTCGAGTCGCTGTCGGCCGACTACCAGGCATCGATCTTCCGCGACGACGACCGCGCGCGTTTTGCGACGTTTCGCGGCGCATACGATCGCTACCTGCCGCTGTTGACCGACGCGGTACAGAAGCACCGCGGCTCGCGCGACGAAGCGATCGCCGCCTACGCGAAGGTGTTGCCCGGGTGGGCCGAGGTCGTGCAGGACGCGAACATCATGGTCCAGGAGAACCGCAAGTTCGCGGACCAGTCCGCGAGGATGATCCGCGAATCCGTGCAGGACACGGAAGTCGTGCTCGTCGGCGCGCTGACGATCATGCTGCTGTCCGCGCTCGGGCTCGGCTACATGCTGTACCGCTCGGTCACCGTGCCGATGGCGCGGCTCGTCGAGGTGCATGACGTGATGCGCACCGGCAACCTGACCCATCGCCTCGATTTGCGCCGCCGCGACGAATTCGGCACGCTCGAGACCGGCTTCAACCGGATGGCCGACGAATTGACCGAGCTGGTCGCGCGCGCAGCAGTCGTCGATGCAGGTGACGACGTCGGTGGCCGAGATCGCGGCGACGTCGCGCGAGCAGCAGGCGACCGCGAACGAGACCGCGGCGACGACGACCGAGATCGGCGCGACCTCGCGCGAGATCTTCGCGACGTCGCGCGACCTGCTGCGCACGATGAACGAAGTGGCCGGCGTGGCCGAGCAGTCGGCGACGCTCGCGGGCGTGAGCCAGAGCGGGCTCACGCGGATGGGCGAGACGATGCGCAGCGTGATGGACGCGGCCGGCTCGGTGAACGCGAAGCTCGCGATTCTCAACGAGAAGGCGCTGAACATCAACCAGGTGGTCGCGACGATCACCAAGGTGGCCGACCAGACCAACCTGCTGTCGCTGAACGCGGCGATCGAGGCCGAGAAGGCCGGCGAGTACGGCCGCGGCTTCGCGGTCGTCGCGACCGAGATCCGCCGCCTGGCCGACCAGACGGCGGTGGCGACCTACGACATCGAGCAGACGGTCAAGGAAATCCAGTCGGCGGTGTCGGCGGGCGTGATGGGGATGGACAAGTTCTCCGAGGAAGTGCGCCGCGGGATGCTCGACGTGCAGCAGGTCGGCGGGCAGCTGTCGCAGATCATCGCCGAGGTGCAGACGCTCGCGCCGCGCTTCCAGATGGTCAACGAAGGGATGCAGACGCAGGCGAACGGCGCCGAGCAGATCACGCAGGCGCTGTCGCAACTGTCGGAGGCCGCGCAGCAGACGGCCGAGTCGCTGCGCCAGTCGTCGCAGGCGATCGACGACCTGACGCTCGTCGCGAACCAGTTGCGCACCAGCGTGTCGCGCTTCAAGGTCGACGCGTGACGCGCGCCGATCCGCAGAACGGCGCCCAAGCGCTGTTCCTGATGTTCGAGCTCGACGGCGAGCGCTATGCGCTCGACGCGGCCGGCATCGACGAGGTGCTGCCGCTCGCCGTCATGAAGGCGGTGCCCGGCGCGCCCGACTGGATCGCCGGGCTGCTGATGCGCGGCAGCCAGCCGGTGCCGGTGATCGACGTGCCGATGCTGGCGCTCGGGCGGCGCGCGCAGGCGCTGCGCTCGACGCGGCTCGTGATGGTGCGCCATCGCGCCGGTCACGCCGGTCACGCCGATGGCGAGCGCACGATCGGCCTGATCGTGGAGCGCGCGACGCAGACGATGCGGATCGACCGCGCGGCGTTCCGCGCCAGCGGCATCTCGACCGCGCGCACGCGCTGGCTCGGGCGGGTCGCGAACACGCCCGACGGCGTCGTGCAGCAGGTGTCCGTGCCCGACCTGGTCGACGACGTTGCACGCCTGTCTCTGTTCGATGGCCTGCCGGGCCACGGGGAGGAGTCCGCATGAACATGTCCGAATCGCGATTTCGCGGCTGGTTGCTGCGCGAGACCGGCATCGACCCCGATTCGCTCGGCAACGATTTCCTGATGCGGGCGCTGGCGGATCGCGTGCATGCGTTGCAGGCGGACGGCGAGCGCGTGCCGTCGGCCGCGCGGCCGCCCGTGACGCCGGAAGCGCTCGACGCGTACTGGCAGCAGCTCAACGCGTCGGCCGACGAACGGCGTGCGCTGATCGAGCTGTTCGTCGTTCCCGAGACGTGGTTCTTCCGCGACCGCGAGGCCTTCGCGACGCTCGCGCGGCTGGCCGCCGAACGGCTCGCCGCGATGCCCGGCCGCGTGATCCGTGTGCTGAGCGCGCCGTGTTCGACGGGCGAGGAACCGTATTCGGCGGCGATGGCATTGCTGGATGCAGGGCTCGAACCGGCCAGCTTCACGATCGACGCGATCGACCTCAGCGCGCGTGCGATCGAGCAGGCTCGGCTCGGCTGTTACGGGCGCAATGCGTTCCGCGGGACGGCGACGGAGTTTCGTACGCGGTATTTCACGCCGACCCGCGACGGCTGGCTGCTCGACGAGCGCGTGCGCGCGTGCGTGCAGTTCAGTCATGCGAACCTCGTCGAACCGGTGGCCGATACCGGCATTCGCTACGACTTCGTGTTCTGCCGCAACGTACTGATTTATTTCGACCGCGATGCGCAGGATCGCGTGATCCGCTCGCTCGACGCGCGTCTTGCCGACGACGGCATGCTGTTCGTCGGGCCGGCGGAGACGGGCGTTGCGATGCGGCACGGGATGCGCTCGGCGCGCGTGCCGCTGGCGTTCGCGTTTCATCGCGAGCCGGCCGGCGCGGCGGCCGATGCCTGCGCGGCGCCGCCTTACCCGCGCGCGGAGCGCTTCACGGTTGCGCCGCTCGCCGCGCCGCGGCCGGTGTTGGCCGTCGCGCCGCCGGCCTGGCTCGGCGACGTGCGTCAGCCGTTTGCGGCGGCGCCTCCGGCCGTGACGACGGCCGCGATCGACGCACGCGCCGATCTGGCGGTGGCCGCCGCCGCGGCCGCACCCGCCAACGACGGTATCGCGCCGACGCTCGACGAGGCGCCGACGCTGGAAGACGCGCAGGCGCTGGCGAACGCGGGCGCGTTCGACGAGGCCGAGCGCGTGCTCGCGCAGTTCTCCGCGCGCGTCGGCCCGCATGCCGATGCGTTCTATCTGAACGGACTGATCGCGGATGGGCGCGGGCGCGCCGCGGAAGCGAGCGACTTCTACCGCAAGGCGCTGTACCTGCGCCCCACGCATCACGAGGCGCTGACGCATCTCGCGACGCTGCTCGACGTCGGCGGCGATCGTGCGGGCGCGCAATGGCTGCTCGAACGCGCCCGGCGTTCGGCCGGCTGACACGACGACGGGAATGGGACCGACACCGCGATGACCAGAGGAACGCTTGACGTCCTCCACCGCCTAAAGGCGGAGGATTCCCACACCTGGCGATGCACGTCCGCATCGGAGAATGTTCAGCGCAGCGTTGATATCACGATCATGCTCGACACCACAGTCACTGCAGGCCCATTCTCTTATTCGCAGTCCCGCGATACCTTTCGGCCGCGTCGTGCTGTCTTTCGATCCGCACGACGAACAGGACTGGGTCGAACCGCTTTCGTCGACTTCCTCGAACGTAGCCCCGTGCGCGATCGCTTTGTAGCGGAGCTTGTTTCGGAAGGACGACCAGGACGCGTCGTAGACGCTCTTCGCCATCCTGGTTCTGGCGAGTTTTGCGGCCGACACGTTGCCGACAGCGATGTAATCGAAGCGCCGCACCAGATCGAGCGCGAGCTTGTGTTGGAAATCGCCACGGGCGTTCGCCACCTTGGCGTGCAGCTTCGCGATATGCCGCTTGTGCTTTCGCGCCCGCTGCGCTTTCGCCAGCTTTTCCGCCGCGCGCCGACCGAATCGGTCATTGGGCAGCTTTTCTCCGGTCGAAAGTGTGGCGAAGTCTTTCAGGCCGAGATCGATGCCGACACCGGAACGGATCGGACGAGCCTGAACATCTGGCATCTCGATCACGATGTTCAAGAACCAGTTGCCGCGCGCATCCTGCGCGAAGTTGGTCCCGTCCTTGATCTTGCCTTCGGGAAGCGGGCGGCTGTTAAACACGCGAAACGTGTTGCCGGCGAAACGGAACGCTTCGCCCTCGCGCTTCAGGTCACGGCCCTTCAGCGGCACCCAGCCCAGCGATTTCCTGCCGCGATAGCGCAGGTACGGGCGACGGTGCTGACTGCGCGACTTCGCGTATTGCTCGCACGTCGCGTTGACGGTGCCGGAGTGAATACCGAGTTCCTTGCTGCTGCCGGTCGTCAGCACGTTCAGGTCGAATCCTGTAGGCCACTTCTTGCCCCACTTGAGCGCATGCTTCTGCGTGTCATTGCAGAAGTTCCACACGTAGTTCACCGCACGGCTCTGCTTGTTGAGCAGTCCGTTGAGCGACTTCACGCGGTAGCGGTAGACAAGGATCATGCCGGTGATCCCAACCCGCGGAGGAAGCTGTCTGTCAACAGCACGCCTTTCCTTCCCGCCATCAATGGCGGAGTTTCTCGGAGCAAATTCTGATGAACCGCGCCGCCACTGACGACGCGACGCTCGACGTCGACGATTGCTGGAACCGGATCGGCACGCGCGGCGACCGCTCGTGCGAGCGGCTGAACGACTGCCTGCGCTGCCTGAACTTCGAGCGTCCGCTCGACGTGGCCGAGATGACCGACGTCACGCGCCGGATGAGCGCGTTCGGCACGGCACACGCGAGCGACGACGACGGCGTGGCGCGCCATGCGGCGCTCGCGTTCCGGGTGGCCGACGAATGGCTCGCGCTGCCGATCGGCGTGCTGCGCGAGATCGCCGGCACGCGCCCGATCCATTCGCTGCCGCATCGCCGCAATTCGGCCGTGCGCGGCGTGGTGAACATCCGCGGCACGCTGCGTATCGCGATCTCGATCGGCGCGCTGCTCGGCCTCGATGCCGGCAAGGCCGGCAGCGGCAGCGACGACGGCCGTTTCACGCGGCTGCTGGTGGCCGCGCACCAGGGCGAACCGGTCGTGTTCCCGGTGGACGAAGTCGAGGGCGTGCTGCGCTTCGGCGCCTCCGACTGGGTGCCGGTGCCGGCGACGGTCGGGCGCGCGAGCGCCGGCCTGTCGCGTGGCGTGCTGTCGTGGCGCGGCAAGTCGGTGGGCCTGCTCGACGACGATCGTCTGTTCGACGCCGTGACACGGAGCATGCGATGAGCGGCGATGACGACCTGAGCCACCTGTCGCTGCTCGAGCTGTATCGCGAGGAGACGCGCACGCAGACCCAGGCGCTGTCGGAGCGGCTGCTCGCGCTCGAATCGGGCGAGCCCGATGCCGTCGCGCTCGAAGCGTGCATGCGCGCCGCGCATTCGCTGAAGGGCGCCGCGCGGATCGTCGGCGTGCCGCTCGGCGTCGAGATCGCCGGGCGGATGGAAGAATGCTTCGTCGCCGCGCAGACCGGCACGATCGCGCTGACGGCCACGCACGTCGACGTGCTGCTGGCCGGTGTCGATTTGCTGGTGCGGGTCGGCGATCCGCAGGGGCAGCCCGTGTCGCAGACCGAGATCGACGTGTTCGCGGCGGCGCTGACGGGCGCCGACGGCGCGCAGGCGATGCAGGCGCCGGCCGCCGCGCCACCGCCCGTGCCGCCGTCGTTCGCGCCGTATCGCGATCACGACGGCGCCGCGAACGAGCCGGTCGGGGCGAGCGCCGCGGTGCCGCCGCTCGCCGTCTCGGGCACGGTGCCCCATCCGGCCCAGGCCGGCCGCGTGGCGGGCGCCGGCGCGATGCGCCGCGTGCGCGCCGATACGCTGAACCGGCTGCTGAGCCTGTCCGGCGAATCGCTGGTCGAATCGCGCTGGCTCAAGCCGTTCGCGGAATCGATGCTGCGCGTGAAGCGCGCGCAGCGCGACGCGGCCCGTTCGCTCGACCTGATGGTCGAGCAGTTCGCCGACGAGCTCGACGCCGGCATGCTCGCGTCGATGAACGAAGTGCGGCACATGCTCAACGACCTGCAGCGCTCGCTCGCCGAGCGAATGGACGAATTCGACCGCTTCGAGCGGCGCAGCACGCATATCGCCGAGCAACTGTACGACGAGGCGCTGCAGTGCCGGATGCGGCCGTTCGGCGATGCGACGCGTGCGTATCCGCGCATCGTCCGCGACCTCGCGCGCTCGCTCGGCAAGCAGGTGCGTTTCTCGATCGTCGGCGAAGGCACGCAGGTCGATCGCGACATCCTCGATCTGCTCGACGCGCCGCTCGGCCACCTGCTGCGCAACGCGATCGACCACGGCGTCGATTCGCCCGACGCGCGCCACGCGCGCGGCAAGCCGGCCGAGGCGAGCGTCACGCTCGAGGCGCGCCACAGCGCCGGCTCGCTGCTCGTCAGCGTGATCGACGACGGGCCGGGGGTCGACATGGACGCGCTGCGCGCGGCCGTCGTGCGCCAGCGCCTGACCGACGACGAGACGGCCGCGCGGCTGTCCGATCCGGAATTGCTCGAATTCCTGCTGCTGCCGGGCTTCTCGATGCGCGATGCGGTGACCGACGTATCGGGCCGCGGCGTCGGTCTCGACGCGGTGCAGGAGATGGTGCGCGGCGTGCGTGGCGCGGTGCGGATCTTCAACGAGCCGGGGGCCGGCATGCGCTTCGTGCTGCAGTTGCCGCTCACGCTGTCGGTGATCCGCAGCCTGCTCGTCGAAGTCGGCGGCGAACCCTATGCATTCCCGCTCGCGCACGTGCGCCGCACGCTCGAACTCGCGCACGACGACATCGACGTGCTCGAAGGGCAGCCGCATTTTCCGTTCGACGGCCGGCGCGTGGGCCTCGTCGCCGCGCACCAGCTGCTCGATGCGGGCGAACCGGACGTGGCGCGCGCGAGCACGGCGGTCGTGGTCGTCGGCGGCGAGCCGGAGCTGTACGGCGTCGCGGTCGACCGTTTCCTCGGCGAGCGGATGCTCGTCGTGCAGCCGCTCGACAGCCGCCTGCACAAGATCCAGAACATCGCGGCCGGCGCGTTGCTCGAGAACGGCGACCCGGTGCTGATCGTCGACGTCGAGGACCTGATCCGCTCGGTCGACAAGCTCGTGCGCGGCGGCCAGCTCGCGCGGCTCACGCGCGATCCGCAGCTCGCGCTCGCCGACCGGCGCCGCCGCGTGCTCGTCGTCGACGATTCGCTGACGGTGCGCGAGCTCGAACGCAAGCTGCTGGAAAAGCGCGGCTACGACGTGACGGTCGCGGTCGACGGGATGGAAGGCTGGAACGCGGTGCGCAGCGATGCGTTCGATCTCGTCGTGACCGACGTCGACATGCCGCGCATGGACGGCATCGAACTCGTCACGCTGATCAAGGGCGACCCGATGCTCAAGCGCGTGCCGGTGATGATCGTGTCGTACAAGGATCGTGACGAGGATCGCCGCCGCGGGCTCGACGCCGGCGCCGATTACTACCTCGCGAAGAGCAGCTTCCACGACGAGGCGCTGCTCGATGCGGTGCACGACCTGATCGGAGATGCGCGAGGATGAACATCGGCATCGTCAACGACCTGCCGCTGGCCGTGGAGGCACTGCGCCGCGTGATCGCGCTGCGCGCGGATCATCGCGTGCTGTGGGTCGCGACCGATGGCGACGAGGCGGTGGATTTCTGCGTCGCGCATCCGCCCGACGTCGTGCTGATGGACCTCGTGATGCCGAAGGTCGATGGCGTCGCCGCGACGCGCCGGATCATGGCGCGCGCGCCGTGCGCGATCCTGATCGTGACGGCGAGCGTCAGCGCGAACACGTCGTCGGTGTACGAGGCGATGGGCGCCGGCGCGCTCGACGCGGTCGACACGCCGACGCTCGCGCTCGGGCTGTCGACCGACGCATCGCCGCAGGCGCTGCTCGCGAAGATCGACCAGATCGGCCGGCTGCTCGAAAGCCGCACCACGGCGCTCGTGCCGCCGGGGCCGGCGCCCGCGCGCGGACAGCCGACGCTCGTCGCGATCGGCGCATCGGCGGGCGGGCCGACCGCGCTCACCGCGCTGCTGCGCGCGCTGCCGGCCGATTTTCCGGCGGCGATCGTGATCGTCCAGCACGTCGATCAGGCCTTCGCGTACGGCATGGCCGAATGGCTCGACGGCTATACGCGGCTGCCGGTGCGCGTCGCGCGGCAGGGCAGCGTGCCCGAGGCCGGCGCGGTGCTGCTCGCGGCGACCAACGACCATCTGATGCTGTCGCCGCGCGGCGTGCTCGGCTATACGCGGCATCCGGCCGAAACGCCGTACCGGCCGTCGATCGACGTGTTCTTCAACAGCGTCGCGGACGGCTGGCAGGGCGATGCGCTCGGCGTGCTGCTGACCGGCATGGGGCGCGACGGCGCGCTCGGCCTGAAGGCGATGCGGGCGAAGGGCTGCTACACGATCGCGCAGGACCAGGCGACCAGCGCCGTGTACGGGATGCCGAAGGCCGCGGCGGCGATCGGCGCGGCGTCGGCGATCCTGCCGCTCGACCAGATCGCGCCCCAGTTGATCGCGCGGATCGCGCTGACATCGCGCGACTGACCGCGCATCGGGCAGGCGCCGTTGGTTAGGGGCGTGCCGGCGGCTGCATTGCGTGCGTGGCGAGGCGTCGCGTACAATTGCGGCCTGCGGAGATGGCATGCCTCCCTGCGGTCGTTCCCGGCGCATGGCGCGCGCGGCGCGACCCTCAACCGCCGGTTTGCCCGGCTGATGATGCCTGCGTGTTCCTGGGTCGTCAGGAGGTCGCAGGCCGTCCACGCGGTATTCTGCCGCCCAGGTTTTGATGTTCCGTCGAATCTGGAAATCATGTTTTTCACCACTTCTGCCGATCTTTTCGCGACCGTGCGCTACGTGTGCCGCTGGCTCGCGCTTTCAGCCCTGCTCGGCGCGCTCGCCGGCACGGCTTCCGTACTGTTCCTGATCGCGCTGGACTGGGCAACCGGCACGCGTGTCGCGCATCCGTGGCTGCTGTGGGGGCTGCCGGCCGCCGGGTTCGCCACCGGCTGGGTCTACCATCGGTTCGGCCAGTCGGTCGCGCGCGGCAACAACCTGCTGATCGACGAGATTCACGACCCGAAGGCGCTCGTGCCGAAGCGGATGGCGCCGCTCGTGCTCGTCGCGACCGTCGTCACGCACCTGTTCGGCGGCTCGGCCGGCCGCGAGGGCACGGCCGTGCAGATGGGCGGCGCGCTCGCCGATCGCATCACGCACGTGCTCGGCCTCGATCGCGAGCATCGCCGCGTGCTGTTGATGGGCGGCATCGCGGCCGGCTTCGCGTCGGTGTTCGGCACGCCGCTCGCGGGCGCCGTGTTCGGGCTCGAGGTGCTAGCGATCGGGCGCCTGCGGTACGACGCGCTGCTGACCTGCGTTGCATCGGCGATCGTCGCGGACGTCGTGTGCCGCGCGTGGGGCGTCCATCACACGGCCTATGCGATTCCGTTCGTGCCGGCCGTATCGGCGACGGGGCTCGCCGTGACGGTCGTCGCGGGCATCGCGTTCGGCGTGGTCGGGCGGCTGTTCGCGTTCGCGACGCATGCGCTGACCGCGTGGTTTCGTCGCGTGATCCGCCATGCGCCGCTGCAGCCGGTGCTCGGCGGCCTGCTGGTCGCGGTGGCCGCGACCGTGCTGAACGTGCCGCAGTATCTCGGCCTCGGCATCCCGACGATCGAGGCCGCGTTTCACGGGCCGCTGCCGCTTTACGATTTCGCGGGCAAGTTCGCGTTCACCGTCGTCACGCTCGCGTCGGGGTTCAAGGGCGGCGAGGTGACGCCGCTGTTCTACATCGGCGCGACGCTCGGCAATGCGCTCGGCCAGGTGCTGGCGCTGCCGGTGCCCGTGCTCGCGGGGCTCGGCTTCGTCGCGGTGTTCGCGGGCGCGGCGAACACGCCGATCGCGTCGACGATCATGGCGATCGAACTGTTCGGCGCGGATATCGGCGTGTATGCGATCGTCGCCTGTGTCGTCGCGTATCTGTTTTCCGGACACGCGGGGATTTATCGCTCGCAGCGCGTGGCGGTGGGGAAGGGGGCGCAGGGGGAGGTGGAGTGAGGCAGGGCGTGCGGCCGCGGCTGATGTCGCCCGACCGCGGCGGCTCCATGCGATACCCAGGATGCAAAACGACTGACGGACATCCCAATGACACTGGACGATTTCCTGAGCGAAGCAAAGCGGCTTGCGAAGCCGTGCCGTCAGTACCGCTTCGCGGACGACGGCGAACCGGTCACCGGCTACTGGCACGGTATCGACGACGGCGCGTGGTGCATCTCCATCGAGCGCGACGGCGTCTGGCTGCACGTATATCTCGACGAAAGCGGCACGTCAGGCCGCGTGGAGACTTCCGCGCAACCTGTCCGCTCCGACCGGCCGCTGTGCCGATCCGACGCGATGTCGCTTCCGCCAGTCGATGCGGTGTTCCGCTTCGGCTCCGCCGCGATCGGCGCGTACCTCGACGCACACGGCTGGCAGCGCGACTGGGGATTCAACGGCAACTTCAAGGGCGCGGCCGCCCATGACTACGAGCGCGCGTGGATGGCGCAATGCCCGCTCTACACGGGCGGCGTGGTAGCCGTCGCGGGCGGGTGGAACATGCCATGGCCCGAGGACGACGAACTCGACGATCGCGAGCTCGTCCTCTGGACGTTCGAGGCATCGGAACCGTGGGTCGAGGTGTTCTTCGACGGCGCCCGGTATTCGGTGATCCAGCGGATCACCTAGCACGCGGGCATCGCGCTTACTGCTTCGGCAGCCGCGCGACGTTGCGCGCCAGCAGTTCCTCGATATCGATACCCTTTTCCGCCAGCAGCGCGGTGACGACGCCGTTCAGTTCGCCGAGCGTTTCCTTGACCGATTCGCGAATCGTGTCCACGACGACCTGCGTGCTGCGCTCGATCTCGATGTTGACCTTGTCGTTGACGCCCTTCGCATCGAACGTGGTCGCGCGTCGCGTTTCGGGAATCAGCCAGACGTCGAACCAGCCTTCGTCGCGATTGACGTCCGATACGGTGAGGCTGCAACCGTTGATCGCGATGTAGCCTTTCGCGAATACATAGCGCTTGAACTCGGCCGGCACGCCGATGCGGATCATCCGGTTGTGCTCGGACGATGCGATGTGCGCGATGGTCCCCGTGAAATCGACATGACCGGACAGCGGATGGCCGCCGATCTCGGCACCGTCCTTCGCGGCCCGCTCGACGTTGACCCGCGCGCCGGTCGCGAGGTCGGCGAGCGTCGTGATCCGCAGGCTCGGCAGCATCACGTCGAAGTCGATCAGCACGGGGGAATGGATGGTCGTCACGGTCAGGCACACGCCGTCGACCGACACGCTCGCGCCGATCTCGATATCGTCGGTAAACCGCTCGGGGAATGCGATGCTGAACGTTCTCAGCTCGCCGTGGTCCTTGATGGCGTCGATGGTGCCAACGCCCTGAACAATGCCTGTAAACATGGTCTGCCTTTCGTCGCGAATTGCCTGGCCGACATGATAAGTGATCCCGGCGACGGATACCCGACAGCGCGCGGCTCGGCGCCGGCGAGCCCGTGCCGCGTGCACAAAAAAGGCCGTGCGCGTGGCACGGCCTCGATCCGGAACCGATTGTCGCCGACACGGCCCGGCGGCGATGACCGCGCCGCGGGGCCGCATCGCGATGCGCTGGCATCAAACCTTCGCCGGCTCCCCCAGCGGCCCGGCATCGCGATCCGCCACGCGCCGCGGCGAATCGGCGAGCCCCTTCGCCAGCTCCAGCGCCTGCCGCTCGAACAGCCGGCGGTAGATGCCGCCGTCGATGCGGATCAGCGCGTCGTGGTTGCCTTCCTCGATCACCTTGCCGCGATCGAGCACCAGCAGCCGGTCGAGCGCACGCACGGTCGACAGCCGGTGCGCGACGACGAGCGTCGTGCGG
The DNA here is from genome assembly GCF_902832985.1 of Burkholderia sp. BCC0097. NCBI lineage: Bacteria > Pseudomonadati > Pseudomonadota > Betaproteobacteria > Burkholderiales > Burkholderiaceae > Burkholderia > Burkholderia sp. BCC0097. The sequence continues at coordinate 745,170 of NZ_CADFDM010000004.1, forward strand.
CCGACCATCAGCCGCTCCATCGCCTGCTGGATCAGCAGCTCGCTTTCGCTGTCGAGGCTCGACGTCGCTTCGTCGAGGATCAGGATCGGCGCATCGGCGAGGAACGCGCGCGCGATCGCGACGCGCTGGCGCTCGCCGCCCGACAGCTTGATCCCGCGTTCGCCGACGAGCGTGTCATAGCCGTCCGGCAGCGCGGCGATGAAGTCGTGCGCGCTCGCCAGACGCGCGGCGCGTTCGATGTCGGCGCGGCTCGCGCCGGGGCGCGCATACGCGATGTTCTCCGCGAGCGTGCGGTGGAACAGCACGGGCTCCTGCTGAACGATCGCGATCTGGCTGCGCAGTGAATCCTGCCGCACCTGCGCGATGTCCTGCCCGTCGATCGTGATGCGGCCGCCCGACACGTCGTACAGGCGCTGGATCAGCTTGATGAACGTCGTCTTGCCCGAGCCCGAATGGCCGACGAGGCCCACGCGTTCGCCGGGCGCGATCCGCATCGAGAAATCGTCGTACAGCGGCACCGGATGGTTGCCGTAGCGGAACGTCACGTGCTCGAAGCGGATCTCGCCTTGCCCGATCCGGATCGCCGGCGCGCCGGGGCGATCGTCGATGCCGAGCGGCTGGCGTTCGAGCGCGACGAGTTCTTCCATGTCGTTCACCGAGCGCTGCAGGTTGCGGATGTGCATGCCGACGTCGCGCAGGTAACCCTGCAGCATGAAGAACATCGTCAGCGCGAACGCGATGTCGCCGACGCTCGCTTCGTCGTTCATCCACAGCCGCAGCGCGACGCCGATCATCGCGGCCTGCATCGCGACGAGCATCGCCCCCTGCAGGCCGCCGTTGAACGTGCCGCGCACCCATGTGCGGCGCGTGCGCTGCCGCCACTTGTCGATCACGCGTGCGAGCCGCGCTTCCTCGCGCGTTTCCGCGCCGAACGCCTTGACGACCGCGTTGCAGCTCACGGCGTCCGCGAGCGCGCCGCCCATGCGCGTATCCCACAGGTTGCCGAGCCGCGCAGCCGGCGCGACGATGCCGAGCGACACCGCAACCGTCACCGCGATGTACAGCAGCGAACCCGCGCCGACGACGAGCCCCATCACGGGCCAGTGGGTGCCGAGCAGCACGGTCGCGCCGACCAGCATCGCGACCGACGGCAGCAGCGCGATCAGCACGGTGTCGTTGAGCAGGTCGAGCGCCCAGATCCCGCGCGTGATCTTGCGCACGGTCGAGCCCGCGAAGCTGTTCGCGTGCCAGTCGGTCGAGAAGCGCTGCACGCGGTGGAACGACGCGGCGGCGATCTCGCTCATCATCTTCAGCGTGAGCGTGATGATGTTCAGGTAGACGCCCTGGCGCAGCACCGTCGCGCCGATGCCGAGCGCGGCGAGCGTGCCGAACGCGACGAGGGCCGAGTGCCACGCGGCGGCGCGGTCGGTCAGGCCGGTCGACAGCGCGTCGACGAGGCGGCCGGCAAACAGCGGCGTGAGGACGTCGGCGAGCGCGGCGAGCAGCGCGAGGCTCGCGACCGTGGCGATGCGCGCCGGCTGCTTGCGCCAGTAACGGATGGTGAAGCCGAAGACGGCCTGGAATGCGTGGCCGCCCAGATGGGAGGTTTTTCTGGTCATGTATCGTTGCCCGGCGCATCGCGCGACGGGACTTTCCGGTTCGGAGAACGTCGAAAACGCAACAGCCGGGCCGCGCGAAACGCGCGGGCGGAACGAAACGGGCTGTCGGAAAAAGCGCGGCTGACGGGTTAGCGGAAAACTCGGGAGCCGGCGCGGACGGCGGGCTGGATCAGCGGCGCCGCGAGACCACGTTCGGGAAGGTGGCTGGCATTCGGAACATCTGCACCTCCCTGAAGTGAACGGTTGAATGAAAGGACGCCGAAAAGGCGTGAAAAGATTCTATCAGGACAGTCACGCGCGCCGCAACGTCTGACGAATGCGGCGTTGCTGCGCCGATACGGTTAGTATTCGGGGTTTTGGCCCCTTTTCGCGTACGTTGGGCGAGGGGGCCGCGAGGCCGGCGTGCGCATCGATTACACTTCCGCGTCCGCGGCGCGCGACGATGCGGCCCGCCCAGATTCACTCCGAACCCTTCCCGAGGAAACGATGAGCGACGTTCAGCAAGGCATCCTGGCTCCGATCGATACGGCAGCCCGATACCTCACTTTCACAATGTCGAATGACGGCAATGTCGCCGCGGCGCTGGCCGCGCTGCGCGAGATCGTCGACGGACGCGACACGGTCGTCGGGTTCGGACACGCGTTGGCCGCCTGGCTCGGGCATCCGGTGCCGGGCCTGACCGAGTACCCGGCATTCGCGGTGAACGACCGCACGTTGCCGAGGACGCCGGCCGACGTGTGGGTCTGGCTGCGCTCGGACGACCGCGGCGAGATCGTGCTGCGCGCGCGGGAGATTGAACGCGCGCTCGCGCCGGCGTTCGCGCTGCGGGAGGCCGTCGACGGCTTCCGCTATTCGAACGACCGCGACCTGTCCGGCTACGAGGACGGTACCGAGAACCCGGAAGGCGACGACGCGGTGGCCGCGGCGATCGTTGCGGGGCAGGGCGCGGGGCTCGACGGCTCGAGCTTCGTCGCGGTGCAGCAGTGGGTGCACGACTTCGATCAGATGGAGCGCATTCCGTCGGGCGAGATGGACCACATCATCGGGCGCCGCCGTTCGGACAACGAGGAACTCGACGACGCGCCCGAATTCGCGCACGTGAAGCGCACCGCGCAGGAAAGCTTCGAGCCCGAGGCGTTCATGCTGCGCCGTTCGTCGCCGTGGTCCGACACGCGCCGCGCGGGCCTGTACTTCGTCGCGTTCGGTTGCTCGTTCCGCGCGTTCGACGTGCAGATGCGCCGGATGAGCGGCGCGGAAGACGGCATCGTCGACGGCCTGTTCCGCTTCACCCGGCCGCTGACGGGCGCGTATTTCTGGTGCCCGCCGATGAAGGACGGCAAGCTGGATCTCGCCGCGCTCGGACTGTAAGCACCGGGCGGGATCGATGAACGGGCGGGTCGCGCCGGATGCGCGGCCCGCCCGTTTCGTTTTTCAGGTGGTGGTGCGTGCGGCCTGCCGCGTGCGTCAGTTCAACGTCGTTTCGATCCGCGTGCCGCGCTTGATGAATTGCGTCACCGGGGTTTTCTCGCAGATTTCCGCGAGACGCTGGCGTTGCGCGTCGTCGAGCGGGCCGTCGAGCGTCACGACGCGGCGCACGTACTGCACGCCTTCGCGATCGGCGTGCAACTCGGTGCGCACGGCGATGCGCGCGGCCGGCCACGTCTTGCGCTGCATGTACATCCGCAGCGTCGCTGCCGTGCATTGCGCGAGCCCGGCGAGCACGAACTCGTATGGCGCCGGCCCGCGGTCCTGGCCGCCTTCGCGCGGCGCTTCGTCGCCGGTCAGGGCATGTGTGCCGGCCTGCAACTGGACGACGTAGTCGGGCGCGTCGGCATCGAGGACGGCGGCGGCGTGGATGAGCGACATGGCGAATCTCCGGTAAGCGGATCGGGGAAAGCGGGCGCCGGGTGGCGGCGTGCAGCCGCCAGCATACCGTCCCGGCCGCGCGGGCGTGCGCTGCGTGCTACGCGTCGGCGATGCCGGCGCTGCTGCGCACGAGCGCGGCGATGCGTTCGCGCACCCACTGATGCGCGCGGTCGGTGTCGCGCGACTCGTGCCAGTACGCGAGCAGCGGGAACGGCTTGAGCCGCAGCGGCAGCGGCCGCACGACGATCGGCAGCAGCGCGGCCATGCGCAGCGCATAAGTGTGCGGCAGCGTGACGAGCAGGTTGCCGGCCGCGGCGATCTGGCAGGCGGCGAAATAGTGCTGGCAGGTGAGCCGGATGTCGCGGAAGCGTCCGTCGTTGCCGAGCAGGACGTCGAGCGATTGCGGCTCGCCGAGCGACGACACGGCGATATGCTGCGCCGCGAAATAGTCGCCGCGTCGCAGCGGGGCGTGCGCGAGCGGATGATCGCGGCGCAGCGCGACGACGAGCGAATCGTCGAGCAGGTGTTCGGTGGCGATGCGCGGGCCCGTCTGCACGCGACGGTCGACGACGAGATCGAGGTTGCCCGACGCGAGTTCGCGCTCGATGTCCGGTACCGCGATGCGGCGGCTGACGAGCCGCAGGCCCGGCGCTTCGTCGGCGAACGCGGCGACGATGCGTGGCAATGCGATGGATTCGAGCACGTCGCGAATGCCGACCGCGATGCTCAGGTCGAGCGTCGCGGGATCGAAGGCGGACGGATCGCGTGCGGTGCCTTGCAAGCCTTTCAGATGCAGCTGCACGTCCGTGATGATCGACCGCGTACGCTCGGTTGGCACGACACGGTTGCCCTGACGCACGAACAGCGGATCGTCGAAATGCACGCGCAGCCGGTTGAGCGCATGCGTGACGGCCGGCTGCGTGAGATGCAGCGCACGGGCGGCCGCGCCGATACCGCCGTGCACGTAGACGGCGTCGAGCACGCGAAACAGGTTCAGGTCGAGACGATGATCGGCGGGCACGGAGCGCGGGTGGCGTGATGAAGGACGGATCGATTCTAAAGGATGCGTGGGCAACCGATGCGCCGGTTGGCGTGCGCGGGCGATTGCGCGCGTTCGATGCGGGTCGATGCCGGTCGAGCCGATGCGCGAGCGTTCGCTTTGCCGATGTACGACGTAGTCGAACACGCATGTCATTACGCACGGCATTGCGCCGTCATTACGCATGACGGCCGCAATAATGGGCCGCATCGCATACGCATTTCCATGCCGGCATACCAGCGGCGCACGCCAGCCTGTAGTAATCCGCCATCATGCTGTCCCGGTCGGCCATTTCGCGCCAAAGGCGCTACCCGTTCGGCTAAGATGCCGTCGCTTCATATTTCGGGATAGCCGTCCTGTCGCACGCATTCAAACCAAATATAAGCCTGACAGTTCGACGGTATTAGAAGAAGTCGAACGAGTCGGGGGCTTGGCCAGTGAATGCAGCAGATCAGCGGTGGGTCGTTATCTATTTGAGTACGGGGTTTTCGTTGGCCCAGGCCGCGCGCCTCGGCGAAGCCTTCAACCTGGCGAATCGCCTGCATGCGTACAGTGCGGATTACCAGCTCAAGTACGTCTCCGAAAGCGGGGGACTGTTGCTGTCGTCGTCCGGCGTGCGCATCGCGGCCGAGCCGCTCGGCGACGAACATAGCCGCCGTGCGCGCGCGTTCTTTCATCTTCATGGCGAGCGCGCGGCCGTCAATTGGGACGACGCATTGCAGCGGCGCCTGTCCGACATTCGCCAGCACGCGCGCTGGATCGTCGACGCGATGGAGCTGCCCGCGCTCGCCGCCACGCGGCGGCCGTCGTCGTCAATCGACGTGCGGCCCGGCCGGGCCGGGCGCCGCGCCACCACGACGATCGAATTGCAGGCCGGCGAGACCGACGTGTTCGCCGCCGCGCTCGACATGTTTCGCGCCGACCTGGGCGACGGCGCCGCGCAGGAGATCGCCAGCAACATGATGCGGCCGGTCGAGCAGCGCTATGCGCAGTCGATGTGGGCGTTTCGTGAACTGAGCGCGAGCCCGTCGATCCGGATGTCCGCGCAGCGGCTGCGCGCGCAGAGCGTCAACCGCATCTCGATCGCGAACGCCGCGCAGGTGGCCGCGATGAGCGAGCGCAATTTCCTGCGGCGCTTCAAGAAGGAAATCGGCGTGACGCCGACCGAGTTCGTCCAGCACGTGCGGCTCGAACGGGCGTGTCACATGCTGATCCATACGACGCTGCCGGCCGACAAGGTCGCACGGCGCACCGGCTTCGGCAGCGGCGAGCGGCTCGCGAAACTGTTTCGGCAGCGCCTGTTGATGTCGCCGACCGAATTTCGCGTCGCCGAGCGGGAAAAGATTCTCGCGCACGGCGCGGCGTCGCCCGCTCCTGACGAACGGCTTGCCGCCGCGTGTTGCGACGGCGACGGGGCGGATTGCGACGCCTGCGTGGCCGCGCGCGGGAAAACGGGACGGATACCCGTAAAATCGGCGGATCGCGATCTCGATTCCCGGTTTCCATGCCCTTCCTCCCCACTACCGCCACCGCCCCTTTCTGCCCGTCGGAAGTAAAGGGCAGCATCACGATCGACGCCGCCGCGCCGCGCTGGCAGAAGCTCAGGCGTTTCTTCGGCCCCGGCCTGCTGGTCGCGATTGGCTACATGGACCCCGGCAACTGGGCGACCGATATCCAGGCCGGCTCGCAGTTCGGCTATTCGCTGCTGTGGGTCGTCGCGTTCTCGAGCCTCGCGGCGATCTTCCTGCAGATGCTCGCCGCGCGGCTCGGCCTCGTCGCGGGCAAGGATCTCGCGCAGGCGAGCTACGAACGCTACGGCCGGTTCAGCCGCGTCGTGCAGTGGATCACCGCCGAAGTGTCGATCATCGCGTGCGACATCGCGGAAGTGCTCGGTTGCGCGCTCGCGTTCAAGCTGCTGCTCGGCGTGCCGCTCGCGTGGGGCGTCGTGCTCACCGCGCTCGACACGGTGATCGTGCTCGGCCTGCAGGGCAAGGGCTTCCGGCAGATCGAGGCGATCGTGCTCGGGCTGATCGCGACGATGGCGTTCTGCTTCGTCGCGCAGGTGGCGATCACGCCGCCCGACTGGCATGCGGTGGTGGGCGGCCTCGTGCCGGGCGACCCGGGCCACGACCGCAAGGATGCGATCGTGCTCGCGCTCGGCATCGTCGGCGCGACTATCATGCCGCACAACCTGTACCTGCATTCGTCGGTCGTGCAGACTCGGCACGTCGTCGGCGGCGCGCGCGGCGTGATCCGCGACACGCTGGCGCTCGTGCGCATCGACACCTGCGTGTCGCTGTTCGTCGCGATGCTCGTCAATGCGGCGATCCTCGTCGTCGCGGGCGCGGCATTCCACGCGACGGGCCAGCACAACGTGACCGACATCGAGCAGGCGTACCGGCTGATCACGCCGATCGCGGGCGGCGCGGCCGCGCTGTTGTTCGGCATCGCGCTGCTCGCGTCGGGGCAAAGCTCGACGCTGACCGGCACGATCGCCGGCCAGGTCATCATGGACGGCTTCCTCCATACGAAGATCCCGTGCTACCAGCGCCGGCTGATCACGCGCGGGCTCGCGCTCGTGCCGGCGCTGATCGGCGTGCTGTGGCTCGGCGACGGCTCGGTCGGGCAACTGCTCGTGTGGAGCCAGGTGCTGCTGAGCCTGCAGTTGCCGTTCGCGATGTGGCCGCTGATCCGCTCGGTCAGCGATCGCCGCACGATGGGCGAGCACGCGATCGGGCGCGGGATGCAGGTGGCCGCGTGGGCGCTGTTCGCCGTGATCACCGGCACGAACCTGCTGTTGATTACCGGTGTCGCGGGCTGATACAGCCTGTCACAGGCTGACACAGGCACGCTGCGTGCGTGCGGTAAACTGCGGTCTTTCGATCGTCTCCGAAGTCCATTATGTGGAGTGAAATCAGCAACATCGGCGATGCCGCGCTGACCCTGCCGATCGCGTTGACCTGCGCGGCGTGGCTCGCGCTGACCGACTGGCGCGTCGCCGCCCGCTGGGGCGTGCTGCTGGCCGCCGGCATGGGCGTCGTCGGTGCCACGAAGATCCTGTATGCCGGCTGCGGCATCGAGCTTGCGCAGTTCGATTTCCGTGTGATCAGCGGCCATACGATGCTGTCGACGTCCGTATGGACGGTCGCGCTGTCGATGCTGTGGCAGGCGTTCCGGCCCGGCAAGGCGCCCGGCATCGCGGCCGGGCTGGCCATCGGCGCGATCACGGCCGTTGCCCGCGTATTCGATCACTCGCACACCGTGCCGGAAGTCGTCGTCGGCTGGCTGCTCGGCGCGCTGGTCGCGCTGGTGTTCCTGCGCGGCTACGACGGCGTGCGGCAGCGCGCGTTCTCGCCGCGCGTCGCCGCGGTCTGCCTGCTGCTCGTGTCGGGCATCGCGTACGGGCACCGCGCGCCGTTCCAGCAGATGATCGACACGCATTCGCCGCAGCTCTGCGCGTTCGTGCGGGCGCCGTCGGGCGAAGGCTTCTGACGGTTGCCGGGGGCGGGCGCTGCGGCGCTCCCTTCTGGCCGCCGGCATTCGGTCCGTTGTTTTCCGGCCGACGCACGATGCCACGCCGGTTCATCTTCCCCAGGGCGTTCTCTTCCGTGCGGGACGCCACGCTTCCGTTATCCCGATAATCGATTCGTCTGCCCGTCCATCCGGCTGGTCGCGCCGGCCTCTTTGCGTACCGTCGCCGGTACGCGCAAGTCATGAATGAGGTCTATGACCGGGCATAACGAATATTCATTTCATCGATTGGCGGCATTCGCGTACGCTGGCTGTCGTTCAACTGCGGGCAGGCCGTCCAGCCGGTTCCGCGTGCGTCGCATTCATCTCGATATACTCGCGGAAAACCCGTGCGATGCGTCGCCATGCCGGCGCACGTCGGCTGGAAGATGCACGGAAAACCCCGTCGCGGCAGCGTTCCGCGACGACGATTCACGACAGGAGCAGGTCACATGACAATCCTTTCTCCGCGCCTCGCTGGCAAGTGCGCATACATCACGGGCGCCGCGGGCGGCCTCGGCCGCGCGATCGCGCGCCGCATGGTCGAGCAGGGCGCGCGCGTGTTCGTGACCGACATCGCGGAAGCGGCGGTGCTCGACGCGTTCGCGCAGGAACTCAACGTGGGTCACGCGACGCCGGTCGCGTTCGCCGCGACCCAGGACGTGCGTGACGAAGCGCGCTGGCAGGCGCTGCTCGCGCAGGCGACCGATGCGATGGGCGGCCTGTCGGTGCTCGTCAACAACGCGGGCGTCGGCTCGATCGGTTCGCCCGCGCAAATCGAGCTGGACGAATGGCGGCGCGTGATGGCGATCAACGTCGAAAGCATCGTGCTCGGCTGCAAGCATGCGCTGTCGTATCTGGCCGAGAGCCATCCCGCGTCGATCATCAACATCTCGTCGGTCGCCGCGTTCAAGGTCGAGCCGGATTTCACCGCATACAACGCATCGAAGGCGGCGGTCGCGTCGCTGACGAAGTCGGTCGCGATCGACTGCGCGCGCCGCGAGATCGACGTGCGCTGCAATTCGATTCACCCGGCGTTCATTCGCACGGGGATCGTCGAGCCGCTGTTCCAGTCGCTCGGCGAACGCGACGCGACCCGCAAGCTCGCGCGCGGCATTCCGCTGCGCCGGCTCGGCGAGCCGGACGACGTCGCGCATGCGGCCGTGTATCTCGCGTCCGACGAGAGCCGCTTCGTGACGGCCGCCGAACTCGTGATCGACGGCGGCATGTGCGCGGTCTGACGCGTATCCCGAACCACAACGATTGGAGGAGAACATCATGTCGACACCCGTGAACCGCCAGCTGCTGCTGAAGACGCGCCCGGAAGGGCGGGTCGGCCGCGAACATTTTTCGCTCGTCGAGACGCCGGTGCCGGCGCTCGCCGACGGCGAGGTGCTCGTGCGCGTGCTGTATCTGTCGATGGACCCGACCAACCGCGTATGGATGAGCGACGTGCCGCAGTACCTGCCGCCCGTCGCGATCGGCGAGGTGATGCGCGCGCTCGGGATCGGCCGCGTGGTCGCGTCGCGCCATGCGGGTTTCGCGGAAGGCGATCTCGTGCAGGGGCTGGTCGGCTGGCAGGACTACGCGGTGGTGCCGGCCGAACAGGCCGCGCAGCTCGTGAAGCTGCCCGCGCAGTCGGGCCTGCCGCTGCCCACGCTGCTCGGCGCATGCGGGATGAGCGGGCTGACCGCGTACTACGGGCTGACCGACATCGCACCGGTGCAGCCGGGCGAAACGCTCGTCGTGTCGGCGGCGGCCGGCTCGGTCGGCTCGATCGCCGGGCAGATCGGCAAGATCCACGGCGCGCGGGTGGTCGGCATCGCGGGCGGCGCGGACAAGTGCCGCTACCTGACCGAGACGCTCGGCTTCGACGCGGCCGTCGACTACAAGGCCGACGATTTCCGCCAGCAACTGAAGGCGGCGACGCCGGACGGCGTGCACGTGAACTTCGAGAACGTCGGCGGCGAGGTGATGCGCGCGGTGCTGTCGCGGATGGTGATCGGCGGGCGCGTCGCGCTGTGCGGCGTGATCTCGAACTACAACAGCGGCCGCGCGGCCGACGACGTCGGCGTGCTGATCTCGAAGCGGCTGACGATGCGCGGCTTCCTGATCCTCGACTACCGCAAGAGCCGCGAAGCCGTGCAGACGCTTTCCGGCTGGCTGCGCGACGGCCGGCTCAAGGCCGAGGAAACCGTGGCCGACGGTCTCGAAAACGCGCCGGACGTGCTCAATCGCCTGTTCGACGGCGACCATCGCGGCAAGCTCGTGCTGCGTGTCGATCCGGATGCGTGACGGGCGTGTCTCGCCTGTCGGATCGGGCCGCGGGCGCGTATCGACCGCGCTGAGTTCGATCAACTCGGCTGCAGTTTAGGACTTGTCCCGTATATTGTCCGAGCCGCTCTCCCTACAGTGATTGCCAGCACACAGGCGGCGTGACGACGCGTCACGCCGCCTGTTTTTCTGGTGACGCGGCAGAGGAGAGGGAGCATGCGGAACAACGCGAAGCGATTGGTATCGGTAACGGCAATGAACGCCGGGGCCGTGCGGAAGAGGGTATTCGGGCTCGGTATCGTGCTCGCGATGTCGACTGCCATGTCGAGCGCGATGGCGGCCGGACAGCCCACATCGGATGGCGTCGTGCGGTTCACCGGCTCGCTCGTCGATCTGTACGACGTGACGCTCGATGCCCCGGTGGGTGCGCTCGTCGACGCGGGGCAGGCGGCCGATGGCGGGGCAACGGCCACGGTCCGGTTCGATGCGCATGGCCGGCGTTTGCCGGGTGCGCAGGTCGCGCTGGTGAAGCCCGACGGCGCGGCGTTCGCGCCGGATGACGGCACGGCGGTTCGTGCCACGTGGCGCGATGCGCACGCCGAGCGAAGCATGCCGCTGGCGCCGGGCCGTGTTCATCGCGTCGGCCCGTATGGCGGCGTGATGACGGTCGCGGCGGATGAAGCAACGGGCGCCGTGGCGCCCGTCGTGATCCATATCCGTCATCCTTGACCGCCGCTCTCCGCACGCGTGCGGATCGCCGGCGGCCGGACAGGCGTCATTCGCCCTGTTCGGAGCGTGCGTAGATGTCCCAACTGGCCATGAACAGCGCGGCGACGAGCGGCCCGATCACGAAGCCGTTGATGCCGAACAGCGCCATCCCGCCGAGCGTCGAGATCAGCACGACCCAGTCGGGCATCTTCGTGTCCTTGCCGACGAGGATCGGGCGCAGCAGGTTGTCGACGAGGCCGATCACGCCGACGCAGAACGCGACGAGGATCACGCACTTCCAGACCGCGCCGATCATCAGGAAGTAGAGCGCGGCCGGCACCCAGACGAGGCTCGCGCCGATCGCGGGCAGCAGCGACAGGAACGCCATCAGCGCGCCCCACAGCACCACGCCCTCGATCCCGAGGATCCAGAAGATCAGCCCCCCGAGCGCGCCTTGCACGAGCGCGACCGCGATGTTGCCCTTCACGGTTGCGCGCACGACCGTCGTGAATTTCGCGAGCAGCAGGTTCTTGTGCTCTTCGTCGAGCGGCAGCGCACGGCGCACGCGGCGGCCGATCTCGCCGCCGTCGCGCAGCAGGAAGAACACCATGTACAGCATCACGCCGAAGCTCACGACGAACTGGAACGTGTTCTGGCCGATGCTGAGCGCCTGAGTGGCCGCGAACTGGCTGATCTGCGCGGCGCCGTCGGTCAGCTTTTTCTGGATGCCCGGGATGTTGGTCAGCCCGTATTTCTGCAGCAGGTTCTGGATCGACGTCGGCAGCGCGTGAATGATGTCGTGGAAGTACTGCGAATAATTCGGTTGCGCGTCCTTGAGCTCCTGGTACACGTAGGCGATTTCCTGCACGAGCGTGGCCGTGACGAACACGAGCGGCAGGATCACGATCAGGATGATGAGCGACATCGTGACGAGCGCGGCCAGGTTGCGCCGCTTGCCGAAGCGCGCGGCGAGCCAGCGTTGCACGGGCTGGAACAGGATCGCGAGAATGGTGCCCCAGAAGACGGCGCCGGAGAACGGCGCGAGGATCCAGCACAGTCCGACGGTGACCGCGAACAGCAGGAAGTAGAAGAATTTTTGGTGGTCTTGTCCGCTATCCATGAGTGGCATTCGCGCAGATTGATGCGTGGTTGGATTGAATCTCGTTGTCCCGCGCGCGATAGGTTCGCGAACGTCACGGGTTCGCGGCGAAACGCGCCGCCGGGCGGCCCCTGCGGAGTATGCCCGCAAAGGTGCCGCCATCATAGCCGCTGCGAGAGACGCATGCGAAAACGCCGCGGCCGGGGCCGCGGCGCTGTGCCGGGAAGCGAACGCGGCGCGAGGCCGCGTGCCGCATCGTCAGATGTTGAGCTTGGTGACCTTCGTGCCGTTCACCGACAGGTCGCCCATCAGGCCCGCGTTGGTCAGGACCAGCACTTCCACCGGTGCGGTAGCCGTGTTGGAGTCCACCGCGCCGTTCGCGCCGACCTTCACGACCGCGACCGACGCGTCGGCGCCGGCCGACCAGCCGTCCGACTTGCGGAACGAGTCGAGCGCATCCTGCGTCATGAACAGGAACACGACCGCCTTCGACTGCGCGCCGGCCTGCAGGCCGACCGACAGCGACGACGTGTTGTAGTAGCCGACGGTGCTGCCGCCGACGCGCAGCGCGCCGTTGCCGGACTGGGCGCCGACGATGAAGCCGGCCTGCAGCACGTTCGGGAACACGAGGACGCCGCGTGCTTTCGAGACGAGCTCGCGCGAACCCGGCACCGTCGAATACAGGCGCGACAGCGTTGCGTTCACGCTGGCGTCGATCGACTGGCGCTTCGACGCGCTGGCCGCGGCGCTATCGGGTTTGCCTGGCGTGGTCGTGCAACCGGCAAGGGCGAGGCTGCCGAGCATCACGGCGGCGGCGGCTTTCATGGCGAGGGACTTCTGCATGGCGGTTCTCCTTCGTTGTCTGATGGATGACGGGCGGGCGGCGGTGCACGCCGCCCCGTTCAACGGCGGGAAAGGAGCAGGCCCGCAACGAACGCAAGGCCCGCGACGACGCCGGCGGTTTGCCACGGGTTCTCGTGCACGACCTGCGATACGCGCTCGGCCGAATCGCGCAGCCGGGCGGCCGCGCTGCCCGACGCGTAGTCGAGTGCGCCGCGCGCTTCATCGAGCCGGGATTGCACGCGCTTGCGCAGCGCGGCGATATCGCCGTCGCCATCGTTTTTCAGCAGATCTTCCAGTTCGTCGACCAGCCCGCGCAGATCGTCGGTCACGTCGGCATGCAGGTCGCGGGCCGCCGCGCGCGTCGTGCGGCCCACGCGCCGGCCGGTGCGACGGATGTCGGACAGGCCGCGGTCCAGCTTGTGTTCGATCGAGTCGGTAAGCGCCATGGTGTTTATCCTCCTTTGATTCCAGGCAATTTGAAGATAAGACGAATCCCAGCAACTGATGTGATTCACTTGATCCGTTTGAGTTTCGAGATAAATTTTCAATTCGTCGGCGGGATCGCCGGGAAGCCCCGCCGCACGGGGCGGCGCAGCGGTTGAAAAAATTTCGCGTCTCGGGGCGATACAGCGTGTCGAGCAGCGGGTCGCAGTGAAGGTCCGGTAAATATGGCGTCGCCAGGGGCATCAGGTAAATAGTGCCATTGCAGGTTGGAGGCTGATGCAAATGCACTACTCGACGCGTCATCGATGCGCACGATTTGTGCCCGGTGCCGGTTGCGTGGCGGCGCGGTCCAGCGCGACGTCGATGATGACGGGATCGTGGTCCGACGAGCGGTAGGCGTCGGGTGCGTAATAAGCCGACCGTTGCGCGGACGTTTTGTAATCGGGCACGGGTTGCAAGACCACCGGTTCGTCTGCGTTGATGTGCCAGAACCGCACGGCCTTCACGCGCGCGGCGAGCGCCGGCGTGGCAAGCGCATGGTCGAGATTGCCGGCTTCGCCGCGAAATACGTAGCTGTACGCAGCATCGCCGACGAAGCGCGCAACCAGGTTCGCGTAGCCGCGTGCTTCGAGCGTGCGAAGCGGGTCTTCCTTCGCATAACTGTTCAGATCGCCGATCAGCAGCACGCCGTCGGCCGCGATGCCCGTCGGCGAGGTGGCGAGCCAGTCGGCGACGCGTGCGGCCGCCCGCGTGCGCGCCGCATTCCAGCAGCCCTGGCCGTCGGACTGATCGAGATTGACACCGCTCGCATGCGGGCAGTTCTTCGACTTCAGGTGATTGACCGCGACGGTGAGCGTGCGTGCGCCGTCGATGCGCCGGAACGTCTGCGCAAGCGACGGGCGGTGGCGGCCGCCGAGTGCGACGGTGACGGCGCGCCCGACCGGCTCGACCGTGCGGCTGTCGTACAGCAGCGCGACCGCGATCGCGTCGCGGCCCAGCCGCACGGTGCCGGGATCGGCCGCGCGCCAGCCGTCGCCGAGTTGCGCGGCGAGCCGACGGATGGCGCTCGCGTCGCCGTGACCGTTGTTCGCGATTTCCATCAGCCCGATCACGTCGGCGCGCAGCGCGCGCAACGCCGCGACGATCTTCGCTTCCTGCCGCGCGAACGCGGCGGGTGTTTTTGCGCCGCGGTTGCCCGGCGCGTCGAATCCGCCGCCATGGCCGTCGCCGTTGAAATAATTGAAGACATTGAACGACACGATGCGCACGTCGGCATCGGGACGCCGGGCCGGTGCCGCGGGACGCGGGTTCGCCGCGGCATCGAACACGGGCGCCGCGCCGGCCACCGGTTGCAGCCGCCACGCGCCGTAGCGCCATTCGAGCACGCCTTCGACGCCGCGTACGGTGTAGCCCGCGCGAAGCGTGTTGGCGGCGCTCAGCGCGGGCGACGGATAGCGGACGGTCGCCGGGTCGCGGCGGCTCGAACCGTCGTCGAGCACGATGCGGTTCAGTGCGTTGGCCGCGGCGTGCGCGGCAGCGTCGGCCGGCGGCGCGACCTGGGTCGGCACGCGCAACCGGCCATTGCTCAGCACGATGCTGCCGTAGCGACCGAGTGCGTAGGTATCGCTGACCGTCAGCGTTTGCGGCAGGCGTACGCGCATGGCTTCGTGCGCGGCCAGGGTGGCGGGCGACGCGACGGGCAGCGTGAGCGTCGCCGGCGTGACCGTCTGCCCGCGCGCGCAAACGGCCATGCGGCCCGTCAGCGTGAATTGCGTCCGGCCGTATTTCTCGTCGACCTTGCCGGTCAGATGCACGAGATCGCCCGGCGCCGCGTGCGCGTTCGGTGCGTAGACGAACACGCCTTCGGAGACGCCGGGCCGGTGCTGCCGCTGCGCGTCGGCCTGCTGGACGAAGAAACCGCCCAGGCCGCCGGCGCCTCCGAACACCGCGGTGACGACCGCTTCGATCGACGTCGTTTGCCCGGCGAGCCGCGACGGCCCGCCGCCGCGCCGGATCTCGGCAATCGCCGTGGCTGCACCGCCGCAACCGCTGCTGACCGGCAGCGCGGCGGCGGCGGTCGGCGGAGCGAGGAGCGCCACGAACAGCGCAACGGCAAAGAGGGGAAGCGGGCGTGACATGAGACGGTCCACAGGATGAAAATCCGACAGTTCGGGACCGCATCTTGAAGGCAAAATGTCAGGCTGCGGCTGAAATGGCCGTCCGGCCAATGCCGGTTGGCCAACGATGCGGCAAGCCGCCCCGCGGCTGTTACGCTTTCGCACCGGGCGTCGTGTGCCGCTCGCCCGGCGCATGTCGCCGCGCCCCGTTCCCACAGGAGAAATCCATGTCTTACATGCTGTTGATTGTCGAACCGACCGAACAGCGCGCCGAGCGCACGCTCGACGAAGGCCAGGCGCTTTATGCGCGGATGGTCAATTTCGCCGAGTCGCTGAAGGCGCGCGGCGTGCTGCGCGGCGTCGAGTCGCTGGAGCGGTCCGAACGCGGCACGCGCGTGCAAGTGCGCGACGGCGAGACGCGGCTGCTCGACGGCCCGTTCGCCGAGGCGAAGGAGATGGTCGGCGGCTTCTTCCTCGTCGACGTCCCCACGCGCGAAGAAGCGATCGAGATCGCGCGCCAGTGCCCGGCCGCGCAATGGTGCACGGTCGAGGTGCGCGCGGTCGGCCCGTGCTTCCTGTGAACATCGCGACTCGGTATATACCCTGATTTGTCGTGGCGCGTGTCGATCCGGCCGTCTTTCGTCCGTCGTCCGGATAAGGCGCCGCGGAACGGGCGCCGCCTTCCACCGACGACAAGGAGTAAACGATGCGATTCATGATCATGATCCGGGCGAACGCCGTCAGCGAATCCGACGCGTTGCCGGACAACCGGCTGGTCGAGGCCATGACGGTCTATCACGAGGAACTGGCGAAGGCCGGCGTGCTGCTCGACGCCAACGGGCTGCGCTCGAGCGCCCACGGCTGGCGGGTGCGCTACTCCGGCGGCAAGGGCACGGTGATCGATGGCCCGTTCGCCGAAACGAAGGAGCTGATCGCCGGCTATACGCTGATCCAGGTGCGCTCGCGCGACGAGGCGCTCGCATGGACGCGCCGGTTCCCCGCGCCGTTCGGCGCCGAGCTCGATTGCGAGATCGAGGTGAGGCCGCTGTTCGAGCTCGACGACCTCACGCCGAGCGACGCGGTCGAGCGGTTCCGCGATCTCCACGTCGGCCGCGGCCACGCCTGAATCCAATCTCACCGGGAGCACCCGTCATGCACAGGATGGTTTTCATCAACCTGCCGATAGCCGACCTGCCGCGCGCGAAGACGTTCTACCAGGCGCTCGGCTTCGAGGTCGTGCCGGCCTATACCAACGAGCAGGCCGCCTGCATCCAGATCAGCGACACGATCTTCGCGATGCTGCTCGTGCGCCCGTTTTTCCAGACCTTCACCGACAAGACCATCATCGATCCGGCGACGCACATCCAGGTGTTGTCGTGCCTGTCGTGCGACAGCCGCGCCGAAGTCGACGCGCTCGTCGCGAAAGCGTTGGCGGCCGGCGGGGCCGCGCCGCAGGCGCCGCGCGAGTACCCGAACATGTACGGCCACGGGTTCACCGATCCGGACGGCCATACGTGGGAGCTGATGGCCATGCCGCTGGATGCGTCGGCCCAGGGGCAGGCGTCGTGACGCATGAGGCGACGCATCGTGCGATCGAAGCGGTCTGGCGAATCGAGGCGCCGAAGATCATCGCGCGGGCCGCGCGCGTGGTGCGCGACGTCGGCGTGGCCGAGGAGCTGGCGCAGGACACGCTCGTCGCGGCGCTCGAGCACTGGCCCGTCGACGGCGTGCCCGACAACCCGGCCGCGTGGCTGATGACGGCCGTGAAGCGGCGCGCGCTCGACCGGGTCCGGCAGGAGTCGCTTCATGCGGCGAAGCGCGACCAGCTCGGCCACGAGATGGACGCGCTCGAGGCGCACGTCGTTCCCGACATCGCGGACGCGCTCGCCGATGCGGGCGACGACGACATCGGCGACGATCTGCTGCGGCTGATCTTCACGTCGTGCCACCCGGTGCTCTCGACCGACGCGCGCGTCGCGCTGACGCTGCGGCTGCTCGGCGGACTGACGACGGGCGAGATCGCGCGCGCGTTCCTGACGCCGGAGCCGACGATCGCGCAGCGGATCGTGCGCGCGAAGCGCACGCTCGCGGCGGCCCACGTGCCGTTCGAGGTGCCGGCCGCCGACGCGCGGCCCGCGCGGCTTGCGTCGGTGCTCGAAGTGATCTACCTCGTGTTCAACGAAGGCCATGCGGCGACGGCGGGCGACGACTGGATGCGTCCGGCGCTGTGCGACGAGGCGCTGCGGCTCGGCCGCGTGCTGGCCGGGCTCGCGCCGGACGAAAGCGAAGTGCTCGGGCTCGTCGCGCTGATGGAACTGCAAGCGTCGCGCATGCATGCCCGCGTCGACGCGCAGGGCCGGCCCGTGCTGCTGCTCGACCAGGACCGCAGCCGCTGGGATACGTTGCTGATCCGGCGAGGCCTCGCGGCGCTGGAGCGCGCGACGAAGCTCGGCGGCGTGCGCGGGCCGTATGCGCTGCAGGCCGCGCTCGCCGCGTGCCACGCGCGTGCACGGCAGGCGGCGGACACGGACTGGGCACAGATCGTCGCACTGTATGACGCGCTCGCCGAAGTCGCGCCGTCGCCGGTCGTCGAGCTGAATCGCGCGGTGGCGGTGGGGATGGCGTTCGGGCCGGCCGCGGCGCTCGAACTCGTCGACGTGTTGCGCGACGATCCGGCGCTCGCGCGCTATCACTGGCTGCCGAGCGTGCGTGGCGATCTGCTCGCGAAGCTCGGCCGCGCCGACGAGGCGAAGCGGGAGTTTCGCCGTGCGGCGGAACTGACGCGCAACGAACGTGAGCGCGAATTGCTGCTCAAGCGCGCGATGGACGCGTGACGCGGCGCCGTATGCCGTATCCCCTATGCCGCACCGCGCACCGCGCACCGCGCACCGCGCACCGCGCACCGCGCACCGCGCACCACGCACCACGCACCGCGCATGACGACCGCGCCCAGTCCATCTTCCCGACTGTCCGCCCCACGCCCCGCGCAGCACACTATCGCCCGCATTGAAAAAGCCTATTGGGGGATGCGAACTTGAGCGCCTAGATTGAAGAGCACGATGCGCGCCCGGCGCAAGCATCGTTCCCCACATATCTGATCGGCCCGGCGTCGCACGCGGCCGCGCCGACTCGAACGGAGGCGCAAATGGCTCAGCTCAAGGGCAGCAAAACCGAAGAGAACCTGAAGGCCGCATTCGCGGGCGAATCGCAGGCGAATCGGCGCTATCTGTATTTCGCTTCGAAGGCCGACGTCGAGGGGCAGAACGACGTCGCCGCGCTGTTCCGCTCGACCGCCGAAGGCGAAACCGGCCATGCGCACGGCCATCTCGAATACCTGGAAGCCGTCGGCGATCCGGCCACCGGCTTGCCGTTCGGTTCGTCGCGGCTGAATCTCGAATCGGCGATCGCCGGCGAAACGCACGAATACACCGACATGTATCCGGGCATGGCGAAGACCGCGCGCGACGAAGGTTTCGACGAAATCGCGAACTGGTTCGAGACGCTCGCGAAGGCCGAACGCAGCCACGCGAACCGCTACACGAAGGCGCTGGACAGTCTCGTCGACTGACGGGCCGCCGCGCGGCCGCCCGGCAGCGCCGCGCGTCCGGCACGCGGCCGGCTGTTCGTTCCGTCGCCGCCCGCACCGTGCGGGCGGTGCGCTTGCGCACATGCGCGCCACGCGGGAGCGCCCCATGCCCCACAAGGAAGGCAGTCTCGAAGCGCCGACCCGGCATCCGCTCGACTGGCAGTCCGAAGCGTTCTACGACCAGGCGGCGATCGATGCGGAAATGACGCGCGTGTTCGACATTTGCGCCGGCTGCCGGCGCTGCGTGTCGCTGTGCGGCGCGTTCCCGGCGCTGTTCGACCTGGTCGACGACACGCCGATGGGCGACGTCGAGGAAGTGCCGAAGGCCGCGTTCGGCAAGGTCGTCGACCAGTGCTATCTGTGCGACCTCTGCTACATGACGAAATGCCCGTACGTGCCGCCGCACGCATGGAACGTCGACTTCCCGCACCTGATGCTGCGCGCCAAGGCCGCGCGCTACAAACGCGGCGAAGCGCCGCTGCGCGACAAGGTGCTGTCGAATACCGATGCGCTCGGTCATTTCGCGGGCATTCCGGTCGTCACGCAGGCGGTCAACGCGGTGAACCGCACGCCGCCCGCACGCCACGCGCTCGAAGCGGCGCTCGGCGTCGATCGCCATGCGTGGCTGCCGGAATTCGCGCCGCGGACGTTCCGGCGCGCCGCCACGCGCTCGGACGACCCGCCCGTGCGCGACGGCGAACGCACGCCCGGCAAGGTCGCGATCTATGCGACGTGCTACGTGAATTTCAACGAGCCGGGGATCGGCCACGACCTGCTCGCGATCCTCGCGCACAACGAGATCCCGTACGAACTCGTCTCGCGCGAAGCGTGCTGCGGGATGCCGCTGCTCGAGCAGGGCAATCTCGACGGCGTCGCCGCGAAGAAGGCCGTCAACATCCCGGTGCTCGAACGCTACGCGCGCGAAGGTTATGCGCTGATCGGCGCGATTCCGAGCTGCGTGCTGATGTACAAGAGCGAGCTGCCGCTGATGTTCCCTGATGACGCAGCCGTGCGCACGGTGGCCGACGCGTTCTGGGACCCGTTCGAATACGTGATCGCGCGGCATCGCGACGGGCTGCTCAAGACCGATTTCAAGACCGGCCTCGGCACCGTGTCGTATCACGTGCCATGCCATGCGCGCGTGCAGAACATCGGCCGCAAGACGGCTGATGCGCTGTCGCTCGTGCCCGATACGCGCGTGAACGTCGTCGAGCGTTGCTCCGGCCACGCGGGCACCTTCGGCGTGAAGAAGGCATTTCATGCGGACGCGATGCGGATCGGCGCGCCGGTGTTCAAGGCGATGGCCGAGCCGCGGCCGGATGTCGTGTCGTCCGACTGCGCGCTCGCCGGCCATCACATCGTGCAGGGCATCGACGAGAAGGGGTTGCCGCAAGCGCCGCTCGCGCATCCGCTGACGCTGCTGCGTCGCGCGTACGGCATCTGAGCCGCTGCCGGCCATTCACGAGGACACCCATGACGCTGACCCGCGACTCCCTGCTGACGCTCGAAGCGTACGCGAAGATCCGCAAGGCCGAACACGCGCGGCTCGTCGCGTACAAGCGCCGCCGCGCGGTGGCGCTCGGCAACCACTTGCGTTTCCTGTTCGAGGACGAAACGACGATTCGCTACCAGATCCACGAGATGCTGCACATCGAGAAGATCTTCGACGAAGCCGGCATCGAAGGGGAGCTGGAAGCGTATCTGCCGCTGGTGCCCGACGGCACCAACCTGAAGGCGACGATGCAGATCGAGTATGAGCACGAGATCGAACGGCGCGCGGCGCTCGCGCGGCTGATCGGGGTCGAGGATCGCGTGTACCTGCGGGTCGACGGATACGCGAGCGTCTACGCGATCGCCGACGAGGATCTCGAGCGCGACAACGCGGAGAAAACCTCGGCCGTGCACTTCGTCCGCTTCGAGTTCGATGCGCCGATGCGCGCGGCGCTCAAGGGCGGGGCGGCGCTGTCGATCGGCTGCGATCACCCGGCCTACACGATGCCGCCGCAGCGGGTGGACGCGGACGTGACCGCGTCGCTGGCCGGCGATCTGCGCTAGCGCCACTGCCACCCCACCGCGTGCCACGCCCGCGGGCTTGTTCTTTCCGTTCCGACCCGAAGAAACCCCCCGCCCACGCCGTGCGGCGCGGCCGCGTGGCGCTTGCCGCCAAGTTGTAACAAGCGTGACGGATTTGCATGCGGGGACACATTGGGCGCGCCGCGTCAGTGTGTTTTCATCACTCGCAGGGAAACAATAAAGAGATTGTGCATGAAGATAATTTGATACAGCTCAATTTGAATGATTTACCGATTCGTGAATATCTCGTTACGAATTTTTCCCTGATTTACCGATTTTCGGGGGCTATTCCGGGCGGTGTTGTCGGCAGGGGCCTGAGCAGCCCGAAACCGCCGTTTCAGCGCATTCTTCAGACGCTTCAGAGCCCCGCCAGACGGGCCTTTGCAGCCTTCGGCATAAAGATCTCGCAAAAAAATTCAAGCATAAATGGTTTGCCCGCCCATGGCAGGTTGTTTCAGTGCGTAACATTAAGTCATTGTCATATTGAGATAAACCCTAGGGATGGTATGCTTCGTGCACAAAAATTCCCACATTGGAGTGAGACCGCGATTTGTGCGCCATTGCCGGGAATCGCGGCACCGAGAAAGTGCGGTGTCGCCCGGTATGCACAACGCCGGATAACCAT
Source organism: Burkholderia sp. BCC0097 (assembly GCF_902832985.1). Lineage (NCBI taxonomy): Bacteria > Pseudomonadati > Pseudomonadota > Betaproteobacteria > Burkholderiales > Burkholderiaceae > Burkholderia > Burkholderia sp. BCC0097. The sequence goes on from NZ_CADFDM010000004.1 coordinate 766,973, forward strand.
AATGTGCAACCTGGCCGCCCCGCGACGCGAAGTGTCGCGACGGCGCCGCCAATCGCAGCCCCGGCCTGGCTGCGTGGAGAGATCGACTATGTTCTTCGATGAGCTTAACGATGAAGAGTGGTTTCGCCTTTCAGCGCTGATCGCCGATGAACCCATCCGGCTGAACCGTCGCGGGCGTCCACGCGCCGAACCGCGCGTCGTCGCCAATGCGGTGCTGTGGATCCTGACGACCGGGGAAGCCTGGTCCAAGCTGCCCGGTCGCTATCCGTCCGGGCCGACGTGCCGCCGCCGCTACGAGGAATGGCTGGCGAACGGCACGCTGCTGAAGATGATCGACGTGCTGACCCAGTTCAGCGGGCGCACGTTCGCGTATATTCCGCCGCCGCCGGAGGCGGTCGCGCCGGCCCGTCGCGCGGAGCCCGTGCCCGACAACGATCGTCTGCGCGGCGTGTTCTGGCAAAACCCCGAGTCGTGGCAATTGCCGGTTGCGCAGGCAAACGTTTGGCAGGGCGAGGGTGCGTCGTTGAGTACGATGCCGGACGACCGGATGGACGGCCGCGCCGACGTGTCGTTCACGGTGCCCGGCGCGCCCGTCGCGGAGCTGCGCCATGCGCGGGCGTCGGCGGCGAGCTTCGCCGCGGCCGAGCCGCAGGTCGACGAGTATCGCGGCTATACGATCAGCGGCATCGCGCAGCCCGTGCAGAACCTGATGTATCGCGCGTGGGCCGAGATCTCGCAGGACGACCGGCGCGTCGAACGCTCGGGTCTGATCGGCCCGCGCTTCACCGACGCCGAGGCAGCCGAGCAGTACGCGCTCGAGTGGGCGCGCCAGTGGATCGATCGCCACGGTGCGAGCGACGCGCCGGCGCGCGAGCCGCAAGGTGAGGTGCTGGCCGGCTTGTCGGCGCTGGCGCGCGCGGAATCGGACATCAAGCGCTTCATCGCCGAGCGTCGCGCGGGCGTGTTGTCGGAAAGCCGCAACGATCCCGTGCAGTCGGAGCGTCGCGAATACGCGTACCGCGTAGGCTGATCGCCGCTGCCGTGCAACGCGCGGGCCGTCGTGTGCCACGACGCCCGCGCGGAAGTCCCGTGTCTCCATGTCTGCCTATCCCGGGCGCCGCTGTATAAGCGGCGCCCTTTGTTGCATGACGCGTTACTGCCGGCCGTAGGTATCGTCGAAGCGGACGATGTCGTCCTCGCCGAGATACGCGCCCGACTGCACTTCGATCAGCTCGAGCGGCATCTTGCCCGGGTTCTCCAGGCGGTGCGAGACGCCGAGCGGAATGTACGTCGATTCGTTTTCGGACAGCAGGAACGTTTCGTCACCGCGCGTGATGCGTGCCGTGCCGCGCACGACGATCCAGTGTTCGGCGCGGTGGTGGTGCATCTGCAGCGACAGTTGCGCGCCCGGCTTCACGACGATGCGTTTCACCTGGAAGCGCTCGCCGGTGTCGACCGAGTCGTAGTGGCCCCACGGACGATGCACCTTGCGGTGATCGGTCGCTTCGGTGCCCTGTCGCGCCTTGATGTGCCCGACGATCTTCTTCACGTCCTGCACGCGCGATTTATCCGCGACGAGCACGGCGTCCGGCGTTTCGACGACGACCAGATTCTGCGTGCCGACGCAGGCGACGAGCCGGCTTTCCGAATGCGCGAACGTCGAGTCGGCGCCTTCGAACAGCACGTGGCCGCGGCCGACGTTGCCGCTCTCGTCCTTCGGCGAGATCTGCCAGATCGCGTCCCATGAGCCGACGTCGGACCAGCCCGCATCGAGCGGCACGACGACGCTTTCGCACAGTTGCGGCTGGCTCGCGAGCGGCTCCATCACCGCGTAGTCGATCGAGTTCGATGGCGATGCGGCGAATGCGTCGCGATCGACGCGGAAGAAATCGCCGTCGTCCCTGCCTTGGGCGACGGCCTGTTCGCAGGCCGCATGGATGGCGGGTTCGAGCTGCCGGATCGCCTTCAGCCAGACCGACGCGCGCACGATGAAGATGCCGCTGTTCCACCAGTATTCGCCCGACGCGACGTACTGCTGCGCAAGTTCGAGGTGCGGCTTCTCGACGAAACGGTCGAGGCGGCGCACGTCGAGGGTGCCCGTTCCGGCGTCGCCGAGCGGCGCGCCGACACGGATGTAGCCGTAGCCGGTTTCCGCGTGCGTGGGCACGATGCCCATCGTCGCGATCTTGCCTTGCGCCGCGCAGTGCACGCCGGCCGCGACGGCCGCGTGAAAGCGCGGCAGGTCGGCGACCGCATGGTCGGCCGGCATCACGGTCATCACCGCGTCGTTGCCGTTCGCGACGAGCCGCAGCGCGGCGAGCGTCAGCGCCGGCGCGGTGTCGCGGCCGAGCGGCTCGAGCATGATGGTCGCGTTCCTGGCCGTCAGGCGCAGCTGTTCGGCGGTCGTGAAGCGATGATCCTCGCCGCATACGATCAGCACGTCGTCGTTCAGCGGGTAGTCGGCCGTCAGGCCGTCGAGGCGCAGCGCGGTGGACTGCAGCAGCGAATGATCGCCGAGCAGTCCGATCAGCTGTTTCGGAAAGCGCTCGCGCGACATCGGCCACAGGCGCGTGCCGGAACCGCCGGCGAGAATCACGGGCTGCACGGCAAGACGTGTGCCGGCGGCGGTACCGGCGGCGGGTGCGGCGGAAGAAGCATGGCGCGTTTCGGCGACCACTGCCGGAGCATTCATGATGACACTCTCCACGGTTGAAGTCAGTGCCTGTCGTTGTAGCATGAAGTAAATCGACAATAAAACCTGACCCAATGGCGGATATCCGCCACGCATTCATCCGGGAGAATTTTCCGCGCTAGCACCGGCCGGAAATAAAAAAATAAAAAATAATTCCGGAAACCGGCCCGGCATGCCTGCCCGCAAAGGGCGAGCGGAAATCGTAAAGATGCCGAAAAAATCCCCGTTCCCGCCCCATTCGGGAAAAGCTGCCGATTTAATTAAAAAAGATCGCGGCAAGAATTTCCGATTATTTTTCGAAATACTTGTGCGCTTGAGGATGAATTTTCTTGTCGCTTCAATAGCGTCATGCAACGTTTGAATCGAGTGTGCGGCACGGGCTGCACAAGGCGCTGTTCGGCAAACGCCTGTTCAAAGAAGAGGAAACAGACATGTTGAGCGTGCTGGCGAGAGTCATCGATATCGCGATGGTCGTGACGGGCGCGCTGATCGCGGCCGCGCTGCACGACGGCAGCATCGGGCTCAGCGACCTGCAGCGCACGACGGTGCTGTTCGACTGCCTGCTGGTCGTCGTGTTCTTTCCGGCCTTCGGCATCTACCAGTCGTGGCGCGGCAAGCGCCTCGTCGGGCTGATGGGGCGGGTCGTGTTCGCATGGCTCGCGGTCGAGCTCGCGGGCATCCTGATGAGTTTCAGTTTTCACCAGTCGGGCGACCTGTCGCGGCTGTGGCTGGGTTACTGGGCGCTCGCGACGACGGTGCTGCTCGCCGGTTCGAAGGCTTGCGTGCACGTCGTGCTGCGGCAATTGCGCCGCGGCGGCTACAACCTGAAGGCGGTGGCGATCGTCGGCGGCACGCCGGCGGCGCGGCGGCTGATCGCGCAGATGCGGGCGCGTCCGGAGGCCGGCTTCAACCCGGTGTGCGTGTACGACGAAAGCGAGGCGCCGGGCGAAGTCGCGCTCGACGACGTGCGCATCGAACGGCAGTTCGAATCGCTGGTGTGGCTGGTGCGCAGCCGCGCGATCAGCGAGCTGTGGCTCACGCTGCCGATCACGGAAGAGCGCCGGATTCACCAGATCGTGACGGTGTTTCGCCACGACTTCGTGAACATCCGCTTCATTCCGGATGTGCGCACACTGTCGTTCTTCAACCAGGAAGTGGTCGAGGTGCTCGGCGTGCCGGCGATCAACCTCGCGGCGTCGCCGATCACCGACGTGCGGATCTTGCCGAAGTTCGTGTTCGACCGGCTGTTCGCGCTGGCGGCGCTCACGGCGCTCGCGCCGGTGATGGTGCTGATCGCGGCGCTGATCAAGCTGACCTCGCGCGGGCCGGTGTTCTTTCGGCAGAAGCGCAAGGGCATCGACGGGCACGAGTTCGAGATCTACAAGTTTCGCTCGATGAAGGTGCACCAGGAAGTGGCCGGTCAGGTCACGCAGGCGACCAAGAACGACTCGCGCGTGACGCCGGTCGGCCGGTTCCTGCGCCGCACGAGCCTCGACGAGCTGCCGCAGTTCATCAACGTGCTGAAGGGCGAGATGTCGGTGGTGGGCCCACGCCCGCATGCGCTCGCGCACGACGACATCTACAAGGATCTGGTCAAGGGCTACATGTTCCGCTACCGGATCAAGCCCGGCATCACCGGATGGGCGCAGATCAACGGCTATCGCGGCGAGACCGACCAGATCGAGAAGATGATGGGCCGCGTGAAGCTCGACCTGTACTACATGCAGAACTGGTCGTTCTGGCTCGACATCAAGATCGTCGTGCTGACGCTGTGGAAAGGCTTCACCGGCAGCAACGCGTACTGACACCGACGCGCCGCGTCACGCAGGCATTCCGGTTTTCCGAATTTCGAATCATTGGTCAAGGGGTCCGACACATCATGAATCTGACTATCATCGGCAGCGGTTACGTAGGGCTCGTCACCGGCGCCTGTCTCGCCGACATCGGGCACGACGTGTTCTGTCTCGACGTCGACCAGGCAAAGATCGACATCCTGAACAACGGCGGCGTGCCGATCCACGAGCCGGGCCTGAAGGAAGTCATCGCGCGCAACCGCTCGGCCGGCCGGCTGCGCTTCTCGACCGACATCGAGGCGGCGGTCGCGCACGGCGACGTGCAGTTCATCGCGGTCGGCACGCCGCCCGACGAGGACGGCTCGGCCGACCTGCAGTACGTGCTCGCGGCGGCGCGCAACATCGGCCGCTACATGACCGGCTTCAAGGTGATCGTCGACAAGTCGACGGTGCCGGTCGGCACGGCCGAGCGCGTGCGCGCGGCGGTCGCCGAGGAGCTCGCGAAGCGCGGCGGCGACCAGATGTTCTCGGTCGTGTCGAATCCGGAATTCCTGAAGGAAGGCGCGGCCGTCGACGATTTCACGCGCCCGGACCGCATCGTGATCGGCTGCGACGACGACGTGCCGGGCGAGCGCGCCCGCGAGCTGATGAAGAAGCTCTACGCGCCGTTCAACCGCAATCACGAGCGCACGCTGTACATGGACGTGCGCTCGGCCGAGTTCACGAAATACGCGGCGAACGCGATGCTCGCGACGCGCATCTCGTTCATGAACGAGCTGGCGAACCTCGCCGACCGCTTCGGCGCGGACATCGAGGCCGTGCGCCGCGGGATCGGCTCCGATCCGCGCATCGGCTACCACTTCCTGTACGCCGGCTGCGGCTACGGCGGCTCGTGCTTCCCGAAGGACGTCGAGGCGCTGATCCGCACGGCCGACGAGCACGGCCAGTCGCTGCAGATCCTGAAGGCCGTGTCGTCGGTCAACGCGACGCAAAAGCGCGTGCTCGCCGAGAAGATCGTCGCGCGTTTCGGCGAGGACCTGACCGGCCGCACGTTCGCGCTGTGGGGTTTGGCCTTCAAGCCGAACACCGACGACATGCGCGAGGCGCCGAGCCGCGAGCTGATCGCCGAGCTGCTGTCGCGCGGCGCGCGCGTCGCCGCGTACGACCCGGTCGCGCAGCAGGAAGCGCGCCGCGTGATCGCGCTCGATCTCGCCGATCACCCGAGCTGGCTCGAACGCCTCTCCTTCGTCGACGACGAGGCGCAGGCCGCGCGCGACGCCGACGCGCTCGTGATCGTCACCGAATGGAAGGCGTTCAAGAGCCCGGACTTCGTCGCGCTCGGCCGCCTGTGGAAGACGCCCGTGATCTTCGACGGCCGCAACCTGTACGAGCCGGAGACGATGAGCGAGCAGGGCATCGAGTACCACCCGATCGGCCGGCCGGGTTCGCGCCAGGCGGTCGCCGCGCGCGTGCCGGGCGCCGCGCGCGCCAACGCGTAACCCGTTTTTCGTCACCCGTTACGAGACGCCATGTTCCGGAACATCCTGATCGTCTGCCACGCGAACGTCTGCCGCAGCCCGGCGGCGGAAATGCTGTTCAAGTCGCACGCCGCGTCGCGCGGCGGCCCGCGTCCGACGTTCCATTCGGCCGGCGTTCACGCGAACGACGGCGACGGCATCGATCCGGTGATGCGGCGACTGCTCGCCGAGCGGGGCGTCGATGCGACGACCCATCGCTCACGGCGGCTGTCGCGCCGGATCGTGCGCGACGCCGACCTGATTCTCGTCAGCGAGCGCGAGCAGATCAAGGCCGTCGAAGCGGTCGATCCGTTCGCCCGCGGCAAGGTTCACCTGCTCGGCAAGTGGGAGGGGGCCGAGATCGCGGACCCGCACGGCGGCCCCGAGGCCGACTACCGCGAGAGCTACTCACTGATCGAACGTCTGGTTCAAGGATGGCTACAGAAACTATGCTGAAACGCCCGATGCGCCCGGTGGCGCTTGCCGTCGCGCTGACGACTTTCCTGTCAGCCTGTGCAACCGCGCCCGGCAACTACCTCGACTCGTCGAACCTGAAGGACGAAGGCCGGCAGGAAGCGGCCGAAACCTATCCGGTTCATTACATCGACGCCAAAGTGGTGATGGACCAGCTGCAGAAAGCGCAGGTCGATCATCCGCTGCCGCCCGGGCGCTATACCGATCCGTCGCAGTACACGTATCGCGTCGGCCCGCAGGACATCCTCGGCGTCACCGTGTGGGACCACCCGGAGCTGACGACGCCGCAGGGCCAGTCGTTCTCGAGCGGCGGCAACACGACGCAGTCGGTCGCGGGCGCGCTGCAGCAGCCGTATACGACCGCGCTGCCGGGCCAGGCCGATCCGTACGGCCAGACGGTCGCCGCCGACGGCACGATCTTCTTCCCGTTCGTCGGCCGCATCCGCGTGGCGGGCAAGACGGTCGCGCAGATCCGCGACGAGATGGCGTCCAGCCTGTCGCGCTACGTGAAGAATCCGCAGCTCGACGTGCGCGTGCTGTCGTTCCGCAGCCAGAAGGTGCAGGTGACGGGCGAGGTGAAGCAGCCGGGCCCGCTCGCGGTGAGCGACGTGCCGCTCACGCTCGTCGACGCGATCTCACGTTCCGGCGGCTCGACCGCCGAGGCCGACCTGCAGCGCGTGCGCCTGACGCGCGACGGCAAGCTCTACACGCTCGACGCGAACGGCGTGCTCGATCGCGGCGAAGTGAAGCAGAACGTGATGCTGCAGCCGGGCGACATCGTCAACGTGCCGGACCGCAGCGACAGCCGCGTGTTCATCATGGGCGAGGTCAAGACGCCGGTCACGGTGCCGATGCTCAAGGGCAAGCTGACCATCGCCGATGCGCTGACCGCGGGCGGCGGGATTCTCGACACCGATGCGAACCCGCGCAAGATCTACGTGATGCGCGGGATGCGCGACAACCCGACGAAGCCCGAGGTGTACCGCCTCGACATGACGCAGCCCGATGCGCTGATGCTGTCGAGCCGCTTCCCGCTTCAACCGCTCGACGTCGTCTACGTCAGCACGGCCGGCTCGGTGCAGTTCAACCGCGTGCTGCAGCAGGTGCTGCCGACGATCCAGACGATCTTCTACATGCGGCAAATCACGCGCTGATAGCCCGCCGGGGCGGCGCCCGCCCCCCGGCACCACTCAAGCGGGAACGAATGGTGAACACGCAAGCGAAACACTCCTACGCGGACCTGACCGCGAAAACCGAGGAAGAGGACGTCGTCCTCGGCCAGTTGCTCCAGGTCATCATGGACGACATCTGGCTGCTGCTCGGCATCGCGGTGACGGTCGTCGCGCTCGCCGGCCTCTACTGCTTCATCGCGAAGCCGGTCTACCAGGCGGACGTGCACGTGCGGGTCGAGGGCAACGACAACACGTCGCAGGCGCTCACACAGACGCAGACGGGCGCGTCGATCAACAGCGGCCCGCAGCAGGCGCCGACCGATGCGGAAATCGAGATCATCAAGAGCCGCGGTGTCGTCACGCCGGTCGTCGAGCAGTTCAAGCTGAACTTCTCGGTCGCGCCGAAGACGCTGCCGGTGCTCGGCAGCCTCGCCGCGCGCCTCGCGACGCCGGGCGTGCCGGCGCGGCCATGGCTCGGCCTGAAGTCGTACGCGTGGGGCGGCGAAGTCGCCGACGTCGACTCGATCAGCGTCGTGCCGGCGCTCGAAGGCAAGAAGCTGACGCTGACGGCCGGCCCGAACGGCACCTATTCGCTGGTCGACGAGAACGGCACGCGGCTGCTGGCCGGCCGCGTCGGCGAAGCGGCGCAGGGCGGCGGCGTGACGCTGCTCGTGAGCAAGCTCGTCGCGCGCCCCGGCACGCAGTTCACGGTGGTGCGCTACAACGATCTCGACGCGATCAGCGGCTTCCAGGCCGGCATCCAGGTGAGCGAGCAGGGCAAGCAGACGGGCGTCGTGCAGATCTCGCTCGAAGGTAAGGACCCGGACCAGACCGCCGCGATCGCGAACGCGCTCGCGCAGTCGTACCTGAACCAGCACGTGGTCGCGAAGCAGGCGGAAGCGACCAAGATGCTCGACTTCCTGAAGGGCGAGGAGCCGCGCCTGAAGGCCGACCTCGAACGCGCGGAAGCCGCGCTCACGCAATACCAGCGCACGTCGGGCTCGATCAACGCGAGCGACGAGGCGAAGGTCTACCTCGAAGGCAGCGTGCAGTACGAACAGCAGATCGCCGCGCAGCGGCTGCAGCTCGCGTCGCTTGCGCAGCGCTTCACCGATTCGCATCCGATGGTGATCGCCGCGAAGCAGCAGCTCGCGGAGCTGCAGGGCGAGAAGGACAAGTTCAGCAACCGCTTCCGCAGCCTGCCGGCGACCGAGGTGAAGGCAGTCCAGCTCCAGCGCGACGCGAAGGTTGCCGAGGACATCTACGTGCTGCTGCTGAACCGCGTGCAGGAGCTGTCGGTGCAGAAGGCCGGCACGGGCGGCAACATCCACCTCATCGATTCGGCGCTGCGCCCGGGCGCGCCGGTCAAGCCGAAGAAGGTGCTGATCCTGTCGGCCGCCGTGTTCCTCGGGCTGATCCTCGGCACGGGCGTCGTGTTCCTGCGCCGCAACCTGTTCCAGGGCATCGAGGATCCCGATCGCATCGAGCGCACGTTCAACCTGCCGCTGTACGGGCTGGTGCCGCAAAGCGCCGAGCAGGTGAAGCTCGACGCGGCGGCGGAGAAGGGCGGCAGCCGTGCGCGGCCGATCCTCGCGAGCCTGCGTCCGAAGGACCTGAGCGTCGAGAGCATGCGCAGCCTGCGCACCGCGATGCAGTTCGCGATGATGGACGCGAAGAACCGCGTGATCGTGCTGACCGGCCCGACACCGGGCATCGGCAAGAGCTTTTTGACGGTCAACCTCGCGGTGCTGCTCGCGCATTCGGGCAAGCGCGTGCTGCTGATCGACGCCGACATGCGCCGCGGGATGCTCGACCGCTACTTCGGCCTGACCGTGCAGCCGGGCCTGTCGGAGCTGCTGAGCGATCAGTCGCCGCTCGAGGAAGCGATCCGCGAGACGCCGGTGCCGGGCCTGTCGTTCATCGCGGCCGGCACGCGGCCGCCGAACCCGTCGGAGCTGCTGATGTCGACGCGCCTGCCGCAATACCTCGAAGGGCTCGGCAAGCGCTACGACGTCGTGCTGATCGATTCGCCGCCGGTGCTGGCGGTGACCGACGCGACCATCATCGGCCGCATGGCCGGCTCGACGTTCCTCGTGCTGCGCTCGGGCATGCATACCGAAGGCGAAATCGCCGATGCGATCAAGCGCCTGCGCACCGCGGGCGTCGATCTGGAAGGCGGGATCTTCAATGGCGTGCCGCCGAAGGCACGCGGCTATGGCCGCGGCTATGCGGCCGTGCATGAATACCTGAGCGCTTGACCGCATTTCACGACACCGGGCCGGCGCGAGCGCCTGCCCGGCCGACTGGAGAATCCTCGATGAAAATTTCCGTGCTCGTTCCGACCTATCGGCGCCCCGCCGACCTCGCGCGCTGCCTGCTGGCGCTGCAGCGGCAGCAGCGGCTGCCCGACGAGGTGATCGTCGTCGCGCGCCCGGAGGACGACGCCACGCACGAACGGCTCGCCGATCCGGCGGTCGGCGGCGCGCTGCCGCTGCGCATCGTGCCGGTCGACGTGGGGGGGCAGGTGGCCGCGCTGAACAAGGGGCTCGACTCGGCGACGGGCGACATCGTCGCGATCACCGACGACGATGCGGCGCCGCGCCCCGACTGGCTCGCGCGCATCGAAGCCGTATTCCAGGCCGACCCGCGCGTGGGCGCGGTCGGCGGACGCGACTGGGTGCACGAGAAAGGCCGCGTGCTCGACGAATCGCGCGAACTCGTCGGCCAGCTCACGCTGTCCGGCAAGATCGTCGGCAATCATCACCTCGGCGTCGGCGGCGCGCGCGAAGTCGACATGCTCAAGGGCGCGAACATGAGCTACCGCCGCGCGGCGATCGAACGGCTGCGCTTCGACACGCGGCTGCGCGGCGCCGGCGCGCAGGTGCACAACGACATGGGCTTCAGCATGCACGTGCAGCGCGAAGGCTGGAAGCTCGTCTACGACCCGGCGATCGCGGTCGATCATTTTCCGGCCGAGCGCTTCGACGACGACCGGCGCGATGCCGCGTCGCTGAACGCGATCAGCAACGGCGCGCACAACCTGCACCTGATCCTGCGCGAGCATCTGCCGCCGCTGCGGCGCGAGATCGCGTGGTGGTGGTGGACGCTGGTCGGCACGCGCGTCTATCCGGGCTTCGCGCACCTGCTGCTGGCGCTGCCGACCGCGCGGCGCGCCCGCGTGCTCGCGCACTGGCGCGCGGTGCGCCGCGGCGCCCGCGATGCGCGTCGCACCAACCTTGCCCCCCACCGTGCGGCGATGCCGCCGGTGACGTCTTGAACGCCCTGCGCGCACCGCGCGCGGCCATACCCGGAGGGCTCGCATGACCACGAAGGCTGCAACCAAAGTCCACGTCCATCTGTTCTACGGCGCCGATCCGCGTACCTACCGGAAAGGCGACGACATCGGCTGCCTGTATGGCTATCACCACGCCGAATCCGACGAATTCCGGCTGACCTATTCGCAGGACGTCGGCGAGAACCGCGTCGTGAGCGTCGCGCGCCGCGCGCTGAAGGCGGCGCTCGGCTTCGACGTCGTGCATGCGTGGCGCAATCGCGCGGCGCTGCTCGCCACCGACGTGATCTGGACGCACACCGAGCAGGAACATCTGGCCGCCGCGCTGGTCCTCAAGCTGGCCGGCGCGCAGGGCAAGCGCCCGCTGCTGCTCGCGCAGAGCGTGTGGCTGTTCGACAAGTGGGGCAGTTTCGGCGGCCCGCGCCGCTGGCTGTACCGCAAGCTGCTCGCGCGCGCCGACGCGCTGACCACGCTCGCCCGCGACAACGCCGACCTGTGCCGGCGCTATCTCGGGCGCGAAGCCGAGTTCGTCTACTACGGGCTGAACACGCAGGATTTCCCGCCGGTCGAGCCGCGGCAATGGCAACCGAACCGGCCGCTGCGGATCGCGGCGATCGGCAACGACCGCGACCGCGACTGGCGCACGTTCCTCGCCGCGTTCGGCGGCGACGAACGCTACGAGGTGCGGCTCGCGACGCGCCGCCGCGTGCCGCGCGAGTGGCATGCGCCGAACGTGCGGATCGGCCCGGCGTCGGGGCTCGCGAAGCAGCATGAGCTGTACGCGTGGGCCGACGTGATCGTCGTGCCGCTGCGGCCGAATTTCCACGCGTCGGGCATCACGGTGATGCTCGAGGCGGCGGCCGTCGGCAAGCCGATGATCGTGTCCGACGTGGGCGGCCTGAGCGACTACTTCCCGCACGATACGGCCGCCTATGTGCCGGCGTTCGACGCGCAGGCGATGCGCCAGGCCGCCGACCGCTTCGTCGCCGACCCGGCGGCGGCGCTCGACTGCGCGCGGGCCGCTGCTGCGTCCCTGCGCGAACGCGACCTGACCACGCAGGCGTTCGCCGAGCAGCACGTGCGGATCACGCGCGACATGCTGCGCCGGCGCCGCACGCCCGCGCCGGCCGGCGTCGCGATGCCGCTCGCCGATTCGAGCGCGTCGTCGCAGTGAGCGCGGATCGATGAGTACGATTGCCGCCGAACGCGCGCCGTCACGCGCCCGCAGCTGGTTCGCCGAGCCGAAGCACTGGGCCGGGCAGGCCGGGCTGTGGGCGTTGACCGCCGCGCTGATTGCCATCCACCAGGGCAAGGTGCTGACGCTCGCGTTCCCGGTGCTGGCCATCGGGGTCGGCATCTGGCTGTATTTCAAGAGCCCGGCGCGCTACGTCGGCTTCATGTGGTGGGTGTGGTTCCTGAGCCCGGAAGTGCGGCGTTTGGCCGACTGGTCGAAGGGCGCGTTCACGCCGACGAGTTTGATCCAGGTCGCGCCGCTCGCGGTGACGATGATCGCCGGCCTGGGGCTCGTCAGGCATTACCGCGTGCTCGCGCAGCGGCGCGGGATTCCGGTGCTGCTGATCCTGTTCGGGCTCGTGTATGCGTACCTGGTCGGGATCGTGTCGAGCGGCGTGATGGCCGCGACCTACGACCTCGCGAACTGGCTGTACCCGATCCTGATCGGCTTTCACATCATGGTGAACGCGCGCAACTATCCGGAGTATCGCGACGTGCTGCTGTCCACCTTCATGTGGGGCATGCTCGTGATGGGCCTGTACGGCGTCGTCCAGTATTTCGTGATGCCGCAGTGGGACGTGCTGTGGATGGTCGGCTCGCAGATGGGCTCGCAGGGCGAGCCGGTGCCGTACGGCGTGCGCGTGTTCAGCACGATGAATTCGTCCGGGCCGTTCGCGTTCGCGATGATGGGGGCGCTGGTGTTCGTGCTGGTCGCGCCGCAGAAGATCCGCTGGTTCGCGGGCGCGGCCGGCTTCGTGTCGTTCGCGCTGTGTCTCGTGCGCTCGACCTGGGGCGGCTGGGTGATCGCGCTCGCGATCCAGCTCGTGCAATCGAGCAACCGCGTGCGGATGCGGATCCTGATCAGCGGCGTCGTGCTGGTCGGGCTGTGCGTGCCGCTGCTGACCGTCGGGCCGGTGGCCGACCGGCTCGGCGCGCGCCTGCAGTCGATCACGAACCTGAAGGATGACCGCAGCTACGACGACCGCAACAAGTTCTACGCGACCTTCGCGCAGACGGCGTTCACCGACGTCGCCGGCGAGGGAATGGGCGCGACCGGCGCGTCCACGAAGCTGTCGAGCGACAGCGGCGAGCTCGGCAAGTACGGCAGCTTCGACAGCGGCGTGATGAACGTGCCGTTCGTGCTCGGCTGGCCCGGCACGCTGCTGTATCTCGCCGGCGTCGTGATGCTGTTCGGCCGCACGCTGCGCGCGGCGTTCAAGCTGCGCAAGGACAAGTTCGTCGGCGCGTGCCTGAGCCTGTGCCTGTCGACCTTCGCGATGCTCGTGTTCACGAACTCGCTGATCGGCACCGGCGGCTTGCTGATGTTCACAGCCATTTTTTCGATACTTGCCGCGGCGCACTGGCAGAAGGCGCAACGCCTGCTGGCCGCCGCGCGTTCACGGGGAGGCGACCATTGAGAATCGCGATCGTCACGCACGTCGTGCGACATAACGACGGGCAGGGCCGCGTCAATTACGAAATCGCGCGCGCGGCGCTGGCCGAAAACTACGAGGTCACGCTGGTCGCGTCGCATGTCGCGCCCGAGCTGCTGGCCGACCCGCGCGTGCGCTGGGTGCCGGTGAAGGTCGGCGGCTTCTGGCCGTCGAATCTCGTCAAGCAGCAGGTGTTCGCGCTGAAGAGCGCGGCGTGGCTGCGCGCGCACCGCGGCGAATACGACGTGCTGCACGTGAACGGCTTCATCTCGTGGATCAAGGCCGACGTGAATACCGCGCACTTCGTGCACGGCGGCTGGTTCAAGAGTCCGTACTATCCGTTCGGCCCCACCAAGGGGCTGTGGTCGGCCTACCAGTACGTCTACACGCGCGTGAATACCGTGCTCGAGCGCTGGGCGTACAAGCGTTCGCGCGCGATCACCGCGGTGTCGCAGAAGGTGGCCGACGAGATCGCCGCGCTCGGCATCGACAGCCGCAAGATCAGCGTGATCTACAACGGCGTCGACGGCAGCGCGTTCGCGGGCGCGCAGGCCGACCGCGCGGCGTTCAAGCTGCCGGACGACGCGTTCCTGCTGCTGTTCGTCGGCGACCTGCGCACGCCGCGCAAGAACCTCGGCACCGTGCTGAAGGCGCTGACGAAGCTGCCCGCGAACGTGCATCTGGCGGTGGCCGGCTATCTGCCCGGCAGCCCGTACCCGGAAGAAGCGCGCGCGCTCGGCATCGATTCGCGCGTGCATTTCCTCGGGCTCGTGAAGAACATGCCGACGCTGATGCGCTCGGTCGACGCGTACGTCTTTCCGTCGCGCTACGAAGCGATGAGCCTGTCGCTGCTGGAGGCGATGGCGGCCGGCTTGCCGGTCGTCACGGCGCGCACGGCGGGCGGCGCGGAAATCATCACGCGCGAATGCGGGATCGTGCTGGAGGACCCGGACGATCCGGCCGCGCTCGCGCAGGCGATTGGCGCGCTCGCGGCGTCGCGCGACACCTGCCGCGCGATGGGCGACGCGGCGCGCGAACTGATGACCCGTTTCGGCTGGGCGCACATGGGCGCCCAGTACGTCGCGCTTTACCGGCGCATCGGCCAACCCACGCAGCCGTCCGCCTTCGAGCGGGTCGAGCATGCGATCACGCAGGAGCAACCGTGATGTCCCACTCTTTCCGGCCGATCAAATCGTTGCAGATCGGCATGCACTGGTTTCCCGAACGCGCGGGCGGCCTCGACCGGATGTACTACTCGCTCGTCGGCGCGCTGCCCGGCGCGGGCGTCGAGGTGCGCGGGCTCGTGGCCGGCTCGCCGAAGGTCGCCGACGACACGGGCGGGGCGATCCAGGGCTTCGGTCCCGCGTCGGAGCCGCTCGCGCGCCGAATGCTCGCCGCACGGCGCGCGCTGCGCGACGAGATCCGCAGCGAGCGGCCGGACGTGATTTCGTCGCACTTCGCGCTGTACACGTTCCCGGGCCTCGACGTGACGCGCGGGATTCCGCAGGTGTCGCACTTCCAGGGGCCGTGGGCCGACGAAAGTCAGGTCGAGGGCGCCGCGTCGCTCGGGCAGCGCGCGAAGCGCTATCTCGAACAGGCGGTGTATACGCGCTCGTCGCGGCTGATCGTGCTGTCGCAGGCATTCGGCCAGATCCTGACGAATCGCTACGGGATCGATCCGTCGCGCGTGCGCGTGATTCCCGGCTGCGTCGATACCGCGCAGTTCGACACGCCGCTCACGCCCGCCGAGGCGCGGCACAAGCTGCAACTGCCGCAGGACCGGCCGATCGTGCTGGCCGTGCGCCGGCTCGTGCGGCGCATGGGGCTCGAGGACCTGATCGATGCGATCGGTGTCGTCAAGCGCCGTCACCCGGACGTGCTGCTGCTGATCGCCGGCAAGGGCAAGATCGGCGAGGAGTTGCAGCAGCGCATCGACGAAGCGGGGCTGCAGGACAACGTGAAGCTGCTCGGCTTCGTGCCCGACCATCATCTCGCGGCGCTGTACCGCGCGGCGACGGTCAGTGTCGTGCCGACGGTCGCGCTCGAAGGCTTCGGGCTGATCACCGTCGAATCGCTGGCATCCGGCACGCCGGTGCTGGTCACGCCGGTCGGCGGGCTGCCGGAGGCGGTCGCCGGGTTGTCGAACGATCTCGTGCTGCCGTCGACGGGCGCCGATGCGATCGCCGAAGGGCTCGGCGGCGCGCTGTCGGGTGCGATCGCGCTGCCCGACGAGGCCGCATGCAAGCGTTATGCACGCGAGCATTTCGACAATGCGGTGATCGCGCGGCGCGTGGCCGGCGTGTACGAGGAAGCGATTCAGGCGGCAGGCTGAACGTTCGCGGCGCACCGCGCCGCCGAGTCGCAGCGGAACCGAAGCGGAACCGAAGCGGAACCGACATGCGCCGCGACGTTGCCGGCGCGCCCACTTCTCTGCCGCGGGGGATGCCCCGAGCTGAACCGAAGCCGAACCGCAGCGGAACCGAAAGCCCGAGCGGCGCACGTACTTGGCTGGTTCGCGTGCCGGCCGCCCGGCGAGGGCGGGCGAGCGTTTCCCGTTCGACCCGCATGGCCGGCGCGTCTCATGCGCGCCGCAGCGTCGCGGCCCACACGCTGAGCGCGGCCACACTCACCCCCGCGCCGAGCACGCAGACGCCGGTCCAGCCGGCGCGCGCATACATCATCGTCGCCGCGATCGCACCGAGCCCGCTGCCGGCCGAATAGAACAGCATGTAGCAGCCGACCAGGCGCGCATGCGCATCGGGCCGCGCGCCGAGAATCATGCTCTGGTTGATGACGTGGACGGCCTGCCCGCCGACGTCGAGCAGCACGATGCCGACGACCAGCCACGCAATCGACGTATTGCCGAACGCAAGCGGCAGCCACGCGCACGCGAGCAGCGCGAGTGCCGCGCCGGTCGTCGCCTCGCCGCGTCCGCGATCCGCGAGCCGGCCCGCGCGGGCGGCGGCCGCCGCACCGAGCGCGCCGACGAGGCCGAATGCGCCGATCTGCGTATGCGACATCGCGTGCGGCGGCGCGCTCAACGGCAGTACGAGCGCGCTCCAGAAGATGCTGAACGCCGCGAACATCAGCAGCGCGATCGCGCCGCGCACGCGCAGCACGCGTTCGTCGCGCAGCAGCGACACCATCGAGCGCAGCAGCGCCGCGTAGCCGATGCGTTCGCGCGGTTCGCGCATATCGGGCAGCAGCCGCGACAGCACGACGAGCATCGCGATCGCGAGCGCGCCCGATACGAGATAGACGGCCCGCCACCCCGCGATGTCGGTGACGACGCCCGCCAGCGAGCGTGCGGCCAGCAGCCCGACCACGACGCCGCCTTGCGCGGCGCCCACCACGCGCCCGCGTTCGCCCGCACCGGCGAGAGCGGCCGAGCACGCGATCAGCCCTTGCGTCATCGCGGTGCCGAGCAGCCCGACCGCGACCATCCCGGCCAGCAGCGCGCCACGCGTCGGTGCAATGGCCACGCCGATGCAGGCCGCGCTCAGCAGCACAAGCTGCACGTCGATCAGGCGCTTGCGGTTCAGCAGGTCGCCGAGCGGCACGACGAACAGCAGCGCGAGCGCGCAGCCGAGCTGCGTCGCGGTGATGACGCCGCCGACGGCGGCCTGCGACACGCCGAAATCCCGTGCGATCGAATCGAGCAGCGGCTGCGCGTAGTAGACGTTCGCGACGTTCGCCGCGCAGCAGACGGCCAGCAGCGCGACGCGCGCGGACGACAGGCGGCCGTCCTCGGCCGGATGAATCGCGTCGGTCGACGCGTTCGATGCAACGGTGCCGGAATGGCAGGACGATTCCATGGGTTCCTCGCGCAATGTAGTTGCAATTTGAAACTTGTTTGGAGTGTAGGGAAAGTAGTTTTAAAATGCAACTGGTTGAGTGGTGGGCCAGAGGCCCGTGCACGGATGGCCGGCATGCCCGTGAAGGCGGCCGGCACGATTGCGGAGAGAGAGATGGCCAGGCAGAAAAGTCTTGCGGATTCGCCGTGCCCGGTGGCGCGCGCGACCGATATCGTCGGCGATCGCTGGGCGTTGCTGATCGTGCGCGATGCATTCGACGGCGTGCGCCGCTTCGGCGATTTCCGCGCGAGTCTCGGCGTCGCGAGCAACATCCTGTCCGACCGGCTGAAGATGCTGGTGGATGCGGGCGTGTTCGACGTCGTGCCGGCGTCGGACGGCACCGCGTATCAGGAGTATGTGCTGACGAAAAAAGGCGAAGGACTGTTTCCGGTGATCGTGATGCTGCGGCAGTGGGGTGAGGCCAACCTGTTCGCGCGCGGCGAGCGGCATTCGGTGCTCGTCGATCGCGGCACCGGGCGTGCGATCCGCAAGCTCGCGCTGCGGCACGACGACGGTCGGCCCGTGAAGGCTGCCGACACCGTCGTCAGGAAGGTCGACGACGAGGCGAGCGCGACACGGCGATGAGCGTCAGGCGCGATGGCTCGGCCGGCAGCACCCACGTTGTTTCTGAGAAATACCTGTCTCGATCGCGATGCACTCGACACGCCGCATCCGCGCTTGCAGTTCATGGTGGTTCAGGCGAGCAGCGGCGGGCACGTGAGCCACCTCAGGCGTAACGTCTTTCCGTGGCGTCACCTGATCCAGCCCGACCCCGGAGATGCATGACCGCACGCGCTCAATCATGCGCCGACAAGGCCTGACGCGACCGCGGCGCACCGCGATCCGCATCGGTCCGCACGCGGGTCGCGAGCAGCGCGGCCGCGAGCAGCAGTGTGACCGACACGACGGTTTCGATCCGCAACCCGCTGACGACCTGCGCTGCGCCGCCGCCGCCGGCGAGCGCACCGAACGCCGCGACGCCGATCGCGCCGCCGGCCTGCCGCGCGGTATTGAGCACGGCCGACGCGATGCCGGCCCGCTCGGGCGCGACCGAGGCGAGTACGGCCGTCGTCATCGCGGGCACCGCGAAGCCCATGCCCGACGGAATCAGCAGGAACGGCACGAGCAGCACGCCGAGCGGCGTCGCTGCATCGACGAAATGCAGCGACCCGTAGCCGAGCGCGGCGACGAGCGCGCCGGCCGCCATCGGCATGCGCGGGCCGTGGCGGGCGACGACGCGTCCGCTCGCGAGATTCGACAGCAGGAAGCCGCCGGTGAGCGGCAGGAACGCGAGCCCGGCCTGCAACGCCGATTCGCCGCGTGCGCGTTGCAGGTACAGCGCGAGCACGAACACGGTGCCGTAGTACGTGAGGTTCACGCAGATCCCGAACAGCACGGCCGTGCTGAACGCAGGGTGGCGGAACAGCGACAGCGGCAGCATCGGCGTGGCCGTACGCGATTCGACCGCGACGAACGCGAGCGCGGCCAGCGCCGCCAGCACGAAACCGCCGGCCACGACCGGATGCGTGAAGCCGAGCGGCCTCCATTCGATCACGGCGCCGGTCAGCGCGGTCAGCATCGCGATCGCGATGAACTGGCCGCGCGGATCGAGCGAACGGGTCGAGCGCGCCGGGGCAGCGTGCTCGCGGCGCGCCGGCACCCACGCGAACGTGGTGGCGAGCCCCGCCGCGCACAGCGGCAGGTTCACGAGGAAGATGCCGCGCCAGCCCCACGCGGCGATCAGCAGGCCGCCGACGACCGGGCCGGCCGCGATCGCGATCGACCCGGCCGCCGTCCACCCGCTGACCGCACGGGCGCGCAGGCGCGGGTCATGCCGGCACGCGTCGTTGAGCAGCGCGAGCGAATTGGGCAGCATGGCCGCGGCGCCGACGCCTTGCAGCGCGCGGGCCGCGATCAGCATCGCGGGCGCGACGGCGGCGCCGCACGCGAGCGACGCGAACGCGAACAGCAGGAGGCCCGCGACATACAGCCGGCGTGTGCCGAAGCGGTCGCCGAGCGCGCCGCCCGACAGCATCAGCACCGCGAACGCGAGCGTGTACGCATCGACGACCCACTGCAGGCCGGCGACCGGCAGGCGCAGGTCGGCGGCGAGATGCGCGAGCGCGATATTGACGATCGTCACGTCGAGCTGCGTGACGACGAACCCGATGCTGACGGTGGCGACGATGCGCGCCAGCGCGGGCGGGAAAGCGGGGGATGGTGTGGTCGTATCCATGCGTCCATCGTAGGTGGCGACGGACATCCAATGTTTCAGCGGGACGTGAAGCGTCGATACGCGGCCCGTGCGCGGCGATTAACATGGCAATGCGGCGAGGCATGCATGCCACCGCGCACATCGACTTTCGACAGGCCTATCCGGATGACTCCCTCCAACCTGACGACGCGCGACGCGCAGATCGCCGATCACGCCGACATCGCACGGCTGATGCACCAGCTTGGCTACGATGCGCCCCCCGCGATGATCCGCGACAAGCTGGCAACACTGCTGCCGAGCGCGGTCGACCGCATCTTGGTCGCAACGGTCGCGCACAGCGTGGTCGGCTGCATCAGCCTGCATGCGCTTGCGCTATTTCACGCGCACGGCAATCTCGGGCGCATCACCAGCCTGGTCGTCGACGAACGCTCTCGCGGGCAGGGTGTCGGCGGCGCGCTGATCGCAGCGGCGCACAGCTGGTTCGAGTCGGTGGGGTGCGTGAAACTGGAGGTGACGAGCGGCGACCATCGGCTCGATGCGCACCGCTTTTACGCGCGGTACGGCTTCACGCGGGACGGGCAGCGGCTGTCGAAGCGCGTCCGGCCGTGATGCCACGGCGCGAGCGGCCGCCGCATCCGCTATCGCGGGAAAACCGGCGCCGCTTGACCGTTCAATGCCGTTCGCCGCGCCAGCGTCCCGGCGCCACGCCGAAGCGCTTCGTGAACGCATGCGTGAACGTGCTCTGATCCGCGAAGCCGACGCTGCCCGCGATGTCGACGAGTGCATGCCGGCCGTCGGCGAGCAGCACGACGGCCGCGTCGAGCCGCAGCCGCTGCAGGTAGCGATGCGGCGTTTCGCCGAATGCGTCGACGAACAGTTGATGAAACCGGCGCATCCCGTAGCCGCAGTGTGCGGCGAGATCGGCGATGCGCAGCGGGTCGGCGAGCCGCGCGCGCAGCCAGCGGTCGATGCGCGCGAAATCGAGGCCCGACGCGGGCGCGGCGATGCCCGCGTCGTCGAGCAGCGCGTCGCACAGACGCGCCGCGGCCTGCCACTGAAAGCGATGCGCGGCGGCCTGCCGTGCGTCGCCGGCCGGCGCATCGTGTTGCGCGGCGGCCGCCGCGACCTGCGCGACGAGCGACGTGAGCGCCGGGTCGATCGACACGGCGCGCGCATGGTCGAACAGCCGCCGAGGTACCGCGAGCGACGCGGCGGGGAGGTCGATCACGAGCTGGCGATTGTCGCCGAGGCCCGCGTAGTCGTGGCGCGCGCCGGCCGGAATCAGCCAGGCCGCGTGCCGGTCGATGCGCCGGCCGATTCCGTCCACCGCCATCACCATCGCGCCATCGACGCCGAGCACGACCTGGTGGAAGTCGTGCACGTCCGACGCTTCGCACGTGTCGTAGCGGCGCAGCGCGATGGCGGGGGAGGCGATGCGTTCCATCGGGAAGGAAACGGCCGGGCGCAGGGTCAGACGTCGAGCAGTTCGACTTCGAACACGAGCGTCGCATTCGGCGGAATCACGCCGCCTGCGCCGCGCGGGCCGTAGCCGAGTTGCGGCGGGATCGTCAGGCGACGCACGCCGCCGACCTTCATGCCCTGCACGCCTTCGTCCCAGCCCTTGATGACCATGCCGCCGCCGAGCACGAACGCGAACGGGTCGTTGCGATCCTTGCTCGAATCGAATTTCTGACCGTCGGTCAGCCAGCCCGTGTAGTGGACGCTGACGGTCTTGCCGGCTTGCGCTTGCGCGCCGGTGCCTTCGGTCAGGTCTTCGTACTTGAGGCCCGATTCGGTCGTGATGACGGACATGATTTCTCCTGAAAGAGGTTGCGTGAAACCGCTATTGTAGGCGAGCGGGCAGCGGGCCGGCGCGCGTGGATTTCGTGCCGCCGTACGCGTGTCAGCAAGCGTGTCGGCGCGCCGCGCGCGGGATTGCCCGACACGCAATTGGAACGTGCGTTTGAATTTTTCGCGAGCCGCTGGGCCAGGGTTGCACCACCGCAGTGCGTTGCGCGTATGAATCGATGTGACCGACTCACGTACAGCCTGCTGCACGATCGTTGCCCGATCCCGCGAAAGGCCCGCCACACGGGGCTTGCGGGCCGATCGGCGGGCGCCGCACTGCGTCCGACCACGCGCCCTCACGCACACTCCCGCGTTCGAATCGCAACCCGTCGGCGCGTCGTTCGAGCGCTGTTTTTTCCGCCTTGCCGACCGTGCCCTGTTTGGAAGCGCGCGTCTACCGCGCGGCTTGCGTGTGCCGGCGCGCGCGGCCTATCTTTACATCTGTCGATGTCATGATTTTGGCGGCGCGCGCTGCGCCGCCCGGGGTGGCGCCGGCCGCGTCGGACGATGCGCCGGGCCGCGCCGCAACAGGAGAACGATGAACATGAAGTCAGCCGCTGCCGCCACCGCGGCCGGGATCATGCCGGTGCGCCGCGACCTGCGCTTCGACCTGCCGGTCGAACGCGCGAAGGACTGGCATGGCCTCGGGTCGCACGTGACCCATTTCTTCAACGCGCTGTCGCTGCTGTTTCCGGCCGGCGAGCGCTTCTTCATGGATTCGGTGCGCAACTATCGCGACCGGATCGACGATCCGGTGCTGAAGCAGCAGGTGCTCGGCTTCATCGGCCAGGAGGCGATGCACACGCGCGAGCACATCGAATACAACGAGCTGATGCAGGCGAACCGGCTGCCCGCGCGCAAGCTGGACCAGCGCGTGTGGACGGTGCTCGGCTACATGAAGCGCAAGCTGCCGCATTCGGTGCAACTCGCGCATACGGTGGCGGCCGAGCACTACACGGCGATGCTCGCCGACTGGCTGCTGCGCGACCCGACGCGTCTCGACGGTTCGGTCGAAGGCTACCGGCAGATGTGGATCTGGCACGCGCTGGAGGAAACCGAGCACAAGGCCGTGTCGTTCGACGTGTGGAATGCCGCGATGAAGCCGGGGCTGCGCCGATACCTGATCCGCATCGGCGTGTATCTGCTGACGACGCTGACGTTCTGGCCGACCGTGTTTCTGATGCATGCGACGCTGCTGTGGCGCGATCGCGGCGCCGGCCATCACGTGCGCGGCATGCTGCGGATGATCGCGTTCCTGTACGGGCCGCGCCGTGGGCTGTTTCCGCGCATCGCCGGCGAATGGCTGAGCTTTTTCCGGCCGGGCTTCCATCCGTGGGATCACGACAATCACCATCATCTCGCGCGGGTCGATGCCTTGGCCGCCACCTACGGCGAACACGGCGCCCCGCCCGCCGGCCGCGGTCGCGGTCGCGCCAACGCACCGGCGCCGCTCGCGTCGGGCCGCTGACCCGGCCGCTCCCGCCCCGCCCACGCGGCGGGGCGCCGTGCATGTTGCGTTCGTGCATCAGCCGCCTTCTTCCGACGATTGACGCAAATCAACCGGAACCGGTTGCCCGGGCGCCCGCATGCCCGGCCGACCGGTTGCGCGCGCATGCGCCGTCGCGCCGATCGGGGGTGTGCAGCGCGCTCCACAATCGCCGAGCGCCAGCACCGGCGCGGCTTTGCGCGCAAGGTGCCGGTCCCGCTCCGTCGCGCGCGGCGCCCGCCACCGGGATAACACCCATCTAGCCGCGGGCCTGCCGCATCGATATACCGTTCATGGCAACGTCGACCTCCGGCGCGATTCATGCGAAGGGGGATGTTATTCGGACGGAAATACGGCCAATATGTCGGTTCGATCGTGTCCGTCGTACGCGGCGGCGAACCGGCGCGATACCAACGCCAAGCGGGGAACAACGATGGTTGCTAGGTCACCCGACGCAAACGGGCCGGCGGCGCCCGAGATGACGGACGTGTCCGTCACCGCTCCCGAGGCCGGCCGCAAGCTGTTCGTGATCATGCGCACGCCGGACGAGCCGTTGCTGGCGCAACTGCGCGGGCTCGGCTGGGAGATCACGGTCGCGAAGACGGCCGGCGCCGCGCAGAACATGACCTGCGGCGTGAGCGTGGCCGCCGGGCTGGTCGATTTCACCGGGTTCACGTCGCGCGACTATCCCGCGCTGAAGATGTGCCTGAGCCAGCCGGCGATCGGCTGGATTTCCATCGCGCAGGCCGGCATCACGATCGGCGCCGCCGTGCGCGAGCTGATCCGCAGCTATTGCTTCGATTACGTGACGCTGCCGCTGCCGTACGAATGGATTTCGCACGTGCTGGGCCATGCGCGCGGGATGGCCGCGCTCGATCGCGTCGACGGCGCCGCCTATGCGGCGTCGATCGGCGAACACGGGATGATCGGCAACTGCGAGGCGATGCAGCAGTTGTTCAGCACGATCCGCAAGGTCGCGAAGACCGACGCGAGCGTGTTCATCTCGGGCGAGTCGGGTACCGGCAAGGAGCTGACGGCGCTCGCGATTCACGAGCGCTCCGGCCGCGGCAAGGGGCCGTTCGTCGCGATCAATTGCGGTGCGATTCCGCATCACCTGCTGCAGTCGGAGCTGTTCGGCTATGAGCGCGGCGCGTTCACCGGCGCGAACCAGCGGCGCGCGGGCCGGATCGAATCGGCGAACGGCGGCACGCTGTTTCTCGACGAGATCGGCGACATGCCGGTCGAAAGCCAGGCGAGCCTGCTACGCTTCCTGCAGGAGGGCAAGATCGAACGGCTCGGTGGCCAGGAATCGATCGCGGTCGACGTGCGGATCATCTCGGCCACGCACGTCGATCTCGACGGCGCGGTCGAGGCCGGGCGCTTCCGCGCGGATCTCTATCACCGGCTGTGCGTGCTGCGCATCCACGAGCCGCCGCTGCGCGCGCGCGGCAAGGACATCGACATCCTCGCGCACTACGTGCTGCAGAAATTCAAGGCCGACAGCGGCCGCAAGATCAGCGGCTTCACGTCGGCCGCGCTCGACGCGATGCGGCGCTACGAGTGGCCCGGCAACGTGCGCGAACTGATCAACCGCGTGCGGCGCGCGATCGTGATGGCCGAGAGCCGGCTGCTGACGCCGCACGATCTCGGGCTCGATACGCCCGGCGAAACCGAACCGGTGACGCTCGAGCAGGCGCGGGCGCTGGCCGAGCGCACCGCGATCGAGAACGCGCTGCTGCGCAACGACCACCGGATCAACAAGGCCGCCGCCGAACTCGGCATTTCACGCGTGACGCTCTACCGGATGATGATCGAGCACGGGCTGAACGATCACGACAACAACGGTGGCAACGGCGGGAATGGCGACAGCGGCGGGCACGACGGCGCGCCGTCGGGCGACGCGGGGCATCAGCGGGTCGGCTGAGCGGCGGGTGCGAGGCGTGTGATGCGTGCGGACCGGTTCAGCGATAGGTCCACAGCCGGTGCAGCACGAACGTGACGGGCGGCACGCACAGCACGACCGCGACGATGCTCCACGCGCGGGCGAGCCCGAGCGCGTCGGTGCCGTGCGCCAGCAGCATCGTCACGGCCAGGCCGGCCATCGCGACCGCGAGAAAGCGCACGAAGTTGCCCCACGTCACCGGTGACGAAAAACTCCACAGCGTGTTGGCGAGATACGAGAACGCGGTCGAGCCGACGAACGCGGTCGCGTTCGCGATGACGGGCGTCGCGTCGAACAGCGCGAACATCGCTGCGGCGATCAGCGCATGCAGCGCGGTCGAGCCGAGGCCCGACACGCCGAAGCGGATCAGCCTGGCGCGCTCGGCGGCATGGAAGGTACGGATCATCGTGGGCGGTTGTCTGCGTGAAGTCGCATGAGATCGCGTGAAGCGGTGTCGCAGTATAGCCATGCGATCGGCGGCCGCGTCCAGCGTCCGGCAGCGACGTGCGGTGCGCGTTGCCGCCCGCGTCGGCATGTAAAGCGCATGAAACATTTCGTGTGGATCGCCGGGCGGATTTGCGCGGCGAAACGGGCCGATCGGCCATCCCGCCGCCGGTAAAAATTCCGTGCTCCATTGTTCAGCCTTATTCCGCAAGGCCCTGCCGTCGCGGGGCCGGCGCCCGCCGTTGCGCCGACGTTTCAGTTTCGTAACTTCCTGCATGCCACGCCCGTTCCGGCCGCCAGCCGGCCCGGCCGCCGCCTTGTCCGGCCGGGCTCGCGCCGCGCTGGCCCGGTCCTTGCGAAGAGAGACGTGCGAGAGTCGACGACGCGAGGTTCTCCGGTCCGGCAGCGAAAGCTTTCCGTACCGGCCAGAACGCGGTCCGCGGGGATGCGGCGGTCGGGCGCGGTGCAGCAGCCGCGTCACGGCGAGCACGGAACGTCGTCGACTGATCGCCGGAGCATCGGCATCGTCCGGTTGCCGGAACCAACATCAGACAGCAAACGGGGTAGAAAAATGATCGATCATCACACGCCGCGGCTCGCAGGCCGCGATCGCAGTGATTCGGGACATCGCCGTTCGAGCATCGCGCTTGCAGCGGACCGGCATGCCTCGACAGGCCATCTCTCCGCGCCCGGTGCGAGGCGGATCCGGCTGGTTGCCGGTCATCCGCGCCGGGTCGGCACTTTCCTGCACGCGAACCCGATCCGCATGGGCATGTGCGCACGGGCGCCCGTGCCGCGCCGCCCGGTTTTCGCCTATTGAATCGATCCGCACGTTCGTCCGTTCGCGCCGCCCGTCGTTGCCGCGAACGATCGATATGCAATCCGAACGATGACGCGAAGCGTCGTGCCGCGCGCTGCGTGCGACGCAAGATGACAGGCATTCGATGCAACGGCGAACCGCGCGATGCCGTTGCCATCCGGTTGAAGGGGAGGGGCGGTCGGACGCGCGCGACGGAAGCAGTCATCCGTACGCGCGCGACGCCGTTTTTCAACCGCCGTAGATGTCGAAGTCGAAGTACTTCGATGCGAGCCGCTTGTAGGTGCCGTCCTTGACCATGTCGAGGATCGCGCGGTCGATCTTCGCCTTCAGGTCGGTGTCCTCCTGGCGCAAGCCGATGCCGGCGCCGATGCCGAGCACCTTTTCATCGACGAGCTCGGGCCCGACGAACGTGTAGTTCGCGCCGCGCGGCGATTTCAGGAACCCGATCGCGGCCTGCACTTCATCCTGGAGGGCCGCGTCGAGGCGGCCGGCGATCAGGTCGGCATACACGCCGTCCTGGTTCTGGTACGACACGACGTTCGCGCCTTGCTTGCCCCAGTACGCCTTCGCATACGTTTCCTGCGTCGTGCCCTGCTCGACGCCGATCGATTTGCCCCTCAGCGATTCGGCGGTCGGCAGCAGCGACGAGCCCTTCTTCACGACGAGCCGCGTCGGCTGGTTGTAGATCTTCGTCGTGAAGCCGATCTGCTGCGCGCGCTGCGGTGTGATCGACATCGACGACAGCACCGCGTCGAACTTCTTCGCCTTCAGCGCCGGAATCATCCCGTCGAAATCGTTCTCGAGCCATACGCATTTCGCCTTCAGGCGCGCGCAGATCTCGTTGCCGAGGTCGATGTCGAAGCCGACGAGCTTGCCGTCCGGCGCCTTCGATTCGAACGGCGCGTAGCTGGCATCGGTGCCGAAGCGGATCGTGGTCCAGTCCTTCGCGACGGCGGGGCCTGCGGATACCGCGAGCAGGGCGATCGAAACAGCGGCAATCAGTCTCTTCATGGTGCGTTCCTTGGCATGGTGCATCCGGTTTCCGTGCGACATGGTCTCCACGGACACGACCCGCGCCGTGACGCGGTGTCCGCCCGACCATTAACGCAGAAAATAAAATAAGAGTCCAGAATGGACAAAAAATATCGATTTGTCGGACGGGCTTGACGATCGTTGGGTGCGACCCTTGCAAAAATACGAGAATGGACTAATCTTGTTAGTAAATTCGTTTCGAGACTAACCGTCATGTCACAGCCCGCTTACGATTCGCATTCCGCCGTGCCGCATGCTTCGGTCGCGCAGATGTCGGCGGCCGGCCTGCGTGCGTTTTTCAACATCGCGCGCGATTGGGAACTGACGATCGACGAGCAGATCGTGCTGCTCGGGTCGCCCGGCCGCTCGACGTTCTTCAAGTGGAAGGCCGCGCCGGAATCGGCGCGTCTGCCGCGCGATACGCTCGAGCGGCTATCGCTCTTGCTTGGCATCTACAAGGGGTTGCAGATCCTGCTGCCGCAACCGGCCGCGGCCGATGCGTGGGTCAAGCGGCCCAACGATGCGGCGCCGTTCGGCGGCAAGCGCGCGCTGGACCGGATGCTGGCCGGCAACGTCGGCGACCTGGTGGCCGTGCGTCAATATCTCGACGCGATGCGGGGTGGCTGGGCGTGACGACACCGATCGAAGTCACCCGGTGGCCCACGGCCACCGTCGACTGGGCGCCTGCCTATCGCGTGATTCCCACCCGTTTTCCCGCCATCAACCTGTTCGACCGCGTTGCGTCGGCGGACGATTTCGACGCGCTCTACGCGCTCGAATCGCTGACCAACGACCGCATTCGAAACGAAGTCGGCGCGCTCGACCTGGTGCCGCTCGCCGAGCGCCGCTACGGGCAGGGGTGGGGACCGATCATGGCCGCGTTCACGCATCTGAATCCGCTGGGCAGCCGCTTTTCGGACGGCAGCTACGGCGTGTTCTACTGCACGCGCTCACGCGACACGGCGATCGCCGAAACGCGCTATCACAGCGGGCTGTTCCTCGCCGCGACCAAGGAGCCGCCGATGCGCCAGCAGATGCGGCTCTATACCGTGCTCGCGCATGGCGAGGTCGCCGACGTGCGCACGTGGCCGCAGCGCGATCCCGCGTTGCTGGACCCGATCGACTACAGCGCGGGGCAGGCATTCGGCCGCGCGGTGCGCCAGGCGGGCGGCGCGGGGATCGTCTACCCGTCGGTGCGCGACTCGCGCGGCGAATGTCTCGCCGCATTCCGCACGACGCTGCTGCGCGACTGCCAGCATGCGGCCTATCTCGAATACAACTGGAACGGCTCGGCCGTCGATGCGGTGTTCGAACTGAATCAGGTCGGCTAGCGTTCGCTTGGCCGGGCACGGTGGGCCGTTGCATTGCGCGGAGCGGGCACCGCCACCGGCCGGCCCGTCACGGCAGCGGCCAGTCGCCCGCGTGGCGTTCGCGCGCTTCGGCCTGCGTCATCGACCACGTACGCCCCGTGCGCGGCTCGGCGAGCGTGAGCCGCCCGGCCGGCGCGAACGCCCCCGTGTCGATGAACCATTGCGCGCCGATCCGTTGCGGTTCACGTACCGGCGTGTGCCCGGTGCAGGTCAGCGACAGTCCGGTCTGCCGCGCCGGATCGGCGAGCCCCTGGATCAGATCGCGGCCCCAGATCAGCCGCTCGCGCACGTCGTGCGGATAGCTGCCGGTATCGAGCTCCGCATCCGAGCCGAAGAATTCCGCATGCAGCACGTTGAAGCGCGCCGGGCCGTCGCCGATCACGCGCACGAGCGGCAGCGCGTCGACGCGTGCCGCATGTGCATGCAGCCGTTCCGGCGGCAGGTCGGCGCCCCAGTCGCCGCCGATCCCGCGCCACGCGTCGGGCGGCAGCTTGCCGCGCGCGACGAGGCTCAGCACTTCCTCGTGATTGCCGCGCACGACGTGGCACCACGGCCGGTCGAGCAGGTCCAGCGCGGTTTCGGAGGCCGGGCCGCGGTCGACGAGATCGCCGACCGAGAACAGCCGGTCGCGGGCCGGATCGAAGCGGACGTCGTGCAGCAGCGCGCGCAGCACGTCCACGCAGCCGTGCAGGTCGCCGACGACGAAGTCGCGGCCGGCCGGGTTCGCGGGATGGCGGCAGAGCAGGGCGGTGGCGGTCATCCCCTTATCTTAGGCGCTCGTGCCCATCGCCACGTCACGACGGAATGGCGATAATCGGGGCGCGTTACCCCGCCGGCGCAGCGGTTTTCGCGCGCACCGCCCGAACCCTTTCCATCCGCTTTCGGAATCACACGATGACGCTTTATCCGCAGGTATTACGCAACCGGCCGCGCATGGTCGCGGCATTCGTCGCCGGCGTGCTGTGCGCGGTGCTGCTGCCGTTTCCGCTGCGCCCGACCGCGCGCGCGCTGATCGGCTGGGATTGCGCGGTCTGGCTGTATCTCGTGCTGATGTGGGTGCGCATGGTGACCGCGCATCATCACAAGGTGCGCGAAGTCGCGATCCGCGAGGACGAAAACGCGACGACCGTGCTGACCGTCGTGTGCCTCGCGACCGTCGCGAGCGTGGCGGCGATCGCGATCGAACTCGCGACCGCCAAGAGCGTCGGCTTCAGCGCGGGGCTCAGCCACTACGCGATCACGGGCGCGACGCTGTTCGGCGCGTGGTTTCTGATCCCGACGATCTTCACGCTGCACTATGCGCGGCTCTATTACGGCTCGCCGAGCAACGATCGCGCGCTCCGTTTTCCCGACCGGAACCCGGAGCCCGATTACTGGGATTTCCTGTATTTCGCGTTCACGCTCGCGGTCGCGTCGCAGACGGCCGACGTGTCGCTCGCGAACCGCTCCGCGCGGCGCTCGGTGCTCGCGCAGTCGATCCTGTCGTTCTACTTCAACATGGCCGTGCTCGGCTTGTCGATCAACGTCGCGGCGGGGTTGCTGAGCTGACGCCGGTTACTTGAGCAGGTCGTACCGGCCGCCGCGCTCCAGCGCGCGCTGGTACGCGGGCCGCGCATGGATCGTGTCGAGAAAGCGCGCGATCGCCGGATACCGGCTGCCACCGCCGCGCGCGGTCGCGGCTTCGAGCGGAAAGCTCATCTGGATGTCGGCCGCGCTGAAGCCGTCGCCGACGAACCAGCCGCTGCGCGCCAGCGCACCGTCGACGTGGCCGAGATGCAGGTCGATCTGCGGATCGACGAAACCCGACTGCAGCGTCGCGGCGATCTTGCGTGCGATCGGCCGCGCGAAGAACGGCATCGGCGCATGCGCGATCCGCAGCGCGACGAGCTTGAGCAGCAGCGGCGGCATCGCCGACCCTTCCGCGTAGTGCAGCCAGTACGTGTAGTCGTGCCGCTCGGGCGAGCCGGGCGGCGGCGCCAGGCGCCCGTTGCCGTAGCGTTCGACCAGGTATTCGATGATCGCGCCCGATTCGGCGAAGGTGCGGCCGTCGTCGGTCACGACGGGCGACTTGCCGAGCGGATGGATCGCGCGCAATTCGGCCGGCGCGAGCATCGTTTTCGGATCGCGTTCGTAGCGCACGATCTCGTATGGCACATCCAGTTCTTCGAGCAGCCAGAGCACGCGCTGCGAACGCGAGTTGTTCAGGTGATGGACGGTGAGCATGTCGAGGCCGGAAGGGGACGGGAACGACATCATACCGAGCGCGCGCGGCGCATTCGCTAATCGTGTGGTGAGCGCCGTTACGTACCGCGTCGAACCGTCATGCGCGCCGCACCGCGATCCACGCGCCCCAGAACAGGCTCGCGAAAAAACGCAGCGGCGCGTCGAAGCCCGCGTCGCGCAGCAGCGCGAACACGGCTTCCTCGGACGCGGGCGGATCGGCGCCCTGCAGGATCTTTGCGAGTTGCGCGCGCACGGCGTCGGGCGTGGCGCCCTTCATGCGCCAGCGCTGCTGCCACGCGTCGAGCAGGCGAGGGTGATCCGCGTAGCGGCGATGGTTGCCGGCGAGCACGAGCGGCGCGCCGGGCTTCAGCCGCCGCGCGATCGCGTGCAGCAGCGCGGCTTTCGCGTCGTCGCCCGGCACGTGATGCAGCACGCCGATCAGCGTCGCGCCGTCGAACGCGGGTGCATCGGCCAACGCGTCGACGCCGTCCTCGACGAACGCGGTACGCGCGCCGAAACCCGCGGCTTCGACATTCGAGCGCGCGAGCGCGAGCATCGGCTCGGACGGGTCGACGGCCGTGAAGTGCCAGCCAGGTTCGAGCGTGGCCGTGACGCAGATTTCCTGCCCCGTGCCGCCCGCGCCGGCCACGAGAATCCGGGCATCGGTCGCACCGATCGCCGACGCGAGCATGCAGGCGGCGAGTTCGTGGCAGGCATCGTAGCCGGCGAGCGCGATGCGCGATTGTTCGGCGTATTCGTGGGCGCGTGACGGATCGAATTTCGCGGCGCTGGCGGGAAGCGACATGACGGGGTTCCTCCTGGCAGGGGCGGACGACGTGTCCGCGAGCATGACGCGCAGCGTATGTGCACGCGGCCGGCACAACAAGACGACCAATCATTCCGGTATGCCGACTACCCGACTCGCGAGCGCATGCCGCTTCGTTTCCGGCGGCGGTTTCCCGGGGTCGATTCGCATTTAAAAATGTCTGACCACGCCGCATCGCGGTGGCGAATCCGGCGCATACTCGTTTCTCTCCCCCCGCCTGGCCGTCGCATGCCGGGCCCCGATGCGCTGCGCCAGTGGCGCGGCCATGCCGCTCGGTACGCACGAGGAGCGCATGATGTCCGATTGTCCGCACGATCCGTACGCGCAGCACTACATCCATTGTTTGCCGTTTGGCGCGCAGCCCTGCGGCCCGCTCAGCACGACGCCGCGCACGCATTTCCGCGTGTGGGCGCCCGACAGCACCCACGTCCAGCTCGAACTGGATACCGGCTACGGCCCGATGCTCGTGCCGATGACGAGCGCCGGCCCGAACTGGTTCGAAGTCTTCGTCGACTGCGGCGCGGGCGCGCGTTACCGCTATCGGCTCGACGATACCGTGTCGATTCCCGATCCCGCGTCGCGTTCGCAACCCGAGGGGCTCAACGGGCCGAGCGAGGTCGTCGATCCGCGCGCATTCACGTGGCGCAATACGTTCTGGCACGGGCGCGCATGGGAGGACATCGCGCTCTACGCGATCCGCCCGCACGCGGTGGGCGGCTTCGACGCCGTGCGCCGGCGCCTGCCGCAGCTCGCGCGCCTCGGCGTGACCGCGCTGGAGCTGCTCGCGTCGCCGCACGACAGCCTGCCGTTCGCGCCGCTCGCGGCCGAAGGCGGCCCCGACGCGCTCAAGGCGCTGATCGACGACGCGCACGGCCACGGTCTCGCGGTGCTGCTGGAGCTCGACTACGCGCGCTTCGGCAGCGGCACCGATGCGCTGCGCCACTACGCGGGGCCGTTCTTCCATACGCGCGACGATCCGCTGCAGGCCGCGCCGCTCGCGCTCGATCATCCGGAAGTCTGTGATTTCTTCTGCGACAACGCGCTGTACTGGATCGACGAATACCGTTGCGACGGGCTGCGCCTGCGCGAAGCCGACCGGATCGGCGTGTCGTGGCTGCGCGAGATCGCGGATCGCGTGCGCGCCGCCGTGCCGGCCGACCGGCTGATCCACCTCGTGCTCGGCAGCGAGCGGCATCCGGCGCATCTGGCCGATACCCATTTCGACGC
The DNA here is from genome assembly GCF_902832985.1 of Burkholderia sp. BCC0097. NCBI lineage: Bacteria > Pseudomonadati > Pseudomonadota > Betaproteobacteria > Burkholderiales > Burkholderiaceae > Burkholderia > Burkholderia sp. BCC0097. The sequence continues at coordinate 799,866 of NZ_CADFDM010000004.1, forward strand.
GCAGTGGAACGGCTGCGGCGAACGTGCGCTGCACCGGCTCACGGGGCGCGACACGTCGGCTCGCGAAGGCATTTCCACGCACCAGTCGATCCACACGCTCGCCCGCGCGCTGACCGCGGCCGGCGCGGCGTACCAGCCGGCCGCGTCGTCTGACGGGATGGGCGCCGACGGCGGCCTGTCGCTGACGTCGCTCGTGCTGTCCGATGGCGCATGGCGCGACGGCGGCCCCGGCGGCCCCGGCGATCCCGGGCAGGCGGCCGGTCTGGCCGCGCTCGCGCTGTCGCTGCTCACGCCGCAGATCCCGCTGATCTTCGACGAGACCGCGCGCGACATCGATCGCGCGCATTTCGTGCAGTCGGCGCTCGCGGTGCGCGCGAAGCTGATTGCGCCGCGGCTGTCCGATTGCCGGCCGCAGGAAGCGCATGCGCTGAAGGCGGACGGCGACGGCGATGCCGACGCGCTGTGCGCATCATGGCGGCTTGCCGACGACGAGACCTTGACGATCGCGTTGAACCTGTCGCCGGACGCGGTGCCGTTCGATGCACCGGGCGGGCGGGTGGTGTTCGAGACACCGGCGCGCGCCCGCGACCGGGTCGATGAAGGGGAATTGCCGCCGTATTCGCTCGTCGCGTGGCTGACCGGCGATGTCAATCGCTACGCGCTGACGCACGACGTGCGTCGCATCGACGACGGTTCGTGGCGCGGCATGCGTCCGAACCTGAACGCATGAGCCGATGAATGCGTGAAGCGGCGGGGCTGGGTGCGGTCGTGCCGGGCCGCGCTGCCGCGAGGCCGCGAATTACCAGAACCCGCGAATACCCGCGACGCCGTACGCGCCGTGACGGCGCGCGTCGTCGAGGTGCGCGCGCGTCATGCCGCCGAGCGCGAACACGGGCATCGCGGCTTGCGCGGACAGCGCGTCGAAGCGCGCCCAGCCGAGCGCGGGCGCGCCGGGGTGGCTGAGCGTCGGCAGCACCGGCGACAGCGTGACGAAATCCGCGCCGGCGCGCGCGGCCAGCAGCAGGTCGTCTTCCGAGTGACACGCGGCGGACACCCATCGTCCGGCCGGCAGCGGCCGTTGCGCGGCGGCGCGCAACGCGGGGCCGTCGAGATGCCAGCCGGTGCCGTCGAGCCGCATCACGCCGGCCGCATCGATCGGGCCGTTCAGCATCAGATGCGCACCGGCCGCGTCGCAGCGCGCGAGCGCCGCGGCCGCCAGCGCCGCGAACGCGGCCGCGTCGAGCGATTTCACGCGTAGTTGCACGAGCGTTTCGCCGCGGGCGAGCACGGCCGACAGCCGGTCGAGGAGCGCCGCCCGATCGGCCGCCGACGCGGACGCCGGTTCCGGCGTGATCACGCAGCAGCGCGGCAGCGGCGCGTTCATCATGCGATGCGACGCCGGGCCGTCATTCGTCGGCCTCTTTCACGATCTTCGGATAGACGCGCACGAGCACGATGCGCGGCCCGTTCATCTTCTTCACCACGACGTCGAAGCGGTCGAACGACACGCGCTGCCCTTCGGTCGGCAGGTCGCTCAACGCCTGGATCACGAGGCCGCCGACCGATTCCGCGCGTCCTTCGTCGATGTCGATGCCGAGCGCCTGCTCGAGCGACACGACGGGCAGGCTGCCCTTGCCCATCAGCGTGCCGTCGTCGAGGCGGCTCCAGTCGGCGTCGCCCTGGCGGAATTCGTCGTGGATCTGGCCGACCAGCGCGCCGAGCAGGTTGTCGAGCGTCAGGAAGCCGATCGGCTTCTCGCCCTTGTTGCCGACCAGCGCGAAGTGCGGGGCGCCCTTGCGGAAGCGGCGGAACAACTCCAGCGCCGGCGTGTCGGGCTTCACGTACTGGACCGGGCGCACGTAGTCGGACAGATCCTCGAGCGCGGCACCCGCGTGACGCGCGAGCAGCAGGTCCTTCAGGTGGATCAGCCCGCTCACCTGTTCGCGCGACGCATCCTCGAACAGCGGATAGCGGCTGAAGCGGTGCCGCGCGACGATCTCCATGTTGTCGGGCAGCGGCAGGTCGCGCCGCAGGCCGATCATTTCATGGGCCGGCCGCATCAGGTCCGACACGGTCATCGACGAAAAATCGAGCGAATGCGCGAGCGTGTTCCACTCGTCGTTGGTGTACGTACCGCGCGCCGGCTGGGCTGCATTGCCGGCCGCGCTGCGGCGGCTGCGCAGGATCAGCTTCAGCTCGTCGGTCGAATAATGCGCATCGCCGCCGTGGTCGGCCGACAGCCCCGCGAGCCGCAGCACCGCGTTGGCGCTGGTGTTGAGCACCCAGATCGCCGGATACATCGCCCAGTAGAACGCGTAGAGCGGCAGCGCGACCCACAGGCCGACCTTCTCCGGCTGGCGGATCGCCATCGACTTCGGCGCCAGTTCGCCGACGACGATGTGCAGGAACGAGATCAGCGAGAACGCGAACACGAGCGAGATCAGGTGCACGACGCGCTCGGAGTGGACGCCGATCAGGTCGAGCAGCGGGCCGAGCAGTTGCGCGAACGCCGGTTCGCCGACCCAGCCGAGGCCGAGCGACGCGAGCGTGATGCCGAGCTGGCACGCGGAAAGATACGCGTCGAGCCGGCCGTGCACGATGCCGAGGATGCGCCCGCGCAGGCCGTGCTTGCGGGCGAGGGTCTTGACGCGCGTCGCGCGGAGTTTGACGAGGCCGAATTCGGCCGCAACGAAGAACCCGTTCAGGGCCACCAGGAACAACGCGCCGATGAGCGCGAAGATCTGTAACAAAGAATCGCTCCGGTTATGACAGGCCCATCAGTATAGAGCCAGAAAGTAATTTGTAATGTATTGGGCGGCCGCTTGCTTACACCGGCGCCTCGCAGGGAATCGAGAACGTGAGGGTGGCGGGTGCGCCGTCGGCGAACACGTCGTGCGCGAACGTGCCGCCGTGCGCGAGGGCGACGCGCTGGCACAGCGCGAGCGTCCACGCGCTGCGTTTCGTGTCGCGCTCGCGCAGCATCTCGCGCCGCGCGAACGATTCGAACGCATGCGGCTGTGCGGGATCGACGAGCACGCCGGCATCCACGGTGCAGGAGGCGCGCGCGGTGAACTGCGCGCCGTCGCGCGTACAGGCGAACGCGACCCGGCTGCCCGCGGCGCTGGCCTCGACGGCCGTCGTCAGCAGGGTCCAGAGCGCCTGTGCGACGCGGTCGCGATCGACGGTGAGCGACGGCTCGCCGTCCGGCAGCGTCGTGTCGAGCGCGACCTGGCGTGCGTCGGCGAGCGCGAACCGCACGAGCGCGACCGTTTCGTCGAGCAGCGCGCGCAGTGCGAACGGCTGCGGCGCGAGCACGAGCGTGCGGGTTTCCGCGCGCGGCGCGTCGAGCACGCCATCGATCAGCGCGACCTGCTGGTCGATGCCCGTGCGGATGCCCGCTAGCGCGCGCTGGAGATTGGGATCGGCATTGGCGAGCTGGCGCTCGAGCACGTAGGCCCAGCTGTGCATCGCATTCAGCGGGCTGCGCAGGTCGTGCGACGCGGTGGAGAGCGCCTGGTCGCGCAGGAACAGCGCCGCCTGGGCGGCGTAGTGCGCTGCGCGTTCGCGCAGCAGGTCGGCGGCGGGATCGACGGAAATGGACGTCACGGAGCTGGCCTGTCGGAAGCGGTTGGCGTGGAAGTCACGCGAATCGCCATTATAGGGACGGTGGGCGTCACGCCGGCAGCGCGTCCTCGTCCTTTTTCCGTGCGTCGCCGTTCGGCAGCAACTGGCACGCGAGCAGGCCGGCGAGCATCAGCGCGCAGCCGACGAGCGCGCGCAGCGTCAGCGTTTCGCCGAGCGCGGCCCAGCCGGCGATCGCCGCGAACACGCCTTCCATGCTGAAGATCACGGCCGCGTGCGCGGGCGCCGCATCGCGTTGCGCGACGACCTGCAGCGTATAGCCGACCCCGACCGACAGCAGCCCGCCGTACAGCAGCGTCGGCAGCGCGCCGCGCAGCATCGCGACGCTGACCGGTTCGACCGCCAGGCCGACCGCGAGACACGCCACGCCGCACACGGCGAACTGCAGGAACGCGAGCACGAGCGGATCGTGGCGCTTCGCGAGATGGCCGACCGCCATCACGTGCGCGGCGATGATGACGGCGCCCGCGAGTTGGAACCAGTCGCCGTAGAGCACCGAGAAATGCTCGTCGATGCTGAGGAAATACAGGCCGATCGCTGCCAGCAACGCGCCGAACCACGTGCCCGCGCCGATCCGGTGACGCGCGAACATGCCCATCAGCGGCACGATCACGACGTACAGCGAGCTGATGAAGCCGGCGTTCGCGATCCGCGTGTATTGCAGGCCGACCTGCTGCAGCGAGATCGATACGGCGAGCAGCCCGCCGAGCGCGAGGCCCGGCAGCAGCAGCGCCGGTTCGCGCCGGATGGCCGCGAACTGCGCGCGCGACGCCGCATTCACCATCAGCAGCGGCACCAGCACGAGCGCGCCGAGCAGGAAGCGCAGCCCGGTGAACAGGAACGGCCCGATCACGTCGAGGCTCAGGCGTTGCGCGACGAAAGCGGAGCCCCAGATCGCGGCGGCGCCGAGCATCAGCAGGTTGGCGCGGAGGTGTTTGCGGGCGTCGGGCTTCATCGGCATTCGTCTGGAGATTACGGGCGGCGGGCCCGCCAGTTTACGCCGAGATTGCAAGGCTGTCGGCAAACCTGCGCAGCGCGGCGGCGGCCCGGGCGTCGCGTACGCGGGAATACAGCACGACCTGCGATTGCGGCAGCGGCGGCAACCCGAATTTCGCGCCGACGTCGACCAGCGTGCGCGGGGCGACGCGCCGCGCGAGCGGGCAGACGGCCAACCCGGCCGCGGCGGCCGCCGTGACCGCCGCGACCCCGCCGCCCGTGAAGCGCTCGCGCCACGGCAACCCCGCGCGATCGAGCGCGCGCAGCGCGGCGGCCCGCACCCCGCAGGGGCCGGCCAGCACGGCGAGCGGCAGCGGCTCGCCCGCGCGCGGCGCCCAGTCGGGCGCGGCGAGCCACGCCAGCGGCTCGGTGAACAGCGGCGTGGCGTCGTCGCGCGGTGGGTCCTCGCCGGGCTCGTGCCGGGCGATCACCGCGTCGAACCGCCGTTCGTCGTATTGCGGGAGCAGGCTCGTCGACGCCCCGAGATGCATTTCCAGCGACAGCCCCGGATCCTGCCGGTGCAGGCTCGTCAGCACGGCCGGCAGGTCGGGCACCGCGACGTGCTCGCTGACGCCGAGCGACAGGCGCACCGTGCCGGTCGAGATCGCGCCGAGCGCACGCTCGTGCGCGTCGAGCAGCGCACGGGCGGCCGGCAGGAAATTCTCGCCGTCGGCGGCCAGCTTGACGACGCGCGGCGTGCGCGCCAGCAGCGGCTTGCCGAGATGGGCTTCCAGCCGCTTCAGCTTCAGGCTGACGGCCGACTGCGTGGTGCCGAGCGCATCGGCGGCGCGCGTGAAGCTGGCGAGGTCGGCGACCAGCACGAACGCGCGGACGGCATCGAGATCGAGTACTTTCATTTCAAATGAAAATGAATGAAATATTCATCAATGACTGTTCATTATAGGTTGCCGCGCCTAACCTGACGCTGTGTTTTCGTTCTTCAACGTCACTCACCGACAGGAGCATGACCATGCCATTCACCCGTATCGCCTTACGCGAAGGCAAGCCGGCTGCCTACCGCAGAGCCCTCGTCGACGGCGTGCAACGCGCGCTGATCCAGACGTTCAACGTCCCGGAGGACGACATCTTCATGGTCGTGACCGAGCATACGGCCGAGAACTTCGTGTTCGGTCGCCACTACCTCGATATCGAACGCAGTGACGATCTCGTGATCATCCAGATCACCGCGAACAACACGCGCACGCTCGAGCAGAAGCGCTCGCTGTACCGAGCGATCGCCGATAACCTCGCGCAGCAGCCCGGCGTGCGGCAGGAAGACGTATTCATCGGTCTCGTCGAGGTGCTGAAGGAGAACTGGTCGTTCGGCAACGGCATCGCGCAATACGCCGTCTGACGTGCCGGCTTGACCTGCCACAGGGCGGCGGGGCCGGATCGACGCCAGCGCGTTTGGGCGGCGTGTACTATGGAAGCTGCTTCACGAGCGACGCCGGCGCGGTCGATGCGCCGGCGATCCTTCATGTGCAGGAGCCTCCATGTCGCGTGTGCTGGAAATCGTGTTGTCGTTGTCGCTGGAAGGGTTGCCGGTCAAGGGCGCAAGCCGCACTCGTGGCGCGCAGCGCGACTTCGGCGCCGAGCTCGTGCGTGCTTGGCGGATCTGTCCGCAGGTCCGGATGCGGCGCGGCCACGAGCGCGTGACGCTCGAGCCGTGCCAGATCGAGGAGGCCGAGCGGAGCCCGGGCGCGAGCTGGTGGACCTGGGTCGAATCGAACGCGCACGGCACGCGGGTCGTCGCGTCGCGCACCGAGACGTTCGCACCGGGCGTCACGCAGCGCGAACTGTTCGACGCGGAACACGCGGGCATCGTCGTCGCGACGCCGCTGCCGGTGCCCGCGACGGCTCGCGCGGCCGATGCCGACGCACCACCGGCCGCCGAAATCGACGGCGTTGCACCGGACACCGGCGACGCGCGGGCCCAGGCGTCGGCGCTGCGCCTCGTCAGCGAACGGCGGCGCGGGCGCTGGGCCGATGACAGCGGCGTCGTGGTCGAGATGACGCTCGACGACATCACGCTGCACTGCGGCGGCGAGCCGCCGCGCCGCCACGTCGAGCTGCGCCTGGCCGCGCCCGACTGGGAAACCGTGGCCGCGCGCACGGCGGCGCTACACGCGCTGTTTGCCGCGGCGCGCGAACTGAGCGGCGCGTGGCCGGCCTTCGTGCAACTGACGAGCGTGATCGACCGCGCCTGTGCGGGCGGGCCGGTGGCCGCCGTGCTGGTCAAGGCGCAGCCCGTCGACCTGACCGGCATCCGCACGCAGCGCGCCGCGCTGTTCGCGCTGTCCGGCGACGTCACCGCGCAATGGCTCGGCAACGAGTGCGGCGTGCTCGAGCGCGACGATCCCGAATTCGTGCACCAGATGCGCGTCGCGCTGCGCCGCCTGCGCACGCTGATGCGCTTCTTCCCGCGCTTCACCGACCGTCAATGGAAGGACACGCTCGGCGTCGACCTGCGCTGGCTCGCCAAGCTGCTCGGCACGGTGCGCGACTGGGACGTGTTCGCGACCGAGAGCCTGCCCGGGTTGATCGCGGCCGACGGCGGCGGCAGTGCGTGGGACGGCACGCTCGACGCGGCCCGCGCGCAGTCGATGGCCGCGCGCGTCGAGCTGCGGCAGGCGCTGCATTCGGCGCGCTATGCGCGGCTGACGCTCGGCTGGCTCGAATGGCTGAGCGCGCTCGCGCTGCCGGCTGCCGACGGTGACGACGCGCCGTCGCTGCGGCGTCACGCGACCAAGCGCGTGCGGCGGCTGTTCGGTCATCTCTACGGATCGCCGTCGCTCACGTCGCTCGACACGGCGGCACGCCACCAGGTGCGGATCGATGCGAAGCGGCTGCGCTACGCGCTCGAATTCTTCGCGTCGCTGGCGTCGCGCCGCACGCGCACCGAGACGGTCAAGACGCTGGCGCGCGTGCAGAGCGTGCTCGGCGAAGCGAACGACGCGATGGTCGCGCTGCACCATCTCGAGCAACTGGCGGCGCCGCCGTACCAGCTCGGTTTCGTGCGCGGTTACGGCGCCGCGCTCGAACAGCGGGCGGCGCGCGACGCCGAGACGCTGCTGGCCAGCCTGCGGCCGCCGAAGCTCGACGGCAAGCCACGCTGAGCGCCGCCCCTATAATGGCGGCCCGTTTCCCGCACGCATGCCGATGATGACCGACGTCCCGCCTTCTTCCTCGTCCGCCGAACCGCTCGAACTGGGCGGCGAGCTGTGGCTGCGCGCCGGCGAACAGACCCTCGGCGGCGCGACGCGCATCGCGCTGCTCGCGGCGATCGGCGACACCGGTTCGATCACGCGCGCGGCGAAGGCCGTCGGCCTCAGCTACAAGGCCGCGTGGGACGCGGTCGACACGATGAACAATCTCGCCGGCGAACCGCTCGTCGCGCGCTCGACGGGCGGCAAGGGCGGCGGCGGCACGACGCTGACGCCGCGCGCGACGTCGCTGATCGCCGCATTCCGCACGATCGAGCGCGAGCATCGCCGCTTCATCGAGGCCGCGAGCGCGGCCGTTGCCGGCTTCGACGTCGACTGGGCGCTGATCGGCCGGATCGGGATGAAGACGAGCGCGCGCAACCAGTTGTTCGGCAAGGTCGTGTCGCTCGTGCGCGGCACCGTCAACGACGAGGTGACGCTTGCGCTGCCGGGCGGGCAAGCCGTCGTCGCCGTGGTGACGCACGAAAGCGCCGAGGCGCTCGGGCTGCGGGAAGGCGCGGATGCGTGCGCGCTGGTGAAGGCGTCATGGGTCGTGCTCGCGGTCGACGATGGCGGGCCCGACCTGAAGGTGTCCGCACGGAACCGGCTGCACGGCAGCGTCGACGCCGTCGCGGCGGGCGCGGTGAACAGCGAGGTGACGCTGGCGCTCGACGGCGGCGGGACGCTGACGGCCGTCGTGACCAACGACAGCGTCGGTGCGTTGCAGCTCGCGGCCGGCCGGCGCGCGATTGCGCTGTTCAAGGCGTCGAGCGTGATTCTGGCGGTGACGGGCTGACCTGGCCGGCAGCGCGGCTCGCGTTGGCCGGCAGCCCTCGTGCGAGGCGGGGCGAAGCCGGTGCCGCACGCGTATGCATCGCACCGGCTTCGTTTCCGCTTGCAGCATGTGCCGCGACGCGGCGTCTCTCAGGCTCCAACGTGGCGGCCAGTGCCACGCTCACGACCACGGCGTCGCGCGCTCAGGTGACGCGCGTCGGCCACTCGGCGTGCGGCGGGCTCGCCTGCACGCGTCCTTCGCTCAACTGCACGACCTGGTCGCCGAACGCGGCGACGTCGTCGGGGTCGTGCGAGATCAGCACCATCGGGATGTCGAGCCGCGCCTGCAATTCGGCGAGCTCATGGCGCATGCGCTGGCGCATCGCGCCGTCGAGCGCCGCGAAGGGTTCGTCGAGCAGCAGGATGCGCGGCTGCGCGACCAGCGCGCGCGCGAGCGCCACGCGCTGCTTCTGCCCGCCCGACAGTTGCGACGGATATTGCCCCGCGAGCGATTCGAGGTCGAATGCGCGGAGCCAGTACGCGACCTCCGGCGGCACCGTCTTCGCGCGCGGGTTGCGCAGGCCGGACGTGAGCCCGAACGCGATGTTCTGCCGCACGTTCAGATGCGGAAACAGCGCGTAGTCCTGGAACAGGTACGCGACACGGCGTTCACGGGTCGGCACGTCGATGCGGCGCGCGGCGTCGAACAGCGGCTCGCCGTTCAGCGTGATCGTGCCTTCGTCGGGCGTCAGCAGCCCGGCGATCGCCTGCAGCGTCATGCTCTTGCCCGCGCCCGACGGCCCGAACAGCACGACGCGCTGCGTCGTCGCCGTGAACGACATGTCGAGCGTGAAGCGGCGCTCGGCGGTTGCGTAGGTCTTGCGGATGTCGACGACGAGGCTCATGCGGGCCTCCACCGAAGCGGGCGGGCTGCGGGACGGCACCGGCGATGCGGACAGGACAGGCGCTTCATGTCAGTTCGCTCCGCCGGGCGCGCGACGGCACGAGCCAGCCGGTCGCGAGCAGCACCAGCACGCAGGTGATCGACGTCACCAGCACGAGGAAGTTGGCCGTGTTGTCGTCGCCGGCCTGCACGGCCGCGTAGATCGCGACGGACAGCGTCTGCGTGCGGCCGGGCAGGTTGCCGGCGATCATCAGCGTCGCGCCGAATTCGCCGAGCGCGCGCGCGAACGCGAGCAGCGCGCCGGCGAGAATCCCGCGCGTGGCGAGCGGCAGCGTCACGCGGAAGAACACCGCGGCTTCACCGAGCCCGAGCGTGCGCGCGGCGCGCTCGAGATGCGGATCGACGCCCTCGAACGCTGCCCGCGCCGATTTCAGGATCAGCGGAAACGCGACGACCATCGACGCGATCACCGCACCTTGCCACGTGAACACCAGCTCGATACCGAACTTGTCGAGCCACGCGCCGAACACGCCGCGCCGGCCGAGCAGCACGAGCAGGTAATAGCCGAGCACCGTCGGCGGCAGCACGAGCGGCAGCGTCAGCACGGAATCGACCACGTCGCGCAGCGGCGAGCGCCAGCGTGCGAGCACGAACGCGGCCGCGACGCCGAGCACGATGTCGAGCGCGGTCGCCCAGCCGGCAACCTTCAGCGACAGCAGCAGCGGGACCCAGGCGTCTTGCATCGCGATAAGCTCACTTGGCGGGCTTGAAGCCGAACGTCGACAGCACGGCCTGGCCCTGCGGCGACGCGACGAAGTCGATGAACGACTGGGCCTGCGCGGCGTGGCGGCTGTCCTTGACCACGGCGATCGGGTAGGTGATGGCCGTCTGGGTCGGCACCGTCAGCGCGATTTTCACGCGGCCCGGCATGATCGCGGCGTCGGTGCCGAACACGAAGCCCGCGTCGACCTCGCCGCGCGCGACGTAGTCGAGGCTCTGGCGCACGTTGGCGGCCAGCACGCCCTTCGCGTTGACGGCATCCCACACGCCGGCCGCGCGCAGCGCACCTTCGGTGTAGCGGCCGACCGGCACCGAAGCCGGGTCGCCGTACGCGATGCGCTTCACGTCGGGCGCGGTCAGGTCGTTCAGCGACGTCGGCGCGGCCGCGCGGCTGTCGGCCGGCACGATCAGCACCAGCGAGTTCGCGGCGAAATCGCGGCGCGTGCCGGGCACGATCACCTTTTCGCTCACCGCGCGATCCATCGCTTTCTGGTCGGCCGACGCGAACACGTCGGCCGGCGCGCCCTTGGCGATCTGCTGCATCAGCACGTCCGATGCGCCGAAGTTGAACAGCACCCTGGTGTCCGGGTGCTGCTTCTCGTACGCGTCGCCGACGGCCTTGAATGCATTCGTCAGGCTGGCGGCAGCCGACACGACCAACTCGTCTGCGGCGGAAGCGGGCGCGCTGAACGCGAACCCGGTGGCAAGCGTGGCGATCGGCAGCAGGCGAAGCAGGGTGCGGCGAAGCGGACGGACGGTTGAGCGCATGGTGGATTCGTTTTGAACGGGAGGAAACCGTAATCGTAATATAGGGCGGGTTATAACGCTTGGCATACTGCGCATGTGAAGGTGCGCATGAAATGGTCGGACGTGGAAAGGGCGGCCGGGCAGGCCGTCACGCGTGAAGCGTAGGCGGCGCCGATTCGGTGCGCTGCAGCGAGGACGGCTGCGACGCGGGATGGTAGTTCGGGTTGGCCTTCCAGCGCGCGCGGACGAACGGGCGCTCGTGGCCCGACAGTTCCAGCGCGACCTTGGTGACCCAGCGGTGCGACGGCACCGTGAGGCCGTGCAGCGCCACGGTGACGAGCGCGAGGCTCGCGACGACCGCCGGCACCGACCAGCGGTGCGGCACCGCCCGCCACGAGCCGGCGATGAACGCGAGCGCGGCGATCGCCCCGACGATGCAGCCGGTAATCGATTCCGACGGCGAATGCGCGTCGAGCGCGACGCGCGACACGCCGACCGCGACGCCGGCCGCCAGTCCGAGCGCGATGCCGGCGATCCGCACCGGCGTGCGCGTGCGGATCAGCGCGAGGAAAATCGCGACCGGATACACCGACGTCGACAGCATCGCATGCCCGCTGAAGCCGGTGAAATCCCACGCGCGAATGCCGATGCCCCAGCCGAGGAACGCGATCTTCGTGAGCGCCACCACGCCGATCGCGGCCGCGAGCACGCCGAGCCACGCGGCCGCGCGCCGCCACGAGTAGCCGAGCGCGAGCCAGACGGCAATCGTGATCGCGAGCGGCAAGGTCAGCCCGGCGCCGCCGAACGCGGTGATCATGATCCACAGGTGAGAAGGCAGGTCGAACATCGGGAAGGGGACGAACGAAGGCGGGAGAATGCTTAAATCAACGCGCGAGCCGGGAAGAACGACTACAACGGATACAAGCGGCGAAGCCCCCAGTATAGCGCCGCGTCCGCATGAGGCCCGTTTTTGCGGCGCCGGCAACGATCGGCGTGCAGGAAAAATCCCGGAAACAATGTTATGGTGCATTGCACAAAGTCGAACGATGCATCCGTTGCGGCGCTCTTATGGCGCCCCTATTTTCCTGACTGCGAGCCCGATCGATGACCAAAAGTCTGACCAAAGTGTGGCTGGGCGGCATGAAACGCATGCTGTCCCCGACCGCCAAGCGCGCGGCGCGCGATGCCCAACGCATCACACGCGACGCACTCGAAGCCGCGGCCTCCGACCTGTCCCCGCCGCGCGAATCGCGCGTGCGGCCGCGCGCCGCCGCCTGGGCGGCCGGCGAGTGGACGCGGGGCGAACATCCGATGACGCCCGCGCTTGGCCGCCTCGTCCAGAATCTCGCGTACGGGCTCTACGTCCCGCCTGGCCGTCGGCGTGGCGCGATGCCGCTGGTCGTGATGCTGCACGGCTGCCAGCAGTCCGTCGACGAATTCGCGCAGGGCACGCGGATGAACCTGCTGGCCGACCAGCACGGTTTCGCGGTGCTGTATCCGGAACAGTCGCTGCGCGCGCATACGCACGGCTGCTGGCACTGGTATGAAGACACCGACCGCGCGGGGCGCGGCGAGGCGAACACGGTGGCGTCGCTGGTCGACGCGCTGGTTGACGAACACGGCTTCGACGCGTCGCGTGTTTACGTCGCGGGGCTGTCGGCTGGTGCGGGGCTTGCGGCGCTTCTTGCACTGCACCATCCGGACCGCTTCGCGGCGGTTGCGCTGCACTCGGGCCCCGCGCTCGGCGAGGCGAATTCCGGCATCACCGCGATGGACGTGATGCGGCGGGGCTTGAGGCAGAACCCGGCCGCGGCGGTCGATGCGCTGGTCGATACCGGCGCCTATCCGGGCATGCCCGCGCTGATCGTCCAGGGTGACGGCGATCATGTCGTCGCGCCGAAGAACGCCGATCAATTGACCGTGCAGTTCATGCGCCTGAACGGGCTCGCCGACAGCCGGGGCGCGCTGCGCGGCGGCGAGCGCGTCGAGACGCGCGAAACGGGCGCCCAGATTACCGACGTGTGCCGCGACGGCGAGCCGGTGGTGCGGCTGTGTCACGTAAAAGGGCTCGATCACGCGTGGGCCGGCGGCGACGAAGCCGTGCCGTTTCACGCGGCGGTCGGCCCCGACGCAAGCGCGATGATCTGGGCTTTTTTCGAAACCCGTCGCCGCACTGTGGCGACCGAACGACGCACCGTTTGATCGACGCTGGTCAAAGCCTAGGGTTTTCCCTATAATTCGGGAAAACCCTAGTCCAGAACCTTTGAATAGCGAGATCGATCATGTACCTGCTGAGCCACCTCTTCCTGATGCTCACCAAGAACGCTGACAAGGCCGCGAAAGAGCGCGCCGACGCGTATCTGGCCGAAGCCACCGATATCTACGACCTCGAATTCCGCATGCGCAAGATCGATCGCGACGCGGCAATGAACCGCCCGTATTCGATCGGCGCGCGCTAAGCGGCGCACGCGGGCCTGCCGGCCCGCCATTTCGATGAATCGCGCAAAAGGGCGCGTGCGGCATCATGCCGCACGCGTCCTTTTTGTATTTCCTGAGCCCTGAATCTGTGTCGCGTCAGACGACCGTCAGGCGCACCGGCACGTTGTTGCGCGTGGCGTTCGAATACGGGCACACGTGGTGCGCCTTGTCGACCAGCACTTGCGCGTCGTTCTTGTCGAGCCCCGGCAGCGACACGCGCAGCTCGATGTCGAGCCCGAAGCCGCCTGCGTCGTTCGGGCCGATGCCCACTTCCGCCGTGACTTGCGTATCGGCCGGCAGCGTCTGCTTGTTCTGGCCCGCGACGAATTTCATCGCACTCAGGAAACAGGCCGAGTAACCTGCGGCGAACAGTTGCTCCGGATTCGTGCCTTCCGCGCCCGTGCCACCGAGTTCACGCGGCGCGGCCAGTTTCACTTCCAGCTTGTGGTCGGCGGATACCGCGCGGCCGTCGCGGCCGCCCGTGCTCGTGGCGCTGGTCTTGTACAGAATGTTCATCGTGCAGCTCCTGTCGGGAAGAAGGGGGGAACAGCGGTCCGGTCAGACGGGATGTCGCCGGCCATGGGCAAAATATAGAGCACAAATCATTAGTGTGCAAATGAAATTTTGAAGAAAAACCCGGCAGCGCCGGGCAGGTCGGTTCGTGCCGGGCGTGTCAGCGTTCGTTGGCCACCGATAGCGCCTCGCGCAGCTGCTGGAGATCGGCGCGCAGCCTCATCAGGAATTCGGGTGTCTGTTGCATCGCGCAAAAGAGGTCGGCAGGCACCGAGCGCGCGCGATCCTTCAGCGCCCGGCCTTCCGGCGTCACGCGCACGTTGACGACGCGTTCGTCGGCCGCGCTGCGCACGCGCTCCACGTAGCCGAGCGCTTCCAGCCGCTTGAGCAGCGGCGTGACCGTGGCCGGATCGAGGTCGAGCCGCGCGGCGATGTCCTTCACGGCCATGTCGTCGCGCTCCCACAGCACGAGCATCGCGAGATATTGGGGATAGGTCAGCGACAGCTTGTCGAGCAGCGGCTTGTACGCCTTCGTCATCGCGTGCGAAGTCGAGTAAAGCGCGAAGCACAGTTGCTCGTCGAGCGTCTGGGGCAGCGGAGGCAGGCGGTCCATGGTTCGGGAGGCGCGGCAATGCGCGAACGATTTGTACGCAAATTATTTTGCGCGCAAAAGATCGGGTTGAACAGGGCCGACCAGAGGCGGTCGATACGAGAAAGGGGAGAGATCAGATGCGCGCCGGGGACGACCCGGCGCGGAAACTGCGTGACGGCCGGCGCCATGCGCCGGCCAGGAGACGATTCAGCGGCCCGACATCGTCGTCGTCGCGCCCGGTTCCTGCACACCGAAGCAGCCGCGATAGGTCGCGTAGAACGAGCAGTACAGCATCGTGACGATGATGATCGTCAGCGGCATCATGATCGTCAGCGCGTACGCGCCGGCGCCGAGCGCCTGCAGCAGCAGCGACAGCGCGAGCGACGTGCCGAGCGCGACGGCGAACCACAGCACGCCGTATACGGCGAACGCGCCGCGATTGCGCCAGCAGCTGACGACGCTGAAGAACAGCGCCTTCGCCGGCGGGACGTCATGCCATGCGACCAGGACCGGCGCGAACCAGAACAGCATCGCGACCGGCAGATAGAGCAGCGTCGCGAAGAACAGCGCGCCGAGCGTGCCTTGCGCGGCGAGCGTCTCGGGCGTCGTGTTCGTTTCGTCGGCCGCCCCCATCATCACGTGGAACAGCGCGCCGCCGTCGACGAACGACGAAGCGGCGAACACGAGCACCATCGCCGCGACGTAGATCACGCCGAGCACGAGCAGCCGCTGGGTCGCGACGGTGCCGTACGAGCGAAAGCCGTCGACGAGGATCGTCGGCATCACGGTCTTGCCGGCCACCGTGTCGCGGCACGCGGCCATGAAGCCGACCGCGATGCCGGGAATGAACACCAGCGGCAGCGCGGAGCCGATCACCGGCACCATCGACACCAGCGTAATCGCGAGCAGGTAGGTGAAGAACAGCGTGATGAACGCGAGCGGATTCCGGCGGAACAGCCAGATGCCTTGACGGAACCAGACATAGCCCGTTTTCGCGGGCACTTCGATCAGTTGCATGCGGTTTGGATCTCGGGAAGCGCGGGCGTATGCGCGATACGCTCACGCAGGATGCGTTCGAAATGGCCGGGGTCGTGCGGCTTGAGCATCTCGGCCGCGCGCGGCAGGTAGAAGTCGTACAGGCGCGACACCCAGAAGCGGTACGCGCCGGCGCGCAGCATGTCGCTCCAGTGGCGGCGCTCCTCGGCCGTGAACGGCCGCACGGTCTGGTACGCACGCAGCAGCGCATCGGCGCGCGCGACGTCGAGCACACCGGTCGCGAGGTCGACGCACCAGTCGTTGACGGTGACCGCGACGTCGAACAGCCACTTGTCGCAGCCCGCGAAATAGAAGTCGAAGAAGCCGCCGAGCCGCACGTCGTGACCGGTGCCGGGCGCCGCATGGGCGAACAGCACATTGTCGCGGAACAGGTCGCAATGGCACGGGCCGGCCGGCAGCGCCGCGTAGTCGTCCGACGCGAAGAAGCTGGCCTGATGCGCGAGCTCGCCTTCGAGCAGCGCGCGTTGCGCGTCCGTGATGAACGGCACGATCGCCGGCACGTTCTCCTGCCACCACGGCAGGCTGCGCAGGTTCGGCTGGTTGCGCGGATAGTCGCGGCCCGCGAGGTGCAGGCGCGCGAGCATCTGCCCGACTTCGATGCAGTGTTCGACCCCGGGTGCGAGTTCGGCCGCGCCGTCGAGTTTCGTGACGATTGCGGCCGGCTTGCCGTGCAGCTCGCCGAACAGCGCGCCGTCGTCGCGCGGGATCGGATCCGGCACCGGCACGCCGTGGGCGGCCAGGTGGCGCATCAGGTCGAGGTAGAACGGCAGTTGCTGCGCCGTGAGCTTTTCGAAGATCGTGAGGACGTATTCGCCGCGCGTCGTCGTCAGGAAGAAATTGCTGTTTTCGATACCGGACGGAATGCCGCGGAACGCAAGCACGTCGCCCAGTTCGTAGTGGCGCATCCATTGCGCGAGATCGGAGTCGGAAACAGCGGTGAAAACGGCCATGCGGGATGCGTCAGGTCAGGGTGTCGGCACGCGGGCGGCGTGCAGCGCGACAGCAGGTGAAGGGGCGGCGCGGCGCGGTTGGCGCGCCGCGCCACGGAATCAGTAGCGCAGGTTCAGCGACGGCAGGCGCGTGATCGGGATACCCGCGTCATGCGGCTTCGGCGACGTGTCGGGCGTGGAACTCATCTGGTAGCGCGTGCCGAAGTTCGACTTCACGTCGATCTCGACCGGCTTGCCGCGGTCGCGGTACTCGGTGACTTCGGTGCCGTTCTTGCTCTTTTCGTGGAAGCTCGGCGTACGGCGGATGTCGGCGAAGTCCACTTTCGACGTGACTTCGGCGCCCGGCCGGTTGATCTTGCGGAGATCGGGCAGGCCGGCGGCTTCGTTGGCCTCGGCCCGGGCCTGCGCGTCGGCGTCAGGCGTGCCGCCGGCGGCGTGAGCGACGCTGGCGGCGGCAAACGCGACGGCAGCGGCGACGAAAATGAGCGGCTTCATGATGAGTCTCCAGTGAACCCACCGATTTTAGCAAATACTGCGCGCCATCCGGCCCCTCCGTGCGCAGGGGCGGCCATAAAGGCGACCGGGTTCCGTGGTAATGTCGTCGGATCAGACGAGGTGATGAAAATGAAGAACGATTTGAGCCGCCGGCACCGTGTGCTGTCGCCCGAAAGCCCGTCGGTCGAGGCTTTCGACGATCCGATCGCCGCCGTCGCGCGGCTGTCCGCCATTTACGACACGAACACGGGCTTCCTGCGCGACGCGTTCGCGCGCTATCGGCGCCACGAAGCGATTACCGAGCACGTGCGCGCGTGCTATCCGTTCGTGCGGATCCGCACCGACGTCAACACGCACGTCGATTCGCGCCGCTCGTACGGCTTCGTCGCGGGCCCGGGCGTATTCGAGACGACGGTCACGCGCCCTGATCTCTTCGCGAACTACTACCGCGAGCAACTGCGCCTGCTGGCGAAGAACCATCATGTGAAGATCGAGATCGGCGTGTCGTCGCAGCCGATTCCGATCCATTTCGCGTTTCCGGAAGGCATCCATCTCGAGGGCGAGCTCGATCGCGACCGCCTGCTCGCGATGCGCGACATCTTCGATACGCCCGACCTGTCGTATCTCGACGACCGCATCGTCAACGGCACGTTCGAGCCTGCGCCGGGCGAGCCGCATCCGCTCGCGCTGTTCACGGCCGCGCGCGTCGACTTCTCGCTGCATCGGCTGCGCCACTACACGGCGACGTCGCCCACGCATTTCCAGAACTACGTGCTCTACACGAACTACCAGTTCTACATCGACGAGTTCGTGAAGCTGGGTCGCACGATGATGACGGAAAGCGACGATCCCGAGGTGCGGGCGTACCGCAGCGAGTACAGCGCGTTCGTCGAGCCGGGTGACGTCGTCACGTACAACGCGAACCTCGGCGGCGAGCCGGCCGAGGGCACCGCGCCGCCGCGCCTGCCGCAGATGCCCGCATATCACCTGAAGCGCGCGGACGGCAGCGGGATCACGATGGTCAACATCGGCGTCGGCCCGTCGAACGCGAAGACGATCACCGATCACATCGCGGTGCTGCGTCCGCACGCGTGGGTGATGCTCGGTCACTGCGCGGGGCTGCGCAACACGCAGCGCCTCGGCGACTACGTGCTCGCGCACGGTTACGTGCGGGAAGATCACGTGCTCGACGCCGACCTGCCGCTGTGGGTGCCGATCCCGGCGCTGGCCGAAGTGCAGCTCGCGCTCGAGCGCGGCGTGGCCGAGGTCACGCGGCTGGAGGGCGTGGAGCTGAAGCGCGTGATGCGCACGGGCACCGTCGCGAGCGTCGACAACCGCAACTGGGAGCTGCGCGACCATCGCGAGCCCGTGCAGCGGCTGTCGCAGAGCCGCGCGATCGCGCTCGACATGGAAAGCGCGACGATCGCCGCGAACGGTTTCCGCTTCCGGGTGCCGTACGGCACGCTGCTGTGCGTATCGGACAAGCCGCTGCACGGCGAGCTGAAGCTGCCGGGCATGGCCGACACGTTCTATCGCGGGCAGGTCGACCAGCATTTGCAGATCGGCGTGAAGGCGATGGAGATCCTGCGCACGAACGGGCTCGACAAGCTGCATAGCCGGAAGCTTCGGAGCTTCGCGGAAGTGGCGTTTCAGTAACACTGCTCGGGCAGCGGCACAGCCGCGCCTGCAACGACAAAGGCCGCACGCGAACACTCGTTCGCGTGCGGCCTTGTTCTTGATGCGTCAGTGCGCGGGCCGATCGGCGCGGCGCTCAGTGACTCAGCACTCGCCCTTCTTCGCGTGCCCCGGCGGGCAGTGATAGCCGCCATGCCCGTGATGACGCTCGCGATCTTCCCACTCGCGGCGTTCCCAGTAGCGTCGGCCGTCCCAGTAGCGGTCGCCGTGCCAGCCAACGATCACTGGCGCCGGTGCGACCACGACGGGGGCGGGGGCGACGACGACCGGCGCGGGCGTGCCGATGTTGACGTCGACGTTGACGGCGTGAGCGAGGCCGGACAGCGAAAGGCCGAGGCCGGCGAAAGCGAGGGCGATCAGCGAGCGTTGCATGTTCTTTTCCGTGGTGTGGTGATGAATGGGCCGACGCGACGCGATGGAAGCGAGGGGGACCGTTCCACCGGGGGAACGCCGCGCCGACACAATGCAGTGTGCTGCGGCACGGCGGAAAAGGCGAGTCGTGATTATTACGGAGGGTTGGCGGTGCGCCGGCGCGCGGCGAGCCACTCATTTGACAGTGGCGAGTCACCGGTGCGGCCGATCCCGCCGCATCGCTCGCGCCGACTGCGAGGATTTGACATTCGACCGCGTGCGGTGGCGAACGGGCATTAACAGCGCGTTACAAAGTCACGCCCGGCGGGGCCGCAGGATCGCGATGCCCGTTGTGCCCATTGCGTGAAGCACGACGGCCGGCCGTCGGGCCGGCTGTCGTCACTGACCGATTACAGATAGAACATCCGGTCTTCTTCCGGGCGCGGCGGATGGTCGTCCTCGTCCGAACCTTCTTCCTCGCCGCTGTCCTCGTAGAACGCGAGCACCGCGTCGAGCACCTGGTCGGGATCATCGATCACCTGCATCAGATCCATGTCTTCCGGATTGATCAGGCCCATGGGAATCAGTTGATCGCGGAACCATTGCAGCAGCCCCTGCCAGAACTCGCTGCCGACGAGGATGATCGGCACGAGGCGCGATTTCTTCGTCTGGATCAGCGTGAGCACTTCGGACAATTCGTCGAGCGTGCCGAAGCCGCCCGGCATCACGATCACCGCATCCGAGTTCTTCACGAACGTGACCTTGCGCGTGAAGAAGTGGCGGAAGCGCAGCGAGATGTCCTGGTAGTGGTTGCCGGCCTGCTCGTGCGGCAGCTCGATGTTCAGGCCGACCGACGGCGCCTTGCCGGCGTGCGCGCCCTTGTTCGCGGCTTCCATGATGCCGGGGCCGCCGCCGGAGATCACCGCGAAGCCGGCGTCCGACAGCTTGCGCGCGATCTGCACGGCCAGCTTGTAGTGCGGCGTGTCGGGTTTGAGGCGGGCAGAACCGTAGATGCTGACAGCCGGGCGGATCTCCGACAGGTACTCGGTCGCCTCGATAAACTCTGCCATAATCGTGAACATCTGCCACGATGCGCGCGCCTTCTTGGCCGTCGCGCGCTCTTGATCTGCGAGCGAACGCAGACTCGGAATCACTTTTCTCTTGTTCATAATGCCTGAAGAACGAAATCTGGAAGGTAAGACCCTGCTATTGGTTGACGGTTCGAGCTATCTGTATCGGGCTTACCATGCGATGCCTGATTTGCGTGGCCCTGGCGGGGAGCCGACCGGAGCGCTCTACGGAATCATCAACATGCTGCGCCGTATGCGCAAGGAAGTCAGTGCAGAGTATAGCGCTTGCGTGTTCGATGCAAAGGGCAAGACGTTCCGCGACGACCTTTATGCCGACTATAAGGCAAACCGTCCGTCGATGCCGCCCGATCTCGCATTGCAGGTCGAGCCGATCCACGGCGCGGTGCGCGCGCTCGGCTGGCCGCTGCTGATGGTCGAAGGCGTCGAGGCCGACGACGTGATCGGCACGCTCGCGCGCGAAGCGGAACGGCACGGGATGAACGTGATCGTGTCGACCGGCGACAAGGATCTCGCGCAACTCGTGACCGAGCGCGTCACGCTCGTCAACACGATGACCAACGAGACGCTCGACCGCGACGGCGTGATCGCGAAGTTCGGCGTGCCGCCGGAGCGCATCATCGACTATCTCGCGCTGATCGGCGACACCGTCGACAACGTGCCGGGCGTCGAGAAGTGCGGCCCGAAGACGGCCGTGAAATGGCTGACGCAATACGACACCCTCGACGGCGTGATCGAACACGCGGGCGACATCAAGGGCGTGGTCGGCGACAACCTGCGCCGTGCGCTCGACTTCCTGCCGCTCGGCCGCCAGCTCGTGACCGTCGATACGTCGTGCGATCTCACGCCGCATCTCGACTCGATCGAAGCGTCGCTCAAGAGCGACGGCGAGGCGCGCGACCTGCTGCGAGACATCTTCGCGCGCTACGGCTTCAAGACCTGGCTGCGCGAAGTCGACAGCGCGCCTGCGGAAGGCGGCGGCGCCGATGCGCCGGAAGGCGAGCCGGCGCCGGTGATCGCAGCCGACGTCGTGCGCGAATACGACACGATCCAGACCTGGGAACAGTTCGACGCGTGGTTCGCGAAGATCGACGCGGCCGCGCTGACCGCGTTCGACACCGAGACGACCGCGCTCGATCCGATGCTCGCGCGGCTCGTCGGCCTGTCGTTCTCGGTCGAGCCGGGCAAGGCGGCCTACCTGCCGGTCGCGCACCGCGGCCCTGACATGCCCGAGCAGCTTCCGCTCGACGAAGTGCTCGCGCGCCTGAAGCCGTGGCTCGAATCGGCCGATCGCAAGAAGGTCGGCCAGCATCTGAAGTACGACGCACAGGTGCTCGCGAATTACGACATCGCGCTGAACGGCATCGAGCACGACACGCTGCTCGAATCGTACGTGCTCGAATCGCACCGCACGCACGACATGGACAGCCTCGCGCTGCGTCATCTTGGCGTCAAGACGATCAAGTACGAGGACGTGGCCGGCAAGGGCGCGAAGCAGATCGGTTTCGACGAAGTGGCGCTCGCGCAGGCCGCCGAATACGCCGCCGAAGACGCCGACATCACGCTGCAGCTCCATCACGCGCTGTATCCGCAGGTCGCGCGTGAGCCGGGTCTCGAGCGCGTGTACCGCGAGATCGAGATGCCGGTGTCGCTCGTGCTGCGCAAGATGGAGCGCACCGGCGTGCTGATCGACGATGCACGCCTGCACGCGCAGAGCACCGAAATCGCGACGCGCCTGATCGAGCTCGAGGGCGAGGCGTACGAACTGGCGGGCGGCGAATTCAATCTCGGCTCGCCGAAGCAGATCGGGCAGATCTTCTTCGAGAAGCTGCAGTTGCCGGTCGTGAAGAAGACGCCGAGCGGCGCACCGTCGACCGACGAGGAAGTGCTGCAGAAGCTGGCCGAGGACTACCCGCTGCCGAAGCTGCTGCTCGAGCATCGCGGGTTGTCGAAGCTGAAGTCGACCTATACCGACAAGCTGCCGCGCATGGTGAACCCGACCACCGGCCGCGTGCACACGAACTATGCGCAGGCCGTCGCGGTCACGGGCCGCCTCGCGTCGAACGACCCCAATCTTCAGAACATTCCGGTGCGCACGGCCGAAGGGCGGCGCATCCGCGAGGCGTTCATCGCATCGCCGGGCCACCGGATCGTGTCGGCCGATTATTCGCAGATCGAACTGCGGATCATGGCGCACATCTCGGGCGACGCGTCGCTGCTGCGCGCGTTCTCGCATGGCGAGGACATCCACCGCGCGACGGCCGCCGAGGTGTTCGGCGTGACGCCGCTGGAGGTCAATTCCGATCAACGCCGGATCGCGAAGGTGATCAACTTCGGGCTCATCTACGGGATGAGCGCGTTCGGGCTCGCATCGAATCTCGGCATCACGCGCGACGCGGCGAAGCTCTATATCGACCGCTATTTCGCCCGCTATCCGGGCGTCGCGCAGTACATGGAAGATACGCGCGCGACCGCGAAGGAGAAGGGCTACGTCGAAACCGTTTTTGGCCGCCGTCTCTGGCTGCCAGAGATCAACGGCGGCAATGGTCCGCGCCGCCAGGCGGCCGAGCGCGCGGCCATCAATGCACCGATGCAGGGCACGGCGGCCGACCTGATCAAGCTGTCGATGATCGCGGTGGACGACTGGCTCACGCGCGACCAGCTCGCATCGCGAATGATCATGCAGGTGCACGATGAACTGGTGCTCGAGGTGCCCGAAGGCGAACTGTCGCTCGTGCGCGAGAAACTGCCGGAAATGATGTGCGGCGTCGCGAAGCTGAAGGTGCCGCTGGTCGCCGAAGTGGGTGCCGGCGCGAACTGGGAAGAGGCACACTGACGCACCCCCCCGGCGGCTCCCCCTGCCCGCGGCATATTGTTGCAGGGATGCTGAATATCGAGATGGTTTGCTTGTGGTCAACGCGCAAGCTCCCGGACAATGCATGTCAGTCATGTCATTGACGCGGGGCGGCGCGCCCCGCGTTCCGGATCGGACGCATCGAAGTGCTTCGAACTGCACATCGATGATGTCCGAACCGGTTAATCCACCGGGCGGCGCGGGTGCATCGCGTTTGCTTCATCCGGCGGCAGCAGTTTCGAATCGCAAAGGGGGAATCAGATGCATCGGATCATCATCGTAGGCGGAGGTGCCGGCGGCCTGGAACTGGCGACGCGGCTCGGCGACCGTTACGGCGCGCGCGGCAATCGTCCCGCGCGTGCGCTCGTCACGCTCGTCGACCGCAATCCGACGCACATCTGGAAACCGTTGCTGCACGAGGTCGCGGCCGGTAGCATGGACCCGTTCACGCAGGAACTCGAATATGCGGCGCAGGCGCGCTGGCACGGCTTCGAGTTCCAGCAGGGCGAGCTGACCGGGCTCGACCGCGCGGCGAAGCGCGTCACGCTGTCGCCCCTCAACGACAGCGACGGCGCGGAGCTGTTGCCGGCGCGCGAGCTGGAATACGACACGCTCGTGATCGCGATCGGCAGCACGACGCACTTCTTCGGCGTGCAGGGTGCGCCGGAAAACGCGATCGCGCTCGATACGGTCGGAGAGGCCGAACGCTTCCGCAAGCGCTTGATCGCGGCATGCATGCGCGCCGAGCATCAGGCGCCGGCGCCGAGCGTGCCAGGCGAGTCGGCCGAGCCGCGCATCCAGGTCGTGATCGTCGGCGGCGGCGCGACGGGCGTCGAGTTGTCCGCGGAACTGCGCAATACCGCGCAGGTGCTGTCCGTGTACGGGCTGCACAAGCTCGATCCGCGCCATGACGTCGGCATCGTGCTGATCGAATCAGGGCCGCGGATCCTGCCGGCACTGCAGGAGCGCGTGTCGGCGGCGACGGCCGAACTGCTCGAGAAGCTCGGCGTGCGGCTGATGCTCAGCGAGCGCGTGACCGAGGTGGCGCCCGGGTTCGTGCATACCGCGAGCGGCAAGGCAGTGCGCGCCGACCTGACGGTCTGGGCGGCCGGCATCAAGGCGCCGTCCGTGCTCTCGCATCTCGACGGCCTCCAGGTCAACAAGCTCGGTCAGCTCGACGTGCGCCGCACGCTGCAGACCTTCACCGACGACAACGTGTTCGCACTCGGCGATTGCGCGGCCTGCGCCTGGCCGGGCAACGAACGCAACGTGCCGCCGCGCGCACAGGCGGCGCACCAGCAGGCGAGTTTCCTGCTGAAGGCGATCAGCTGTCGGCTCGAAGGGCGCCCGCTGCCCGAGTTCACGTATCGCGATTTCGGTTCGCTCGTGTCGCTCGGCCACTTCAGCGCAGTCGGCAACCTGATGGGCGGGCTGATCGGCGGCAACATGCTGATCGAAGGGCTGTTCGCGCGCTTCATGTACATGTCGCTGTACCGGCTGCACATCGCGGCGCTGCACGGTTATCCGCGGATGATGCTCGACACGGTCGCGCACTGGCTGCGGCGCACGACGCTGCCGCGTGTCAAGCTGCACTGATCGCGCGCTTGCATACTCGCGTGTGGAGCGGGCGGGGAATGCGCATGTCGTGCGTGTCGCCGCCCGTTTTCTTTTCGGTTCGCAACGATTCGGTCGCGCGACGATGCTCGATACGCGCCACCGCGCGGCGATTCGGCAGGCGGCCGGCGCGCTGTCGCGCGATGATCGGTTCGATCGCCGCCACGCGTCGTAATCGAGTCTTACACATCTGACAGTTGACGCGACAACGGATTATTGGGCATCTTGTCCGGGTTTTCGTTTGCGGCGGGGTGCCAACCGCCGCGACATCCGCACCGCGTGCCGGTGCGATGCCCCGTCATGCCGTATCCGCGAGCGTGACGGCGGCGCCCAATCGAGGAGTGCATTCATGTTGAAACCCGAAGTCGACAGCCTGGTCCCCCATGTCCCGTTCTCGCGCCGCAAGTTCATGCAGGCCGCGCTGGGCGGCACCTTCGCGGCGGCCGTGCTGCCCGTGTCGGCGCAGACGGTCACGACCGACAGCACCGGGCTGGACGTCGACACCATCGAGATCCGCTCCGGCGATGCGAGCGTGCCGGCTTATCGCGCCCAGCCGGTCGACAAGACGAACCTGCCGGTCGTCATCGTGATTCACGAGATCTTCGGCGTGCACGCGCATATCGCGGATGTCTGCCGGCGCTTCGCGAAGCTCGGCTATCTCGCGATCGCGCCCGACCTGTTCGCCCGGCAGGGCAACGCGGCGAAGTATCCGACGATGAAGGAACTGTACGACCACATCATCAGCAAGGTACCGGACCGCCAGGTTACCGAGGATCTCGATGCGACCGTCGCATGGGCCGGCAAGAACGGCGGCGACCTGACGCGCCTCGGCGTGACCGGGTTCTGCTGGGGCGGTCGCCAGGCGTGGCTGTATGCGGAGCACAATCCGCACGTGCGGGCCGCCGTGGCGTGGTACGGGTTCGTCGAAGGCAAGACCGACGAGATGACGCCGTTCAACCCGGTCGATCATGCATCGTCGTTGAAGGTGCCCGTGCTCGGGCTGTACGGCGAGAAGGATCAGAACATCACGCAGGCGTCGCTCGCGGACATGCGCAAGGCGATCCAGACGAGCGATTCGAAGCTCGCGCGCGAATCGGAAATCGTCGTGTATCCGGATGCCGGCCACGCGTTCTTCGCCGACTATCGGCCGAGTTACGTGAAAGGCGATGCCGAGGACGGCTGGAAGCGCGCGATCGAGTGGTTTCACAAGTACGGCGTGATGTAAACGACGAGCGGCGGCAACTACCGCCGCGGCATCGGCCGCCGTTTCATCGTCGTCGCGCCGCGCGGGTGCTCAAGGATTCGGGCCGGTCGCGATCGGCCGCGACGGATCGGCGCTCCATTCGCTCCACGAGCCGGGGTACAGCGACGCGCCGTGCAGGCCCGCGACTTCCAGTGCCAGCGCGTTGTGGCAGGCGGTGACGCCGGAGCCGCATTGCAGGATCACGCGATTCGGCTCGGTGCCGGCCAGCACGGTGGCGAATGCCTCGCGCAATTCATGGCCGGTCTTGAAGCGGCCGTCGGCAGTCAGGTTGTCCTTGAAGAAGCGATTGCGCGCACCGGGAATATGGCCGCCCACCCGATCGATCGTTTCATTCTCGCCGCGATAGCGGTCCGGTGCGCGTGCATCGATCACGACGCGCGCAGGCGACGACACGTTCGCGAGCACGGCCGCTGCATCGACCGTCGATTCGAGCGGCGTGGCCGAGCGGAAGTCGCCGGCGACCGGTTGCGGCACGTCGGTCGTCAGCGGCTGGCCGGCTGCTTCCCAGGCCTGCAGGCCGCCGTCGAGCACCGCAACCGAATCGTGACCGAGCCAGCGCAACAGCCACCACAGGCGTGCCGCATAGGCGCCGCCCTGCGCGTCGTACGCGACGACCTGCTGGCCCTGCTTGAGGCCGCGGCTGGCGAGCAGCGTCGCGAGCGCGTCGCGGGTCGGCAGCGGATGGCGGCCGTTGGTGCCCGTCTTGCGGCCCGACAGGTCGCGGTCGAGATGAAGATATTGCGCGCCGGGGAGGTGGCCGGCCGCGTAGGCGGTTTCGCCGGCTGCGGGATCGACGAGATCGAAGCGGCAGTCGAACAGTGCCACGCTGCCGGGCGCCGCGGCCAGGCGCTCGGCGAGATTGGCGGCGGAAATGAGCGTGGTGTAATGAGTGTGTGGCATGACGGCTCCCTCGAGTGCAAATGGCCTGACACTCCAAGTCTAAACAAAAAAAGACGGGCCGAAGCCCGTCTTTTCGTTTGCCGGAGGCCGGGCGGCGTCAAAGCGCCGCATCCGCCGTCAGAGGTCGCCGAGGTGGCGGCGGAGGAACTCGTGGAAGTGCTGCATCCCGTCTTCCATCGGGCTCTGATACGGGCCGACCTGCGACTCGCCGCGCGCCATCAGCGCACGGCGGCCTGCGTCCATCCGCATCGCGATCTCGTCGTCCTCGACGGCCGTTTCCATATAGGCGGCGCGCTCGGCCTCGACGAATTCGCGCTCGAACAGCGCGATTTCCTCGGGGTAATAGAACTCGACGATGTTGGTCGTCTTCTGCGGCCCGCGCGGGATCAGCCACGACACGACCAGCACGTGCGGATACCACTCGATCATCAGGCCCGGGTAGTAGACCATCCAGATCGCGCCGAACTCCGGCGGCACGCCGTTGCGGAACTTCAGCACCTGCTCGTGCCATTTCTGGTAAGTCGCGCTGCCCGGCTTCGCGAGGGCGTTGTGCACGCCGACCGTCTGCACGCTGTACCAGTCGCCGAACTCCCATTTGAGATCGTCGCACGACACGAAGCTGCCGAGGCCCGGGTGGAACGGAACGACGTGATAATCCTCGAGGTAGACCTCGATGAACGTCTTCCAGTTGTAATCGCACTCGTGCACTTCCACGTGATCGAACAGGTACTCGGAGAAGTCGAAGTGATGCTTCGTGCCGAGGTTGGCGAGGTCGCGCGCGACGTTGCGGCCCTCGGCCTCGAACAGCAGCCCCTGCCAGTTCTGCAGCGGGCTCTTGCCGAGGTTCAGGCACGGTTTGTCGGGGAAGTGCGGTGCGCCGAGCAACTCGCCTTCGAGGTCGTACGTCCAGCGGTGCAGCGGACACACGATGTTCTGCGTGCGGCCGCGCCCGTTGAGCATGATCGCTTGCCGGTGGCGGCACACGTTCGACAGCAGTTCGATCTGGTTCGTCTGGTTGCGGACCAGCACGCGGCCTTCCTGCTCGGACGGCAGCGCGAAATAATCCCCCGCCTCGGGCACCATCAACTCGTGCCCGACGTAACGAGGTCCTTTCTTGAAGAGGGTTTCGATCTCGCGCTCGAGTAGCGCCTCATCGAAATATGCAGTGACTGGAAGCTGGCTGTGGGCCGACTTCAACTGAAGCGCATCGCTCAGATTGGACATTCCCACTCCCGGTGTTAGCGTGAAAGCAGTGAACAACCCAACCATCGAAAAATCGATTTAGGGAAACGGGGAATTATACCCGGTTCGCCCCGCAAGGCTAGGATTAAGTGCCTGATTTGTGTCAATTTTTTGTCGGGCGGCCGTCGAAAGGCGCACACTGTGCGTTGTAGATGGGGCCGGAATTGTGCGCGGGCGCCCACGACGGCAGGTCGGAAAATTCTCTTTTGCCGTAGAATGTCCGACTTGTTTTGAAATTTGACACCTCGTCCATGGCGAAAACCGCATCCCCAGGCGCCACGCCGCCCGGCAATGGCACCGAACCGTTGCCGGACAATTACGAGATGGCGCTCGCGGAACTCGAGACGCTGGTTGCCCGGATGGAAGGCGGCGCGTTGAGCCTCGAGGATTCACTGGCGGCGTATCGCCGCGGTGCGACCCTCGTTGCGTTTTGCCAACAGCAGCTCGAGAAAGTGGAGCAGCAGGTTCGCGTGCTCGACGGCGCGACGCTGAAGCCGCTTTCGTCCGGAACGGCCGCCACGGACGGCGAAGACGACGATCTATGACATTCGAACAATGGATGCGGTCCGTGCTTGACCGTGTCGAGGACGCACTTGGCCACTATCTGCCGGCTGAAACCGCGATGCCCGCGAAACTTCACGAGGCGATGCGCTACGCGGTCCTCGGTGGCGGCAAGCGCGTTCGCCCGCTGCTGTGCCATGCGGCAGGCGAGCTGACCGGTGCGACGGAGGCGGCACGCAATGCCGCGGCGGCGGCGCTGGAGATGATCCACGTCTACTCGCTCGTGCACGACGACATGCCGTGCATGGACGACGACGCGCTGCGCCGCGGCAAGCCGACCGTGCACGTGCAGTACGACGAACCGACGGCGCTGCTGGTCGGCGACGCGCTGCAGTCGCAGGCGTTCGTGGCGTTGACCGACGCCGATGCGCTGTCGCCGGTGCAGCAGGCGGCGCTCGTGCGCGAGCTCGCGCTGGCGAGCGGCTCGATCGGCATGGCCGGCGGGCAGGCGATCGATCTCGCGAGCGTCGGCCTGAAGCTGACGCGCGAACAGCTCGAGACGATGCACCGGATGAAGACGGGCGCATTGCTGCGCGCGGCCGTGCGGATGGGCGCGCTGGCCGGTGAGACGCCGTCGGCGGAAACGATGGCCGCGCTGGATGTTTACGCCGGGGCCGTGGGTCTGGCCTTCCAGGTCGTGGACGACATTCTCGACGTCACGACCGATTCGGCGACGCTCGGCAAGACGGCCGGCAAGGACGCGGCGAACGACAAGCCGACCTACGTATCGATCCTCGGTCTCGAGGCGTCGCGCGAGCTGGCAGCGCAGCTGCGCGCGGAAGCGCACGACGCGCTGAAACCGTTCGGCGCACGCGCACAGCGTCTGGCCGAACTTGCCGACCTGGTAGTGAACCGGGTCAGCTGACGCGAAAGCCCGCCGCCGCGCACACGCTACGGTGCGTGCAAAAGAATGCGGGCGCGTTTGATTTCCTACAATGGAACGACGATGTACGACTTGCTGAAAACCATCGACGACCCGGCGGATTTACGCCGCCTCGATCGTCGCCAACTGCAACCGCTCGCGGATGAACTGCGCGCGTTCGTGCTCGACAGCGTGTCGAAGACGGGCGGCCATTTGTCGTCCAACCTCGGGACGGTCGAGCTGACGATCGCGTTGCACTACGTGTTCAACACGCCGAACGATCGCATCGTCTGGGACGTGGGACACCAGACCTACCCGCACAAGATCCTGACGGGCCGCCGCGACCAGATGCATTCGCTGCGTCAGTACGACGGCATCTCGGGCTTTCCGCGCCGCAGCGAGTCGGAATACGACACGTTCGGCACCGCGCACTCGAGCACGTCGATCTCGGCCGCGCTCGGCATGGCGATCGGCAGCCAGCTGAACGGCGACGACCGCTTCTCGATCGCGGTGATCGGCGACGGCGCGATGACGGCCGGCATGGCGTTCGAGGCGATGAACAACGCGGGCGTGTCGGAAGATGCGAAGCTGCTCGTGATCCTCAACGACAACGACATGTCGATCTCGCCGCCGGTCGGCGCGCTGAATCGCCATCTCGCCCGCTTGATGTCGGGCCGCTTCTATGCGGCTGCGCGCGCGGGCGTCGAGCGCGTGCTGAGCGTGGCGCCGCCGGTGCTCGAACTCGCGCGCAAGCTCGAGGAGCACGCGAAGGGCATGGTCGTGCCGGCCACGCTGTTCGAGGAATTCGGCTTCAACTACATCGGCCCGATCGACGGTCACGATCTCGATTCGTTGATCCCGACGCTGCAGAACATCCGCGAGTTGCGCGGCCCGCAGTTCCTGCACGTGGTGACGAAGAAAGGCCAGGGCTACAAGCTCGCCGAAGCCGATCCGGTGCTCTATCACGGCCCCGGCAAGTTCAACCCGGCCGAAGGCATCAAGCCGTCGACCACACCTGCGAAGAAGACCTACACGCAGGTGTTCGGCGAGTGGCTGTGCGACGAAGCCGAGCGCGATACGCGCGTGGTGGGCATCACGCCCGCGATGCGCGAAGGCTCGGGCATGGTCGAGTTCGAGAAGCGCTTCAAGGATCGCTACTACGACGTCGGTATCGCCGAGCAGCATGCGGTGACGTTCGCGGGCGGTCTCGCGACCGAAGGGCTGAAGCCCGTCGTCGCGATCTACTCGACGTTCCTGCAACGTGCGTACGACCAGTTGATCCACGACGTCGCGCTGCAGAATCTGCCGGTCGTGTTCGCGATCGATCGCGCGGGCCTCGTCGGCGCGGACGGCGCGACGCATGCGGGCGCATACGATCTCGCGTTCATGCGCTGCATCCCGAACATGACGATCATGGCCGCATCCGACGAGAACGAATGCCGCCAGATGCTGCACACGGCGCTGCAGCAGCCGAACCCGACCGCGGTGCGTTATCCGCGCGGCGCGGGCACGGGCGTGGCGACGGTGAAGGAGTTCACCGAGATCCCGCTCGGCAAGGGTGAAGTGCGTCGCCGCACGTCGCAGCCGGAAGGCAAGCGCGTCGCGATCCTCGCGTTCGGCACGATGGTCGCACCGTCGCTCGCCGCTGCCGAGGAACTCGATGCAACGGTCGCGAACATGCGCTTCGTGAAGCCGGTCGATGCGGCGCTCGTGCGCGAGCTGGCCGAAACGCACGACTACCTCGTCACGGTCGAGGAAGGCTGCGTGATGGGGGGCGCGGGCTCGGCCTGCGTCGAAGCCCTGATGGAGAGTGGGGTTATCCGACCCGTACTACAATTGGGCCTCCCTGACCAGTTCGTCGACCACGGCGACCACGCGAAGCTGCTGGCGCAATGCGGCCTCGACGGCGCGGGCATCGCGAAGTCGATTCGCGAACGCTTCCTGAGCCCGGCGGCCGATGTCGCCGGCCACGCGAAGCGCGTCGCATAAGCTGGCGCCGCCTGCGGGCGGCGTCGGTGCGACTGGCGCAACCGGTCTTCATTGATGCGGAAAACATGGGCCTGCGGGCCCATGTTGCTTTTCCGGCTGCCGCATGACGCGGCGTGCGCGTCGTCGAACGCGCGGCTTACAAGGATTGAACAAGATGAACCAGATGAATCCCGCCTTCGTGATGCCCGACGTGCAGAGCACGGTGGATACCCGCCAGATTCCGATTCAGCGTGTGGGCGTGAAGGCGGTCCGGCATCCGTTGACGGTATGCACCGAGAGCGGCGACGTGCAACCGACCGTCGGTGTCTGGAATCTCGACGTCCGTCTGCCGGCCGATCAGAAGGGCACGCACATGTCGCGCTTCGTCGCGCTGCTCGAAGAAAATCGCGCGCCGCTGACGGTCGAGCGCTTCCGCGCGATGCTCGCGTCGATGCTCGAAAAGCTCGAAGCCGAGGCCGGCCGCATCGAAGTCACGTTCCCGTATTTCGTGAACAAGACGGCGCCGGTGTCCGGCGTGCAGAGCCTGCTCGACTATGAAGTGACGCTCGCGGGCGAAAGCCGCAACGGCGACACGCGCCTGTTCCTGAAGGTGCTCGTGCCGGTCACGAGCCTGTGCCCGTGTTCGAAGAAGATCTCGCAGTACGGCGCGCACAACCAGCGCTCGCACGTGACGATCGATGCCGAGCTGGCCGCCGATCTGCCGGTCGAGGCGCTGATCCGCATCGCGGAAGAGGAAGCGTCGTGCGAACTGTGGGGGCTGCTGAAGCGTCCGGACGAGAAGTTCGTCACCGAGCGTGCATACGAGAACCCGAAGTTCGTCGAGGATCTGGTGCGCGACGTCGCGCAACGTCTCGATGCGGACGAGCGGGTGGTTGCTTACGTGCTCGAAGCCGAGAACTTCGAGTCGATCCACAATCACAGCGCGTATGCGTTGATCGAACGCGACAAGCGGCAGGCCGCATAACGCCGCGACTGCGGCATTTTGTTCTGCTGTCAAGTCCTGGAATAGGTTGACAGTATTCAGACGCTAGAACGCCCGATGCACCGCATCGGGCGTTTTGTATTTCAGCGCGGCATGCGG
>NZ_CADFDM010000005.1:0-613508 GCF_902832985.1 Burkholderia sp. BCC0097
CGACCTGTGGATGCACGAGCTCACGGACGGCGAGTCCGACACCTGCGAGCCGACCTGGGTCGGCGCCGAGCATCCGCTGTTCATCCTGTATACGTCGGGCTCGACCGGCAAGCCGAAGGGCGTGCAGCACAGCACCGGCGGCTACCTGCTGTGGGCCGCGCAGACGATGAAGTGGACCTTCGACTGGAAACCCGACGACGTGTTCTGGTGCACGGCCGACATCGGCTGGGTCACGGGCCACACGTACATCACCTACGGCCCCCTCGCGTGCGGCGGCACGCAGGTCGTGTTCGAAGGCGTGCCGACGTATCCGGACGCCGGCCGTTTCTGGAAGATGATCGGCGATCACAAGGTCACCGTGTTCTACACCGCACCGACCGCGATCCGTTCGCTGATCAAGGCCGCCGAAGCCGACGACAAGGTCCATCCGAAGAGCTATGACCTGTCGAGCCTGCGCATCATCGGCACGGTCGGCGAGCCGATCAACCCGGAAGCGTGGATGTGGTACCACAAGCACGTCGGCCACGAGCGCTGCCCGATCGTCGACACGTGGTGGCAGACCGAAACCGGCGGCCACATGATCACGCCGCTGCCGGGCGCGACGCCGACCGTCCCGGGCTCGTGCACGCTGCCGCTGCCGGGCATCACGGCCGCGGTGGTCGACGAAACGGGGCAGGACGTGCCGAACGGGCAAGGCGGCATTCTGGTCGTCAAGCGCCCGTGGCCCGCGATGATCCGCACGATCTGGGGTGACCCGGAGCGTTTCAAGAAGAGCTATTACCCGGAAGAACTCGGCGGCACGCTGTATCTGGCCGGCGACGGCACCGTGCGCGACAAGGAGACCGGCTACTTCACGATCATGGGCCGGATCGACGACGTGCTGAACGTGTCGGGCCACCGGCTGGGCACGATGGAGATCGAGTCGGCGCTGGTGTCGCATGAGCTGGTGGCCGAGGCGGCGGTGGTCGGCCGTCCGGACGACACGACCGGTGAAGCGGTGGTCGCTTTCGTGGTGCTGAAGCGCTCGCGTCCGGAAGGCGACGAAGCGGCGGCGCTCGCGAAGACGCTGCGCGACTGGGTGGGCAAGCAGATCGGACCGATCGCGAAGCCGAAGGACATCCGCTTCGGCGACAACCTGCCGAAGACCCGCTCGGGCAAGATCATGCGGCGCCTGCTGCGCTCGCTCGCGAAGGGCGAGGCGATCACGCAGGATACGTCCACGCTCGAGAATCCGGCCATCCTCGAGCAGCTCACCGAAGTGCGCTGAGCGCCTGCCGGTTGCGCATCTCGCGCGCGAGCCCCTGCGCGGCAATCCCGATTGCCCGCGCAGGGGCTTTTTGCTACATAACGGCATGACCGTTCCGACCCGTTCGGCGCCTGCCGCGCCACCTCCCGTTCCCGAACCGCTCGCGCGTGCGCACGCACGCTACTGGCGCTTCAACGTCGCGCTGATCGCGGTGCTGATGGTGATCGGCTTCGCGGTGTCGTTCATCGTGCCGTTCTTCGGGCCGGCGCTCGCCGGCGTTCGCTTCGCCGGCTTCAGCCTGCCGTTCTATGTCGGCGCGCAGGGCGCGATACTCGTGTACCTCGTGCTGATCGTCGTCTACATCGGGTTGATGCAACGGGCGGACCGCACGCTGCGCCGCGCATACGACGAGCATGCGGCGCGCGCCGGCCATGCGAACGGCGGGCGCTGATTCATGCTGACGCATCGACTGATACGCGCATACGCGCTCTACACGCTCGGCTTTCTCGGCTTCGTGCTGCTGATGTGGCGGATCGAGCGCGCGACGGGCTCGGGCGTCTGGATCGGCTACGTGTTCCTGTTCGTGCCGATCGCCGTGTACGCGGTGATCGGCTTGTTGTCGCGCACGTCCGATCTCGTCGAGTACTACGTGGCCGGGCGGCGCGTGCCGTCCGCGTTCAACGGGATGGCGACGGCGGCCGACTGGCTGTCGGCCGCGTCGTTCATCGGCCTGGCCGGCTCGCTCTACGCGACCGGTTACGACGCGCTCGCGTACGTGATGGGCTGGACGGGCGGGTTCTGCCTCGTCGCGTTCCTGCTTGCGCCGTATGTGCGCAAGCTCGCGCGTTACACGATTCCCGACTTTCTCGGCACGCGCTTCTCGAGCACGGCCGTGCGTGCGCTTGCGGCCGGTGCGGCGATCCTGTGTTCGTTCGTGTACCTGGTCGCGCAGATCCAGGGGATCGGCCTGATCGCGACGCGCTTCATCGGCGTCGATTTCGCGATCGGCATCTTCTGCGGGCTCGCGGGCATTCTCGTGTGCTCGTTTCTCGGCGGGATGCGCGCGGTTACGTGGACGCAGGTCGCGCAGTACATCATCCTGATCAGCGCGATCCTGATTCCGGTGTCGCTGATCGCGATGAAGAACGGCCTAGGCCCCGTGCCGCAGTTCAATTACGGCAAGCTGATGGAGCGCGTCGCGGCGCGCGAGGCGCAGGTGCGCGACGCGCACGACGAGCAGCAGGTGCGCGATGCGTATCGCCGGCAGGCCGCGGCTATCCAGACGCGGCTCGACCGGTTGCCGGCGTCCTATGCGGATGCGCGCCGGCATCTCGTCGACCAGCTTGCCGACCTGCGGCGTCACAACGGGCCGCTGCGCGAGATCAGCCAGCGCGAGCGCGAACTGGCCGATTTCCCGCGCGATCCGGCAGCGGCGCGCGTGGCGTGGACGCAGGCGCGCGACGACCTGCTTGCGCGGGCCGAGCCGCCCGTGCCGATGCACGAGCCGTTTCCGGCCGCGAGCGAAGACGAACGCAAGCCGCGCGAGCGGAATTTCCTCGCGCTGCTGCTGTGCCTGTCGCTCGGCACCGCGAGCCTGCCGCACATCCTGACGCGCTACAACACGACCACGTCGGTCGCGTCGGCACGGCGCTCGGTCGGCTGGACGCTGTTCTTCATCGCGCTGTTCTATCTGAGCGTGCCGGTGCTCGCGGTGCTGATCAAGTACGAGATCCTCGCGAATCTCGTCGGGCGGCCGTTCGCCGAATTGCCGGCGTGGGTCACGCAATGGCATCACTTCGAACCGGACCTGATCAGTGTCGTCGAGGTGATTCGCGACGGCATCGTGCACTGGTCGGAAATCCAGATGCAGCCGGACATGGTCGTGCTGGCCGCGCCGGAGATCGCGGGGCTGCCGTACGTGGTGTCGGGGCTGATCGCGGCCGGTGCGCTGGCCGCGGCGCTGTC
The DNA here is from genome assembly GCF_902832985.1 of Burkholderia sp. BCC0097. NCBI lineage: Bacteria > Pseudomonadati > Pseudomonadota > Betaproteobacteria > Burkholderiales > Burkholderiaceae > Burkholderia > Burkholderia sp. BCC0097. Next base: position 3,212 of record NZ_CADFDM010000005.1, read on the forward strand.
GACCGCGGACGGACTGCTGCTGACGATCGCGAATGCGCTGTCGCACGACGTCTATTACTGCATGGTCGCGCCCGATGCGTCGAGCCAGCGGCGCGTGACGATCTCGAAGGTGCTGCTGCTGGGGGTGGCGCTGTTCGCGTCGTATGTCGCGTCGCTCAATACCGGGAAGATCCTGTTCCTCGTCGGCGCCGCGTTTTCGCTGGCGGCGTCGAGCTTTTTTCCGGTGCTGGTGCTGGGGGTGTTCTGGAAGCGCACGACGACGCGTGGCGCGATTGCCGGGATGGTGACGGGGCTGGCGGTGTGTGTGTATTACATCGTGTCGACTTATCCGTTCTTCACGCAGTTGACCGGGTTCGCCGGGCGCACGTGGTTCGGGATCGAGCCGATCAGCTCAGGCGTGTTCGGCGTGCCGGCCGGGTTCGCGGTGGCGATCGTGGTGAGTCTGTGTGATAAGCGGCCGGATGAGTATACGCGGGCGTTGGTGGATTATATTCGGCATCCGTGAGGGGGAGGGGCGACGAAACGCGGATAGGCCCGATGGACCGCACCTGCCGCCAGTGCGTTCGGCCGGATGTCGCCGTGTAACGCACGCCCAACTTTGCCGACTCATCAAGCCCGCCGCTCGGCTCACGTTCAATTCGTGACCCCGCGTGCCGCAACAGGCGCTTTGCATAGCGCGGCATTGTGCAGGATCGCTTTCCCCGTCGACTGGTAGTTGGTCGCGTCGCAAGGTGGCAGGCCGAACGAGGCGTCACTCTCCTTGTCGCTGTCGTCATGATTGCGCATCGCCGTCGTCTGCGAGAGCGTAGCAAGGCATCTTGCACTTTTGCCGAGATGGTATTGCGTCAGCGCGAGATCGCTGCGCACGCGATCGATCTCGATCCAGTCCATGTCGCGCGTGCATTCGTCGATCAATGATGTAAATACCATCTCGGCCGCCGCGTAGTTCTTCTTCACATAAAGAGCGCGGGCCTGCGTGAGTCGTGCCGCACGTGAGCGGTCCGTACACGCTGCGGTGGGCTGTCGATAGGCGCCGTCAAACATCGCGCGTACACCGCAATACGAACGGCACGCATCGGTATTGCCGGAATCGACCTTCACCGCGCCGTGGCCGCCAGTGATGGAAATGCGACATGTTTCGCCGCCATCAGTGGCCACGCCCGTATTGCCTTTGAGCGTGCCCGTGAGCGAACAGGTGTGGCAGTTGCCTCCAATCGTATCCAGCGTGAATCGGCCGCCCTTCACGACGAGCGCGCCATGTGAGTGACCGCCTTCGACATAGAAATACTCGCCCGGCTCGACAGCGGATGCGACCGCAACGAAGGCACCTGAAAAGCCCATGAAACTGCAAGCGCTCGCAAGCCATAGCGCGACATGCACACCTTTCCGTAGTGACACGTGCTTTCACCTTTTCGTATTGAGATCGAGATTCTAGAAGGCAGACTATCGGAGGATAAGTCATCTTCTTTTCAGTGCCAACGTCGCTAGAGCTCGGACGAGGGAGGAGCGCGCAATCAAGACAGATCGTTGCGTCGACACCCGCTATTAAATAACGGGCACGAAGAGCAACCACAGCGACAGGAGGTACATACCGACCTTAACGTGGTGGCTCATTCGATTCGAGGCGACGTTCACGTGGGCCCCGATGCTTCCGTGTTAGGCAGAATTTTTTACAGGAATTCGACACGCTGCCGACCATGATTCCTGCCTACTGTGACGGTGGCGCTTCACAGGATATGCGGGGCGAAATCTTCCTCCAGCGCGCATGGACCGATTCGTACGTTTGCTTTCGCTGGTTCATCGCCGTCTCGACCGACGATGCTCGACTTCACCGAAGAACGGCAAGGCATTCCCGTATCTTCCCCTATTCTGCCCCCAAGCGGCACTTTGATATCGGTTTGCGAGCCGGAAAACAAAAAGCCCCACAGAATATAGATTCTGCGGGGCTTTTGGGTGAATCCTGGCGGAGAGAGGGGGATTCGAACCCCCGATAGGCGATTAACCTATACACGCTTTCCAGGCGTGCGACTTAAACCACTCATCCATCTCTCCGGAAGACCGAGAGTATAGCAAACTCTGGCGGCGGCCCGCCACTACCTTGCGCGTCGGTCAGAAATTCGTCGTCATCGACAGCCACACCGAGCGCGGGTCGCCCTGCGTCAGGTATCCGCCGATCGTCGATGACCAGTACGACTTGTTCGCGACGTTGCGCACGGTCGCGCGCAACGTCGTCTTCTTGCCGAACACGTTTGTCGCGTAGCGCGCGCCGAGGTCGAAGCGGTCCCATGCCCGGATCGACATCGTGTTCGCGACGTCCAGGTACTGCGGCCCCGTGTGGAGCCAGCGCGCGGTCAGCGTGAGCCCGCGCAGCATCGGCACGTCGTATTCGGCACCCGCGTTGAGCAGGAACGACGGCACGCCGATCGGCCGGTGGCCGTCGTTCGCGCCGCTCGCCGTGTTCCGCAGCGTCGCGTTGAGGTACGTCGCGCCGGCGATCAGCCGCACGCCTTTCCACGGCTCGCCGTACACGGCCGTCTCGATGCCGCGGTGCCGCTGCATGCCGTCGGCGCCGAACAGGTTCGTCGCCGGATCGGTGTACGCCATCGGCTTCTCGATCTGGAACAGCGCAAGCGACGCACCGTACTTGTCGGTGTCGTAGCGGATGCCGGCTTCATATTGTTTCGACCGGTACGGCGACAGCGCCTGGCCTGCGTTGCGCGCGGTGTTCGGCGCGATCTCGCCCTGGGCGAGCGCTTCGCTGCGGTTCGCGAAGATCGACACGTTGCGCCACGGCTTCACGACGAGACCGAACACGGGCGTCGTGATCGCGTCGCTGTAGACGCCCGTGACCGCGCCCGTGTAGCTGAAGTTGTCGACCGAAATCGACTGGCGGCGCGCGCCGATCGTGAACAGCACGCGGTCGTCGAGGAAGCCGAGCGTATCGGACACCGCGAGGCTGCGCAGCCAGGTCTTCGTGACCGTGCCCGGATCGTTCATGTCGCCGCCCGTGTAGGCCGTTGGCGGAGACGGGATCGGCGCGGGATCGTAGAGCGTCGTCGGGAACGCGTTCGACATCGTGTACGCGGACTGGCTGTCGATGCGGATGAACGACGCGCCGGCCGTCACGAAGTGCGACACGGGGCCGGTCGTGAAGCGGCCGCGTACGCCGGCCTCGGCCGACTGCGCATCTTCCTTGTGCGGCACGCTCAGGCGCGAGCCGGTCGTGCCGGACGACGAGTAGGTCGGCGTGTAATAGTCGCCATGCTCGTTCGTATGGCGTGCGCCGGCCGATACGTAGGCCGTCCATGCCGGCAGGAAGTCGTACTCGGCGCGCACGATGCCGACCGTGTCCTCCAGTTCGCTGAAGCTCCACGGCTGCGCATAGTTGTGTGTCGCCGACGGCACGGCGGGCAACTGATCGCCGCTGACGAGCACGACCGGGCGGCCGTTGTCGATCCGCTGCCGCTGATACAGGAAGTCGCCGGACAGTCGCAGCTTGTCGCCGCGCCAGTCGAGCGAAACCGCCGTCACGTTGCTGTGGCGGCGCTCGTCGTCGACGGCCGTGTCGCCGCCGCTGATCGACTGGTTCACGCGCACGCCGAACTGGCCTTCGCTGCCGAAGCGGCGGCCGATGTCGACATGCGTGCCGAGCGAACCGGACGTGGCGCCGTCGACGGTGACGCGCGTGAGCGGCTTGTCGTCCGCGCGCTTCAGTTGCAGGTTCACGCCGCCGCCGACCGCCGAGCCGTTCGGCGACGCCCCGTTCAGGAAGGCATTCGCGCCCTTGAACACGTCGACGCGCTCGACCGCATCGGTCTGGACGAGTTGCCGCGGCGTGACGCCGTACAGGCCGTTGAGCGACACGTCGTCGCCGGCAAGCTCGAAACCGCGGATGACGAATACCTGCGAGAAGTTGCCGTAGCCGGAGGCGCTGCGCACGGCCGGGTCGTTGTCGAGTACGTCGGCGAGCGTGCGCGCCTGCTGGTCCTCGATCAGTTTCGACGTATAGGTGGTCATGCTGAACGGCACGTCGCTCGCCTTTTGCCGGCCGAGCACGCCGAAATCCGCGCCGCGCGCGACCTGGCCGCCGGCGTAGGTCGGTGCGAGGTCGCCGGGCAGCGGCTCGGCCGCGCCGGTCACGTTGATCGACGGCAGCATGGCGGCATCGGGCGCGGCATTGGCGTTGACGGCGGCGGAAGTCGCCTGCTGGGCCCGTGCGGCGGCAGGGAAGGTGCAGGCGAGCGCAATGCCGAAGGCAATCGGCGTGAGACGCCGGACGGGTAACGAAAGTGTCGACATGGGACGCAAATCGGGTGTGGTCGGTGATCCATCCCAGGGAGGCAAGTCGGAATCCGGGCGGCGTGACGCGTCCGTACTGTCGCGGACGTGTTTTTATCAAGCGGCGGAGTCTAACGTAAACGAGAATCATTGTCGTTTACGAGAGGGTTGGCCCACTATTTGAGATAACTGGGCGTCCATGGGCGACGGGGTACGACCGCCGAATGGGCGTCGGGACGGACTCCACGGTTTCGCGCGGGCCCCCGCGAGTCTGCTATCTTCCCGGGCATCTCATCGCTCTCCCGCCGATTCTCCATGACCGACCGCATCGTCGCCGCCTTCGATTTCGACGGCACCATCACGACCATCGACAGCTTTCGCCATTTCGTCCGCCAGGCGGTCGGCACGCCGCGTTTCGCGTGGGCGGGGCTGCGCGCGCTGCCGTGGATCGTCGCGATGAAGGCGGGGCTGCTCTCGCGCGGCGACGCGAAGGCGAAGTTCGCGTCGTTCGCGTTCGGGCCGATCCGCGAAGACGCGCTCGATGCGCACGCGCGCACGTTCGTCGACGGTTATCTGCCGAGCCTCGTGCGTCCGGAGATGCTCGAGCGCATTCGCGAGCATCGCGCGCGCGGGCATGAAGTCGTGCTGGTCAGCGCGTCGCCGTCGCTGTATCTGGAGAAGTGGGCGAAGACGGCCGGCTTCGACGCGGTACTCGCGACGCGGCTCGCGTTCGAGCGCGGCATCTTCGCCGGGCGGCTCGACGGCGAGAACTGCTGGGGGCCGCAGAAGGTCGTCCGGCTGCGCGGATGGTGGGGCAACCGGCCGCCGAAGCAGTTGTTCGCGTATGGCGACAGCCGCGGCGACAAGGAAATGGCCGAACTCGCGAACTGGTCGTGGATTCGCGGGCAGGGGCCGATGCCGCCGATCGACGCTTGATGAGGCGCTGACGCGGCGCGTCGCCGGCGTTACGCGTCGGTCTGCGCGTCGTGCGTGCGGCGAGACGGGCGATAGCCGCCCCAGCGATTCGCGCGGGCGAAGGTGCCGACGTCGTTGAAGCGCACGCCGACTTCGCGCAGCGCCGCATGCGCACGGCGCACGGTCAGTTGGCGGATATAGAACGGATCGCGCACCACGAAGTGATGGATCGCGTGCGTGCTGCCGAAATTGAAGCAGAACAGCTGGAACGGCAGCATCCACCACGGGTTCAGCACCTGCGTCTGCTGGATCACGTTGCGCGAGTCGATGTCGCCGAAATAGTGCATGTTCGAGCTGACGAAGTTGATGCAGAAGCTGCGCAAGAAGTTCGGCCCAAGCCACACCACCGCCAGGAAATCGACGACGCTCATCACGCGCTCGACGACTGCTGGCACCGTCACCGCGACATCGAGCGCATGCAGCGCGAACAGGCCGACGTGATAGACGATGAACGCGTGCCACAGCGTGTAGTACAGGTGACCGATCGGCATGTACGACGACACCTGCTCGATGCGCAACTGCAGGCGTTCGGACGGGGCCTGCACCGGCTGCGCGGCCACGTACTGCTTCACCTTGCGGCGCATCGCGGCCGGCCGCAGCACGACGGCGAGCATGCCGTCCGCGATCATCAGCAGGCGCTTCACGCCCCAGCGCTCGCCGTTGGTGATGCCGAATTCCTCGAGATCGGATTCGCCGCCCGACACCTTGTGGTGATGCAGGTGCATGCGCCGGCGCGTCCACGGGTTGATCGTGCCGGGCCGCGTGAGCCAGCACAGCGCCATCATCAGGTGATACGCCCACGGCGTCTTCTTGAAGTACATCAGGTGGATCAGGTCGTGCTCGAGCTCGTGGATCAGCGACGTGACGAACGCGGCGAGCGGCAGCGCGACGTACCACGCGATCGCGCCACGCGCATACAGCCACGCGATCGCGAGCATCGCGCTCACCGACACGGCCATCACGGTCGCGCCGACGAGGTTCTGGCGGTCGAGCAGCGGAAAGCGTGCGCGGATCGCATCGCTCGCGGCGTTCACTTCGCGGCGGACGTACGCGACCCGGTCGGCGTCGTGGCGAAAGGCGGTTCGTGCGGGTTGGCTCATCGACCGGAATCCGTGCGAAAAGAGTGGGGCGCAATGCCGATGTGACAAGCATAGGCGCGTGCCCGAACGCATGCGAGGGCCGTCGGTGCCAAGGGTGGTGTCATTTCGGGCCAGGTTGGCCGGCGGGCGGCCGCCCGGGCGGATGTCGACTCGCTAGAGTGCCGCAGCGGTGTCATTGCGGGCCAGCGACGCTACAATCCGCCGAAACCGTTCCGGAGTTCGCCGCATGGCCTTGTCCGTTCCGGATGCCGCGCGCCAGTTGAACAAGGCGACGGTGTCGTCCGCGTATGCGCTATTCATGCTGATGCTGGCCGAGGAGCGCGGCATCGACGGCGGCCGCATTCTCGCCGGCTCGGGTGTCGAGCGCGACCGGCTCGCGCAGCCCGATGCGCGCATCACGCCGCTGCAGCAGGCGGCGATCGTGTTCAACCTGCTCGATGCGACCGACGATCCGTCGATCGCGATCGAGATCGGCCTGCGCAGCAGCCTGACGAAAGCGGGGCTGATCGGCTTCGGGCTGATGAGCTGCGCGACGCTCGGCGAGGCGATCGCGCTCGGCATCCGCTACCTGCCGACGCGCGTGCCGTTTTTCTCGGTGCGGCTCGCGCAGCTCGACGGCATCGTCGACATCGACGTGCTCGAAGCGTTTCCGCTTGGCCGGCTGCGCCAGTTCGCGGTGGAAAACTTTCTGGTCGAAACCGCGATCCTGTTCAATTCGCTGCTGTATCCGACGCCGGGACGCACGCTGCAGTCGCGCGCCGAACTCCATTTCGAATGGCCGGAGCCGCCGTGGTTCGAGCGTTATCGCGCGCGGCTGCCGCGCTGCCATTTCGACGCGAGCGCGAACCGCATCCGCTGCGACGCCGCGCTGCTCGACGAGCCGATCGGCACCGCGAACGCGCAGACCGCGCAGATGATCGTCCAGCAGTGCGAGGCGGAACTCGCGCGGCTCGGCTATGCGGAGAGCGTCGTGGAGCGCGTGCGCAACCTGCTGATCTGCGGCGAAGGCGGCTATCCGTCGGTCGACGACGTCGCGCGCGAACTGCATGTATCGGCGCGCACGCTCAAGCGCAAGCTTGCCGAATACGGCGCGACCTATTCGGCGCTGCTCGACGAGATCCGGCTGCGCGACGCGCTGCGGCTGCTCGAAGGCACGCGGTTGCCGGTTGACGAGATCGCTGCGCGCGTCGGCTATACCGACCGCGCGAATTTCACGCGGGCGTTCAAGCGCTGGACGGGCGTGGCGCCGAGCGCGCGGCGCTGAACGTTGCTGAACGCCGCGTCGGCACCGGCGTGCCGGTCCTCGCGCAGGTGCGGATGCTTCTTCAAACCTGCACTCCTTCAGACGATCGCGATCCAGTTCGCACCGCGGCCGCCCGGCACGCGCATATGCAGCGACAGCGTGCCGTCGTCCGGCGCGATCGCATACACGGCCACGTGTTCCGACTGCTCGCCGCAGGCGACGAGCCAGCGCCCCGACGGATCGATCGCGAAGCCGCGCGGCTGCGCTTCGGTGGGCGTAGCGTGCGCGGGCTCGAACGTGCCGTCTTCATTGCGGCGGTAGCCGAGCAACCGGCTCGACGTGCGCTCGCTGACGTACGCGAAGCGCTCGTCAGGCGTCAGGTGCAGATCGGCGGCCCACACGGACGGTTCGGCCGGGGCGGGCGGGCGCGCATGGCCTTGCGCGAGTTCGGCGACGGCCGGGTGGCGCGCGCTTACGTGTGCATCGCCGAGCCGGCCGGTGTCGGTGTCGCGGGCGAAGGTCGCGAGCGCTCCCTGGAATTCGCTGACGACGACGAGCGTGCGGCCGTCATCCGCGAACCGCAGGTGACGCGGGCCGAAGCCGGCCGGCACGCGCGTGTCGCCGTGTTCGACCGCGCGCAGGCCGGCGGCGTCCTCGACGAGCGCGAAGCCGAACACGCGGTCCGAGCCGAGCGAGCTGACGTACGCGAAACGGTTGTCCGGCGACACGATCACCGCGTGCGCGTTCGCGATGCCGCCCGCGACTTGCAGCGGCGTACCGTCGCCGTCGCGCACGCGCGCGGCGTCGTAGAGGCTCAGCGAATTCCCGCCATACGACGCGCCGAGCAGCCAGCGGCCGCTGCGGTCGAGCGACAGGTACGCATGGCTCGCGTCGATCGCGGTCGTGCCGATGCGCGCGAGCGCGCCCGTGGCGGCGATGCGGAACGCGACGATCGTCGGCTGCTCGCCGCGGGTCGCGACGTAGAGCCGCGTGCGGTCGGCCTGCACGGCGATCGGCATCGCGACGTCGGCGGCGGGATAGCGGGCGAGCGGCGCGAGCGTGCCGTCGCCTGCGAGGGAGAACGTGGCGAGGTCGCCGTCGACGGCATTCGAGACGACGACGGTCAGGCGGTCAGTGTTCGGCATGGCGGAGCATCGAGGCGTGCGAGAAGGTTTCGTCGGCCGGCTGGCCGCGCGGCGGATCGCTGCGCCGGTGCGTGCGCGCGAACAGCGCGGCGACCGCGGCGACGAGCGAGGCGATCGCGAGCGCATACAGCCCGCCCGTGATCGAACCCGTATGTTGCTTCAGATAGCCGAAGGCCGTCGGCGCGACGAAACCGCCGAGGTTGCCGACCGAGTTGATCAGCGCGATCACGGCCGCGGCCACGCGCGTGTCGAGGTAGCCCTGCGGAATCGGCCAGAACAGCGACGACGCGGCCTTGAAGCCGAGCGCGGCGAAGCAGATCGACGCGAACGACCAGACCGGATCATGGGAGGTCGACGCGAACAGCCCGCACGCGGCCAGCACGAGCGCGCACGCCAGCCAGCGCTGCGGATGCTTCCACTTCGACGACAGCACCGCGAAGCCGTACATCGCGCCGATCGCGATCATCCACGGAATCGTGTTGTACAGGCCGACCTGGAAATCGGTGAGCCCGCCCATCTTGCGGATGATGGTGGGCAGCCAGAACGTGGCCGCGTAGATCGTCAGCTGGATCGAGAAGTACAGGAAGCAGAACAGCATGATCTGCGGATCGCGCAGCAGCGTGGTGGCGCGCACCGGCACGTTCGAGCGGACGTCGCGCGTCGCGCGCTCGTCGTCGAGCGCGTTCTGCAGCGCCGTGCGTTCTTCGGCGGTGAGCCACGTGGCATCGCGGATATGCGATTTCAGCAGCAGCCAGCTCGCGCCGCACAGCGCGACCGAGAACAGCCCTTCGATCAGGAACATCCATTGCCAGCCTTCAAGGCCGAAGCCGCGGATCGACAGCAGCGCGCCGGTGACGGGCCCGGACAGCACCGACGCGAACGCGGAGCCGCCGAGGAAGATCGCCATCGCCTTGCCGCGTTCCTGCGGCGGCAGCCATTGCGAAAGGTACAGCACGACGCCGGGGAAGAAGCCGGCCTCGGCCGCGCCGAGCAGGAAGCGCAGCGCGTAGAACGACGTGTCGTTCCACACGAACGCCATCGCGGCCGCGACGATGCCCCACGTCGCCATGATCCGCGCGAGCCAGACGCGGGCGCCGTAGCGCTGCATCAGCAGGTTCGACGGCACTTCGAACAGCGCATAGCCGACGAAGAACAGCCCGGCGCCGAGCCCGTACGCGGCCGCGCCGATGCCGATCGATGCTTCGAGATGGCGGTCGACGAAGCCGACGTTCACGCGGTCGATGTAGTTCGCGACGAACATGATCAGCACGAGCGGCAGCACGTGCCACTTCACTTTCGAGACGGCGGACGCGAGCGGGTCGCGGCCGGGGAGGGCGGACGAGGGCGGGTTCAAGGGTGTCTCCGGTCGGGCGGTGGCGGACGGGGCGGCGGACCGCGTCGGCGTCTGGATGTCGATTCAATGTAGTACGTCGTCGTATGACATGGTACGCCGGTGGGCTGAGGATGACGTCACGGGTTTACCCGAAAATATCCCGAGTTCCTGGATAAATCTCGGGAGAGGAGGCGCGCGTCTTCACATCTGATGACGTATGACATGGAGTGACGCTGCGTCCGCCACCGATCGTAGGGGCGGGTTCGGCGTGAAACCCGCGGTCGAGGCGGCGCATTCATTCGCGCATGGTCCATTTCCGGAGCCGGTGGAGAAAACCAATCTCGACGGAGCAGCGCTCGATACCCGCCGGCTTCGCACGCTGACGCGGATGCGGGAAGGCTTGCCGCCCATGAAGCGGCGGCAGCGCGATTGTGACGAACGATATGCAGGCACCCCGCAAGCCGTTTGCAGGGGAGGGCGGCTACGCTCTATTGAAGAACGCGCTCGCGGTTGCGGCAAAATACCGGGCACGCGAACTCGCCGTGCACGCCACTCGACGCGAACGGCGGCGATTTCATGTGTTGACGATGGAGCAACGAATCATGCAGGACAACCGGTACGCGCGGCACGTCTTCGCGTTCAATGGCGACGCGGACGGCCTGTGCGCGCTTCAGCAACTGCGGCTCGCCGAACGCGTGCACGGCACGCTCGTGACCGGCGTGAAGCGCGACATCAAGCTGCTCGAACGCATCGACGCGGGCGCGGGCGACATCGTCACCGTGCTCGACGTGTCGCACGACCAGAACCGCGACGCGTGCGCGCGGCTGCTGCGCGAGGGTGCGACGGTCCGTTACTTCGACCATCACTTTGCGGGCGAGCTGCCCGACCATCCGCGCTTCGACGCGCATATCGACGTGGCGGCCGACGTCTGTACGAGCGCGATCGTGAACCGCTATCTCGGCGGCCGGTACGTGCGCTGGGCGATCGTCGCCGCCCATGGCGACGAACTGCCGGCGCTCGGCGATGCGCTGGCACGCGAGCATGGCGTCGACGAAGCCGAGCGCTGCATGCTCGCCGAACTCGGCCGCTATCTGAACTACAACGCCTACGGCGAGTGCGTCGACGATCTGCACTTCGATCCGGCGACGCTCGCGGACGCCATGCTGCCGTGCATCGATCCGCTCGATTTCGTGCGCGACACGGCCGTGTTCGCCGCGTTGCGCGACGGTTACCGCGACGACATGGCGCGCGCGTGCGCGCTCGCGCCGCTGCGCGAGGTGCCGGGCGCGACGCTGGTCCGGATGCCCGATCATCCGTGGGCGCGGCGCGCGACCGGCATGCTCGCGAACGAACGGATGCGCAATGCGCCGCATGCGGCGCTCGCGGTGCTGTCGCCGCGCGCGGGCGGCGGGCTGGTCGTCAGCGTGCGCGTGCCCGACGGCCGGCCGATCGGCGCGGACGAGTTCTGCCGCGGCTTCGCGACCGGCGGCGGGCGCAAGCGCGCAGGCGGCATCAACCATCTGCCGGAAGACGCGTTCGATGCGTTTGCCGAGCGCTTCGAGGCCGCGTTCCGGCTCGATTGACGCGATGCATCGTTGACCGGATCAGTCGGGCGCATCGGCGGGCATGGTCGGGCCGTCGAGCGGCCGCGGCGTGACTCGATGGGGTCGGCGTTGCGTCAGCCGTGTGCGGTGTGCATGGAACCGATCGACGTATCCCCGACTGAGAAACCTTCCGGGCGTACTGCCGGCCGGTAGCGCGACTTCCATCGGATTGACGCGGATCGTGTGCACGAGCGCGGTGTCGCTCGTGGCGTGCCGGCCATGACGGCCGGCGTCGACATCGCGCAGCGCAGCCGCGACAATACGCGTCTCCTTTTGCTTTCGCCATCGAGGTGCCTGCCCGTGTCTGCCAAGCCGTCCGCTGCCCCTGCGATCGTCTGGTTCCGCGACGATCTGCGCGTGACCGATCAGCCCGCGCTGACGCGCGCGGTCGAATCCGGCCGGCCGCTCGTCTGCGTGTTCGTCGACGACACGGGCGCCGGCGCCGGGCCCGCGCTCGGCGGGGCGGCGCGCTGGTGGCTGCACGGGGCGCTGGCCGGGCTCGACGCCGCGCTCGCGCGTCATGGCGGGCGCCTGCTGCTGTTGCGCGGCGACGCGCAGCGCGAGATCGAGCGCGTCGTCGGTGACACGGGGGCAGCAGCCGTGTACTGGAACCGCCGCTATGCTCAGCCGCAGCGCGACGCGGACGCGGCGCTGAAGGCGTCGCTCAAGGCGCGCGGCGTGACGGTCGAGAGCAGCAACGGCAGCCTGCTGAATGAGCCGTGGGAGGTGCTGACGGGCAGTGGTGGCCCGTACCAGGTGTTCACCGCGTACTGGCGCGCGGCGCGCCGCGATCGCACGGTCGCCGCGCCGCTGCCGGCACCCGAGCGGATCGCGTTTCATCCGTGGCCGAAAGCCGTGCGCGACCGCGCGCTGGCGCTCGACGCACTCGCGTTGCGTCCGCATGCGCCGGACTGGGCCGGCGGCCTGCGCGACGCGTGGCCGGCGCCCGACGAAGCCGGCGCGCTCGCGCGACTCGACACGTTTCTGACGACCTCGCTCGCCGGCTATGCGGATGCGCGCGACCGTCCCGACCGTCCCGCGACGAGCCGGCTGTCGCCGTTCCTGCGTTTCGGCAACGTGTCGCCGCGACAGGTGTGGCATGCGGTGCAGGGCGCCGCGAACGCAGGCGGCGCGGCGTACGCGGCCGATGCCGACAAGTTCCTGAGTGAGCTCGGCTGGCGCGAATTCAGTTACACGCTGCTGTATCACTTCCCGGCGCTCGCGACCGACAACTTCCGCGCGCAATTCGATGCGATGCCGTGGCGCGACGATCCCGCCGCGTTACGTGCGTGGCAGCGCGGCCGGACCGGCTATCCGCTCGTCGATGCGGGCCTGCGCGAACTGTGGACGACCGGCTGGATGCACAACCGCGTGCGGATGGTCGTCGCGTCGTTCCTGATCAAACACCTGCTGATCGACTGGCGCGCGGGCGAAGCATGGTTCCGCGACACGCTGGTCGATGCCGATCCCGCCAACAACGCGGCGAGCTGGCAGTGGGTGGCCGGCTGCGGCGCCGACGCCGCGCCGTATTTCCGCATCTTCAATCCGGTCGCGCAGGGGCAGAAGTTCGACCCGGACGGCGCGTACGTGCGGCGCTGGGTGCCCGAGCTCGCCGGCCTCGACGACGCGTCGATCCATGCGCCGTGGGAAGCGTCGCCGCTGGCGCTCGAGGCGGCTGGCGTCCGGCTCGGCGTCGACTATCCGGCGCCGCTCGTCGAGCATGCGGCCGCGCGCGCCCGTGCGCTCGATGCGCTGGCCGCGTTGCCGAAGCGCCGCTGACCGTACCCTTCGGTTTGCCACGTCAGTTGCAGAACGCGACGTGCTCGAGCAGCGCGTACGCGACGCCCGAATCGAAGTAGGCCGCGCCGCACCACGCGACGAACGCGAGCGTGCCGGCGGCCAGTGCCGCGCGGATCACGCCCATGCCGCATTGCCCGATGCCGGGCGCGCGACGCGCGCGTCGTCGATCGGCAGGTGCAGCAGCGCCGCGAGCACGCCGAGCGCGATCGAGCCGAGCCACAGCGGCATGTACGAGTGCGTTGCGTCGTACACGATTGCGCCGAGCCACACGCCGAAGAAGCTGCCGAGCTGGTGCCCGAAGAACACGAAGCCGAACAGCGTCGCGATGTAGCGCACGCCGAACACCTGCGAGATCACGCCGTTCGTCAGCGGCACCGTGCCGAGCCACGTGAACCCCATCACGGCCGCGAACACGTAGACGCTCGCGGGCGACAGCGGCGCGGCGACGAACGCGGCCATCGCGAGCGCGCGCACGAGGTACAGCACCGACAGCACGTACTTGCGCCGCAGCAGCCCGCCGAGATGGCCGCACGCGTAAGTGCCGGCCACGTTGGTCAGCGCGATCAGCGCGAGCGCGATGCTCGCGTGGCGCGCCGGCAACCCGTGGTCGAGCAAGTACGCGGGCAGGTGCGTCGCGACGAACGCGAGCTGGAAGCCGCACGCGAAGAAGCCCGCGTTCAGCAGCCAGAAGCCGCGATGCGCGAACGCCTCGCGCACGGCTTCGCCGATCGACTGGCCGGCGCCGGCAGCGGCGCCCGCCGCTTGCGTGGGCCGGTCCCGCAGCAGCACGGCGAGCGGCGCGAGCAGCGCGGCGACGAGCGCCAGCGCGATGAACGCGTGCCGCCAGCCGATGCCGCCGATCAGTTCCTGAGCGACGGGCACCATGCAGAACTGGCCGAGCCCGCCGATCGCGCCGGCGACCCCGAGCGCCCAGCCGCGGCGGTCGGGCGGAAACAGGCGGCTCAGCGCGCCGTAGATCGACGCGAACGCGGAGCCCGACAGCGCGACGCCGATCACGAGCCCGGCGCCGACCGTGAACAGGCCGGTCGTGGCCGCATGCGCCATCGTGACGAGCCCGACCGCGTACAGCAGCATGCCGGCGACGATCACGCGCACCGAGCCGAAGCGGTCGGCGATCATCCCCGTGAACGGCTGCGCGACGCCCCAGATCAGGTTCTGCAGCGCCAGAGCGAGCCCGAACGCCTCGCGCGACCAGCCGTGGTCGAGCGACACGGGCGCGAGGAACAGGCCCTGCACGTGGCGGATGCCGAGCGCGGCGCCCATGATCAGGCCGCCTGCCAGCACGGGCAGCCAGCGGCGCCGGACTTCCTGCTCGATCGGGGTCATGCGTGTCTCCGGATGACGGCGCGACGAAACGGCCGCGCTCGATCCGATTAGACGAGCGGGGCGGCCGTCGCTCAAGCGATCATTCGGTCAGGTTGGCATGCGTCGCGGGAATGCGAAGAGGCGATGGCGGTTGCGGGTGGTCGCGCGCGTCCGCACCGCCGCCTCAGGCCGACGTCGTATCGTGCGCGAGCATCGCCGCATCGCATTCGGCTGCTTCGGCGAGCATCCAGTCGCGCACGTCGGCGACTTCGCGGCGCGGCGCCGGATCGTGCTGGAACAGCCAGTAGCCGTATGTTTCCGACAGCGTCTGCGTGTGCGGCCCCAGCACCGCGAGCCGGCCGTCGGCGAGCATTGGCGCGACGAGCGCGAGCCGGCCGAGCGCGATGCCCTGGCCCGCGATCGCGGCCTGGATCACCTGGTCGTACTGGTTGAAGCGCAGCACGCCTTTCGGGCGCGCGTCGCCGAGCCCGGCCGCGTGCAGGTGCGCGTGCCACTGCAGTTGCGGTTGCGGCGGCCCGTCGAATTCGAGCAGCACGTGATCGGCGATCACGGCCGTGCTCGTGACCGGCCGCGCGGCGAGAGCGGGGTGCGCGACCGGCACGACGATCTCGTCGAACAGGCGCAGCGCGCCGGCCGGCGCGCGTTCGCGCGGGCAGTAGCGGATGCCGAGGTCGATGCCTTCGGCGCGCAAATCGAGTACCTTGTCGTTCGCGGCGACGCGCAGGTCGATCCCGGGCAGCCGCGCCTGCAGCCGCCCGAGCCGCGGCAGCAGCCACAGCGCGGTCACGCCGATGCTGGCGGTGATCGTCACGGGCTGGCGCTCGCGCGCCGCGGCGAGCGACGCGACGGTGTCCTGCAGGCCGAGCAGCGCCGCATCGGCGACGCGGAACAGCCGTTCGCCTTCCGGCGTGAATGAAATCTTCCGGTAGCCGCGCTGCAGCAACGTCACGCCGAGATGCGCTTCGAGCGCATGGACCTGGCGGCTGACCGCCGACTGCGTGACGCACAGATCCTGCGCGGCGAGCGTGATGCTCATGCGGCGGCCGACGGCGACGAAACCGCGGACGAGGTCGAGCGACGGGAGACGGACGAGTGGCGTTGACATGCGCGTGACTCATGCGAACGGAGCAGCAAGATTGGTTGAGAACGCGGCACGCGTCAAGTTCAATGGAGGCTGGTTGATCGCGGAGAATGGGCCGAGTAGGCGCTCAGGCGCCAACTGGGGCCGGCCGTGACGCATGGGGCCGAATAAGTGCTGAAGCGCTAACCCGGACCGGCCGCGATGCATGGGACCCAGTAAGCGCTCAAGCGCTAACTGGGGTCGACAGCTATGCATGGGACCCCAGTAAGCGCTAAAGCGCTAACTGGGGTCGACAGGAGACACGATGACGATTTCGAACGAGGAAAGCGGCGCGGCGCAGGACAGTCGCGCGGCGGGCGCATTGCCGCCCGAACCCGTGACGCTGCGCGCCGCCGACGGCTACGAACTGCGCGGCCATGTCTGGCGCCATCGCGGCGGCGCCGTGCGGCCCGTGACGGTCGTCAATTGCGCGACGTCGGTGCGCTGCGACTATTACTTTCGTTTCGCGGCGTGGCTGTTCGCGCAGGGGCGCGACGTGCTCGTCTACGACTATCGCGGCATCGGCGGGTCGCGTCCGGCGCGGCTTGCGAAGCTGAGCGCGAACTGGCTCGACTGGGGGCGGCTCGATTGCGAGGCCGCGCTGCAGTACGCGCGCGACGCGTTCCCGGGTCAGCCGCTCGATGTGGTCGCGCATAGCATCGGCGGCTGCGTGCTCGGCCTCGCGGCATCGAACGTGCACGTGCGGCATGCGGTGACCGTCGGCGCGCAGTACGCATACTGGCGCGACTATCTGTCGGCCGAGCGGCGCCGCATGTGGTGGAAGTGGCATGTCGCGATGCCGGCGCTCGCGGCCGTGTTCGGCTACGTGCCGGCGAAGCGGCTCGGCTGGATGGAGGACACGCCGCGCGGTATCGCGCTGTCGTGGGCGCGGTCGCAGCCGCGTTTCGAGGAGGGCTACATCGGTCGCGTGCTGGACGACAGCGGCGGAAGCCGCGCCGCGTTGCCGGCGCGCTTCGCGGGGCTGTCGGCGCCGATGCTCGCGATCGGCATCGACGACGACGCGTTCGGCACGGTCGACGCGATCGAGCGGCTGGTCGGCTACTACACGGGCAGCAACGTCACGCATCTGCGGATCGCGCCGGCCGACATCGGCGTCGACGCGATCGGTCATTTCGCGTTTTTCCACAGCCGCTTCACCGACACGCTGTGGCCCGTCGCGCTGTACTGGCTGCAACACGGCGTGCTGCCGGCCGATGCGCCGGGCGTCGTGCACGCGCTGCATCCGGCGTCGCGCGGGCGGGTGACGGGAAGCGGCGTGCCGGGCATCGCCGCGAACGGGTGATCGGGCCTATACGAACGCATCACGCAGTGCCCGTTCGACCCCCGATCGCGCCGCAACGGCCGCAGGCTGGCGCGATCGATTAACATCGGACGTTTCGTTCCAGAACACAGGCTGCCGCGCGCCGATGTCCATCCCGTCCGATTCCGCTTTTCCCGTTGAAACGCCGCGCGCATGGCGCGTGCACGCACTCGACGTGCCGCCCGCCGCGGCGCGGGCGGGCGTACGGATCGCGCGCGTCGATTTCGACTGGCGCGTGCCGCTCGTGTCGCCCGCGTACGCGGCGCTGAACGACGACGAGCGCGCGCGCGCCGCGCGCTTCCTGCGGCACGAGGATGCGGTACGCAGCGCCGCGACGCGCGCCGCGCTGCGCGACGTGCTCGGCGCGGCGCTCGGCGTCGCCCCGCGCGCGGTCGAGATCGTCGTCGACGCGGCGGGGCGGCCGTCGCTGGACCCTGCGCATCGTGCGTCGCTCGACTTCAACGTATCCCACGCGGGCGATCATGCATTGATCGCGTGGGCGCCGGCGAGCCGCGTCGGCGTCGATATCGAGGGTTGCAACCGCGCGGCCGACTGGCGCGCGCTGACACGCGAAGTGTGTGCGCCCACCGAGGTCGCGTATATCGACGGCCTGCCGCCCGGCGCGCGCGAGCGCGAATTCATGCGGGTATGGTCCGCGAAGGAGGCGCTGCTCAAGGCGCTCGGCACCGGCATCGTCGGCGGGTTGCGCGCGTTCGCGGTCGTGCCGCCGCGCGACGCGGCGACGCCCGCGACGACGATCGTCGAGCCCGCCGCGCCCGCCGCCGGCGTCGCGGCGTTCGACGCGGCGTGGCTCGACGCGGCGCCCGGCTACGCGGCGTGCGTCGCATGGACGCACGCGTAAGCCGCGGTTGACGCGCGGCGCTTATTCGAGCGGCGCGTCGTTCGGCGCCGCGTAGCGCGCCTTGATCACGTCGCTCATCGGGAAGTCGAACGACAGCCCCTTCGGCGGCACCGGCTTCATGAACCATTTGTCGTACAGCGCGTTGATCTCGCCGCTTTTCATCAGTTGCGCGAGCACGCCGTCGACGAGCGCCTTGAACTGCGGATCGTCCTTGCGCAGCATGAACCCGTAGGCTTCCGACGATTGCGGCGTGCCGACGAGCTGCCAGTCGGCCGGTTTCGCGGCGAGCTGGCGCACGCCCGCGAGCAGCACGTCGTCCATCATGTACGCGGCCGCGCGGCCCGATTCGAGCGTGAGGCGTCCTTCGCCGTAGTCCTTCGCGCTGATGATCTGCATGTTCATCTTCTTTTCCTCGTTCATCTTGCGCAGCAGGCGTTCGGACGTCGTGCCCTGGTTCGTCACGACCGTCTTGCCGGCCAGATCGGGGAAGTCGCGGATGCCCGACGTGGTGCGCGTAAGCAGGCGCGTCGTCGCGACGAAGAAGGTGGTCGAGAACGCGACCTGCGCATGGCGCGCGGCGAGGTTGGTCGTCACGCCGCATTCGAGATCGACGGTGCCGTTCTGCACGAGCGGAATGCGGTTCTGCGACGTGACCGGAATGAAGCGCACCTGCAGGTCGGGCTTGCCGGTGCGCGCCTTCACCGCGGCGATCACGCGGTCGCACAGGTCCTGCGAGAAGCCGATGACCTTGCCGCCCGCGTCGACATAGGAGAACGGCACCGACGTTTCGCGATGACCGATCGAAATCAGGTTGCTCTGCCGCACCTTCTCGAGCGTGCCGGCCAGCGGCTCGGCGGCGACGGACGCGCCGCACGCGAGCGCGCATGCGGCGACGAGCATGGGGCGCCCGAGGCGGGCGGCGAGTCGGGACGGGAAGGGCATGACGGTCTCCGTGGCGAGTGATGATTCGTATGTTGCCAAAGACAAAATAATTGCAACACATGTTAAGGGGCGAATCGCGCCGACCGGCCCGCCGGGCCGTGCCGGACATCAGGGAAACTCCTGAGGCCGGAATATTGAAAAACGGGTTGTCTAGACAAGTTCAGGTGGCTACACTTCAATCCATTCCGAACTTGTCTAGACAGGATTGCTCACATGATTACGTTGACCCCCGGCCACCTGACTCTCCCGCAACTGCGCCGGATCGCCCGCGAACCCGTGCAACTGAAGCTCGA
This sequence comes from Burkholderia sp. BCC0097, assembly GCF_902832985.1. Lineage (NCBI taxonomy): Bacteria > Pseudomonadati > Pseudomonadota > Betaproteobacteria > Burkholderiales > Burkholderiaceae > Burkholderia > Burkholderia sp. BCC0097. The sequence goes on from NZ_CADFDM010000005.1 coordinate 22,575, forward strand.
CCCGGCCAGCTTCGCGAAGATCGACGCGGGCGCGAAGGCCGTCGCGGACATCGCCGCGAAGGGTGAGCCGGCCTACGGCATCAACACGGGCTTCGGCCGTCTGGCCAGCACCCACATCCCGCACGACCAGCTCGAACTGCTGCAGAAGAACCTCGTGCTGTCGCACGCGGTCGGCGTGGGCGAGCCGATGGCGCGTTCGTCGGTGCGCCTGCTGATGGCGCTGAAGCTGTCGAGCCTCGGCCGCGGCCACTCGGGCATCCGCCGTGAAGTGATGGATGCGCTGATCACGCTGTTCAACGCCGACGTACTGCCGTTGATCCCGGTGAAGGGGTCGGTCGGCGCGTCGGGCGACCTCGCGCCGCTCGCGCACATGTCGGCCGTGCTGCTCGGTGTCGGCGAAGTGTTCATCCGCGGCGAACGCGCGAGCGCGCTCGACGGTCTGCGCGTCGCGGGCCTCGCGCCGCTGACGCTGCAGGCGAAGGAAGGCCTCGCGCTGCTGAACGGCACGCAGGCATCGACGGCGCTCGCGCTCGACAACATGTTCGCGATCGAGGACCTGTACCGCACCGCGCTCGTCGCCGGCGCGCTGTCGGTCGATGCGGCAGCCGGTTCGGTGAAGCCGTTCGACGCGCGCATCCACGAACTGCGCGGCCATCAAGGCCAGATCGACGCGGCCGCGTCGTACCGCGAACTGCTCGAAGGCTCGCCGATCAACCAGTCGCACCGCGACTGCGACAAGGTGCAGGACCCGTACAGCCTGCGCTGCCAGCCGCAGGTGATGGGCGCGTGCCTGGACCAGATGCGCCATGCGGCCGACGTGCTGCTGGTCGAAGCGAACGCCGTGTCGGACAACCCGCTGATCTTCCCGGACACCGGCGAAGTGCTGTCGGGCGGCAATTTCCATGCCGAACCCGTCGCGTTCGCGGCCGACAACCTTGCTCTCGCCGCGGCGGAAATCGGCGCGCTGGCCGAGCGCCGCATCGCGCTGCTGATCGACGCGACGCTGTCGGGCCTGCCCCCGTTCCTCGTGCGGGACGGCGGCGTGAACTCCGGCTTCATGATCGCGCACGTGACGGCAGCCGCCCTCGCATCGGAAAACAAGACGCTCGCACACCCGGCATCGGTCGACTCGCTGCCGACCTCGGCCAACCAGGAAGACCACGTGTCGATGGCCACGTTCGCCGCGCGCAAGCTCGCCGACATCGCGGATAACACGAAGCACATCCTCGCGATCGAACTGCTGGCCGCCGCACAGGGCGTCGACCTGCGCGCGCCGTACCACACGAGCCCGAAGCTCGCGCCGGTGATGGAGACGATCCGCGGCAAGGTCGCGCACTACGAACTCGACCACTACTTCGCACCGGACATCGCGGTGATCGCGAAGCTGGTCGGCGAGCGCGCGTTCGCGAAGGTCGCGCCGTTCTCGTTCGCGTCGGAACAGTAAGCCGATGAGCGCGCCGGTCTACCAGGAGATCAAGGATTTCATCCTGGCCCGCATCCATGCCGGCGAGTGGGAGGAGGGCGACCAGGTACCGTCCGAGAACGAGCTGGCGCGCGAGTTCAAGGTGGCGCGCATGACCGTCAACCGCGCGCTGCGCGAACTGACGGCCGAGCAGGTGCTCACGCGCATGAAGGGCGCGGGCACCTACGTCGCGCGGCCGAAGTACGAGTCGACGCTGGTGGCGATCCGCAGCATCTCCGAGGAAGTCGGCGCGCGCGGGCATGCGTACCGCGCGAGCGTGCTCGGGCTCGACACGATCCGCGCCGACGAGGCCCTCGCCGACGAGATGCAGGTGGCCGTGCGCACGAAACTGTTTCATTCGCAGGTGCTGCACTTCGAGAACGACGAGCCGGTGCAGCTCGAAGAACGGTGGGTGAATCCGGCGGTCGCGCCGGATTACGCCGAGCAGGATTTCACGAACACGACGCCGAACCAGTACCTGATGCGCGCGGCGCCGCTGCAGCGCGTCGAGTACCGGATCGAAGCGGCGGCCCCGGCGCCGGAGCGGCGCGAGCAGCTGCGGATGGACGGCGTCGAGCCGTGTCTGGTTTTACATCGGCGCACCTGGTCGCAGGGCGTCGTCGCCTCGGTGGCGAATCTGTGGCATCCCGGCAGCCGTTATCGCTTCACCGGGCATTTCTGATTTCTTATTGATCTTCCATTTCCCTCGGGAGCAGTCGTCATGAACCATCCGAAACACATCGATCCCCGTCTCGATCCGACGCGCACGATCCGCGCGCCGCGCGGCAGCGAAAAAACCTGCAAGACCTGGCTGGCCGAAGCGGCCTACCGGATGATTCAGAACAACCTCGACCCGGAAGTCGCCGAGCATCCGCACGCGCTCGTCGTGTACGGCGGCATCGGCCGTGCGGCGCGCAACTGGGAATGCTACGACCAGATCCTCGCGTCGCTGAAGGATCTCGAGGAAAACGAAACGCTGCTGATCCAGTCGGGCAAGCCGGTCGGCGTGTTCCGCACGCACAAGGATGCGCCGCGCGTGCTGCTCGCGAACTCGAACCTAGTGCCGCACTGGGCGAACTGGGATCACTTCCACGAACTCGACCGCAAGGGCCTGATGATGTACGGCCAGATGACGGCCGGCAGCTGGATCTACATCGGCAGCCAGGGCATCGTGCAGGGCACCTATGAAACCTTCTTCTCGGTCGCGAACCAGCACTTCAACGGCGATCCGTCGGGCCGCTGGATCCTGACGGGCGGCCTGGGCGGGATGGGCGGCGCGCAGCCGCTCGCCGCGACGATGGCCGGCTTCTCGATGATCGCGGTCGAATGCGACGAGACGCGCATCGACTTCCGCCTGAAGACGCGCTACGTCGACAAGAAGGCGACGACGCTCGACGAAGCGCTCGGCATGATCGACGAAGCGAAGCGCACCGGCAAGCCGGTGTCGATCGGCCTGCTCGGCAACGCGGCCGACGTGTTCGCGGAACTCGTCACGCGCGGCATCACGCCGGACTGCGTGACCGACCAGACGAGCGCGCACGACCCGATCAACGGCTACCTGCCGCAAGGATGGACCGTCGCGCAATGGCGCGAGGCGCAGAAGGTCGACCCGCAGAGCATCGTGAAGGTCGCGAAGCAGTCGATGGCTGTCCAGGTGCGCGCGATGCTGGCGCTGCAGGAGCGCGGCGCGGCGACGCTCGACTACGGCAACAACATCCGCCAGATGGCATTGGAAATGGGCGTCGAGAACGCGTTCGACTTCCCGGGCTTCGTGCCGGCGTACATCCGTCCGCTGTTCTGCGAAGGCAAGGGCCCGTTCCGCTGGGTCGCGCTGTCCGGCGATCCGGAAGACATCTACAAGACCGACCAGAAGGTGAAGGAGCTGATCCCCGACGATCCGCACCTGCACAACTGGCTCGACATGGCGCGTGAGCGCATCGCGTTCCAGGGCCTGCCGGCGCGGATCTGCTGGGTCGGCGTGAAGGATCGCTATCGCCTCGGCCAGGCGTTCAACGAGATGGTGAAGAATGGCGAGCTGAAGGCGCCGATCGTGATCGGTCGCGATCACCTCGACACCGGTTCGGTCGCGAGCCCGAACCGCGAGACGGAATCGATGAAGGACGGCTCGGACGCCGTGAGCGACTGGCCGCTGCTCAACGCGCTGCTGAACACCGCGGGCGGCGCATCGTGGGTGTCGCTGCACCATGGCGGCGGCGTCGGCATGGGCTTCTCGCAGCACTCGGGCGTCGTGATCGTCGCCGACGGCACGGCTGACGCGCACGAGCGTCTTGGTCGCGTGCTGCTGAACGATCCGGCCACGGGCGTGATGCGCCATGCGGATGCCGGCTACGAACTCGCGCAGCAGACGGCCCGCGAAGCCGGCCTGAAGCTGCCGATGCTCGGCCGCTGAGCATGACGGCGCTTGACCACGCGCCGGGGAATGCGACGCTGGCCGCCGTGCTGATCCGCGCGGCGGATCTCGTCGCGTCGCCGTGGAAGAACGGCGGCGGCGTGACGCGTGAAATCGGCGCGTTCCCGCCCGGCGCGGCGCTCGATGCGTTCGCGTGGCGCGTGAGCGTCGCCGACGTGGGCACGGCCGGGCCGTTCTCGCGTTTCGACGGCATCGACCGCACGCTCGTGCTGCTGTCCGGGGCGGGCATGACGCTCGCCGAGGAGGGCGGCACGCGGCACGTGCTCGATGCGCCGCTCGCCCGCGCGGATTTCGCGGGCGAGACGGCGATCGACGCGGCGCTGCACGACGGCGCGACGCGCGACTTCAACCTGATGACGCGCCGTTCGGCCGCGCGTGGCGCCCTCGACGTGTGGCGCGCGGGCGTGCACCGCGTCGCGCCGGCCGATACCGTGCTGCTGTTTTGCGCGGCCGGTGCGGTGGGCGTCGACCTCGACGGCATGCACTACGCGCTGGAAGACATGGACACGTTGCGGCTCGACGGGCCGCGGCGTGCGTTTGACGTCGTCGTGAGCGGAGGCGGCGCACTGCTGGCCGTCTCGCTCGCCGTCGGCGAACGAGACTGAACGCATGAAACCGACTGTCTGGCATCACCTGAGGCTGTGCCCGCACGGCCATCCCGACGAGACGATCGACGACGCGGCGATCGCCGTCGACGAAACCGGCACGATCGCGTGGCTCGGCGCGTTGTCCGCGCTGCCGCACGGTTACGCGCACTGGCGGCGCGAGGACCTGCACGGCGCGTGGGTGACGCCGGGCCTCGTCGATTGCCATACGCACCTCGTGTACGGCGGCACGCGCGCCGACGAATTCGCGCAACGGCTCGCGGGCGTCAGCTACGAGGAAATCGCGCGGCAGGGCGGCGGGATCGTGTCGACGGTGCGTGCGACGCGCGCGGCCGACGAGACGACGCTGTTCGTGCAGGCCGCCGCGCGCCTGCAGCCGCTGCTCGCCGAAGGCGTGACCGCGATCGAGATCAAGTCAGGCTACGGGCTCGACCTCGCGAGCGAGCGCAAGATGCTGCGCGTCGCGCGCCAGCTCGGCGAGCGCTTCCCGGTCACCGTCTATACGACCTTCCTCGGCGCGCATGCGCTGCCGCCGGAATACGCGGGCCGCGCGGACGAATACATCGACGAAGTGTGCGACCGCATGCTGCCGACGCTGGCCGACGAAGGGCTCGTCGACGCGGTCGACGTGTTCTGCGAACGCATCGGCTTCTCGCTCGCGCAGACCGAGCGCGTGTTCGAGGCCGCGACGCGCCGCGGGCTGCCGGTGAAGCTGCATGCGGAGCAACTGTCGAATGCGGGCGGGACGGCGCTCGCCGCGCGTTACCGCGCGCTGTCCGCCGACCATCTGGAATTTCTCGACGAAGCGGGCATCGAGGCAATGAAGGCGGCCGGTACGGTCGCCGTGCTGCTGCCCGGTGCGTACTACTTCATCCGCGAAACGCAACTGCCGCCGATCGAGCTGCTGCGCAAGCATGGCGTGCCGATTGCGCTCGCGACCGATCACAACCCCGGCACGTCGCCGCTCGAATCGCTGCTGCTGACGCTGAACATGGGCTGCACGCTGTTCCGCATGACGGTGCCCGAGGTGCTGCAGGGCGTCACGCGCCATGCGGCCGCGGCGCTGGGCCGCGCGGATCGCCACGGCGCGCTCGAGGTCGGTCGCCAGGCCGACTTCGCCGTGTGGTCGGTCGGCTCGCTGGCCGAGCTGGCGTACTGGATCGGCCGGCCGCTGTGCGAGCAGGTCGTACGCGGCGGCACGACCGTGTTTCGCCGGATGAACGGATAAGTTTGACGACGGACCGGGCCGGGTCGTGACGGACCCGGTCCGGCCGATGCTTTGCATGGGGCCGGCCCGGCGCGAAAGCGCGCCCGCCGGTCGATCGCCGCGAGGCAGGGGCGGGCGCGATGCGCTCGCCCTTGCCGGCCGCGGCACCGGGCCGGACGAAACGCTGACGCGCTCGATCCGGTCGACGAGGACACGCAATGACCGACACCCTGTTGTTCGCGGACCATGCCTATCTGCCCGAGGGCTGGCGCCGCAACGTGCTGCTGCGCTGGGACGGCGCCGGCACGCTGACCGACGTGACACCCGACACCGATGCGCCGGCAGGTGCCGCGCGCGCGGCCGGGCCGGTGCTGCCCGGCATGCCGAACCTGCATTCGCACGCGTTCCAGCGCGCGATGGCGGGGCTCACCGAATACCGCGCGAATCCCGCCGACAGCTTCTGGAGCTGGCGCGACCTGATGTACCGCTTCGCGCTGAAGATCACGCCCGACGCGCTCGCGGCGATCGCGCGCTGGCTGTATGTCGAGATGCTCAAGTGCGGCTACACGTCGGTGTGCGAATTCCACTACGTGCATCACGCGCAGGACGGCTCGCGCTATCCGCAGATCGCGGAGCTCGGCACGCGCGTGATCGACGCCGCGCGCGCGGCCGGCATCGGCATCACGATGCTGCCCGTGTCGTACCAGTTCGCCGGCTTCGGCGACAAGCCGCCGCGCGACGACCAGCGCCGCTTCATCAACACGCCCGACGGCGTGCTCGAACTGCTCGACGCGATGCGTCGCGCGGCGCCCGAGCATGGCGGGCTGCGCTATGGCGTCGCGCCGCACTCGCTGCGCGCGGTGTCCGAGAACGGGCTGCGTGTGCTGCTCGAAGGGTTGCCCGGCGATGCGCCGGTGCACATCCACATCGCCGAGCAGACGGCCGAAGTCGACGACTGTGTTCGTGCCTATGGCGCACGCCCCGTGCAATGGCTGCTCGATCGCTTCGACGTCGATGCGCGCTGGTGCCTCGTGCATGCGACGCATGTCGACGCGGCCGAGACGGCGGCGCTCGCGAAGCGCCGCGCGGTCGCGGGCCTGTGCCTGACGACCGAAGCGAACCTCGGCGACGGCGTCTTTCCGGCCGTCGATTACCTCGCGCAGGGCGGCGTGATCGGCGTCGGCTCGGACAGCCACGCGTCGGTCGACTGGCGCTCGGAGCTGCGCCTGCTCGAATACGGGCAGCGGCTCGTGCACCGCGCGCGCAACGTGCTGGCGAGCGACACGCAGGCGCATGTTGCCGATCGCCTGTTCGATGCGTCGCTCGCGGGCGGCGCGCAGGCGAGCGGGCGGCGCATCGGTGCGCTGCGCGCAGGCTGCCGCGCCGACTGGCTCGTGCTCGATCCCGATCATCCGGCGATCGCCGAACACGACAGCGCCGCATGGTTGTCGGGCATCGTGTTCGCCGAGCACGGCGAGACGCCGGTGCTCGACGTCTACACGGGCGGCGAGCGCGTCGTGAGCGGCCGCCGCCATCGCGACGAAGCCGCCGCGTATGCCGACTACCGCGCCGCGCTGGCGCAACTGCTGCGCTGAACGCGCGGCAACCGGCGCACGCGGCATGCGTGCGCCGGCCGACTCTTACGGTGAGGCGACATGACTGAACAACCGGCTGTATTCACGCTGAAGCAGGGCACGCTGCCGCTGCTGATCTCGATTCCGCACGCAGGCACGCACATCCCCGACGACATCGCCGCGACGATGACGCCCGACGCGCGCTTCGTCGACGATTGCGACTGGCATCTCGAGCGGCTGTACGGCTTCGCGGCCGATCTCGGCGCATCGATCCTCGTGCCGTCGCACGCGCGTTACGTCGTCGACCTGAACCGTCCGCCCGACAACGAGAACCTGTATCCGGGGCAGGACACGACGGGGCTCGTGCCGGTCGATACGTTCGACAAGGCGCCGCTGTATCCGGCCAACGCGCTGCCCGGCAACGACGAGATCATGCGTCGTCGCGATCGCTACTGGCTGCCGTATCACGACGCGCTGCAACGCGAGATCGCGCGCCTGAAGGGCGAACACGGCCGCGTGCTCGTGTGGGAAGCGCATTCGATCCGCTCGCACGTGCCGCGTTTCTTCGACGGCCGCCTGCCGGATTTCAACTTCGGCACGTCGAGCGGCGCGAGTGCGGCGCCTGGTCTCGCGGAAGCGCTGGCCGCGCGCGTGCTCGCGCACGGCGGCTACACGGCCGTCGCGAACGGGCGCTTCAAGGGCGGCTACATCACGCGTCACTATGGCGTGCCCGAGACCGGTGTCGAGGCCGTCCAGCTCGAACTGTCGCAGATCACCTACATGGAAGAGACGCGTCCGTATGCGTACGACGAAGCGCGTGCAGCGCGGATCGTGCCGCTGCTGCAGACGCTCGTCGAAACCGCGCTCGCGCATCGTTAAGACGGGCCGCCTCCATGCGGCACCGCGGCGGGGCAATGCGTCCCGCCCCGGCGGCACGCGGCAGGCAAGCCGATGCAATGCACAAAACGGCATCGATCCGCGTGATCGATGCCGTTTTTTTCGTCTGACCGATGTCGTCATCGGCCCCTGAAAATTTGACGCAATTTTTAGGTGATATAAGCTGAATGTCAGGAAGTCGTCACGCGCGCGCCGGCGGCGGGGCCATCGACGATGGCCGGACTGCGCCGGAATTCGCTGCGAGACATCTTGCTGACGTGTCGCCACGCGGCATTGCGACACGTGTCCTGCCTCCATCAGTCAGTCGAGTACGATCGTGAAAGCCGCCAGCCCTTCGATACGCCGGACGCGAAGTCCGTCGGCGGGCGCGCCGCCTCAGGCCGGGCCGAACCGGCATGCTGATCGCGGCACGCGCGCCGCCCCGTTACGCGAGCCTCGCTTCTTCGCCATTTCCCATCGCGGCCCGCGCCGCTTCAATCTCGTGACCGCGCACCTGTGCAGCGCGGTGCAGTGCGACGGCAGCGCATCGTTGTTGCCCTAGCGCCCCTTTCCGCTTCCGTCCCGGGCCGTACCGCCGGTTGCCGCGGCATTCGCGCGGCAGGATCGCGCCTGCGCCTGCGTTGGCGCTGCGCGATTGCGCGCGTGTGCGGCGTACCCGCCAACCAGCATCGTTGCGCGCGCGAGCGTGTCGCGCGCCATCACCGGAGAGACGCCGATGCGCGCACGACCGATCGTAGCCGTCACCGCCGACCGCATTCTGCGCGGTGCCCATCCGAACCACACGGCGGGTGAGAAATACCTCGCCGCCGTCGTCGACGGCGCCGGCGCGCTGGCGTTCGTGCTGCCCGCGCTCGGCGCGCGGCAGCCGGCCGACGCGATCGTCGCGGCAATCGACGGGCTGCTGTTGACCGGCAGCTATTCGAACGTCGAACCGCATCATTACGGCGGCGCCGCCAGCGCGCCCGACACGCTGCACGATCCGGCGCGCGATGCGACCGCGTTGCCGCTGATCCGCGCGGCGATCGACGCGGGCGTGCCCGTGCTCGCGATCTGCCGCGGCATGCAGGAGCTGAACGTCGCGTACGGCGGCACGCTGCATCAGCGGCTGCATGCGACGACCGGTTTCGACGACCACCGCGAACGGCCGGCCGATCCGCTCGAGCGGCAGTACGGTCCCGCGCACGTCGTGCAGCTCGCGCCGGGCGGCCTGCTGCAGCGGATCGCGCGCGGCGCGCACGAGGCGACGGTCAATTCGCTGCACGACCAGGGCATCGCGCGGCTGGGCGACGGGCTCGCGATCGAAGCCAGTGCGCCCGACGGGCTCGTCGAGGCCGTCAGCGTACGCGGTGCGCGCGCGTTCGCGCTGGGCGTGCAGTGGCATCCCGAATGGCGCTACGCGGAGCAGCCGCTGTCGCGCGACATCTTCGCGGCATTCGGCGCGGCGTGCCGCGCGCACATGACGCACCGCATTCATGCGGCCGGCGGCGCGACGCCGTCGCCGGCCGCATCCGACATCGACATCGACCAACGAGGCCGATCATGCAACCCGAACTGAGCGAATTCCTGCGACAGCACCGCATCACCGAAGTCGAGGCGATCATTCCCGACATGGCCGGCATCGCGCGCGGCAAGATCATTCCGCGCAACAAGTTCGAATCCGGCGAGTCGATGCGCCTGCCGCAGGCCGTGATGGTGCAGACCGTCACCGGCGACTATCCGGAGGACGGCACGCTGACCGGCGTGACCGATCCCGACATGGTGTGCGTGCCCGATCCGTCGACGATCTGCCTGATCCCGTGGGCGGTCGATCCGACCGCGCAGGTGATCCACGATTGCGTGCATTTCGACGGCTCGCCGGTCGAGATCTCGCCGCGCTACGTGCTGCGCCGCGTGCTCGACCTGTACGAGGCGAATGGCTGGAAGCCCGTGGTCGCGCCCGAGCTCGAGTTTTATCTGGTCGACATGAACGCCGATCCCGACCTGCCGCTGCGGCCGCCTGTCGGCCGTACGGGGCGGGCGGAAACGGGCCGCCAGTCGTATTCGATCGAGGCCGTCAACGAGTTCGATCCGCTGTTCGAGGACATCTACGAATACTGCGAAATGCAGGGGCTCGATATCGAGACGCTGATTCACGAAGTCGGCGCCGCGCAGATGGAGATCAACTTCGTGCATGGCGACGCGCTGCCGCTGGCCGACCAGGTGTTCCTGTTCAAGCGCACGGTGCGCGAGGCCGCGCTGCGTCACAACATGTATGCCACCTTCATGGCCAAGCCGATGGAAAACGAGCCGGGTTCCGCGATGCACATTCATCAGAGCCTCGCGGACATGCGCACCGGGCGCAATCTGTTCGCCGACGAAAACGGCGCAGTGTCGCCGCTGTTCCGCAGCTATCTGGCCGGGCTGCAGAAGTACACGCCGGCGCTGATGCCGATCTTCGCGCCGTACATCAATTCGTACCGCCGCCTGTCACGTTTCATGGCCGCGCCGATCAACGTGCAGTGGGGCTACGACAACCGCACGGTGGGCTTTCGCATTCCGCAGTCGAGCCCCGTCGCGCGACGCATCGAGAACCGGATTCCGGGCGTCGACTGCAACCCGTACCTCGCGTTCGCGGCGACGCTCGCCGCCGGCTATCTCGGCATGACGCAACAGCTCGCGCCGACCGAGCCAATCGCATCGGACGGCTACGACCTGCCGTACCAGCTGCCGCGCAACCTGGAGGAAGGCATCTCGCTGATGGCCGCGTGCGAGCCGCTTGCCGGCATCCTCGGCGACAAGTTCGTGAAGGCGTACCTGGCGTTGAAGGAAACCGAATACGAAGCGTTCTTCCGCGTGATCAGCTCGTGGGAACGCAGGCACCTGCTGCTGCACGTGTAAGCGTGCGGCGCTGTTTGACGGAGAAAACATGACCGATCGAAACGAAGCTTTTCCGCCGCGCTCGACCGCCGATTTTCGCGCGCTCGACGCCGCGCACCACATTCACCCGTTCTCCGACATGGGCGCGCTCAATCGCGCCGGCAGCCGCGTGATCGTGAAGGCCGACGGCGTCTATCTGTGGGACTCGGACGGCAACAAGGTGATCGACGGGATGGCCGGCCTCTGGTGCGTGAACGTCGGCTACGGCCGCAAGGAGCTCGCCGACGCCGCGTATCGCCAGATCCAGGAACTGCCGTTCTACAACACGTTCTTCAAGACCACGCACCCGCCGGTGATCGAGCTTTCCGCGATGCTCGCGGAAGTCACGCCCGCCGGCTTCAACCACTTCTTCTATTGCAACAGCGGCTCGGAAGGCAACGACACCGTGCTGCGACTCGTGCATCAATACTGGCGCGTGCAGGGCCAGCCGCAGAAGAAGTACGTGATCTCGCGCAAGAACGGCTATCACGGCTCGACGATCGCGGGCGGCACGCTCGGCGGGATGGGCTACATGCACGAGCAGATGCCGTCGAAGGTCGAGCACATCGTGCACATCGACCAGCCGTATTTCTTCGGCGAAGCGCAAGCAGGCGAGACGCCCGAAGCGTTCGGCCTCGCGCGTGCGCAGCAGCTCGAAGCGAAGATCCTCGAACTCGGCGCGGAGAACGTCGCGGCGTTCATCGGCGAACCGTTCCAGGGCGCGGGCGGCGTGATCTTCCCGCCGTCGACGTACTGGCCGGAGATCCAGCGGATCTGCCGCAAGTACGACATCCTGCTGGTCGCCGACGAAGTGATCGGCGGCTTCGGCCGTACCGGCGAATGGTTCGCGCACCAGCACTTCGGCTTCGAGCCGGACCTGATCACGATGGCCAAGGGCCTCACGTCGGGCTACGTGCCGATGGGCGCCGTGGGCATTCACGAGCGCGTCGCGCGCCCGATCATCGACAACGGCGAATTCAATCACGGCCTCACGTACTCGGGCCATCCGGTGGCGGCGGCCGTCGCGGTCGCCAACCTGAAGCTGCTGCGCGACGAAGGCATCGTCGCGCGCGTGAAGACCGACATCGGGCCGTATTTCCAGCGTCGGCTGCGTGACGTGCTGGGCGACCATCCGATCGTCGGGGAGATTGCGGGGGCGGGGCTGGTCGCCGGTGTTCAATTGGCGCGCGACCGGGGGCGGCGCGAGCGCTTCGGCGCGGACGTCGATATCGGCACGCTCTGCCGCGACTTCTGCTTCAACGGCAACCTGATCATGCGCGCGACCGGCGACCGGATGCTGCTGTCGCCGCCGCTCGTGATTCGCGAGGCGGAGGTCGACGAGATCGTCGACAAGGCGAAGCGCGCGTTCGACGCGACGGCGGAGCGGGTGGCGCGCGCGCGGTAAGCCGGTAGCTGCGTGCGGACGCGAGCGTCGAATGACGTGGCGCCCGCGTCGCGCAGGGCACGCGCGACGCCAAAACGAAAAGGGCCTGCGTCGTGAGACGCAGGCCCTTGAATTCTTTGGTGGGCGGTACTGGGATCGAACCAGTGACCCCTGCCGTGTGAAGGCAGTGCTCTACCGCTGAGCTAACCGCCCAAAGAAGAATCAAATTATGTCAGAGATTTTGGGGCTCGTAAAGCCCTTTCTGCAAATTTTTTCAAATAGCCGCAAGCACCGGATCGCGAGCCGCGCGCTCAGCCCGCCAGCGCAGGCAGCGCGTTGATCGACGCACGCACGTAGCCGGCAAAGCGCAGCGCTACCGGTTCGGCGGTGCCGCTGCGTTTCAGCGCGAGCGTGCGCGATTCGAGCGACGCATCCTTCAGCGGCAGGAACGCGAGCCGGTCGCTTTTCGCCTGCTGCAGCACGCGCGGCACCAGCGCGATGCCCATTCCGAACTCGATCATCGACAGGATCGTCTGCCACAGCCGAGCCTCGTGGCGGATCAGCGGACTGAATCCCGCGTTCACGCACTGCGCGATGATCAGGTCGTGATAGTGCGGCGCGGCGTCGCGCGGAAACAGGATGAACGGTTCCGCGGCCAGCGTGGCGAGCGCGACCTGCCTGCGCCGCGCGAGCGGATGCGCGGCCGGCAGGCAGCACACGAACGGCTCCGCATAGACGGGCACCGATTCGACCTCGGGCGGGAAGCGGCCCCAGTGCGCATAGCCGAGATCGATCTGGCCGCGCTGGATCGCCTGCACCTGCGCGTGCGTGTTCATCTCGCTCAGCACGACCTCGACGCCCGGATAGTCGGCCTCGAAGCGCCGCACGGCGTCGGGCAGCCCGCGATACAGCATCGAATGGACGAAGCCGATCCGCAGCCGGCCGGCGAGCCCCGACGCGGAGCGCACCGTCAGGCGCTCGGCTTCGTTCGCCTGCAGCAGCAGCCGGCGCGCTTCGCCGAGCAGTACCTCGCCCGCGTTGGTCAGCGCGACCGTCTTGTTGGTGCGCGAGAACAGCTGCACGCCGAGCGCGTCCTCGAACTTGCGGATGTCGAAACTCAGCGCCGGCTGCGAGATGAACAGGCGCTTCGCCGCGCGCCCGAAATGCAGCTCCTCGGCGACCGCCACGAAGTAGCGCAACTGCCTCAGTTCCACGGTGTCTCCTCCCGGCGTCGGCATCGATAAGCGATGTCTATCGTACCGGACAAATCCTGTATTGGACGCTTATCGATCGCGCGCCTACGCTCTGCGGGAGGCTCGATACCAGACCGGCCGGGCGCTGCGGCGCGCAGTCCGGCCGCTGCACCGGCAACCCAGGAGACGCACGCATGAACGACACCGCTCGCACGCCGGACACCGGCGCATCCAATATCCCCGATACCCGGGGCATCAATTTCTTCACCGTCGATCCGGATCTCGGTGCGTTGCTGAAGCTGCATCTCGGCGAGACACACTATGCCGAACTCGAGCCGCGGCTGCGCGCGCTCGGCGCGCGTGTGTCGGGCGAACTCGACGAATGGGCGTCGCGCGCGGACAAGCATCCGCCCGTGCTCGAGCACCGCAACCGGCGCGGCGAGGCCGTGCAGCGGATCGACAAGGACCCGGCGTACGTCGCGCTCGAACGTGTCGCGTATGCAGAGCTCGGGCTGGCATCACTGAGCCACGGCGCCGAAACCGTGCCGCCGCTCGTCAAGTACGCGCTGACGTTCCTGTTCGTGCAGGCGGAATTCGGGCTGTGCTGCCCGGTCAGCATGACCGATTCGCTGACGCGCACGCTGCGCCGCTTCGGCGATCCCGCGCTGGTCGCGCGCTACCTGCCGAGGCTCGCATCGCGCGACTTCGACACGCTGTACCAGGGCGCGATGTTCATGACCGAGCAGGCGGCCGGCTCCGACGTCGGCCATATCGCGACGCGCGCGACCTGCGAAACCGACGCGCACGGCGAGCCCGTCTGGCGCCTGACCGGCGACAAGTGGTTCTGCTCGAACGCGGACGCCGATCTCGCGATGGTGCTCGCACGGCCCGACGGCGCGCCGGACGGCATCAAGGGCCTCGCGCTGTTCCTGCTGCCGAAGACGCTGCCGGACGGCACGCGCAACCGCTACCGGATCGTGCGCCTGAAGGACAAGCTCGGCAGTCGTTCGATGGCCAGCGGCGAGATCGCGCTCGAAGGCGCGCAGGCGTACCTGATCGGCGAGATCGGCCGCGGCTTTCACCAGATGGCCGACATGATCAACATGTCGCGGCTGTCGAACGGCGTGCGCGCGGCGGGGCTGATGCGGCGCGCGCTGAACGAAGCGCTGCACGTCGCCGCGCATCGCGAGGCGTTCGGCCGCAAGCTGATCGAGATGCCGCTGATGCAGCGCCAGTTGATGAAGATGCTGCTGCCGGCCGAGGCCGCGCGCGCGATGTTCATGCAGATCGCGCTGCTGCTGCCGCAGGCCGACGCGGGCGACGAGCAGGCCGCGCGCTGCGTGCGGATCCTGACGCCGCTGATCAAGTTCCGCGCCTGCCGCGACGCGCGCCGCGTGACGGGCGACGCGATGGAAGTGCGCGGCGGCACCGGCTATATCGAGGAATGGAGCGATGCGCGGCTCGTGCGCGACGCACACCTCGGTTCGATCTGGGAAGGCACGAGCAACATCGTCGCACTCGACGTCGCGCGCGCCGCGCAGCGCGAGCATGCGCTCGACGCGCTGCGCACGTTCCTTGGCGATCGCCTGGGCGCGGCACCGCTGCCCGAGGCGAGCCGCACGGCGTTGCGGCGCATTCTTGCGCGGGCGTGCGATGCGCTTGCGAGGGTGGCCGGGGAAGGCGACGACGCGCGCGTGCGGCAGGCCGCGTCCGCGCTGTACTACGCGAGCGCGGCCGTGCTGATGGCTTGCGAGGGCGCGCGGCTCGCGCCGGATTTCCGGCGTCTCGCGCTCGCGCACCTGATCCTGCGCTACAAGCTGTTGCCGATCGATCCGCTCGCGCCGGCCCCGCGCGACGACGAATCGACCGCGTCCGACGCGCTGCTGCGCGGCCTGCCGGTCGCGCTCGACATGGCACTCGACCTGCTGCCGGAGGTCGAGCGATGAGCACGACGACGGCGAACACGACGCGCGGCGCACTGGACGGCCTGAAGGTCGTCGACCTGAGCCGGGTGCTCGGTGGCCCGTACTGCACGCAGGCGCTCGCCGACCACGGTGCGACGGTGGTCAAGATCGAGCCGCCCGCCGGCGACGAGACGCGCGGCTGGGGGCCGCCGTTCCTCGGCGACACGGCGTGGTACTTCATGGGCGTGAACCGCAACAAGGAAGGGTTGGCGCTCGACCTGTCGCACGACGAAGGGCGCGCGATCCTGTGGCGCCTGCTCGAAGAAGCGGACGTGCTCGTCGAGAATTTCAAGCCGGGCACGCTCGCGCGCTGGGGGATGGACTACGCACGCGACCTGCAGCCGCGCTTCCCGCGCCTGATCCACTGCGCGGTGACGGGCTTCGGCGACGACGGTCCGCTCGGCGGGCTGCCGGGCTATGACGCGGTGATCCAGGCGATGGCCGGGCTGATGAGCGTCAACGGCGAACGCGACGGCGACGCGACCCGCATCGGCTTGCCGATCGTCGACATGGTCACGGGGCTCAACGCGCTCGCCGGCATCCTGCTGGCGCTCGCGGAGCGCGAGAAGAGCGGGCGCGGGCAGTCGATCGACGTCGCGCTGTACGACTGTGGCGTGTCGCTGCTGCATCCGCACCTGCCGAATTTCTTCGGGTCGGGCCGCGTGCCGGAACGCAGCGGCAACGCGCATCCGAACATCGCGCCGTACGACAGCTACCGCACGGCGACCGTGCCGATTTTCCTCGCGGTGGGCAACGACCGGCAGTTCGCGCGATTGGTCGCGCATCTCGGCGCGCCGACGCTCGCCGCCGATCCGCGCTTCGTCGACAACCGCAGCCGCTGCGCGCACCGGCCCGAGCTGAAGGCCGAGCTGGAAGCGCGGCTCGTCGCGCACGCATGCGAGCCGCTCGCGCGCGACCTGATGGCGGCCGGCGTGCCGTGCGGGCCGGTGCGCACGGTGGCCGACGTCGCGCATGATCCGCATGCGCTGCATCGCAACCTGTTCGTCGAGATCGGCGCGTATCGCGGCACCGCGTCGCCGGTGAAGCTGTCGCGCACGCCGGCCACCTACCGTTCGGCGCCGCCCGCGCTCGGCCGCGACACGCGCGCGGTGCTCGATCGGCTCGGCGTCGATCGCGCGCTTCAGCAACGACTGCTCGACGCCGGCGTGCTGAAGGTCGCGCCGGACGAGACGTGACGGGCGAGGGCATCCGCAGACGAGCGTCGTCCAGAACCGACCGATTGCAACATCAACACCGACGCCAGTCAACGCAACGTAGCGCAACCCCGCCAGCCGGCGGCGCAAGGCCGGCCATCCGGCAACGCGCGCGACAGTCGCGCCGCCGATCACAAACATGGAGACATCGATGAGCCGTCCGCAATCCCCACCCACCGCGCAGCCGCGGCCCGGCCGCGCCGCCCTCGCGGCGTTCGTCGGCACCACGATCGAGTGGTACGACTTCTACATCTACGGCACGGCCGCGGCGCTCGTGTTCGGCAAGGTGTTCTTTTCGAGCACGATGGACCCCGGCGTCGCGACGCTGCTCGCGTTCGTCACGTTCTGGGCCGGCTTCGCCGCTCGGCCGCTCGGCGGGATCGTGTTCGGCCATCTCGGCGATCGCGTCGGCCGCAAGACCGCGCTCGTCATCACGCTGGTGATGATGGGGCTCGCGACGACCGGCATCGGCCTGCTGCCCGGTTACGCGTCGATCGGCGTCTGGGCGCCCGCGGGCCTCGTCGTGCTGCGCGTGCTGCAGGGCATCGCGGTCGGCGGCGAGTGGGGCGGCGCGGTGCTGATCGCGAGCGAGAATGCACCGAAGCATCGCAGCATCCTGTATGCGGCGTTCGCGCAGCAAGGCTCGCCCACCGGCAACCTGCTGGCCACGGCGGCATTCTTCGCGCTGAGCACGTTGCCGACCCCGTCGTTCCTGATGTGGGGCTGGCGCATTCCGTTCCTGCTGTCGGCCGTGCTCGTGATCATCGGCATGGTGATCCGGCTGAGGCTCGAGGAGTCGGTCGACATGCAGCGCGTGCTCGCGCGCAAGCGCACGGTGAAGCTGCCGCTGCGCGACGTCGTGCGCGACCACTGGGTCGTCGTGCTGCTCGCGGCCGGCACGCTGCCGGTGATCAACGTCACGTATTTCCGCAGCACGTTCGCGCTGTCGTGGGCGACCAAGGAGCTCGGCTACGCGCAGGGCACGTTCCTCGGCATCCTGTCGATCTCGCTCGTCGTGCAATTCCTGATGCAGCCGGTCGGCGCGTGGTTCGTGTCGAAGGTCGACATGCGGCGCGCGATGTGCTGGATCCTGATCCCGGAAATCGTGCTGATGCCCGTGATGTTCCATGCGCTCGCGACGCGTTCGTACTGGGTTGCCGTCGCGGGCATGTGCATTTCGACGATTCCGTCGGCGATGTTCTACGGCGCGGTCGGCGGCGTGCTCGCACGCGTGTTTCCGGCCAACATCCGCTATACGGGCCTGTCGCTCGCGTATCAGTTGAGCGCGCTGGTCGTCGGCGGCGGCACGCCGGTGCTCGCGCAGGCGATCCTCAATGCGACCGGCAGCATCGTCGGCGTCGCGATCGCGTCGGGGCTGTACGCGCTCGTGTCGCTGGCGTGCATGCTGGCGCTACTCAATCGCACCGGATATCGCGCCGACGAGCTGTCGAGCGCCGAGCGTGGCGATGCGGCCGAGTGGGGCACCGAAGGCGCGAGCGCCGATCGTCCGGTCGGCGAGCCGGCGCAGCCGGACGATCGCGGCACGTTGAAACCGGCGGGGTGAGCCGGGGAGGCTCGGCGTGATTCGGCACGCTGGCGATGCGGCGATTCGGTGATTCGGCGCTCCGTCGGCCTCGCGCGCCGCACCGAGCGTGCGTCGCGCGGCGTCGGCTCGCACCGGATCACGCGTCCCAAAAGCAAACGGCACCGTGCGATCCACGGTGCCGTTCGGGCGTTTGCTTCAAGTCACGACGAGATCGGCGCTGCCGGCCGTCGCGAGTCGAGCGTCGCTTCAGCCTTCCGTCGGCGGCACGTAGCCGGACGCCTGGTCGGCGCCGTCGCCGAAGAAGTACTTCTCCGTCTGCTTCATCAGGTACTGGCGCGCACGCGGGTCGGCCATGTTCAGGCGGTTTTCGTTGATCAGCATCGTTTGCTGCTTGAGCCAGCCTTGCCACGCTTCCTTCGAGACGCTCTCGTAAATGCGCTTGCCGAGTTCGCCCGGCAGCGGCGGGAAATCGAGGCCTTCGGCTTCCTTGCCGAGCTTCGCGCATTGAATCATTCGAGCCATCGTGTACTTCTCCTGTAATCGGTGTCTGGGGGGAAGGGCAGTCGTGCCTGCGCTCAGAGCTGCTTCATCAGCACGAGCGACTTGCGCTGCCAGTTATAGAGTTTGCGACGGTCTTCCGGCAGGTCGTCGACGCTGACCTTGACGAAGCCGCGCTTGAGGAACCAGTGCTCGGTGCGCGTCGTGAGCACGAAGATGTGCGTGAGGCCACGCGCGCGGGCGCGCTGCTCGATGCGCTTGAGCAGGCGTTCGCCGTCGCCCGAGCCCTGCGCTTCCGGCGCGACCGTCAGGCACGCCATCTCGCCGATCTTCTCCTGCTGGTACGGGTACAGCGCCGCGCAGCCGAACAGCACGCCATCGTGCTCGATCACCGAGAAGTGGTCGATGTCGCGTTCGATCTGGTGGCGGCCGCGCCGCACGAGCGTGCCGTCGGACTCGAGCGGCTCGATCAGCGACAGGATGCCGCCGACGTCGTCCGGCGTCGCCTCGCGCAGGCTTTCGAGGTTCTCGTACGAGATCATCGTGCCGACGCCGTCGTGCAGGAACAGTTCGAGCAGCATGCTGCCGTCGAGCGACTGCGGGATCAGGTGGGCACGCGTCACGCCGCCGCGGCATGCGCGGATCGAGTGCTTCAGGAAGAACGCGTCGTCGCCCTGGATGTTGCCGGAATCGAGCAGCTCGGCCGCCGCGTCGAGCGACATTTCGCGCACCAGCTCGCCTTCGTCGTCGACGATGCCGGGCCCGTCGGTCAGGAAGATGATCTTGTCGGCGCGCAGCGCGATCGCGGCCGCCGACGCCACGTCTTCCATCGACAGGTTGAAGGCCTCGCCGGTCGGCGAGAAACCGAGCGGCGACAGCAGCACGAGCTTGCGGCTCGCGAGCGAATGACGGATCGATTCGGCGTCGATCTTGCGCACGATGCCCGTGTGCGCGAAATCGACCCCGTCGAGAATCCCCACCGGCCGCGCGGTCACGAAGTTGCCGGACACGACGCTGATGTGCGCGTGCGCCATCGGCGAGTTCGGCAGACCCTGGCTGATCGCGGCCTCGATGTCCAGACGCACTTCGCCGGCCGCTTCCTTCGCCGATTCGAGCGCGCGCGCATCGGTGATGCGCAGCCCGTGCGAAAACTCGGATTCGACACCGTGCAGGCTCAGCTGCTCCTCGACCTGCGGGCGCGAGCCGTGCACCAGCACGATCTGGATGCCCATCGCCTGCAACAGCGCGATGTCGGAGACGAGCGCATTCAGCAGACCCTGCTGCACCACCTCGCCGCCGAACCCCACGACGAACGTGCTGTTGCGGAACTTGTGGATATAGGGCGCGACGGAGCGCATCCAGTCGACGAACTGCGCGTGGCTGGCGGCCGAATCGTCGGCGGCCGGCGGCGTCGCGGCGCCGGTCTGGGCGGGAGGGAGGTCGGTTTGGGAATTCATGGGCGGGATTATAATGCGCCCCCATGTCGAATGTTTCTAAAAGTCCCGCGCCGACGCGGGCCAATACGCCGTCGGCGAAGCACCCGGATGGTGCGGCCGATGCGCGCGAGCAGCAGGGCCAGCCGCCGCGCCAGCAGCAGGGCACGCCGGCGGGCAAGCCGGCACCCGCGCCGCGCGGGCCGCGCAATGACGAACGGCGCGGCGACGCGCGCCAGCCGGCCGCGAAGGGCGCGCCGCCGGCAACGGGCGAGCGCGCCCCGCGCCGCGAACGTGCGCCGCGTGCCGCGGTGGCACCGAATCCCGTCCCGCCGATCACGTACCCCGAAAGCCTGCCCGTGTCGGGCAAGCGCGACGAAATCGCGCGCGCGATCGCCGGTCATCAGGTTGTCATCGTCTGCGGCGAAACCGGCTCGGGCAAGACCACGCAGTTGCCGAAGATCTGTCTCGATCTCGGCCGCGGCCTCGGCGCCGGCGGCACGGGCCTGATCGGCCATACGCAGCCGCGGCGCCTGGCCGCATCGTCGACCGGCCGCCGCATCGCCGAGGAACTCGGCACGCCGTTCGGCGAGGTGGTCGGCTACAAGGTGCGCTTCACCGACAACCTCGCGCCGGGCGCGTCCGTCAAGCTGATGACGGACGGCATCCTGCTCGCCGAGACACAGACCGATCCGCTGCTGAAGGCGTACGACACGCTGATCATCGACGAGGCGCACGAGCGCAGCCTGAACATCGACTTCCTGCTCGGCTACCTGAAGGAAATCCTGCCGCGGCGGCCGGACCTGAAACTGATCGTCACGTCCGCGACGATCGACGCCGACCGCTTCGCGCGCCATTTCGGCACCGACGAACGTCCGGCACCCGTGATCGAGGTGAGCGGGCGGCTGTATCCGGTCGAGATGCGCTACCGCCCGGTGGCCGAGGATCGCCCGGCGGTCAAGAACGCCGAAGGCACGGGCGGCCGCGATCGCGTGAAGACCGCGCGCGAAGCCGAGCGCGACCTGATGGACGCGATCGTCGACGCGGTCGACGAGCTGTGCCGCGAGGGCCCCGGCGACGTGCTGGTGTTCCTGCCCGGCGAGCGCGAGATCCGCGAGGCGGCCGAGGCGCTGCGCAAGCACCATCCGCCGCACACCGAGATCCTGCCGCTGTTCGCGCGGCTGTCGGCGGCCGACCAGGACAAGGTGTTCAAGGCGTCGAACGCGCGCCGCATCGTGCTCGCGACCAACGTGGCCGAAACCTCGCTGACGGTGCCGGGCATCCGCTACGTGGTCGACACCGGCCTCGCGCGCGTGAAGCGCTATTCGTACCGGAACAAGGTCGAGCAGCTGCAGGTCGAGTCGATCTCGCAGGCCGCCGCGAATCAGCGCGCGGGCCGCTGCGGCCGCGTGGCCGACGGCGTGTGCATCCGCTTGTACGAGGAAAGCGACTATCAGGCGCGCGCACGCTTCACCGACCCGGAAATCCTGCGCTCGTCGCTCGCGTCGGTGATTCTGCGGATGAAGTCGCTGCACTTGACGGCGATCGAATCGTTCCCGTTCCTCGAGCCGCCGCCCGGCCGCGCGATCGCGGACGGCTACCAGTTGCTCAACGAACTCGGCGCGGTCGACGACGACAACGCGCTGACGCCGCTCGGCCGCGAACTCGCACGGTTGCCGCTCGACCCGCGCGTCGGCCGGATGATTCTAGCCGCGCGCGACCAGCAGTCGCTGCGCGAGGTGCTGATCATCGCGAGCGCGCTGTCCGTGCAGGACCCGCGCGACCGCCCGATCGAAGCGCAGGAGCAGGCCGACCAGGCGCATCGCCGGTTCGCCGACGAGCGCTCCGAATTCCTGCAGTGGCTGAAGATCTGGGCGTGGTTCGAAGAGGCCGTCGCGCACAAGAAGTCGAATCGCCAGCTGATCGACGCGTGCCGGCAGAACTTCCTGTCGCACCTGCGGCTGCGCGAATGGCGCGATGTTCATTCGCAGTTGCTGACGGTCGTGCGCGAGCACGGCTGGCGGCTCAACGAAGTCGAGGCCACCTACGAGCAGATTCATCTGGCCCTGTTGACGGGCCTGCTCGGCAACCTCGGGATGAAGGCCGACGACGATCCGCATTACCTCGGCGCGCGCGGGATCAAGTTCTACCTGTGGCCGGGCTCCGCGCTCGCGAAGAAGGCCGGCCGCTGGGTGATGGCGGCCGAGCTGGTCGAGACGAGCCGGCTGTACGCGCGCTGCCTCGCGAAGATCGAGCCCGAGTGGGTGGAGAAGATCGGCGCGCACCTGCTGAAGAAATCACTGTCGGAGCCGCACTGGGAGAAGCGTCCCGCGCAGGTCAGCGCATTCGAGCGCGCGACGCTGTACGGGCTGCCGATCTACCACCGGCGGCGCGTCGCGTTCGGCAAGCAGGACCCGGCGCGCGCCCGCGAGCTGTTCATCCGCGGCGCGCTGGTCGAAGGCGAATTCGACACGAAGCTGCCGTTCTTCGCGCACAACCGCAAGCTGCTCGCCGACATCGAGCAGCTCGAGCACAAGTCGCGCCGGCAGGACGTGCTGGTCGACGACGAGCTGATCTACGCGTACTACGACCAGGCGATTCCGGAAGGCATCCACACGGGCGCCGCGTTCGAGCGCTGGTATCGCGACGAGGTGAAGAAGGGCGGCCAGGCGGACGACAAGCAGCGGCTGCTGTACCTGTCGCGCGACGACCTGATGCGCCACGAGGCGGCCGGCGTGACGACCGACCTGTTCCCGAAGCGCGCGACGATGGCCGGCGTCGAGATGGCGCTCACGTATCACTTCGAGCCGGGCACGCCGCGCGACGGCGTGACGCTCGCGGTGCCGCTCTACGCGCTGAACCAGGTCGACGCGCGCCGCTGCGAGTGGCTCGTGCCGGGGATGCTGAAGGAGAAGGTGCAACTGCTCCTGAAGTCGCTGCCGCAGAAGCTGCGCCGGCACTGCGTGCCGCTGCCCGAGTACGCGGCCGGCTTCGTCGAGCGGATGGGCCGCGAGCGCTTCGGTGCCGGCGGGCTCGTCGAGGCGCTGATCGCCGACGTGCGCGGCGAAACCCAGGTCGCGATGAAAACGGCCGACTTCAAGCTCGAGACGCTGCCCGCGCACCTGTTCATGAACTTCAAGGTGATCGACGAGCACGGCCGCCAGCTTGCGATGGGGCGCAATCTCGCGCAGCTTCGCCAGGAACTGGGCGCGCAGGCGCAGCAACAGTTCCAGAAGATCGCGGCGGCGTCGACGATCGCCACCGGCGGCGCCGATGCCGGCGCGGGCGACGCAGGCGACACGCCGGCGCCCGCTGCCGCGTCGGGTTCGGCGGCGAAGGGCGGCAAGCCGGGCAAGGGCGCGGCGCCGCAGACGGCCACCGCGGCGGAAACCGGCGCAACCGCGCTGTACGAGAACCTGACGACGTGGAATTTCGGCAAGCTGCCCGAGCTGCTGGAAATCCGCCGGCGCGGCCAGACGCTGTACGGCTATCCGGCGCTTGTCGACCGCGGCACGCATTGCGACGTCGAGGTGTTCGATTCGCCGGAGGAGGCCGCGCGCATCCACCGGGCCGGCTTGCGGCGGCTGTTCGCGCTGCAGCTGAAGGAGCCGATCAAGTTCCTGGAAAAGAACCTGCCGGGCCTGCGCGAGATGGCGATGCAGTACATGTCGCTCGGCACGCAGGACGAGCTGCGCGACCAGCTGATCGACACGGCGCTCGACCGCGCGTGCCTGCAGGACCCGCTGCCCGACGACGACGCGAGTTTCCACGCGCGCCGCGACGAGGGCCGCAGCCGCCTGAACCTGCTCGCGCAGGAAATCGCGCGGCTCGTCGGGCAGATCCTGGCCGAATACGCGGGCCTCGTGAAGAAGCTCGCGCAGGCGAAGCCGTTCGCGCAGGCCCATGCGGATCTGCAGCAGCAACTGGCCGCGCTGGTCGGCAAGCGCTTCGTGATCGACACGCCTTACGCGCAGCTTGCGCACTTCCCGCGCTACCTGAAGGGCATCGCGCTGCGCATCGACAAGCTGAAGGCCGATCCGGCGCGCGACGCGAAGCAGTCGGCCGACCTGCTGCCGCTTGCCCAGCAGTACCAGCGCGCGGTGTCGCAGCGCGGCGGCGTCGCCGATGCGCGGCTCGCGGAATTCCGCTGGCTGCTCGAGGAACTGCGGATTTCGCTGTTCGCGCAGGAACTGCGCACGCCGATGCCGGTCTCTGTCAAGCGTCTGCACAAGGTCTGGGAGTCGATGCAGCGCTAGCGCTGCATCGGTTGGCCGGCCCTGGGCGGGCGGCCGCCCAGGGCCTTTGCCCGAGGCGCCTGCCGCGGCGGCTCGTCCGGCCGTCGCGGCCTGCGGCGAGGTGACGCGAAAGCGGCGCAATGCCGGCATGGGTCAACCGGCGGGGCCCGCCGAACGTTCTACAATGACTGCTGTTCCACGACGTGAGTCTTCATGCGCACTTTCCTTTCCCTCGGCCGCACGCTCGCGCTGGCCGCCGCCGTCCTGGCGCCCGCCGCCCACGCGAATAACGTGATCGTCCTCAATTCGGCCGAAGCGACGCTTTCCCTGATCGACCAGCAGACCCGCGAAGTCGTTTCCACGATGCCGACCGGCAAGGAACCGCACCATTTGATGGCGACGCCCGACAATGCGTCGCTGATCGTCGCAAATTCGGTCTCGAACAGCCTGATGTTCCTCGATCCGAAGACGGGCAAGCTGCAACGCACCGTCGAAGGGATCGACGATCCTTACCAGCTCGGTTTCTCGCCCGACCGCAAGTGGTTCGCGGCGGCCGGCCTGCGGCTCGACCGCGTCGACATCTACGGCTACGACGGCCGCGACCTGAAGCTCGTGAAACGCGTGCCGCTCGCGGTGATGCCGAGCCATCTCGCGTTCACGAAGGACAGCAAGACGCTGCTCGTGTCGCTGCAGGTGTCCGGCGAGATCGCGGCGATCGACCTGCCCACGCAGACGGTCAAATGGAAGATGAAGGTCGGCAAGGTGCCGGCCGGCCTGTGGCTCACGCCGGACGACAAATTCCTGCTCGTCGGGATGACCGGCGCGGATTACGTCGCGGTCGTCGACTGGCGCAACCAGAAGGTCGTCAAGCAGATCTACACGGGCAAGGGCGCGCACAACTTCCGCTCGCTCGCCGACGGCACGCACGTCGCCGTGACGAACCGCGTCGCGAACACGATCAGCATCATCGACGAGAACACGCTCACCAACGTCGGCGACATCACGGGCCTGCTGCCGGGCCCCGACGACATGGAGCTGTCCGCCGACAAGAAGACGCTGTGGGTGACGTTCCGTTTCGCGAAGAAGGTCGGGATCATCGACCTGGCCTCGCGCAAGCTGGTGCAGACGATCGCCGTCGGCCGCTCGCCGCACGGCATCTACTTCTACGACCGCGCGCCGTGGAGAGCGGCGAACGGCGCGTGACGGGCGGAGGCGAACGATGCTGCACCTGATCGATGCGTTCGTGTCGGACATCCAGACCTGGCTGTACGTCGACGTCGTGCAGCCGCTCCTCTTCAAGTTCAACCTGATGGACTATGACGAGGACACCTACGACGCGCTGTACTGGGTGATCATCGGCGCGCTGCAGATGGTGCTCATGTTCGCGCTGCTGCGCCCGCTCGAGGCGCTGCTGCCGGTCGAGCGCTGGAAGAACCGCCGCGCGGTGCGGGTCGACGTGATCTACACGGCGATCTCGAAGCTCGGCATCTACACGCTGTTCTTCTTCTTCGCGCTGCAGCCGGTGTTCGACAACTTCCAGGCGTGGCTGCGCCTGCACGGCGTCGCGAACGTCAACCTCGACTATCTGTGGCCGGGCGTGACCTCGCAGCCGATCGTCGCGTTCGCGATCTACCTCGTCGTGCTCGATTTCGCCGGCTACTGGTATCACCGCTGGCAACACAAGTTCGGCGTCTGGTGGGAGCTGCACGCGGTCCATCACAGCCAGCGCCAGATGTCGCTGTGGTGCGACGACCGCAACCATCTGCTCGACGACGTGCTCCAGTCGTGCTTCTTCGCGGCGATCGCGCTCGTGATCGGCGTGACGCCGTCGCAGTTCGTCGTGCTCACCGCGGTCACGAACTTCGTGCAGAGCATCCAGCATACGAATGCGCGGCTGTCGTTCGGCTGGCTCGGCGAGCGCCTGCTCGTCAGCCCGATCTTCCACCGCCGCCACCATGCGGTCGGCTATGGCCACGAAGGCACCAAGTACGGCTGCAACTTCGGCGTGCTGTTCCCGTGGTGGGACATGATGTTCGGCACCGCGTCGTGGAGCCGCACGGTCGAGCCGACCGGCATCCGCGAGCAGGTCGAGGGCGTGTCCTATGGCGACGGCTTCTGGTCGCAGCACGGCCTGGCGTTCGTGCGGATCTTCCGGCGCCTGTTCCCCGCCAAGCGCGGCGCGGCGTCGGCCTGATCCCGATCCGGCCGTTCTCCCGTTGAACGACCTTTCCACGCGGCCCGCATGCGCTTTGGCGCATGCGGGCCGCGTGGTTTATCCTTTCCCCGTTTTTCTCCGTCAATCCAGATTCCATAGGCTCGCATGAACGACTTGCTGCGTTCCTTCGTCCGGGCGCTCGTCAGCGCGCTGCACCCGCGCATGCTGTGGCTCACCCTGATGCCGTTCGTCGTGTCGGCGCTGCTGTGGGGCGCCGTGCTGTGGTTCTCGTGGCAGACGCTGCTGGATCTCGCGCGCGGCGCGCTCGACGGCTTCGTGCTGACGACCATGCTGTATCGCGCGTTCGATGCGATCGGCATGTCGCAGCTGCATGCGGTCGTCGCGCCGTTCGTGGTTGTGTCGCTCGCGATCCCGCTGATCGTGCTGACCGTGCTGCTGCTGATCGCGACGATCTCGATGCCGGTCGTGATCAAGCACCTGTCGAATCGCCAGTTCGCGGCGCTCGAGGCGAAACGGGGCGGCACCTTCTTCGGCAGCGTGGTCAATTCGCTCGGCGCGGCGATCGTCGGCGTCGTGCTGCTCGTCGTCACGATCCCGCTGTGGCTGATCCCGCCGTTCTTCGCGCTGCTGCCGCCGGTGATCTGGGGCTGGCTCACGTACCGCGTGATGACCTACGACGCGCTCGCGCTGCATGCGAGCCGCGACGAGCGCCGCGCGCTGGTGCGCCGGCACCGCTGGCCGCTGATCGGCATCGGCGTCGCGACCGGGCTGCTCGGCACCGTGCCGACCTTCGTGTGGGTCTCGTCGGTCTGGATGATGGTGCTGTTCCCGTTCGTCGCGGCCGCCATGATCTGGGTTTACGCTTTCATCCTCGTCTTCTCGGCGCTGTGGTTCGGGCACTACTGCCTGCGCGCGCTGGAAGACCTGCGCGCGAGTGCGCGCGCCACCGCAATCGACATGGGGCAGGCATGAGCATCGGCATCATCATCATCGGCGACGAAATCCTTTCGGGCCGCCGGCAGGACAAGCATCTGGCGAAGGTCATCGAGCTGCTCGGCGCGCGCGGCCTCGCGCTCGACTGGGCCGAATACGTCGGCGACGATCCGGCCCGCATCACCGCGACGCTCGCGCGCGCGATCGCATCGGGCGACATCGTGTTCTCGACGGGCGGGATCGGCGCGACGCCGGACGATCATACGCGCCAGTGCGCGGCCGCCGCGCTCGGCGTGCCGCTCGAGCTGCATCCGGAAGCGAAGGCGCTGATTTCGGAACGCATTCGCGAAACGCATGCCGATCCGGCCACGCCGGTCGACTTCGAGTCGCCGGAAAACCAGCATCGCTTCAACATGGGCGTGTTCCCGGCCGGCGCGACGATCATCCCGAACGGCTACAACCGGATTCCCGGCTTCTCGGTCGGCGATCTCCACTTCGTGCCGGGCTTCCCGGTAATGGCGTGGCCGATGATCGAATGGGTGCTCGATACGAAGTACGCGCACCTGCATCACGCGACGCCGCATGCCGAGCGCTCGCTGTACGTGTTCGAACTGCCGGAATCGACGCTCACGCCGTTGATGGAGAAGATCGAGCGCGATTTCCCCGGCGTGCGCGTGTTCAGCCTGCCGAGCGTCGGCGACGCGGAGCGCGGCGGCATCTATGCGCGCCGTCACATCGATCTCGGCGTGAAGGGCGAGCCGGAAGCGGTCGCGGCCGCGTTCGTGAAGCTGCGCGAAGGCGTGCACCTGCTCGGCGGCGACGTCGTCGAGCCCGATACGCCGCGCGCCTGAGCGGCCTGCAACGCCGCGCCTTGTCAAAAGCAACGGGCCGCGCAACGCGGCCCGTCATCGGCATGTCATCGCCCGGCTCGACGATGAGGTCGTCGCAGCCGGCGTGAGCGGCGCGCGCTCAGGCGCCGATCCACGGCAGTTTGCGGAAGCACCAGCCGTCGACCGTCTTGCGGTGGCCTTCGGCGTCCTTCGCGCCTTCGAAGCCTTCGAGCAGGTCGAACGCCTTCGTGAAGCCGGCCTGCGCGGACGCGACCGCGGCGAGCTTCGAGCGCGCGGCGCTGCGGCACAGGAACAGGATGGGCGTATCGGCCGGGAGGGCCGCCTTCAGTTCGTTGACGAATTCGGCGTTCGGCACGCCGCCCGGGTAACGCGTCCATTCGAGGTGCAGGTACTGGCCGTCGCCGACGAGGGGGCGGCCGATCCAGTCGAGCTCGGCGCGTGTGCGCACGTCGACGAGGCGCGCCGACGGGTCGAGCTGCAGCAGTTCGAATGCTTCGACCGGCAGCAGCGCGCCGGCATAGTTGAGCGCGCCTTGTGCGCGGCGTTCGTCGGCCTTCGCGTAAAGCTGGTCCAGCGTACTCATGGCAGGGGGTCTCCGTATCGGTCAAACGATCATTCTAGCGCGACGTCGCGGCACGGACGTCCGCAGGCGACGCGGTGCACGGGTCGTACACGCGCTCACCAAAAGAGTGCAGAATGGCGCGAATGCACCAAGTTGATTCGCTGGAAGCGACAGGGTTCGATGATTGCACCACGTCGGTGCTATCGGGGCGGGACCGATGGCGCGTGAAGCCCCGGAATCGCGCAGCGCAGCCCTGTCGTGGCGAGCTCTGACGCGATTCGCGCCGATCCTGCGTGAAGGTGGCACGGAAGCTGCTATATAGAATTCGGTCGAATCGGGGCGCGCTGCGCCAAAGCAAGACCCCGGTCAGCTCGATAAACGAGGCGGTTTCCCAGTCCGCCGGAATTGTTCAATCAGGAGAAGAGGTTATGAGTAAAACCGTCGCCGACGTCATGCAGCTCGTGAAGGACGAGGACGTCAAGTTTGTCGATTTCCGCTTCACGGATACGCGCGGCAAGGAACAGCACGTGTCGGTGCCGGTTTCGGCGTTTGACGAAGACAAGTTCGAAAGCGGTCATGCATTCGACGGTTCGTCGATCGCGGGCTGGAAGGGCATCGAGGCGTCGGACATGCTGCTCATGCCGGACCCGACCGCAGCCTTCGTCGACCCGTTCTACGAAGAGTCGACCCTCGTGCTGACCTGCGACGTGGTCGAGCCGGCCGACGGCAAGGGCTACGAGCGCGACCCGCGTTCGCTCGCGAAGCGCGCGGAAGCCTACCTGAAGAGCACGGGCATCGGCGACACGGCGTACTTCGGTCCGGAACCGGAATTCTTCATTTTCGACTCGGTCCAGTGGAACACGGACATGTCGGGCTGCTTCGTGAAGATCAACTCGGAAGAAGCACCGTGGTCGGCCGGCAAGGAATTCGAAGGCGGCAACACCGGCCACCGTCCGGGCACGAAGGGCGGCTACTTCCCGGTCGCGCCGGTCGACACGTTCCAGGACATGCGTTCGGAAATGTGCCTGCTGCTCGAACAGCTCGGCATCCCGGTCGAAGTGCACCACCACGAAGTGGCGGGCCAGGGCCAGAACGAAATCGGCACGAAGTTCTCGACGCTGGTTCAGCGCGCCGACTGGACGCAATGGTCGAAGTACATCATCCATAACGTCGCGCACTCGTACGGCAAGACGGCGACGTTCATGCCGAAGCCGGTCGTCGGCGACAACGGTTCGGGCATGCACGTTCACCAGTCGATCTGGAAGGACGGCCAGAACCTGTTCGCGGGCAACGGCTACGCCGGCCTGTCGGAACTGGCGCTGTTCTACATCGGCGGCATCATCAAGCACGCCCGTGCGCTGAACGCGATCACGAACCCGACGACGAACTCGTACAAGCGTCTGGTCCCGCACTTCGAAGCACCGGTCAAGCTCGCCTACTCGGCACGCAACCGTTCGGCATCGATCCGCATTCCGCACGTGTCGAACCCGAAGGGCCGCCGTATCGAAACGCGCTTCCCGGATCCGATGGCGAACCCGTACCTGCTGTTCTCGGCGCTGATGATGGCCGGCCTCGACGGGATCCAGAACAAGATCCATCCGGGCGAGGCAGCCGACAAGAACCTGTACGACCTGCCGCCGGAAGAGGATGCAAAGATCCCGACCGTCTGCGCGGGCCTCGACCAGGCACTGGAAGCGCTCGACAAGGATCGCGAGTTCCTGACCCGTGGCGGCGTGTTCACGGACAGCATGCTCGACGCGTACCTCGCGCTGAAGGAGCAGGAGCTGGCGAAGTTCCGCATGACGACGCACCCGATCGAGTTCGAGATGTACTACTCGCTCTAATCGGCGATGGCGCTTCGATTCAGCGCCGTCATGCCGGTTCGTTCCCGTCGCGCGGCTGGCGGCGGGAACGGCGGAGTCTGAAAGGGGACGGCGTCCGGCCGTCCCTTTTTTGTTCCGACGATTTTCATTTTCTGGCCCGGTGAGGCGCGACAAGCACGCAGATGGTTCTGAAGAATCTGATCAAGGCGAAAACGGGGCAGCCCGAACGACTGACGGACGACGAGCGGCTCGCGCGTTCGGGTCTGCTGGCGGGGCTCGAAGCGCTGCCGACGGTCGTGATCGTGCTCGACCGCAAGACGCTGCGGGTCGCGTTCGCGAACCCGTCCGCGGAGGCGATGCTCGACATCTCGCGGCGGCAACTCGCACAGCGGCCGTGGGGCGAGATTTTCCCGAACGCGAACGAGCTCGCGTCGACGATCACCGCGATCGGCCAGGAACGCTTTCACGCGACGCACCTCGATACCGTGCTCGACCGGCCCGGCCGCGAACCGCTGCACGTGCATGCGATCGTCGGCTTCCTCGAGAGCGCGCCCGATTTCGTGCTCGTCGAGCTGTTCGAGAACGAACGGCAGTCGCGCACCGATCGGGAAGAGCGCATCCACGACCTGACCGCGGTCAACAAGCAACTGATCCGCAACCTCGCGCACGAGATCAAGAATCCGCTCGGCGGCATTCGCGGCGCAGCCCAGCTGCTCGAATTCGAACTGGGCGAGCGCGAGCGCGGCGAGTTGCGCGAATACACGCAGGTGATCATCAAGGAGTCCGATCGCCTGCAGACGCTCGTCGACCGGCTGCTGGAGCCGCACCGGCATCCGCACATCGTCGGCGACGTGAACATTCATGAAGTGTGCGAACGCGTGCGCGCGGTGATGCTCGCGGAATTCCCGCGCGGGCTCACGATCGAGCGCGATTACGACGTGAGCGTGCCGGACCTGCGCGGCGACAAGGAGCAGTTGATCCAGGCGCTGCTCAACATCGTGCGCAACGCCGCGCAGGCGCTGCGCGAACGGATCGCGCAGGGCGACGCGAAGATCGAGCTGCGCACGCGCATCGCGCGCAAGATCACGATCGCGAAGCGTCTGTACAAGCTGGCACTGGACTTGCACGTGGTCGATAACGGGCCCGGCATTCCGGAAGAGATCCGCGACCGGATCTTCTACCCGCTCGTGTCCGGACGCGACGACGGCAGCGGCCTCGGCCTCACGCTCGCACAGACGTTCGTGCAGCAGCACGACGGAATGATCGAGGTCGAAAGCCGGCCCGGACGTACCGAATTTCAGATTCTGCTGCCGCTCGACCATTGAGCGGCGACAGTGCGATTCACCCATACCTGACCGACCTATGAAGCCGATCTGGATAGTAGACGACGACCAATCGATCCGCTGGGTGCTTGAAAAGGCACTCGCCCGGGACAGCTTCGCGACGAAGAGCTTCGCGAACGTGCGCGATGCGCTGGCCGCGCTCGACCACGAGACGCCGCAGGTGCTCGTGTCCGACATCCGGATGCCGGGCGGCTCGGGCCTCGAGTTGCTGCAGGCGATGCACGAGCGGCTGCCGGGCCTGCCCGTCATCATCATGACGGCGTTCTCCGATCTCGACAGCGCCGTCGCGGCGTTTCAGGGCGGTGCGTTCGAATACCTCGCGAAGCCGTTCGACGTCGACAAGGCGGTCGAGCTGATCCGCCGCGCGGTGGAAGAAAGCCTGCGCGGCGGCGCGCCGCAGGACGAGCGCGTGGCCGAGGCGCCCGAGATGCTCGGCCAGGCGCCCGCGATGCAGGACATGTTCCGCGCGATCGGCCGGCTGTCGCATTCGGCCGCGACCGTGCTAATCACCGGCGAGTCGGGCACCGGCAAGGAGCTCGTCGCACGGGCGCTGCACCGTCACAGTCCGCGCGCGAACGGGCCGTTCATCGCGCTGAACACGGCGGCGATTCCGAAGGATCTGCTCGAATCCGAACTGTTCGGCCACGAGCGCGGCGCGTTCACCGGCGCGCAGACGACGCGGCAGGGCCGCTTCGAGCAAGCCGAGAACGGCACGCTGTTCCTCGACGAAATCGGTGACATGCCGTTCGATCTGCAGACGCGCCTGTTGCGCGTGCTGTCGGACGGGCAGTTCTACCGCGTCGGCGGGCACAACCCGCTGCGCGCGAACGTGCGCGTGATCGCCGCGACGCACCAGAATCTCGAGTCGCGCGTGCGGCAGGGGCTGTTCCGCGAGGATCTTTATCACCGGCTCAACGTGATCCGGCTGCGTCTGCCGCCGCTGCGCGAACGCAGCGAGGACATCGCGCTGCTCACGCGCCACTTCCTGCAGAAGAGCGCGCGCGATCTCGGCGTCGAGCCGAAGCGCGTGTCGGACGACGCGCTCGCG
The DNA here is from genome assembly GCF_902832985.1 of Burkholderia sp. BCC0097. Taxonomy (NCBI): domain Bacteria; kingdom Pseudomonadati; phylum Pseudomonadota; class Betaproteobacteria; order Burkholderiales; family Burkholderiaceae; genus Burkholderia; species Burkholderia sp. BCC0097. The sequence continues at coordinate 55,849 of NZ_CADFDM010000005.1, forward strand.
TACCTCACGTCGCTGCCGTTTCCTGGCAACGTGCGGCAGCTCGAGAATCTCGCCAACTGGCTGACCGTGATGGCGCCCGCGCAGACGGTCGAGATCAAGGATCTGCCGCCCGACCTCGTGCCGGCCGGTGCGCCCGTGGCGACGGGCGAAGGCGCGGACGCGCACGGCAGCGGCGGCCACGTGGCCGCGGTGCCTGCCGCGATCGGTGCAGCGCCGACGGCCGCGCCCGTCGCGAGCGCGGCGAACGGCAGCGCGCCGGCCGGCTACCCGCTGTGGGAGCACGGGCTGCGCACCGAAGTCGCGCGGCTGTTGCGGGAGAACTCGGCCGACGTGATGGACGAACTCGCACGCCGCTTCGAGGCCGCCGTGATCCGCGAGGCGCTCGACTTCACGCGCGGTCGCAAGGTCGAGGCCGCGGAGCGGCTCGGCATCGGCCGCAACACGATCACGCGCAAGATCCAGGAACTCCATCTGGAGCCCTGAGCACGATTCGCGGCATGCGCGGGCCCGCGCATGCCGCGATCGGACATAATCGCGGTTTGCACGCCGTTTGCCATTCCGCCGATCATCAATGTCCGAATCCTTCCGCTGGCCCGCCGGGGCCGACCCGTTCCGTTTCCTCGAAGCACTCGACAGCAAGCGCGCCCGCACGTGGGTCGACGAGCAGAATGCGCGCACCCGCGCCGCGCTGCGCGACGACGATGCCTATCGCGCGCTGACCGCGCGTCTCGCGAAAGCGTATCTGCCGCGTGAACGCCCGGTGATTCCGACCCGCTGGCGCGACTGGGCGTACGACCTGTGGCAGGACGATCTCCATCCGAAGGGACTCTGGCGCCGCACGCGCTGGGCCGACTGGCGGGCTGGCCAGCCGGCCTGGGAAACGCTGCTCGACATCGACGCGCTCGGCGCGGAGGAGGGCGAGTCGTGGGTGTTCGAGCAGGAGGCGATCCTGTATCCGGACGGCGATCGCGTGCTGCTGTCGCTGTCGCCGGGCGGCGCCGATGCGGTCGTCGTGCGCGAATTCGATCTCGTCGAGCGCCGGTTCGTCGACGGCGGTTTCACGATCGACGCGCCGGGCCATCACACGGTCGGCTGGATCGACCGCGATACCGTGTACGTGAGCTGGGATCGCGGCGAAGCGCATGCGACCGCCGCCGGTTATCCGTATGAAGCGCGGCGCTGGGTGCGCGGCACGGCGCTTGCCGACGCGCCCGTCGTGTTCAGCGGCGAACCGGACGACATCAGCGCGGGCGCGTGGTACGACCCGATCGACCGCCGCCATGTCGCGTGGCGCAGCGTCGATTTCTTCGACGCGCACGCGTACTGGTTAAACGACGCGGGCGAATGGGCGCGCTACGACGTGCCGACGCATGTCGAGGTCGGGTTCTGGGAGGGCTGGCTCGTGCTGGAGCCGCGCCTCGACTGGGATTGCGACGGCGTGCGCCACGCGGGCGGCTCGCTGCTCGCGATCCGCGAAGAGGCGTTCCTCGCCGGCGCGCGCGAATTCACGACGCTGTTCGCCCCGAGGCCGACGACGTCCGCCTGTACGTGGACGCACACGCGCACGACGCTGATCGCGAGCTGGCTCGACGACGTGCACAACCGCACGATGCTGTGGCAGCCGAAGCAGGCCGACGACGGGTCATGGACGTGGGATGCGCGACCATTCGACTGGCCCGGCGACGCGCAGATCGACGTCGAGCCCGTCGAGTCGACGCTGAACGACGAGGTGTACGTCGACGTCGATACCTATCTCGACCCGCCCGAATGCTGGCTGGCCGATCTGGCCGATCGCGCGGACGATGCGCCGTCGCGCCGCGTGCTGCTCGACCGGCCGCCGGTGCAGTTCGACGCGGCCGGGCTTGTCGTACGCCGCGCGAGCGCGCGTTCGCGCGACGGCACGGTCGTGCCGTACACGCTGATCGGGCCGCGCGATGCGCTCGACGCACCGCAAGGCGGTGCGCGCGTCGCGCGGCCGTGCCTGCTGTCGGGCTATGGCGGCTTCGCGATTCCGAACCTGCCGGGCTACAGCGATGCGTTCGGCATCGGGTGGCTCGAACGCGGCGGCGTGATGGCGTTCGCGCACATCCGCGGCGGCGGCGAGTTCGGGCCGCGCTGGCATACCGACGCGCAGCGAGAACACCGTCAGCGTTCGTTCGACGATTTCATCGCGGTCGCCGAGGATTTGATTGCGACCGGCGTGACGAGCGCCGCGCAGTTGGGGATCGAAGGCGGCAGCAACGGCGGGCTGCTGGTCGCCGCGTGCATGATGCAGCGGCCGGAGCTGTTCGGCGCGGTGCTGTGCCGCGTGCCGCTGCTCGACATGCAGCGCTATCCGAGGCTGCACGCGGGCGCCGCATGGCTCGACGAATACGGCGATCCGGACGATCCGCGCGAAGGCGCGGCGCTGGCTGCGTATTCGCCGTATCACCGCGTGCGTGAAGGTGTCGTGTATCCACCGTTGCTGCTGACGACGTCGACGCGCGACGACCGCGTGCATCCCGCGCATGCACGCAAGATGGCCGCGCGCATGCATGCGCTCGGTCACGAACGGGTGTGGTACTGGGAGAACACCGACGGCGGCCACGGCAGCGCCGACGATCTCGAACGCGCGGAAGCCGATGCGGCCGAATTCGGCTTCCTGTGGGCCCATCTCGGGCCGGCGCCCGCGCGGCGCTGATCGCGCGCGGGCCGCCTGGGGGCCTGTTGTCAGCGTGAACAGGCCCTGGACGATCAGCTGACGATCGCGACGACCGGCGTGTGGTCGGACGGCTGTTCCCACGTGCGCGGCACGCGATCGACCTCGCACGACGTGCAGGTTGCCGCGAGCGTCGGCGACAGCAGGATGTGGTCGATGCGCAGCCCCGCGTTGCGGCGGAACGCCATCATCCGGTAGTCCCACCACGTGAAGGTTTTCTCGGGCTGTTCGAAGCGGCGGAACGCATCGACGAAGCCGAGCTCGATCAACTGCGAGAAGTGCGCGCGCTCCTGCGGCGACACGAGGTTCTGGCCTTCCCACTTCGCGGGATCGTGCACGTCGCGGTCTTCCGGCGCGATGTTGTAGTCGCCGAGCAGCGCGAGCTTCGGGTAGCGCTGCAGCTCGGTGCGCAGCCACGCCTGCAGCGCGTCGAGCCACTGCATCTTGTAGACGAACTTGTCGGAGTCGAGCGCCTGGCCGTTCGGGAAGTAGGCGGACACGATGCGCACGCCATCGACCGTCGCGGCGATCACGCGCTGCTGCGGATCGTCGAAGCCGGGGATGTTGCGCACGACGTCCGATTCGTCGACGGCGAGCGTGTCGCGCGCGAGGATCGCGACGCCGTTATAGGTCTTCTGGCCCGTGAACCAGCTGCGGTAGCCGGCCGCCTCGAGATCGGCGCGCGGGAATTTCTCGTCCGGCAGCTTCAGCTCCTGCAGGCACAGTACGTCGGCTCCGCTTTGCGCGAGCCAGTCGAGCACGTGCTGTTTGCGGACGTTGAGCGAGTTGACGTTCCAGGTGGCGATTTTCATGAACGGGAGGGTGCGTGCGGCGTGAATGCGAAGGCCGCCATCTTACCCCGAGCATGGGGTGCGAACGCACGCGCGATGCGGGGTCGTGCACATGTCAGGCATCGTCGCGTGAGGAGCGGAAGCAGGAATTGTGACAAAAGTATTGACGTAAGTACTTCCTCACCCTATAATTTATTTCTCTGACGCGGGGTGGAGCAGTCTGGCAGCTCGTCGGGCTCATAACCCGAAGGTCACAGGTTCAAATCCTGTCCCCGCAACCAAGCACACCAGACGATGTGCAGCGCAATTGACCGATGCGCACTTCGTCTACGAAAAACCCGGCTCCGTGCCGGGTTTTTTGTTTTCCGCGTCCGTCTTCGTTATTTCGGTGCGCCGGGGCTCCCCGGCAGGAAGCCGTTCTCGAGCAAATAGGTCGTCGTGTTGACGAGCGTGGCCCGCGCGTTGGGCGTGCCCGACAGCACCGCGCACTTGTCCTTGCCCGTATCCAGCCGGATCGAGCGTTCGGCCGTCGGATAGTCCACACTCTTCAGATAGAAATGCGGCAGCGACGTCGTGTAGCGCGCGTACGGCACGCATGGGCGTTGCATCGGGTCCTTCGACGCCGCGTTGAACGGCAAGTACTCGTCGAACAGATAAGCCGAGCTCGACAGGCCGCCCCAGTCGGCCGGCACCGCAATGCTGCCCGTCGGCGTCGTGGTGCCGGTGGCGACGTCCGTGATGAAGCCGTCGACGGTCGAGCGCCCGTCGCTGCGATTGGCCTGCGTCACGGTGACCTGCAGCCGATAGGCGTGGCCGGCTTTCCACGGGTAAGCGATCGAGCACGACGTTCCGGCACCGCCGTCCGCGCCGCTGCGGCAATTCGCGGACAGCGGCGTCGTGCCGGTGCCGAACGCGCTGAAGATCACGAGGTTGCTGCCCTGGGTGCGCGGCTGGATGCCGGTGTAGATGGGGTGCCTGCCGTGTTCGGACGACAACTGGTTGGCCCAGTAGTAACTGCGGTTGGCGTTGGTCGGCACGACTTCGGGACTGATGTCCCATGCCATGCGGTCGAAGCCGCCTTGCGGTGTCGTCGTGGCCGATGCGGTGATGTTGGGATCGGCGTGCGCGTTGAGCGCGGCCGATGCGCCGAGCAACGCGCCGAATGCGATGCTGAGTTTCTTCATCTTCCTGTTTCCTGTTGGTGGAAAAGAGACTGCGACGAGCAGCGTCGATTGCGGCGCCGCTGCTCGCGTACCAATTTGCGGTCACTTTATTACCAATGGATAACCAGTCGTGTCGGCGCGCCCGCGCGAATCGCGTCGGATGATTCGCGGGCCGTGCGCGCCATGCCCGTGTGGCGGACGAGAGCACGGAGTCGGGCGCCCGGCGACGCGCGTGCCGGGAGAATGAATCCCGCCGTGCGGAACAATGCGGCGATGCGATCCGGCGACGGTTGCTGTTGCGCGACGGCGCGCGTCCTTCAGCGCGCGGCCCACTCGACGGCCGCCTTCGCATGCAGTGCGGTCGTATCGAACACCGGCAGCGGCGAATCGTCCACGCCGATCAGCAGCGTGATTTCCGTGCAGCCGAGGATCACGCCCTGCGCGCCGCGCTTCGCCAGTTCGTCGATGATCGAAACATACGTCGCGCGCGATTCCGCCGAGATCACGCCGTGGCACAGCTCGTCGTAGATGATCCTGTGCACGTCTTCGCGCCCGCGTTCGTCCGGCACGAGCACGTCGAGCCCGAACTTCTCGCGCAGCCGCTCCGCATAGAACGGCAACTCCATCGTATAGCGCGTGCCGAGCAGGGCGACGCGCTCGACGCCCGCATCGCGCAGCGCGTCGCCGGTCGGATCGGCGATGTGCAGGAACGGCAGCGTCACCGCAGCCTCGATCGCGTCGTGCACGCGATGCATCGTATTGGTCGTCAGGAGGACGAGATCGGCGCCGGCCGCTTCGAGCTGTCGCGCGGCGTCGGCCATCCGTTCGCCGAGCGCGGCCCAGTCGTGCGTGCGTTGCAGCGCTTCGATCTCGGCGAAGTCGACCGTGACGAGCACGCTCTTCGCGTTGTGATGGCCGCCGTGCAGCGCCTTTGAATGCCGGTTGATCATCCGGTAGTACTCGGCCGACGATTCCCAGCTCATGCCGCCGATCAGTCCGATCGTCTTCATCCGTCACCTTTGGGTTTCGTGTTTCGCGGCAGACGAGTATAGGTGCCGCTGCCCGTGCGTGGCCGGTACGATCCGCACGAACCGGGCCGGTACGGCGCAGTCGGCGCCACGCGGCCAGTTGCGGGAGGGCTGGCTGCGGCCGGCGAGCGACGGACATACGCGGCAGTTGAAACCGGCACTGTGTTTTTGTACAGTATCGGCACCGTGAACCCGACCATCATTCCGCCTGCCGATTCGCACGCGCCGCCGCCCGGCGACGCGCCGCCGCGCATGCGCAAGATCATTCATTGCGACTGCGACTGCTTCTACGCGTCGGTCGAGATGCGCGACGACCCGTCGCTGCGCAACCGGCCGCTCGCGGTCGGCGGCCGCCCCGACCAGCGCGGCGTGATCGCGACCTGCAACTACGAGGCGCGGCGCTACGGCGTGCATTCGGCGATGTCGTCGGCGTTGGCGATGCGCAAGTGTCCGGACCTGCTGATCCTGCCATCCGCGATGGACAAGTATCGCGCGGCATCGCGGCAGATCATGGCGATTTATCGCGACTACACGCCGGACGTCGAGCCGCTGTCGCTCGACGAGGCGTACCTCGACGTCAGCGGGTCGGAGCGTTGCCAGGGGAGTGCGACGCTGATTGCGCGCGAGATTCGCGAGCGGGTGCGCGACACGGTCGGCGTGACCGTGTCGGCGGGCGTCGCGCCGAACAAGTTCATCGCGAAGATCGCGTCCGACTGGAACAAGCCCGACGGGCTGTTCGTCGTGCGGCCGCACGAGATCGACGCGTTCGTCGCGGCGCTGCCGGTGCGCAAGCTGCACGGCGTCGGCAAGGTGACGGCCACGCGGCTCGACCGGCTCGGCATCCAGACCTGCGCGCAGTTGCGCGACTGGCCGCTGATCGACCTGCACCGCGAGTTCGGCGCGTTCGGGCGGCGACTGTACGAGCTGTCGCGCGGGATCGACGAGCGGCCCGTGCAGGCCGACCAGGAGCGCAAGTCGGTCAGCGTCGAGACGACCTACGTGACCGACCTGACCACGCTCGAGCAATGCGCGGACGAAATCCGCCGCCTCGTCGTGCAACTCGACGCGCGAATCGATCGCGCGGGCGCCGCGCGGTCGATCCGCAAGCTGTACGTGAAGATCCGCTTCGCCGATTTCCAGCGCACGACGGTCGAGTGCGTGGCCGACGCGACGAATGCCGAGACGGCCGTCACGCTGCTCGCGAAGGGGTTGTTGCGGCGCGCGCAGCCGGTGCGGCTGCTCGGCGTCGGCGTGCGTATCGACGAGGACACGGCCGAACGCCACGGGCAATTCCTGCTGTTCGACGACGAAGTGGGCGACGACACGCCCGCCCCATGAAAAAAGGCACCGCCGAAGCGGTGCCTGTCGATGCAGCCGGCGTGGCGGGCAGCCCGCTCAGTGCGCGGACGCGGCCATCCCGTTGTGGCGCAGCAGCGCGTCGATCTGCGGCTCGCGGCCGCGGAACGCCTTGAACGACTCCATCGCCGGACGGCTGCCGCCGACCTCGAGGATTTCGCGGCGATAGCGCGTGCCGGTTGCCGCGTCGAGCACGCTGCCGCTCGCTGCGGCCGCTTCCTCGAATGCCGCGTACGCATCGGCCGACAGCACTTCGGCCCACTTGTAGCTGTAGTAGCCGGCTGCATAGCCGCCCGCGAAGATGTGGCTGAACGTGTTCGGCCAGCGCGAGAACGCCGCCTGCGGGATCACGTGATAGCGCTCGTTGATCTCGCGCGCGAACGCGGTCACGCCGGTGGCGCCGGCCGGGTCGAAGTCGACGTGCAGCAGCATGTCGAACATCGAGAACACGATCTGACGCAGCGTGCCGAGCCCGCTCTGGAAGTTCTTCGCGGCGATCATCTTGTCGAACAGCTCGCGCGGCAGCGACGCACCCGTATCGACGTGCGACGACATCGACGACAGCACGTCCCATTCCCAGCAGAAGTTCTCCATGAACTGCGACGGCAGTTCGACCGCATCCCATTCGACGCCGTTGATGCCCGACACGCCGAGCTCGTCGACGCGCGTGAGCATGTGGTGCAGCCCGTGGCCGAATTCATGGAACAGCGTGATGACTTCGTCGTGCGTGAAGCACGCGGGCTTGCCGCCGACCGGCGCCGAGAAGTTGCAGGTCAGGTACGCGACGGGCGTTTGCACGGTGCTGCCGCGCTTCGCGCGCGCGCGCGCGTCATCCATCCAGGCGCCGCCGCGCTTGCCTTCGCGTGCGTACAGGTCGAGATAGAACTGCGCGACGAGCGAGCCGTCGCGGTTCTCGACGCGGAAGAAGCGTACGTCCTTGTGCCATACCGGCGCGTCGTCCGGCTTGATCTTCACGCCGAACAGCGTTTCGGTGACGGTGAACAGGCCCTTCAGCGCGGCCGGTTCCGGGAAGTACTGCTTGACCTCGTTTTCCGAGAACGCGTAGCGCTGCTGGCGGAGCTTCTCGGCCGCGTACGCGACGTCCCACGGCGCGAGTTCGGCGAGGCCGAGCTCCTTCGCGGCGAACGTGCGCAGCTCGTCCCAGTCCTTGTCCGCGTGCGGGCGGGCGCGCGTCGCGAGATCCTCGAGGAATGCGATCACCTGCTGCGGCGATTCGGCCATCTTCGGCGCGAGCGATACTTCGGCGAAGTTGCGGTAGCCGAGCATCTGCGCCTCTTCGCGGCGCAGCTTCAGCGCATCGATGACGATCGCCGTGTTGTCCCATTCGACCTTGCCGTCGCCGTACTGCGGTCCGAGCTCCGACGCGCGCGTCGCATAGGCGCGGTAGAGCGTCTCGCGCAGCGCGCGGTTGTCCGCGTACTGCAGCACCGGGAAGTACGACGGGAAATGCAGCGTGAATTTCCAGCCCTCCTTGCCGTCCTTCTGCGCGGCTTCGCGGGCGGCCTCGATCGCATCGCCGGGCAGGCCGGCCAACTCGGCTTCGTCGGTGACGAAGTACGCGTATGCGTTGGTCGCGTCGAGCACGTGATCGGAAAACGCCTTCGACAGCGCGGCCTGCTGTTCCTGCAGTTCCGCGAAGCGCGGCTTCTGGTCCTCGGGCAGCTCGGCGCCCGACAGGCGGAAATCGCGCAGCGCATTGTCGAGGATTTTCTTGCGCTCGGCGGACAGCGTCGCGTATTCGGCGCTGGCGGCGATCGCCTTGTACTTTTCGTACAGCGCGAGATTCTGGCCGACGCTCGACCAGAACTCGGTCACGCGCGGCAGGTTTTCACCGTAGGCGGCGCGCAGTTCGGGCGTGTCGGCAACCGCATTCAGGTGGCCGACGATGCCCCAGGCGCGGCCGAGCGGCTCCGTGGCCTGCTCGACCGTCTCGACGACGGCGGCCCAGGTCGACGGCGTGTCGCTCGCGCTCGCCGTTTCGACCGCGCGGCTGGCGGCGTCGAGCAGCGTGTCGAGCGCGGGCGTCACGTGTTCCGGGCGGATTTCGCCGAAACGGGGCAGGCCGGAGAAGTCGAGGAGCGGATTGGTGTTGGCGCTGGCGGACATAAGACTCCCTGTCTGTTGCCGGATGAACCGGGGTGAAAAGGGTGAGGCGCGATGAAGCGGCGCCCGATACCGACATTATTGGGGCGCATCGTGCGCTTTCCAATCGTTAGTTTCTAATGACGCGATTGACGCAGGGTCGGATGCGGGGCCCGGAGAGGGGCGCTCGGCCAAGGGCGAGCGGCGACCGGGCGTGCCGGCTGGCGCGATGCAGCCGTGCGATGCGGCTGGCGAGACACCGGCGCACGGAACCGCGCGCCGGCTGAGCGGGTGGGGCGTCAGGCTGCGGCGGCAGCCGCGCGCTCGGCTGATTCGATCGTGTTGATCAGCAGCATCGTGATGGTCATCGGGCCGACGCCGCCCGGCACCGGCGTGATGTAGCCGGCGACTTCCTTCACGCCCGCGAAATCGACGTCACCGCACAGCTTGCCTGCGTCGTCACGGTTCATGCCGACGTCGATCACCGTCGCGCCCGGCTTCACCATGTCGGCGGTCAGGATGTTGCGCTTGCCGACCGCGGCGACCACGATGTCGGCCTGGCGCGTATGCGCGGCGAGGTCGCGCGTCTTGCTGTGGCAAATCGTCACGGTCGCGCCGGCGTCGAGCAGCATCATCGCCATCGGCTTGCCGACGATGTTCGAGCGGCCGATCACGACCGCGTTCGCGCCTTGCAGCGCAATGCCGTGCGCTTCGAACATCTTCATCACGCCGTACGGCGTGCACGGGCGGAACAGCGGCTTGCCGGTCATCAGCGCGCCGGCGTTCGCGACGTGAAAGCCGTCGACGTCTTTCTCCGGCGCGATCGCCTCGATCACCTTGTGGCTGTCGATATGCGCGGGCAGCGGCAACTGGACGAGGATGCCGTGGATCTTCGGGTCGCGGTTCAGTTCGTCGATGCGCGCGAGCAGGTCGGCTTCCGACAGCGTGGCCGGGTACGCATCCTTCAGCGAGAAGAAGCCGTTGTCCTCGCACGCCTTGATCTTGTTGCGCACGTAGACTTCGCTCGCCGGGTTGGCGCCGACGAGGATCACCGCGAGACCCGGCTGGTGGCCGCGTGCGGTCAGCGCGGCGGCGCGTTCGGCGGCCTGGGCGCGCAGGGTCTTCGAAAGGGCGTTGCCGTCGATGAGGAGGGCTGTCATGGTGGTGGGTCCTGCCGGGAAGTTGGAATGCGGGCGTACGGCGCGCGAAGCGCCGTAGCAAAGCACGTAATTATACCGTTCGCCTGCTGCCGTCCGACAGCGAATCAACGGGAAGCGTCATGGCCGCGGCGCTCGCGCCGGGAGAAACGGCCGCCGCCGCGCGAGTGGGCCGCATCGCGCGGGGCGGCAAACACCGGTGGCGGGCCGGGCGGCCGGCGTGGGCCGTGCCGCCGCGGCCGGAGAGCCCGCTCAGGCCTGCTTCTTCGACAGCGCGAGGCGCAGCAGGTCGGCCACCGTGTTGACGTTGAGCTTTTCCATGATGTTCGCGCGGTGCGCCTCGACCGTCTTGATGCTGATGCCGAGGTCGTCGGCGATCTGCTTGTTCAGGCGGCCGGCGATGATTCGCTCGAGCACCTGCTGCTCGCGCGCGGTCAGCTTCGACAGGCGTTCGCTCGCGGCACGCTGCTCCTGCACGCTCTTGCTTTCGCTTCGGGCCTTGTCGAGCATCCGCTCGACGAGCTTGCGCAGCTCGGCTTCGTCGAACGGTTTCTCGATAAAGTCCATCGCACCCTTTTTCATCGTCGACACGGCCATCGGCACGTCGCCGTGACCGGTGACGAAGATGATCGGCAGCGCGGCATTGTCGGCGATCAGGCGTTCCTGCAATTCGAGGCCGCTCATGCCCGACATCCGCACGTCGAGGATCAGGCAGGCGATCTGGCCGGCCTGCTGCGCCGGCTGATAGGCATCGAGGAACTGCTCGGCGCTCGAGAAGCATTGCACGCGATAGCCGTTCGCCTCCAGCAGCCAGCGCAGCGAGTCCCGTACGGCCTCGTCGTCGTCGACGACAAAGACGGTTTCCTGAGTGGTGGTGACAGGGCTATTCATAGTTCTCCCGTAACGGTATGTGATGCCGATGCCTCGCGCCCCCCTTGGCCGAGATCAGCGGGTTCCCCAATGGGCAGGCTGCAGTGGAACGTCGCGCCGGAAATGCGGCCATCCGGCTCGACGTTGTTGACCACCCACAGACGCCCCCGATGCGATTCGATGATCGAACGGCAGATGTTCAGCCCCATGCCCATGCCAACGGACTTGGTGCTGTAAAACGGTTCGAACAGGCGCTCGGCGGTCGCTTCGTCGACGCCCGGGCCCTGGTCGATCACACGGATGTCGACGAAGCCCGCATCGATGTCGGCGACCACGCGGATCACGCCGTCCGCCGACGCCGGCTTCACGTCGGCCATCGCCTCGGCTGCGTTCTTCATCAGGTTCATCAGCACCTGTTCGATCAGCACGGGGTCGACATAAATAATAGGCATTCTTGCGAGGATTTCCGTGACGATCCGGATCCTGCGCTTTCTGGCCTCGATTTCGGCCAGCCCGACCGCGTCGGCGACGATGTCCGCGACCCGCGCCGGCTGGCGCTTCGGCTCGCTGCGCTTCACGAATTCGCGAATCCGCTTGACGATCATCCCGGCCCGCAGCGCCTGCTGCGCGGTCTTTTCCAGCGCGGGCTGCAGCGTCTCGGGCGTGCCGCGACCGCTCTTCACGAGCGCGAGCGTGCCCGAGCAATAGTTGTTGATCGCGGCGAGCGGCTGATTCAATTCGTGAGCAATCGACGACGCCATTTCGCCCATCGTCATCAATCGGCTCGTGAACTGCAGCTTCTCTTCCTGCTGGTGCGCGAGCTCCTGCGCCTTCTTGCGGGTCGTGATGTCGGTCGCGATCTGCATCTGCGCGAGGTGGCCGTCCACCCACTGGATGTACTGGCGGCGCACCTCGAACCACTTCTGGATGCTCTCGACGTACACCTCCTGCGCATCGGCGGTGCTGCTCGTCAGCGCGGCGGCCGGCAGGCCCGCGAACGCGTCGACCATGTCGATCGAGTCGGACGACGCCTGCGCGCGGTCGAAGCCGCCGCCCGACAGCTCCAGATGGCCGTCCGGGCGGATGCCGAACAGGTGGCGGTAGTAGCGGTTCGCGAACAGCAGCTCGGCTTCGTCGGCGGCCAGCACCGACACCGCTGCGTCGAGGCTTTCGAGCACGGTCGTGAAGCGTTCGTGCGCGGCCGCGAGCTCTTCGCGCGCGCGCTTCGGCTCGGTGATGTCGGTCATCGACGACATCCAGCCGGTCTGCCGGCCCGAACTGTCGATCAGCGGCGATACGTACAGGCGCGCATGGAACAGCGTGCCGTTCTTGCGCCGCACGCGCAGCTCGAAGCCCGAGCTCGGCGCCTTGCCGCGCAGCGTCATGTCGAGCTGGCGCTGCATTTCCGGGTACGCGTCGCGCGGCCAGTACGGGAACGGGGCGACCTTGCCGACGAGATCGGTTTCATCCCAGCCGGTCATCCGGCAGAACGCCGGGTTCACGTGCGTGATGCGGCCGTGCATGTCGAGCACGCGCATGCCGATCAGCACCGAGTTTTCCATCGCGCGGCGGAAGAACGCTTCCGCGTACAGCGCCTGCTGCGCCTCGAAGCGCTGGCGGGTGTGCTTCCACAGGCTCCAGAGGCTCCACAGCACGAAGCACGACAGGCCGGCGACGAGCCACACGAGCGTGTTGTTGGTCAGGTTGGTGAGCTGCGGGAACGCGTACACGCGCACCGTCAGTCCCTGGCCGGGCGGGTCGAGCGGAAGATCGTAGTGCGAGTCGCGCGGCAGCCGCGGGCGTGTCGACGTGGACGACAGTTCGCGGTTGTTCGAATCGGTGATGGAGATCTTGTACTTCGACGACAGTTCCTGCGGGATGTCGTGCTTCAGGATGCCCTCGACCGAGAACACCGCGGCGATCGAGCCGAGGTATTCGCGGTCGCCGCGCATCACGGGCGTCTGCAACGTGATGAAGCCGTTGCCGAAGTCGTCGTAGATCAGCGGAGAATAGGCCTGGCGGCGCGTGCTGCGCGCCTCGTCGTACGCGCCGCGCACGGCGTCCTGCATCTGCGCGTCGCCGGGCTTCGCGAGGCGCTGGCCGAGCAGCGGCGGATGCACGGTCGGCCAGCGCTGCACGCCGGGCGCCGTGTACCAGTTCAGGTAGAGGATTTCCGGATGCGTCTGCATCACGTCCGCGACGGCCATCTGGAATGCGTTCTGGTCGAGGCGGCCGGACGCGAGGTCGCGCGACAGCGCCTGCAACTGCTCCTGCGCGCCCGTCATCGACAGGCGGATCTGCTGCTGGGCCCACGCGACGTTGCGAAACAGGGTGTCTTCCTGCTGCTGCTGTTCGCGCCGGTTGAGGCTCCACAGGATGAGGCTCATCACGACGAGGAACACCAGGATCGACAGCAGCGGCGTCAGCAAATAGGAGTTGGACCACCACGGTCCGTGGTGCCAACGGGACGGCTGCGACTCCGCCGGCGGGCCCGGCGGTCGCGCCGAGCGTGCGAAAAGCCGATCGGTCAACATGGCAGGATTGTAGCGCAGCGCAATACATGGAAAACCGATACCGGATATGTTGAACGGAAACGGTTTTGTTCGGACGAGACGGGCCGCGGAGCCCCGAAATATGGGTGCAGCGCAGCAATATTCCGCATTGCGAGAAAAGATCTCACAATTCGAAAATTTTGTTGCGCAGGCCCGTCCACGCTCATTACAATCCGTCGGAGCTTGCCCGCAGCCGGCCGCGTCGCGTCGTCTGCACGAGAGCGATCCTCACATTCCAGGACCCAGGAGACGAGAATGTCCGCTGTACCGAACGAAGTGATGAAATATGTCGCCGCCGAACGTGACGACGACCCGCAAGAAACCGTCGAGTGGCTGGAGTCGCTCGATGGCGTGATCTCCTCCGTGGGCACCGGCCGTGCGCATTACCTGATCGAAAAGCAGATCGAATTCGCCCGCATGCACGGCGAACACCTGCCGTTCTCCGCCAATACCCCGTACATCAACACGATTCCGGTCGAAGCCCAGGCAAAGATTCCGGGCGACCAGGACATCGAGCACCGCATCCGCTCGTACACGCGCTGGAACGCGCTGGCGATGGTGCTGCGCGCAGGCAAGGACACGAACGTCGGCGGTCACATCGCGTCGTTCGCATCGGCGGCGACGCTCTACGACGTCGGCTACAACCACTTCTGGCACGCGGCGTCCGACCAGCACGGCGGCGATCTCGTGTTCGTGCAGGGCCACTCGTCGCCGGGCGTGTACTCGCGCGCGTTCCTGCTCGGCCGCCTGAAGGAAGAGCAGCTCGACAACTTCCGCCAGGAGGTCGACGGCAAGGGCATCTCGTCGTATCCGCACCCGTGGCTGATGCCGGACTTCTGGCAGTTCCCGACCGTGTCGATGGGCCTCGGCCCGATCATGGCGATCTACCAGGCGCGCTTCATGAAGTACCTGGAGTCGCGCGGCATCGCGAAGACGGAAGGCCGCAAGGTGTGGGCGTTCCTCGGCGACGGCGAGACGGACGAGCCGGAATCGCTCGGCGCGATCGGTATGGCGAGCCGCGAGAAGCTCGACAACCTCGTGTTCGTGATCAACTGCAACCTGCAGCGTCTCGACGGCCCGGTGCGCGGCAACGGCAAGATCATCCAGGAACTCGAATCGGAATTCCGCGGCGCCGGCTGGAACGTGATCAAGGTCATCTGGGGCAGCCGCTGGGATGCGCTGTTCGCGCGCGACAAGTCGGGCGCGCTGATGCGCCGGATGATGGAATGCGTCGACGGCGAATACCAGACGTACAAGTCGGAGTCGGGCGCGTACGTTCGCGAGCACTTCTTCAACACGCCTGAACTGAAGGCGCTCGTCGCCGACTGGTCGGACGACGACATCTGGGCGCTGAACCGCGGCGGTCACGATCCGCACAAGATCTACGCGGCGTTCCACGAAGCGACCAACACGAAGGGCGCGCCGACCGTCATCCTCGCGAAGACCATCAAGGGCTACGGGATGGGCGAGTCGGGCCAGGCGATGAACATCACGCACCAGCAGAAGAAGCTGCCGGTCGAGCAACTGAAGAAGTTCCGTGACCAGTTCCGCCTGCCGATCACCGACGAGCAGATCGCCGACGTGCCGTACCTGAAGTTCGAGGAAGGCTCGAAGGAACTCGAATACATGCGCCAGAAGCGCATGGACCTCGGCGGCTACCTGCCGCACCGCCGCGAGAAGGCGACGTCGCTGCCGGTGCCGGCGCTCGACGCGTTCGAGCCGCTCTTGAAGGGCACGGGCGAAGGCCGCGAGATCTCGACGACGATGGCGTTCGTGCGGATCCTGAACATCCTGCTGAAGGACAAGGCGCTCGGCAAGCGCGTCGTGCCGATCGTCCCGGACGAATCGCGTACGTTCGGCATGGAAGGCCTGTTCCGCCAGATCGGTATCTGGAACCAGGAAGGCCAGAAGTACGTGCCGGAAGATTCCGACCAGCTGATGTTCTACAAGGAATCGCAGACCGGCCAGATCCTGCAGGAAGGCATCAACGAAGCGGGCGGCATGTGCGACTGGATCGCGGCGGCGACGTCGTATTCGACGCACGGCGAGATCATGGTGCCGTTCTACATCTTCTATTCGATGTTCGGCTTCCAGCGGATCGGCGACCTCGCGTGGGCCGCGGGCGACATGCGTTCGCGCGGCTTCCTGCTGGGCGGCACCGCGGGCCGTACGACGCTGAACGGCGAAGGCCTGCAGCACGAAGACGGTCACTCGCTCCTGTGGGCGGCATCGGTGCCGAACTGCGTGAGCTACGACCCGACGTTCGGCTACGAACTCGCGGTGATCATCCAGGACGGCCTGCGCCGCATGGTGCAGGACCAGGAAGACGTGTACTACTACATCACGGTGATGAACGAGAACTACGAGCACCCGGCGATTCCGCAGGGCGAGCACGTGGCGGCCGACATCATCAAGGGCATGTACGCGTTCAAGAAGGCCGACGCCGACAAGAAGGCGCCGCGTGTCCAGCTGCTCGGCGCGGGCACGATCTTCAACGAAGTGATCGCCGCCGCCGACCTCCTGAAGAACGACTGGGGCGTCGCCGCCGACCTGTGGAGCGTGCCGAGCTTCACCGAACTCGCGCGCGAAGGCCATGAAATCGAGCGCTGGAACCTGCTCCATCCGACCGAGGAGCGTCGCCTGTCGCACGTGCAGAAGTGCCTGAAGGACACGCAGGGCCCGGTCATCGCATCGACCGACTACGTCCGTGCGCTGGTCGACCAGATCCGCGGCCAGATCGATCGCCGCTTCGTCGTGCTGGGCACCGACGGCTTCGGTCGTTCGGATACCCGCGAGAAGCTGCGTCACTTCTTCGAGGTCGACCGTCACTGGGTCACCGTCGCCGCGCTCAACGCGCTGGCCGACGAAGGCACGATCGAGCGCAAGGTGGTCGCTGACGCGATCGCCAAGTACAACCTCGATCCGTCCAAGCCCAACCCGATGACCGTTTAACGCACACGCCGTGTGATGCCGCGCGCCGCTCCCGCGAGGAGCGTGCGCGGCCATGGAGACAGAAACAGATGAGTCAAGCGATCGAAGTGAAGGTGCCGGATATCGGCGATTACAAGGACGTGCCGGTCATCGAGATCGGCGTGAAGGTGGGCGATACGGTCGAGCCCGAGCAGTCGCTCGTCACGCTCGAGTCGGACAAGGCGACGATGGACGTGCCGAGCCCGGTCGGCGGCGTCGTGAAGGAAATCAAGGTCAAGGTCGGCGATTCCGTGTCGGAAGGCTCGCTGATCATCCTGCTCGAAGGCGGCGCAGGCGCCCAGGCGAACGGCGCGGCCGCGCCGGCCGCGGCTCCGGCTCCGGCAGCAGCACCGGCACCGGCCGCCGCAGCGCCCGCTGCCGCACCGGCAGCGTCCGGCGGCACGCTGGAAGTGAAGGTGCCCGACATCGGCGACTACAAGGACGTGCCGGTGATCGAGATCGGCGTGAAGGTCGGCGACACGGTCGAGAAGGAACAGTCGCTCGTCACGCTCGAGTCGGACAAGGCGACGATGGACGTGCCGAGCCCGGCCGCCGGCGTCGTGAAGGACATCAAGGTCAAGGTGGGTGATTCGGTGTCCGAAGGCACGCTGATCGTGCTGCTCGAAGCCGCCGGCGCACCGGCTGCCGCACCGCAGGCCAGCGCACCGGCTCCGGCCGCTGCCGCACCGGCGCCTGCTGCTGCACCGGCACCCGCGAAGGCCGCGCCGGCACCGGCCGCCGCCGCCCCGGCCGCCGCGCCGTCGGGCGAGTACCGTGCCAGCCACGCATCGCCGTCGGTCCGCAAGTTCGCGCGCGAGCTCGGCGTCGACGTCGCGCGTGTTCAGGGTTCGGGTCCGAAGGGCCGCATTACGAAGGAAGACGTCACGGGCTTCGTGAAGGGCGTGATGACCGGTCAGCGCGCGGCACCGGCCGCGGCAGCCGCGCCGGCAGGCGGCGGCGAGCTGAACCTGCTGCCGTGGCCGAAGGTCGACTTCTCGAAGTTCGGCCCGTTCGAGGCGAAGCCGCTGTCGCGCATCAAGAAGATCTCGGGTGCGAACCTGCATCGCAACTGGGTGATGATCCCGCACGTCACGAACAACGACGAAGCGGACATCACCGAGCTCGAAGCGCTGCGCGTCCAGCTGAACAAGGAGCACGAAAAGGCGGGCGTGAAGTTCACGATGCTCGCGTTCGTGATCAAGGCGGTCGTTGCCGCGCTGAAGAAATTCCCGACCTTCAACGCGAGCCTCGACGGCGACAACCTCGTGTTCAAGCAGTACTTCCACGTCGGTTTCGCGGCCGATACGCCGAACGGCCTCGTCGTGCCGGTGATCCGCGATGCGGACAAGAAGGGCCTCGTCGACATCGCGAAGGAAATGAGCGACCTGTCGAAGGCCGCGCGCGAAGGCAAGCTGAAGCCGGACCAGATGCAGGGCGGCTGCTTCTCGATCTCGTCGCTCGGCGGGATCGGCGGGACGAACTTCACGCCGATCATCAACGCGCCGGAAGTGGCGATCCTCGGGTTGTCGCGCGGCCAGATGAAGCCGGTGTGGGACGGCAAGCAGTTCGTGCCGCGGCTCATGCTGCCGCTGTCGCTGTCGTATGACCATCGTGTCATCGATGGCGCCGAAGCCGCGCGGTTCAATGCGTATCTCGGAGCGTTGCTCGGGGATTTCCGTCGCATCATTCTTTGATGAGATGAGGGGCTCGCGGGGGCGTGGGGTTTTTGTTTGTTGACCATGCCCTTGTCGTTGAACCTGTTTTGCCAACGGTCTGCCAGCGTCGCCCCTGCGCGGGGCGGCGGTCACTTTTCTTTGTCTTCCAAAGAAAAGTAACCAAAAGAAAGGCGCGTCCTTGGGCGGACGGCAAAGGTGGTTCCTGCCCAACGTCGCGTTCTGTTGTCAGGCCGCATGTAGGCAGGTTCCGTCTTTTCGCCAGTCCCTCCCTCTCTCTCTGCAGTCAATCAAGAAGGGGACAGTCATGAGTCTCATCGAAGTCAAGGTTCCGGATATCGGCGATTTCAGCGGCGTCGATGTCATCGAAGTCAACGTCAAACCCGGCGACGTGATCGAAAAAGAGCAAACGCTCATCACGCTCGAATCCGATAAAGCCTCCATGGAAGTGCCCAGCGACGTCGCCGGCACCGTCAAGGAAGTCAAGGTCAAAGCCGGCGAGAAAGTCTCGCAAGGCACCGTCATCGCCATCGTCGAAGCCTCGGCGGGCGCAGCCGCGCCCGCGCCCGCGAAAGCACCCGAAGCACCGAAGCCCGCAGCCGCCGCACCGGCTCCGGCCGCCGCCGCGCCGGCGCCCGCGCCGCAAGCCGGCAGCTACAGCGGCGCCGCCGACATCGAGTGCGACATGCTCGTGCTCGGCGCTGGCCCCGGCGGCTACTCGGCCGCGTTCCGCGCCGCCGACCTCGGCATGAAGACCGTGCTCGTCGAACGCTATTCGACGCTCGGCGGCGTCTGCCTGAACGTCGGTTGCATCCCGTCGAAGGCGCTGCTGCATACGTCGCTCGTCGTCGAGGAAGCCGCGGCGCTCGCGTCGCACGGCATCACGTTCGGCAAGCCGGAAGTCGATCTCGACAAGCTGCGCGACTTCAAGGGCGGCGTCGTCAAGAAACTGACGACGGGTCTCGCCGGCATGGCGAAGGCGCGCAAGGTCGAAGTGGTCACCGGCGTCGGCGCGTTCGTCGATCCGTTCCACATGGAAGTGCAGGGCGAAAACGGCAAGAAGGTCGTCAAGTTCAAGCAGGCGATCATCGCCGCGGGCTCGCAGGCCGTGAAGCTGCCGTTCATGCCGGAAGACCCGCGCGTCGTCGATTCGACGGGCGCGCTCGAACTGCGCCAGCTGCCCAAGCGCATGCTCGTGATCGGCGGCGGCATCATCGGCCTCGAAATGGCCACGGTGTACTCGACGCTCGGCGCCGAGATCGACGTCGTCGAAATGATGGACGGCCTGATGATGGGCGCCGACCGCGATCTCGTGAAGGTCTGGGAAAAGTACAACGCGAAGCGCTTCGGCAACGTGATGCTGAAGACCAAGACGATCGGCGCGGAGGCGAAGGAAGACGGCATCTACGTGAAGTTCGAGGGCGAGAAGGCGCCGGCGGAAGCGCAGCGCTACGACCTCGTGCTCGTCGCGGTGGGCCGCAGTCCGAACGGCAAGAAGATCGGTGCCGACAAGGCCGGCGTCGCGGTCACCGACCGCGGCTTCATCGACGTCGACAAGCAGATGCGCACGAACGTGCCGCACATCTTCGCGATCGGCGATATCGTCGGCCAGCCGATGCTCGCGCACAAGGCCGTGCATGAAGGCCATGTCGCAGCCGAAGCCGCGCATGGCGAGAAGGCGTACTTCGACGCGCTGCAGATCCCGTCGGTGGCCTACACCGATCCGGAAGTGGCGTGGGCCGGCAAGACCGAAGACCAGTGCAAGGCCGAAGGCATCAAGTACGGCAAGGCCGTGTTCCCGTGGGCCGCTTCGGGCCGCGCGATCGCGAATGGCCGCGACGAAGGCTTCACGAAGCTGATCTTCGACGAGGAAACCCATCGCGTGATCGGCGGCGCGATCGTCGGCCTGAACGCGGGCGACCTGATCAGCGAAGTGTGCCTCGCCGTCGAGATGGGCGCGGACGCGGAGGACATCGGCAAGACGATCCATCCGCACCCGACGCTCGGCGAATCGGTCGGCATGGCCGCCGAACTGTACGAAGGCGTCTGTACGGACCTGCCGCCGCAGCGCAAGAAGTAACGCGACCGGCACGGCCGGCCACGCGCCGGCCATGACAAAACGCCGCCGCCCCAGGGAATCCGGGCGGCGGCGTTTTTTATTGATGCGTCGTCAGGGCCGGGTGGGGCGGTCTATGCCGAAGGCGCGTCACCTCGCACACGCAGAACGGCGGAATCTACTTCCCCGCCCTGACAAATTGCGGAACGGTGCCGAGTTCTTCGCCGAGTTGCGTCATGAACGCGTGCAATTCGTCGCGGGGCGCCGCCGCGCCCGGCGGCGGGAGCGTCTCGCCCGTCGTGACATCGATCAAGAGATAGGATTTGTTCGGATTCGATTTCGCTGGCGTCACCACGATCACGTAGCGGTAATGGCTGGCTTTATTCTCTCCCGCGATCACGTGTTCCTTGGAAATGGCGACCATTCCGTTCTTCGTCAACACTGACCGGGCCGCGTCCACGATGCCGGCAAACGGCAGTTCGAACGCATACATTTCCATCGACCGGGGCGCTTCCGTCTGTTGAGGCGTCGCGGTGGCCGCGGCGGCCGTGGCCCAGCCGGGCATTGCAAGCGCCCCGACGGAAATGGCGGTGGCGGCGGTAACGGATCCGAGCGTTCTATACATGAATGAAATCAACACGAAACGTGCTACCTGGTGATCGGATTGCCCATGATGCCGTGCAACGGATGAGGGCAATGACCCGCAGCAAGCGTAACCGAATCGCGCATTCCGGAGCCAGAAACGAAAAAGCCGCGCTGGGCGCGGCTCTTTCAGGAGCAGGGGGCGCTTACGCGGCCGGCTTGCTCGAACGACGTGCGGCAGCAGCGGTGGCAGCCTTCGTTGCGACGGCAGCAGCAGCGTTGAAGTTCGTTTCAGCGATTTCCACTGCTTGCTTCGTGGCCTTCTGAACCGTTTCGTACGTGGTGTTCGCAGCGTTCAGCGCCGACTTCAGTGCGGCGACAGCCGTTTCCGAACCGGCCGGGGCGTTCTTCGCGACGTTGTCGACGAGAGCCTGGACCTTCTTGTTCTGCTCTTCGAATTGCGCTTCGGCGACCTTCGCGAACTCGGCTTGCGTCGACGATGCGATTTCGTACAGGTGACGACCGTACGACAGCACCTTTTCCGCGACCGGCTGCGACAGGCTCGCTTGCAGCGCGATCAGTTCCTGTGCGTCCTTCACCGACAGCAGACGCTGTGCGTTTTCCTGGCTCTCGGTCAGCGTCGACTTCACGACCTGCAGGTTGAGTTCGATCAGCTTTTCGACGCCTTCGAACGCCTTGGTCGTCAGACCGAACAGGCTTTCGAGGTTGGCTTTCTGGGCGGCGGCGATTTGCTCGGGGGTCAGCAAGGACATGTCAGGCTCCTGAAAAGCGATCGCGTCGATCGCAGAATAAAGGGCACTACGCTGGGGAACTTCGGCGCCGCGTGCTTTGTGCAACGCAGCAATGAGGCCTATTTTAGGGCAGAGCGCACGGATGTCAAGCATTTTTTGTGCGTTGCACAATCGCGACAAATTATCGATAAAACAACGAGTTATCGCGCTCGTTCGGAATCGGTTTCATGCGTGTTCCCACATGGTGCGCACGACGGCGGGGCAAGCGCGCCGCATCATGATCAAACGCAGGTAAACCTGACAGGCCCATGGAACGTTATCCTTCTGTTCCTGTCGAAAAACGCGCCGTTTCGATGCGCGTGCCGTGGCGACGTGCCGCCGCCGCGGTCGAGACCGGCGCCTTTTGGCACGCCGAGCACCGGATACGTACTTTCCCCGCTTTAAATCGCCTCCGAAGTGACGTTATCTCAATTAACCGTGTGGTAATCGGGAGACGGGCGCTGTCGGGCAGTGCCTCTCATCGATTTTTTCGATGGGAGCGGAAGGGTCGATTGGCCGGAGGTTGGCCGACTCTTACATTCCGGTTTAAAGACGATCGGTAAGTGCCTAATATTGCTCTTTTTTTCAGCTTTAACTACACTTGCGGAAACCTCCCGCCCGCTTTGTCCAGACCCCAATGAAAGCCGAATCGTTTTCACCGCGCAGATTGTTGCAGAGCATGACGCTCGGCACCGCTGTGTCGGTCGCTGTCGCGTTGCTGGCGACCACCGCGTCCGTCACGCCTGCCGACGCCTTCGCCGCCACTGCGAAGACCCAAGCCGCCAAGAAAAAGGCCGTCGCTCCTGCTTCGTCAGCGAAGAAGAAGTCGGCCAAGGCGACCACCGAGAAATCCGCCAAGGTCGCCGCGGCCGATGCGCCGCGCGCGAAAGCGTCGCGAAAGCGCATGACGCTCGCGGCGAACAACGTGCATGGCGGCCATCGCGGCGCGGTGCGCAAGGTAGCGTTCCAGCCGCGCCGTCCGACGGTCGGCCAGGCGTTCGGCCTGCACGACACGCCTGACGCGCTCGCGCTGCGCTCGAGCGTCGCGTACGTCGTCGACCAGAATTCCGGCGAGCCGCTGTTCGACAAGAATTCGCACGCGGTCGTGCCGATCGCATCGATCTCGAAGCTGATGACGGCCATGGTCGTGCTCGACGCGAAGTCGCCGATGACCGACCAGCTCGAAGTCACCGACGAAGATCGCGACTACGAGAAGGGCACGGGCTCGCGCCTGTCGGTCGGCTCGGTGCTGTCGCGCGAGGACATGCTGCACATCGCGCTGATGGCGTCGGAAAACCGTGCGGCGGCCGCGCTGTCGCGTTACTACCCGGGCGGCCGTCCGGCGTTCATCGCGGCGATGAACGCGAAGGCGAAGTCGCTCGGCATGACCGATACGCACTTCGAGAATTCGACCGGCCTGTCGAGCTCGAACGTGTCGAGCGCGCGCGACCTCGTGAAGATGGTCAATGCGGCGTACCAGTACCCGATGATCCGCCAGTTCTCGACCGATCGCACCTACGAGGTGTACACGGGCAAGCGCAACCTGGTCTACAACAGCACCAACGCGCTGATCCGCGGCAACGGTTCATGGGACATCGGCCTGCAGAAGACGGGCTTCATCAACGAAGCGGGCGAATGCCTCGTGATGCAGGCGACGATCCATGGCCGGCCAATGGTGATGGTGCTGCTGGATTCGTTCGGCAAGTACTCGCGCTTCGCCGACGCCTCGCGGCTGCGCAACTGGCTCGATGCCGGCGGCGGCGAACGCCTGACGGCGGCCAACACGCCGGCCGGCGGCACCTGATCGTGTGCGGCGGTTCGCCGCCGTATCGATGGCTGCAACGAAAAAGCCCCGCAATCGCGGGGCTTTTTTTATCCGGCGAAACCGGAATCGGAGCCGACGGCGCAGGCTTACGCCTGCCGCTGCAGCCCGTCCACGTCCTTCTCGGGCGCCGGCCGGTAGCCTAGCGATTCCGAGATGGTGAGCGCCGTCCGGCTCAACTGGCCGAGCCACGCGTCCTGCAGGCGGTCGGCCGGCGCCGACAACGACAGGCCCGCGACGAGCTTGCCCGAATCGTCGTAGATGCCGGCCGCGATGCAGCGCACGCCGAGCTCGAGCTCTTCGTTGTCGCGCGCGCACGATTGCTGGCGAACGAGCGTCAGCTCGCGCTCGAGCTTCGCGATATCGGTGATGCTGTTCTGCGTATGGCCGGACAGCCCGGTGCGCGTCGCATAGGCCCGCACCCGCGACGTTTCGTCGGCCGCGAGGAACAGCTTGCCGACCGACGTGAGGTGCAGCGGCGCGCGGCCGCCGATCGCGCGGACGACCTGCATCCCCGAGCGCTCGGAGTACGCGCGCTCGATATAGACGATCTCGTCGCCCTGGCGCACCGACAGGTTCACGGTCTGCCCGGTGAGGCGGTGCAGCTCGCGCATCGGCATCAGCGCCGCGTCGCGCACCGACAGGCGCGCCTTTACGAGATTGCCGAGCTCGAGCAGCCGCATGCCGAGGCGGTAGGTGCCGGGATCGGAGCGGTCGACGAGGCGGCAGGTCACCATGTCGTTGAGGATGCGGTGCGCGGTCGACGGGTGCAGCTCCGTGCGCTGCGCAAGTTCCTTCAGGCTGACAGGGTCGCTGTGCGCGGCGAGCGCGTCCAGCAACCGCATCATGCGTTCGATCACCTGGATCGACGTTTTTGAATCCGGGGTGGGTTGGCTCATGTCGGGGGAGGAATCGGTTGACGCGTGAAGCGGTATTGGGACGATTGTATCTCGTATCGTGAAAAAAGCGAACGCCGTTCGAGGAAGTCCTCGTTTCGCGTACCGCGGGCTTGCGCGCGGGCCGGCGTTGGTCTTGCCAGCCAAACGTCGGATAATGAGAGCCGTTTTCTCGAAGGAGCACGTATGCGAGTCGGTTTGTTCGTGACCTGCCTGGTCGACCTGATGCGCCCCGAAATCGGTTTTTCGGCGCTCAAGCTGATTCGCGACGCCGGCTACGAAGTGATCGTGCCGCCCGCGCAGACCTGCTGCGGCCAGCCGGCCTACAACTCGGGCGACCGCGCGCTCGCGCGCGATCTCGCGGAAAAGACGCTGCGCGAGTTCGAGCAGTTCGATTACGTCGTCGCGCCGTCGGGTTCGTGCGGCGGGATGATCCGCGCGCACTACGGCGACCTGTTGCGCGACGATCCCGAACTGATGGGGCGCTACACGCGGTTTCAGCAGAAAGTGCACGAACTGACCGATTTTCTCGCGAATGTCGCGAAGGTGTCGCTCGCGCCGGGCGAATTCGCCGGCCCGGTCACCTATCACGATTCGTGCTCGGGCCTGCGCGAGCTCGGCGTGAAGGCGCAGCCGCGCGCGCTGCTCGCGCAACGCGGCGTCGCGGTGACCGAGATGAAGGACTGCGAGCACTGCTGCGGCTTCGGTGGCACGTTCGCGGTCAAGTACGGCGACATCTCGGCGGCCATCGCGGACGAGAAATGCGCGAACGTGCGCGCGTCGGGCGCGGGCACCGTCGTGCTTGGCGATCTCGGCTGCATGCTGAACATCGAAGGGCGGTTGCGCCGCACCGGCGACCGCGACACGCGCGTGCTGCACGTCGCGCAGGTGCTGGCGGGCGACGTCTGACGCCCGGTTCCGCTCACTTTTCCCCCGATACCGCGATGCAAGTCCAATCGATGCATTTCAAGGCGCGCGCCGGCCAGAAGCTGGCCGACCAGCGCCTGCAGCAGAACCTGAAGAAGCTGTCGACGAAGTTCGTGTCCGCGCGCGCCGACGCGATGACCCTGATCGACTTCCCGGCCACGCGCGCCGCGCTCAAGGCGCGCCGCAACCGCGCGCTGGAGAATCTCGACGTGTGGCTCGAGGCATTCGAGCGCGAAGCGACGCGGCGCGGCACGACGGTGCTGTTCGCGGAAACGACCGCGGACGCCGCGCGGCTCGTGGCCGATATCGCACGCCGGCACGACGTGAAGAAGGTCATCAAGACCAAGTCGATGGTGTCAGAGGAAATGCGCCTGAACGCGGTGCTCGCGGAGATGGGCGTGCAGTCGATCGAGACGGACCTCGGCGAATACATCCTGCAGATCAACGACAACGAGCCGCCGAGCCACATCATCGCACCCGTCGTGCACAAGGACAAGGACGAGATCGCCGACCTGTTCGCGCGCACGCACCAGCGCGAGCGGCTCACCGAGATTCCGGACATGACGCGCGAGGCGCGCGAGGTGCTGCGCCCGCATTTCATGTCGGCCGACATGGGCGTGACGGGCGGCAACTTCGTGATTGCCGAGACGGGCTCGGTCGCGATCGTGACGAACGAAGGGAACGAGGGGATGTGCACGGTGATGCCGCGCGTGCATGTCGCGGTGACCGGCATCGAGAAGGTGCTGCCGACCCTCGAGGATCTCGCGACCGCGATGCGCCTGCTGCCGCGTTCCGCGACGGGGCAGAAGACGTCGAACTATTTCTCGCTGCTGACCGGGCCGCGCGGGCCGGGCGACGAAGACGGCCCCGAGCACAACTACGTGGTGCTCGTCGACGGCGGCCGCACGGGCCTGATCGGCGGCGAATTCCAGGAGATGCTGCGCTGCATCCGCTGCGGCGCCTGCATGAACCATTGTCCGGTTTATCAGAAGGTCGGCGGCCACGCGTACGGCTGGGTCTATCCGGGGCCGATGGGCTCGGTGCTGACGCCGAGCTACGTCGGGCTCGACCGTGCGCTCGACCTGCCGCAGGCGGCGACGCTGTGCGGCGAATGCGACAGCGTCTGTCCGGCCGGGATTCCGTTGTCGCACCTGTTGCGCACGCTGCGCGAGAAGCAGGTCGAGCGCCACCTGCGGCCGTGGCGCGAGCGGGCGGCGCTTGCCGCGTGGGGTTTCTTCGCCCGGCGGCCGATGCTGTATGCGCTGACGACCAAGCTCGCGGTGCGCATCCTCGAGCGGCTGGGCGGCAACGGCGGCACGCTGCGGCGCTTGCCGATGATGGGCGGCTGGATGGATACGCGCGACATGCCGACGCCGACCGGGCGCACCTTCCGCGAGCTGTATGCGGCGTCGCAAAGCCATCTCGGCTGACACTGTTCAGCGGGCAGCAACAGTGCGTTCGCTATTTGTATATTTATCTCGATAGATGCGATCTATAGAATCTCGTCTGTAGTCCCCGGAATCGGGTTTCGGGGTACGAGGTCAAGGAGGTCCGCATCATGAAAAAGACAATATCGATGTACTGGCCGCTGGCAATCGTGGTTCCGCTGGCAGCGGCTGCCTATCTGCATGCGATGGCCGGTGCGCCGTCGCGCGGCCCGCTCGCGGTTCACCAGGCGTCTGCCGAGCTGGCGCGCGCGGTGTCGTTCGGGCTGGTCGGCGACGCGGCGCAGCCGCTGCCGGCGGCGTCCGGCGACATGGCGCTCGCGGTGCCGAAGGCGCTGTAAGGCATGGCGCCGTCGCTTCTCGCGGCGGCGCGATTCCGGTCGCCTTTGTATAATGGCGTGTTCTTCTCCCACGCGGTCCGCCGCGGCTTTTCGATAGTGCGATGACCCGCGTTGCGATCTGTTTCGTCTGCCTCGGCAACATCTGCCGTTCGCCCACCGCGGAGGGCGTGATGCGCCACCAGGTCGACGCGGCCGCGCTGGCCGACCGGATCGCGATCGATTCGGCCGGCACCGGCGACTGGCACGTGGGCGAACCGCCCGATACACGTGCGCAGGCGGCGGCCCGCAGCCGCGGCTACGATCTGTCGGCGCTGCGCGCCCGGCAGGTGAGCGCGGCGGATTTCGAACAATTCGACCTGCTGCTCGCGATGGACGAGGCGAATCTCGCCGAACTGCGCCGCCGTTGCCCGCCCCAGCACCGCGAGAAAGTGCGCCTGCTGATGGAATTCGCGCCGGGCGCGACCGAAACCGAAGTGGCCGATCCGTATTTCGGCGGTGCGCAGGGCTTCGAGCAGGTGCTCGACCAGGTCGAGCGCGCGTGCGCGGGCCTGCTGGAGACGCTCCGCGCCCGTACGGCGCGCTGACCGCACGCTATTCAGCGGTCTGCGAATACCCTTTCAAAGACATGGATACTTGACTAAAAACGTCAAATATTTATACTTGACCAAAATCGTCAAGATTGCAGTCCCCTAGACACCATGAGACTCACCACCAAAGGCCGTTTCGCCGTCACGGCGATGATTGACTTGGCACTGCGCCAGGAGCAGGGCCCGGTGACGCTTGCAGGCATCAGCCAGCGCCAGCGGATTTCGCTCTCGTATCTCGAGCAGCTGTTCGGCAAGCTGCGCAGGCATGAAATCGTCGAATCCGTGCGCGGCCCGGGCGGCGGCTACAACCTCGCGCGTCGCGCGCAGGACGTCACCGTTGCCGACATCATCATCGCGGTCGATGAACCGCTCGACGCCACGCAGTGCGGCGGCAAAGGCACGTGCGACGGCTCGAAGCAGCCCGACGGCCATTGCATGACGCACGAACTGTGGTCGACGCTGAACCAGAAGATGGTCGAATACCTCGATTCGGTGTCGCTGCAGGATCTCGTCGATCAGCAGCGCGCACGCGAGGGCGCCCCTGCGGTGCTGCGCGACCGTCGCGCGCCGGAGCCCGTCGCCGCACCGGCCGAGCCCGCGCGCACGATGCCGCTCGGCCCCAATTCGGTGTTCAACATCGCGAGCTCGTGAGCGCGAAGGCGCCCGCCAACCCCCATAACGCACATAGTCCCTGCACAGAATACCCGGAGCGACAGATGACCCAAGAGACTCTCCACCTGCCCATCTACATGGATTACAGCGCGACGACGCCCGTCGATCCGCGCGTGGTCGACAAGATGGTGCCGTACCTGCGCGAGCAATTCGGCAACCCGGCGTCGCGCAGCCACGCCTACGGCTGGGACGCGGAGCGTGCAGTCGAGGAAGCGCGCGAGCAGGTGGCGGCGCTGGTGAACGCCGATCCGCGCGAGATCATCTGGACGTCCGGCGCCACGGAGTCGGACAACCTCGCGATCAAGGGCGCCGCGAATTTCTACAAGGGCAAGGGCAAGCACATCATCACGGTGAAGACCGAGCACAAGGCCGTGCTCGACACGTGCCGCGAGCTCGAGCGCGACGGCTTCGAAGTCACCTACCTCGACGTGAAGGATGACGGCCTGATCGACCTCGACGTGTTCAAGGCCGCGCTGCGCCCGGACACGATCCTCGTCTCGGTGATGCACGTGAACAACGAGATCGGCGTGATCCAGGACATCGAGACTATCGGCGAGATCTGCCGCGAGAAGGGCATCGTGTTCCACGTCGATGCCGCGCAGTCGACCGGCAAGGTCGCGATCGATCTCGCGAAGCTGAAGGTCGACCTGATGTCGTTCTCGGCACACAAGACCTACGGCCCGAAGGGCATCGGCGCACTGTACGTGCGCCGCAAGCCGCGCGTGCGCATCGAAGCGCAGATGCACGGCGGCGGTCACGAGCGCGGCATGCGTTCGGGCACGCTGCCGACGCACCAGATCGTCGGCATGGGCGAGGCGTTCCGCATCGCGCGCGAGGAAATGGCGACCGAGAACGAGCGCATCCGCATGCTGCGCGACAAGCTGCTGCGCGGCCTGTCGCAGATCGAGGAAACCTACGTGAACGGCGACATGGATCACCGTGTCCCGCACAACCTGAACATCAGCTTCAACTTCGTCGAAGGCGAGTCGCTGATCATGGCGATCAAGGACGTCGCGGTGTCGTCGGGCTCCGCGTGTACGTCGGCGTCGCTGGAGCCGTCGTACGTGCTGCGTGCGCTCGGCCGCAACGACGAACTCGCGCACAGCTCGATCCGCTTCACGGTCGGCCGCTTCACGACGGAGCAGGAAGTCGACTTCGTGATCAACCTGTTGAATAGCAAGATCGCGAAGCTGCGCGAACTGTCGCCGCTCTGGGAAATGCACCAGGAAGGCATCGATCTGTCGACGATCGAATGGGCCGCGCACTGATACCGCATTGAATGCAACCGCGGGCGGATTGACGCACGCAGACGTAACGAGTCAAGGAGTCTGAGTCATGTCTTACAGCAACAAGGTTCTGGATCACTACGAAAACCCGCGCAACGTCGGTTCGTTCGCGAAGGACGACGACACGGTCGGCACGGGCATGGTCGGCGCGCCGGCATGCGGCGACGTGATGAAGCTGCAGATCCGCGTCGGCGCGGACGGCGTGATCGAAGACGCGAAGTTCAAGACCTACGGTTGCGGTTCGGCGATCGCATCGAGCTCGCTCGTCACCGAATGGGTGAAGGGCAAAACGCTCGACGAGGCACTGTCGATCAAGAACACGCAGATCGCCGAGGAACTCGCGCTGCCGCCGGTGAAGATTCACTGTTCGATCCTCGCGGAAGACGCGATCAAGGCAGCCGTGGCCGACTACAAGAAGCGCCACGACACCAAGGAAAGCGATCAGGCAGCAGCCTGAGCGGCATCGAGCGGCTAGGGAAGGAAACGCGGCGCGCCCGATGAGGCGCCGCGGCAAGGACATCATGGCAATTACACTGACCGAAAAAGCAGCACAGCACGTTCAGAAATACCTCGTCCGTCGCGGCAAGGGTGTGGGCCTGCGGCTTGGCGTTCGTACGACCGGCTGCTCGGGGCTCGCGTACAAGCTCGAGTATGTCGACGATCTGGCTCCCGAGGATCAGGTGTTCGAGAGCCATGGCGTGAAGGTCGTCGTCGATCCGAAGAGCCTCGCCTATATCGACGGCACCGAGCTCGACTTTGCCCGCGAAGGCCTGAACGAAGGGTTCAAGTTCAACAACCCGAACGTGAAGGACGAGTGCGGGTGCGGGGAATCGTTCCGCGTGTGACGCGGCTCCCTCCGCGCGATGCGGGCAAGAGGCGGCACGGGCCGCCTTTTTAATGTGCGGCGTTTGCCGCACGACGAACCGGAATTGAACGCGACGATGGTTTCGCTGAAAGACAGCCATTTCGACCTGTTTCACCTGCCGGCGCAATTCGCGCTCGACGAGACGGCGCTCGACGCCGCCTACCGGACGGTGCAGACGCAGGTGCATCCGGACCGCTTCGCGGCGGCCGGCGACGCGCAAAAGCGTATCGCGATGCAATGGGCCACCCGCGCGAACGAGGCGTACCGCACGCTGCGCGATCCGCTGAAGCGCGCGTCTTATCTGCTGTCGCTGCGCGGTGTCGACATCGGCGCGGAAAACAACACGGCGATGGAGCCTGCGTTCCTGATGCAGCAGATGGAGTGGCGCGAGGGCATCGAGGATGCCGCGGCCGCCCGCAACGTCGACGCGCTCGATGCGCTGCTCGCCGAGCTGCGCGACGAGAAGCGCGTGCGCGTCGAGCGCCTCGGCACGCTGCTCGACAGCGGTGCCGACCAGGCCGCCGCGGAAGCCGTGCGTCAGCTGATGTTCATCGAACGGGTCGCGTCGGAAGTGGGCGCGCAGATCGAGCGCCTCGAAACTTAACCGCGTGCCTTGCGGCACGCGCAGCAAACGGGCCCAGCGCCCGAACGAACCAAGATGGCTTTACTGCAAATTTCCGAACCGGGCATGGCGCCGGCGCCGCACCAGCGGCGACTCGCCGTCGGGATCGATCTCGGCACGACGAACTCGCTGGTTGCCGCCGTGCGCAACAGCGTGCCTGAGGTCCTGCCGGACGAAGCGGGCCGCGTGCTGCTGCCGTCGGTGGTCCGTTACCTCGAGAAGGGCGGCCGCCGCATCGGCCACGAAGCAAAGGAGCAGGCCGCGACCGATCCGCGCAACACGATCGTGTCGGTCAAGCGCTTCATGGGCCGCGGCAAGGCCGAGGTCGAAGGTGCGGCGAACGCGCCGTACGAATTCGTCGATGCGCCGGGCATGGTGCAGATCCGTACGATCGACGGCGTGAAGAGCCCGGTCGAAGTGTCGGCCGAGATTCTCGCGACGCTGCGTTATCGCGCGGAAGATTCGCTCGGCGACGATCTGGTCGGCGCGGTGATCACGGTGCCCGCGTACTTCGACGACGCGCAGCGCCAGGCGACCAAGGATGCCGCGCGTCTC
Organism: Burkholderia sp. BCC0097; assembly: GCF_902832985.1. Lineage (NCBI taxonomy): Bacteria > Pseudomonadati > Pseudomonadota > Betaproteobacteria > Burkholderiales > Burkholderiaceae > Burkholderia > Burkholderia sp. BCC0097. The sequence goes on from NZ_CADFDM010000005.1 coordinate 87,657, forward strand.
GCGGGCCTCAACGTGTTGCGCCTGCTGAACGAACCGACCGCCGCGGCGATTGCCTACGGGCTCGACAACGCGGCCGAAGGCCTTTACGCGGTGTACGACCTCGGCGGCGGCACGTTCGACCTGTCGATCCTGAAGCTGACCAAGGGCGTGTTCGAGGTGCTGGCTGCGGGCGGCGATTCCGCGCTCGGCGGCGACGATTTCGACCACGCGCTGTTCGGTCACGTGCTCGCGCAGGCCGGTATCGACGCGAAGACGCTCGCGCCCGAGGACGTGCGCCTGCTGCTCGATCGGGTGCGCGTGCTGAAGGAAGCGCTGTCGTCGGCGCCCGAAGCGGCGCTCGACGTGACGCTGTCGAGCGGCGCGCACCTCGTGCAGACGATTTCGCACGATACCTTCGCGTCGCTCGTCGAGCCGCTCGTGCAGCGCACGCTCACGCCGACCCGCAAGGCGCTGCGCGATGCGCAGGTCACGCCGGCCGACATCAAGGGCGTCGTGCTCGTCGGCGGCGCGACGCGCATGCCGGTGATCCGCGACGCGGTCGCGAAGTATTTCGGCCAGCCGCCGCTCGTGAACCTCGATCCGGATCAGGTCGTCGCGCTCGGCGCGGCGATCCAGGCCGATCTGCTCGCGGGCAATCGCGGCACCGGCGACGACTGGCTGCTGCTCGACGTGATTCCGCTGTCGCTCGGTGTCGAGACGATGGGTGGCCTCGTCGAGAAGATCATTCCGCGCAATTCGACGATTCCGATCGCGCGTGCGCAGGAATTCACGACCTTCAAGGACGGCCAGACCGCGATGGCGATCCACGTCGTGCAGGGTGAGCGCGAGCTCGTCGCCGACTGCCGGTCGCTCGCGCGCTTCGAACTGCGCGGCATTCCGCCGATGACGGCGGGCGCGGCGCGCATTCGCGTGACCTATCAGGTCGACGCGGACGGCCTGCTGTCGGTGTTCGCACGCGAGCAGCTGTCGGGCGTCGAGGCATCGGTCGTCGTGAAGCCGTCGTACGGCCTCGCCGACGACGACATCGCAAAGATGCTGGAAGACAGCTTCAAGACCGCCGAAGTCGACATGCGGGCCCGCGCGCTGCGCGAAGCGCAGGTCGAGGCCGAACGGATGCTCGAGGCGACGCAGGCCGCGCTGGCGGCCGATGGCGAACTGCTCGAGGCCGACGAGCGTGCGCAGGTCGATACGCTGGCCGCGGCGTTGCGCGCGGTCGCGCAGGGCGACGATACGAATGCGATCGAAGCGGCGACCAAGGCGCTGGCCGACGGGACCGACGAATTCGCGGCGCGCCGGATGGACAAGAGCATCAAGCGCGCGCTATCGGGCCGCCGGCTCGACGAGATCTGAACCCACGAACCGCGCATCGGTCGGCAACGGCCCGCGCGATGATGAACGTGCGGCGCGTGGCGCCGCACCCTGACTGACGGAACGAACATGCCTCAACTGGTGGTGCTGCCTCACGTCGAACTGTGCCCGGATGGCGCGGTGATCGATGCGACGCCCGGCAAGAGTATCTGCGACAACCTGCTCGATCACGGCATCGAGATCGAACATGCATGCGAGAAGTCGTGCGCATGCACGACGTGCCACGTGGTGATCCGCGAAGGCTTCAACGATCTGACGCCGTCCGAGGAGGACGAGGACGATCTGCTGGACAAGGCGTGGGGCCTCGAGCCGACGTCGCGCCTGTCGTGCCAGGCGATCGTGAAGGAAGATTCGGACCTGGTGGTCGAGATCCCGAAGTACTCGATCAACCACGCGAAGGAAAATCACTGACAGTAACCGGAGGCAGGCGATGAAATGGACCGATTCGCGTGAAATAGCCATTGCGCTGGCGGACAAGCACCCGGACATCGACCCGCAGCGGATCAACTTCGTCGACCTGCGCCAGTGGGTGCTCGAGCTCGACGGCTTCGACGACGATCCGACGCATTCCGGCGAGAAGATCCTCGAGGCGATCCAGGCACACTGGATCGACGAATCGGATTTCGACGACGAGGACTGATCGACCCGACCGGCCACGGCGTGCGCTGCTAGGGGGCACGCCGCGTCAATGAAAAACGGCTCGTGAGCGTTTGCTCGCGAGCCGTTTTCGTTTTGGGCGAGCCCGCGCACGACAGGCGGGCAGGCGACGCCGGCGATGACACGATCAGCTTCAGGCGCCGACCAGCGTGCCGTTCTCGATCCGCACGCGCTGACCCTGGCCGAACGGCGGCGGGTTGTGGTACGTGAACGTGCGCGTCGCGCCGCTTTCCATCTGCACTTGCACCTGATAATCGGTTTCCGCGCGGACCTGCTTCTCGACCTGGTTGCCGGCGAGACCGCCGCCCAGCGCGCCGATGATCGTCATCGCGGTGCGGCCGTTGCCGTTGCCGAACTGGTTGCCGAGCAGGCCACCGGCCGCTGCGCCGCCCACGGCGCCGATCCCCGAGCTCTGGCCCGGCGTGCGCGTCTGCGTGATCGCGACGATCGTACCGCAGCTCTGGCAGTAGGCTTGCGCCGGCGCCGACGGCTGCTGCGCGTATTGCGGCGGCTGCGGCGCGGTCGTGTGACGGCGATGCGGCGCGGCCGGGCGCGGCGCGGGCTTCGGCTCGGCCTGCGCGACGGCGGCCTTCTGCTGCGCGGCGGCCTGTTCCGCGGCCTGCCGCTGCGCTTGCGCGGCCAGCGCGGCGCTGGCGGCCGCGGCCGTATCGACGGCCGGCTGCGACGCGATCAGCGCGGCTTGGGTCTGGCCGTTCTGTTCGTTGCTGCTGGTGGCTTTCGGGAAGACGCCCGTGATCGCGGCCGTCGCCGCGAGGCTGGCGACGATGACGGCGCCCGCTGCGGTGGCGATCAGCGGGTGGAGGCGTTGCTTTTGCGGCGTGGTCTGAGTCTGGTTGTCCATTTTTTTCTCCAAGGTCGATCCGCATCGGCGCGCTGCGCCGGAGCAGGATCCCACGCTCGGGAGCGAGCAGACTCGGCGTTCCGGCGCCTCGTTCTGGTCCCGTGGTCATGCGTGGTGACGCAACAGGAGTGTCGTCCACGGCCCAGCGGCGCGCCGTATCAAGGTGTAACGAATTGCAGCGCGGGATCAACGCTTGCTTCCGGGAAAACCCGGAGAAGGGCGTCGCGACAAGGGAATAAAACAGGGGAGGATCGAAGGCCGGCAGACGCCGGCTGGCGGGATTTACGCGTCGTTACAAAGCCGACGCGTGCGCGCCACGGGGCGCGGCGCACACGCGGTCGCGGCCGTCAGTCTTCGCGGCGCAGATGCGGGAACAGCAGCACGTCGCGGATCGTCGGGCTGTCGGTCAGCAGCATCACGAGACGGTCGATGCCGATCCCGCAGCCGCCGGTCGGGGGCATCCCGTATTCGAGCGCGCGGATGTAGTCGGCGTCGAAGAACATCGCTTCCTCGTCGCCCGCATCCTTCTGCTCGACCTGCTTCTTGAAGCGCGCGGCCTGGTCTTCCGGATCGTTCAGTTCCGAGAAGCCGTTCGCGATCTCGCGGCCGGTCATGAACAGCTCGAAACGCTCGGTGATGCCCGGCACCGTATCCGATGCGCGTGCGAGCGGCGACACCTCGACCGGGTAGTCGATGATGAACGTCGGCTCCCACAGCTGCGCTTCGGCCGTTTCCTCGAACAGTGCGAGCTGAAGGGCGCCGATGCCGGCGTTCAGGAACGCCGGCTGCGACACGTCGACACCGAAGCGCTTCAGTTCGGTGCGCAGGAACGCGTCGTCCGACAGTTGGCCGTCGGTGTAGTCCGGTGCGTACTTCTGGATCGCCTGCGTGATCGTCAGGCGATGGAACGGCTTCGCGAGGTCGAGCTCACGGCCCTGATACTGGATCGTCGCGGTGCCGAGCGCATCGATCGCCGCCTGGCGGATCAGTTGCTCGGTGAAGTCCATCAGCCAGCGGTAATCGGTGTACGCGGCGTAGAACTCCATCATCGTGAATTCCGGATTGTGACGCGGCGACACGCCTTCATTCCGGAAATTGCGGTTGATCTCGAACACGCGCTCGAAGCCGCCGACGATCAGGCGCTTCAGGTACAGCTCCGGCGCGATGCGCAGGAACATCTGCATGTCGAGCGCATTGTGATGCGTGACGAACGGCTTCGCGGCCGCGCCGCCCGGGATCGGGTGCAGCATCGGCGTCTCGACTTCCATGAAGTCGGCGTTGTCCATGAACTTGCGGATCGACGCGATCGTCTTCGTGCGGGCGCGGAAGGTGTCGCGCGTTTCCGGCGTGACGATCAGGTCGACGTAGCGCTGGCGGTAGCGCATTTCCTGGTCGGACAGCCCGTGGAACTTGTCCGGCAGCGGGCGCAGCGCCTTCGACAGCAGGCGCAGCTCCTTGCACTGGACCGACAGCTCGCCCTTGTTGGTGCGGAACAGCACGCCGCGCGCGGCGACGATGTCGCCGAGGTCCCACTTCTTGAACGCGTCGTAGGTGTCGGCGCCGACGTCGTTCGGCGTCACGAAGAACTGGATCTGGCCCGAGCCGTCCTGCACCGTCGCGAAGCTCGCCTTGCCCATCACGCGCTTGAGCATCATGCGGCCGGCCACCGACACCTCGACCGGGTTCGCTTCGAGCGCGGCCTTGTCCGAATCGGCGAATTTGGCCTGCAGGTCGGCTGCGTGGTGCTCGGGGCGGAAATCGTTCGGGTAGGCGATGCCTTGCTCGCGCAACGCGCGCAGCTTCTCGCGGCGCTCGGCGATGATCTGGTTTTCGTCCGCCGTGACGGCGGGCTGCGTTTGGGTCGGTTCGGTCATGATGGTCGGAATTCGGAGTGGGGTGCGGCAACGCAAACGGAAAAGGCGGCGCGGGCCGGCCGCGCCGCGGCGCTTACACGCCCTGTTTGAGGCTCGCGCTGATGAAGTCGTCGAGGTCGCCGTCGAGCACCGCCCGCGTGTTGCTCATTTCGACGTTCGTGCGCAGGTCCTTCACGCGGCTCTGGTCGAGCACGTACGAGCGGATCTGGTGGCCCCAGCCCACATCGGTCTTGCTCGATTCGAGCTTGTCCTGCTCGGCCTGGCGCTTGCGCATTTCGACTTCGTACAGGCGCGACTTCAGCATCGCCATCGCTTCGGCGCGGTTGCGGTGCTGCGAGCGGTCGTTCTGGCACTGCACGACGATGCCCGTCGGCATGTGCGTGATCCGCACCGCGGAGTCGGTCTTGTTGATGTGCTGGCCGCCCGCGCCGGACGCGCGGTACGTGTCGATGCGCAGGTCGGCCGGGTTGATCTCGACTTCGATCGAGTCGTCGATTTCCGGATAGACGAACACCGACGAGAACGACGTATGGCGGCCGCCCGACGAGTCGAACGGCGACTTGCGCACGAGGCGGTGGATGCCCGTTTCGGTGCGCAGGAAGCCGTACGCGTATTCGCCCGTGACCTTGACCGTCGCGTTCTTGATGCCGGCGACGTCGCCGTCGGACTCTTCGAGCACTTCGGCCTTGAAGCCCTTGCGCTCGCAGTAGCGCAGGTACTGGCGCAGCAGCATCGACGCCCAGTCGCAGGCCTCGGTGCCGCCGGCGCCGGCCTGGATGTCGATGAAGCAGTTGTTCGGATCGGCCGGGTTCGAGAACATCCGGCGGAATTCGATGTCGCCGACGCGCGCTTCGAGCTTCGCGGCGTCGTCTTCCGATGCGAGAAGGGTGTCTTCGTCGCCTTCCTCGCGCGCCAGCTCGAACAGGTCGAGCGCATCGCGCAGGTCGCTATCGAGCGCGGTGAGCGTCGTGACGACGCCTTCGAGCAGCTTCTTCTCGCGGCCGAGTGCCTGGGCGTTCTTCGAATCGTTCCAGACGTTCGGGTCTTCGAGTTCCTTGTTGACTTCGGTCAGACGCGCAGCTTTGGCGTCGTAGTCAAAGATACCCCCGAAGCTCGCCCGCGCGATTGCGCAGGTCGAGCAGGGAGCTTTCGATCGCGTTGAGACGTTCCGCTTCCATGATCGTTCGCTGTTCCGGCTTCGTAAAAAAGCGGAATTATAGCCGATCGGCCGGGTTGCCCGGTGACGCAAACGGTGCCCGCGCGCGTGTCGACGGCCGCGTCCGGCGCGGTGCGCACGTGCGGCGGCGGGCGTCGCGGGGCGGCTGGCCCGCTCAGCCGGCCGCGTGTTCGACGATCAACTGGACACGCGTGACGCCGTTCCACGTATCGGCGACGAGCCGGTACGCGACCAGCGCGCTCGCCGGCAGCGGCTCGGTGTGGTTGAACCAGATCGCGTTGAAGCGCTGGCGGCCGCGCGCAAGCTGCAGCTTCAGGTGCTTTTCCTTCACGAGCGACTGCGACACGACGTCGAATTCGCCCGAGAAAAGCGGGGCCGGAAACCCTTGCCCCCAGACAGCTTCGTCGAGCAGGCCGACGAACTGCGGCGTGAAGTACGCGTCCTCGAGTTCGCCGTCGGTCTCGATCACGCGGGCCAGCGCGTCGTCAGAGAGCCACTCGCGCGCGACGGCCTCGAACGCGGCCGCGAAGCGCGGCACGTTCTCGGTGTCGAGCGTGAGGCCGGCCGCCATCGCGTGGCCGCCGAACGCGACGATCAGGTCCGGCTCGCGTTTCGACACGAGGTCGAGCGCGTCGCGCAGGTGGAAGCCGGCGATCGACCGGCCCGAACCCTTGACCCGCCGGCCTTCGTCGTCGGCGTGCGCGAACGTGAACGACGGGCGGTGGAATTTTTCCTTGAGCCGGCCGGCGACGATCCCGATCACACCCTGGTGCCACGCGGGATTGAACAGCGTGATCGTGCACGCGTCGGCCGGATCGACGTCGGCGAGATCGGCGAGCGCCTGCTGCTGCATGCCGGCCTCGATCTCGCGACGCTCGCGGTTCATCACGTCGAGCTGCTGCGCGAGATCCCACGCGCGGCCGATGTCGTCGGTGATCAGGCATTCGATGCCCAGCGACATGTCGGACAGCCGCCCGGCCGCGTTCAGGCGCGGACCGAGGCCGAAGCCGAGGTCGAAGCCCGATGCGGTGCGCGCTTCGCGCGCGGCGGCGCGGAACAGCGCGGCGACGCCCGGCTGCATGCGGCCGTTGCGGATGCGCTGCAGCCCCTGCGCGACGAGCACGCGGTTGTTGCCGTCGAGCCGCACGACGTCGGCGACGGTGCCGAGCGCGACGAGGTCGAGCAGGCCGTCCAGGCGCGGCTCGGCTTCCTTGCTCGCGAACGCGCCGCGGCGGCGCAGCTCGGCGCGCAGCGCGAGCAGCACGTAGAACATCACGCCGACGCCGGCGAGGTGCTTGCTCGGGAACGCGCAGCCGGGCTGGTTCGGGTTGACGATCGCGCGCGCGGCGGGCAGCGCGTCGCCGGGCAGGTGGTGGTCGGTCACGAGCACGTCGATGCCGCGCGCGTTCGCGGCTTCGACGCCGGCGACGCTCGCGATCCCGTTGTCGACGGTGATCAGCAGGTCGGGCTTGCGCGCGGCCGCGAGCTCGACGATCTCGGGCGTGAGGCCGTAGCCGTATTCGAAGCGGTTCGGCACCAGGTAGTCGATCTGCGCGCCGAACATCCGCAGGCCGCGCACCGCGACCGCGCAGGCGGTCGCGCCGTCGCAGTCGTAGTCGGCGACGACCAGCAGGCGCCGCTTGTCGGCGATCGCGTCGGCGAGCAGCACCGCCGCATCGGCGCAGCCTTTCAGCTCGGTGGGCGGAACGAGGCGCGCGAGCGCGGTCTCGATGTCGACGGGGGACTGCACGCCGCGCGACGCGTACAGGCGCGCGAGGACGGGGTGCAGACCGTGGCGCGCAAGCGCTTCGGCGTCGGCGGGCGCGACGGGGCGGGTAACGATCCGGGTCATTCGGGGTCTGCTGGTTATTCGAACAGGGAGGCAAGCGCGCGGCGGCGCCAGAACTTGCGCAGATCGCCGCGCGTCGCGTGCAGCGTCACGGAGCTCGTGTCGCCGCACAGCGTGACATCGACGCTCGCCAGCTCGCCGTTCTGCAGCGCGGCGAGCGCCGGCGCGAACCAGTCGCGCTCGAGCGCGGCGAGCCCGTCGTACCAGCGCGCCCAGTCCTGCTCGATGAACGGGGTGGTCAGCGCAGGCAGATCGACGAGCGTCGCGCCGTCGGCGGCAGGCAGCGCGCCGAAGGCCGCGGGCGGGCTGCCGGCTTCGGTTTGCGCGGCGCGCGCGAGGCCGAGCGCGGCGGGGGACGCGGACAGCACGCGCGCGAACGGCTTGCCGACCGGCTTCAGCGAGCCCTGCGCATGGAACCAGATCGAATTGACGGCAGGCAGCCCCCGCGCCTCGCGGGCTTCGTTGACCGGATGCTGGAACCACGCCATCTGCACTTCGTTCTGCAGTTTCATCCACATCCGCGAGCGCTCGCCCGTATGCGCCTCGTGCGGTAGCCAGATCTCGATGTTGCGGCCGCTGGCGCGCAGCGGCGCGGCGCCGGCGAGGCGCGCGAGCTGGTCGCTCGACAGATACCAGCGCGCCGGGTTCGGTGCTTCGAGCCGTACGCCCAGCTCCTCGATCAGCGGCCGCGCGACCGCGAGCAGCGCCGCCGCGTCGCCGTCGTCGAGCGCGAGGGCGGCCGGATCGACGAGCACCAGGTGATCGTGCGCGATTTCGACGTGCACGGGCTCGACGCACGCCCACGCGTGCGTGCCGGGGTCGCCGCCGTCGGCCAGCAGCATGTAGGGCGCGAGCGGCGCCTCGTCCGCGGCATTGCCTTGCGTGGCGCCGAACCGGCTTGCCAGCCAGCGCTCGTGCGGCAGCGTGCGCTGGAAGTCCTCGCCGGCCACGCGCTCGACGAGGCTTGCGCGGGCGAGCAACTTCTGGAGCGCGGGGCTGTCCAGTGTGTGCAGGGACGAGGCCGCATCGGCCGCCGACGGCAGCGCGAACGGAACGAGAAAATGGAGGCGTCGGTCGTGCATGATGGTGCGCATTGTATGGCAAACTGCGCGCGTGATCGGGGCCGGCTGACGGCCCGTTCGCGTCCGGCGGCCGTTTTTCCACCGTGCCCGGGCTGCCGGCCGCCACCCGGCGGCGGTCCGGCCGCGGCGCGCCTCTCGCCGTAACCAGCAGAAAGGATTCGCTTGAAACTTCCGTACGAATGGCAGATCGGCTGGCGCTACACGCGCGCCGGCAAACGCACGACCGGCAACGGCTTCATTTCCTTCATCGCGCTCGTCTCGATGCTCGGGATCGCGCTCGGCGTCGCGGCGCTGATCGTCGTGCTGTCGGTGATGAACGGCTTCCAGAAGGAAGTGCGCGACCGCATGCTCTCGGTGCTCGCGCACGTCGAGGTGTTCTCGCCGACGGGCTCGATGCCCGACTGGCAACTGACCGCGCAGGAAGCGCGCCGCAATCCGTCGGTGATCGGCGCCGCGCCGTACGTCGACGCGCAGGCGCTGCTCACGCGCCAGGACGCCGTGAGCGGCGTGATGCTGCGCGGCGTCGAGCCGGCGCTCGAGCCGCAGGTGTCCGACATCGGCAAGGACATGAAGGCCGGCCAGCTCGGCGCGCTCGTGCCGGGCCAGTTCGGCATCGTGCTCGGCGACGCGCTCGCCGGCAACCTCGGCGTGACGGTCGGCGACAAGGTCACGCTCGTCGCGCCCGAAGGCTCGATCACGCCGGCCGGGATGATGCCGCGGCTGAAGCAGTTCACGGTGGTCGGGGTGTTCGAATCGGGCCACTACGAATACGACAGCACGCTCGCGATGATCAACATCCGCGACGCCGAGGCGCTGTTCCGGATGAGCGCGCCGACCGGCGTGCGGCTGCGGCTCACCGACATGCAGAAGGCGCCGCAGGTCGCCGTCGAGCTGTCGCATACGCTGTCGGGCAGCCTGTACATCCGCGACTGGACCCAGCAGAACAAGACGTGGTTCTCGGCCGTGCAGATCGAGAAGCGGATGATGTTCATCATCCTCACGCTGATCATCGCGGTGGCCGCGTTCAACCTCGTGTCGTCGCTCGTGATGACGGTGACCAACAAGCAGGCGGACATCGCGATCCTGCGCACGCTCGGCGCGCAGCCGGGGTCGATCATGAAGATCTTCGTCGTGCAGGGCGTGACGATCGGCTTCGTCGGCACGGCGTCCGGCGTCGCGCTCGGCTGCCTGATCGCGTGGAGCATCCCGTGGCTGATCCCGATGATCGAGCACCTGTTCGGCGTGCAGTTCCTGCCGCCGTCGGTGTACTTCATCAGCGAGCTGCCGTCCGAGCTCGTCGCGAGCGACGTGATCCGGATCGGCCTGATCGCGTTCGCGCTGTCGGCCGTCGCGACGCTCTATCCGAGCTGGCGCGGCGCGAAGGTGAAGCCGGCGGAGGCGCTCCGCTATGAATGACCGCGCGGCCGCATTCGCGGATTCACGACAACAACACAACAGACAGGATTCGGCAGGTATGCAGGAATACGTGCTTCAGGCGCGCGGGATCACGAAGGCGTTCGTGCAGGGCGGCTTCAACGTGCAGGTGCTCAACAACACCGAGCTGACGGTGCGGCGCGGCGAGAAGCTCGCGGTCGTGGGCGCGTCGGGCTCCGGCAAGAGCACGCTGCTGCACGTGCTGGGCGGGCTCGACGAGCCGAGCGCCGGCGAAGTGTCGCTGCTCGGCAAGCCGTTTACGCAACTTGCCGAGCGCGAGCGCAACGAACTGCGCAACCGCGCGCTTGGCTTCGTCTACCAGTTCCACCACCTGCTGCCCGAGTTCACCGCGCTCGACAACGTCGCGATGCCGCTGCGCATCCGCCGGATGACGACCGAGGACGCGCGCGAGCAGGCACAGACGATGCTCGAACGTGTCGGTCTCGGCCCGCGTGCGAAGCACCGGCCGGGCGAGCTGTCGGGCGGCGAGCGGCAGCGCGTCGCGATCGCGCGCGCGCTGGTCACGAAGCCCGCGTGCGTGCTCGCCGACGAGCCGACCGGCAACCTCGACGGCACGACGGCCGACACGGTATTCAACCTGATGCTCGAACTGTCGGAGACGCTCGAAACGAGTTTCGTGATCGTCACGCACGATCCCGATCTCGCCGCGCGCTGCGACCGCATCATGCGGCTGCGCGACGGCGTGCTGCACGAGGAGCCGGCGCTGCCGGTGTAAAGAAGCCATGCCGTTGGCCGGCCGCCGGTTCGTCCGGCACGGCGCAACGACGCAGGACCGCTGCCATGTGGATCGACACGCACTGCCATCTCGATGCCGCCGAGTTCGACGCCGACCGTGACGCGGTCGCGCAGGCCGCGCGCGCGGCCTGCGTGTCGAGCATCGTGATCCCGAGCATCGGGCGCGACAACTTCACGACGGTGCGCGAACTCGCGCAGCGTACGCCGGGCGCGGCATACGCGCTCGGCATCCATCCGATGTATACGCCGCAGGCGCGCGACGAGGATCTCGACCGGCTGCGCATGGAGGTCGAGGCAAGTCTCGACGATCCGCGTTTCGTCGCGGTCGGCGAGATCGGGCTCGACTATTTCGTGCCGGGGCTCGACGAAGACCGGCAGCAATTCTTCTACCAGGGCCAGCTCCGGCTCGCGCGGGAATTCGACCTGCCGGTGCTGTGTCACGTGCGCAAGTCGCAGGACCGCGTGCTGGCCGGGCTGCGCCGTTTCGGCGTGCGGCGCGGCATCGCGCATGCGTTCAACGGCAGTTTCCAGCAAGCCGAAGCCTATCTGGCGCAGGGGCTGCATCTCGGCTTCGGCGGCAACGTGACCTTCACGCGTGCGCGGCAGATCCGCCGGCTCGCCACCGCGTTGCCGCTCGATGCGCTCGTCGTCGAGACCGACGCGCCCGACATCGCGCCCGAATGGGCATACAAATCCCGCAATACGCCCGACCAGGTGCCGCGCATCGGCGCCGTGCTCGCCGAATTGCGCGGGCTCGATACTGGCGAATTGGCCGTACGCACTTCGGCTAACGCGCTCGCCGCGCTGCCTCGACTCGCCCTTTCGTCCGCATAATCGTTGCCGGAAGGCGCCGTATTGGCAGGGTGGCGCCGGGTCGACGAGGAGGCGGAATGCGCGTGGGGTGGATCGCGTTCGCGCTCGGCGTCGTCGTGCTGCAGCGGCAGGCGGCGTTGCCGGGGGCGATCGCATGGACGGTCGGAGCAGCCGTGCTCGCGGGCTGTGCGGCGCTCGGTGTGGGGTGCGTGCGTCGACCGCGCACGCGTGCGGTCGTTGCATGCGGATGGATGCTGTGGGCGCTCGCGGCCAGCGTCGCGGGGTTCGGCTATGCGGCCGCGCGAGCCGAATGGCGCTTGAGCGACAGCCTGCCGGCGGAATGGGAAGGGCGCGACATCGTCGTCACGGGCGTGATCCGCGGGTTGCCCGTCGTCGATGAAACGGGCGCGCGGCTGCTGTTCGCGGTCGAATCGAACGATGCGGGGCTCACCTGTTTTCCGCCATTGATCCGGCTGTCGTGGCGCGCGTATGGCGCAGCCGCGACCCGCGATGCGCTTCCCGATTTGCGGGCGGCTCAACGCTGGCGTTTCGTCGTGCGTCTCAAGCGTCCGCATGCCGAGGCCAATCCCGGCGTGCGCGACAACGAAGCGGCGTGGCTCGCCGCGGGCATTCGTGCGATCGGCTATGTCAGTGCGCCGCGTCGGGCGATATTGCTGGATGCGCGCGCATCGGGATGGCGTGCATCGATCGATCGGGTGCGCGACACGCTGCGCGCACGCATCGGCGACGTGCTCGGTGCCGATGCGGCGCACCGCGGCATCGTCGCCGCGCTGGCGATCGGCGACCAGTCGGGCATCGGCGACGACGACTGGCGTGTCCTGCGCAATACGGGCACGAGCCATCTGGTCGCGATTTCCGGTCTCCATGTCGGGCTGGTCGGGGCGATCGCCGGCTGGCTCGTGTCGATGCTCTGGCGCCGTGTGCGCTGGCGCGCGCGGGCCGCGACGCTCGTGGTGCCGGCGCCGTACGCGGCCGCGCTTGCGGCGCTGGTTGCCGCCGCGGGCTATGCCGCGCTCGCCGGCTTCAACGTGCCGGCGCAGCGCGCGTGGTGGATGATCGCGGGCGGCGGCGTCGCGTATCTGGCGGGCCGCAGCGTGCCGACGTCCGCGGTGCTGTGCGCGGCGCTCGGCGGCGTGCTGCTCGCCGATTCGTGGGCCGTGCTGTCGGCCGGGTTCTGGCTGTCGTTCGGCGCGGTCGCCGTGATCCTGCTGGCCGTTGCCGGCTGGCGCCCGGTGCGCGAGGTCGATCGGAGCGACGAGATCGACGAAACGGGCGCGGAAAGCGGTACGGCCCGCTTGCGGAGGGGGTTGCGCGGGTGGGCGACGCGCTGCCGGCGCCGCATCGCCGAGGCGACGCGCGTGCAGTACGCGGTGACGATCGGGCTCGCGCCGCTCACCGCCGCGTGGTTCGCGCAGGTTTCCCTGTCGGGCCCGTTCGGCAATGCGTTCGCGATTCCGTGGGTCAGCTCGGTCGTCACGCCGGTCGTGCTGGCCGGCATCGCGTTGCCGCCGCCGCTCGACGCGGCGGCCTTCCGGCTTGCGCATGCGGCGCTCGCGCCGATGATGACGCTGCTCGGGCACCTGGCCGACTGGCCGGCCGGCGTGTTCTGGCTGCGCATGCCCGAGTGGCCGGTGCTGGCGCTCGCATGCGTGGGCGTCGCGTGGGCGCTGATGCCGCGTGGCTGGCCGTTGCGCTGGGCGGCGCCGCTCACGTGGTTGCCGCTGGTCGCGCCGGCGCCTGATGCGCCGCCGCCCGGCGGCTTCCGGATGACCGTGCTCGACGTCGGGCAGGGCGCGGCGGTGCTGGTCGAAACCGCGCGGCGGACCTTGCTGTTCGATGCGGGGCCGGGTGCGGAATCGTCCCACGCCGGTGCGCGGATCGTCGCGCCGGCGTTGCGGGCGCGCGGCATCGCGACGATCGATTCACTCGTGCTCAGTCATGCGGATGCCGATCACGCGGGCGGCGCACCGGCCGTCTATGCGGCCGCCGACGTGCGCCAGTTGCTGGCCGGCATTGCGCCGAAGAGCCGGCTGTGGCGCGACGCGGCAGCCGCGGGCGTCGCCGACCGGCTGCCGTGCGCGGCCGGGCAGCGCTGGACCTGGGACGGCGTCGCCTTCACGATGCTGTGGCCGCCGGGCGGGGTGGGCACGGGGTCGTCGAACGGGCAGTCGTGCGTGCTGCGCATCGATGCGGATGGCACGTCCGCGCTGTTGACGGGCGACATCGATGCGCGCGGCGAACGGCGGCTCGTGAACGATGCGCGCGACGCACTGGCCGCGCAGATCCTGATCGTTCCGCACCACGGCAGCCGCACGTCGTCGGTCGAGCCTTTCCTCGATTCGGTCAGGCCGCGCGTCGCGGTATTTCCTGTAGGCTATCGCAATCGTTTCGGGCATCCGCACCGGACCGTGCTGGCCCGCTACGAGGCGCGCGGGATTCCGCTGCCGCGCACCGATCGCGACGGCGCCGTGCGATTCGACGTCGCGCCGGCCGGCGGCGGGTTCGCCTTCGCGCGCTATCGCGACGAGCGGCGCCGGTACTGGATGGACCGGTGAGCGCGGCGAAGGCCGGCGTATCGGGATGGAAAGCTCGGGGCGGCGTGCCGTGCGCAGGCACGGTTCCGACAGAATACGAAGCATGGGACTGGCGTGAGAGCCAAAGCGCCAACGCCGGTCGACCACGAAGCATGGGGTGGGAGTAAGTGCTGAAGCACTAGCTCCCACCGACAAAGGAGACATCGGCGTTTGAAGGACATCCTCCACTTCTCGCATGCGAACGGCTTCCCGGCGTCGACGTACCGGACGATCTTCGCCGAACTGGCCGACGACTACGAGCTGCGCTACATCGAACGGATCGGCCACGACCGCCGCTACCCGGTGACGCGCGACTGGCCGCATCTCGTCGAGCAACTGCTCGACGACATCGGCAGCCGCTACGAGCGCCCGGTCTGGCTCGTCGGCCATTCGCTCGGCGGCTACCTGTCGCTGATGGCCGCGCTGAAGAAGCCGCAGTGGGTACGCGGCGTCGTGATGATCGATTCGCCGATCATCGCGGGCTGGCGTGCCGGCGCGCTGCGCGCGAGCCAGTGGGCGGGGCTCGACGAGCGGCTGTCGCCGGCCGCGGCGACGCGCAACCGGCGCACCCGCTGGATGAGCCGCGACGAAGTCTGGCGGCACTTCCGCGAGAAGCCCGCGTTCGCGCGCTGGGACGAACGGATGCTGGCCGACTATATCGACTACGGGATTCCGCAGGCCGGCGCCGACGGCGAGCGCGCGCTCGCATTCGACCGGCAGGTCGAATACCTGATCTACCGGACGCTGCCGCACACGCTCGGCCCGCGGCTCGCGCACGGCGCGCCGGTGCCGCTCGGCTTTCTCGCCGGCACGCGCTCGCGCGAGGTGCGGCAAGTCGGGCTCGACGCGACGCGCCGCGCGACGCGGGGCCGCATCGAATGGCTCGAGGGCAGTCACCTGTTCCCGATGGAGCGGCCGATCGAGACCGCCCGCGCATTGCAGCGGATGCTGAATTCGCTGAAGGCGGAAGAGGGCGGTGTTTGGCAGGCCGGCGCGCCGCTCGCGAAGCGCGCCTGACGTTTCGCCGGGCGGCTGGAACGCCCGCCGGTGCATGCGTACCGCGCCGACCGGCCGGCCGGTTCACGCCGGCGCACACGGTCGGCGCGGGCCGGCACGGGTCGGCCCGAACGGGGCGCGATCATCACGCCAATTGCTGAGAGAAGGGCGGGCTTTACGGTATAATCCGTTTTTCCCGCGAGCATCCAGCGATGACCAAATATGTTTTCGTCACCGGCGGCGTAGTTTCTTCCCTCGGCAAGGGTATTGCCGCCGCCTCTCTCGCCGCGATCCTCGAATCGCGCGGTCTGAAAGTCACCCTCCTCAAGCTTGATCCCTACATCAACGTCGACCCCGGCACGATGAGCCCGTTTCAACACGGCGAAGTGTTCGTGACGGAAGACGGAGCGGAGACCGACCTCGACCTCGGCCACTACGAGCGCTTCATCAGCACGAAGATGCGCAAGGCCAACAACTTCACGACCGGCCAGATCTACGAATCGGTGATCCGCAAGGAACGCCGCGGCGATTATCTCGGCAAGACCGTGCAGGTCATTCCGCACATCACGAACGAAATCCAGGCGTTCATCGAGCGCGGGGCGGCATCGGCCACCTGCGGCGAGCCGGACGTCGCGATCGTCGAGATCGGCGGCACGGTCGGCGACATCGAGTCGCTGCCGTTCCTCGAGGCCGCGCGCCAGATGAGCCTGCGCCTCGGCCGCAACAGCGCGTGCTTCGTGCACCTGACGCTCGTGCCGTACGTCGCGACGGCCGGCGAGCTGAAGACGAAGCCGACCCAGCACAGCGTGCAGAAGCTGCGCGAGATCGGCATCCTGCCGCACGTGCTGCTGTGCCGTGCGGATCGCCGCATCCCCGACGACGAATCGAAGAAGATCTCGATGTTCTCGAACGTGCCGGAAGACGCGGTGATCTCGGTGTGGGACGCCGACAGCATCTACAAGATTCCGCAAATGCTGCACGACCAGGGCCTCGACCGGATCATCTGCGAAGAGCTGAAGCTGTCGCCGAAGGACGCCGACCTGAGCATGTGGTCGGCGCTCGTCGAGAAGCTCGAGAACCCGCAGCAGGAAGTGACGATCGGCATGGTCGGCAAGTACGTCGATCTGACCGAATCGTACAAGTCGCTGATCGAGGCGCTGCGCCATGCGTCGATCCACACGTCGACCAAGGTCAACATCGAGTACATCGACTCGGAAGAGCTCGAGACGAACGGCGTCGACAGCCTGAAGCATCTCGACGCCGTGCTGGTGCCCGGCGGTTTCGGCCGTCGCGGCACGGAAGGCAAGATCGCAGCGGTTCGCTACGCGCGCGAGTCGAAGGTGCCGTACCTCGGCATCTGCCTCGGCATGCAGCTCGCGGTGATCGAATTCGCGCGCGACGTCGTCGGCCTGAAGCAGGCGAACAGCACGGAATTCGATCCTGACACGCCGGAGCGCGTGGTCGCGCTGATCACCGAATGGTACGACCGCGAAGGCAAGGTCGAGACGCGCACCGAGGAATCCGATCTCGGCGGCACGATGCGCCTGGGTTCGCAGCGCTGCCCGATCAAGCCGGGCACGATGGCGGAAGAAATCTACGGCAAGGACGTGAACGAGCGCCATCGCCACCGTTATGAAGTCAATAACCGCTTCGTGCCCCAGCTCGAAGCCGGCGGCCTTATCATCAGCGCCCGTACCCCGAGCGAGGATCTGCCGGAAATGATGGAGCTGCCGCGTTCGATGCACCCGTGGTTCGTCGGCGTCCAGTTCCACCCGGAATTCACGTCCACGCCGCGTGACGGTCATCCTCTGTTCAAGTCGTTCGTCGAAGCGGCGCTCGCCAACAAGCAAGCGCGCGGAGTGCAAGCATGAAGCTGTGCGATTTCGAGGTCGGTCTCGACCAGCCTTTCTTCCTGATCGCGGGTACCTGCGTCGTCGAATCGGAGCAAATGACGATCGACACGGCGGGCCGCCTGAAGGAGATCTGCGAGAAGCTGAACGTCCCGTTCATCTACAAGTCGTCCTACGACAAGGCGAACCGCAGCTCGGGCAAGTCGTTTCGCGGCCTCGGAATGGACGAGGGGTTGCGGATTCTCGGCGAAGTGAAGCGCCAGCTCGGGCTGCCGGTGCTGACCGACGTGCATTCGATCGACGAGATCGAGCAGGTCGCGTCGGTCGTCGACGTGCTGCAGACGCCGGCGTTCCTGTGCCGCCAGACCGACTTCATCCATGCGTGCGCGCGCTCGGGCAAGCCCGTCAACATCAAGAAGGGCCAGTTCCTCGCGCCGCACGACATGAAGAACGTGATCGACAAGGCGCGCGACGCGGCGCGTGAAGCTGGCCTGTCGGAAGACCGCTTCATGGCGTGCGAGCGCGGCGTCTCGTTCGGTTACAACAATCTCGTGTCGGACATGCGTTCGCTCGCGATCATGCGCGAGACGAACGCGCCGGTCGTGTTCGATGCGACCCACTCGGTGCAGTTGCCGGGCGGGCAGGGCACGAGCTCGGGCGGCCAGCGCGAATTCGTGCCGGTGCTCGCCCGTGCGGCGGTCGCGACGGGCGTCGCGGGCCTCTTCATGGAAACGCATCCGAATCCGGCCGAGGCAAAGTCGGACGGCCCGAACGCGGTGCCGCTGAACCGGATGGGCGCGTTGCTGGAGACCCTCGTCACGCTCGACCAGGCGGTGAAGCGCAATCCGTTCCTGGAAAACGATTTCAATTAAAGATCGAATGAACCTTGCGGCGGCTTCGCGCGTCTGTAGCGAAAGCGGTTCCGGCACGCACGTCGTCGCAGTTTGAAGAATCCATCGTCATTCTCAGAGGAAACCCATGAGTGCAATCGTAGATATCATCGGCCGCGAGATTCTGGATTCGCGCGGCAACCCCACCGTCGAATGCGACGTGCTGCTCGAATCGGGCACGATGGGCCGCGCGGCGGTGCCGTCGGGCGCGTCCACCGGCTCGCGTGAAGCGATCGAACTGCGCGACGGCGAAGCCGGCCGCTACAACGGCAAGGGCGTGCTGAAGGCAGTCGAGCACATCAACACCGAAATCTCCGAAGCCATCATGGGCCTCGACGCGTCGGAACAGGCGTTCCTCGACAAGACGCTGCTCGAGCTGGACGGCACCGACAACAAGTCGCGCCTCGGCGCGAACGCGATGCTGGCCGTATCGATGGCCGTCGCGAAGGCCGCCGCCGAAGAGGCCGGCCTGCCGCTGTACCGCTACTTCGGCGGTTCGGGCGCGATGCAACTGCCCGTGCCGATGATGAACATCGTCAACGGCGGCGCGCACGCGAACAACAGCCTGGACATCCAGGAATTCATGATCGTTCCGGTCAGCCAGCCGACGTTCCGTGAAGCGCTGCGTTGCGGCGCGGAAGTGTTCCACGCGCTGAAGAAGATCCTGAGCGACCGCGGCATGAGCACGGCAGTCGGCGACGAAGGCGGTTTCGCACCGAACTTCGGCAGCAACGACGAGTGCCTGTCGACGATCCTGCAGGCGATCGAGAAGGCCGGCTACCGTGCGGGCGAAGACGTGCTGCTCGCGCTCGACTGCGCGGCATCCGAGTTCTACCACGACGGCAAGTACCAGCTCGCGGGTGAAGGCCTGCAGCTGTCGTCGGCCGAATTCACCGACTACCTCGCGACGCTCGCCGACAAGTTCCCGATCGTGTCGATCGAGGACGGCATGCACGAAAGCGACTGGGACGGCTGGAAGCTGCTGACCGATCGCCTCGGCAAGAAGGTGCAGCTGGTCGGCGACGACCTGTTCGTCACGAACACGCGCATCCTGAAGGAAGGCATCGAGAAGGGCATCGCGAACTCGATCCTCATCAAGATCAACCAGATTGGTACGCTGACCGAAACGTTCGCGGCGATCGAAATGGCGAAGCGCGCGGGCTACACGGCCGTGATCTCGCACCGCTCGGGCGAAACGGAAGATTCGACGATCGCGGACATCGCGGTCGGCCTGAACGCCGGTCAGATCAAGACGGGTTCGCTGTCGCGCAGCGACCGCATCTCGAAGTACAACCAGCTGCTGCGCATCGAGGAAGATCTCGGCGACATCGCGAGCTACCCGGGCAAATCGGCTTTCTATAACCTGCGCTAACGCGCTACTATCGGGTTCGTCATCTCGACGCCGCTCTGTGCCTGTGCGCGGAGCGGCGCTTCTTATATCTGCGTCTCTTACATGCGGCTTGTCACTGTCGTCCTGATTGCCTTGCTGGCGCTCATTCAGTACCCCCTATGGTGGGGACACGGCGGCTGGCTGCGGGTGCATGAATTGCGTCAGCAGCTCGACGACCAGCTTCAGAAGAACGCGGACGAGAAGCTGCGCAACGAGCGCACCGCGGGAGAAGTGCAGGATCTGCAGAGCGGCACCGCGGCGATCGAGGAACGTGCGCGCTACGAGATGGGCATGGTGAAGGACGGCGAAGTATTCGTGCAGTTCGTGTCGCCGAATGCGCCGGCAGGGCCGGTGAACACCACGCCATCGAATACGTCGACGCGCGGCGCTGTGTCCGCGGCGCCGGTGCGGGTCGTGCCCAATCCGCAATCGATCGCGAAGCCGTCGCGCCATCACGGCGGCGACAAGGGCAAGCCGGCGCATCACTGAGCGCAATACCTCGAACCCATTGAAAAAGCGCGGGAAATTCCGCGCTTTTTTATTTCCTGCCAGTCATCAATCGATCGGGCGACGCCCGCTCACCACCACCAGCCCGGGTAGCCGTAGCTGACGCCCGTGCCCCAGCGATTGCCCCATCCGCCGTAGTACCCGCCGTAGACCGTCACGGGCGGCGGCGAGTAATACGCCCACGCGCGCGCGGCCGCTTCGGCTGCCATCGCGCTGTTCTGTTCGCGCAGCACCTGCTGGTCGATCTCGTCGTAGCGCTTGCGTTCGACGCTCGACAGCACGGGCGGCTGACCGCCCGACGCGCCCGGTTCGGGCAGGCGGCTCAGGATCGTGGAAGTCGGCGGCGGCATCGCGCAGCCGGCCAGCGCGAGCGTGCCGGCGGCCATGCCCGTCAGGACGACGCTGCGGATGGTGAGCAAGGGGTGAGGGCGATTCATGTGTTTCTCCTGCGGCGCGCCGACCGTGGGAAAGCGGCTTGCGCCGAAGGCCGGGCCTTGGGCGCCTGAGCCGCGGTGCGGCGCTCGTGCGTCATTATGCGCCCGTGCCGCGCCGGTGGCGGGCACGGGCGCGTGGCTCAGTGACGCTGGTCGGTCGCGGGCGCGATGCCGGTTTCGACACCGGGTGCCGCAAACAGTTGCGCGACGTCGACCGGATCGAATTCGTAGCGCTGGTTGCAGAACTCGCAGTGGATCTCGACGTGGCCGCGCTCGACGATCACGCTGTCGACTTCTTCACGACCGAGCATGCGCAGCATCGCACCGACCTTCTCGCGCGAGCACGAACACTGGAAGCGCGTGCCGGCCGGTTCGAAGTGCTGCACGTTTTCCTGCCAGAACAGCCGGCGGAACACGACTTCCGGTTCGACTTCGAGCAGCTCCTTCGCGGACAGCGTGCCGCCGAGCGTGCACACGCGCTCCCACGTGTCGATATCGGTTTCGGCGTTGCGCGGCACGATGCCGCCGTCGCCCGGCAGCTTCTGCAGCAGCATGCCGACTGCGCGGTCGCGATCGGCCGCGAGCCACAGCCGCGTGTCGAGCTGCTCCGAATGATGCATGTAGTGCTCGAGCACCTGCGACACCGATTCGAGCGGGCCGTCGACGCCGTTCAGCGGCACGATGCCTTGATACGGCTGCTGGCCCGGCAGCTTGTCGGCCGGATCGAGCGTGATCACGCAGCGGCCGTGGCCGCTCGCGTTGACGAGCGACGCGAAACTCGTGTCGTCGCTGATCGTCTGCGCGGCGTCGCCGGAGAACTTCGCGGTGGCCCGCATCGACAGATCGGACCCGCACTGGACGACCAGCATCTGGACCGGCCCGTCGCCGAAGATCTGCATGATCAGGGTGCCGTGAAATTTCAGGTTCGCGGACAGCAGCGCACACGCGGCCATCATTTCGCCGAGCACCGTGCGCACGGGGGCAGGGTAGTCGCGGCGGGCGAGCACTTCCTGCCACGTGTTGCGCAGTGAAACGATCTCGCCGCGCACGGGCGCCGCATTGAACATGAATTTCTGTAACTGGTCGCTCACTCTTCTTCCTTGAAATCCGCGCGAATCACCCGATCCGCACGAGTTGCTCCTTGAAATGCGCGCGTCGCTCGACATACGTCTTCGCGTTCGCGCGCAGCCGCGCGACGTCTTCGGCCGACAGCTCGCGCACGACTTTCGCCGGTGCGCCGAGAATCAGCGAGTTGTCCGGGAAAGTCTTGCCTTCCGTCACGACCGCGCCGGCACCAACCAGACAGTTGCGGCCGATGACCGCGCCATTCAAGACCACCGCCTGAATCCCGATCAGCGAACCTTCGCCGATCGTGCAGCCGTGCAGCATCGCCTGGTGCCCGATCGTCACGTTTTCCGCAATCGTCAGCGGAAAGCCGGGGTCGGTATGCAGGACCGCACCTTCCTGGACGTTGCTGCCGGCGCCGACCGTAATCGTCTCGTTGTCTCCGCGAATCGTCGCGCCGAACCACACGCTCGCGTTTTCCTCGAGCACGACCTTGCCGATGATGGCCGCCGTATCGGCGACGAATACGCTTTCGTGGATCGTCGGGGCCGTCTCGCCCAGCTTGTAGATCGTCACGGAGTCTCCTTGTCTCTTCGATGATGGGCGCCGGTAGAATGGCGCGTCCGGTTTGTCCGGCGCCTGGCGCCGCGGAACAAACGCATATTGTAAACCGTCGCGTGCCGATGCTCCCGCGACGCGTACGCAAGGTGTCCCCGTTTATGAGCATGGAGTCTTCTTCTTTCGACCAGGCGCAGGTCTGTGTGCGCAGCGTGGCGCTCGATGCGCTGCGTATTGCCGAGCCGGCGGCCAAGGCCGCGCGGGTGCGCGCGCTGCACGATGCGCTGCGCGCCGGGCAGGCAGCCATCGCGCCGTCGCTCCAACTGCGCGAACCGGCCGGTCTGCCCGGGCGCCCGGCGCGGCCCCCGCTGGTCGAGCCGCGCGAGCTGCAGCGGCGCAGCATGCGATCGCCCGAAGGGCGCGCCGTGCTGCTGCACGCGCTCGCCCATATCGAGTTCAACGCGATCAACCTGGCGCTCGACGCGGTCTGGCGCTTCGCGGACATGCCCGACGCGTTCTACGCGGACTGGCTGAAGGTCGCCGCCGAGGAGGCCTACCACTTCACGCTGCTGTCCGACCGGCTCGCGGCATTCGGGCACGCATACGGCGATTTTCCCGCGCACAACGGGCTGTGGGAGATGTGCGAGCGGACCCGGGGCGATGTGCTGGCGCGCATGGCGCTCGTGCCGCGCACGCTCGAGGCTCGCGGGCTCGACGCGTCGCCGCCGATTCGCGCGCGGCTCGTGCAGGCGGGCGACGATGCGTCGGCTGCGATCCTCGACGTGATCCTGCGCGACGAAATCGGCCATGTCGCGATCGGCAACCGCTGGTTCCGCCATCTGTGCGACGCAGCCGGGCGCGATCCCGTGCCGACCTATCGGCAGCTCGCCGAGCAATACCACGCGCCGCGGCTGCGCGGCCCGTTCAATTTCGATGCGCGCCGCGATGCCGGCTTCGAAGAGGCCGAACTCGACGAACTGGCCGCGCAGGACGCGGCGGACGGGCGCACCGCGCGTTAGTCGGCTCGCGGGCGGCTGCGTCGGGTGGGGCGCCTGCTTGCACGCTCGATCGACAGCCTCTTTCTGCCTGGCTCCGTACGACCTCGCCGCTAGAGCGGTACCTCGATTGCCGGCCGCCTGAACCGTGGCGTCGCCGCTATAATCGAACGACCATTCTTTTTTTGGCGGCTGCAATGAGTGCCTCGAGTTCTGTTTCCGATTTCGTCACGGTGCGCGGCGTCCAGCTGCATGTGCGGCGCTGGGGCCGGCCCGATGCGCCCACGCTGTTCATGCTGCATGGCTGGATGGATGTCGCTGCGTCGTTCCAGTTCGTCGTCGATGCACTCGCGGGCGACTGGCAGGTGATCGCGCCCGATGCGCGCGGCTTCGGGCTGTCCGACTGGCCGGTCGCGCGGCAGGGCGGCGGCCACTACTGGTTCCACGAATACCTGGCCGACCTCGATGCGCTCGTCGACCGCTACGCGCCGACCGGCGAGGTCAACCTGGTCGGACACAGCATGGGCGCGAACGTCGTGTGCCTGTACGCTGGCGCCCGGCCGGAACGCGTGCGCCGCGTGGTCGATCTCGAAGGGTTCGGGCTCGCGCCGGCTCGCGCCGAACAGGCGCCGCGCCGGCTGCGCGGCTGGCTCGACGAGCTGCGCGAGCCGCCCGCGCTGCGGCCGTACGCGTCCCTCGACGACGTGGCGGCGCGCCTGATCAAGACCAATCCGCGGCTCG
Source organism: Burkholderia sp. BCC0097 (assembly GCF_902832985.1). Lineage (NCBI taxonomy): Bacteria > Pseudomonadati > Pseudomonadota > Betaproteobacteria > Burkholderiales > Burkholderiaceae > Burkholderia > Burkholderia sp. BCC0097. Next base: position 111,549 of record NZ_CADFDM010000005.1, read on the forward strand.
ACCCGCGCCGCGCCGCATTTCTCGCGGCGCACTGGTCGAAACGCGGCGACGACGGCCTCTACCACCTGCTGGCCGACCCGGCGCACAAGATGCCGGGCCCGCTGCTGTACCGGCTCGACGAAGTGATGGCGACCTGGAAGCAGGTGCGAGCGAAGGTGCTGCACGTCGAGGCCGTCAATTCGCCGACGCTCGCGCACATCGCCGGCGACATCCCGCTGCCCGAATTCAAGGCGCGCTTCAACGCGTTCCCCGACTGGCGCGAGAAGCTCATCGAGGATGCCGGCCACATGGTGCATCACGACCAGCCCGAGCAGATCGCGGCGCTGATCGAGGCGTTCTGCGCATAGGCGCTTGGCGCTGGCCGCAGGGCGGGCGGCCGGCGCAATTGCGGCGTTGCAGTAGAATGAGGCCTTACCTGCGATGCCGACAATGAACGCCGATCTCCACTGCCATTCCAATGTTTCCGACGGGTTGCTGTCGCCTGCCGACGTCGCGCGCCGCGCGCATGCCGGCGGCGTGACCCTGTGGGCGCTGACCGACCACGACGAGATCGGCGGCCAGGCGGTGGCGCGCAGCGAGGCGGAAGCGCTCGGCATGCGCTACCTGAGCGGCGTCGAGATTTCGGTCACGTGGGCCTCGCGCACCGTACACATCGTCGGCCTGAACATCGATCCCGCCCATCCGGCGCTGGTCGATGGCCTGTACCGCACGCGCCACGGCCGCGCGGCGCGCGCGCTGGCGATCGCGGAGCAGCTCGCGACGCTCGGCATCCCGGGCGCGTACGAAGGCGCACTCAAATACGTATCGAATCCCGACCTGATCTCGCGCACGCACTTCGCGCGCTTTCTCGTCGAAAACGGCCACGCCGAATCGACGTCGGACGTGTTCGATCGCCTGCTCGGCGACGGCAAGCCCGGCTTCGTCCCGCACCGCTGGGCGTCCCTGTCCGACGCGGTTGGCTGGATTCGCGCGGCCGGCGGCGAAGCGGTGGTCGCGCATCCGGGCCGCTATCGCTATACGCCGGTCGAATTCGACGCGTTCTTCGGCGAGTTCATCGATCTCGGCGGCCGCGCGATCGAGGTCATCACGGGCAGCCATACGCCCGACCAGTACCGCGAATACGCGGACGTTGCGCGCCGCTTCGGCTTCGAAGTGTCGCGCGGCTCGGATTTCCACGCACCGGGCGAAGGCCGCATCGAGCTCGGCAGCCTGCCGCCGTTGCCGTCCGACCTGACGCCGGTCTGGGAGCGCTGGCTCTGACGCCGGGCGGCTTCGGCCCGCCCGCGTTGCCGTTGATGCGCACATCCGACTTCTCCCTCTTTACGTGTCCCCATGTCCCAGTTCTTCAGGATTCATCCGGATAATCCGCAGCCGCGCCTGATCAAGCAGGCGGTGGAGATCGTCAGCAAGGGCGGCGTGATCGCGATGCCGACCGATTCGAGCTATGCGCTCGCGTGCCATCTCGACGACAAGGATGCGGTCGAGCGCGTGCGCCGGATTCGCGGCCTCGACGAAAAGCAGCACCTGTCGCTGCTCGTGCGCGACCTGTCGGAGCTCGCCAACTTCGCGATGGTCGACAACCGCCAGTACCGGCAGATCAAGTCGGTGACGCCGGGCCCGTACGTGTTCATCCTGCAGGCGACGAAGGAAGTGCCGCGGCGGCTGTCGCACCCGTCGCGCAAGACGATCGGCCTGCGCGTGCCGGATCACGCGATCACGCTCGCGCTGCTGGAGTCGCTCGGCCAGCCGCTGCTCGGCACGACGCTGATCCTGCCGCCGGACGACGAACCGCTGAACGATCCGGAGGAAATCCGCACGCGGCTCGAGAAACAGGTCGACCTCGTGATCGACGGCGGCGCGTGCCCGCGCGAACCGTCGACGGTGATCGACCTGACCGGCGACGCGCCCGAACTCGTCCGTGCGGGGCGCGGCGCGCTCGAACCGTTCGGACTCTCGGCCGCATGACCCGCGGTGTCATTTTTGCGCGAGTGCGCTTGTTACAATAACGCGATATGGATGCTTCCCTGATACAGACCATCGCCGTCTACGCGCTGCCCGTGATCTTCGCGATCACGCTGCACGAGGCCGCGCATGGCTACGCCGCGCGCCTGCTCGGCGACAACACCGCCTACGCGATGGGGCGCGTGTCGTTCAATCCGATGCGCCACATCGACCCGCTCGGCACGATCGCGATTCCGCTCGCGATGTACTTCCTGACCGGCGGCGCATTCCTGTTCGGCTATGCGAAGCCGGTGCCGGTGTCGTTCGGCAACCTGCGCAATCCGCGCTGGGGCAGCCTGTGGGTCGCGCTCGCGGGCCCGGCCTGCAACTTCGTGCAGGCGCTCGTCTGGGGCCTGCTGACCCTCGTGCTGCCGGCCGTCGGCGTCGACGAGCCATTCTTCACGCGGATGGCGTTCGCCGGCGTCAGCGCGAATCTCGTGCTCGGCGTGCTGAACCTGTTCCCGCTGCCGCCGCTCGACGGCGGCCGCATCCTGGCGGCGCTGCTGCCGACCAGGCAATCGATCGCGCTGTCGCGCATCGAGCCGTACGGTTTCATCATCGTCCTCGTGCTCGTCACGACGGGCGTGCTGACGAACTTCTGGCTGCGTCCGCTCGTCAATGTCGGTTACGCCGTCCTGAGCGCCATCCTGTCTCCCTTCGCCTCGCTTTTCTAACGACAATCATGTTCCCAGAACGTATTTTCTCCGGCATGCGACCCACCGGGTCGCTGCACCTCGGTCATTACCACGGCGTGCTGAAAAACTGGGTGAAACTGCAGTCCGAGTACCCGTGCTTCTTCTGCGTCGTCGACTGGCATGCGCTGACGACGCACTACGAGACGCCCGAGGTCATCGAGAAGAACGTGTGGGATGTGCTGATCGACTGGCTCGCGTCCGGCATCGATCCGGCGCAGGCGACGCTGTTCATCCAGAGCAAGGTGCCCGAGCACGCGGAACTCGCGCTGCTGCTCGGCATGAGCACGCCGCTCGGCTGGCTCGAACGCGTGCCGACCTACAAGGAGCAGATGGAGAAGCTGAAGGACAAGGATCTGTCCACCTACGGCTTCCTCGGCTACCCGGTGCTGATGGCCGCCGACATCCTGCTGTATCGCGGCTCGCTCGTGCCGGTCGGCGAGGATCAGGTGCCGCACGTCGAGATGACGCGCGAGATCGCGCGCCGCTTCAACTACCTGTACGGCCGCGAGCCCGGTTTCGAGGAGAAGGCGCTCGAAGCCGCGAAGAAGCTCGGCGGCAAGCGCGCGAAGCTCTATCACGAGCTGCGCAACGCGTATCAGCAGGAAGGCGACGACGAGGCGCTCGAACAGGCGCGCGCGATGCTGCAGGAATCGCAAAGCCTGTCGATGAGCGACCGCGAGCGCCTGTTCGGCTATCTCGAAGGCGCGCGCAAGATCATCCTGGTCGAGCCGCAGGCGCTGCTGACCGAAGCGTCGCGGATGCCGGGCCTCGACGGGCAGAAGATGTCCAAGTCGTACGGCAACACGATCGGCCTGCGTGAAGACGCCGAGACGATCACGAAGAAGGTCCGCACGATGCCGACCGATCCCGCACGTGTGCGCCGCACCGATCCGGGCGACCCCGACAAGTGCCCGGTGTGGCAGCTTCACCAGGTCTACACGGACGAAGCGACGCACGAATGGGTGCAGAAGGGTTGCCGCTCGGCGGGTATCGGCTGCCTCGACTGCAAGCAGCCGGTCGTCGAAGGCATCCTGCGCGAACAGCAACCGATGCTCGAGCGCGCGCAGAAGTACATGGACGATCCGTCGCTGCTGCGCGCGATCGTCGCGGACGGTTGCGACAAGGCGCGCAAGTACGCGACGGAAACGATGCGCGACGTGCGCGACGCGATGGGCCTGTCGTACAACTGATCCGGCGCATGAGCGAATCCGTCATCGCCGCCGCGGGCGGCCACGTCGGCCAGGCCGGGCCGTCGCGCTGGGTCGCGCAATGGGCGCGGCTCGTGCCGGCCGGCGGGGCGGTGCTGGACGTTGCCGCGGGCGGCGGCCGCCATGCGGGCTGGTTCGCGTCGCGCGGGCATCCGGTCGTCGCGCTCGACCGTGACCCGGCCGCGCTGGCCGCGTTGCGCGCGATTCCCGGCGTCGACTCCCGCGCGGCCGATCTCGAGGGCGCGCCATGGCCGCTGCCGGCCGGCGAGCGGTTTGCGGCCGTGATCGTCACGAATTACCTGCATCGGCCGCTCTGGCCCCATCTGCTCGATGCCGTGGCGCCGGGCGGCGTGCTGATCTACGAAACCTTCGCGCAAGGAAACGAAACGGTCGGGAAACCGTCCAACCCCGCGTTCCTGCTCGCCCCGGGCGAGTTGCTGGACGCGGTGCACGGCCGCCTGCGGGTGGTCGCGTACGAGGACGGTTTCGTCGCCGCGCCGCGCGAGGCATTCGTGCAGCGCCTCTGCGCAGTGCGCGAGGGCGCGACCCCGAAGGCGGGGGCGGGAATTCCACGTTACGGACTGCCCGGCTAATCCGCTACAATCTCAACGTTTACCGGTACACAATCAATCGCGTTTCATGGCTAACGGCACCCAAGACGGCATTCAAATCCGCGGCAGCATCCCCGCGATCGTCACCCCGATGCTCGAAGACGGCAGTCTCGACCTGCCGGCGTTTCGCAAACTGGTCGACTGGCACATCGCGGAAGGCACCGATGCGCTCGTCGTCGTCGGTACGAGCGGCGAGTCGGCAACGCTCAGCGTCGAAGAGCACATCCTGATGATCCGCACGGCGGTCGAGCATGCGGCGAAACGCATCCCGATCATCGCGGGCGCGGGCGGCAATTCGACCGCCGAGGCGATCGAACTGACGAAGCACGCGAAAGCCGTCGGCGCGGACGCGACGCTGCAGGTCGTGCCGTACTACAACAAGCCGACGCAGGAAGGCATGTACCGCCACTTCCGGACGATCGCCGAGGCGGTCGACCTGCCGGTGATCCTGTACAACGTGCCGGGCCGGACGGTCGCGGACATGACGCACGAGACGACGCTGCGCCTCGCGGAAGTCCCGGGCATCATCGGCGTGAAGGAAGCGACCGGCAACATCGATCGCGCCGCGCACCTGATCAAGGCCGCGCCGAAGCATTTCGCGATCTACAGCGGCGACGATCCGACCGCGATCGCGCTGATGCTGCTCGGCGGCCACGGCAACATCTCGGTGACCGCGAACGTCGCGCCGCGCGCGATGAGCGAGTTGTGCCGCGCGGCGCTGGCCGGCGACGTGCAGATGGCCCGCGCGCTGCACATGAAGCTGCTGTCGCTGCACAAGAACCTGTTCATCGAAGCGAACCCGATCCCGGTGAAGTGGGCGCTGCAGACGATGGGCAAGATGCAGGGCGGCATCCGGCTGCCGCTCACGGCGCTCGACGAGCGCTGCCACGATGCCGTGCGTTCGGCCCTCGTCGAGGCCGGCGTCCTCTGATGCCGAGGCGGCCGCGTCCTGCGGCCGCCGGCTCGACCCCTGATCAACCCGCACCGGCCGGCTCCGTCCGGCGCCGCTCCTGACGAGCGTTCTAGCAAGACGAAGGATTTCATGAAACGTTTCGCCTTTTCCTCTCGCGCCATCCAGTTGTCGGTGGTGGCGCTGGCGCTGGGCGCGCTCGCTGGCTGCGATACGCTGAACGACTACCTGGCCCCCGACCGGGTCAATTACAAGAACACCGGCTCGGCGCCGCCGCTCGCGGTGCCGAGCGACCTGAAGCCGGTGCAGACGACGCAGCAGTTCGTCGCGCCGCCGACCAACGCGGGGCTCGGCACGCTGCCGCCGCGGGCCATGACGCAGGCCGGCAATGCGACCGACGGCATCCCGAGCGCGCAGGATCCGCTCGGCATGCACATCGAGCGCGACGGCGATCGCCGCTGGCTCGTCGTCGACGGCCGGACGCCCGAGCAGCTGTGGCCGATCCTGAAGGAATTCTGGCAGGAGAACGGCTTCTCGCTGAAGACCGATGCGCCGTCGACGGGCATCATGGCCACCGACTGGGCCGAGAATCGCGCGAACATTCCGGACGACTGGTTCCGCCGCACGATCGGCCGGGTCATCGATTTCGCTTATTCGTCGGGCACGCGCGACCGCTTCCGCACGCTCGTGAACCGCACGTCCGACGGCAACACCGACATCTCGATCACGCACAGCGCGATGGAAGAAATGATGGTCGGCCCGCAGGGCGGCACGTCGTCGCGCTGGGAAGAGCGTCCGCGCAACCCGGTGCTCGAAGCCGTGTTCCTGTCGAAGCTGATGCAGAAGTTCGGCCTGACCGACGCGCAGGCGAAGCAATTGCTGACCGATGCGCGCCCCGCGACGGCGCCGGCGCAGGTCAGCGATACGAGCGGCGGCGCCGCGACGCTGCAACTGGCCGAGTCGTTCGACCGCGCATGGCTGCGCGTGGGCCTGGCGCTCGACCGGACCAACTTCACGGTCGACAATCGCGACCGGGAGAAGGGCGTCTACACCGTGCGCTATGCGAATTCGATGGAAGAGCTCAAGCGTGACGGCCTGTTCGGCAAGCTGTTCTACGGCGGTCCGTCGGCGGCCAAGCCCGGCAAGGAATACCTGATCAACGTGCGCGCGCAGGGCAATGGTACGCAGGTCGCGGTGGTCGGCGCGAACGGCCAGATCGACAACTCGTCGGACGCGCAGCGGCTCATTTCGCTGCTGCACGCGCAGCTGAACTGAGCGCGTGCGATTCGCCAGCCTCGGAAGCGGCAGCGAAGGCAACGCGCTGGTCGTCGAGGCCTCGAGCGGCACGACGACCACCCGCGTGCTGCTCGACTGCGGCTTTTCTGCCAAGGAGGTCGAGCGCCGGCTCGGCCGACTGAATCTCTGCATCGCCGATCTCGATGCGATCCTCATTACCCACGAACACAGCGACCACGTCGGCAGCGCGCTGACGCTCGCGCGCCGCGTGTCGCTGCCGCTCTACATGAGCTGGGGCACCGCGCGCGCGGTCGGCGCGGACGAGGCCGATGTCGATCTCCACGTGCTGTGGGGCGACGAGACGGCCGCGATAGGCGATCTCGCCGTGATGCCCTATACGGTCCCCCACGACGCGCGGGAACCGCTTCAGTTCGTCTTCATGGACGGAAACCGCCGGCTCGGCGTGCTGACGGATGTCGGGATGGCCACGCCGCACATCACGGCCGTCCTGAGCGGCTGTGACGCGCTGGTGCTCGAATCCAACCACGATACCGCGATGCTGGCCGCCAGCCGCTATCCGCAGTCGCTGAAGGCGCGGATCGGCGGCAACCACGGCCATCTGAGCAACGCCGCCGCGGCCGACATCCTTGCGTCGCTGGAACGCAGCCGTTTGCAGCACCTGGTCGCGGCCCATCTGAGCCAGCAGAACAATCTGCCGGAACTGGCCCGCCAGGCGTTTGGCGGCGTACTCGGGACGGACGGCGAAGACGTGGTCGTGGCCTCGCAGGACGCGGGCTTCGACTGGCTGATGCTCGGATGAGCGGAGCAGGGCTGCCGCGGCGGCCCGAAGCGGCTGCCGGGCGCTCGATTCGAAAGCGGCAGACGTAAAAAAACCGGCCCTCGGGCCGGTTTTTTTCAGCTGATGCTGAAGGCTTACTGGCTTGCGCCCGAAGCCGGAGCAGCCGTCGCTGCCGAAGCAGCCGACGCCACTGCAGCAGCAGCGTCGCTCGCAGCAGCCGTTGCCGACGAAGCAGCAGCCGAAGCGTCGCTCGCAGCACCAGCAACTGCCGAAGCAGCCGACGAAGCAGCAGCAGCCGCGTCGCTTGCAGCCGACGAAGCAGCTTGATCAGCGCTCTTGTTGCAAGCAGCCAGTGCAACAGCAGCCAACAGGGAAGCTACGAGGAGGGATTTCTTCATGATCACGTCCTTTTATGGTTAAAGGTAAGCAACAGCGCGAAACAATACCGGTAATGTGCTCCAACACCGACCTGGGCCGCTGGTGGAGATGCACTTCTTAGAGCGTGAATCTTCCCTACGGCTTGGGCGGAAATTATATGCACTTTCCTATCGACCGTCGACAAATGCGGGGTCAATACGTTGTCTTTCCCATACAGAATTTGATCTGTACGGGCATACGGGGCGACTCACACTAATTCCGGTTTCCGACCCGTATCCAGCCCGCACGATACCACTCGTGCAACAAGGCTGTCATCGAAGGGACCCGGGATAGTGTTACAAACCGTTTCGCCTCCATCTGACGTTGATTGGCCAGTTCGGGGAGCCATTCCTCGGCTTCCTCGAGCGGTCCTTCCTCGCCATTAATGAAGTACGAGCGCGCGTTATACATCAATGCGGCCCTTCTGTCGAGACGCACGCCACGGCGTGACGCTTGCGTGACGAATGCGGCCTCGGACAGCGGACGCTCGGGCGGGTCGAAAACGACGTTCGATTTCGGCTCGCTCAGGTAGCAGCCGAGGAATTCGGCGACGTCGCGCTTGCGCCAGCGGATCGCGTCGACGATCTCGGCCACGCGTTCGACCATCGCCGGCGGCAGTTGCGCGGGCGCATCGACGGCCGGCTGCTTCGGATCGCGGTAGAGGTCGTCGCCCCCCGCGTCGCGCAGGCCGCCGCGCTCCGCGAGGTAGTACAGGAACTGGGCGCCCAGCTCGCCGGCGGACGGCGCCCGGAAGCCGATCGAGCAGGTCATGCACTCGCCTTCGGCCACGCCGTCATGCGCGATGTGCGGCGGCAGGTACAGCATGTCGCCGGGCTCCAGCACCCATTCGTCGCTCGGCTCGAAGTTTTCGAGGATCTTCAGCGGCACGTCCGGCTGCAGCGACAGATCCTTCTGCGCGCCGACCCGCCAGCGGCGCCGGCCTTCGACCTGCAGCAGGAACACGTCATACGAATCGAAGTGCGGGCCGACGCCGCCGCCGTCGGTCGCATACGAGATCATCAGGTCGTCCAGGCGCGCGTCGGGGATGAAGCGGAACCGGTCGAGCAACGCGCGCGCCGCGTCGACGTGCAGGTCGAGCCCCTGCACGAGGAGGGTCCAGGATTTGCGTGTCACCGCGGGCAGTGTGTCGGGTTCGAACGGACCGTGCGCCAGTTGCCACTTGTTACGAAAATGGGTGATCAATCGCGATTCCGCGTCATAGTCGGCGGCGAGCTCGAACAAGTCATCGCGCGTGACCGGCGACGCGACGCCTGGGATCGCCTGGCGGATCAGCAGCGGCTTCTTTTGCCAGTAGTCGCGCATGAATTGCGCCGGCGTGAGACCGCCGAGCAGCGGCGTGGGAAGATCGGAGGGCGGTGCGCCGAGCGGGGCGGCAGCGGTATCCCGCGGTTCGGCTTGAGACCGGTTGCGCATCGTATAATGAGACTTGTATTTGGGAGAATTGGATGAAAATCGCAAAAAACACCGTCGTGTCGGTCACTTACAAGCTGTCGGACGCACAGGGCAATCTGATCGAGGAAAGCGACGAGCCGATGGTCTATCTGCACGGCGGCTATGATGGCACGTTCCCCAAGATCGAGGAACAGCTCGACGGCCACGAGGCAGGCTATCAGGCGCAGATCCAGCTCGAGCCGGAGGACGCGTTCGGCGACTACGATCCCGAGCTCGTGAAGATCGAGCCGCGCGACCGTTTTCCCGAGCCGCTCGAAGTGGGCATGCAGTTCGAAGGCACGCCGGAAGACGGTGACGAGGAAGCCGACTCGCTGATCTATACGGTCACCGATATCGCCGAAGACAAGGTCGTGCTGGACGGCAATCACCCGCTGGCGGGCATGGCGCTGCGTTTCGCGCTGACCGTGAAGGACGTTCGCGAAGCCACCGAAGACGAAATCGAGCACGAGCACGCGCATGGCGCGGAAGGGCTCGAGATCGTGGACGAGGACGACGACGAAGACGGCGAGGCGCCGTCAGGGCGTACGCTGCACTGAGCTTGCCGGCAGGCCCGGCGCCGGCCCCGATGCGGGGGGCGGTGCCGGCCATGACGCGCCGCCTGGTGCGGCGCCGTCCCCCTGCAACGGCGGCGCGACCGACGACGCGTCGGGCAGCGCCGGCAGCGCGGGGATTTCCGGCATCTGCGGCAGCGGCACGTCGTCGCGCGGCGCGAGCGGCAGCGCGGGCGGCACCGGCAGGTTCTTCGGCACCTCCTGCAGGCTCACGTTGAAGATCGTCTGCCGTGCCGGCGATACGCTTACCTTCACCCACTGATTCGTCGGATGGCGCGGTCCGACCGCGACGCGCGTCACGTTTCCGACCAGCTCACCGTCGTCGCCATGCAGCGGACGGTCGATCAGAAAGCCGTTCGCCAGCGGTTCGCCGCTCGCGTGCATCACCAGAATGGGCCCGCGGAACGTCGCAGCCGCCTTCACCAACGTTCGTTTCAGCTCGCGGAAGCCGTCGCGCACGCGCGGCCGGTTGAAACGCAGCCAGGCAAAGCGTTCCGCGCGTTCATAGCGTTCGAACTGCGGATCGCCTTCGAAAATCACGACCATCGCACGGGCTTCGCGCCGCTTCGCATATTCGGCCGCATGGTCGATCCAGAAGCCGTTCGCGATGATGCGGTCCTCGAATTCACCGTTGCGGCCGCCCGCCGTCAAATAATGGTTGTTCGGCGCCGGCGCGTTGAGTGCGACGTAGACGATGTCGTCGCGCATCCAGCGTGCGTTTTCGCGATACGGCCGGAACCGTGCGACTTCGCTCTCCCGCGTGATCTGCAGTGCGCCGGGGTCGGGCAGAGCCGAATCGGCGAGCAGCGTCTGCCGCAGGAAGTCGAGCCGCTCGACCGGGTCGTAGCTGCCGCCGGCCGCGGTGTTGCAGGCGATCCAGTCGTCGTGGCCGGGAATGAACACGAGCGGCACGCGCGCCGTATCCAGGATCGCACCGCGCTGCGAATACAGCGCGTCGCGGCATGCTTCCTTCGAGCCTTTGAGATCGCCTGCGTAGACGACGAACGCGAGATTGCGCTCGCGTGCAATCGCATCGAGCAGCCGCTGCGCAGCCGGTTCGTCCGCCGGAGCATTGATGACGCCCGACACGACCGCGAACGAATAGGGCGCTGCGCTGCGCTTGGGCGGCGCGGCCAGTGCATCGGCCTGCGCCACCGCAAGCACCGCCGCGACGAGCGCGGCGGCGGCGCGGGCCGGCAGGCCGCGCGGCATGCGCTTACGCGTGCCCGTCGGCATCGTGCGACCGGACCAGCGTGCGCAATTCATACAGCAGGTCGAGCGCCTCGCGCGGCTTGAGATCGTCGGGATCGATGTCGCGCAGTTTTTCGAGCGCCGGATGCGGCGTGTCGGGCAACGCCGGCGCGTCCGCGCATTCGAGATCGTCGACGGCCGCGGGCGGCGCGCTGAAGAGATCGAGTTGCGGCGTATGCTGGGATGCCGACTGCTGTTCGAGATACGCGAGGTGCTTGCGCGCGGCGCGGATCACCGGCGCCGGGACGCCCGCGAGTTGCGCGACCTGGAGGCCGTAGCTCTGGTTCGCCGGGCCTTCGTTGACCGCGTGCAGGAACACGATCCCGTGGCCATGCTCGACGGCCGACAGGTGGACGTTGGCTGCTTGCGGGAATTCCGCCGGCAGTTGCGTCAGCTCGAAATAGTGCGTCGCGAACAGCGTGTAGCACGCGTTGTGCGCCAGCAGGTGGCGCGCGATGGCCCAGGCGAGCGCGAGGCCGTCGAAGGTCGACGTGCCGCGGCCGATTTCGTCCATCAGCACGAGGCTTTGCGGCGTCGCGTCGTTGAGGATCGCCGCGGCTTCGGTCATCTCGACCATGAAGGTCGAGCGGCCGCCCGCGAGATCGTCGGCCGCGCCGATGCGCGTGAAGATCCGGTCGATCGGGCCGAAGCACGCCGACTTCGCCGGCACGTAGCTGCCGACGTACGCCATCAGTGCGATCAGCGCGGTCTGCCGCATGAACGTCGATTTACCGCCCATGTTCGGCCCGGTGATCAGCAGCAGCTTGCGCTCGGTGCCGAAACGGCAGTCGTTGGCGATGAACTGCTCGACCTGCGCTTCGACGACCGGGTGGCGGCCCTGTTCGATTTCGATGCCGATCTCGTCGGTGAAGGTCGGCGCGACCCAGTCGAGCGCTCGGGCGCGTTCGGCGAAGGCGGCGAGCAGGTCGAGCTCGGCGAGGGCCGACGCGACGCGCTGGCATTCGGGGATGAACGGCAGCAGCGCCTGCAGCACCGAGTCGTACAGCGCGCGCTCGCGCGCCAATGCGCGTTCCTGCGCGGACAGCGCCTTGTCCTCGAAGGTTTTCAGTTCCGGCGTGATGTAGCGTTCGGCGTTCTTCAGCGTCTGGCGGCGGCGATAATCGTCGGGCACCTTGTCGGTCTGACCGCGCGTGACCTCGATGTAGAAGCCGTGCACCTTGTTGTATTCGACGCGCAGGTTCGCGATGCCGGTGCGCGCTCGCTCGCGCGCCTCGAGATCGATCAGGAACTGCCCGCAGTTTTCCGAAATGTCGCGCAGCTCGTCGAGCTCGGCATCGTAGCCGCGCGCGATCACGCCGCCGTCGCGGACCATTGCGGCGGGTTCGGTGGCGATCGCGCTCGTCAGCAGGTCGAGGCATTCGGCCGGCGGCGCGAGCGCCGCGTCGACGCGCGCGAGCGTATCCGCGTTCGCGACGATCGCGCCGATGCGCTCGCGCAGCGCCGGCAGCGCGGCGAACGTGTCGCGCAGGCTCGAGAGGTCGCGCGGGCGAGCGGACAGCAGCGCGAGCCGCCCGGTGATCCGTTCGACGTCGGCGATCTGTCGCAGCGCGCTGCGCAACGCATCGAGGCTCGCGTTGGCCGGCGCGTCCAGCAGCGCGCCGATTGCCTGCTGGCGCGACTGCGCGGCGACCGACGCGCGCGGCGGGTGATGCAGCCAGTGACGCAACAGGCGGCTGCCCATCGTCGTGCAGCAGGTGTCGAGCAGCGAATACAGCGTGGGCGATTCGGTGCCGCGCAGCGTCTCGGTCAGTTCGAGGTTGCGGCGCGTGGCCGGATCCAGCCCGATGTATTCGGTTTCGTTCTCGACCTTCAGGCTGCGCACGTGCCGCAGTTGCTGGCCTTGCGTGGCTGCTGCGTAGAGCAGCAGCGCGCCGGCCGCGCCGCATGCGCTCGTCAGCGAATGCGCGCCGAACCCGTCGAGGCTCGCGACGTCGAGCTGGTCGCACAGGCGCTGCGTGCCCGACGCGATATCGAAGTGCCAGGCCGGCACGCGTTTGCTCGCGCCCGCGCCGGCGGGAAGGGCGTCGGTTGCGCCGTCCGGTGTCAGGATCTCGGCCGGCCGGATGCGTTCGAGCGCGGCGGCAAGCTGGTCGGGCTCGATTTCCGCGAGACGCAATGCGCCGCTCGCGAGGTTCAGCCATGCGAGGCCGATATTGACCGCGACGCCGCGCTTGTTGTGGCCAGTACACATCGCGAGCAGGTAGACGTCGTTCTTGTCGGACAGCAGCGCGGCATCGGTCAGCGTGCCGGGCGTGACGACGCGCACGACCTTGCGCTCGACCGGGCCCTTCGACGTGGCCGGATCGCCGATCTGTTCGCAGATCGCGACCGATTCGCCCATCTTCACGAGCTTCGCCAGATACTGCTCGACCGCGTGATGCGGGACGCCGGCCATCTTGATCGGCGTGCCCGCCGAGGCGCCGCGCTGCGTGAGGGTCAGGTCGAGCAGGCGCGCCGCTTTTTCCGCGTCCTCGAAGAACAGTTCGTAGAAGTCGCCCATCCGGTAGAAGACGAGCGTGTCCGGATGATCGGCCTTGATGCGCAGGTACTGCTGCATATACGGGGTGTGGGTTTTTACCCCTTCCGTTTCACCGGGGTTTGCGCGGTCTGTTTCCTTCAACGCCATACTGGGCGGGCCTCTCCAAGTGTTCGATGCTGATGCGTAGCGTGGCATTTACCGCCAATAGCCCGCACCAAAAAGTATGCCGGGCGTATGCCAGTGTAATAGAATCGGCTTGCGAGGTCGTTTCTGGGCATACAGGGTCATCCGGGCATACAAATGAAAATCGAGATCACAGCTACCATCGCCAGCGCGTTACACATCGACGTTCGACCCGAGGTCGGACTGCCACCGGACAAGTGGCCGGCCAACCCGGATCGGCAACCGTACGTGGTCACCGACGCCATCGGCCCCACGGGGTTTGGCATCAAGGTGACCGCGAGCAATGCGTCCTTCATCGTTCAAAAACGGGTACGGGCATCCGGGCCGGGCGCGGTGATTCGCGCGACCCTGGGCCGCGTGACGGAGATGACCGTTCAGCAGGCGCGCAAAAAAGCGCACGAGGTGTTGGACGGCATCGTCGAAACGGGGCGGGCACCGGGTCCGGACAAACGCAACCGCGACGAACGGGATTTGACGCTGGGCGAGGCGCTGGACGTTTACAGGCACGATCTCGTGCACCGAAAACGCCCGGCTAAAGCCAGTAGTTTAAGGTCTTACGACAAAGCCGTGCGCAAACTCGCGGTCTGGAAGAACAAACGGATCAACGACCTCCTGGACGAGGAGATCGTGGACGCGTTCGAGGCGATCAACGCCAAAGCCCCCACGACCGCAGAGCAGACCTTCCGGTGGGCATCCACCGCGGTGAACCATGCGGTGGAGAAGGAGGCACGGATGGCTCAACGCCGGGCCGAGCGACCGGTGCTGACCTACAACCCCTTCAACATCCTCAAAAATCGGTACCGCACGCGTCAGGAGCTGGAGAACCACTACAAACTGACGGGGCGTCGCCAGCCGCTCACCCTGGAAAAGAGCATGGGTCCGTGGCTGCGGGCGATCTACCACCGGCGCAAGGAAAACCGCACCGGTTGCGATTACCTCCTGCTGGCCACTCTCTGGGGGTGCCGCAGCCAGGAATGCTCCGACCTCATGTGGCTGGATCAGATCACGCCGGAGGAGGCCGCGCGGGTTTCGTTCGTCGACCTGGAGAACGGCTACGTGACCATGCGGGACACTAAGAACCGCCTAGACTTTGTCCTCTGTATTTGCCGGGGCGCGCGCAAGATCCTCGAGGGGCGTCTGGCGATCCGGGACCAGGAAGCGGCAGCGGACCCGGATCCGTTCCGTCGGGCGTCCCGCAAGCGGTGGGTGTTCCCGCCCCGGTCCGAGTCGCGGCTGCGCAAGACTCCCCACTACAAGGACAGCAAGTCCCTGCGGACCTACCTGTGCCGGGACGCTGGGATCATCAAGTGGACGATCAAAACGGACCCGGACGGCACCCGTTTTCAGGTTCCGGTGTCGTCGCTGGGCATGCACGACTTGAGGCGTACGTTCGGTGGTGTCACCGACACCCTTCATTTCAGCGAGGAGACGACCAAGAAACTGCTGAATCACTTCGTCAACGCCCGGTCCCAGACGGACCAGCGGATCGCCAAGGAGGATTCCGTCACGCCCAACGTCGCGCGCACGTTGCAAAACAAGGCGGAGTTGTCGAACGTCACGACGCGGTACACGATCCCGGACGCTGAACGTCTGCGTGAGGCGATGCAGACGGTGGAGTTGACCATCCTGTCGACCTACCCACCGTTCTTCAACATGCTGATCGCCACGACGCCGGACATCACGCCGATGACCTTGTGGGAGCCCGAGCCGCTAAAATGGCCGAGCCCACGGCCCGGCATTGAGGTGCGAGGGCTGGACAAGATGCCGGTGGACGACGAGGACGACGACGGGACCGACGACGAGGACGAGGTAGAAGCCGCATGATCAGCATCGAGCAACTGGACGACGAGGTGATGGTTCGTCGCATGAATACCGTGTCGGCGTTGCACGACGAGCAGAGCGTGAGCGAGCCGGTGGCCGCCCTGTTCCTGGGGCGGTCCGCGCGCACCCTGGAACGCATGCGCAGCGAGGGGCGGGGGCCGGTCTACACCCAGGCGAAGCAGGAGGACGGCCCCCAGTTCACCGGACGCAAGCCCGCCGTCACGTACCTGATGCGGGACCTGCGGGCCTGGCGTGAGAACCACAAGATCATGAACCCACGTGAGGGGACCGCCCGGGACCGTCGCGCGCTGTCCTTCGCCACCTTGGCGGACCTGCTGGACGACCAACCTTGGTTCACCAAGGTGGGGTCGGGCGACCTGGTGGGCCACGCCCTGACGGGACCCATCGAGGTCTTCGAGGAGCGCCTGGTGGATCCCGAGATCGAGGTGACCTGGCTCCCCATGCCCGAGGCCATGGACCGACCGTGGCGCAACCTGCGGGAGCGCACCCCGTTCCACGACGCGTACATCGGCGTGCTGGGCGAGGCCATGCGCCTGAGCCAGGTCCGGCAGGACGACGCGGTCCTGCGCTCGGAGTTCGACGCGCTGGACGACGAGCGGGGCGAACCCCTGCCACCGGGACCGGGGCGCAAAACCTTCTGAAACCCGAACCCCCAAAACCCTGGATGCTTCAACGACAAACGCCCCGAGTTCGGGGCGTTTTCACATCCGGCGCGGGCCCGTGGGCACGGCTCAGGGGGCGATGAAGACCTCCTGCTTCCAGCGCAGCAGGTTGGCGATCGGCGCGGTGCCCGCCACGTACGGCACCTTCGTGACCGGGAACGCGGCCTTCTGATACGCCCACACGTTCGCGAAGGGACCCGTCGGGCCCTCACCGCGCACGATGGTCACGGCGTAGGTCGTCTTGTCGAAGGTCGCCTGATTCGCGCTCGCTTCGCTGGGCGAGCCCAGGAAGAACAGCAGGTCCTTCGCGGTGGCGGACACCGCTTCGTCGGTGGCGCCCAGGGGCTGACCGATCCCCACGATCGTGTTGCCCAGACCGGTCACCGCCAGGGCGCTGGTTTCGTACGCGCCGTCGTTGGCGTCCGGGTGAAGCCCGGCGATCACGTGGAGGTTCGACGCGCCCGGCACGGGGATGGAGCAGGGGAGCTGTTCGGGCGTGGTGCTCTTCGAGCAGCGGGCCGGCAGCGCTTCACCCAGCACCAGGCCGTGCACGAAGCCGGTGGTGAGGAAGCTATAACCATCGGTGGGGAGGAAACTGTAGCCCTCGACCGACGCCTGACCGTCGGCGGTCAGTTGCTGCGGCGTCTTCAGATCGTTCAGCAGGGTGTACGGCTGGGGTGCAGCGATCGCGGCCCCGCTGACCAGCGAAGCGGCGAGCAGTGCGGCGGTGATGGTCGTTTTGAGCATGAAAGGGTCTCCTCCCGAGTGATGCCCGCGCGACGGGGCGGGCGTCCGTGGTCCACATCTAGCAGCATTGCCAGGGCTGTCAACCCGTGCCCTGGCACGGACAAACGCCCACCGAAGTGGGCGTTGTGCTCGACCGTCAGAACGACTTCTTGAGTTGCAGCTCCGCGCTCTCGCTGGTGTAGTGCTTGCCGACCTGCAGGTTGGCTTGCGCGGTCAACGACAGGCCCTTGGCACGGTAGAGCGTG
This sequence comes from Burkholderia sp. BCC0097, assembly GCF_902832985.1. NCBI lineage: Bacteria > Pseudomonadati > Pseudomonadota > Betaproteobacteria > Burkholderiales > Burkholderiaceae > Burkholderia > Burkholderia sp. BCC0097. Next base: position 128,880 of record NZ_CADFDM010000005.1, read on the forward strand.
GCGCCCACCGACAGGTCCGCGGTGTCGCGCACCGACGGGGCGCTGACCGTGGTGAAGCTGGTCTGGCCCGTGGTGTCCCCGGTGAACGTCGCGGTGGTGTTCGGCACGTTGCCGCCGAACTGGTGCATGTAGTAGGCGCCGATACGCGGCACGATGGTGCCCGCCTTGGTCTCGAACGCCTTGGACAGCGTCACCCCGATCGTCGAGTGGACGGAGACGTCGGACGCCCCGTTGACCGCCAGGCCCACGCCCGAACCGCCGTCCGATTCGACGTAGCTCCCCAGGCGGCGATACACGACACCGAGGGCGGCCGACGGGGTGACGGTGATGCCGTCGATCCAGGCGAGCGGGAGGCCTGCTTCCACACGTGCACCGTAGGACTGACCCGAGAAGTGCGCGCTGGCATCACCGGCCGCAACACCCGCAAGGTTCACCGACCGGCTCGCGTTGAACTGGTAGATGCTGGCGTTTTCGGCGATGTCCACGTAGGCGTGGCCCGAAGGAGCGGTCCAGCCCTGGTAGAGCGTGAACCCGAACGCGTTCACACCGAGGTCCTGACCGCTTGCGTCACCGGTTGCGTTGCTCTGGCCATGGGCGTAGGTGAAGGCAACTCCCGCGCGCCAGGCGTTGTTGGCGAGCGCCTTGTCCGCCCCGACCGCGAGCTGACCGTAGGTGAAGTTCGAACCGCTGACCTCACCGAACGTCCCGCCATCGGTCGTGCCGCGCTGCTCGGCGCCACCGGAGGCACGACCCCACGACTGCCAGCCGTTGCCGGTTGCAGCATCCGCCTGCACCGCGGCGCGCTGCGCCTGGGCCCGATCGGCGACGACACCCATGGCACCGTCGTTGAGCGCGAGCATCGCGTTGGCGGCCTGCGCGTGCGGGATCGGCGCGAGCTGGGTGCCCGCCTGCGTCACCTGACGAGCGGTCCCGTTCTGCTCGATGGCCAGCACGGTGTTCTCGGCGCTCATCAACCCGGCGCTGTTCCACCCGGTGTAGCGCACGATCCCGTTGGTCGCCGCGACCGAGGTCTGCGTGAGACCCGCGACGCTCGCGTGCACGATCGGCGTGGTGGGGTTGCTCGGGCTCGACGGCGTACCCGGGTCCGACGGCGGAGTCGTCGTGGTGTCACCACCACCCGAACCGGTCCCGGTATCGCCCGAACCCGTTCCGCTTCCCGTCCCAGTTCCGGTCCCAGTTCCCGAACCGGTACCCGTACCAGAGCCGGTACCCGTGCCCGAACCCGTTCCGGTTCCGGTTCCGCTCCCGGTTCCCGTGGAGGTCGAACCCAGTTCCACGACCAGGTTGTTCCCGACCTGGGAGGCGGTCACCGTGCCGGTGTAGCCGGTCGCGGTGGCGGTGATCCCCGGCACGTTGTAACTCGCGGTCCCTGCGGTGTTGATGATGGTGAAGCGCTGACCGTCGGCGAACCCGAAGACGTTGAACGGCGCGAGCTTCAGCGCGGTCGATCCCGCGAGCGCGGAGTTCCCGCTCACGTTCCACTGACCGTAGTTGGTCGCGCTCTGCACCTGCGACACCAGCGTCGCACCGTCGGCGACGTTGAAGTTCCCGTTGACCGCGACCGGTGCGTACGAGATCAGCGATGCGCCGCTGGACACGTTCAGGTTCGGCGCGTTGACCGCGTCGTTGAGCACCACGTTCCCGGACGCGATGGTCACGTCCGCGTTCGGGCTGTCGATCTCCGACTGCGTGGAGGTCGAACCGAAACCGCTGAACAGACCCAGTTGCCCGTTGGTCGCGGTTCCGTCGGTGTAGCTCGACGCACCGTCGATCACCAGCGCGTTGCTGGAGAGGTTCTTCACAGCACCCTGCACCTCACCTTCGTTCGTGAACGAGGTCACGTTGCCCGTGCTCTCGATCTGGATCGCAGCACCCGCGCTCGAGGTGGTGTTGGTGTTCGACACCAGCGCGTCCAGGTTGAGCGCGGCGGTCCCGGCGACGTCGATCGTCGGAGCGGTACCGCTCGCGGTGATGACCGGACCGGCACCACCCGTGCTGAAACCCGAGGCGTTCACGGTGAGAGCACCGCCCTGCTCGACGTCGATCGCGGAACCCGTACCCACGTTTTGTACGCTAGCGTTGCGGCCAGCGAGGGTGAGGTTCACCGTCCCGTTGTTCTTCACGTCCACCGCCGAACCCGTGGTGGCCGCTTCGATGGCGGCGTTGTCCTGAACCGTGGTGTTGGCGGTCGCACCACCACCGACGGTGAGACCGTTCCCCGAACCGGTTGCCATGACCAACCCGTTGTTCTCGACGGTCACGGTCGCGACCGTGCCAAGATTGGTCACCTGCAAACCGTCGGCGGTCCCGCTCCCCCCGACCACACCGCTCACGGTCACCGCGGTCGTACCGTTGTTCAGTTCCACACCGGCCACGGCGCTACCGTTCACGCTGCTCCCGGCACCGACGTCGAGCGTGGGCAAGTCCCCGTCGCTCTCGATCCCGGACGTACCTGTGATGTCCGCACCGGTCGTGGTCGTGATCCCGTTCGTCACGGTCCCGGTGGCGGAGTTCACCACGGCGACACCGTTCGCGGCGCTCACCGCACCACCGAACGTCATGCTATTCACCGTCCCGTCGTTCTGCACCGCAGCGCTGGTGTTCCCGGTACCGATCGTCTGCACGGACGAACCGGCGTCGGTTTTCAGATCGCCCATCGTCGAACCGGCGGTGTTCGCGATCGCGGATTCGGCGGACGACGAGGCTTGACCTCCGATCTCGACGTTGCCCGTCGTTCCCTTGTTCCAGATCACGTAACCTTGGGTGTTGGAGTGACCGTCCAGGGTGATGTTCCCGATCACGGCACCGGCTTCGTTGTTGATCGCGGCGGTCCCCGGCAGCGAACCGTTGATCAGACCGGTGGAGGTCTCGTTCACGTCGCCCATTTGGGCGTAGTTGTGGATCCCGTTCCCACCGCCCGACCCAGTCGCGCTTTCCAGCATACCGCTCACCGACACCCCACCGACGGTCGCGGTGCTGTTCGTCGCGGATCCGTTGACCAGCGCGTCCCCGCTCGCGTTCAACATCCCCGCGATGGTCACCTGCTGAACGTTGCCCAGGTTGAGCAGACCGCTCGCGCTTCCGTAGAGGGTGAGTCGAGCGTTGGTACCGATGGTGAACTGGTCGATCTGACCGGTGGCGGCGTTGATGAACGCGGCTTGCATCGAGGTCGCCGTCGCGGTCTCGTTGCCCTCTTCGTCGAGGGTCACGATGTGGCCGGCGTTGTTCACGTACGCGACACCGTTCATCATGCTCACCAGCAGACCACCGTTGTCCTGCAGCAGGCCGATGGTGGCACCGGCTTCGTTCACGACCCCGTAGAGACCGCTCATGCCGCTACCGATCGTCGCTCCCAGGGCGTTGATCAGAGACTGGATGGTCCCTTTGTTGTCGATCCCGATCTGTCCGTTGATCGAACCCTCGTTGGTCATCGCGACGATGTTGCCGCTGTTCACAACACCAGCACCACCGGTGGTCCCGCCGGCGATCGCGGAACCGGACGGGTTGTCCCAGTCGTTCACCGTTACGGACGTGTCCACACCGTCGGCCGAGCCGGTCGCCTGGTCGATCCCGGAGTTCGTCACGTTGCCGATGACCGTGGTGGTGTCCGGCCCGAACGACGCACCGGAGGCGCCGCCAAGGTCCACCGTCGGGGTGGAGGAGGTGACGACCACCGATTGCGCGAACGCGCCCTGGGCCGAGAACGCGACCGCCGCAGCGACCGCCAGGCTCAGGGTGGAACGGCGGAAGGTGGGACGGGAAGATGCAACCATCATAAGTAGGTCTCCTCAAGGTTGGTGGTTGGAACGACGGGCAGCGGGTGAAACGGGGTGCAGCGATCGGTTGATCAGAACCAGGACGACGGGATGGCGACGCGAGCTTGGAAGCCCAGGAAGCCGTAGATGCCGGCGCTCTTGACGTTGGGCACGGCGATGACGTTCACGCCCCACTTGTGGTCGTGCTCGTAGGACACGATCAGGCCGGCGGCCGGCATGAACCCACGGGGCTCCTGGCGCGGCACCGAGGTCGTCGTCTTGACCCACGTAGCACCCAGGGCGTTCAGAATGGGCGTGTAGGTGAAACCCGGCACCATCGTGGTCTTCTTGTAGCCGCTGAGAGCGCCGCCCACGATTCCGACGTTCACCCGGTCCTTTGAAGTGATGTCGAGCTGCACAGGGGTGTAGCGGCCGAGCACGTACCAGCTCGGGTCCCAGTCGCTGTTCCGGTAGTAGCCGGCCATCACCCCGATCACGTCGTTGGTGTATTCCAGGCCACCGCCCCAGTTGTTTTCGTTGAAGTCGTATTCCTTCTTGGCCTGGCGGTCGAAGTGGTACGCGTGAAGGTTCAGGTCCACGTAGAGGTGGAAGTCCTTCGAACCCAGCGGCTGGAACGACACGCTCGGGAAGAGGAACGGCGTCTGGGGAACCGGGTCCTGCACGTAGCTCACCACCGCGGCCTGCGGCTGACCGGTGCTGTCGCTCACGTTGCGTTCCGCATCGCTCTGGGCGAAGGCGGGCAGGGCTTCCAGCCCGGTGATCATGGCCAGGGCCACGGCCCCAAGCTGTTTCAGGCGGTACTTGGTCTTACGCGTCACGGTTCTCCTCCCTTGACGATCCAGGGGCCTCCTCTCCGGGCCCGACACCTCTGTACCTAACGGGTTAAAACGGCGAGTCAAGCGACTTGGGAAAATATTTTGGCGCGTGCTATGGCACGGGTTAAGAGTTCGTCGGACGGGGCGGAAAAGCACGTCCCAAAGGCTTGACCGGCCTGTACGTCCTGCTAGGTTGAAGGTAGAGGACAACGCGCCAGCGATGCGCACCAGGAGACCCCGATGACCACCCGCCACGGATACACCCCAGAAGGCCTGTACGACTTTTCGATCGAACCCGACGAGGAGCTGAAGGCGATGATCGGCAAGCCGATCGAGGCGCTGCTCGACATGCTCGAGGCGATCCTGGTGATGCTCACCGTCCAGATGCAAAGCCAAGCGATCGCGATGCAGGCGGAGCAGATCCGTCAGCTCCAGCAGCGGCAGGCCTGGGCCACCGCGAAGCTGGCGCGGGTTCGCAAGCTGGAAGCGGACGGCGTGACGATCGTGCCGCGCGACGTGCTGACCAACGAGCCGAAGGCCCTGGACGTCGAAGGGCAGCGCATCGACGGCGGACGCCGTAAGTTCAGCATGGCGGACGTGCGGGCCAGCCGTGGTCCTCGCATCGACGCCAACGGGCGGGCCGCGGAGATCCGCACCCCCTCGGCCGGCATCAACGTTCCCAACCGGCGCAGCCTGGGCGACCGCCTGGACGTGCGTCGGGTGGAGGACTGCATCGAACCGAGCGTGTTCCGGCCCAGCGCCGTCACGTTCGACCAGAACAACGGGGTGGAGGCTTACCGTCCCCGTTCACGGTTCAGCCCGCGCTGAGCCACCACGGCACCCCCGCTCAGGGGCCCACCACCCACCGTCGCCAACAACACGACAAGGAGGCGATCACCACACGTTCTCGGAGGAGACCTTGTACCCGACGTTCAAACCCATCGCCCACCGCCTGGTGGTGCTCACCGCGACCTGCCTTGCTGCGTTCGCGCTTTGCCCCAGTTCGCTCAAGGCCGTGCCAGGGCACACCCCGGAGCCGGTCGACTTCGTGGTTTCCTCGATTCCCCAACCCGCATCCCTGGTCGACGTGCCGGCGTCCTTCGACGACGCGGCCCCGGTGTTCGACGCGTCACCGCGGCTCACGCGCTTCACCCGGATGCCGGAGCGCCTGGTGGGCTCGTTCTGGCCCACGCGGATGGGGGTGGCCCCGGTGATCGTGCAGCCCTCGACGTTCCGCGTGACGGAGGAGCAGCTCCTCGCGGCGGCGCCCACGATCAACCAGGACGCGCTGCACCTGGCCATGCGGGCGATGGAATGCGCGGCGAAGCACTACGGGGACAAGGACCGCCTGGTGGTGATCGACTACTCCCTGCCCAGCACCGCGCGCCGGCTCTGGGTCTTCGACCTGCGCAGCGGCACGCTCCTCTGGAACGAGTACGTCCTGCACGGGCGCGGGTCGGGCGCAGGGCTCTACGCCCGGTCGTTCTCGAACCAGCCGGACAGCGAGCAGTCCAGCCTGGGCCTGTTCGAGCTGGGCAGTCCGTTCAAGAGCCAGTTCGGCCCGGCGATGAGCATGGTGGGGCTGGAGAAGGGCATCAACGACCACGCGGTGGAGCGCGGGATCTGGCTTCACGGCACGGACTACGTGAACGACGAGCGCGCGGCCACGGGCCACGTGTCGCAATCCGAGGGCTGCGCAGCGGTCCAGCGGGGGGTGATCGTCCCGATGATCAACACCCTGAAGAAGGGGGCGTACCTCTTCTCGTACTACCCGGACAAGCGCTGGCAGCAGGCGTCCGGGTTCCTGACGGGGAAGCTCTGCTGATCCGGGGGAACCCCCGATCTTGCCGACCCGAATCGACCTGCTACGTTGAGTAGGCCGCCCACCCAGAACCGGAGGACCCGATGACCACCACCTGCAAGACCCCTCGACGGACCGCCACGCTTCGCATGCCGCCGGTGCTGCACGACGCAGCGACGGCGGTGGCCCGTCGTCACCACCAGAGCCTGAACGAGCTGCTCGTGACGGTGCTGTCGGACCACCCCGAGGTACGGTGGTGGGTGGCCTTCAACGAGGCGGCGCCCGGCACGCAGCCCCACCAGGCGCAGCGGCTGGCCCAGTTGCGCGTGGACATCGACCGGATCCTGGGGAGCGTGCGATGAGCTACTTGACCGAACAGCAGCGGGCGACGCAGGCGGCCATCCTCGACAGCCTGGTGGTGGAGCAGGTGGAGGAGCCGGCGGTGGTGAAGGGGCTCGACGCGGTGTACCCGGCGATGACGGTGACGGTGGGCGTCACGCTCAACGGCCGGCACCACGCGATTCCGGCGACGGAGCAGGCGGACGAGAGCTGGTGGACCATGTACACCCGCCACGGGCGCCTGGACGCGCTGCGCACCTCCATCGACGACGGGCCGGCCTGGCAGGCGTTGAAGCGGCAGATCGTCGACGACGTGTTCGACGGCGAGCTGATGGCGTTCGAGGACATCTTTTTCACGCAGGACGTGCGCTCGGCGATCGAGGCCCTGGCCAGCGAGGCCGCGTTCAAGCACCACCGGCAGCACCACCTGGCGCGGGTGCTCGCGGCCAAGCGGGAGATGGACGGCGCCCGCTGGCAGTGACACCCGGGCGGAGCGGGGAATGGGAAACGGGGCCGATGGCCCCGTTTGCACATGGTGGCGGTGGTTCGCTCAGCGCTGGGGGCGCTTGGCCCGCTCAGCATCGAGGTTCTGCTTGAAGCGCTGGGCCAGGCTCTGGCCGCCGAACAGCGAGCTGGGGGTGTTCCGGAACACCGCGACGAGAACGACGAGCGCGACGATGATGGCGACGATGTAGAGCATGATGGTTCCTCCCTCGGTGGTGCCCACCGGGCGGGTGGGCGATGGTCAACACTTAGCAGCATTCCGGGGCACGTCAAGCCCGTGCCCTGGCACGGTTTGAGTCACTCGCCGAGGGGCGTCTGGGGATCGTGCGCCTCGACCGTTTCCTGCATGGGGAAGAAGTGGCGGTGGTTCCGGATCATCTCGTCAGCCTTTGCTCGCTCCTCCGGAGTCCAGTTGGCGACCCGTTCAGCGACATGGCGCTTCCAGTCGCCCCCTTCCCCGTAGTTCCAAGCATACGGGACCCGATCCTCCCCGATCTTGGCGCGTTCCATCCGGGCCAGTTCCTTCTCGAGATCGCTCAACGCGATCACCGAACCCACGTAAGGCTCGGGGACCTCCTGGTGGTAGGCGTGGGCGGCGGACCGGGCGAGCACGAACCGGCGCTGCAGCACACCCATGGGCCCGCGGTAGGTGACCATGTAGGGCGAGCGCAGTTTGCGCAGGAGCCAGCCGTCCTGGCGCTGGGCGTCCAGGTCCCTGAGCTGCTGCTCCTGCTGCCGCACATCCGGCAGCGACGAGACGGTGTGGCGAGCGTAGTCCGGGGAATACGTCTCGAACATGCTCTCGGCCCGTTCGTCCAGCGTGCTGACGATGACCATGGCGGCCATGCGCGGGATGGCGGCACGAGGGTTCCGCTCGATACCCATCACCAGCTTCACGCAGGCGTCCGGATAGGGGTAGCGCCCCTCCTCGCAGTCCAGCACATCGTTGAGATCAGCGTCCATCGGTCGCCTCATGGTGGTTGTGGTCTTCGGCCGGAGCGGCCGGGTGAAGGGCCTCGTACGCGGCCAGCTCGTGCTGCTTCCGCGCAACCCAGGCGCGCGCTTCAGGCGATTCACGCGCATACCGCTCCTGGGAACGGTCGAAATCGCCGGCCTCGCTGTAATCCCAGTGATACGGGGCGGTGTCATCCCCGGTCTTGACGCTCTCCATCTGGGCCAAGGTCTTTTCGAGGTGGCTGAGCGACACCGCCATGCCGGCACGGATCGGGTGCCGGACCTGCGCCCGGGCCCCGTGGACGCTCGACGCGTAGACAGCATCGAGGGCGATGTGGTCGAGCACGTCGTTGTGGGCGACCAGGTAGGGCTCGGCAAACGGCTGAACAACGCGGAGCAGCAGCCCGGCGGCCCAGCTTCGTCGCTGAGTCCTCATGGCCCGAAGGGCGGTCACACGTTCGCGCAGCTCGTCGAGCGACAGCGTAAGCATGGAACGAAACTCCGGGTGGGCCAGGTCGAAGGCGTCTTCCACGAGGCGTCGTTGGGTGCTGACGGCGACGTACGTGCGAAGGACGGCGGCCATATAGCCGTCCCGGGTGGCCGCCTTCCTTGGCAGGCCGATGACCACGAACACGCACGCGTCCGGGTAGGGGTAGCGCCCCTCCTCGCAGTCCAGCACATCGTTGTGATCCGTTTCCATCGTCTCCTCCTGGTGGTTGTGATTCAGCGGCGCCGGTACGTGGAGCGTTGGCCCCCACGTTGGTAACCGGACGTGCGGTTTGAGCTGGAACGGTTCGACCGGCGCGGGTAGCGGCCCGGCGAGCCGTCGTCGCGGGTTCGCTTCGGGCGGTGCTCGAACCAGCCGGCGACCACCGTGGCCAGCAGGGCGAGGACCCACCACCACCCGTCCAGGGCGGCGTAGAGCGCGGCGGTGAGGGCCAGGCCGGTGAGGGCGACGGGGCTCCAGCGGAACACGTCGACGGCGACGAACAGGGGCCAGCGCCACCAAGGCTGACCGACGCGGCGCAGCGCGACGATGGCCAGGGTGTGGAAGGACGGCTTGGCCGCGGCCAGCAGGGCATCGCGGTGCTTCTCGACCGCGGCGCAGCGCCACAGCTTGCGGTGCTTCACGCAGAACTCGATCTGGTCCAGCAGCAGGGTCAGCACGTCGTTCGACGGCTGGTCGAGCTGCGCGGCGCGCTCCAGGAAGGTGTTCCAGGCTTTTTCCCCGGCCCCGTACTGCTGGCGTTGCCAGAAGAGCTTGGCCGACCATCCGGCGGCGGCCACCCGGGACGGGTCGGTGGGATGGGCCATGGCCGTCTGGTAGTGGTGCTGGGCGCGGTGGTCCAGCTCCGGGCGATCCTTCGGGCGTGCATCGTTGGCCAGCACGTGGGCGGCCCGGCCGGCGTAGTAGCGGCCACGGGCGGACCCGAGGGCGGCGGCTTGCTCGAAGTTCGAGAGGGCCTGGCGGGCGTCTCGCATCTGGCCGTCCAGACCGAAGAGCAGCTTCACACCGCGGTCCACCTGATCGTCGGAGGCGGCACGGGCCTGACGGCTCGGCGGGGCACCGGGATCGACACCGTGTTCGAGGGCGGCCAGGCGCTTCAACACCGCGTTGGCTTGGGACACGCTGACCCAGAAGAACTCGCGGTCGTTGGACACGCGTTGCCCCAGGCGCTGCAGCTCACGGTGGACGTCCTTTTCGGCCTTCCAGCAGTCGTTGAACAGCTCCCAGCTTTCCAGCACGAAGGGCGTGGGCACCCCGGTGGCGCGCGACAGCTCGTCACGGCGGGTGATGGGGTTGCGCTCGGTGCGACCGATCTTCACCTGCCCAGGCATGGACGGGTTCGACAGCACGTACACGTAGCCGCGGTGGGACCGCTCCGGGATGGGCGCAGGGCCAGGCGTGGTCGTGAGGATCGGACGGGGCTCGTAGGCCATGCGGTCTCCTGGGGGCGTCGTGCTCAGGCTTTCAGGCCGAAGCCGGCGGACCACGACGGGTTGCCGTCGATGCGGTCCATCGTCCGGCTGTCGTAGGCCTTCACCACGCCGTCCTCGGCGTCGTAGGCGTAGCTCACCGGGTCGTAGGCGGCCTTGCTCTCGGTCCACATGGCCAGGCTGGCCGCGTCGGCCTCGCTGCGGCGCTTCAGGGCAGCGGTCACCACGGCGGCGAGGACCTTGGGGGACACCCCGATCGTGTCGGCCTCGGCCCGGATGAAGGTGGGCACGTGGGCGATGTGGATGGCCTTGCCGCTGGTGAACAGGGTCAGCGCGGTGACCGGCGTGCTGCCGGGCACGTCGACCCGAACACCGGTGGCCACCAGCTTGCGGTAGTGGGCGATGGCGCGGTCGATCTCGTCGCTCCGGCGAACACGGGCGGGCACAGCAGCCACGGTGGCCGGGACAGGAGCGGGCAGGCTCTCGGGGGTGGGGATGACAATCAGGTCGTTCATGATGGGGTATGGGTAAGGGTCGGGGTGGTGGTGCAGGGGTGGCAACCGCTGCGGGTGGTGAGGTCATTAGCCCGTGCCAGGGCACAACCACGGGTGCGAACGTTGAGCGGGTTCAGGTGGTGCATGGTGCTCTCGGTCAGGTGTGGATTTGCGAACCTCCTACTCTCAACCTAGCAGGGTCTATCGGTCGGTCAATAGCTATAGCCCCGCAAAAGGGGCGATTCCAGGATTTATTTGGAGGGGTTATGCGCGTGCGCGTCGAAACCCGGGCAAAAAGCAGGGGGCGGGTGCCTTCGGCCCGTGGTGGCGGCGAATCGGCGTGCCAGGGCACAGGGGCGTCAGCAACGCGAAGGGGGCCGCGAGGCCCCCAGATCAGGTGGTGGTGGCGATGCTCAGGCGAGCGTGCCGGTCCGGTTGGCGTTGAACGAGGCGATCGTGGCGCGCAGCCGGGCACCGGCTTCGGCCTGCGTGAACGCCGGACGGGCCGGGCGGATCCAGGTGGGCTGCATCTCGTGGTCCAGCTCGATGGGCAGCGCGTGCGACGCGTGGCGACGCGCGCCCAGGACGAAGCCGAGGTACGCACCGCCCAGGACGAGGGCGACGCTCGCCAGCAGGACGAGGGCCTCGAACAGGCAGGCGAGCAGCGGGTGGGCGATGTAGAACGGAACGGTCAGCGGGTGCACGGTGGTCTCCTCCGGTGTGCGTGGGCCGCAGGGCGCGGCCCGGGGTTGAACAACAAGGTGAATCGGGGGGTGGTCTCCTGGTCGAGGGCTGGGTCAGCGGATCACGTGGGCCGCCGCGCGCAGTGCGCCGCGGTGCAGGCTGAACAGCGCGGCGGCGAGGCGATCCTTCGCGGGCCAGTTCTTCGCGCAGATCCCCTTGTAGACCGCGATCTGGCGCATCTGCACCGGGATCCGTTCCTTCGCGGCGTCACGGAAGCGCTTGGCCTCCGGCATCGTGGCCATGACCGCCTGAACAAGCTGCTCGTGGTTCATCGGCAGAGCCAGGATCGCCGGGTTGTTGGTCTTCAACCAGAAGCGGAGGTCGTTGTCGTTGTGCGCCCGCACCTCGGCCTCGCTGGGCAGCGGGTCCGGTTCCCGCAGGGCCGGCGGCAGCGGCAGGATGGCCAGACGGATGCACGCCTCACGGGACACCAGCGCCGGGTTGACCGCCACTTCCTGGGCGACGACCTGCTCCGGCGTGAGGGGCGCGGGCCCGGCGTGCCGGTGCAGGAACTTGGTCACACCGACGGTGGCGGCGAACAGCACGCACAGGCCGGCGAGGAGGGCAGCGCCCTGCTGGATACGAGGATCGAGTTGCATATCAGTACAGGGCCTCATGGATGGCTTGCTTCGGGTGGGCGAAGAACTGCGCGCCTTGCGTGAAGATCCCTGGTGCGCACAGGTTCATGCGGTCGCCGACCTGGTCGGTCTGGATCCCCTGCGGGTCGAGCTGGTCGTACACGACCGCGCCCGGGCCAAGAGCGCTGCACTGGTAACCGCCCTCGATCCACCAGTGGCCCCAGGACATCGCCATCGTGGCCAGGAGGACGGTGGCGAAGAGTCCGAGCACGGCAAATCCCGCGATGAAGAAATAGCCATGGCGTCGGCAGTCCTTCAGTTTCCACTCGGTTTGCTGGATGTCACCAGGCTGAAAGTTCGGGGATTCGACCTGCTGTTCACGACCCTCCCGACGGGCCAGTCGGTAGGCGTCCCACGTCCGGACCATGTAATCGACGTTGTTTTGCAGAAGGGTTCGCCGTTTCCGATGGATCCAGAACCGGAAGCTCAGCAAGGCCAACGCTACCAGGACGAACACCAGTACAACCATCGCAAGGGAGGCCGTGCCCTGTGGGTCGAGGAGCGTCGGGTAATAGGAGTGCCCGGCCCAGTACGCGTAGGCGGGAACGGTGGTGCTCAGCATGAGGTCTCCTCCTCGTTGATGCCCACATAGCCGGGTGGGCGTCCGTCATCCACACTTAGCAGCTCTCAACGGCCTGTCAACCCGTGCCAGGGCACGGACAAGCCCGGATGAATCCGGGCTTGCTGGCAGGGTCAGGCGGCGGCATTCGTCGCGTCGTTGGCGGCAGCTTGGGCCGCGTGGACCTGCTTCCGACGGTCCAGTTCGTCGTACACCGTCGGGATGCCCTGCATCTCGGCAAACGTGCGGATCTGGTCGATCGAGAGGTTGCCGATGGTGTCGCACAGATCACGGCGCGGCACGCCACCACGCTTCACGCTGATCATGCCCACGTAGCGGTGGTGCAACAGACCCCAGTCGTCTTCCGGGAACAGCTCGACGGCCGAGCCGTTCGGACCCACTTCCTTCTCCGTCTTCGGGTCCTTCACGTAGAACCGCGGGGGCTTGTAGTCGTCGTGCTCGACGGCGCCGCCCATGAACTTCCAGCTCAAGGCACCCGCGGCACGGCGGGCCAGGCCGGCACCGAGTGCGACGGTCCCGCGAACAACCTCCCAGAGGTTGGTGGTGACCGCGCCCACGGAGAACATCAACGCGAGCTTGGCCAGGGACGCCGGCAGACGGCCGGAATGGTCGTTCGGGTTCTTCAAGGCTTCACGGTCCGCCTTGGTGAGGAGGACGTCCGTCGGGCGGCTCAGGTCGTAGCGCAAGCGCTTGAGCATCGCGAGCCGCTGGTTCGGGTTCAGCTCGGGCTTTCCGATCCGGGCCGAATCGAACGCGTGCAAGTGGGCGCGCTGGAAATCGTTCGAGGTGATCTCCTTGAGACCGCCGGACAGGTAATAGCTGTACTCGTGGACCCGCTGCCGCATCAGGCGATCGTTGGCCCAGGCGTGGCTCGCGGGCAGGGACTTCATCACGCACCACGACACGAAGTTGCCCATGAACGCCTTGGCGGCATCCTCGCCCAACCGGTCGTAGAAGGCATTGACCGTCTGCGATGCGAACACGCACCGGAGGCCCAGGCTACGGGCGATGGAGAGCAGCGAGCCTTCGTCGGACGTGCTCTTCCGGCTCAGCAGCAGGTGGGCCTCGTCGACGATGCACAGCAGCGGGCGCTGCTCGGGGAAGTGCTTTTGCCAGTCGCCCACGGCACCACGGGCCTTCACCGCGTTGAACACGCGCTTCTTGGCCAGCGTGGTGATGACCATACCGGCTTCCTGATACAGGGTCTCAGGCAGGGAGATCCCCACCACGGCGCCGCGCATGCAGGCGAGCAGGTCGCACCCCTTTTCGAGGTAGGCCCAGTCCACGAGCTTCACGTTGCTCATGATCGGGGTGAACATGGTCGACAGGGTCCCGAGGATGTCGGAACGGAGTTCGGCACGCTGCCGCGGCAGGTGGAAGGACGCGAACTTCAGGGCCGCGCGGATCAGCTTCCCGCGGGGCGTGTCCGCGACCATGTCCGGGTGCTTGCGCAGCCAGCCCACGAGACCCGCTCCACCCGGCAGGGTCGGAGCATCCGACAGCAACGGAAGCTGTCCGGTCTTCGGGTCCGGCACCGGCTCCGTGCCGCTGACGAACTTCGAATCTTCCATGTAGGACATGGCGAAGTCGTGCAGCGCCGCGAAGTGCCAGTAGAAATGACGAACGGCGGACGCGAACGGTTCCGGCACGTCATACCCATTGCGTTTGCGCCACGCCACGTACTCCGTCCAGGTCGTGAAACGGCTACCGTCGTCGTTGGTCTTGGCTTGGGCCTCCTTGTCCAGGTGGTCGGACCAGGCCTGGTAACTGGCGAAACCGCGCTCTTTCGCCTTGTCCGCCAGTTCCATCTGCTCCATCTCGTAGCAGGCCCACAGAAGGCAAGCCGTGTGGCGCAGCCAGTTCCCGGAGCTGACCGTCCAGAAGCTCGACAGGTCGCTGTCGTCGTTGGTGGCCGCCAGGAGGGCGGTCGTCACCTGCTCGGGCGTCATGCCTTCGAGGAGCGCCAGCGCGGCCCCGCCCGGTTCAGGCGTGACGTGGACGATCTCGATCACCTGATCAAGGCCCTGCTCACGCAAGGCCTTGATGATCTCGTCGGGCAGCGAACCCTTGCCGTCGAGTAGCAACGCCCCACCGCAGTTCTCGAACACACCGTTGCGGAACTGGCCGTAAGCGAGCCATTGCAGGGTGAGAGGAGTGATGAGGCCGGTCTTCCCAGAACCGGTCTCCCCGATCATCAGCAGGTGCGTGGTCAGGTCCTCGTGCGCTGACAGCCCCATGTACGTGTCCGGGTCCGGGGCCAACGGGTCGCATTTGTTCAGCTTCAGGTGGCCACGCGCCGTTCCGAGGATGATCACCGGACCGTTTTTCGCGAAGTTGGACGCAGCGTTGATCTGAGCCTGACGCATCATCATGGCGTCGTTGTCGTTCGGCGCCTGGAAGTTTTCCGGGAGCTTGAACAGACGGTCCTTGCCGGAGCGGTTGGCGATCAAGGACTCCAGGAACGGACGGGCCAGCATCAGGAAGGTGCCAGCGGCCACCACGGGACCGGCCAGCTCCGGGATGTACCGGGCGGCGGCGGTCTGAACAGCGAAGATCCCGAGCGTGTATTGCGCGGTCGGCCGGATGATGTAGCGCCAGTTCCGACCGAGCAGGGCCAGGGTGCCGATGGCGTACGCGGCTTGCGTCAGCACGAAACCGGGAATGCCCATGTGGCCAGTGGCCACGAAGGCTTCCGACGCGACGGTGACCAGCGGGTGGGCATACAGCAGGGCGGTTTCGGCCAGGCTGGACCCGCCGTAGCCGATCTCGCAGTCGTCGCCGGTCGCCTTCACAAGCTGCACGAGCGGGGTACCGTTGCCGGACACGCCGCTGTCGCCTTCCTTGTCCTGAAGATCGAACGGAGCGTGGTCGGTGATGGGGATCTTGCGTCGGAACAGCTCGGCGACTTGCATCTTCACGTTCTTGCTGATCCGCTCACGGGCGCGGCGACCCATGAGTCCGGTGTAGGCCATGCCTTGACCGGCGTCCTTACGCAGCGCGGGCGTCAGACGATCGATGAGCGCGGCAGCGTTCCGGTCGTAGGGCGGTGCCTTGACCTTCGGGGCCACAGCCACGGCGGTGCCGGTGTCGACGTTGGTGCTCGCGTTGGGGTCCGTCGGTTCGGCCGTTTGAGCGTCGTGCATGGTTCCTCCCATGGATCGGATCAGTTGAAGAAGTGCTGCGCCGACGCGGACAGCGCCTGGGTGTAGCTGCCGTTCAGCGCGTAGCTCACAACGATCAGCACGGCGCCGACGATCAGCATGCGGCGCGAGAGCCACACGCGGATGTCCCGGCGGACGAACTGATCCCGCACGTTGTTGCGCAGGTTGTCGCGGGTGCGAATCTGGGGCCGTTCGGCCGCCACGTGGTAGAAGCCCTCCCGGACGCCCAACGCCTTCGGCGAACCGAAGATCAGTCGACCGATGACGTCGAAGACCTTGCTACGCCAGGAGATTTCGTCGGGCAGGGCTCCGTACTGCAACGTCCGCGTGGGCTTCTGACGGACGGGGCGCCCAGGCGTGGTCGGAACGGTGGATCGGTTGTGGTTCAAGGTCTCCCCCTTGTCGTGTGGCTGGTTCAAGATGGCAGGTCCAGGCCGCGTGTCAAGTCTGCGAGGCGCAAAAAAGAGGCGTGCTATGGCACACCTCTTGTCACACGATTACGGCCGAGCGTTTGCCTTGGCCCAGGCGTCCAGCTTGGCGTTGGCGGCGTTGATCTGGGCTTGCTCGCGAGCCAACGCATCGACGTGGTGGACCACCGGAGCCCGATGAACCGGCGCCGGCGCGGGCCGGGGCACCACCGCCGGGGCCGGAGCGGTGTGGGCGACCGGTGGGGCCGTCGGAACGCTCGGGGCGACCGGCACAGTGGCCGGAGCGGGCACCTTGGGCGGCGCAACAGGCGCAGGGACAGCGGGAGGACCGGTCACCGTCGGAGGCGCGACCGGCGCCGGGACCGTCGGCGTTGCGACCGGAGCCGGGGCGGTGATTGCTGGAGCGGGGGCCACCGTCGTCGGCTCCGAACCGCGCGACCCGAACCACACCCCGGCCACGATCACCAGGAGCGCGGCAACCCCGATGCCAACCGGCTTGATGGAGCTGGTGAGGTTGGCAACAGCAAAGCCGGCACGAGCGGGCTTGGCCCCCCAGGACGCGTCGTGCACGGTCATCCCTTCGGGAGCGGTGACGGCGACGTGGATCCGGTTCGCCATCTTGGCCAGGTTCGTTCCGCCAAGATCGAGGGCTTTGGCGGCAGCATCCAGAAAATCCGGATCGGCGTAGCCAAGGGCCTTCAGTTCCGTGAAGGTTTGGGCCAGCCGTTCGTGCGCTGCCTTGTAAGCAAACTGGGCCCGGATACGAGCGTTGGAGTCGGCATCCTCCTCGGCCACGTTGTACGCCGAGGCGGCAGCGTCGAGCGCCTCGTACTCTTCCCGGGCACGAGCTTCTAGGGTGGCGTTCTGCTCGTATCGACGAGCGTCCGCCGCGATGAAGCGTGCGGAGTCGAGCACCTTGTTCGCGGCGTCGATCACTTTCGGATCGGGATCCTTGCCCTCCATCTGGTACTCGGCAAGCACGCTCTTGAGGGCCTTCGCCGCAGCTTCCGCGTCCGCTACGCGGCCCGCGATCGCTTCGGGTTGGACACCTGTGATGGCGGAAACCGCCTGCGCCACCTTCCCCGTGGCGTCGACCACCTTGGCGCCGATGCCATCGAGAGGCGGGCGCTGCGCTTGCACGGGTTCAGGTTCCTCCGTCGCAACGGCCACCTGGGTGGGCTGCTCGACGGGTGCCGTGGCTTCGGTTGCAGGCGAAGCATCGCCCGTCATGCCGTTAAGCATGTCGTTGTAGTCCTCCTCCTCGGATTCCGGAGCTTGGCTCGACGACGCTGGGGCAACGGACGGCACTTCGGCGTCGTTGGACGGCTCGACGCTCGCGCTTTGCTGCGCCAGCAGAACCGTTTCGTCAACGTGCTGGGCATCCTTTTCGATCGCATCACGCAGGGCGTTGAGCCGCTCGGTGATCTGGACTTCGGCTTCGATGGACTGGTCAGCGGCCACCACCACGTCCGGCTGGGTGAACCGCTCGGTCGGCTCGCACCCGGCCGCTTCAGCCGCATCGACCGCTTTGTTCCACGCCAGGCGGGCGTCCCGATAGTCCGTCTTGGCGTCGTTGGCGCTCTTGAGCTTGACCTGGAGCTGCGTGTCTTCCGCGAACGCAACGGTCATCTGCCCCGCGGGCTGCTTACGCAGCTCGGCCATGAGCGGGCCGGCCTTTTCCGGGTCATTCAGGATGAAGATCGAGGTGAGCTGGCGCTGCACTTCGTTGAACGCATCGAGCGTGCTTTGCGCGGCCTCGACGTAGTCCTTCGCGGCCATGGCCACCAGCACTGCTGCGTTGCCGAGGTCGTCCCAGGCGTAGCTGACCGCGGTTTCCAGCGCTTTCTTGTCCATCGTCTGTCTCCTCCAGAGATGTTGGAATGGGGCAGGGCGACCGGCGGGCCGCCCTGGACGTCCGGCCGATCAGACGGACGGGACCGGCGTCAACACGAGCTTCGCCTTCGCGGGCGAGGTCACGGTGTGCACCACGTACGACGTAGCCTTGTTGCTGTTCGGGATGGCAGCGTCCAGGATCCCGCGGACCCAGTTCGCGTCACGCGCCATCACGTACACACCGATGGTCACCGGCTTGTCCGACTTGCTCGCCAGCTCGCCGGCCTTGCCGATCAGCGCGGCAACGCGCGGGTCGTGGGACTTCATGCCGGCGGGCGGCAGGCCGATGTCGGTGTGGTACCAGGCCGGGATTTCCTTGCTGGTCGGCTTCCCGTCCTTGTCGTGGTCGTGGACCATCTGGGTTGCCACGACGGCCTGCTGCTGCGCGTTCATCGCGGTCAACTGGTCCTGCAGGACCTTGGCTCCCGCACGGGCGTTGTCGAGCTGCTTCTGCACCGAGGCGGCGTAGCTTTCGGCGCCCAGCAAAACAGCACCACCGGCGCAACCGATCCCTGCGCCGGCCAGGCCATGGCCCGTGATCACGCCGATGACACCGCCGACCGCGGCGCCACCCAGGCACCCGAGGGCTGCACCACCGGCTGCAGCGGCACCGCTCTGATTCGAAATGCCGAGGTGATGGCCCAGCGATTCGCTCGTGTCGTTGATCGACGCGCAGCCGGCGGTGAGGCTGACCGATGCAGCAAGGGCCACGAACGTGACCGAGGTTTTGAGGGTGTTGCGCATGGGGTGGATCCTCCCGAACGTTAGGGCCTTGCGGGGCCGATCCCCCACATCTAGCAGCTTCAGAGGGCATGTCAATCCGTGCCAGGGCACGGATTAAAACACCTGAAAAAGGCGGGCGATCCGGCTTCGCCCCGTCACCATGGGAAGGTGGCGAACGGGAGCGATGGGCACAAAAATGCCCCGGGGCGAACCCGGGGCAGGGGCCCTGCCCATGCCGGACAGGGCGGGAGGAGACGTTGCGGATCAGCGGCGGCGCTCGTACTCGTCGTCGAGGCTCAGCTTCAACTCGCGGCGCTTGCCAAGATCCTGGGCAGGGCCCGTCTGGGTATGGCTCACGCCTTGCGCCTGATTCACCGGCGGCAGGCCCAGGCGTGCACGCTGCGCGGCTTCGGCCTTCGGACCACGCAGCTCGAGGCTTTCCCACAACTGCTTCGCCGCGTCGCTGTTCTCGCGGACACGGTCGTTGTGCTCGTGGACCTGCGGGGCCAGCGGCTTGTTCGGATCCACCACGATGGGCCCCGCGTCCTTCCGGTCCTGCGTGGCAGCGCCACCGGTCCAGGCCATGAGGCTGTCCAAGGCCTTCGCGGTGCCGGTGACCTGCTGCTGCGGCGCTTGCACGCCCGACTGGCCCGGCGGCAGCAGCTTGGCCTCGCGCTCGACGATGGGGCGCTCGGCCTGCTGGGCCGGCGCGGCGGGGGCACCCACCACGCGGACCGGCTCGCGATCGCCACCCGTCCACGACATCAGGCTGTCCAGGGCCTTGGTGGTGCTGGTGGCGTCCTGCTGCGGCACGTGCGCGTCCGACTGGCCCGGGGGCAGGAGCTTGGCTTCGCGATCGACGATCGGCGCGGCGACCTGCTGCTCCTGCGGCGCGCGCTCGGCCGGCGGGGTGGTGGCCATCAGCGGCGTGGCTTCGACCGGGCGCAGGTCCTCGGCCTTGCCCACGCTGACCGTGGACGGGGCAACCGCCTGCGCTTCGGCGACGGGCTGGACCGTCTGCACCGGCTCCACCGTGGTGGCGGCAGGCACGAGCGTGGCCTGGCCCTGCTCACCGCGACCCTTCTGCTGGTCCTGCTCGGCGTTCTGCGCCTGGGCCTGGGCCCAGGTGTCCAGACGTGCGGCGAGGCCACCGTTCTGGCGATTCGGCAGGCGGGCTTCGATCGGCACGAGCTGGTGGCCGTGCTCGCGCACGAACGCCTGGGTCTGCGCTTCCAGGTGCTCGTGCAGCGCTTCGTTCACGAACGCGCGATCGTCGGGCGAGATCGGGCCGCCCATCGCGTTGTTCAGGCGCGCACCGGCGGTCATGTGGTTGATGGCCGGGCTGGTGGCCCCGTCCAGGCTGTTCGCCTCGCGGTTCCACGGCGCGACCCCTTCGACGGTCTGGCCGCCCATGGACATGCTGTACGCGACCCCGTGCTGCGTGAAGCCCTTCACGTTGATCGAGTTGAACCCTTCGTTCAGCACGTCGGCGTTCAGCGATGCGGCCGGCGCGTTCATGGCGGCCTGGATCCCCGCCTGGCGCTGGGCCTCGGCGGAGAGTTCCTCCTGGGCGACGACCTTGGTCTGCTCGGCCGCGGCGCTGGCCAGGGTCGTGGTCGACCCGGTCTTCTGGTCGCGCGCCATCGGCTGGTAGTGCTCGGGGTTCTGGACGCTCGCGTCCAGCCACGATGCCATCCGCTCCTCGACGGTCAGGGCCACCTCCTGGCGGATCTTGCCGTGCAGGGCTTCGTGCGCCTCGCGCTGCTGGGCTTCGTGGGCGACGAAATCGTGCGGGGCGGCCGACCAGGTGGACTGGGGCACCACCCGCTGCTCACCGTTGGCGAGCTGGACGGTCTTGGGCTCGGTGCGGTACGCACGCAGTTCGACCGTGTCGCCGATCTGGACTCCGCCGACCTCGATGGCCTTCGCCAGGTCCTTGCCCCAGACGGTGTGCTTCTCACCGTCCCGGCCTTCCACCACGGCGAACGGGGAGGGCTTGGCGCCTTCCCGGTCCTGGTACGGACGGACACCCTGCTCGAGCAGCGTGCCGCGGGCGTAATGCTCGCTGGCCGTCCGGGCGTAATCCGGTTGCGGCACGAACGGCAGGATGCCCTGGGCCGCGGCCAGCTCCTTCTCCTTCGCCTGGTTCGCCAGCGCATCGTGCTTCGCGCGCTGCTGGGCGTCGTACTGCTCGAAGTTGTGCGGACGGGCGCTGAAGTGGACCGCCGTGGCGGGGTACTCCTCGCCGGTCTTCTGGTCGAGCTTCATGTAGTTGGTCGTGTCGCCGCGCAGCTCCACGGTCATGCCGGGGAGCACGTTGCCCTCTTGCAGGGCGCGCGGAACGTCGTGGCCGTAGATGCGGCGCACGTTCCCATCGCGGTCCTCGATCGACGCGTACGGCATCGGGTCCTGGCCGTTGATCTTGAGGTCGTCGACCCCGTGATCGACCAGCTTCCCGCGGGCGATGACCACCGCGTCGGTCTTCTGGTAATCCGGCTCGGGCACGAACGGCTGGGCAACGGCCGCCTCCTGGGCCTTCTCCTTCGCCTGGACCTTTTCCAGCTCGACGCGAACGGCGTTCTGCGCCTCCTGCAGCTCGTGGACCTTGGCGTTCTTCGCGGCGACCTCCTCGGCGTGCTCCTTCGCGATCGCGGTGCGGATCTCCTGCGGCGCGGTGAACTCGCTGCGTTCGAGCGGGGTGACCTGCAACGGCTTGAACCCGATCATGGACCGGCGGCGGCCCACGATCAGCTCGCCCTGACCGGTCATCAGGGTCATGAACAGGTGGCCCTCGCTGGGCACGGTCCCCAGGACGGACGCGCCGACTTCCTTGCGCGCCACGAGGCGGCCGTCCTCGCGGGTGTCCTCGCGCTTGACCCAGTTGTACTGCTCCTGCACCGTGGCCCCGCTGCTCAGGTCACGGTCCGGGTCGGTGATCGGGTGACCGTGCTTCACGTCGTAGGCGAACAGGGCCCCGAAGGCCTCACGCGCCATTTCGCGGTTCGCCGCAACCTGGTCGGGCGTCCCGCGGAGCAGGGCGGAACGCTCAGCGTTGAACGACGCGTGCTCGGCGGCCTTCACCAGGTCCAGGCGGATGGTGTCCGGCCCGGTGCTGTTCATCCGGCTGACGTACATGGCCTCCTCGTGGGCCTTGTACGCGTTGTCCAGCGCCACGAACGAGTCGGTGCGGCTGGTCCCTTCCGGGAGCGCCTTCACGAACGCTGCGGCGTCGAACAGACCCAGACGCTCGCCCTTGGCGTTCTTCACGAAGCCGTCCGGGGCGTCCTCGCGCGGGCTCATCGCCACGTTGTTCGCCGGGTCGGCGTAGCGGGCACGCCAGGAGTCGTACACGGCCACGCCCCACTTGCCCGGGTAGTTGTCCCACGGACCGGTCGGCACGCGCTCGGGCGCAGCCACCGTTTCCGCAGCCTGGGCGGGAGCACCGTCCGGGGCCTTCGCGGCCGGGGTGGTGGTGGCGGTGGCGGTGGACGTGGACGTGGACGTGGACGAGGCGGCAGGGGCCTGGGCCTGCTCGACCTGCTCGGCTGCGGCGACGGACGGCGTGCTCGACGGGGCGAGCGACGGCGCGGCCGGTGCACGCGCGGCGACCGGCTGGGCGGTCTGGGCACGCTGCTGGGTGGTGGCCTGGGCCTTCGCGGGCGCCGGGGCGGTCACGCCCAGCGTCTTCTCGACGGCATCGTTCACCATCTGGCGGCTGGGCAGGTCGGTGGGGGCGAACACGGCGGCCAGGTCCTCCTCGGCCTGCTGGCGCGCGGCGTCACGTTCGGCGGCCGGCAGGTGGTCGACGAACGGCGTCAGCGCGTCGAGCAGACGCGCCTTGAACCCCTGTTCGAACAGGTCGGCACGGGTGATGCCGTTGGGCACCTCGACGCCCGGGGCGATGACCTCGTTCTGGGCGGCGATCGCGACGTCCAGGGCCGACTGGCGATGCTCCGCCGTGGGCAGGTTACGTTCGTACGCGTAGGCGCTAAACGCCTGCCCCGTCGGCGTGTTGTCGAACCGCTCCAGCAGCTCGTCCTGGCGCGGGGCCACCTCGTGCCAACGCAGGTCGCGGTCCTCGGCGGCTTGCATGCGCTCGTCGAGCTGCGGGGTGAGGTCGATGCCGGAACGCTCTTCGAGGAGGCCCAGCGCGTGCTCCTCGAACTGCTGGTAAATCGACGCGTCCGGCGTATCGACCGGGCGGGTCTCCCACACCCACGCCACGGCGTCGCGCACGACCGACGTGCGGTGCTCGTCGAACAGCGCGCGCTCGTCACCGGTCAGCCCGGCGGCCAGGTCGGTCAGCAGGTCTTCCGGCATCTTGTCGGTGATGTTGTGCAGTTCCATCGCGTAGTTCGACGGCCACGATTCGGGCGCGTCGACGTGGAACTGTTGGGAGAGGGCGATCGCTTCCGGGCCGCGCCATTCGAGCCCTTGCTCCTGCACCACGGGCTCGAGGAACGTGTGCGAGATCGTGTGGTGGAGCGTGTCCTGCAGGCGATCGGGGACGGTGTGGGCCAGGAAGTGGCCAATGGTGTCGGGGGTCGGGCGTTCGTGCAGCAGGTTCCCGCGCAGCGCTTCGGCCTGGGCCTTCGTCGCCTCGGCGTTCAGGTCACGGTCGAACGCCTCCGGGCCGTCGGTGTAACGCTGGCGCAGCCAGTCGGCAGAGGGCGAGGCCTGGAACCGTTCCATGTAGCGCTGGAACTCGGCCTTCGACGCGTCGCTGGCGGCCATGGCCGTCAGCTCGAACACGTCCTGAGCGCTGGACTGCTCCAGCGGCTTGGACGCGGCGGGCGCCGGCGCGGTGCGGGCGGTTTCCACGGCGCGGAACTCGCGCACGCGGCCCCACAGGTTGCTCACGCGTTCCTGGACGGAACCGAAAAGACCCGGACGGGCGTTCTGCTGGTCGGCCATGCTGTCTCCCCCTGTACTGTACGTGGCGGGCGCGCGAACGCGTCCGATCACCCCAGGGTAGCGGCTTTTCGAGCGGGCGCAAGCCCTGGGGGCAACACGTTGGCCCGTGCCGTGGCACGGCTTAAAATCCGGGGCTCCAGATGAAAACGAGGGGGCATGGCGCCCCCTCAAATCGCAACGCTTCACCCCTGAAACGTCGCGTCCCCTTGCTCTTCAGGTCGGCCCGGCGGGGCGGTCAGGCAGCCCACTGCCCGTAACGCTTCCCCTGGGCTTCACGACGCCAGGCCTGGCGGTTCGCGGCCTGCTCCCGTTCGTTTTCACGCACCGCCTGGTGGCGGGCCCGGTTCCCCTTGGGCGAGCGCAACATGCGCTGCACCCCGTAGGCCTCGGCGAGCTGTTGAATACGCTGCTTCGTCAGCAGGCCGTCGTCGTCGAGACCGTCGAACAGATGGGCGGGCATGTCAGGTTCCTCGCTGGTTGTGGGGCCGTGCCGTGGCACGTCTTGCATACCTTCAACCTAGCGGGTCAAACGCGCCTGTCAAGCGCCTGGGGCGACGAAGGGTCGACCACCGGAGGGTGGCCAGCCGTCGACGGCGGATCAGTCCTCCGCGTCCACCTGGGCGGCGAGGAACTCGTCCAGGTGGTGGCGCAGGTAGACCGCCTGGCGCTTCGTCGGTTTCTTGCGCAGGCTGGCGGGTACGCCCACGAGCGCGCGGTCCTTCGGCGTCAGGAGGTCGGACACCAGCATGTCGCCGGTGTCGGGATCGAACGCGATCAGGTGGTTGTCGAACAGGCGATCGAGGTTGGCGATGAGCGGCAACCCGTTGGCCGGGTCCAGGCGCTGCTCGTCGTTCGAATCGGCCCAGGCCATGGCGTGGGAGGCGATGAGGAGGGCACCGACGGAGCAGCCGGTGACGGCGCAGGCACCGCCCCATTGGGCGAGCAGCCCGGCGCGGTAGCGGCCTTGGCCCATGCGCGCTTGCACGAGCGCCTGGCGTGTGGTGGCCTGGTCCGGGTTCGGGTGCCGGGCGTCGATGTCCGCCAGATCGCGGGTGAGGGTGGGCTG
The DNA here is from genome assembly GCF_902832985.1 of Burkholderia sp. BCC0097. Classification (NCBI taxonomy): domain Bacteria; kingdom Pseudomonadati; phylum Pseudomonadota; class Betaproteobacteria; order Burkholderiales; family Burkholderiaceae; genus Burkholderia; species Burkholderia sp. BCC0097. Next base: position 153,669 of record NZ_CADFDM010000005.1, read on the forward strand.
GACGTCCGGCCGGGCGAGGAAGTCGTCCACCGGGACCAGGCGCTTCACGCGCACGTAGACGTCCCCGTTGGCCCGGCGATCGACCCCATCCAGCTCGCGCAGGGTCTCCCCGTCGTAGCGCTTCGAATCCGCGTCCCCCGCCTCCTGGCCATACCGCAGGACGGCGAAGGTGGGGCGCCCGGCTTCGAGGTGGGCGATGCTGCGCTTGCGCTCCGATCGACCGATGGGGGCTTTGCCCTTCCCGGAGCGCACGGGCGTCCACACGCGGATCGACATTCCATCGGACCCAGGCTCTACCTCTTTGAACCAGAGCTTCATCACCACGGTGTCGGTGGTGTCGTCGATCCCATCCCAGGACGCGCGACGGACAGCGAGGCGCACGCCCAGGCTGTCGAGAAACTGGTTGATGCTCGGTGTTGCCATGCTGCCCCCGGTGGTGTGGTCTCGGTCTGGTACTGGTCATCGCCGACCGGTGGTCCGGCCTGGCCTGGCGATGATACCGGAGGGCACCGGACCCTTCGGGGAAACCGCCGGGGCTCACGCCCGGCACCCGAACACCGCGGGCAGCGCACCCCGAACATCGCCGTGGGCCTGGGGCGGGGCCCATGCGAAAAGCCCGGCGCTGGGCCGGGCTGGGAGGGAGGAGAGGTGGGGCTCGCTTACGCGGCCGGCGTGTTCGTGGCCGGCACGGTGGCGGGCGCGAAGGCATCGAAAGCGTCGTCCGGGTTCATCGTCACCGGCGGGAGCGGCTTCTGCACCAGCATGGCCACCCCCTCGATCACCTCGACCTGCAGGCGGAGCTGGTCGATCACGCCACCGATCACGGCTTCGATGCGCACCTCGTCGAGGCCAACGGCCAGCGGCAGATCCTTGACCACCGCGGTCAGCGCGTCCGCCTTGATCGGACCGTCCGGGGTGCCGAGCGCGGCACGCACGGCCTTCACCGAGTCGTTGATGCACGCTTCGAGAGCGGCTTGCTTGGCCGTCTGCGGCGGCAGGTCGTCCATGCCGTCACGACCGCGGCAGAAGGGCATCACCCCGTCGATGCGCAGGCGCATGAGGCGCGGGCGGTTGCCCAGCTTGTCCGCCGGCGCGCGGCGCGCATTGTCCGGCGAGTCGATGTCCACGCCCATGGGCAGCAGGTAGGTGCGGGCACGCTTCCAGAACTCCGGAGCGCCCAAGGCCTTGCCACCGTTGGCGAGCGTGTAATCCTTGTACGCGGTGTACAGGGCCTGCTTGTCCGTCCACACGTCCGGTTCCTGACGGAAGTTCACGAACTCGAACCAGTCCAGCGTGTTGTCGTTCGAGCGGCGGATCGTGAGGGCATGTTGGCGCGCTTCGAGCGGCACGCGATCGTCCTCCGGGAACCCGAACTGGCTCAGGTGGACCAGCCCCTTGATGAGCCACGCGACCACGCCGGCCATCTCCTTCGGGCTTTCGATGATCTTCTTGTCGAGGTCCGCGATGCGGTCCTTCGGTGCGATCGTGCGGTTGAACGGCACGTTGGCGATGCGGCGTGCGAAGCCGTACGACATGTCGGTGAACCCGATGGTGTCGTTCATGAGCAGGATCCAGCGGGCGCGCAGGGCCACGGTCAGGGGCACCTTGTTCTTGCGGTTGACCGACACGAGGTCACCGGACACGTAGGCCTTGAACACGCCCTCGCTGATCGGCTTGCGGCGCGAGGGGGCTTCGGCGACCGTGACGAGGGTGGCGGGGATCAACGGCTCGGCGTTGAAATCACCGTCGAGCTTGCCCAGATCGAACGCCACGACGTTCGCATGGATCGCGGCGATGACGCTCAGCAAGACGCTCTTGCCGTTGCTGCCGGAACCTTGCCACCACTGGCACTTCTGGTAGTTCGTGCTGGAGATGGTCGAGGCACAGCACGCCCCGAGGTAGTCCTGCATCTCCGGGGACTGGATCGAGTTGAGAAACGTCCCGAACATGCTGGACGGGTCCAGCGACGGCACGGTGTACGTGCCGTCATCGGCCACGTGATTCCAGTCGATGGTGGCGCGCACGGCGTGGGTGGCCCCCAGATCGCGCGACGGCTTGTGCGCACGGACCACCCCGGTGGGCAGCACTTCCAGCACCCCGTTCTGCATGGGCAGGAGGATGCCCGTGCTCGCCGGGGGCACCGGCAGGAGCTTGGTGCCCGAGAGGCGGGTCAGGGCCGTGTCGACCATCGAGCGGGCCGTGCGACGGCTGAAATGCTCGGGGTCCTCGCGTTCGAGGACGTTCAGCGCGTCCTGCTCCAGCGCGACGTCGCGCTGGGCTTCCCAGTACACGCCGTTCCAGCGGAACAGCTCCGGCACCTCGCCCTTGCCAACGGCGAGGTCCGCGTCCTTCGTCAGCTTCTTCGCGTAATACAGCTCGATGGACGCCTTCTTTTTCTTCGGCTCTTCGGTGCCAACGCCCGGGAGGTTGAATGCCATGATCGCGTGTCCTTTGTTCGTGCTCGGTTGGTACGCGGAAGGCGTCCCGTGGGACCACCTTGCCGCTCAGGACGAAGTGTCGAGGGGCGACCCCCTGGGCCTGAGTCGCCGGACCGTCATCACCTGGACGGTTCGCGACTCACGGCCGGATCAGCCCGGGCACGGGCTCACCGGACCGGGGCTGTCCAGGGCGTCGACGGACGCCGTCCAGGGCCAGCGACCGCCAGGCTTGGACCGTGCGGTGGCACGGAGGCCCGGCGGGGCAACGGTTCGGCGGGCACCGACCAGGCGGTCCAGGGTGTCCGGGTGAAAAGCGGGTGCTCGACGAGCACGGGAAACGGCGACGGGTTCCCCGGTCGGCGCAAAGGTCACCGTCTCCCATGGACGGCGACCTATGGGGTTTCTTTTCTGATCCCGTGAGGAAAAGCCTGGACCGCTTGGACCGATCCCCGCTGAGCACCGTGGGGCGGTCCCTTCGGGCTGTCCAGGCATCCCGGCGATGGCCTGGTCAGACCTGGACCAAGGACCGGGCGAGCCCGGACAGGGCACCGATGGTTCCCGTAAAGCCTCACCACCGGTCGAACAGCAACCCGTGCCAGGGCACGGGCTTACCCCGTCCACCCGCTCGCCGCGAGGCGTTCCATCTCCCCAGCAACGGCGCTGCCGACGTCCCCGTTTTCCCCGTTCCCGTCCTTCCCCGCGACCATGCCTCGGGCCCGACGCCCGTCAAGGCGCACCAGGCCGTGTTGCTGCGCGGCCCGCACCACCTGGCGCTCGAATCCTTGACCGTCCCCGTGCCCTTGGACACCCCGTCGCGGGACGAGAACTCAGGAAAACGGCGGCAACGACGCGAGGCACGCAGGCTCGACGGAACAACGTCAACGGCCAGGTCAAAAGCGGGCCTCCAAGCTCGGAGCCGGTCAGCTCAACGGCACCACCACCAGGAGAAGGTCATGTTTCACAGCTTTGGTTATCGCGGTCACACCATCCACATCGCCATCCCGGATCGCAGCAGCGTCGAGGAGATCAAGGTCCAGCTCCACAAACCGGGCGGGGGCTTCGACCTGGTGCCCTGCAAGACCCTCCTGGGTGCGAAGCGGCGGATCACCCAGCACGTGCGCCGACAGGCGGGTGGCTCCAGCTAAGAAGTGCCTTGGCACGGGTTGACAGGGCTGCGAAAGCTGCCAAGTTGGTCAGCGAGGCCTCGCCGAGGCCCCACCACTGGAGGAGTACCCATGATCCGCAAGACCCTGACGCTGGCCACGCTGGTGGCCATCGCCGCCCTGGCCGGCTGCAACAAGGACGCCACGGAGGCCGGCGCGACCGCCGCGCCCGCAGCCGACACGAGCATCACCAGCGCACCGAGCGCGTCCGACGTGCAGGCGGCGATCGGACCGCAGATCGCCGACGACTTCTGCTGGACCCAGGCCGACAACGGCAACCCGAGCTGGCCCGCACCGGTGACCCCGGCGCAGTTCCATCCGCAGACCCGTGCCGTGCTGAACGCGCTGACCGCCGACGGGATCGTGGACTACGCGGGCACCAGCGTCCAGCCGACGGCCGCCGGCAAGAAGGACATGGCCTGGTGGGACGCGAAGCGTGGGGCGTGCATGGGCACGGCGACGGTGACGAGCGTGAAATCCGTGCGCCTGAACCACGGGAACCCGCATGCGCCGGACGGCTCGCTCGACGTCACGTACGAGCGGACGCTCACCCAGGTCCCGGACTGGGCGAAAGCGTACTTCGCGGGCCACGTGGACCTGAGCGGCCCGACGGACGTGCACGTCACGCTGCTGAAGGACGGCGCAGCGCCTGGCGGGTACCGGATCGCCGGTGTGCTGGTGGCGGATCCGAGCCAGCCGACCGGGTGGCGCGAAGACAAGGCGTATTGACCCGTTCTGGGTCGTGGCGGTGCTGGGGAGCGCCGCGGGTTAAACGCTCACCGACCGGTGGGCGTTTCCCGTGGCGGCCCGGACAGGGGTTTGAGGAGTTGCATTTTGCGTCATCGAATGATCTGAGGTGTTGTGTTCTACCGTGCGTACCCGTAAACTCCCGCCAACCGGGGCCAGCACAACGAAGCACCGGGGCAACCCAAACAGCATCACGCATCACCATCGCGCAACCGCGGCCAGGGCAATCGGCACCGCGGCTTGACGACGATCGGAGCCTGGACATCAACGCACCGGCGGCATCGGGGGTGCCCCCAGGCGGACGAAGAACGGCCCGTTTCAGCCCGACGGCACCACGGTCAGGTTGAATCGGCTCAACCCAGGACGTGCCATAGCACAGCGCAGGCTGGGCGGATGGACGACAAAAAAACGTAGCTCGAGGGACCAACGCATGAAACGCACAACCCATCGCGGGACCACCGCGGCCGGCCTCACGCTCCTCGCCCTGGCGCTCGCCGGGTGCGGCGGTGGTGGCGGGGGCAACGGCAGCAGCACCAGCAGCACGACCACCGGTACCGGCTCGACCACGACCAGCAGCAACGGAACAGCCCTGCTGGCGGCCTACACCCCGCCGGCGGACATCGTGGCGGACGTCCAGACCAACTACACGGGCCCGGCGTTCAGCACGTTCAACAGCGGGCTTGCGTCGAACTGCGAGAACCCGTCCAAGGTCAGCAGTACGGTGATCGTCACCCCCAACGCGGTCGTGTTCTCCGCCGGGGCGTCCCTGAAAGCGCAGGAGCTGGCGGCCGATCTGCTGGAACAGGCGATCCCGCAGATCCGCACGGCCCTGGGCCTCCCATCGACCGGCGTGGCCTTCGACGGGCAGAACAAGATTTCCTTGTGCGTGGACCCGACCATGGGGCAGAGCGCCAGCGAGGTGGGCACGAGCGTGGTGGGGCAGACCGGCACCGGCGTGGGCCCGGTGATGCAGGTGATGGCGGCGGACAGCCCGTCGTTCGACCAACGCTACCCGGGCGCGACCAGCTACACCGCACCGGTGGGCCAGTCCTACGCCGACCTCTTCGTTCACGAGAGCACCCATGCGGCCATCTACTCGCTCACGGAGCCGTTCCAGGGCGTCCCGACCTTCTTCCAGGAGGGCATGGCCACCACGATCAGCCACCTGCCGCTGGCCAGCAAGGCGGACATCCTGGCAGCGGTGCAGGCGTCGGACCTGTTGAGCCCGTCGAACCCGAACACGGACTTGGGGGCGGCCTATTCCGCCTACGAGGCCACGATCCAGTACCTGACCAGCTCGGCCAGCGGTGGGCTCGGGGTTCCGATGACCAGCATGCCGGCGTTCCTGGCCACGTTCAAGGCCAAGGCGGAGGCGGCGTGCGATCAGCCCATCCCGAACGGGCTGATCCCGACGGCGTCCCAGACCGTGGGCCTGCCGCCGGGGCAATACAACACCTGCGCCTCGGGCCCTGGGGTGGTGACCCCACCGCTGACGGCGGCGTTCGACGCGGCGTGGAACGCGACCTTCAAGGACACGAACGGGTCGCCCTTGCTGCTCTACACGAGCGACGGCCCGAACAGTTTGGAGGCCACCATCGGCCAACGCTTGAGCAGCTTTTTGCCGTGACGGGGTAACGCGGTGAGGCGGCACCCGGTGGGGACCGCCCGGCGCGAGGGACCAACCAACAAGAAAGAGGGAAACGATGAAGCACCACGTCTTGCCCGTCGCTGCGGCGACGGTTTTGTGCGGCCTCCTGGCCGCGTGCGCGAACGGTGGGCCGGACGTCAACGGCTTCGTTCAGAAGGCCAACAGCGCGGTCGAGAACGCGATCAGCAGCGTGACCGGGGGCGGTGGCGGCAGCGGTGGCGACGTCACCAACGCGGCTGGCCCGGTCTACACCCCGATCGCCGGCGGGAACAGCTTGCAGGGCTTGTTCGGCGGGCAGAACCAGCAGCTCGCGAACTACGGGAAGATCGCCTACCCCCGGGTGGCGCTGGAATACCTCTCGTACGGGGCGAGCCAGCCCTGCTGGAAGGTGCGCGCGACCATCTGGGCGAATCCGAAGCGCTCGCACGACGAGACGTTCCAGGTCTGCGACGTGCCGATCGCGGTGCGGGACGCCGTGGGCCAGGTGGGCCAGCTCAACCCGCAGGCGATCGTCGACAAGATCGACCAGACCCGGGCCCCGATCAACGTCCCGAACACGGGCGACGAGCGCACCCGTGGGCCGTTGCCGCCGTTGCGCGCCATGAGCGTTCCGCTGACCAACACGGGCCCGATGTTCCAGGCCAACCCGTTGCAGGTGCGCCTGGACGCGATCAACGCGCGGATCGCGTACGTGGCGAAGTACGTCCCGCTGGGCGACACCGGCGCGATGAGCGTGGTCAGCTCGGCGTTCTACGACTACCGCGTGTGGATCTGGCGTTTCGACCCGGCGGGCAACCGCGGGTGAGCCGCCGGTCGGTCGTGCGGTGGCGCGGTGCAGTGCCCGGGGCCGGAGGCCCGGTCCCGGCGACCCCGGTGCTGACGCCCACGGGCGCGGGCCAGCAGGTTTCGACGCAAGGCGTGCCACGGCACGACCAAAGGACAAGAGCATGAGCAAGTTTCAGGAAGAGATCGCGCAGGCGATCCAGAACCAGGACTGTTATTTCCTGGGCGACGCGTTGCCCCCGGACTGGTACGCCGGGTTCAAGCTATGGCTCCCGCTGGCGGAGGCCGACGACACCAAGGCGATGCTGAACGTCGGCTACTGCCTGACGTATGGCAAGGGCGCGGACGAGGACCGGGACGCTGGCCTGGTCTGGTACCGGCGCCTGGCGGACCTCGGCGATCCACGCGGGATGCTCGCCCTGTATTTCCAGTTGAAGGGCGGCAAGCCCGACGAGGCGGAGGCGTTCTTGCAACGCGCGGTGGCGGCCGGGGACGCTCGTGCCAAACGGGTGCTCAGCGACCGGGAATGGAAGCGGGACGAGCAGGCGCGCAAGGCCCGGGAAGCGGCCGAGACCCAGGCGCGCGAGGCCAAGGAGGCGCAGCAACGTCGGGACGCGATGAACCGTTCGGCGTCGGTGGTCGCCGAGTTGAAGGCGTTGTTGGAGCGCGGCGACAACGAGGGCGCCCGGCGGCGGGCGGAGCAGGCGGTCCAGGAGGGGCTGACCTGGGCCGGCTCGGTCGTGGCGGCCACGTCGTTGCAGGTCAGCGTCAGCCGGACGTCCCGGAAGCGCTACACATCGTTGAAGGGCGCGAGCACCACGGTGCAGGTGACGCCGGGGGTGTACAGTACCTCGCCGGTCGTGACCACCCACAAGGAATACACGTACAAGGGCACGCTGACCAACCCGACCGCGTACCCGGTGACCATCGACCTCTTGGAGCGCAGAGGCTCGCGGCTCGTCCCGGCGGGGGGCACGGTGGAGATCGGCAAGGACGACACCTTGTACGAGAAGTGGCCCAACGAGTGCACCCTGTCGCTCGACGACCCCGTGAAATCCCGGGTGACGATGACGCTCAAACGCGGCAAGACGGCGCGGGCCAGCAGCGGTGGTGGTGGGGGCAAGGTCTGGAAGATCGTCGGCACCGTCGTGGCGCTGTACGTCGCGATGCGCATCTACCACGTCTGGGTGCTCTACCAGCACTGGCACGGCCACTGATCGACCCACCGGGCCTCCGGCGAGGGGTGCCAGGGCATGGCTTAAGATGGTGGCTTCGAAGGTGTAGCACCGTACCGCGCACGCTGGCCCTCGGACCGCGCGGTGTGATGTTGGACGGCCCCCTGGTGGGGCCGCTTTTTCGTTGACAGCCGGGGCATCACCACCCGCGCGGCGGGAGCCAATCCCGGGAGTGCTGGTTCAGGAATCGGCGGGTCCGGTAAAACGAGCCCAGGGTGGTCAGCGGCAGCGTCACGCCGCGTTCCTGGGCGACCTTGCGGGCCAGGGCCTCCATCTTGGGGGTCGGCGCACGCGGCCCGAAGATGAAGAACGGGTGGCGCAGGAACTGTCCCGTGGCCAGGTCGGCCCGGGCCTCGCGGCTGAACGGCGCGCGCAGCAGGGTGCGAACCAGACCGACGATCGCGGTCATGGTCCAGACCCAGGCGAGGAACAGGAAGGACACGGCGATCAGGGCGCCGATCACGATGGCGATGAGGTCGATGGCGCTCACAGGCTCCTCCTGGTGGTCCGGTTGGGTTGGCGATCGTCCGGGACAACCTAGCGGGTTCCGCAGCGAAGTCAAGCCCGTGCCCTGGCACCACTCGACCGCTTGACGGACCTGCACGACCTGCTAGGTCTCGGGCATCGGTCCACGTTGAGAGGCCGGAAACGAGGAGGAGACCTGCGATGCGGCTGTTCAAACCCATGGCCCTGGCCACCACGATCGGGATCTGCGCGCTGACCGGGGGCGGTGACGCCAACGGCAGCACCGGCTTCACCCTTCCGACGTCCCTGGCGGCCGTACGCCAGGACGCGACGGCGGTGTGCGACCGGATTCCGGGCGAAGCGGGGCAGGCGGGCCTGCCGGCGTTGGGCGCGCTCTCGAACGGGTGCTACGACGCGGTGGCGTTCGTGAACACGAAGCTCGACGCGGTGCTGGGCGACGGTGGGTCCGCGCTGATCGTCCCGGACGACGGCGGCCCGATCCTCCTGCGCGTGGCCACCATGACCGAGGGCATCGGGGCCCGGGTACGCAACGCCCGGTAAGGCTCGGGCCGGCCGGGCTCAAGGGGAGGTGCTGGACGAACAACGGGGCGAGCGGTCGCCCCGTTTTGCATCACCAGCCGATCGTCCCGCCGACCACCGCACCGACACCGGCGTGGGGGCTACCGGCGACGCGCACGTTCAGCGTCACGTTGCCGTAGCGCTGGAACGCGCCGACCGCGTACCCGGTCTCCCCGTGGTACGTCGAGCCCGCCACCGAGAGCGAGAACGAGTGGCTCCGGTCCGGGTCGGGCATCAGGCCGGTGGCCGCCAGGGCGACCGCGACGCCGGCGTTCATCTGCGTCTGCATCTTGCTCAGGTCCTGCTGCATGATGTTCAGCTTCTGATTGACCTGGCCCACCTGCTGGTCGGTGTAGGCGTTGGCCTGGCTCACCGCCTGCTGCTGGGCCTGTTGGGCCTGCTGCTGCGCGTAGGCTTCGCTCACCGAGATCGCGTTCTTGCCCACGGTGTCGGCGTACCCTTCGGCGGCGTTCAGCGTGCCGGACGCCACCTGCTGGGTGTAGGCCTGGCTCTTCTCCAGCGTCGCCGCGGCGGAGGAGGTGACCTGCTGGGCGAGCGTGGTGCTGGTGGCCTGGATCTGGCCGGCCAGCGTGCTCGACGTGGCGTTCACCATCGCGCTGGTGGCGGTGATCGCGGAGGTGACCCCACCGCTGATCGCGCTGTCCAGGGCGGCGGAGTTTACCGTCCCGGCGGAGGCGATCTGGCCGGAGGTGTTCGACCCGGCGATGGTCACGGCGGACGTCACCCCGGCGGCGACCGCGGAGTTCGTGTACGCCGAGTTGGCAGCGCTGGCGCTGGCCACCATCTGGCCGGCCGCGCTGATCGCGCTGGTGACCCCACCGGACACCACGGTGTTGGTGTAGGCGGACCCGGCGGCGCTGGCGCTGGCCACCATCTGGCCGGCCGAGCTGATCGCCGTGGCCACGCCCCCGGACACCACGGTGTCGGTGTATCCGTTGGCTGCGGCCAGCGTGGCGGACCCACCGGCGACGATCTGCCCGGAGAGCGCGGCGCTGGTCTGGCCGATCGAGGACGCCAGCGTGGTGGAGGCGGCGTTCACGGCGCTGGTTGCGGCGTTGGTGGCCGCCGCGAGCGTGGCGGACCCGCCCGACGTGATCTGGTTGGCCAAGGTCGAGCTGGTGGCGCTCAGGCTGGAGGACAGCGCGCTGGTCGCGGCGGTGTTGCTGGCCACGCCCGAGCTGTTCGCGTCGATCTGGCTTTGCAGGCCCGAGGACACCGTCGACACGTAGGACGAGGTGGCGGCGGCACCGCTGGACACCAGGACGGCAGCAGCGCTGTTGGCCGCGGCCAGGGTCGCGCTGTTCCCGTCGTTCACCATCTGCTGGACGGCGCCGCTGGTCACGAACCCACCCGAGGTGACGGTGTTCGACACCGAGCCGATGGCTTGGGTGTTCGACGCGATGGCCTGGGTGTTCGAGGCGATCGCGCTGGTGTTGGCGGCGATGGAGGAACCGTTGGCCGCCGTGGCCGCGCTGTTCGTGTTGATCTGGTTTTGCAGACCGGTGGAGGTGGCGGCCAGGGCCGACGTCAGGTTGCCCGACGTGGTGGCGATGGCGGCGGTGTTCCCCGAGATCGCGGCGCTGTTGCTGGCGACCTGGGCCTGCAGCCCCGACGACGCGGCGTCGGTGTAGGCGTTCGCGCTGGCGACCCCGGAGGACACCATCGACGCCACGGTGGTGCTGGTGACGTACCCGCCCGAGGTGACCGTGTTCGACACGCTGCTGATCGCGGTGGTGTTGCTGGCGATCGCCGAGCCGTTGGCGTTGATCTGGTTTTGCAGCGTGGTCGACGCGGCGTTGGTGGCGGCTTGGGCCTGGGCCAGCGTGCTGGCGTTGCCCGCGCTGATCTGACCGGCCAGCGAGCTGCTGGTGCTCGCGATCGCGCCGGCGTTGCTGGTCACCTGGTTTTGCAGCGTCGAGGACGCGTTGTTGACCAGGGTGGCAGCGCTCGACACGGCCTCGGTCACCCCACCGGACACGGCGTTGGCGACGTAGCTCGAGGTGACGTACCCACCGTTCGAAATCATGGTGGACGCGGACGTCACGGCGGCGGTGAGCGCAGACCCCGCGGCGGCGGAAGCAGCGCTTTGCGCGATGGTGGTGGCCGAGGCCACGGCGTTCGCCTGGGCGGTGGCTGCAGCGTTGTCCGCGTAGCTTTGCAAGCTGGACGTGAGCGACGAGGACATGGTGGCCAGCGACGCGCTCAGGGTCGACGTGGTGAGCGCGCTCGACTGCACGGAGGCGATGCTGGCCCCCAGGCTGCTCAGCGCGCCCTGGACGGTCGAGAAGTTCTGGGTGGTCCCGCCGCTCACCGGGATGCTGAACTGCACACCGGTGACGACGCCGTTGGAAACCGACCCGGTCCCGAGGGCCGAGACCACCTCGGACAACTGGTTCACGTTGACCGCGTCGGTACCGGACACGCCGGCGGCGACGTCGATCACCTGGCGGGTGATCCCGCTGGTCGTGTTCCCCACGGAGAATGTGCCCGCGCGGCCATCGTCGGAGCTGCTGGTCCCCATGACGATCGACCCGGACGTGGAGACCTTCGACCCCGCGCCGATGGCGATCCCGCCCGAAGCGTTGGCCGAGGCGCTGGCGTTGCTCCCGATGACGATGGCGTTGTTCGCACCCGATCCGACGGTGTCCTCATACCCCAACGCGATCGCACCGGCGGCCGAGGAGACGAGCGCGCCGTACCCTACGGCAAGGCTCGCGTTCGCGTTGGCCGTGACGACGGCTTGCGGGCCGAGGGCCACCGACAGGTCCGAAAACGCGCTGGTGTACGTCCCCACCGCGATGGCGCCCCCGGCGGTGACACCGGTGGCGGAGGCGGCGTTCCCGATCGCCAGGTCGTTCTGCAGCGTGCTTTTCGTCGACAGCCCGATGCCGATGGCGGCACCCCCACCGACGACGGTGTTCAGGCCTGCCCCGATGGAGTCGAGCCCGGTGGCGCTGGCACCCCCGAGGGCTACGGCGTTCGAGGTGGCGAGGCTGGACGGACCCAGCGCAACGCCACCCACACCGGTCACCTGGGCACCGGAACCGCCCGCAAAACCGTTCGAGGCGCCGGCGGCGATCTGCGTGTTGGGCCCCAGGGCGACGGCACCGTTGGCACCGGTCTGGACGGTGGCGTTACGACCGACGGCGACGGCGTTGGTGGCGGAGAGCACTTCCGCACCGTTCGCCGCGGCCAGCGATCCGGTCGCGCCCGAGGTCACGATGGCACCTCCACCCAGCACCGTGGACTGGTCGGAGAAAGCGAGCGCCCCGGACCCCACGGCGGTCGCACCGCCCACCGACGTACCGCCGGCCACGGCGTGGTCGCCCAAGGCGGTATCGCCCTGGACCCCGGCGGAGCTGTACCCGCCCAAGGCCACGGTCGAGTTCCCGGTCGCGGCGGCTTGCTCCCCCAACGCGTTGGCGGTGGTCCCGGTGGCGGAGGCGGCTTGCCCAGCGGCGAGGGACGCCGCGGCGGCGAAGGTCGAAGCACCGAAGGCGGTACCCCCGTTCCCGGTCACGTGGGCGCCCGTCCCGATCGCAAAACCGTAGTTGGCACCGCTCGACACGACGGCGCCCATCCCCAGCGCGCCGGCGTAAGCGGCGAAATCCTCAGCGCCGGACCCGATGGCGATGCCGTACAGAGCCGGGGAACCGGAGGCGCCGGACACGATCGAGTTCGGACCGATCGCGATACCACCGTTGGCCACGGCCTGGGCGTTTTCGCCCTCGGCGATGGCACCGCCGCCCGAGGCGAGGGTGTTGTCCCCGAGCGCGACCGCACCGACCCCAGTCCCCGCACCGTTGGCGGTGGCGGAGTTCCCGACGGCCACGTCCTGCGTCTGGGCGGCCGTCGCGCTCGTGCCCTGCGTCACCTGGGCGAACGCCGACGGCGCGGGCACGAGCATGAGCGCGGTCACCACCGAGGCCGCGGCCAGGGCGAGGGCCGCCTGCCGGGTGCGCAGCGGGGCGTCGGATCGGGACGTGGGTCGAAGGTGCGGCAGCAGCATGAGGTCTCCTCTCGTTGATGACCGACGAAACGGTGTCGGCAGGAGATGTCATGGCATGTGCCAGGGCACGTGTTGGACTGCGTGGCGTTGGACCTCCCCCTGCCTGTACCTAGCAGGTCAAGGAGGCCTGTCAACAACCGTACGGCAGATACTTGGCGAGCTTGAAGGGATTCTTTAGGGGCGGCGTTCTACAGGAGGAAATGCTCGTACGAATGGGGTTTCGAGGAGGGCGTAGTGTGGCGGTGGAGGGCAGGACGGGAGGGCGACGCGGGGCATCACGGGCTGGCTCGGGCGCGTGAAAACCGCCTCCGGCAGGAAGGGGCGATCCCGCTTCGCGCGGTGGGCCGGGGGCGGTGGTCGGGCATCGGCACGGGAAACATCCGGTACAGTTCACCCCCTCCCGACTGCACCCGGATTCATGGAGGAAGGCGTGCCAGGGCACGGTGATCCGCGCCCGGCATCCCATTGGGTTCGCCCCCCATGGAGGATGGCCCCGCTTCGCGCGGTGGGCCGGGGCGGTGGTCGGGCATCGGCGCGGGAAACATCCGGTACAGTTCACCCCCTCCCGACTGCACCTGGATTCATGGGGGTAGAGCCGTGCCAGGGCACGGTGATTTACGCCCGGCATCCCATTGGGTTCGCCCCCATGGAGGATGGCCCCGCTTCGTGCCGCAGGCAGGGTTTCGGGGCGCGGGGGTTCCGGGGTTGAGTGCCCGGGCCGATAGGCCCCCAAGGTTTTGACGTTCCCGGAGGGGATCGGTTGAACCTTGCACCGGAGGTGGTGGCAAAACGTTGTGTTCTTCGTCTCGTGGGGTTCGGGTGAACCGCCCCGAAGGCGGGTTCACCCAGGAACCCCTGCACAGGTTTTCTCTAGAGTATTGCTGTTAGCTATCAAGCAGGGGGTGCGCGTCCGGAGGACGCACCCCTGCTTAATAGCTTAAGAGCTTAAGGCAGGCTGGAACGCCCGTCCAGCAAGGCTTTCAGGGGTGTGCGCATCCGATTGGGTTCGCCCCTTCATCCCATTCGGTTCGCCCCTGCATCCGATTGGGTTCGCCCCCCATCCCATTCGGTTCGCCCCCTCATCCGATCGGGTTCGCCCCCATGGCGCCTCATGCAAAGCCATCAGCGGTAAAGATTTTCATAGGCAAGCCTTGACAGGTATGAGGCCTGGAGTTTTACTGGATCTGAGCGCTGACGATCGCGCGCAACGTTCACGATGGGCCTGCCACGGCGGGCCATGACCGACGCCTCTCGGACTAAACCCCGAGGGGCGTTTTTCGTTTACCGGAGTCCAGGATGGCGTCCCCCTCGAAAACCTCGAAGAAGCAGATGGAGCAGTTCAACATGCGACTCGAGTCGGCCGTCCTCGCGCAGCTCGACCACATGGCGGCGGAGCGCTCGACCACGCGGACCGACGTGTTCCGGACGTTGCTGGCCGCCTGGATGCGGGACCCTTCCAGTGTGGTGGTCGGATTTCCGGTGACGGTGAACGGGGGGGCGCAATGACCCGTCGCCCGTTCCCGTTCCGTTACGCAGCACAAGAGCGCCAACCGGTTACGGCCGCTGAGCAGGAAACCGCACCGGTGATCGTCGACATGCAGCGGGCCAAGGCCACTATCGAGCCTCGCCAGGGCAAGCATGTCACGACGGGCGGCGAAGAAACGGTGGCCTGGCCGTCGCCGTTCACACCCAACGCGCTGTTGCGTTTCGCCTTGTTCGGGGCCCAGAGGGAACGGATGGCCGCGGCGAAGATTTTCCCGCGCCAATCGAGCACGACGGACGGGCGTTTCCTCATCGCGGAGACCGCGCACTACCGGATCGAGTACGACGGGGACGAGGCGCTCAACGCCGACGATCTGATGGTCCTCCTGGTGTGCTTCGCCATCGCGCGAAACGCGGGTGACATGGGCGCCTACGTGCCCATCTCGCTCAGCGAATGCAACCGTTATCTCTGGAAGTCCCGCAGCGGAAAGAACACGCTCCTGTTTCGGCAAGCGCTGATGCGCCTCTACAAGGGCTACATCAAGATCACGGTCGACGGGGTTGGCATCAAGCGCCAGCGCTTTCTGGCGAACTACGACAACGACGACACCGACTCGAACAACCCGGTCTACTGGATTCGCATCGACAAGGGGATGGCCCCGTTGTTTGAGGCCGACGCCACCGAAATCGATGTGGTGCGGATGGCCCACTTGAACAGCTACCTGGCGAAGTGGCTGCACGGGTTCTACTCGACCCACGACGGCAAGAAGGATTACTCGGTCGGCGAGCTGCAGGAGCTGAGCGGCTCGTCGTACCTGCCGCTGTTCAAGTTCCGGGCGAAGCTCCGGGAGGCCGTCAAGGAGCTGATGGAGACCAAGACCATCACCAACGAGAAGGGCGAGGAACGGACGATTCGCCCTCTGTTCGGTGAGGGCACGACGATCACCAAGGGTGACCGGCTCCACGTCGTCAAGGTCAGCCGTTCGATGATGATCGGACCGGCGAAGAAGGCCGCGGAGGCGGAAGCCGTGCCGGTCACGGTCAACGGGCACCCGACACGGCGTGGGAACCCGGTTGGGACGCGCCCGACGCGACGCGAGGACAACACGCCGTTCGGGCCCGTTGGCGCCGACCCCTTCGATGAACGCGACCGGCGCTCCCCCGCAGAGAAGGCTGCAGCACGGCAGCGCGCCCACGTCGCCCTCTGATCAACGGCCCCTCGGGGCCGTTTTCCATGGTCACCCCCTGGACGTCGCCACCCGGTACCGCGCGTGCACGTGCGGGCGTCCGGCCGGCAGGTTGGTGCACCAGACCTGCTGCGCGGCGGTGGACCCCTGGCCCTCGCGCACGAGGCGGTTGAACGCTCGCCCGACCTTGCGTCGCCAGCCGTGGGGCAGGGACGTCCACAGGGCGGCGTGGCGGGCATCCCGGGCGCAGAGCTGGCGCAGGGTCCCGGTCTGCTGGTCGCGTGTCATCAGCCAGGCGAGCAGGCCCTGGGCGATGGCGGCGGTGGTCGTGTCGTGGTCGAGCTGGGTGGTGGTCATCGGGTTCTCCTCGAACGTTGGCCACCCGCACGATCGCGGCGTGGCCCTACATATAGTGAAAAACCGACCAAAACAGACACCGATTTCCCCGACTGTTACAAAAAAGGTCGCCGACCTCCTGTCCGGGCCTTCCGGGCGGTGACCCGCAGCACCATGAATCCAGGTGCACCCACCGCCCCGGGCCCACCGCGCGAAGCGGGATCGCCCCTTCCTGCCGCAGGCGGTTTCCCCCGGCACCCGCGCGTCCGTACCGACCCCTCCCGCAACACCCTGACCCCCCTGGTTTGACAAGCATCTGGGATCTGCTAGGTACGAGTACCCGTGCCATGGCACAGATTGCAGGAGGCCCGCCGTGCGTCTTTGGATCTTCGAGAAACCGTCCATGGCCAAGGCCGTGATCCCCCATCTGCCAAAGCCGCACACGCGGCACGAGGGCTACTACGAGACCGGCGACGGCTACGTGTCCTGGCTGGCCGGCCACGTGATGGAGCAGGTGCAGCCGGGCGACTACGACGAGCGCTGGGGCAAGTTCCCCTGGGCGTTCGAGGACCTGCCGATCATTCCGAAGGACTGGAAGCTCAAGGTCTCGGAGGACAAGAAAGACCAGGTCAAGATCATCGAGACGCTGCTGAAAAAGTGCACCTCGATCGTGAACGGCGGGGACGCCGACCGCGAGGGCCAGCTCCTGGTCGACGAGGTGCTGCTGCACTTCGGCAACACCAAGCCCGTGGCGCGGATCCACCTGAGCGCGATGGACCCGACCAGCGTCAAGAAGGCGATCGCCTCGCTCGAGGACAACGCCACCTTCCGTCCGCTCTACGAGGCGGGCCTGGGCCGGCAGCGCGCCGACTGGCTGGTGGGCATGAACATGTCCCGGGCCTACACCATCCTGGCGAAGAAGCAGAACTACCCCGGCGTGCTGTCGGTCGGGCGCGTGCAATCGCCCACGCTCGCCCTGGTGGTCAAGCGCGACCGCGAGATCGACGGGTTCGTCCCGAAGGACTTCTGGACCGTCGAGGCGCAGTTCGCCGACCCGGGCCAGCCGGCGTTGCCGTTCTGGTCGCGCTGGCTCCCGCCGGGCCTCTCGCTCGAATCCGCGGAGAAGCAGGCGGACGTCGACGCGAAGGGCGAGGCCGACGAGGACGAGGAGGGCGACGAGATCGAGAGCGAGGGCGGCACCGTCGCCGGTCAGCGCCCGGCCTGGCTGGACGAGCAGAACCGCATCGTCAACAAGGCGGTGGCGGAACAAATCGCGGCGAAGGTGCAGGCCGCCGGCCAGGGCACCGTCACGCGCTACGTGAACAAGCCGGCGGAGGAGCAGCCCCCGCTGCCGTTCGAGCTGACCGGTCTGCAGACCGCGCTGAACGGGAAGTACGGCTACTCGGCCAAGGAGGTGCTCGACGTCTGCCAGGAGCTGTACCTCGCGGGCCAGACCACCTACCCGCGCTCGGACTGCCCGTACCTGCCCGTCTCGCAGCACGCGGAAGCCCCGGACGTGCTGGACGCGATCGCGCGGGGCGCCCCGCACCTGGCCACCCTGGCGGCCAACGCCAACGTGACGATCCGCTCGCGGGTGTGGAACGACAGCAAGGTGACCGAGCACCACGCGCTGATCCCGACGCGCCAGGCCCCGGACTGGTCGACGATGACCGAGATCAAGCGCCGCACGTACGAGATGATCGCGCAGCGCTACCTGGCCCAGCTCTACCCGAACTGCCAGGTGGACAAGGCCAAGGTCGAGGTGTCGATCGCGGGCGAGCGTTTCGCGGCCAGCGGTCGCGTGGTGAAGGACCCGGGCTGGCGCGTGGTGTTCCAGGGCGAGGCCCAGGCCACCGACGCGAAGAAGGCGAAGGACGCCACCCCGACCCTGCCGGTGCTGACCGAGCAGGGCCCGGTGAATCGCCTGGCGGTGAAGGTGGACGCGAAGCGCACCACGCCCCCGCCGCGCTACACCGAGGGCTCGCTGCTGACGGCGATGAAGCACGTCCACCGGACCGTGACGGACCCGGTGGAGCGCAAGAAGCTCAAGGCCCTGGACGGCATCGGCCGGTCGGCGACCCGCGCCGGGATCATCGAAACGATCATCAAGCGCGGCTTCGTGGACGTGAAGGGCAAGCAGCTCGTGGCCACCGTGGTCGGCAAGATCCTGGTGGACGCGTTGCCGGCCAAGCTCACCGACCCGGGCATGACCGCCCGGTGGGAGGCCCTGCTCGACGCGATCGCGAAGAAGCAGATTCCGCTGCACGCGTTCATGGCCAAGCAGGAGGAGGCCATCGGCGAGCTGGTGGCCGCGGCGCGCGTCTCGACCCTGCCGACCATCCCGCCCGACGCGATGCCGGCGCGCAAGCCGTACACCGGATCGTCCACCCCGCGGCCGGCCCCGGACGGCGCGAAGAAGTGCCCGAAGTGCAAGAAGGGCTACTTGGTCCCCCGGACGGTGAAGAACGGTCCGAAGGCCGGGCAGACCTTCCACGGGTGCAACAACTACCCGGAGTGCAAGCACAGCGTCTGGCCGAAGTAAGGCCGGTCGCCCGACGTTCACGAAGCCTGCCTGGCGACCACCGGGCGGGCTTTTTTCATGGCCATTCACCCGTTCCCATCCAGGAGGTACCACCATGCCGCAGCCCGATGTTCAGCCGTCCCCCGTTGACCACCCGTCGCCCGAGCGCGAACGGATCGTGGCCGACCTTCTGGGCGCCAAGCTCGACGCCTACGACGTCACCCGCCTGATGGTGGCCTGCTCGGACCCGGTGCCCCTGGGGTGCCTGGTGATGATGGGCGTACCGATGGAGGATCGGTTTTCCGTCATCGGGGTCCAGGGTGCCGAGGCGCAGCAGCAGGTCCGCGAGGAGTCGACGGCGGCCGACCTGTTGACCATGGCCAGGATCCTGGTCGTGATCAGCGAGCGCGAGGAGCGGGGCCTGCGCATGAACACGCCGGTGGGCGAGACCTTCTCGCTGCTGGAGATCAGCGCGCTTTGCGTCCACCTGCACGAGATCGGCGAGCCGGGCATCAACGCGTTTCTGCGGTCGGCGAACCTGGACGGTGCGCGGATCAACGAGCGCTACGGCGCTGCGTTGGTGGAGCTGCCCGAGATCGAGAAGATGGCGCTGCTCGTCATGGGCCGGGCATGGGACACGACCGAAGACCTGGCGGAGGTGGAGCAGGTGGTCCGTGCCGGCTTCGAGTGCAGCCCCATCGCCGAGGCGATCGCCGAACGCCGGGCGGCCGGCACGGGCGGCATCACGATGCACTGAGCCGGCGGCCCGTGCGGCCACCGTGAAGCGCTCACCTTGGTGGGCGCTTCGTCGTACCGCAAAAAGTTGCCGGTTTCGCGCAAAAAGTTGCGGAGTCTGCGCAACATCTTGCGGGGTTGGCGCAACTTTTTGCCGAAGGCCCTGGCCCGGAGGGACCGGGGTTGGGCGGACTTTTCCCGGGTTTGCGTGCGTGCCAGGGCACGGCCCCACCGACCGGGGTTGACGGCGGCCCAAAGGCCATTAGGTTGGTCGGAGGCACGGTTCGCCGTGCGATCCCTTACCAACCCGTCACGAGGACCCATGACCACGCCGACCCAATCGCACGCCGGGCTCAACGCCGCAGCGAAGGACTTTATGTTTGAAAACAGCCTGGTCATGGACCTGCGATCGGCGACCCCGACCCGCAAGCTGACGCACGCCTTCGCTCGGTACTGCCAGAAACGCTTCGACGCGCGCCACATCCAGTTTGGCGCGGATCCGCGGGTCGCGCAGGCCCTCTGGGCGACCATCCGGGCGAATCCGGCGTTCAAGGACCTCCCCACGGCGGTGTCGTCCTTTACCGATGGGCCCATCGTCCACGTGGCGACGGGGGCCCAGGCCAAGAAGAACCAGCGCAAGGTCCAGCTCGCCACGTTGCACGACCTGCCGGAGCAGGATCTGGTGAACGCGATCCGACCGATCCTTCGGGCGTACCCGTCGATCTGCGCCAACGGCATGAGCAGCGGCGAGACCTTCGGCGGACCGTCCGACGACTACCCGACCTACAAGGGCCACCCGGACGAGCTGCGGGACGCGCTCTCCGGGATTCGGGCGTGCCTGCAGTTCCTGGAACTGCACGCGGACCCGTCCAACGGCAAGCCCGTGGGCAGCTACGGCATGAAGCACATGGTCGAGTATTTCCACGAGCGCACGGGCTTGGGGCAAAGCTACGTCACCAACGGCGAGGGGATCATCGCCGCGCTCCTGCTGGGCTTCAAGGTTCGTCCGGACACGGATCGTCGCCCGTCCAATCCGAACCTGAACTTCGGCATGAAATACTCGCCGGGCTGGGATGGGGTGTGGAACCTTCGGCAATCCTGCGCCGATCACTGATCCGTCCCAACGCGTGCATGGGGCCGTGCCTTGGCACGGCTAAAAAAGCAGGCTCGACCGCTTGCCAACGGTGCAACGCCTGCTAGGTTGGGCTGATCGCCGCACGCCGGCAACCACCTGGAGGAGACCCGATGAGCATCACCAAGATTTACCGCGGCACGCTGCATTCCCTCGGACAGGGCGTGCAGAACGGGCGCGGTGCGACGACCGTGTCCGTCGCCAGGATCGGCGACCGCGAGATCGCCAACCTGAGCTACAGCGCGTACCTCGGCACGTTCATCGAGGACAGCCTGGGTGAGGAGGTCGAGCTGGGCACCGTGCGGATCCGTGGGTGCCCGGTGGTGATCGGCGCCCGGTTCCCGGACGGTTCGGTCCGCAACGACACCGGCGCGTTGAAGCTCATGCTGGGCATCAGCGTGGTGAGCGCCCTCTGGATGGCCGTGGCCGCCGGCGGGCTCCCGATCCTCTGGATCCTTGCGGCGGTCTTCGCATGGCTCGCCCGTAAGCCGTTCGCGGGGCTGATGCTGGCCCGGAAGTTCAAACCCACGGTCCGCCTCGAATGACGATCGAACGCCCACCACCCGGTGGGCGTTTTGCTGTACGGCGCTCGCGACCACCCGCGATCCCCGACGACGGGCTGCGCACCTGCAGCGCAGCTCGACCCCTGACCCCACACGTCCAGGGCACCGCGGCGCCGGCCGCGGGGTGGTGCGTTCAACCGTGACGCCGTGCTTCCCGCATCCCCGTTTTCGATTCACCGCTGGGTGGCCCGCCCACTTCCTCGACGTGTAGCTCAACCACGCCCCGGATGGGGGCAAGGCACCGCTGCGCTCGTTGTCCTCTCCCGTTCCCGTCCCTTCGGTCCGCGCATGCGGCATCCGGCAACGGCCTGGCCCCCCGGGGCGGGTCTCGCTCTCCTCACGACGAGGCGGCTCCAGTGAGCAGTGAAACGAAACCCAACGGGGAGGGCAGGGAAATGGTCCACGGCGTCGAACGCACCACCAAAAGCCACACCGCGGCGTTCCCCCGCACCCCCGAGGCTCACCACCGAGCAGATAGCACCACCAATACCACCACGAAGGAGAGCAAGACCATGGACGCGCAAGACATCATCAACGGCCTGGGCCACTACACCGGCACGGAGAACTATTTCTCCCTCGGCGCGATGTTCCGCAACGCGGTGTACACCGACGGCGTGCAGTTCCTGATTGAAAACGCAGAGTGCGCCTGGCTCGTTACGGACGCCATGGCCTGGGTCACCCAGAAGGTGCCGGGGCAGAACTACGACGACGGTTTCATGACCGTTGAGCTTCACCCGAAGGAGGACGGTACCGCTGATCTGCTGATCACCGACGGCAACGGCACGACGCTCTACACCCAGCACTACACCGCCCACACGTTCCCGCTGCCGAAGGGGATCAAGTTGTACGCGGTCTGGGGCGAGACCTCGCGCGGCCCCTGCTGGATTTTGATGGTCACCAACGAGTATTAAGCCGACCCACGCCCCGGACGCTACGGTTTCCGGGGCTCCCCACCCGACACGACACCAGGAACACCATGAACCTCATCACCATCAGCACGGGCGATCTGATCGGCCCGGCCCTCGACTGGGCGGTGGCCAAGGCCATCAACGCACCGTTCACCACCGGACCATTTTCCAGCGACTGGGCGCTGGGCGGCCCGATCCTCGAAACGCACGGCGTCGGCTACTTCCGCAACGGCAAGCGGGTGTACGCCAACGACGCCAAGCGCTGGGAGGCCAACCGCATCGTCAACCTCGACGACGCGCCGATCCTGCGCCACGGTTACCGCGCCCTGGGCCCGACCCCGCTGGTCGCTGGGCTGCGCTGCCTGGTGCGCAGCAAGTTGGGCGAAACGGTCGACGTCCCGGCCAACCTTGTGGAGGCCTGAGCCATGGCGAAATCGACCTTTCAACGGCGCGGGATGATCGGTGGCGTGTTCACGTGCGGCATCTGCGGCCGGCGCACGCGCCACACCAACCAGGGCATGTCCCACCTCTGCCCGCAGTGCGACGAGTGGACGGCGATGGAGAACAGCATCGTCGACGGGGATTACAAGGGCATGCCCGAGGAGCTGGCGCGCGCCGAGGCCACCATCCTCCAGCTCAAACGCGAAGCGATGAAGCGGGGCGGGGACGCCCGGAGCCTGGGCCTGTCGCTGGACGGCTCGCGCGACCTGCGCACCGAGATCAACACGATCCTGAGCGCCGTCACGGCACGCGGTCACCGCCTCGACATCGCGGGCGGGGCGCTCCCGGGCGAGACGGCCCTGGTGGTGGACGCGAACGGCGACGCCGTGGAGGAACCGGACGAACCGTTGGCCGCCTACGCGCAGCTCTACGCGCTGCTGGTGGACGTGCTCCAAGGGCACCTGACCGAGCAGCAGTTCGAGGACATGGGCGGCAGCGTGTGCCGCGACATCATCAAGCAGTCCCGGCCATGACCGCGGGCCGGGGCGGTGGCCCCGGCGGTCGGTTCGGCGCTCCACTGGGGGCGCCGGCGTCGTGATCGCTCGGCTGCGCCTCGAGCGATGGGTGGCCGGCTCCCGTCACCCTCGACGGGAACCGGAAGGGCAGAAGGGCCAGGCAGGGCGCACGTGCGCGCCCGGTGGCGATCGACCCCAGGTCGTCGTGGCCCATCCCCGTCGTGGGGAGCTGCCCGTTCGCCTTGCTCGACGGCTAGGACCTTGGGGGCCACTGCTGGGTCAAGGGGGTGCTGGCGCCCGATGCTCACCCGTTCCTCGCTGCGCGACGCGTGCGGCTTCCCATCGTCCCTGGACCCGTGGCCCGTCGGTCCTGCAAGCCCGTCAGGCGAAGACGGGAAGCAACCACCACGACGGAGAAAGCCATGACCACGACGACCTCGATCACCACCACGACCAGCCAACCCGCGCGGTTCCTCGCACCCCAGGCTCACCCGAGCAGCAGCCACGGGCAACACCCTTACGCCATGCCGGCGGAGGAGCCGGTCGGTTCCACCCTGATCGCAGTGCCGATGGGTGAGACCGACGCCAAAGAGTTCTATTTCTCCTCGGTTCTGGAATACCGCAGCCTGGCCCGGGCCGGCGCGGCCTACGACCTGTATTTCGTGGGCGGGCGGGGCGAAGACGAGACCCTGTTCAACGCCGCGGGCATCACGACGCAGTCCCTGGACGTCTGGTTTCGGGACCTGTCGGACCGTGCCCTGTCCCGCGAGCAGAAAGCGCAGTTCGTCGGTTTGCGCCGCCTGGGCGTGGCGCTCTGGCCGGCGTTCCTCGCCGTCGATTACCGCCGCGTGAAGCTCTTCACCGGGACGCTGGCCGAGTTCGGCGCGCAGGTGTTCGAGCGCACGTACCGCGACCACGTGCCCGAGGAGATCCGCGCTTGCTTCGACGCCGCCGCGATCGGCCAGACCCTGGTGGAGCGGGGCGAGGTGTTCGCCTTCCGCTTCTACGGCCAGGACTACGTGCTGCTCGACGCCGACCGTCACCCCCGCCACGACGACTGATCACCCCGGGCCCGGACGCTACGGTTTCCGGGCCAGCCCAACCTCGCAACCTCATCACCTGGAGCATGACCATGGACCGCTTCACCCACGTCACGACGCGCAACAGCCCGAGCAGCAAGACCTACCAGCAGCCCACGTACCGCGATCACCCGGCCGCCGCCGTCCCGATCACGGGGGAGTTCACCCTCACCGTCGACGAAGCGCTGTACATCCTGAAAACGGCGGCGCAGGCCCGAGACCTGCACTTCGACTGGGTGAAGTTGATGGACGCCCGTACGGTCTGGCTCGACCACGTGCCCAATACGATCGGCGGATTCAACGAGCGCCGCACGAAAACCGTGGCCATGGACGCCGGCATCATGGTGTCGCCGGACAACTTCCACATCCAGGGGCGCATGGCCAACGACGGCCCGCTGCTCAAAACGATGCACATCCGCATGGACGACCTGGTCCGTGACTTCGCGCTGGTCCTGCGCGAGGCAAAGCGCCAGGCGGCCTGATCCTGATCCAGGCCGGCACGGGGGAGGGTCCCCGTGCGCGGATGCGCCGCCTGTCCAGCGCCCACCTTCGCGGTGGGCGTTTCCTTTGGGGCGTGCCCTGGCACCCTTCGGGCAACACCTCGCCGGAGGCGAAAC
This sequence comes from Burkholderia sp. BCC0097, assembly GCF_902832985.1. NCBI lineage: Bacteria > Pseudomonadati > Pseudomonadota > Betaproteobacteria > Burkholderiales > Burkholderiaceae > Burkholderia > Burkholderia sp. BCC0097. Next base: position 178,273 of record NZ_CADFDM010000005.1, read on the forward strand.
GGCAGGTAACCCCGCCTGGCAGGCCTGCGGCCCACGGCCGGGCAACCCCGTACACCGTGAGGCAGCAACCCACCGCGGCGTGATTCGCCACGGCCGTGCTGGTCGAGGCGTGTTGGTGCGTGGTCCCGTTCCCGTTCGTTGGTGCTGCTCCGTGTCGCCTTAAACCGACGTGTAGGACCGATTCGACCACCGTTCAGGGCAAGGGGTTCGCGTCGCGCTTCCTCTCCCGGTCTTCTCCTCCTGGCGTCGTCGAAGCGTGCGGCATCCGGTGAGCCCCCTGGCCCTTGTGGTCGTTCGGTCCTGTTCCCCGTCCAGGCGATGACGGCAGCAGGCAAACCCAACCGAACGGAGAGCAAGCCATGACCACGAACCAACCGACCAGCACGAACGGCAACAACGAAACCGCGCAGTTCCTCGCACCCCAGGCTCCAACGACTGCAGGTATGACCACCACCGGCGACTACTTCGCGCAACCCTACGCCGACGAACCGGGCTTCTGGTTTTCGGACCTTGAAGAGTTCACGGAACGCATGGCACGTCTGACCGACCGCTGGGGCCAGCGCATCGAGGAGGTGGAGCTGCAGGCGGTGGACCTCAACAGCGCGGACACGGAGCTTTTCAACGCCCTGAACATCACGCCGGCATCGCTGGAAACGTGGTTTGAATCCGTGGTCGACCTCGACGATCGCGAGAAGGCGGCCCTGTTCTTTCTGGTGACCAACAACGGGTACGACCTCGCGTCGGCCCTCGACAAGTACGACGACGTTTGCCTGTCGGAGGGCACGCTGTTGGACGCGGCCACCGAGCTTTTCGACGAGTGCTACCTCTGCGACATCCCGGAAAAAAGCCCGTTGCGGACGTACGTGGATTACGAAGCGTTCGCCCGTGACTGCCGGTGCGGTGGGGACATGGTGGAGTTTGAGTTCGACGGCACCTACACCTGTACGAACGCGAACAACCTCTAACCCGGACCCCCGACCCATGGCCACCTTCAACGAACAACGGGCGGAGGAGCTGTTCGGCTCCGACGCTTGTTTCGGCGTCCAGTTCGAAGACCCGCAGGGCACCCGCTACACGCTCGACGAGGGGCGGGCGATGCTGGCCGAGGCCAGCACGTGCCCGGACCTGCTGAGCGTGTTCCCGGACGGCACGTCCGCGACGGTCTGCACGAACTACGCGCGCTACATCGAGGCAGCGCTCCCCGGGCGGGCCCGGGTGTTCGGCTTCTACGAGGAGGACAACCCGGCGTCACGGATCGCGCAGATCGCCGGCGGCCACGATTTCGCGATCGTGGACGGCCGGTACATCGTAGACCCGTGGGTCCGGCTCGTCGAGGGCGAGTCGGACCGGATCTGCTTTGACCTCGCGGCCCCGGGCGACGCGGCGGAGATCCTCCGGCTGTACGGGCCGCGTGAGCGGTGGGACGCCGCTCAGCCCTGACGGGCTGGCATCGCCCTGGGGCGATGCGTTTTGGATCGTCGGGGCAGTGCCAGGGCACCCCTCGACGCCCGGGCATCCAGCGGGACCCCACGCCGAAGGCGCAGGGCCCGGAGGGAGGTGGACCAGGCCTCCGGCCGGTTTTCCCGGGGTGATGGGATCACCCCTTGACCGCCGACCGCGTGACCAGCTTGCCCGCGGGCCTGGACCGCTGGCACACTCCCACCACCACACCACGACGGAGCGCGCAGGATGAATCGATCGTACGAACAAGAATGGGGCCCTCTCGAATGGGACATTGCCCCGCGCGTCGACAACAACGGGCAGGACGCGGAGACGTTCATTGAGCTGCTGATCCACCTGGGGCAACTCCACGACCTCACGGACGAGGGCACAGCGCGCCGGCTGACCGACGAGATTCGGCGCAAGGTCAGGTCCAGCCCCTACGTGTCCCGGCACGGCCGGATCGAACTGGACCGGGACCAGGTGCGCACGCTGGTGGTCAACAACCCGTTCCGCGGGCAGAACGGGCGGCACGTGATGGGCAACGTGCGCAAGATCCGGTGGGGCCTGTTGTTGATGAACGTGCTCCTCGGTTTCGGGTTGGCGGCGCACGGCGAGGACATCTACACGGCCATCGGGCAGATCCTCAACGTGTTCGGCACGTTCGACGCGGCGTTGCAGAAACTCGACCCCGACGAGGCGGCCGTGCTGACCGCGGCGCACATGAACCCGCCACCGGTGCCCTGGCAGAGCTGGTTGAACGCCGCCAACAACCTCCTGGTGGGGTGGGGCGTTGGCCACGCAATGGCCAACCGACAGGAACTCGACGCCTGCCTGACCAAGCTGGCCGGGCGCGGCATCACGGTGGAATACAGCGGCCCGAACAACGATCTCATCCGGATTCGCCACGTGGTCTTGCTGATCCAGTGGTGATCGTCGCCCCATCGACTTGACGCACCCGCAAAACCCGCTACGTTGGGATCTCGCACCCCCTCGCGAGATCCCCATGAAAACCCGCCTCATCAATCTGGACGCCACCCTGCGGCTCGTACGCCGCGCGCTGCGCGAGACCTTTCCCCGCCACACCATCGACGCGTCGCCGACCCCCACCGGGCGGTGCGGGATCCACGTCACGTGGAGCGACGGCCCGACCGTGGAGCAGGTGCAGCGGGTCCTCGCCCCGTTCGGCCTGGGCGGCCACAACGACGTGCATTGGCACAGCTTGAACGGCTCGCCGGTTACGTTCCAGCCGTTCATCCACGTCCTGCGCTCGACCACCGGGGAACCGGTCGACCCGGTGGCGCCGCAACCGTCGGCGACGCTGGCCAACATCACCACGTTCAACGAGTACCCGGCCTGGGCCGCGCACCTGCGCGAGCTGGACATGCTGCGCCGGAGCAAGCGGCTGCTGCGCCGGCTGGAAGGGCAGAGCGCCTTCTCGGCGACTTGACTCGCCTGCAAAACCTGCTTGACTGGGTCCTGCACCGCGAGAGCGGTGCCTTTGCCACTCGCCACGGGAGACCCTACGACCATGACCATCGGACCGCTCGCCAGCACCACCCAGCCCACCCCGGAGGGCACATCGGCGACCCGGGACGACGCGTTGCAGGGCATGCTCGTGCGCAGCGAGGCCGCGACGTTCCTGGGGTGCAGCCTCTACGCCGTGGACCGGCTTTGCCGGCGGTACGGCGTTCGCCGGGTCCGCAGCTCGCGCGGTTACCTCTACGTCGACCGGGCCGGGCTGCAGACGATCAAGGACAAGCTCGACACCATCGAGAGCGGAACGCTGCTCGACGAGCGCGAAGCGGCGGAACGCCTGGGCCTCTCCCAGGCCACCGTCCGAACGCTGGTGCGCCGGGGCGAGCTGAAACCGGCGCTGCTGGTCCGGCGGGCGCGGTACTTCCACCCGCGTGACCTCGACGACGTGGACGCCCGGCTGCACCGCGAGGGCTACATCATCGCTGCCCGTGCGGCCGGGCACCTGGGCGTAACGCGTCAGCGGCTGTCCCAGCTTGTGCGCGGGGGGCGCCTGCATCCGTACATCGACCCGCGGGGGCGGCGGCTGTTCGAGGTGGCGGAGCTGGACGCCTACCGCCGCGAGCACCCGATGCAGGTCCGCCGATCCGCCGCTACCGTTTGACGTGAGGCCGTGCCAGGGCACGGCTTCATCGGCTGTGGAAACTTGCCATCAGCACCGAAGTACGAGAGCTTGATCCGACCGGCCCGGCACCCGCAGGGCCTTCAACACCGACAGGAGGAAGAGACCCATGGAGCAGTTCGGCAGCAACCCCGAGGCCCTCGACGAGGACCGTTTCAACGACCCGGCCGACCGTTCGGAGCCGGCGCTGGAGTTCACCCCGGACACGTTCGGCAAGACCGGGACGGCGAAGGGCGGCAAGGCCCAGGTGGCAGCGCTCCCCGAGGTCGAGGACGTGGACCTGAGCAAGCCCCTGGCCCCGACGCACGACGAGAACAAGGGGTTCATGCGCTTCATGCCGGCCCTCATCAAGGAGATGAACCGCCGGGGCGTGCCGTTCAACATCGACGGGGCGTCGGGCGAGATCACGATCAGGGGCTTCTACAAGAACGGGGCGATGACGCTCGAGATCGCGCCGAACGACGACATCGTGGCGATCGACAAGAACGGCAAACGCAAGGTGCTCAAGTCGTTCGACACGCTGGTGAAGCTCAACTACGACTGGTGGCGGCGCTCGACCGGCCGGGGCGAGCTGCTCAGCCCGGACCGTCCGTGGCTGGACGAGTTCCTCGACAAGGGCTGGGTGAAGCGGCAGGTCATTTTCGTCCCGCGGGACGAGCAGGGCCCCGGCGACGACGCCGAGTAAGCCCACCTGGTGCTCCACGGGCAAACGGTCGCGTAAGCGGCCGTTTTTTGTACCCCGGCGTGGTGGGCTGGGGATGTTCACTGGATCCCCGTAGAATCGTGCGCATCCGTTCCACCGCCATCTAGCGCTATGATCATCGACGAGACCAAAATCACCACCTACTACACCATCTGCACGGTTCTGCTGCGCGAACTGCGGGTGCAGCGCGGCTTCCACCGGGCGCAGTTTGGCGACTTTTACGGCAAGCCGGCCAGCGCCTGGGAAGCCATCGAGACCGGCAAGGCACGGCTCGATTTCGACACCTTGCTGCGGGTATGCCGCGGCATCATGCAACCACCTGGCCCGGTGCTGATGATCGCGGACGCTTACGAACGGTTCCTGCGCAACTGCGGCTGGTCGGTGGTGTTGGCGGACGCCGGCAAGGACGGGTTGATGACCTGGGCCAAGGAGTATTGGGACACACCCGGTGGGCGCTTCCAGGACAGCACCACACCGTTCCTGCCCACCGCGCTCCACGAGCCGTACTTGCAGAACAACGTTTGGTTCAACCTCCTCCCGTCGTTTCGATACGCGGTCGACGAGCCGTTCCGCACCGAACAGAACGATGCGGAGAAGTTCAAACCGTTGCCGTCGATCCTCGACTTGGCTGCGCAAAACGGGACGAACGGCGTCAACGGCGACACCGAGGGCATCTGACGGTGGCCCTGCTCGACGACGCCCCGCGCACGCTGCGCGATCCCGAGAGCGTGGCCCTGCGTCGCGCGATGCTCGCGGAGCCCCACGTTGCCCCGCTGGCGCGGTACGTCCAGGCCCTGCGGGCGCAGCACCCGACGTGGGAGTTCCAGGACTTCGACCCGATGGACGGGGGCGTGCACGCGGACATGCTGTTCCTGCTCGAAAAGCCCGGGCCCATGACCTCGCCCACGGGCAAGAAGCAGGGCTCCGGCTTCATTTCCCGTAACAACGACGACCCCACGGCCGAGGCCGTGTTCCGGTTCATGCAGGAGGCGGGCATCCCCCGCAAGCGCGCGGTGCTCTGGAACGTGATCCCCTGGTGGGACCGGTCGATCAAGTTCACGGCGGCGGAGGTGCGGCGGGGGATCGAAGAGCTGCGCAACCTGCTCCCGTTGCTCCCGGCGATCCACACCGTGGTGCTGGTCGGGGGCCAGGCCAGGCGGGCACTGCCCCTGCTGCAGACGCTCCGGCCGGACCTGCGGATCTGCACGTCGGCGCACCCGGGCCGGCAGGTCTACCGGTTCAACCCCGACCAGTGGAAAGCGATCCCGGCGCAGTGGAAGGCCGCGGGCCTGGCGCAGGACGAGGTGAGCGCCACACCCTGATCACCGCCACCTGGGCGGGAGCACCGGGGTGGAGGCGGGCGCTGGCGCCCGGGTGTTGAAGGGGTGCCACGGCACGGCTCACTCGACGATGAAGCGTTGGAGTTTGACCGTCACCGTCATGGCCACGATGATGAGCATCCCGGCCACCATCCCGTAGAACCGCGCATCGTCGATCGACGGGTTCATCGACGGGATGAGGTGCCCGAACGTTCCGCCGATGGCCGAACCGAGGATTCCGCCACCCAGCGTGGTTTGCACGGCACGGAACGTGAAGAGCGGACGGAACGAGAAGAGTGTGGGTGTCATGAGGGCCTTCGCCGGCAGTGGGTCGCACCTTCACCATGGCAGGCCGTTCAGGTCTGTCAATGCCCTGGTCTTCAGCGTGCGGATCGGCTACCGTACAGCAGGATCACAACCGACCGGAGGCCACCCATGCTCAACGCTCGTTTTCTCCCTGCTGCGCTGCTCGCGCTGGGCCTGGCGGCCAGCACGTCGAGCTGGGCGGAGCAGCCGATCAACACCACGAACATCAGTCCCGAGCTGTACGTCCCCAAAGTGCGCTCGCGCAACGGTCAGCCCCCGCTGGCCCATTGCCGGCAGATCAACCAGGAGGTGAACGGGCACATGGTCTCGCGCCGGCAGTGCATCACCCCGGCGTCGATCCCGCCGGACCGCGACGGGTCCTGACGGAACCGCACCCACCCAGCAAAACGCCCGGCATGTGACCGGGCGTTTTTGCGTGGGGCGATCGCGGCTTACTTTTTGAGGCACCCGCCGGGCTTCCCGCAGTGCGAGGCGATGAAGTCGGCCAGGCTGCGGGCCTGCTGCGCCTGGATGGTCCCCGGGGCCTTGCGTTCGACCTCGGTGGCCATCTGATCGGCACCGGTGAGGATCTTCGCGCGCTCGGCGTCGAGCTGAGCTTGGGGTACCACCTGCGGTGGCGTCGGTGCAGGCACAAACGGTACGACGACCGGCACGGGGGCCGGGGCCGGCTTCGGCAGGAGCGAGTTCAGCGCCACCACCCCGCCCACGCACACCGCCGCGATGGCCAGGACGGAACCGAGGATTTTCAAACGCCGGACCCGCTCCTCGCGCGGCAACACCTTGATCGGCGGCAACCAGAAAAAGAAAAACACGATGGACCTCCCCCTGTTGTGGGCACCTGCGGGTGCGTTACTCACAGCTTAAGGGGGTACGGTCCGGTGTCAAGTCAAGCCGTGCCAGGGTCCGTCTTGTTAGGTTGACGGGGACCCGGAAGCTGCTAGATCTGGACGTGCACGGCGATCGCAGGTCCCGCGCCCGATCAACACCAACCAGGAGGAACCATCACGATGACCAGGGAAAAACCGCCGGAGCAGGCCACGAAGAAGCTGCTGACCACGATCGAAGCAGCCGCTCTGCTGGGGTGCGATGCTGGGCTGGTGACGCGGCTTGCTGCGGAGGGACGGCTGCCGCGGGCGCGTGACAGTGGCGCGGTTTGGCGACGCGGCAAGGGATGGTGGTATCACGAGGAGGACATCCTCGAACTGAAGAAGGGCGGAACGTTCAACGCGCTTCTCAACGACCGGATGACGCTCCGCGAGTGCGCCAAGCACCTCGGCGTTTCGACCGCCCAGGTCCGCGAAGCCGTGAAAAACGATGGTCTGCCCGCGGTGAAGCCCCATCGTGGCCCCGACATTTACTTCAGTCGGGCGGCTGTCCATACCTACGCCGCATCGCGCGGTCTGCCGAAGGAGCGTCAAGCGCCGCAACGCGGGAACGTGGCAGCGAGCAATGCCGTCCCGAAGACCCGTGCGCAACATGCCGCGAAGGATTCCGCGCCCCCGGCGCCCGCCAAACCGGCTCCGACGTCCCCCGGGCGCTTCGTCCTCCCCGACGTCATGCGGAACTGGCCCATCCTGGACGATCGGGACCGCGCGCCCCGTCGGCCGGGGTATGGGGCGGGGGCGATCTGATCCAGGCGAAGCCGTGCCCAGGCACGGCTTGCGTTCCCCTGGGGGCCTGCTACGTTGGAAGTAGGACACCAACGATCGCCAACGGAGGAGACCTTGAGCGACCCGACCACCCCCCAGGATTTCGTGCTGCACCCCACCCGCGGCTTGCTGAACCAACCCGTGTCACGGTTGGTCACCTTCGGCAAGCCGTCCTACCTCCCGCCGGGCATGCTCAACGCAGCGGTGGAGGACCCCACGCCGGCCCGGGCTGCACCGCAAACCCCGGCCGCCCCGGTGGAGCAGGCGGAGTCGACCATCCTGGACTTCTTCGCGGTGATGCTGCTCAGCCACGTGGTCGGGTTCCTCGCGCATTGCCACCTGCTGGGCGAGGCCCTGGAAGTCGGCATCGAGGCGAACGACGCGTACCGCAAGGGCCCCGGGAAGGCATCGGCCCCGGACAAGCTCAACCGCAACGCGGTCCCCTCGAACGTCACCGAGTTCGGCCCACGGCGGGTGGGCTGGCTGGCGCGCTCGCAGGTCAGCTTCGGCCGCCGGTGACCCCATGACCGCGCTCGCCCTCGACCCACGCGAGGCCGTGATCGCCGAGAACCCCGGCGTCCGGCCGCAGCTCGTGGACGACCTGATCTGGACGATCCGGCGCGGGGCGTTCGGGCCGGAGGTCCAGACGGTCTACAGCAGCATGGTGATGGGCGGCACGCTGCGCATCACGCCGGCGCTGCTCGACCTCGCGGGCGAGAAGGCCGGCGTCCTGCGGGCCCAGCAGGAGCGCGGCATCCTGGACCAGGTGGCGGACGAGGCGATGCTCACCCGGGCCGCCGAGGACGCTCAGGCGAGCACGGGTCAGGCCCAAGTTGCGCGGCAACGGGCGAGGCTTTGAGGCTGGGCCCTGGCACGGCTTGGGCACCTAACGGGGCGTGCGCCGCGGCACTTTCTGGGCTTCGCGACGACGGTTCATCGAACCGTCGTACACTATTGCGCGCAGCAGCAGGACCACAGAACAAGCACGAGGACCAGACCCGATGAGCACCGAGACCAGCACCACCGAAGACGCAGCCAACAACGCATCGACGTTGCCCACGGAGGAAATCCAGAACTACAAGGACCTGCTGGCCGCGATCCGGTCCGAGGACCTGGACGGTGTGCGCGCCGCGTGCGAGCGCTACCCCGGCGTCGTGACCTTCGCGGAAAGCGACGGGCAGCAAGCCCTGCACGTCGCGGCGTCGGTGGGCCATCGGGGCATCGTCGAAGAACTGATCGCCCACGGCGCTGACGCGCTGGCCGAGGTCGGTACGGTCAGGAAATACGACGACAGCAGCGTGAACGCCTTGCCGGTCGATCTTGCGGCTCGTGAGGGGCACGCGGACGTGGTGGAGCTGCTGAACAAAACGATCGACGGGCAGATTTCCGCAGATCCGGATTTCCGTTACCGCGCGTTGACCCTCGCCGCGGAGCGGGGCGCGCTGGGGGAGGTGGAACGCATCGTCAAGATGGACCCGGCCCTTGTGAAACGGCAAGACGCCCAGGACTGGACCCCGTTCCTTCTCGCCGTCTCCAACGGGCACACGGACGTCGTGGTCCACCTGTTGAACGAGGGGGCGGATTTGGGCCAGTGGGTGCGCGACGATCCCAAGTTCTTCACGCCGTTCGACCTTGCGGCGGATCTGCCGTACAGCAAGATCCCCTACATCCTGCGTGAGGCCAGAGCGCGCCTCGATGGGGAACAAGAAGACTGATCGCTCGCGACCACCGGCGACAGCCAGCAGCCCCATCGCCCAGGTGGGGTTTTTCATCGCGCGGTGGGTAACCCCTCCCACTCGGTCGTGTAGTTCGGGGTCTTCGAGCTTTGGCTCATGTGCCAGGCCTGGTGGCCCTCGACGTTCCCCACGCGCAGGGTCCCGCGCCCGAATCGGTCGTTCACGGCGTCCAGCGCGGCCATCAGGCGCTCGCGTCGTGGGGCGGGCCCGGTGAACAGATCGGCTTGCTCCACCGCGCGGTCCGTCAGGTCCAGCAGCATCACCCCCGCCTTGGCGTACCGGAACCCGGGCTTGTAGAGCTTGGCCAGCCCGGCGAGCGCGGCCTCCACCAGGCGCAGCGTGTCGGCGACCGGCACGGCCAGGGGCACCACCACCGCGGCGCTGTACTGCTTGTCCTGCTTGCGAAACGGCGAGGTCTGGATGAACACGTGGACCTGGCCCGCCTTCAACCCCTGGCGTCGCAGGCGCTCGGCCGCGGTGGCGGCGAAGTCGCGCACGGCGATCGACAGATCCTCCTGCAGCAGCACCGGGTGCCCGAACGAGCGCGAGCAGATGATCTGCTTCTGGGGCTGGGCCTCGGCCTCGAACCCGTAGCACGCGATCCCGTTCAGCTCGTGCACCGTGCGTTCGAGCACCACCGAGACGGTGGACCGGATGAACGACGGGCTGGTGCGTTTGAGGTCCAGCGCGGTGGCGATCCCGTCGGCCGCCAGGCGCTCGCGCAACCGGCGGCCCACGCCCCAGACCTCACCGACCTCGACCCGGCCCAGCAGCTCGTCGCGATCGCGCTCCGGCAGGGCGGTGAGGTCGCACACCCCGCCCCATGGGCGCCCGACGTTCTTCTTCGCCACGTGGTTGGCCATCTTGGCCAGGGTTTTCGACGGGGCGATGCCCACGCAGGTCGGAATCCCGATCCACCGCAGGACGCGCTCGCGCATCATCTGGCCGTAGACCGTCAGGCTCCCGGCGACGCCCTGCATCCCGGAGAGGTCCACGAAGCACTCGTCGATCGAGTAGACCTCCTGTACCGGGCTGAACTGGCCGAGGATGGCCATCATCCGGGCGGACATGTCGGCGTACAGCGCGTAGTTGGACGACAGGGCCACCAGGCCGGCCTCCTGCACCAGGTGGCGGATCTGGAAGAAGGGCACGCCCATCTTGACCCCCAGGTCCTTCGCCTCCTGGGACCGTGCCACGGCACACCCGTCGTTGTTCGACAGGACGATGAGCGGGCGGCCGTTCAGCGCGGGCCGGAACACCCGCTCGCACGAGCAGTAGAAGTTGTTCCCGTCGACGAGGGCGAAGGTCGGCATGGCTCAGGCCCAGGTTCGCACCTTGGTGGCGAGCACCTGGCGCAGGTTCCAGGTCACCACGCCCCAAACGGTCATTTCCTGGGCGTCGGAGAACACGATCGGCGGGTACGCCGGGTTGGCGGCCACGAGCTTGACCACCCCGGCCCGGCGGTACAGGCGTTTGACCGTGAACTCCCCGTCCACGCAGGCGAGCACGACCAGGCCGTGCTTCGGTTCGATGGACCGGTCCACCACCAGCTTGTCGCCGGCCCAGATCCCGGCCCCGCTCATGCTGTCGCCCTCGACGTTGAACAGGAAGGTCGAGAGGGGGTTGAGCACCAGGACGTCGTTCAGGTCGATGCGGCGCTGGGCGTGGTCCTGGGCGGGGCTCGGGAAGCCCGCCGGCACGCGCGAAAGCGCTTCGACGATGAAAAGAGCGGCCGGGTCCTCGGCGAGGGGGACGGGGTGGTTCATTCTGCTGGTCTGCCAAAATACTGTATGGATATACAGTTCCCAGTTTAGCAGGCAGGCCCAGGCACAGGGCGGGAGATTGCGGGAATCGTTTAGGGCACGACCCTGGCTTGCCGGGCGCGGCGCAGGTCGTCCAGGGTGGCGAGGATCCGTTCGTCCTTGCGCCCGATGCTGTTCAGGCGGATGTACTCGACGTCCTCCCAGAACCCGACGATCGCGGCGGCGAACCGGTCGAGCAGCTCTCGAGGGAGCACGGCCTGCTCGAACGACGGCGGGGGCGGTGGCCCGACGGGCGGGTTGTCGTCGGGCCAGGGGAACGGGTCCGACGTCCAGTTGGGCCACAGCCCCTGGTGGCTGCGGAACAGGGCGATGGCGGACCGGCCGTCCCCGTGGCGGCACGCGTTGCCGACCTGTTGGAGGAGGTCGAGGTCCGCGTAGCTGGGGAAGGCGGTGAGGGGGATGCCCCGGAGTTCGAGCAGCAGATCGCTCAGCTCGGGGAGGGTCCCACCGCGCGCCGTCCGGCGTTGGCGCACGCTCTGGGGCCCGGGCACGATGCACGCGCTGATCCAGTTGCGGAGCTGGCGTTCCCACAGGGACTGGATGGAGAGGCAGAACGCCTGGATGGTCGCCTGCAACAGGGCTTCCCCGTCGGCGACGGCGAACATCCAGCCGCCCTCCTGGGTGGTGGCCCAGCGCTCGATGTCGGCGTCGATCGCCGCGAGGGCCGGGTGCACCACGTCGTTCAGGAACGCGCGGACCCGGGGGCGGTTGAGCGCCGACTGGACGTCCTCGAACTGCAGGCGGTCGTCCCAGCGGTGCGTGTCGACCGTGGTCATGCCGTCAACGCCACCGGCGACAGGTCGACGCTCAGGCGGTATTCCATGAGCTGCACGCGCGGGGCGACCTTGCCGGCGTATTTGAGCTTGTCGGAGATCGAGTTCGCCACGATGACCCCGGACACGGTCTTGCCCTTGGCCACGTGGTGCTCGATCCAGCCCATGTAGCGCTGCACCTGACCGAGCGCCGCGTCCGGGCCCCGGCCCAGTTTCAGCTCGAACACGACGAAGTTGCCGTCGCGGTCCAGGAACACCAGGTCCGCGGGCCCGCAATCGGTCTGGTACTCCACGCCGTCCCGTCCGTCGGCGTCGACGAACAGCGTCAGCGGGCCGTGCGCGGTGGTGCTGGGCGGGTTGCGCGCCAGGTAGTCGCGCAGGTGGCTTTCCAGGGCGAACGCACCGCCCCCGAACCCATCGTCCACCGGCTCGGCGGCGTCGAGGTCCAGCGAGGTGGCCACACCGTCGTTGGTGTCGTCCACGCGTCGGACCTTCAGACCGTCCGGGGTGTCTTCGATCGCCCACAGGCCGTGCTTGTCCGGGTCGTACCACACCACCTTGCCCCGGTCGGTGGCGAACAGGAAGTCATACCGGCCGTTGGCCAGGCGGGCCTTCTTGTTCTCCGGGTAGCTCACCCGACCGGCACGGTTCACCGTGCAAATGGCGATCTGGGCGTTGATGGTCGCCTGGTTCAGCTCGGGCCAGTCGCGCAGCAGGAGCTGCTTGATCTCTGCGTTGCTGGTCTCGCGACCGAGCGGCTGGACCGCGTCGCGGATGAGTTGCCAGATCGGCGGGCGTGGGGTGGTGGGGGTGGTGCTCACGGCTCGGGTCCTCGCGTTGGTCGTGTCGCCGGGCGTCGGGGCCAGGCAGGCAACGATTGAACCACGACGCCTCGCGCGGGCACCAGCGGAAAAGTGTTGCTATCCGGCGGGCACCCGGGGCCGGAGGCCCGGGCGGGAAAACCAGTGCTGACGCCGTGGAGGCCGCAGGCGGGGTTCGTGCGCAGGAGCCTCCGGCTCCGAGGCCTTCACGGGGCACGGCTTGACAGACCTGGTGGAGCCCGTAGGGTCATTGGATCACCATTACAGGAGAGCGATCCGTGAAACTAACCCTCAAAGGCACGATCAGCGACCAGGACCTGGCTAAAGCGTTCCGGGACACCTTGTTCGTGCTCGGGTTCGATCCGAGCCAGCATCAGGTGCGCGGCGCCACGCTCTTCTTCAACATCTACGACCGGACCACGGGCCACATGCACGAGCTGGAGTACAACGGCCGCGTGGCCGACGACGTGCTTTGGCTTCCCGCGAACGTGCCGGTCAGCCAGCAGAAGGTCCTGGCACGTCGAGCGGGCCCGGAGGTGGTGGTGATCCGCCCGCACAGCGAATGACCATCGTCGCATGACAAAAGGGGTGCCACGGCACCCCTCCACGTTCCACCCTTCTGTTCGACCTACACCGTCGCCGGCTGGGCGGTGGCCACCGGCGCCACCACGCGCGGCGTCACGACCTCCGGCACCAGGCGGAGCTGGTTGGGCGTGAACGAGCGGAAGCCCCCGGTCCACTGCTTGCCACGGCGGCGCAGGAAGCGCCACGTGTCCGGGGATTCGAGCAGGGCCTTCACGCGCTGGTGGTCCGCCGGGTTCTTCGCGCGCACGACGTAGCCCGACGCCCAGAGGAAGCGCCCGCCCAGATCCTCCGGCGTCACGTCCAGCGGGGCCATGGGGCCCTTCGCCATGCACGGCACCAGCAGCAGGCGCTCGTTCGGGTCGAACGTGTAGAGCCCTTGCTTGCGCCCATAGGCATACCACGCCCCGTAGCCGCGCAGGTCCCCACCGTCGCGGGCGTGCAGACGGTCCCAATGGTCACGGAACCAGTTCAGCACCTCGGGCTCCATCGCCGGCTCCGGGAGCACGTTGAGCGACGCGTCGTACGGGCAGAGCAGGCGGTCGGCCCGCTGCGCGTCGGCGAGCGTCTTCACCTTGGTGAGCTTCAGGAACAGCGGGGCGGCGGCCAGCGGCAGGCGCACCGGGCGACCGTGGACGTTCGACGCCTGCACCGCGTCCCCGTCGACCGTCCAGTTCTCGACCGCGTACGCTTCGTTGGCGTTGGTGTTGACCCCCACCAGCACCTCGGCGAGGTCGCCCAGCGTGGTGGCCTCCGGGTCCACCGCATCGCCCGGCATCGCCGGATCGAGCGCCCATGCCGCCGGGCCCATGGCCTCCTCGCTCTGGCGGAACGCGACCGTCCACGGGGTGGTGCTCTCGTGCGGCATGTCCGTGCGGAACAGCACGGGCGCCTGGGTGGCCGGGCCGCTCACCACAATGGCGGTGAGGACGCTGGCCCCCTGCGGACCGAGGAAGACGCGGCGGTGCTCGAAGTCGATCACCGACCGCACGCGCGGGCGCAGCAGGACCCGCAACGCGGTCCCGGCCGTGGTCCGCATCCACGCGTTCGGGGCGATGATCACCGAGCGCGTGGACTGGCGTTGCGCCAGCTCGAAGAACGCTTGATACAGGTCGGCCGTCCCCTTGGCGCACGTGCTGAACGACGCGCGCACACGGGCGGCGTAGTCCGCCGGCAGCTTGCCCAATCCCACGTAAGGCGGATTCGCGATCGTCGCGTCGAACGTGCGGTCCGACCAGCCGGCGAACAGGGCATCCCCGACGCGGGCGTTCAGCTCCGACGTCACCCCATGGCTGGCGAAGTAGGCGCGGTAGAGGTCCACGAGGTCCTGCACCGCCTGACCGTCCAGATCGCTGACGAACAGCTTTTCCTCGCAGTAGCGCGCGACCTCCTCGTGGGAGAGGCCACGGGCCAGCCAATGGTCGACCATGGCGAAGACCAGCGAGCCGCGACCGCACGACGGTTCCAGCACCGTTTCGTGGGGCTGCAGACGCGCGAGGTCGATCATGGTGCGGGCCAGCTCGAACGGGGTGTAGACGACCCCGCCGACCATGCGTCCTTGGGCGTCCATCCCCGACAGGCGGACCAGGTCGGCGATGCGCTCGTACACCGCCGGGATGGTCATGGGGGCGACGGCGGCGTCCATCGGAGCAACCACCAGCGTGGCCACCGGTTCGGCGAGGCCCGCAAACCAGTCGGAGGCGATGAGCAGGCGATCGACCACGTCCGTCTCGTAGGCCTGCACCATTTCACCGTTCGCGATGCTGGGGTTCCCGGCGACGCAGGCCTTGATCGGGGCCCAGTCGATGGCTTCGAAGACGGCGCGGACCTCGGCGACCCGGGTGCGGTCGATCACGCGCACGAAGCGGTGGGACCCCTGACCGAGGTGCTCGGCGTCGAGGTCCTTCACCCGGCCGGCGTGCACGCCAACGCGCTGGATCGCGAAGTCCGCGGTGTGGCGCTGGGCGTACGGCACGAACGCGAAATCCGCGTGCTTGGTGGGCAGCACGGTCAGCGGGCGCTGCTCCTCGCGGCGTTCCCACACCTGGAAGACCGTGGGCACTTCGGCGGGCTGGCCCTCGAAGATGAAGGCGTCGAGCGGCAGCACCTCCTCGTGGGCGAGGTGGAACGCGCGGTCGAGCTGGTTCTGGACCGACGGCTTTTGCCACGAGCGCGGGACGATGAACGCGATGCGTTCGGCGCCCAGCTCGGCGCAGCGGTTGAAGAACGCGACGTCGTGCTTGAACGGCGGGTTGCCGACCACCACCAGCGGGCGATCGTCACCGGCCGGTGGCGTCCAGCTCAGGAAATCCGCCTGGACGGCCCCCGGGCACTTCGGGTCGAGGTCGACCCCGAGGGCGTCCGGCGGGAGCAGCGACAGGAACGCGCCGGTGCCGCACGACGGCTCGAGCCAGCGCACGTCGCCGGACCAGCGGTCCCCGAGGTGCTCGGCGATCAGCTCGTCGAAAAGGCGTTGAGCGAGTTGGGGGTTGGTGTAAAACTGGTCGAGATCACGACCGACGTTGTTGGAGGTCTTCACGAGGTCCGCTCCGAAGTGGGTGGACCTCTACTTTTTTCTCCCACACCTCCGGAGCTGAGTCGCTCCCCGCACGGGGCCTGGACCGCTTCGCGACTCACCGCCCTGGGCCCCGCGTCCCGCAAGGGCGTCCGCCCGTCGGGCTACAATCCCTGGAACAACACGACCAGCAGACCGGGGGCGGGATGGCGACGGGCAAGGCAGCAGGGAAGGCGAACACAACGACCAAAACGAAGCGATCGGAGGAGCGCGCGGACGACTGGAAAACCGTCCGGGGCAAAGCCTGGGCGCGCACGATGCGCTCGACGGTGGAGCGGGTGCTCAACCGGTCGGAGGACCTGACGCCCCGGCTACGGGAGCCGCGTTTTCGCGCGCACCTGCTGCTGTCGTTGAAGCACCTCACCGGCGACGGGCGCGACGTGGACGACGCCCCGGGCAAGGTGTGGGTGATCTCGGGCCGGCAGATGGACAAGCTCAACGAGGCGCAGCGCGAGCAGCAGGGCGGCACCACGGGCAACGCCTGGACCCGATGGGAGAACGGGGCGAACGTCCCGTCCGAGGACAAGATCCGCGGCACCTTCGGGCTGTTCCCGGGCCACGAGACGGTGCTGGGCACCGACCACGACGGCAAGCCTTTCAAGGCGATCGACGTGGGGTTCGCGGAGCTGTACTGGTCGGTGGGCCCGTGCGCGGACGACACCGTGACGCCCGTACCGCTCTGGGCGATGATGTGCGGCGACACCTCGACCGCGGCGCTCTGGGTCCCTGTCCTGCGCTACCACGACGGCAGCGGCCAGGAGGGCCACGCGGTCGCGGACCACCTGGACACTGGCGTGGCGTTCGTCCGTTCGGACGCGCCGGTGCTGGGCGGAGCAAAGGCAGCGCCCCGGGCCACCCCAACGTCGGCGTTGGAAGGCAAGGCGCGCATCGAGGCGACGCGCCAGAGCCTCAAGGTGTTGCTGAACCGTTCGGCCGAGCCGGGCGGTGATGGTACGGCTGGCGATGCGGCGGGCGGGCGCTCGATGTTCCCCAAACCTGGCTTTACCCCATCGCCCGACGCGGCACCGTCGGCGTTCGACGGCCCGGCGCGCGCCGCGAACCTGCGCCTGAACCGGCGTCCGTTGCTCAACCCCGACCTCTCGCCGGCGGAGCAGGTCACCCTCCTGAACGCGAACACCAGCCACCAGGCGCAGCAGCTCAGCGAGCTGGGCGCGGACGGCTTTTTGCACCTGATGGGCGTCGGCAGCACCGACCCGGCGGGCGAGGGGTGCGCGCTCAGCGTGAGCGACGTGATCGCGCTGGCTCTGGCCACCACCTTCGCCAAAGGCGAGCGGGGCGACCTGCGCAGCCGCCTGGAAGACCCGGTCTTTACGGCGCTGCGCGAGCGGCACCGCGCGATCGTCCGATGGGCCCAGGCGTTCGGGATCGAGGCCGGCGTGCGTCGCTGGCTGCGCACGCTGCACAGCGACTACCTGGACCGCAACGGCTACGCGTTCCTGCCGGTGGAGACGCCGGCGCGGCCCGACGAGGAGCTGGAGTACGACCGCGACGACCCGGAAGCGGAGTACCTCGCGCACGAGGACAACGTGCCCACCGTCACCGCCGAGCGCGCCCGCCCGGGGCGTTTGAGCGGCGACCAGCGGCTTTCCCGTCGGCGCAAGGCCTGACGTCCGGCGGCTCCGCACCCTGGGGCCGACCACCGATCCGCACCCCAGCCCCCAGCGCGGGTTCCCCGGGGTTTTCCGCCCCGCGACCGCTGACCCCATCCTCACCATGTGAGTTGCGCGGCGTCCAAACCAGGACGCGGGCGTAACTCAGCCTGGCCGACCCGCCCACCGACACTGGTCTCCGTCGAACACAACCACGGTGACCAGCATGACCCTGCAGACCACGTCCTCCGCTTTCCCGAGCGATCGCCCCGTCCCGATGGTGGACGTCAAACCCCTGATCGAGCAGTCCTGTACCCGCGTTCCGGCGTGGGTGGCGCAAGTGCTCGTGCCGCACGCCACGTTCGAGCAGTGCGGCCAGCAGGTCGACCGCAACCTCCCGATCGCCAGCGCGAACTACGCCGAAGCCCTCTGGTGGTCGCTCCTGCTGCGCATCCTCCGGGACGGCTCGGGCCGCTTCGTGGTCCGGCAGGTCCTCCCCGACGACAACGACGCGTAAGGAGGACCGACACCCACCCACACCCGAACAGACCGCTTGTCCATCAGTAGTCCTGTCTTTCATTTATACGGAGTTGACACCATGAGCAAGAAATCGAAGAACCCCCGCAAGGCCGCCGGTCATGCCAAGAAGCAGGGCAAGGCGATCCGCAATCGCTACAACCAATCGCTGGGCGCGTTTGGGGAAACGTGGCAGGTGGACGCCCCGATCGATGCGGGCGCTGGCCCCTTTGCGCTGGCGACGGCGTTGCGCAACCGCGACGCGAAGGCCGTGGCCGCTGCGCTGGACCTGCCGCACCTGAACAAGCTGAAGATGGCGTGCTACACCGGGAGCGGGCCCGTCGGGGGCCTCTCCGCGTTGCACGTGGCGGCGTACTTCGACGACCTCGCGAGCGTCGAGGTGCTGTTGAACGCCGGTTTTGACGCGGACGCTCGGACCACCACGGGCACGGTGCCGCTTCACCACACCGGCGACCCGCGGATCATCAAGGCGTTGGTCGCGGCGGGGGCGAACGTGAACGCCGTCGAAAACACGGGCATGAGCGCCCTGATGATCGCGACGGCGGCAGATTCGCTCGACGCCGTGCATGCCCTGCTGGCCGCCGGCGCCGATCCGGACGTGATCGGTGGCGTGATGCAGGAAAGCGCGTTGAGCGTTGCCCAGTTGACCGGAAACCACGCCATCGAGCAAGTATTGGCGCACGTCACGACGGTGCAGGCGCCGTGCCTGCGTCAGTCGCCCTACGAGACCGTTGGTCGCGGCTTCACCATGCTCCACAACGCAGCGGCGATGGGGAGCGACGCGTTGGTGAACCAGTGCCTCGAGATGGGGGCGAGCCCGGACGTAACGACCGAGAGCGGCATGACGCCGCTGCTCGTTGCGCTGCTGAACGGCCACGGTTCGACCGCACGGATCCTCTGGGACCATAAGGCACAGAAGCTCAACCCGACGCTCTCGCCGATCACTGACGAGGAGTTTGCAGCGATCAGCGCGGAGTTGCGCCACGTGTTGGAGAGCCTGAACTACCAGCTCGCACCGATGGCCGACGCCTAACCCCTCGCCGCATCGCCCAGCGCCTGAGTCACGCCACGCGCTGGGCGCCCCCTCCCGACGACTCAAGCCGACCCGCTCGGGCCGCAACACTTCCCCGGTTTCAAATCACCAAGGACCCACCATGCCCTTTTGCCATCTGGACCTCATCACGATCCCCGCTGAGATCCCGTCGGACCCGGACGAACGCGCGTCGTTTTGCCAGCTCGTCACCGACCTGCTGGCCAACCCCAAGGCCAAGCCGGGGACCTACCGTCACCACGGCGTGCCGTTGGTCCACCACGCGGTGCGCACCAGGAACCTGGCGGCGCTTCAGCTCCTCGGGCGCGGCGGGGTCGACCTGAACAAGCCGTTCCGGGACGTGGTGGACGGCACGCCGGCGGCGTTCACCCTGACGGCGTTGGAGGAAGCCATGCTGCGCGAAGACATCGGTCTGGTGACGGCGCTGTTCGAGGCGGGGCTGGATCCGATGGTTCTGAACGAGCAGGCGATCAACAAGCGGCCGTACCGCGCGCTGCTGCGCATGGGGAAGGAGCCCAGCGTCGAGATGGTCGACACGCTGCTGGACACGTTGGCGGGCGCCGCCGAGCTGCAAGCGCTTGAAATGACCTGCGCCATGGTCTTGGGGTTCTTCCGCTGGAAGTTGCCGTATGTCGACCTGGTGGAGCATCTGCTGGCTCGCATCAAAGAGGAATGGGTGCGCACCCCGATCGCCACCGCTGCGCTGACGAGGTTGGGGGACACGCTGGCCAGCCACAAGCACGTGACGATTCACCGGTTCGTGCCGATCCTGCTGGCCGCGGGCGCGGAGGTGGATCCCGAGGTGCTGGTGGACGTGGTGGATCGCATCCGTCCGAACGCGGCGCGCGCCAAGACGTTGGACCTGCTGCTGGCCGCCGGTGCAGATCCGCACGAAGGGGTGACGCCTTACAGCGGTCCCCCGTGGACGACTGCGTGCCTCACGGCGATCGTCAAGGGCGATGAGGTGGCGATCGACCGCTTCATCGGCACCGGTGAGCAGGGCAAGGCGTCGCTCCAGATTCTCCGGGAGCAGTTCGACGACAACACCGGCGGGTGGATGGCGTGGTTCAACCGGCCCTCCGGATGGGTGACGCAGGCCGGGCGTCAGGCGTACCTCGGGGTGCGTCGCCGCTTCATCGCGCTGGAAGTTGAGGAGCTGGCCGTGGTGGCAGACGCAGCGCTCGCCGAGGCCAACGGGGCTGCAGCGCCCGAACCGGCACGGGTGCGCGCCCGTTTGTAGCCCAGCGGGCAGGCCAGCCCTGGGCGTGAGTCGCGACACCCCGGGGCGACCTTGGGCTCACGACTCAACCAGGGCGGACCCCCCCGCGATACTGAACCCATCGACACCACACACCCACGGAGCAACCCCATGACCACCAGCATCGCCAACGCGTCCCTCTGCTGCGCGGCGTTTTTCGGCGACCTCGACGCGATCCGCGCGCACCTCGACGACGGGGCGGACATCAACGGCACGTTGACGAACAACGCCGGCGAAGCGCTGACCCCGCTGATGTGGGCCAGCGCCGGCGGCCGGCTCGAAGCGATGTACTTGCTGCTCGCCAACGGGGCATCCCCGACCTTCACCGACCCGCAAACCGGCGTGACGGCGTTGCACTGCGCGGCCATGGCCAACCAGCCGGAAGCGGTGGCGGTGCTCATGGTCTACGGGGCGGACCGCACCGCCGCGGCGGACCACAACCGCGGCACCGAGCTGGTGACGCCCATCGACCTGACCAAACCGGGCACGGCGGCGCACGCGCTGCTGAGCCGCTGAACCCTGAATCGTCCCAACCACCCGTTTTTCACCCCAAGGAGAAGAGCATGACCACCCAGATCCAATGCACGTCCGCCGAGCTGCCGAACCTCATGCCGCTGCTCGCCACGCTGACCGATTTCACGCTGAACGTGATCCCGGCGGCGATCACCACGGCGGCCCAAGCCGCTCAGGCGGTCGTACAGCCGGCGGTTCCCGCTCCGGTGGCGCAAGTGGTGGCACCCACGCCTGTGGCCCCGGTGGCTTCCGTGGCCTCGGTGGAACAGGCGTCGACCATGGGCACGGCGGAGGTGATGGAGCTGTTCGGCTACGCCACGCCGCAGGCGGTGGCGGACCTGATGCAGCGCGCCGAGATCCCGGCGATTCAGCGCGGGCGCAACAACTACTACGACCGTGCCAAGGTGCTGGCCCTGAAGAAGCTGTACAGCGAGACGTTCAGCCTGTCCGAAGCGTCGGAGCTGGTGGGCTACAAGAACCCGTCGGGCCTGCTGCTGCACATCGGGCAGCGCCGCATCACCCCCACGATGGTGGCGGGCCACATGCGCTTCCGCGTGAAGGACCTCGAGCAGTTCGAAAAGCTGCGCGGCCCGGTCCGCCGCCGCTGGTAAGTCCGGCACCACCACCCGCAGCACCGCATCACCCAGCTCCACCCGCAGCACCCAGCGCCACGGCGCTCTCCCACGCGACACGTCCGGGTCCCACCGGAGAAATCGCCCCGGTTCGTCGGGGGCAACCCACCGTCCCACCTCGCTCACCCCCAAACCGCCATCACCGGGAGATCCCATGGCCACGCACCACCGCATCCTCGGCACGCCGTACGCGCGCCGTCCGCTCGACCCGATCGCCGTCCAAGCGTCGGCCGCCCGTTCCGTGTCGATCCCCATGCCGCCGCACGGGGTCCCGTACGACTACTACGCGGCGGCGTACCTGCTCGCGGTGCAGACCGCCAACCAGCGCGGGGCCGTGCTTGCGCTCGACCTGGTGCGCAAGGCCCACACCGTCGACCTGCTGGGGATGGCGCTGCTGGTCGACATCGCCTCGGGCGAGATTGTCGAGGTCCGCGAGACCCTGTCCTCCCCGTTGGCGGTGGAGCACCTTCACCGCGTGCGTTACCACCAGGACGATCAGGGCGGGGCGTTCGTCGGGTTCAAGGACCTCACCCCGTTGCACGTGGTGGCCATGCACGGCCTGGCGAAGTTCGTCCGTCCGCTGCTCAAAGCGGGGGTGAATCCGCGGGCGCGCACGGCGTGCGGCAAGACCGCTCGCGACCTGGCAGAACGCCGTGGCCACCACGCGGTGGTGGCGGCGCTGTCCGGCCGCGCGGGGTAGGGGCGATCCCGTTGAGTCGCGTGCCGCGTTTTCGACGAGCGGTCCGCGACTCACCCGGGGAGACCCGGGCCAGGACACTGGACCGGTCGAAACCAAACCACGAGGACACCACCATGCGCTACACCCCCATCGAACGGATCAACGCCACCCGCACGGCCAGCAAGGACCTGAGCTGGGACACGGGCACCTCGCTGTCGTGGACGGTCTCGAACGTCGGTCTGGATCAAGCGGCCGAGGACAACCTGCCGATCGTCAATCGCTTGGTCGACGACCTGTTCCGCGGTCTGGGCGACTCGGGCGCTCCGCCCCGCAAGCTGATGGCCGGCCGCTTCAAGACCGTCGCGAAGCACATCGGCGCCGGCTCCCGTTGCCGCATCACGTTCGACATGGTGCTGCGCGCCAGCGCGACCACGTGGGCCTACAAGGCCACTTTCAGCTCCGACTGCATCGAGTTCGCCGAGCTGGAAATCTCCGGCGTCCTGTAACCCCAGCCCCTGACCACCTCACCCGAAACCCACCAGGAGAACCGTATGGCCCAGAAAACCAGCACGAGCACGACCACCACGATGAAGGCGTTCACCGACCGTGTGGAGCGCTTCGCGCAGACCAACCCGATCCGCTCGGGAGCGAAGGCGATTCTCGACGACATCATCCAGTTGCAGTTCAACGTGTTGTCGGTCACGGCCCCGATGACGTACGCGCTGACCGCGGGCTCGGCATGGTTCAACAAGGATCATCTGATCGCGCTGGAGGAGTACCGCGACCACCCGAAGGCATGGGCGGAGCAGTTGGCCCTTGGCGCGATGTACTTGGAGCTGGTGAAGACCTCGGCACCGTTCACCGACGTGATGGGGGACGTCTACGGGACCGCGATCGAACCGAAGCAGGCCAAGGCGATGGGTCAACACCTGACGCCGGAAGGACTGGCGGACGGGCTCGCGCGGTTCGCGGCCCAGAGCGGCCAGGGCGCAACGACCGGGGAGGCCTCCCGCCCGTTCAACCCGAACGAAGGGCAGATCGTTTGCGACCCCGCGTGCGGCAATGGTGCGCTGCTGCTGGCAAAGCTGCGTCAAGAGTTCGCGTCCCACGGGAAGGAAGGCGTGGCGCGCATGTACGTGTTCGCGAACGACATCGACCCCGCCATGATGAAGGCCACGGTGGTGCAGATCGTGCTGTCCAGCATCGTGCACAACGTACCGTTTGGCGGGCTGCGTGTGCATTGCTCGGACCTGATCCGCCACTACCACGACGCGAAGGCCGACACGGTGGCGGTTCAGATTTGCCCGGACGGGGCCCGCAGCGTGGAGCACGTCCGTGATGAGGCGGCCCGCAAGGCCGCGAACGCAGGTCAGGCGACGACGAGCACGGTGGCTTAACCAATCCGAACCACGGGGCGCGATGGGCGCCCTGTTCAACGCACAAACATCAAACCTGGAGAACTGCATGAACGACAAGCCGTACGCCAACGGGGCGATGTTCAAAATGCTCGTCAACGTGTTTGGGGTGAGCCCGAACGAGTACGAGAGCGAACACGAGCAAACGTTGCTTCACTACGCCGCCTGGGCAGGAAATGCCGAAGCCGCGCAAGCGCTGATCGAGCTGGGGGCGGAGGTCGATGCCAAAACGCTCGACGGGCACACGCCGCTTCTTTTTGCCGTGCAGCAGCGCTCGGTCGACACCGTACGGGTGTTGATCGAGGCGGGGGCTGACGCGAACGCATGGGATGAATCGAACCGCTCCATTCTCGATCATCTCTTTGTTGACAACATGGTTGAGACCACCCGGCGGAACGATCTGCGCGTGATCCGGCTGCTGCTTGACGGTGGGGCTGATCCGACGTTGGGCCTGACCTTTGCCCTCGGCGAGGACCATGGCTTGGGCGTGCGCGCGATGATGCGCGCCGGCGCCGACGTACAGGCCGCATGTGTCGCCGTGGGCGACCAAGCTGGGGCATGCGCACTCCGGCAGGTCGACATCCTCCGTGCGCGGCGTGAAAAACAACAGGCGGCCAACCGGCCCTGATGGGATCAAAACCCGGTGCTGACGCCGATGGGGCCGCAGGCCGGGGTTCGTGCCCAGGGGCCTCCGGCCCCGGGGGTTTCAGCGCACACGGGCGGGACCCCATTCTGGGCGTGCCCTGGCACGGGTCGACCGTTCGTCCGAAAGGCGGCCCGCTCGCTTGACCCACCGTGGAATCCCGCTAGGTTGAGGAATGAGACGGCGCAGGCAGCGCTGCACACCAACCCATGCCCCGGAGACCCCATGTCCACCCATGCCCAGACCAATCCGCTACCCCTTCTCGACGGGCTCACACCCGAGGAGATCGACGAAGCGCTGAAGAGCCTCCCCACCACGGAACCGAACTTCTTCGAGACCGCGGCCAAGATTGCGCTGGCCGCACTTCGAGACCGCCAGGCTGGTGAGCAGCGGGCACTGACCGAGGCCGAGTTTGATGCGATCCTGAACGAGGGTTTGGGTTCGCCGATCATCCTGACGCGTGCGCACTACGTCCGCACGTGCGCGGTGAAGCTGGGCGACCGCCTGGCCGAGGTGACGCCCGAGCAGCACGCGGCCAGCCTCAAGCGCATGGAAGCCCGCGGGCTCATGTGATGATCGGCATGGAAACCATCTACATCATCGCCGTCAGCACGCTCTCCGGGTTCTGCACCGCCTGCTCGGTGCTGGGGTTGGCCTGCCTGCTGGACATGAGCGGGCTGACCACCATCACCCGCAGGGTCGTCCGGCCGCTGCACAGCAGTGCGCGTCCCACTGTTCAGGAACCCGCCGCCGTTCAGAAGCAGGCGCCGGCGGCGCGCGCTCCGGAGCCCACGGTTACCGAACCCATCGTCGCCGAACCGGCTCCGGGCGAACCCGTGCGGCCCATCCCCGACGCCGCCTACGCGGCCCTGCGGCAGCTCTACAACGGGGCCGTGCTGGACCTGGACGCCGCGGAGGCGCTGTTCAAGCACGGCACCACCAAGGAGGTGCGCGAGCGTTTGGGCTACGTCGATGGGAGGGACTGGTACGACAACACGCCCATCGGGTTGCTGTTCGCGGAGGAGCAAGTGGCCAAGAAATCGGAGAGCGACGGCTTTTGGGCCAAGGAGAAGGTCGTAAAGCCCTACGCTGAAATGGCGATGGCGTTTCGGCGCTACGACCTGGTGGCCATGCTGTTGCTCGACGGCCCTGGGCGAACCATCGACACGTTGCCCTTGGATCCGTCTGACGTTCTCCGTGGGCAGGGATCGTTGCCCGAAAATCTGTTCGACCAGGTGGTACGCCAGGCCGATAGGGACTTGCTCAACTTGGCGATCAGGTATGGAACCCACGCGACGACTTTGTGCCATGGGTTGATCCTGGGGGTCGACGTGCCACCGAGGCGTCTTGGCGAGGCCTTGAACCGTCTGGTCGACGCCGGGGCCGAATACGTTGCGAGCATCGACGATGGCGAACGCCGGGGGCTGACGGAGAAGGTGCTCAAGGAGGCCCGGGCGAGGGTGCAGGTGGTGGCCGCCAACCGCGCGAAGCAGGCCGTGATCGACAAAGCCAACGCCTACACCCCGATGGAAATGGAGGAGATCGCGCTGCGTGCCGCCGTCGAGGAAGCCCAGGCGGAATCCCGGCAGGTCCCGCCGGTATCCGGGCCTCGAAAACGCCTGTAACGTAAGCCGTGCCACGGCACATCCAACGAAGCACCCGGGCCCGTACTTGACGGGCCCGCTTTAGCCACTAGCCTGGACCGCGTCAGAACCGATCCAGGAGGTGCGCCGTGCTGCTGCTCAACGTTCCGTTTTCCCAGAAGGATGAAGCCAAGGCGTTGGGGGCGCGCTGGAATCAGGCCGAGAAGAAGTGGTACGTGCCCGACCACGTGGACCCGGCACCGTTCCTGGCCCGCCCGGAGTGGACGGACCCGAACTACGTCCCGCCGCCGCAGGTGCCCGGGAAGGGTCCGAAGTGGCCGCTGTACGTCGACCTGGTGCCGCGCACGGCATGGTTCTCCAACCTCCGGTCGGAGCTGGGCGAGGACCACTGGAAGGCGTTGAAGCGCCAGACGTTCGACGCGGCCGGCTGGGTGTGCGAAATCTGCACCTGCAAGGGCCCCAAGTGGCCGGTCGAATGCCACGAGCGCTGGGCGTACAACGAGGAGAACGGCGTGCAGACGCTTGTCCGGACCGACGCGCTGTGCCCGGCCTGCCACGAGGTCACGCACTTCGGCCTGGCGCGGGTGCGCGGTCGTGAGGCGGAGGCCACGGCCCACCTCATGGCGGTCAACGGCTGGACCCGCGACCAGGTGCGCGCGCACGTCCAGGAGGCGATGAACGACTACGCGCGACGCAGCAACCGGCAGGACTGGCAGCTCGACGCCCGCTGGCTGCTGGGCAAGATCGAACTCCCGGATGAAACCCGGGAAGCGATCCTGGGCCACGCCGAGGGCCTGGGTGCGCGGCACATCACCGCGGAGCAGCAGGCGATCCGCGACGCACACGCGCACGAGGGGCAGGGCCCCCGCAGCGTGCTCGACGACGATCCGTTCGAAGTGCCCGCTTGATTGGCTGTAGCCCGTGCCCTGGCACGGGTTTATTTTTGGCCCAGGCGCTTGACAGGGGTGCTAGACCCGCTAAGTACAGGGGAAAGGGGCGGCCAGGTGGTCGCCGACCACCCGGGAGGAGATCATCGTGCTGCACACTTTGCAAGCCATTTTTCATGCCGAGCTTCGTATCGTTTATCTGGCGGCCATCGTCATGTTCTGGGTCCACCTGATGGAGATTTTCGGGATTCTTCGCTCTAAGTCCCCCGTCAAGATCTGGAAGGTTGTGACCAACCTTATCCTCATCGGCGTCTTCGCCGTGCTCCTGTCGGCGCCTCCATTTCCGGGGATTGGCTGGAATCTGATTCTCGTGGTGATCACCTCATATTTGACCGTCGTTGATCTGGCTTTTCTCTTTTTGCTCGCCGTCTTGATGATCGTGACCCTGTTTGCAGCGATCAGTGGGGCGGCCGTGTTGACCCTGACCGGTGGGGCGAAGTCCGTTAAGCGTCGTGACGTCAATCGCGATTTGACTCCCGAGGAGAAGATCGAGCGTCAGGCGCGTCTGCGCGAAATGGGCGAGAGGGCCAAGGAATACTGGCAGGCGGAGCGTAAGGCTGAAATCACGGCATACATGGACGCCCACCCGGGCGTGACGGAGGAAGAGGCCGCTGCTGCCGGCAACGGTTCCGATCCCCTGGATGACCGTACGCAACAGGTTTGCCGCAAAGGCCAGCATCCCTATCCCGACGAAAACGTGTACGCGGTCTCGTTCATGCGACGACTGCACCCGTGGTCCATCCTCCCCACGTTTAGCTTCGTGTCGATCGTTGCTCGGAAGCCCGAGTCGGCCATCGAACTCATGGACGCGAGGGTCTCCACGGGCGTCAAGCACAGCCCGTTCAAGGCTACGTCGCTGGCAGCGCTGAAGGCGATCCGCCGACCGAACCGGGCCCAACGGATCATGATCGACAGGCTGACGCTCACCCGGGACGGCAAGGACAAGGACGAGTGGTACGCCCTTGATTACGATGGTGGCGAGGACGAAGAGCTGATCCGCGCCTACCAGGCAACGCTTTCACCCGAGCAGAAGGCCGAGATGCAGAGGCGTTCGGAACGGGAGATCGAGCTGGAAGATAAGGGGCTTCTGTAAGGTACGCCCGTGCCCTGGCACGGGCTTCTTTTCGGGTAGGCGGTTGACAGGGGTGCAAGACCCGCTAAGTTCAGAGGAGAAGGTCCCGGCCCTGGGGCCACCCACTGGAGGAGACCATGAGCCATTCGAACATCCCGGCGATCCGTACGGCCCGTAAGTTATTCGTGTTATTCGCGATCTGCATGTTCACGATCATCGCTCTGGGGACGTGGTTCAGCGTATCCAGTGGGCTGCCGCGAGTGATGTTCGACCATGTTTTGCTCTACATGCTGGCCGACAGTGTGCTGCTTTGGGCCGTCATGGGCCTGGTCGGTATCAGTTCGACGATGGGCAGCACGATCGTGCCCGTCGCGCTGATCGCCGTTAGGACCGTGGTCTCAGCGCCCCTTGGAGTCTCCTTGCTTTGGGCACCCCAACTGTTCCACGGCAATGCCTTGTTGAGCATCGTGGTGGTGTTGTGGGCGCTGAACAAGGTGTGGTTCCTCTACCGTGCGTTCCATAATCCCTTTGCCGCATCCAAGGCGAGGGAGCGTTTCGTGGCCAACGTCGAGGCCGAACAGAGGGCGGCAGAGATGGCCAAGTCCCCCGAGGAAAAGGAGCGTGAGCGGAAACTCTTCGAAGAGGAGCTTATGAAAGTGGCGCAACAGGTGATGGCCCAGGACGCCTACATGGCCGCCCACCCAGGCGCCACGCTGGAAGAAGCGAGGAAGGCCACCGGGACCAACGAGGACTGAATCCGAACCAACACATGGCTTCGAGCCCGTGCCCTGGCACGGGCTTCTTTTCGGGTAGACGCTTGACAGGGGTGCAAGACCCGCTAAGTTCAGAGGAGAGGGGCGGCCAGGTGGTCGCCGACCACCCGGGAGGAGAGATCCATGCTGGAAGTTATCGGAATCATCTTGGGGATCCTGGCCGCAGCGTCCCTGCGCCCCTTCACCCAGAAGACTTTCGCCATCAACGTCTTAACCGCCGTGACCACGGTCGTGGTGGTCGCGTACCTCCCCATCCAGGGCGCGATCGTAGACCTGGTCGTTGCCTTGGTCCTCTGGCTCGTTTTGGCCCAGCTCATCAACAGCTCGACTGAACGAGCACAACCGTGAGCACCGTCACCCCCCAGGACCTCAACCTGGACCTGCTGAGCTTCGCCGCGGCCGGCAACGCCCTGGGCATCCGGTTCGCGCTGGAATACGGCGCGGACCTCCACGCCACGGACGGGCGCCACCAGACGGCGGTACAGCTCGCGGAGCAGAACGGCCACACCCAGGTGGTGCAATGGCTCCTGGCCATGCGGGCCCCGCGCACCGCATGAAGGGGTAGGGCTGGAGGAGCGTGAACACCCACCTGGCCGCGGAGCGCCAGGTCCCAAAACCGTGCTGACGCCAACGGGGCCGGAGGCACGGGGTTACCGCCAGGGGAGCCACAGGCTCCCCATCTTGTTGGCCCTACCGCACCACCTCGACCCGTGCCACGGCACAGCCTGGAATCCTCCCCGTAGGCATTTGACAAGCCCGCTTGACCTGCCATGGTGGTCCGACGACCTCGCCGAGGTCGCACCACCGGAGGAGACCGCATGCAATACGCCCTTTTCACGCTGAAAGGCAAGCAGTTCATCGTCGATGCCCACGAGTACAGCGCCCTGGACACGTTCGAAGACAGCATCAAGGACGTGGAACCCAAGCCCGACGAGAACGGCCCCCTGTACGTCACGTACGGGGTCTACATGCCGCAGCCCGGCATCGAGTGGGAGGACGCGATGGGCCACCTGCTCGAACGCCAGGACGTCTGGCTGGGCCACATCGCCGGCGAGCACTGCCACACCCTCGGGTTTCACCAGGTCGACCCGCTCCCGCCGATCTCGCACGGCAGGTCGTTCAGCATCCCGTTCGCCGCGCTCATCCACGCCCACCCGGATCTGATCGAGAAGATCGGCGACCCCGCGAGCAGCCAGGCCGTCACCGCCTTCGTGCGCTTCTGGAACATCACGCCGGCCAACAACGTCCTCAACCGCAAGGGCGTGCTCGCGTTCAAGGGCATCGAGCGCCGCGGCACCACCACCGTCACCAAGGAAAACTGGCGCGACCACGTGGACCCGGAGCGGCTCCTCCGCACCGCGCTCAAGACCCACTGACCGGGCCACCGCCCAGCACGCACGACCGTCACCCCAGGGTGGCGGTTTTGTTTGGCGAGAACGCTTGACGCACCCGTACAGCCCGCTAAGTTGAATGGAGAGGCAACGCACGATCGACGCAACGCCACCATGACCCCAGGACCCCACCATGACTAGCTACACCGACCACCTTTGGCCAGGCATCAAGGAGATGCTGGAGGCGACGCGGCAAGACGACGTTGAGGCGATCCGGAAATGGATCGCTGGCCGTGACCCCAACGTCTTCATCGCGCGAGTCGAGGCCATCGTGGCGATGGAAACCGTGGACGTTGCACGGATCATCCCGTTGATCGGCTCTACGACCGTCATCCGAATCATGGGCCTGGCCGTGGAAGCGAAGCGTTGGGACGTGATGCAGCGCGCCATGGGGGCGGAGAAGGACCCGTGGCGACTTCTGACCTGCAACGAGGTCCTGATGCAGAACGACGCCATCGACGCGCTCCTCGCGCACGTCGGTCGGGACGTCCTGAACGCCCGGATGCACCACGCCGACGACGTCGGCCAGGAACGCCAGATCGTCGCATGGGAAATCTGGATCGCCCACGACCAGGCCATCCCGCAGGAACGCTTCCTCACGGTGATCCTGCCGAAGCTGCACGCGGCGGGTGCCGACGTGATGGACGTCCGGTTCGAGGAGGAGGACGCTGCGATCGCGCTCGACCAGTGGGACATCGGGTCGGATTACACGCCCGGGCGGCGGGCCCTGGCGACTTACCGTCGGCAGGTGCTCGCCGCGGAACTCAGCGCGATAACGGACGCAGAAGCCCAAGCACCCGCTGAAGCGCGAGCCCGCCGTCGCCTGTAAGCGCTGGAGGGGAAGCACCCGATCCGCAGGCCATGGCCCGGAGGGGCCGGTGGGGCGCGAGCCCCGGGTTCTCGACGTGCCAAGGCACGGCTCCACCAGGCGGATCAACCGTTCGTCCACGAGGGTCGACCGTTCGTCGACTAGCACGAAGTTTCTGCGTTCGTCGATCGCCAAACCGTTGCTTTAGTTGGTGGACCTTGTAGGTTGGAAGTATAGGCAACGCGCGTTCGACGCAACGCCACCACCACCCCAGGACCCCACCATGCGACCCGTTACCCCGGCTGATGCCACCGCCCGATTGTTCATCGACGCCGCTGCTGGCGAAAGCACGGGCGTCCTCGTGTGCGCCTGGTTCGGGGCGGACGTGTTCGCACGGAACGACCAGGGCCGTGACGCGGTGCAGATCGCGCTGGCCCATGGGCACGACGAGACCGCGGACGTCCTTCGGCAGCTCCGGGGCGAGCCTGTCCTGGTCCATGGCCTGAACGCAGTCGTTCACTGAACCGGAGAGCAGAGCCATGTCCATCATGAAACCCCTTCAATCCTCGAACGACGACGCCGCAAGGATGTGGCAATACTTCATGGCGATGGATCGCTGCACCATGCAGTGGGGCCAGGGCCATCCCCTTTCGAGCGCGTACGACCGTCTTGTGGCGGCTGTTCAGCGCATCGGGGACGCCCATCCGGAACGGGTGGGGCGCCCGTCCAAGACCAAGGGGCCGAGCCGTCTGATGACCGCGTTGCTCGTCAACGCCGAGGTCTCGCCGGACCCGGGCGTTCGGCTGCGCGAGGTCGCGCATTTTTTCCAGCACGCCCCGCTGGCTGACATCGACGCCCTGATGGTCTCCGGGGCCGCGGACCAGGAGGTGATGGGGGAGCAGGTCCTGAATGCAGCGATGAGCTACGGCCGCAAGGACGTGGTGGCGCGCATGATCCGCCGACTGGGCCGTGCTCACGTTGGGCACCTGGCGAGGTCCGAGGTGGTGGTGGGCGACGACACCTGCCTGGACGCTCTGCTGTCCGTGCACGACGCGGACAGCTTGAACAAGAAAACCGGGTCCTGTGACTACTGGATGCAGTTCATGCGGGCCTGGGTCCCGATGGAACGATTCCTGACCGTCGTCTACCCCAAGCTCCACGCGGCCGGGGCCAAACTGATGGCGAGTGGGACGGTCGGTCTCGGAGTCGACGACCAGATATGGCGGATCGTGAGCACTGTCGCTACCTCGCAGGCTGTCCAGGCCCTCGACCTTTACCGCCACCAAGTGCTGGTCGCAGAACTGCGCGCCGTCGCCGACGAGGCGGCACCGGCACCCGCCGATCAAACCCGCGCCCGTCGGCGCCTTTGACGGGGGGGCGCATGGCGTTCCTTCGCAACCTGCTCAACCGCGTGACCGGCCGCGCCGTCGACGAACCGGAGGACCCGCCGGTGCCGATGATCGGCCCCACGGGATGGAGCCGGTCCTTGGTCGTGGTGGGCGCGATCCCGGAGCCCGTGGCCCGGCGCGAGGTGGTGCTGGACCTGGCCACCCTACGGGCGGTACTGCACCAGCGCATGGTCGAGATCGACTGGAGCCTGGCGATGGAGGAGGACGCCGAACGCTCGGCGCTCGACCAGGAGGATCTGGACGGCACCACGGGGGACGACGCCACGGCCACGCACGACGACAGCCGGTTGCCCTGACGGGGGAAGGCCCGACCCCGCGCCAACCAAGACCTGGGCACAAGGCCCACTCGCCCCGGTACCGCGAAGCGGCAGGAAGCGGGGCCCAGGGCCGTGGGGCAGGTGCAGCGGTGCGTGGGGAAGGTGGCCGTCAGGAAGGGGTTGGAGTGGGGCGAGAGCCCCAGTTTAACCCGTGCCCTGGCACGGCTATTGACCGGGCTGAAAATCCCGCTAGGTTGAAGTCATGGGCAACGCGATCGCGGGGCTCGCAACCCTCCGGAGACCTTTCCCGCATGAACGACAATCGCTTGCCCCTCCGCTGGCTGGCCCTGATCCCGACGCTGGTCCTGTCGGTGGCCAACATGCCACCGTTCGTCCAACTCTGGTCCGCGACGGAGTCCAACGTCATCGGCGTGGCCGCCTGGCTCTCGCTGTTCCTGGGCTTCTGGCTGACCGCACCGTTTCAGCGGTGGATGCTCGACAAGGACCACGGGTCGTTCGATTGTTGGATCCGGTCGCTTGCGTTCGCTTGGACGACCACCCTATGCGCGATGTTTTTGCTGGTCTGCGGGACGAAGTACGCCCTTCTGGCGATGGGCCTGCACGGTCTGGCCTTCAACCTTGGCGCGCTGGCCTGCAGCGTGGCACTGGTCCTGTTCTTCTTCGTCGCGAGCGCCGGCCTCCTGCACTGGACCGAAGCCCGGACCAACGCCGCCCACCGCAAAGCCTACCCGTCCCGCCACCACGTGTCCGACGAGGACGACGTGGACCTGTCCGAGTAATCGCCATGACCCATCCCAGTGAAACCCATCCGGACGACTGGCTCACCCGCCCGGACGCGATGGACGACGTGAGGGCGACCGCGCGACACGTGGACGACGACGCGTTCGGTTGGAATGTCGTTCATGCGGGGGATCCCGTTCGAACGGTGGAGCAGGTGTTCGCGCGCTGGGGGCACCGACCGTCGGACCCGCACTACGCCGGGATGCGCCGACGGCTGGGCTTTTTCAGCGAGGTCATCCTCCTTGAGGATTGGGCGGAAGCCAAGCTGGACCACGAGCGGCGGGAACTGAGCGCCGCGGTGGACCAGGCCGCGCACGCCTCGGAACGCGAACAACCGAAGGGCCGCCGGCGCCTCTGAATCGGACCACACCATGACGACCACCACCAGCACCGCCCCCGGCTACCCGCTCGACGACTGGGCCCTGGAAGCCGCGATCAACGCGGGCAATACCGACTGGGTGGCCCAGGTCATCGCGGCCGGCGCGGATGCGCAACATCAAGCCTGGAGTCGAACTGCAGGCCCACCTCGAACCGTTCATCCACGCAGCTCTGCGCGAGAAGCGCCACGACGTGATCGACGCCGCCATTGCCTTGGGCGCTACGTGGTCCACCATGGACACGTACCTGGACGATCGTTTCCTCGACGGTCTGAACGCGAACAGCACGCCGGAACAGCTCAACACCGTCCTGCGCAGCGGCCGACCTGCTTGGCAGGGGGCCTTCAACCGCTTCTGCCTGTCGGACGCGAGCCTCGCGGAGTGGGCCCCGATGCTCGACGCCTACCTGGCAGCCGGCGCCACGGGGGCCACGCGCAACCAGGCCTTGGTCGAAGGCGCGGCCATGTCCGTGGTCTTCGGAGGCCGTGGTTGCCGTGGAGGCTTCATGCACGGCGGAGCACTGGCCGATGGGACGTACATCGACCCTCATATGGGCACGAACTTCGTCCCCTTGTCGTTGGCCGATCCTCTGATGCGGCAGCAGGTGCTGAACTTTGCGCTGCGCAACCTCTACGAGAATCCGGATCTGGTGAAAGCCCTGTTGGCCGAGGGGGCCGAACCTGGGCTTCACCAGGTGAAGCACGCTGCGCAGGACGCGGTCGGCGATCCCACCGTCCTGGCGAGCGTGGACTTGCTCCTCACCGCGGGCGGGGACGTGGACAACATCGAGGATGGGCATTGGTCCATGCTCCCGGATTGGTTGAAGATCAAGCACAGCTCGATCGTCAGCCGGGACCTGGCCATCTTGGCCGCCGGCGGGGGGCAGACGGATCGGTATGCGCTCGAACTCGGGCATTGCTACGGTCCGGTGTCGCAGGACATGCGGGCCGCGATCGACGAAGCAAAGCGCCGGGCTGTCCCGGGCCGCATCACCGCGGACATGCTGAACGGTCCGTGGATCCCGTCGCCGAATGACCTCAACCACGGTTTTCCCAACAGCGGGTTGCCGGCCGACCTGAGCGCCCCGGTGCAGTTCGTCCCCTTGTGGGTCCACCTGTTGTTCCGTATGCCGGAATCCGGGCGTCAGGCCGAGCTGGAGCGGCTGATCGCCCGCGGGGCCGACGTTACCCGCGAGGGCATTGCGCGCCACACCGATTACGATCCCCAGGGGCTGGTCCAGGCGTGCTTCGACGCGTTCCCCGAGGTGCGCATCCACGTGGAAAACGCTGAACTTCGCCAGTTCATCGAGGATTCCACCATCGCTGACGAGACCCAGGCGGAAACCGCACGGCGTCGCCTCTAACTGGAGTCTCCTACCATGATGAAAATCGACTGGCTCACCGCCTTCAACGGGTTGTATGACAGGGCGACGCGTCGGGCCGAAACCCTGCACCGGTTGCGCAAGCTGCAGAACGACGTGCAGGGCGCCCACGAGATGTCCGCGGACGACGAGAACGCGTTCGAAACCGTGCGCGGTTACGCCCAGCACGACCATCGCTTGGCGGTGGCCCACGCCGTTCAGTACGCCCAGCACGTCCCCCTGGACAAGCTGCGCGCGTTGTCCCTCGAAGCGCAGGCGAGGCTGGGCACGCGCCTGGCCACCTTGGGCGCCCAAGAAGGGAACGCGTGCGTGCTGGCCGCGGGCCTGGAACTGGGGGCGTCACCATACCCGCTGCTGATGGTCAAGGGCGTGCTGGCCAGCGCGGACCTGCTGGACCTGGTGCTCGCCCGTTGCACCACAGAGCGGCTGAACGGCGTGTCGAACGACATGGGGCTCTCGGTCTGGGAAACCGTCGTGGCTGGCATCCCTGACGGGGACGCGCACGAGCACGATCAGGGCGTGGCACTCCTGGTCAACGTTGTCCTGCCTCGTTTGGACGCAGCCGGTGCGGACCTGGACCATCCGGTGCTGCTCGTACGCACCGGGCGACGAACCGACCTGCTCACCGAGGCGCTGGTCCGCTACCAAGGTATGGTGCTGGGCGAGGCGGTGGGCACCGGCGGCGCAGAGCGGGGCCGTCGCCGGTTGTGACGCTGGGCGGGTCCCGTGCCACGGCACGGCTTGGGGTTGACAGGCCCGCACGACCCGTCATGTTGGCCTCACGACCCAACCGGAGGAGGAGACCCCGATGCCCAACCGTCACGCGCGCTTTTTCAACGCTTTCCTGTTCGGCACCCTGGCCACGAGCCTGGTGGCGATCACTGCCCTGATCGCCACCGCGGCCACGGCCCCGCGTGCGCACGCGGCGGGCGTGGTCACCGCCCCGACGATCACGCTGGGCGTCCCGCTCACCGCCATCGGCCCCGCCTGCTCGGGGGACCCGTACGCGGCGCTCAGGCCCTGCGTGGTGCTCGACCGGGTGACGCCACCCCGGACCGACGCGATCGCCGGGGACGGCTTCTACAACGTGTACGGCACGACGCCGAATCAGGGCGCACGCGTGACGACCGTGGAGGTCGTGCACGGCTCGGTCCAGGCCGTCGCATACAGGCTCGACCAAGCCTACGGTGACCCGGCGTCGGAGCGCTCGATCGCGCGCACGTTCGGCGCGACCTCCTACGTGCCAGGGCACAGGGCCGAGGATGGCTGGAATGAGGAGGGGCACTGGGTCCTGCCGAACGGTGCCACGCTGACGGTGAACCGTCCGAACGACGGGCAGGGCACCGACGTGCGGGTGTCGCTGCACGGCTGATCTCAGGGGCCGCCAACGCAGCGATTCACGGTCCCTGAAAGAAAAACGCCCCCGCCACTTGACCTGGCGGGGGCACGACGTAGACTGGGGTTGCGGCTCCCGATGCTGGAAACATCGAGGAACTGGATTGAGTAGAAGGCACCTACAGCAACCCAAACTTCGGCCCCGCGGAAATCATCCTAGCGGGTCCCGAGCGAAGGTCAAGTTCTTGCGTTCCCCACCATCCGGTTTCTCGTACTCCGTCCGTCGTCGAGCCGTCGGAGATCGTGCAAGGACGCCGGGTAACCAACCCCGGGCTTGTCGAGCGGTACCGGCCTCGCCCATCATTGGACCAGCGACCCCGGGGACAACGCATCTTGATCCGCACACCATGCGTGCGATCCGGCCCAGCAGTGCTTCGTCCCGCGGAAGGCACCAGGCGTGCTCAACCTGGCCTGGTTCGTGTTGCCCCGACGGCTCGGCACTGCAATGGGTTTGACGCGAGAGCGGGAAAGCGCCCGGCGACGGTCGGGCCACGGTGCACAGCGTCGACGGAGAGACGCCGCCCTTGTGGCGGTGGACCCACCCGGCACCGGGGGCGAAACGAGCCCTGAAGGGTCCGTAGTTGCGGAGCGTTTCTATCGCAACCCCGGTATGTGCCCCTCGTCCTCTGGACGGGCTCGGGCCGAGTCGGTGCAAGGTCTTCTCTGCGAGCGCCACGCGATCGTCACAGGCTGTTGAGCCCGGTGCCGGTCTGATGCGTGGTCCGTGCAGGGGAGAGACTTGCCCGGCTTGGCCCGGGGCGCAGCCCTGGGACTTGCCGGGTACAGGGGAAGCAAAACCGTACCCGTACCGCGTACAGGGCCACCCTACCCAGGCACAGGCCGGAGGCGTCCGAAGGACACACAGGGCGAAGCCACCCGAAGGGCACGGTGGAGCTGCAGCACGGGACACCGCAACGCCCATCCAGGGTTTGAACGCAAAGCCAGGAGGTTGGAACGGAAAAGCGGGCGCGCGCCGCGTTGCCCCACTTTATCGCCCGGCTTTGCGCAAAAACGACCGCGGGCCGGTTGGCGATCCGGGCCCCCGGGCTTGTGCAACGGGCAGGGCCTGGTAGGTTGGACGGCGTCTTGGCGTAACCCGTGCCAGGGCACAACCTGACCAACACACCGATCCCGCCATGACCTACGACGCCCTGCACGACCTCGATCACGACCATCCCTTGACCCTGCTCGCCAAGGGCGACGGGTCCATGACCAGCTTGGCATGGGAGGTGCGCGTCGCTGGCGTCGACCTCAACCGGGCGATCGTGGAGGCCCACACGCCTCTGATCGGTGTTGCGATCGGGCCCGAGGGGAACCTGGACGCGGCGTTGGCGATGATCGCGGCCGGGGCCAGCGTGGACGTGGCCCTGCGCTACGCCCACGATCGGCGGCGCATCGAGCTTCTGCTGCGCCTGGGCGCGAACCCGCAGCAGGTCGTCAACGGCGGCACGCTCCTGCACGTGCGTTGCGGGTCCGCGGAGGCGGACCTGGACGACACCATCGGGGCGGTCGAGGCGTTGCTCGACGCAGGGCTGGACGTGAACGCCCGGGACGGCAACGGGTGGACCCCGCTGCTCAGTGCGCTGTACCAGAACACCACCGTGGACGTCATGCCTTTGGTGGAGCGGTTGGTGAAGCGGGGCGCCGACCTGAACGCGCGCACGGACGACGACGAGAGCGCGCTCCTCGTTGCGGCGACCTCGGGCCAGGTCAACGCCACCGGCTACCTACTGAACCGGGGCGCGGACCCCGCGCATGCGTTGCACCACCCGGGCTGGGCAAATCCGGCAGAGGATCATGCGGAGCTGGTGCGCGAGGCCATGCACTTGGTCGAGCTGGCGCACGAGCGCGAGGTGCTGGCCGGCGCGGCCGGTGACCCACCCGCAGGAGCGGAACCGAGCGCGCGCCGGAGGTTGTGAACCCGCGGGTCCCGCGCACCCGGCCGCAGGCTCGCTTTTCCCGCTCAAGGTGCCGTCAGGCGCCGGGTGGGGTGTCCCGAAGGCTTTCGTCCGGCGCAAGGCCGGCGGCCTGATCCGCGTACCCAATCGTCAGGGCGTCGGGCAACTGGCGGTGGACGTCCTCGGGATTCAGGCGGGGCTCCTCCGCGTCCGTCATCGCGCGTTTCAGCTCCTCGCTCAACGTCCAACGACCCAGGCGGGCCCACGCCTCGCGCAACGTGTCGGCGGCCGGTTGCAGCGCGCGAAGCTGGGCCAGGGCCTCGCCCTCCATCTGCGGGGCATGGGCAAGGGCGCGGACCGCGTGCGTGAGGACCTGGCTCGCCACGCCGGCCGCGCTCGGGCGGCGCCCGTCCTCCTCGTCCTTGACGTCGGCGAACGCGAAGAAGTCCCGGACGATCGCATCGGCCAGGGCCTGGGCGGCACGCACCACCCGATCGCTGACGCGCTCAAACCGTTCCGCGGGCGACAGGCGCTCGACGTCCTGCCAGGGAGACACGGCACCCACCACGCGCAGGTCGGCGAGGAGAACGTGGTCCAGTGCCCCTTGGTGCTCCCCCTGCACGACGAACCCATCGGCGACGATGGGCAACGCGTTGATCGCGTTCCGCACGTCCGGGGCCTCGCCCAACGCCTTGGCGAAGTCCCGGGCGGAATCGTCGGGCGCGACGCTCGGCACGAGCGCGGCGCTGTACGTCCGGAAGCTCGCCCGTCGAAACACCGTCGGGTCGCCCGTCCCGGGTGGGGTCCAGGCCAGCCGCCCGTAGGACAACGCGCCCTGGACCGTCGAAAACCGCCGGCCCAGGTCGAACTCGGTGGCCCGGACCAGGAGGTGCGCGGGCTCCGGGGTGACGGACGCCACCACGAGGCGCGGCTGGTGGTCGTGGGCGTCCGGTGCGCAGGGCATGGCGACGTCCAGCACGTCCTCCGGGTTCAGCGATCCTGCGGTGATCGAGCACGTCCAGGGGCGGTCCGTCGCGGCGAAGAACCACACCATGGCCTTGCCCTCCACGACCACGAACCGGTGGGTGAGCCGTATGGCCACGCCAAGCTCCTGGGTCCGGCGGTCGAACGCGTCGACCACCTCGAACGCGGACGCATCGGTTCGTTCGAGGGCGGCCCGCAGGGCCTGTTCACCGGGCGATGCTGCTTGATCGCCCGTGGCACGCGGCAGCAGGTCGTGGGCGGCCCAGCCGGTCTCGCAATACGTCTCGACCAGGGCGAGCAGGGTGACGCGCAGGCGCGTGGCGACGTGGCGGACGGACGCCACGGTGTCGTCCCAGCGCCCGATGTTGAAGCGTGGGCCGAGCGCGACGTACGCACGACGACGATGCACCAGGTCGTCGGCGTCGGCGCTCTCCCGGAACGCCCGTATCGCAGCGAGGCTCCCGTCCGAACCGTTGGCGATCGCGCCATGGACCAACCGTAGCAGCGCGTGCGCGTCGTCCAGCAGCGGGTGCAGCTCGACGGCGATCGCCGTGGCAGCGGTCTTGGGCACGCCCACCTCATCGACCAGCCAGGCCTGGTAGCGCGAGGGGTCCCGCTCCCGAGCGGCCTGGGCCTGCAACCCGGCGACGATGGACCGGATCAGGACCGCGTCCTCGTCGTCCCACGCGTACGGCGGCCGATCGTTGAGGCGGAAATCACGGAGCAGGGCTCGGAGGTCGGTCGTGGTGGTCGTGGGCATGCGAGGGCGGTCCATCAGGGCGTGAGGGTGGCGAGGAGCGGAAAGTCTACCTCGACCCGTGGGGCGATCGGGGATCGCAGACCCAGGACAACGCCGGAGGCGTGAGCGGCAACCCCGGTGCTGACGCCGATGAGGCCGAAGGCGGGGTTCGTGCCCTCCGCCCAGGAGGGGTGTTCCGCGAGACGGGGTCGACCCGACCCGTCAGCGCGCGGGGTACTTCGTCAGGGCCTCGTGCCGGTGGCGCCACAACGCGCCGATCGCGTCCAGGCGGCTCCCGTCGCCCACCACTCGGTGATCGCGGTCCCGCTCTTCGTCGTAGGTGGTGGTGATCGCCGCGTACCAGGAACCCTGGGCCGGGTCGTGGGAGAACCCACCGACGCACTCGAACCCCTCGGGGGCATCGCAGCGGCGCAGCAGGAAACCGGTGGCCGCGCCGGCCTGGTAGGTCACGTAGTAAGCCCCGTCGTCCAGCAGGACCGGATCGGGGCGTTGGGTCTCGTTCTCGCTTCGCATGGTCGTTCGTCGCCAAGGTCGTCGCACCCCGCAGGCGCTCGGCGGGACGCGCTCCGGCGATGTTACGGCATCATCGGGCCCCGTGGTACATCCCGGAAAGGCTCACCGTGGTTCCCGTAAGGGCTCACCGAACGGTCGGGCCCTGGTGGTGGGTGCAGGGCCAAAGCGACGGCGGGACCCCGTGAAACCCAGGTTTTGCAGGGGAGGGGTGATCCTCGGGCGATCCCGTGAAAGCCTTATGGGGTAAGGGTTTTCGGGCGATTTTCCCTCAAAAAATCCCACCTAAAGCTAGGCTATTGCGATACAATAGAACCTACTGAAACGCAAGAGACGGAGGTGGGCGATGGCTGAAGCATTGAAAACCGTGACGGCGCAACTGCCGGTGAATCTGGTGGACCGCATGGACGACCTGGCGACGAAGCTGGACCGCTCCAAGCAGTGGATCGTCCGCAAGGCGGTGGTGGCGTACCTGGCCCGGGCCGAGCGCGAGCGCGCGATGATCCAGGAGGGGCTGGACGACGTGACGGCCGGCCGCCTGATTTCCATGGATGCCATGGAACGCTGGGCGGACAGCCTGGGCACGGACCACGAGCTGCCGCTGCCGAAGGTGGGTGAGTGATGGCCGTCCCGGTCGTTTTCACCAGCAAAGCTGGGTCGGACCTGCAGAACATTTTCGAGTTCGAGAAGATGATCAACGGGGCCCCGAAGGCGCGGGAGATCGTGAAGGCGCTGACCGCCGAGGCCAAAGCTCTTGGGATCCAACTGCGCCACCGCATCGGGGAAGAACTGGACGGATGGGAAGGGCCCCCGGCCCGTGAGGTCCACAAGGACATTTGCCTGGGCGGCGAGTACGAGATCCACTACGAGATCATCCCGCCCTACGAGCCGAACCCCACCAGCATCGCGATTCTCCGGGTGTGGGATACGCGGCAAGACCGCTGAAGCGAACGACCAAGAAAAAGCGGGGCATCGAAGCCCCGCTTTCGCTGTACAGCGTGGCCCGGGCCACGATCAACGCTCTTCCCGGCGCCGCTTCTCGTAGTTCTCCGCCCACTCGGCGCGCATCGCCTTGATCGCGCTGGCCCCCGCCCGAAAGACCTGCTTGCGCTCGTCGGGCGTCAAACCGCCGACTTTCAGCGCGGTGTCGGTCACCAGGTCCTGCCGGCCAAGGCTGATCATCGTGCGCTCGAACTCCTCCTGCACGACCATGCGTTCGAGCGCCCGGGGCGGCTGGCCCGTCACGATGGCGACGTACGTGAAGAGGCGGTACAACACACCGCCCGCGTAGAGCCCCCACCACACGGCCACCACCGTGATCATCACCGCGCTCCCCGACCCGGGGACAGGCGGTGCGAACAGCGCAAAGCCCGTGGTCACCAGGGCGATCACGCGCGAGACCGGTCCGGCGATCTTGGTGACCGGGTAGCACCGGCTCAACACAAACAGGTTCACGAAAAACGCCCAGCCGACGAGCAGCAGGCCGGCGTCCAGGTACATGCGAAAGGTCCAGTCCATGGGTCTCCTCCAGAAGGTGGCCCCAGGCCGGGACCGTTGCCCCTCAACCAAGCAGGTTTGAGGCTGAAGTCAACCCGTGCCCTGGCACATCCCGATCGGCACGGCTTTCCCCCTCTGACGCACAGGTTCTGCCGCCCCTTCGCACGGCAGAAGCGTGCCCAGGCGGCACCACCGGACGGGCGCGCGTCGCACGCGCTGGCCGGTGGCCTGATGGACAGTGGGGAAAAGCCGGAGGACGGTTCGTCCGCACCGCGGGCGACCCCGACACCACCACCAACCCCAACCTGGGCGCTGGGCACCTGACGTTTCCCAGCCCCTGACCGATCGCGCACGCGTCGCGTACGCGATGGGAGCACCACCTCCCGGAGAGGCCGCTCGGTGGCGCCGTGCGGGTCTACCCCGTTGCGTCGTGACCCAACCCTTCGCCGGTTTGCCTTCCGTCTCGCCTTACCCGGACGCCTAGACCCGTCGTTCCCCTCATGGCCCATGGGCGCGCTTCGCTTTCGCCGGCACCCGGTCCCTCCCGTTGGTCGGGCTGCGGCTTTGGTCTCACCCATGGTCCGGGGCCCGCCCGGTCTCTTTCGGCGCCAGGCGAAACGGATGGCAAGACAACCAGCGAAGGAGAAACAGCATGGCCACGACGCAACAGACCCGCACGACCAACGCAAACCGCGCGTTCCCCGCACCCCAGGCTCCTCAGACAGCAAGCATTCACAGCAAGACCACCCCGGAAGCGCTGAATACGGTGTTGACCTTGGTCGAGACGGCCCAGCTCGTGCTCGACGTCATGGCCGAAGCGTTCCCCGGCGTGCCCGTGTTCGTGAAGACCCGTCAGGCGGACGACCAGACCCGGATTCACGTGGAGTGGACCGACGGCCCGACGGAGCAGCAGGTCAAGAAGCTCCTCCTCCCGCTGCAATCGTCGACCCCGGGCCAGTGGGGCGGTACGACCCCGGTGGAGCATTTCCGCCTGACCGCGCAGGGTCCGCAACGGGTGCAGCTCACGGCCGATCGGATCACCGTGCGCCGCCGCTTTTCGGACGGCCTGGTGACCAGTGTCCTGCAACGCCTGGCCCACCGCCACGTCGGTCGCCTGGACCCGGAGACCCGCAAGCTGCTGACCGTGGAGAGCTTCAAGAAGGGGGCCCTGGTGGCCGTGGCCCTCTACGGTGTCCACTTCGCCGACGCCGGCAACAGCCTGCACACCGACGTCGAGAGCGCGTTGCACGACCACACCGACGTCCAGGGCTACCCGCGCAGCGCCACGGCCGCCGGCCTGTTCGTGCGCAAGCCCCTGAAAGCGTGACCACCACGCCCCGACGCTACGGTTTCGGGGCGCCACCCACCAGATCCGGAGATCCCCATCATGGCCTACACCAGCACGAATCCTTACCTCAACGCACGGTGCGAGTACGTCCTCGCGAAGCTCGCCCTCATCGGCAACCCTGACGGCGAGGACGAGACCTGGTCCCCGCTGGTCGACGCCCAGGCCCTGGGCTCGCAAGACGCAGCACGCGCGCACGAAACCGGGGAGGACATCCCCGTGCCCGCGTTTTTCGCGGACGTCCCCGAACTGAAACGCGAATGGCTCGACGGCTGGAACCGCTACGACGAGCTGGTGGACATGCAGAACTGCTCGGGCTGCAACAACGAGCGGGGGGACCCGTGCCCGTGCCACGGGTGAGCAACACCAGCAGCAAAACGAAGCGGCCCGGGTGGGCCGCTTGTCGATTCAGGGCAAGAAGGCGAGATTAGACCTCGAAGGCATGCACCGGGATCATCCTCGTGGGCTCACCGTTAGCGTCATGCTCCTGCACGTGGACGCACCCGTTTTTGTCCGCGAATCGGATCAGGAGCATGGAGAACTGCAGGGAGTTGGAGACGACGGATAGACGATCTTCCCCCAATCCTGCACGAACAAGTTCGTCCAGGATCGCGGCGTCGACCTCCATCAGAACAGTTTTGCGGGCTCTGCGGCACATGGTGGCATCCCTCCCGCTCAGTGGCGCGGGTCGTACTTGCCCATCACGATCGGCCGGCCATCGACCTCGTGATCGGCAAGGGCCTGGGCCATGCCTTGCTGGGCCTCAGCCACCGCAGCTTTGGCCTGGGCGTTCGTGGCCTTGGCCGCCTCGACGTCCGCGTTGACACGGGCGGTCTTTGCGTCGAACGCAGCACGCGCGGCACGGGCCTCGAGTGCTTGGCGCTTGTCGCTCAGGCGTTTCAGGAACACGCCGAACGCGGTGACCAGCACGAACAGTCCGGCGATGACCGCCAGAACGATTCCGACGTATGCGAGCATGGGCTTATCTCCTCCAGTGGGTGGCCCCCCGTGGGGCCGTCTCCCTGTACCTAGCGGGTCCTGGCGACAAGTCAACACGGCGGCGTGACCAGCGAAAAGCGGCCCGGGTGGGCCGCTGGACGATCGCTCGATCGGCGATCAGAACGGGACGTTGACGCGGGC
This sequence comes from Burkholderia sp. BCC0097, assembly GCF_902832985.1. Taxonomy (NCBI): domain Bacteria; kingdom Pseudomonadati; phylum Pseudomonadota; class Betaproteobacteria; order Burkholderiales; family Burkholderiaceae; genus Burkholderia; species Burkholderia sp. BCC0097. The sequence continues at coordinate 222,866 of NZ_CADFDM010000005.1, forward strand.
CTGGATCCCCATGAAACCGCGCGCCTCGTTCTGCGCCGGGTTCGACCGGGCCTGCGCCAGGGCGGCCAGCATCGCCGCCTCGCGGCGCTCACGCTCCCGGCGTTGCTTCACGACGTTCAGCACGGTGAACAGGACGAACAGCGCCACGGCCACGAAGGGCAGCACCAGGTTCAGAAGGTGGTCGAGCGAGGACAAAACGTTGAGCATGGTCTCCTCCCATTGCGTGAGCCCGGGACGGTGCGACGGATGGGCGGGTCCGATGACGTCGGTGGGGAGCCACCGAGCACCTACCTCAAGACCTAGCAGCATTTACGGGCTTGGCAAGACCCTCACGGGCAAAAGCCGGCACCAGGCGCCAACATCAAAACCCGCCGGAGGCAAGGGCAGGGAACCCCGCTGCGCGCCGTGGGCCTGGGCCATCGTTCGCGTTCCGCACCCTGGGCGTCAGCACCGCCTTTCCCGCCTGAATCCTCCGGTTCTCCTCCCGCGTACCCGCCCGACCTCAACCCGTGCCTTGGCACGGCTCCATGCTATAGCCTCGCCGTACCCGATGAAGAAATACCATCGGGGAACCAGGCAGGCGGGCCCGAGTTTATGACAGGTGCGTTTTACACACCCCGATCGAACCGCTAGGTTGAATGGATAGGGCACGCGAACCGCCAAGCCCAGCCCTCTGGAGACCCACCATGCCGACCAACCCGCAAGAGCTTCAAGCCATCCTGTCCAGTGCCAAACTGGCCTGGGCCCGTTCGATCGCCGTCCCCGCTGACGAGCGCGACCACGGGTACGACGACGGGGGTGTGTTCACCCTGAACGCCACGCGCCTGAGCATCGAGACCACCCTCACGATCGGCGGGAAGACCTACGGCGTCACCTACCAGACGGACGACCAGGGCCGCGTGTCGCGGGCACCGGCGGACGAGAGCGGCCTGGCCTGGGTTCTGTTCCAGCTCACGCTCATGTTTGGCGAGCGCTTCCGGTTCGAGGGCGACGGTCACCAGGAGGACCAGCTCGAGTACCACTACCTCCGCGGCTCCGGCCGCACCAGCCCCGTGGGCCAGTTCGCGGCGCAGATCCTCGCGCGCCTGGACGGCGTTGCGGAACGCGCGGCCCAGGCCTTCGCTCAACCCGTGCTCGAAGCGGCCTGACCCGATGACCACCGCGGCCGACCTCCTCGCCAACGACGACCTGCAGCAGGGCTTCGCAGGAATCCTCGCGGAGCACGACGCGCACCGGGCGGACCAGATCCACGCCGAGCGCGAGGCCCTGGCCGCCCTGGTGCAGGAGGAGCAGGCGCGGCGACCGAGGGTACGGCTCTGACCACGGCCCGGGCCCTGATCGCTTCGGCGTGACCGTGCCATGGCACAGCTAAAAAACACCCGGCGGGGCTTGACCAGCGTGCAAGACCCGCTAGGTTAGGGACAGAGCAGGACCACTTCAACGCCATATACAGGGGGAGACCCATCGTGCAGATCTACATTCCAAAAGCGGTCGTCAGTGTTACGGAAGGCATCCTCATTGGCCTCGGGCTCGTGTTCGTAGCTGTGCTCCTGGTCGGGACCATCGAGCACGCCGTCAACGGCGACCACAGCAACCACACCGTCCGTGAAGCGCTGATCGGGCACGACAGCGACGGTCACAAGACGTTGAACGGGGTTGCCCTTGGGGTGCCTCTGGACGACGCCATGCCGGCCTGCCAGGGAGACCCGCAGAGCGCGACGTCCCTCTGCCACACGCCGCTGACGCGTACCTACGATGGGTCCAAGGAGCTGAATGCGGACGTGTACGGCTTCGGGGCGCGCAAGGACGATGACGGTCATCCGACGGTGACGAGCATGACGGTCACCACGAACATCGACTCCACGGTCATCAAGGAGGTGACCGCTTACACCACCCGAGCCTCGGCCTATGCCACGTTCCTTCAGACCAGCCAGGTACTCGGCGCCCCGACCCGGGTGAGGGATGACTACACCAGTTGGGACGTTGCCCAGGACCAGACCGTTCTTTTGGACACCACGTCCATCAGCCTCTACCGGGACTGACGCTCCAAACGCTTGACGTTCGATTCCAACCGCCCAACCACAGGAGACCTCCACCATCATGCGCAAGCGCATCCTCACCACCATCCTGGCCCTGGCCGGCCTGACCCTCGGCACGGCGCACGCGGCTCCCTCGGACCCGTCCCTGCGCCTGCTGGACCGTGACGCCCACGGCCACCTGACGCTCAACGGCGTCCCCATGGGCGTGCGCATCACGTCGTTCCACGAGTGCAAGGGCGATCCGTCGACCGCCACCGCGCCGTGCGTGCTGACGGCCCCCGAGATCGACGGGTACGGCACCGCAGAGGTCCACGGGCTCCCGCCGGTCAAGGACGGGGCCGGCCGCCTGGTGTTCGGCGCAACCGACGTCACCACGCACAACGGGACGATCGACGGGGTGATCCTCTCGTTTGCCGAGGCGCGGTACGCCAAGGTGTTCAGCGACAGCACGAGCGAGACCGTGGGCCTGCCGGATTTCACGGACCACAACGGCGTCCAGGAGTGGCACGACGTGCTCAAAGACAGTTACATCGTCGTGGTCCCGCCGGACCAGAACGGGGAAGGGGCGGAGTACGGCATCGTCTACGACCCGAAGCCGTAAAGCGGAGGCCACAGGCCAGAGCCGAACCGGGAGGAGGAGCCCATGGTGTTCGATCCGATGCAGTTGTTTCTTGGGGGCGCGTGCGTGCTGACGCTCGTCGCGTTCCTGTGCCCCGTCTGCCTGACCGTGCTCGCCTCGGCGGTGCTCTCGTACATGGTCGGGGCTGGCGTGGGTCTGAGCCTGGCGGTCGGACCGGGCATCGTGGTCCGCGCGCTGGTGAGCGACCATACCCTGGGCTGGCCCAACAACGCCGGCCCCATCTGGTGCGTCGGCATCCCCCTGGGCCTAGCGGTGTTCGCCACGCTGATGGCCCTGCTGTTCTGGGACCCGGGCGAGGGCAAGGCCTCCCGTGCGCACGCGTAACGGCGGACCCGCGCGGCACCCCCTGGCCCATGCGCTGCTGGCCCTGCTGCTCGTCGCAGCGGGGCCGGTTCACGCGAAGGAGGCCCGGGCCACCATGACCGTGTCCGTCACCGTGCTCAGCGCGTGCAGCGTGTCGACGGACCAGCGGGACCCCACCTGCAGCGCGAGCGCACCACCCACCGTCGAGCACCGCACGCAGGGCCAGGGGCCCGGGCAGGTGCAGCTCACCGTCGTGACCTTCTGAAGGTCCGTGCCCTGGCACGGGTCGACCGATCGACTAAAGGGCCGGCCGAACGCTTGACGAGCCCGTGAATCCCGCTACGTTCAACCATGAGGTGGCGCGGAGGAGCGCCACCACCACCCACCACGGAGTCCTTCCATGTCCCTTCTCGTCCTGTCCCACTTCATCCAGTTCGCGGCCCTGCTCCCCGTCGAAGCGCTCAACGTCCTTTACGCGGCATGGCTCGCGGTCACGGTTGGTCTGTTCGACGGCGCGGTGGCGGGCCAGGCGGTTTTCCACGACCACGTGCTCACGGCCTTCGCGTACCTCCCCAAGCACCCTGATGGCGTGGGCTACATGGTCGCCTTGACGGCGTACGTCGCCACCCCGAACTGATTCAGTTTCGGCGGACGCTAACGAGAGGGGGCCTTTTGAAGCGAGGCACCCAACGAGGTTCCCACGATGACCACCACCCTGAACCCCCACGAGCTTGACCGTCGGCGCGCACTTGCCGAACACATTCACCCACGATTCCGCCTCGCCAACCAACTCCACAAAGCGGCCCGAACCGGCGACATCGAACGGGTCCGCGCGCTTTTGGTCAGCGGGGTCCCGGTCGATGCAAAGAACGCCGTCGGGCTTCCCCCAATCTGGTCGGCCGTCCTGGCCTGGTCGGAGGGGCATAGCGACAACGACGGGACCGTGCGCGTCCTTGCGGAAGCAGGGGCCGCACTGAACGTCCAGTCCTCGATGGGTGTCGACAAGTTCGGCTATGGGGATCTGTTGGCGTTGGCGCTGTTCGAGGAGGGCCCGCATACGCTGGCCATTTACCGAACGCTTCTTGACGTGGGCTTCCCGATGGACGGACGGGATCCCATCGGCCAAACGCCGTTGGACCACGTGCTGCTCCGGCACCAGGCGTACGGGCACACCGCAGATGTGACCAGGTCGGTCACGCGGCTGCTGCTGGACCGCGGTGCGGGGAAGAACCAGGATCAGGAGCAATGGGCCAACCAACTCGCCTGGGCGGTCTGGAGCGAGGACGTCGAGGTGGTGCGTTGGCTGCTCGACGCTGGCGCGGATCCGCGACATCCGGACAAGTCCGGGCGTAAGGTCGTCGATGATGATCGGCTTTGGGGACCCGTGTACGCGCCGGCGCTGGAGCTTGTGTGGGAACGGCTGCATGCACTCAACGTCCGCGACAGGGCCTTACTGTGCGCGGTCGCGGACGCCGAACTCGCAGGACGGGAGGTGCCGACCTCCGCACGCCGAAGGCTGTAAAGCAAAGCGGGGGCTGAGGCCACGTCAAAGGCACCGGGCTCGCATCCGCTTCATTGGGCTGGCCCGTCCCGGTCCGTGCCCTGGCACGGCTCCCGGATTGACTCACCGTTCCACCACCACGACTTGACGGCGGGCCAGCACCCGCTAAATCAGAACGATCGAAATCAGAACGATCGACCGCAGCCCAGGAGGGGAGCCACCCATGAGCGTCAACGCACAACAGCTTCGCACGTCCGCCGATTTCCGGAACGAACCGCCCGGCAGCGAGAAGCGCATCCACATGATCCGTTTCGCTCGGGCCGAACGAACGGAGGAAAAGGACTACCACGAAGGCGATGTCCACGTTGCGTCGCCCCACCTGAACCCGCCATGCCCGTCGTGCGGCGCCGCCATGGCTTACGAGCAAGAGCAGGAGTACGTGTGGACCTGCGCCGCGTGCGAGGCGGCCCACGGTGAAGCGTTCCTGGCTGGGGCTGACGTTCTCCCGTTCTGCGGCACCGTAACGCTGTCCTTCGCGGAGCGCGACCGGCTGTACACGGCCATGAAGCAGCGGCTCTCTCGCGACGTGACCCTGGCCGAGGCCAACGCGATGTGGGACGACTGGAACGCGCGCCTGCAGGCCTTCGTTCCTCCGGCACCGCCGTCCCGGAGCAAAAGGTTCGCGGTCCACCTCCCGCCCGAGGCCCGGGCCCAGGTGGACCGCATGGTGGAGGCGGTCGACACCACGTACCGCAAGGGCGATGACCTCGCGGACTTTTTGGCGAAGGCCTCGCCGTTGGTCCAGCAGGGGCATGAGGCGATGTTCGACGCGCTGATCCGGGCCGCCGTGGCTCGGGATGGCATTAGTTCCGGCGCGTACGTGACGTTCGGCATCGACGGGACCACCCGGGACGCCACGCCCCTCTGGTGGAAGATCTTCGGGCAGGTGGCCGGCGGCGATCCGCGCCAGACGTTCAACCACGTCAAACGAGACGAGACCGTGCGCTTCTACGAACTGGCGAAACCGCTGGACGTGGCCCATGCCTGGCGCGTGCTCGACATCCTCGCTCACCACCTCCCCAGGTGCGTCACGGTCAACTCGATCCTGGCGCTTCCCAACGGCAAGCGCGGGTGGAAGCAGCAGGGCAAGGCCGCTCACCGCGCCGTCGCGTTGGCCTGGGCGGAGCACCGGTTCACCCAGCAACTCCACGCCGTCCAGGCGTACCGTGCGCGGCACCCGCGGCGACCGGGGCGCACGCAGGAGGCGTTCAACCGGTTGTTCGACGGGACCTGGCGTTCCCAGCCGCACATCGAACGGTTGATCGAGGCCGGCGCGAATCCGGCCCACACCAACCTCAGCACCAGTTTCCTGGGCTCCGGTCCGCTGCTGACCACCATCACCGACGAGCCGTACCTCAGCGACACGAACACCGCGAAGCTGGTGGCGTACCTCCTCGCGCACGGGGCGGACGTCAACGAAATGGCCTCCAGCGGTATGACGGTGTTGATGAATGCTTCACGCGCGGGCTACCTGGCCACGGTCAACGTGTTGCTCGCTGCGGGCGCCGACCTGCACCTCCAGAGCGACGACGGATTGGGCGGCGGATGGAACGCAGGGCACTACGCGGTCATGCACGGTCATTTCAAACTGTTCGAGCGGCTTGTGGCGGCCGGGCTCGACCCCATGACGGTCATCGGCGACTTCGCCGGGGTCGAAGGGGGTACGTACGCACCGACCGTCGAGGCGTACTGCCGAGAGTACGAAGCCAGGATCCTCCGGGCAGTGGCCGACGAGGCTCCGGCCGCCCCTGCACGCGCGGCGCGGCGTCGGCTCTGACCGCTCGACCCATCCACCGGATCCGAGGCACCTCCGTGCCCTGGCACACCTCCAAGGCCCCACCCGGGGCCTTTCCTCATTCCACGTCCAGCGTCGCCAGGCTCCGAAGCGCACGGGCTCCGAAGCGCACGGGCGACCGCGCCCGTGCCGTGGTGCTGATGCTGCGGGAACCGTCGTGGCCGTGCCGTCCTGGGCCCGTCGTTCACCCCGTTGCGTGTTCCCCGGTCCGCCTCTTCTTCGACGCGTAGCTCAGCCCGTACACCGCGCAAGGGTTCGCTTCGCCAGGTCCTCACCCGGTCCCTCCCTCCGGTCGGGCGTGCGGCCTCCGGTCCTGCCCCTGCACGTTGACCTGGGCCTCGCTGACCACGCGTCGAGGCGGCTCCAGCGAACACGGCAACAACGACGAGGAAGGGCAAAACCATGGGCACGACCACCACCCGCAGCACCACCACCCCGAACAGCCAGACCGCGGCGTTCCCCCGCACCCCCGAGGCTCACCAGCGAACAGCAGGGGAAGGCGACACCCGGGAGGTGGTGCTCAACGGCGCGCGAATCCTCATGAGTTTCACCGCCGGCCAGTGGTGGAACGTCCGCGTGAGCAACGCCTGACCGAACCCGAACCGCAGCGCCCTGGGGCCAGGGCCTGCACCAACCGAACCAACAGGAGATTCACGATGGCTTACTTTCTTCGCATGGGCGCCGATTACCTCGAGGACGCCGTGAAGCACGGCACCAAGGCCGACGCCATCGCAGCGTTCCGCGAAACGTCCGACGAACTGGACCGCTACGGCCAGTCGATCACCGCCTCCATCCACATCGCCGACACCATGGAGGAGGTGGTTGAGTACCCCGACTTCGTGCTCGAGCGTGGCCCCCGCGGCGGCGTGAAGGTCGAGCGCGCGTAACCGCTGGACGCCTGGCACAAGGGCCCGCCGATCGGCGGGCTTTTTGCTGTACGGCGCAGAGGACGTCCAGTGCGCCGGCGCGTGGTGGTGCTGGGGCCCGGTGAAACCCCGCCGGGGCCGGAGGCCCGGCACTCCAAAGGCGGGATCACCGCACCCCGAACGGCGCCAGGGGCAGGGGCGGGGCTCAGGGCAGGTGGCGGAGGAGGACCACGTCCACGTCAGCGTGTCATCGCGCCCACCTCACCGCTGCGGAGCAGAAACGGCCCGGAGGGACCGGGGTTGGTGCGGGCGCGGATGCAGCCGGGTGTCGGTGTTAAGGGGTGCATGGGCACGGCCTAACCGTTGCTATAGAGACCTAGCTTGCCATAGAAAAATACCATTGGAAAAACAACAGAATACCTTGTTTCGTCATGCCCAAAACCTTTGACTAGAGGTCGTTGGTACGAGAAGCTAACTATGTAGGCAGCGCGATCGACGCAACGCCAAATCCCCACCCCCAAGGAGTTCATCATGACCATCACGTCCCTGACCATTGACCAGATCGAAGGCGAGTTCCCCAACACGGAAGCTGCCAATCCCTACGACCGGGAAACCCTGCTGTGGAACAACAAGTTCTACGCGCTCGTCGGCGAGCTGTTCCCCAACACCGACCCGCGCGTCATCCACGCTGTTACGCAGAACACGCTCGAGAGCAACGAAGGCGACCTCAAGACCTCGCAAGTCCGCCGCGTCATCCACGCCATGGAAAACGGGTTCGTCAACGAACCGTTTTTCGTGTCGACCTTCAACGCGGAATACCCGGTGACCGAGGACGACCTGGGCGACCGTGCCGAATGGGAAAACACCGCGCTGGTGGTCAAGCGCGACGGCGGAGAGGTTCGTTGGGGCTTCGAGGGCTCCGAGCTGTAAGCCACCCCATCCACCGTTCACCTGGGCCCGCGGCAACGCGGGTTCGTGCGTACCACCGGGGCTCGAGCCCACCACGACCAAACCAGGACCCGCCATGCGCACCACCAACGTCCCACGTCCTTTCCCCGTCCTTCCGCCGGCCGAGGCCGTGCACGACACGCAACGCGTCGCCGAGCAAACGCGGGCCGCGCTCACGGAGCTGGAAGCGGCGATCGACCGGGCGCAGGGGCACCGGGCCCGAATCGTCGCGGCGGTGCGCACGTTCGACGCGCCCACGGTTCTCCGGCTGCTCGAAGCGGGCACGGGCACCACGCAGCGCTTCGACCTCGGGTACCGCCTGCCGGAGCACGTGTTCGCGCTGATGCCCGACACACCCAGCGACCGCGAGGTGGTCGACGTCTGGCGCAGCATCACCCCGCGGGCCATGGTCCAGCGGCCCGAGCTGGACGGCCTGCTGGTCGAGCTGGTGCAGGCCCTGGGCGCGCTGCACCCGGCGACCGGGTACTTTCACGAGCAGCACGTGCTGTTCACCGCGCACCTGCTCGTAAGCGTGGGGTGCCGGGACCGCGTCCTGAACGGGGTGCCGTTGCGCGACCTGCTCCACGAGGCCTGGCTCTACAAACACGACAGGAAACCGGACGCCCTGGTGGTGCAGGCGGTGCTGAACGCATGGCTCAAGCCACCGCGCAAGCCGTACACGAAGCGTCAACCCCGCACCGGCGCCAACACCAACCCGGGGGCCTAACGGCCCGGTCCGATCAAAGGCAAAGGCAACCCCACCCGGCACCGCGCAGCGGGGCACGGCCGGGCTCTTGTCCGGGCAGCGGGGCGTTGCTGTCCGGGCGCCCGTGGCGCACACCTTGGACAACGGGCAGAGCTAAACGCCTTGCGGGGCAAGGGGCAGCTCCCCGCGGGTCCGGGCTGTCCAGGTGTCCGGGTCAAAACCACCTGGTGCAGCGGGAGCCGCAGGTCCGACGGCGGGGCCATGGCTCGACCAGCACACACGGGCCCCGTACCTCCCTTTCTGTTGGACACCTGGACAACCATGAACGGGAGCCAGACGGGGAGGGCGTCTGAGGCCTGTCCAGGCTCCGGCGTCATCACCTGGCCCGGGCCTGGACAGTGATCCGGTGATCCTGGACCGAGTCCGGTCTGCACCGTGAGTATGGTTTTTAGCCGTGCCACGGCACATGTTAATAAACGCTATAGGCGGGATCGACGGCATAGAAAAATACCATTGGAAAAACAACAGAATACCTTGTTTCGTCATGCCCCAAACCTTTGACTAGAGGTCGTTGGTACGAGAGGATAACTATGTAGGCAGCGCGATCGACGCAATGCCAAAACCACCCCAAGGAGTTCATCATGACCGTCACCACCCTGACCCAAGACGTGCAAGACGCAATCCTCGCCAGCGTCGAGCTGAACGACATCGAGACGTTCGACGACGAACACGATCCGGAGGTCTACAGCACCAACGTCTACGTCGACGTGACCATCGACGGCACGACCTACACCGTCGTGCATGAGCGCGGCACGGACGGTGAGGTGGAACGCGCACCGGACGACGGTTGCGGTATCGTCGCCGTCTACGTTGCCGTCATGAAGCTGACCGGCGAGTACAACGACGAGTTCAACGACGAAGGTGCGGACGACGTGCTGGACATGTTCGAGCGCAACCCGGAAGACTACCGTCTGTCGACCGAAGCGTTCAACTTGGGCCTCGCGATCGACCAGAAGATCGCTCAGGTGGCGGAGGCCGAGCAGGCCGATTACGACACGAAGCGCGCGGCTGAGCTGGTGATCACCCCCGAGTTCGGCGTGGACGCCAACGGCAACGTGGTGGGCCTGGACAGCGAACGGGCTGTTCTGGTGTTCGAGCACAGCACCGAAAAGTTCGCCAACCTGCTCCGTTTCGACGTGTCAGCGAAGAACAACGATGGTGTCTGGTGCGATGCCGGCCAGGCCGACATGTTCCACTTCCACCTCGAACCGGCCGAGGTCTACCGGCGCTACGCAGAGCGGCAGGCGATCCGCCAGGAAGAACGCGCGGAACGGGAGGCTTACGAGAGCGGCGAGATCTACGCCTGACCACCAGGCTCCACCGTTCGACCAGGGCCCACCCTCACCGGTGGGCTTTGCGGTACAAGCCCCTGGGCTTCCATCGAACCGGAGCCGTCCCATGACCACCGCACCGTCCACCCCGTTGACCGTCAAAGAAGCGGCCCAGGCCCTGGCCGTCAGCGACGGACGTGTGATGCAGTTTCTCCGCGCCGGCGTGCTGACCTTGGCCGCCAACCCAGATCCGGACCCGTCCAGCGGCCCCCAGCGCTCGAAGCACCACGTTGACCCGTCCTCGGTCGAAGCGTTGCGGCAGGCCCGTGCCAAGGCACAGGTTGACAAGGCCGCGCGGGAGGCACGGCGGCAGAGCTTTCTCGCGGCACGGCAGCGCCTGCAGACGATTCGTGACGCCCAGGCCCAGGGCCTGCTGACCCCGGCGGACGCGGCACGTGAGCTGGGCATGTCCCGCCAGTTGCTCCATTTCCACGTCCATCGGGGCAACCTGGTCACGGTGACCGTCGCCGGCCGCCGCCTGGTGCAACGGTCCGACCTCGACGCGTTCAAGCAGCGCCGCGACGGGCACTGATCGGGACCACCACCTCTGGGGGCCAGGGCCAGTCCGACCAGGGCTGGTTTTTGGGTACCACAACCAACCCCATGAGGTACCCCATGTTTTCCGGTGAACTTGATTACCGAGGCCTTTCCGAAGCGCTGGGCCTTCCAGAGGTCGAGGTCAACCACCGCCTGTACGGCGGCCGTGAGCCCTTGCTGGGTGGCTCTGGTGGAACGATGGGCGGGACGGCGTCGCTGCCTAAGCCGACCCAGACGAAGCACCGGCACCCGTTCCTGGCCCGGTATCACCCGGCGCCCGCGGGCGATGACGAGCTGCTCACGCAGGCCCAGGTGGCGCACGAGCTGGGGTTCACGCCCGCGTCGGTCTGCAACCTGGTCAAGAAAGGCCGCCTGACGACGGTGAAACGTGGCGGGCGGCGGTTCATCCTCCGCGCGACGCTCGAGGCGTTCCGTGCGATCCGCTTCCCGGCGAACCCGCAGGAGGTCATGACCGTTAAGCAGGCGATGCGGGTGCTGGGCCTCACCACCGAGCATTCCGTCTACCGGTTGCTTCGTGAGAACGGCATCAAGCCCACCAAGTTCGGCCTGCAGATTTACCTGACCCGGGCCGAGCTTGACACCGTCCAGCGGGCACGCAAGGGCAAGGGCCAGGGGCACTCGACGGAACCCGAGGCCAGCATCGCTCCGGCCCTGGCCGACACCAGCACGCCGACGATCGCTCCCACGGCACCTGCGCCCATCGTGGCGCCCACGGTCCAGACACGAACTCCGGCACAGGCCCCCACGGTCGAGGCCCAGGCTCCGGCGGTGGACCTCGCGCCCGTGGCGCACCCAGAGCGCCCCGTGTACGCCGGGCCGAACCGACCGAGGAAGAACGGCGAGAGCTACATTCAGGCGACGCGCACAGTGCCCGACCCGGTCTCGCCGACCGGATTCGCGGTGCGGCGCGGCACGCCGGTGTGCCGCGACGACCTGTCCGACCTGCACGTGCTCGTCTTCAAGAAGAGCCGGGGCGCCCTGGCCGACCGACTGCGTTACGCACCCCTCGAGACGATCGACGGGCGGGCCCCGAACGGCGAGACCCCGTTGCACCACGCGGCCCGCCGGGGCCACCTGCATGGCGCGGCGCTGCTCCTCGCGCACGGGGCGGACGTGCACGCGGTCGACGAGTTCGGCCTCACCCCGCTGCACCACGCGGCCGAGCAGGGCCACCGGGACGTGGTCCTGCAGCTCATCGCGTTCGGGGCACGGCCGGACCGCAAAAGCTACGACGGGCAGACCGCGTCCGACCTCGCGAAGGACGCCGGGACCCGGGACGTGCTCAAGGCCGCGCGAGCGCTGGGTTGAACCGGGGGCAGGGGCCAGGGGCTGACCGTGGAGGAGCGGGCGGCCCCTGGTGCGGTGAAAAAAACGGAACCGGCGAAACGGCAACGTCAAAAGCACTGGGCACAAGGCCCACTCCGCCCCGTCACCGCGCAGCGGACGAAGCGGGGCCCAGGCCCGAGGGGCAGGGTGCAGCGGTGCGTGGTGAGGGTGGCCGGAGGACCGGGGTTGCGACGGGGCGTGAGCCCCGTTTTTTATGTGCCCTGGCACGGGCCAACACCAGCCGGCAGCGAGGGTCGACCGTTCGTCCGATAGCACAAAGTTTCTGCGTTCTTACCGCATAAATCCCGCTTACCGGCGTTGCTTGAGGTAATGGTTTTTGTAGAATGGAAGTGTAGGCAGCGCAATCGACGCACCGCCAAACCCCACCCCAAGGAGTTCATCATGACCAAGACCCGCACCCTCTATCGCTTCCACGGACTCAACGACGTTGTGTACGGTCAAGGCGTTACCCGCGTTGAGGCGATCAACGACGCTGAAGCCACCTTGGGCGAACCGATGCCCACGCTCGACGCCGTGTACGCAAACGGCTACCTCCTGGCTGTCGATCAAGAGCTGCAACCGCACGGCGAATGGGTGGATGTCCAGTCCGGAGCCGCCTGACCAAACCTCAAAATGTTGAACCAGGGGCCCCGGCAACGGGGCTTTTGGGGTACCGGGCCTAGCGCCCAACACCCCCACCCCTGGAGTTCAACATGCGTGTCGTCGACGAGAGTTACAAATCCCGCAGCGCTTACTACCTTCCCCGCCATGGCACCTGGACGGTGGGCGGTGAGAACCAGTACGCGGAATCGAACTACATCTACCACCCCCTCCTCAACGCCGTCTTGAACTCCGTTATGGTGGTGAGCATCAAGGCCAACGTGGTCACCTTCAACGTGCCGATTCGCGATCGCACGTTCAGCGTTCCCGTGCATTGCTCGCCCGCTGGTAACACCCGCATCGAGGCCGAATGGGACGCCCCGTTCTTCCGCCGTCTCCGTCGCGTCCTGCTGACCTGCGTGGATCTGAAGGTGGGCTGGGCCATCGAAATCCTGGAAGGTTTTCTGCACGACGCGGCACGCGAGGCAATGGCAGCTCGCCTGCAACGAGCGGCCTGACCCCGGCCGTCACCATCCACCACAGGGGCCCCGGCAACGGGGCTTTTGGTGTACCGGGTCCGGGCCATCACGTCGCACCCGGGACCCGCGACCACCAACCCGGAGGGCCTTGCGGCCCAGGGCACTTCAACGGCGGAACAGCGCCACCCCGGACACCGTCCGCGGAACGAAGCGGGGCCCCGATCACCTGATGGTGTGGCGCTCCGCGTGTGCCATGGCACGGTCCAACCCACACCAGCAGCGAGGGTCGACCGTTCGTCGGATAGCACGAAGTTTCTGCGTTCTTACCGTTGCTGGACCGTTGCTAAAGTCGTGTGGTTTTGTAGACTGGATTTATAGGCAGAGCGCAACGACGCAACGCCATCACCCCACCCCCGGAGTTCCGCCATGACCATCACGACCAACCCCCTCGAAAAACTCGAAAGCGCTATCCGCAGCAGCGTCTACTGCGTTGCCATCGCCCACGACCACAGCTACAGCGAAACGATGCGCATGGAGTTCGACGCCACGGCGTTCGTCACCGTCACGGTCGACGGTGTGGACCACCTGGTCATGGTCAAGCGGCAAGCCGGCAACGGTTGCCCGGCGATCGAGGAGGACGAGAAGAGCGGCTACGCCGCGCTGAACGCCGCACTCGACAAGGTTCTGGGCACCGGCCCCCGCCACGACATCGACTGGCGAATCAACGACAAAGCCGGGGAAGCGTTCAAGGACGACGTGGAGGCCCGCAAGGAGCGCGCCGAGCGCCTGGTGAACGTGGTCCGCGCGGTCGAAGCCACCGGCGACAAGGCAGCACGCGACATGGTGGCCGACACCCTGGCCCGGGCCCTGCTCGAAACTCACACGCAGGTGGTGAACCACCTCAACAAGGTCCGCGCCATCGCCCACTTGGTGGCGATCAAGCGGGTCCCGCAGGAGATGCTCGACGGCCTGCTCACCGACATGACCAAGGCTTACAAGCGGATCAAGTCCAGAACGGGCGTCGGCCTGGAAGCGCTCCGCAAGGCGGCAGAGGTCCCCGTGGTCGAGGTCGCCGGCACGCTGGACACCCTTTACACCGACGTGGTTCTCCCGTAAGGACCGACCCTCAACGTTCAGCCCAGGGCCCGCGGCAACGCGGGTTCTGGCGTACGAGGGCTCGCACGGTGCGGCCCAGTGCCAGGAGGGGCAACCACCATGTTCGACCGACCAGACCGCACGCGCAAAGGCGCAATGCGCAACATTTATTCTTCCGCCATCCGCGCTGATCATTTCGGCGAAGCGGCGACGTCCAGCGGTGACACGCATTTCACCTTCCTCGCGTTCGGTGGCATCTACCAGGACCTCCGCGCTTACGGCCGTACCGGGGCATCGATCCTGAAAAGCGTTTCGTTCAAGCTGTTGTCGACCATCGACGAGAGCGGCGACGCGGTGGAGCAGCCCATCGCGGTGGTTGTCGCTTCCGCCGGCGGGCATAACTTCGACGTCTGGTTCCAGCGGAACGAGCAGGGTGACGTGGCCCCGTACCAGCCCAGCGGCTCGATGACGGAAGCCCTGGACTGTCGCTTCACCCTCGGCGACGCGCTGTCCGAGCTGGCGCTGACCATGGTTCAGGAGCACAAGGACTTCATGGACACGAACACCGAGGAGGACGACAGCGACCGGCTGGAGCCGATCGCGCAGATCGCCAGTTTCAAGAAGGACCTGATCGAGCGGATGATCGCGACCGCCACCGACGGGATTGTCGCGTTCGAGCTGAACGCGGCGCTGCCCCGGCCCCTGCCGGACGTCTGGACGCTGGTGGAAGCGGCGGCTTACATGTCGGTATCGGTGGAGTTCGTCCGTCAGGCGATGGACCAGGGCGCACTGGCCTGCCTCATGGTCCGGGAGCCGACCGGCGAACGCATGTGGTTCTCGAAACAGGGGATCGACGACTTCTGGACGACCGAGGTGGGGATCACCCACCGGCCCACCCGCATCCGGTACGCGTGAAACGTCGCCAACACGTTCAGCCCAGGGCCCGCGGCAACGCGGGTTTTGGCGTAACGAGGCCCATGCCTTACCCTTTACGCTTCACGCAGGAGACAGACCGACCATGACCGCACGCGCGACCCCCACCACCGTCAACGGTAAGCCCTGCCTCGGGCTGGCCGACGCCACCGTACACCTGGGCCTCGCCGCGTCGAGCAAGGCGGCGGTCTGGCGCAAGATTCAGGTGGGCCACCTGCACGGGCTGCAGGACGCCCGGGGCGCATGGTTCGTCCCGGTGGCGGAGCTGGACCGCCACAAGGCCCGAGCCGCCGACACGGCCCGCGTCGGGGCCCGCGAGGCGGCGGCGCTGCTCGAGGTGGCGACCACCACGGTCCGCGACTGGGCCCAGCGTGGTGTGCTGGCCGGGGCCCTGGACGACGGGGGGCGGTGGTCGTTCGCGCGCAAGAGCATTGCGGCGCATGCCAAGACCTTGGCGGTGCAGCGCGAGGGGCTGACCGCGTCCCAGGCCGCGCGGTACTGTTCGCTGGGGCAGGTCAACTCCCCGCTCCGTCACCTCAACACGTTGAACGACGCGGTGAAGCGGGGCGAGCTGACGGCGTTCGTCGACGCCAACGGCCGGCGCCGGTTCCACCAGGTCGAGCTGGACCGTTTTCTCGCGGAGCGCGCGAAGCAGGACCGCCACGTTCCGGGCACCCTGAGCGCGAAGGAGGCGGCCGAGGTCTTGGGCGTTGCCGACCGCAGCACCATCGCGTGGTTCGCCGAGCGGGGCCAGCTCGACCGGGTCCGCATCGGGCGGTACTGGCGTTACCCCGCCAAGTCGGTCCAGGCGCTGAAGCGCAAGCGCGACAAGGCGGCCCAGGCCAAGGGCTGAACCTGGGGGGGCGGGGACCACTAGAACCAGCGCGAACACCAAAACCCTGGGCACAGGGCCCACTCGACCCCGGACCCGCGGAGCGGACGGGAGCGGGGCATCAGGGCGATCGCCCGAACACCGCACCGCACGCGGAGGTGGCGGGCCCAGGCCAGGTGGTGGAGGAAGGCGGGGAACGGGAACGGCTTCCCGATGTGCCAAGGCACGGCTCCGCCAATCGGAGAGGCCATTGCCAGATGAGGGTCGACCGTTCGTCCGATAGCACGAAGTTTCTGCCTTCGTCGCTCGCCAAACCGTTGCTAAAGGTGTGTGGTCTTGTAGACTGGATTTATAGGCAGCGCGCAACGACGCATCGCCACAACCCGACCCCCGGAGACCCCTTATGACCTTCACCGAAGACTACCTCGCCACCTTGGATTGGCGGGAGCTTGGCGCCCTTGCGCTGAACGACGACCTCACGACTCGCACCGGGGAGGAGCTGATCAATCTTTCGACGGCCTTGGGTATGCGCGCCGAGCAGTGCAAAGCAGAGACCAAACGCCTTCGCGATCAGGCTCGAGCCATGGACGCCTGGCATGAAAAAGTCGGGGCTGCTCGCCAAAAGGTTCTCGCCAAGGAATACCCCGCCCGACCCGTAACCGTGTGATCGTCCCCATCTTGAATGTAATCCGGTGCATTTTTGCGCCGGATTTGGCGTACCAGCGCCGCGATCGGAAAACCAAACCCTGGGCACAAGGCCCACTCGACCCCGGACCCGCGAAGCGGATGGGCGCGGGGCTCCAGGGAGATAGCCCGAACACCGCACCGCACGCGGAGGTGGCGGGCCCAGGCCAGGAGGTGGAGGAAGGCGGTGACCGCGAGGTGATGGCCCGGAGGGGCGGGTGGGGCGCGAGCCCCGTTTTTCGCATGGGCCACGGCACGGCTCCACCAGGTGGATCAACCGTTCATCGGCGAGGGTCGACCGTTCGTCCGATAGCACAAAGTTTCTGCGTTCTTACCGCATAAATCCCGCTTACCGGTGTTGCTTGAGTTGAGCGTTTTCGTAAACTGGAAGTATAGGCAGCGCGATCGACGCACCGCCACCACCCCACCCACGGAGTTCTTCATGACCACCGCCACCCCGCACAGCAACCCGCAAAAGCTCTTCACGTTTCAGAAGGGCCAGGCCACGAAGGCCCTCTACCGTTTCATCGCAAAAACCGGCGACGTGTTCGAAGCGACCAGCCTGGAGGAGGTGGTCGAGCGCGCCGAGGATGGCCTGGGCGTGTCGCTGGACTACGGCATGGACGAGCACGGCCGCCTGGAACGCGTGACGTTGGTCCGCAGCCGGTCCGGCAAGTGGCTCGAACCCAAGGTGCAGCGCACCCGCGTGTGGCCGGACACCCCGGAATGGCAAGCGGTGCGCCGGACCCTGTTGGACGTGCTCGACGCGTTCCAGAGCGGTGCGCCGGTTGGCCCGTGCCCGTATGATGCGGACGGCTACCTTCCGGGCGAGCGCGAAGCGCAGGAGGGCCTGGAGCTGGCCGCCTGATCGGCACCACCACCCACGTTGATCCAGGGGCCGCGGGAACGCGGCATTCTGGGTACCATCCCTCCCGGCCCCTTGGAGTACGACATGACCAACGATGAACTGAAAGCTGTGCAAGACCGTCGGGAGCGCTATGAACAGGCTGAAAACCTGGTGCAGGCGCTGATCTACGCGGGACGCTACGGCGACGCCCTGGCCGCCATCATCGAGCGCTTTTCCGGCGATGACCAGACGGCGGTGCCCGAGCGGTTCCCGTTCTACCTGGAAACCTGGCTGAACCAAGTGGTCGGGATGGTGCGGGCGCCGGTCGGTCGTGCGGCGTTCATCCGTGAACTCATGGCGCTGAGCGACGAGGACCCCGTGGCCGCCGTCTGGCGGGTCGCGAACACCTACGGCGTCCAGCCTGACGTCTATCCGGAGCTGGTGGCGCTCCTAGGTACCGACCTGAATCGCGAGGCCTCCCTCTACGTTACCCCGGGGCTCAACGACAACGGCTCGGATTTTATGCAGGGTCCGTTGTGGCTTGTCCTGCTGCTGTGCGTGTGCCGACCGAACCAGGCCAGGTCGATCGGCGTGCTGGCTCACAAACGTACCTTCACGCAGGACGACCTCGCGTGGATCGACGAGGCCGCGAGCCTGGCGGCGAAGCATGGCGCTGACCTCGGGCTCGCCAAGACGGTCACCTGGCATCGGAGCAAACCCTTCCTGCAGGCCATGGTGTCGGACATCGAGGCGCGGCTCCTTCGCCAGGCGCTCGACGCCGCTCAGGTGGAGGAGCCCGTGCGGGCCCGTGCCCGGTCGCGGCTCTGACCACCCGCTGCACCAACGTTGCCCCAGGGCCCACCGCAAAAACGGTGGGTTTCGGGGTACCGGGGCCCCGAGCCCTGCAACGTTGGAGAAGCAGCATGTCGAGACCGAACCGAGCAGAACCGGACGCCGCCTTCAGCAGCGAGCTGATGACGAAGGCAGCAGCGGCCAGGAAGTTGGGCATGTCCCCCGCGTGCCTGAATCGCTACATCGCCAAGGGGCGCTTGGCGACCGTGACGGTGGACGGACGTAACTGGGTGCGTCGGGACGATCTCAACGCGTTCGAATCCGAATGGAAACGGAACCGGGACGTCGACAGGGCCAGGGCCCGGGCGCAGGGGGAGGACGTTCGCCGGGCCCTGGCCGAGGGGATGCTGACCCAAGCGGACGCCGCGCGACAGCTAGGCGTGGCGGCGCAAACGGTGGCGGATCACGTCAATCGCGGAAACCTTCCGGTGGTGTTGGTCGACGGGCACCGGCTTGTGCGGCGGGAGGACCTGGAGGCGTTCAAAGCGGCCAAGGCCGGCATGTTGACCATGGCGGACGCGGCCCGTGAGTTGGGGGTGAATGCAAGCATCGTGTACGACAACGCTTACAGAGGGGAACTGCTCACGGTCAAGGTCGGTGGCCGCCGTCTGGTGCGGCGCGTGGACCTCGACGAGTTCAGGTCACGTATCACGATGGTAAATGGGCCCGAGGTGCGTGCGGCGCTGGAGACGGGCCTGCTGACAGGCTCGGACGTTGCCCGTGAGCTGGGCGTGTCGCAACAATGGGTAAGCCAGCTTGTGAAAGCTCGACGCCTGGCCACGGTGAAGGTCGGTGGGCGAGCACTGGTCCGGCCCGAGGATCTCGACGCGTTCAAGCAGAAGCCGAGGCGGCCGGGACCCAATCCCAAAGAGCGCATCGAGCAGACCTGCTGAGCGCAACCGCTGCACCCAGGGCCCACCTTCACGGTGGGCTTGTCGTTGGTGCGTCGCAATGGGCACAACCGGGCCCCATGACCCCAACCCCGCCGGGGCTCCGCCCGGCACTCCAACACCGGACCCGGGCCACCCCGAACCTCGCCGAAGGCACAGGGCGGGGCACGACCGCAACCCTCTGGGCCGTGCCCTGGCACGGGCTGATCGGCTGCTATAGCGGTGGCGAGACCATTGAAAAATACAAATGGCTGGCCCCGTGAATCGCTGGGTCAAACCGTTGACGGGTCAGAGCGTTTCTCTAAACTGGATTTATAGGCAGCGCGATCGACGCACCGCCACCACCCCGAGGACCCCACCATGAGCACCATCCCCGCCTGGAACATGTTCCGCTTCTACCCCAGCAACGACGATCGCTACACCGAGGCTCCCAGCAAGCTCGAAGCCATCGTCCGGGGCCTGGGCCTCTCGGTCGATGAGCTGGACGCGGCGATGCTGACGTCCGACAGCTTCGCGGAGGGTTACGTCATCCGTGCGGTGCTCGACACCCGTCCGGAGTACAGCGCGGCGATGGCCTGACCACCACCAGCACCACCGTAGGCCCAGGGCCCACCGCAAAACGGTGGGTTCGTCCGTACCGGAGCGTCCCGCTCCGCTGGACGGACCACGAACATGGGCAAACCGCACTACTCGAACGACAAAGACCTGGCCCGACATGTGGCAGGGCTGGTTAAGCAGGGGTGGACCTACACGAAGGGCAAGACACACGGAAAACTCGTGGCGCCCAACGGACGACGGATGGCGGTCCCGGTGAGCCCATCGGACCGGCGGGGATTCGAGAACCACGTGCACCAGGTGGAAAGACTGCAGGCTTTACCAGTGGGGCCGATACGGAAACGCAAGGGGAAGTGCCATTGAGACCGGGTGGTGAGGCGGCAGGGTAAGCGGGTGCCCTGGCACGAGCCCCGCTTGTTCGGTCAATCGAAAATGCTGTCCCAGATGGCGCTCACGGCGGTGACGGCGAGTCCGACACCGGCGGCCACCGCCACCACCGGGATGCTCACCGGGGCGGACACGATCCCCACGGCAGCGGCACCTGCACCACCGACCACGCCGGTCAGGCCCGCCGCGGTCAAACCGTTGGCGATCGCGGTCGTTGCGGCCGGGGCCGACGAGGTGAGGGCGGCGCTCACCGTGGGGGCCAGCGAGGCGGCGGTACGGGCGGCGGACGCGGCGTTCATCGCGCTGGTCACCGTCGACGCCGTGCGCCCGGCGCTCAACATCTGGGTGGCGACCCGGACGGTCGGGCCCATGGCCTCTTCCATCGCCCAGGTCTGGTACCAGCGGTACATCATCGCAGTAGCGGCGATGTTCCCGGTTGTGCGGACCGCGTCGTTGACCTGCTCGCTCGTGTGCTTGTCTTCGATGCACCACATCACGAAGTGCTCGCAGTTGTTGAACACCAGGTTGTACTCGGTCTCCCCGATGCGTTGCCGGGCACGTCGAACGCTTTCCAGTCGCCCGTGCAAACGGTCCGGGTGGTCGACGAAACGGACCTTGCGGCCCTTGGCAAAGGTCGACAGCGGCACCTCCTCGATCACCCCCGTGTCGAAGACCCCGTCTTTTCCCGAATAATGGATGACCGTGTCCCGCCCAGAGGCGAGGCCGTGATGCTCGTAGCCCAGGCGCTGCACCCACAGGTGGTCCCCGGCGCGAATCTGGCGTTCGTCGTCGCTCATGCTGGTCTTCTCGCTTGTTCGTGGTCGTGTTGTCGGTCCCTGCTCTACGGCAGCGCACCGCTGAACTTTACAGCACGACGGCGCGCGGGGCGGTGGGCACCACCAGGCGTGGCCGACCGGACCGGGCGGTGAGGGGAAAGGCGGGGAGAGGCGGGCACCCGGGGAAAACGCGGCGACCATCGACAACCCCTACACCCCTGGGCCCGTGGCCCCAGGTCAAGGGCGGTGCTGACGCCGATCGGCGCGGGCCAGCTCCGTTTCGCACCCTGGGCCGGAGGCGGGGTTCCCCGCCCACCCTCCGGGTGGGTTTCCTCGCTGCGTGGACGTACTCCAGCTCGCCAGCGGCACCAACTCGCCAGCGGCACCAGCACCACGAGGACCACCAGCACCATCTCCCTCCATCGGACCAGGTCGTCGGTCCACCGGGGCCACCACCGGTCGCGCACGACCGCAGGCCCATGGGCGGATCCGGCCTCACCCCACCAGGCGCGGGTGTCTCCACCCTCGGGTCGTGTACGTCGCCAGCCCCAGGTCGTGCACGTCTCCTCCGGGCCCTGGCCGACCGCTTGACGAACCTGCACGACCCGCTACGGTGGCCTGAGCGGGTCCACGTCGAGGCTCGCGCTGACCAGAGGAGACGGACGATGAGCAAGCGTACGGCGTTGCAGTTGAAAGAACCCAACCATGACGACCCGAAGGTGGCCCGCCTGACCAACGTGATCGCGCGCAAGAACCGCGTGCACGGGGTCAACGCTTCCGGGGAACGGGTGGCGTACGAGTGGGACGGTGTGACCGGGGAATGGCGGCGGGATTGGGATTTCGGTTCGATCGGGCCCGCTCGCCACACGTTCGGCGACGAACTCCCCCTGGGGCCTGACTTTCGGTTCGACCGATTCAAGGAGGCGTGACCGCTGAACGCGCGAGCGCCACCCCGCGGGTTTCAGCACCGCTGACCCCGACCGGTTGACCCGTGCCAATGCACGGACCAGCCAGGCGCAGCGCCCACCCCACGGTGGGCGTTTTCACGCCTGGGCCACGCCGCGGGTGTACAGTTTTGCGCTGGTCGGCCGTCAACACACTGGACGACCACTGCTCCGACACTGGGGCGATTCAAAACGCATAACCGGCACGACCGCAACCGCAGACCGAAAGGCCAGAACCACGGGGACCCCGCATGAGCACCACCGCTTCAACCACCGCTTCAACCACCGCTTTCACGGCGGTGGACGTCGAGCTGTACCAGGCCATCGCCAACGGCGATCTCAACGCTTTCACCAGCGCCATGGGAGCTGGTGCGAATCCCAACGCCGCCTATTCCGGCTGGACCCCGCTCACTTTGGCGATGCACCACCTGGAAGGCCGGTGCGTCCCGTTCGTGCATGCGTTGGTGCAGGCCCAGGCCGACGTCAACCAACCCGAGCGCGCCTCCGGTTCCGACCGTACCCCGTTGCTGTTCGCGCTGAACGGAGGGAGCTTCGAGGTCACCAAGCTGCTGCTGGACCATGGGGCCAACCCGTCCACGCCCGACCGTGCGGGCAACACGCCGTTGAAGCTGGTGGAGTCAAAAGGCGATCCGCTGCTGGCAGCACTGCTCGGCAGCGCCCTCGTCGAACGGAAGGACGGCAACACGTCGACCCCGGCCGAGCTGGACCTGGCGCTCGAACTGCTCACCGGGTCGTTGACGAGCATCGCCAGCGGTGTGGGCGCACAGAGCCAGACCGAACACCATGAGGTGGACCAGCACCAGGCCGGCGACGGAGAAACCGGGCTCGAGCTGAGCGACGACCTCGAGGCACGGTTCTCCCGCCTGCTCGACGCGTGCGCAAACGGTGACCTCGTGCAGGTCCAGGCCCTGGTGGTGAACCACGAGGACGACCTGCTCAAGCTGCAACTGGACGACGGGCGGGACGCGCTGCACTTCGCCGCGGCCGGCGGCCACGGTCCGGTCGTGCAGCACCTGGTCGACCACGGGGCGGACCTCGAAGCCGAGGCGCACCACCGTCCGGAAGGTCCCCATACCCCGCTGGACCTGGCCCGGGTGCTCGACCACCCCGACGCGGTGGCGGTGCTGGAGCGCGCGTGCGAAGAGCAGGGCGTGCAGTACGGCGAGCACCGCAGCATGGTCGCCACAGAAGGACCGGACGGGACGTTGCACGTCCGGGTGCTGAACAAGTACACCCGGCAGGCGATCGACGGCACGGTGGCGGAGCGCCTGGCAGAGCAGGCGGTCGCGCGCCACGCTCAGCAGAAAGCGCAGGCTCAGGCCCAGGCAGCGGCGCAGACCGTGTCCACCCAGGCGGCCGAACCGGCATCGGCACCGGCCGCGCCGGTTAGCGAGGCCGACGTGGCACCCGCGCCGGCACCCGCACCGATGGTCAACGACCTGGTGACCACCAGCTCCAACGTTGCACCGCTCGCCACCGAACAGTCCCGAGACGCGGGCGAATGGGCACCGGCCACGTTCATCGGGCGGTGGGCTCAGCGTCGTATGGAAAAGCAGGCCGCTCGACAGGCTGAGCGCGCTGCCAAGGCCTTGGCTGACGGTCAAGCGGGGACCAACACGAAGGGCTGACCGCACCGGCCGCACGACCACCGCGACACCCCGGGCCTCGCCTGCCCGGGCTGCAAGCGGGCATGTTTCGCTGCTGCTCGCCGGGCTGGCGCCCGGCACCCCCTGGCTGCTGGGTATGGTCGATCAGGTCCCATGGAAACCCGCGGGGGCCGGTGGCCCCCGCACTCCAACACCAACCCCGCACCCGCGCCAACACCTCTGGGCACAAGGCCCACTCACCCCCGACACCGCATGCAGATGGAACAGCGGGGCTCGTTCACGGGTGGCGGGAACACCGGGGCCAGGGATGGAGCAGGTCGACGTTGGGACAGCAGGCGATGCGTCGGCCCGTGGCCAGGGCCCGAAGGGTCGAGTGAGCGGATGCGACCGGGTGGAGGTGTTCACGGGACAGGGTCCATCCACGCATGGGCCAGCATCACCACACCAGCACCAGCATCACCACCAGACCTCACCCCGCGCCATCGCAATCCATGCCATGGCACCTCAGTTCGACCGCTCGTCGCCGAGGGTCGACCGTTCGTCCGAAAGTCAGAAAATACTTGCAAACGGGCGTCTCAAACAGTTGACCAGTCTGAGCCATTTTGTATATTGGAAGTATAGGGAACGCGAACAAACCGCCGACCCACCACCTGCAGGAGCAACACCATGAACACCCTGACCCTCACCTCGAAGCTGAACAGCCGCATGATGGCCGCCGTCATCCTCGACGACGCACGCGACATCCGCCGCCTGGCAAAGGACGGGCTGGACGTGACCGGCCTCAACCTGAACGGGGACACCTGGCTCGACGTGGCGGTGGCCCGCAACTGCATGAAGGCCGCCGCGGCGATCATCATGCTCAGCGGCAGCAAGACCAAGCTCCTGAACACCGTGGACGCCAACGGTGACACCGTGCTGGACAAGGCCGTGGGGGTGGTGAGCGAGAAGTTCATGGTCATGCTCCTGAGCGCGAGCGATAAGCTGAACCTGGGCCACACGAACAGCAAGAACGTCTCGACGCTCGACCGCCTGGTGAAGCTGAACAGCAAGGCGGTGAACGACGCCCTGGCGCGCAACCGGACCATGGCCCTGGCCGCCTGATCAGCGAGCCGCACAAGCTCAGGGCTACAACCCTGGACCGACAACAGCAGGAGGAGCAGGGCCTCGGGGGAGGCGGGGCCCTGACAACATCGAAGGGAAAAAGGGGAGGGAGGAGGTAAAGCGGCGCCTGATGGCGCCGCTTTTCACATGGAACTGCTGCCCTGATCACACGAACACGCACCGCTCCTGCTGAACCGGTTGCCACGGGCACGGCGTTCGGGTCACCGCGTGCACCATGGGGGCCGCGTAGCGCGGATCGTCCACCGGGAACTCCACCCCGTCCCGCTTCCAGGAGAACGCGGGCAGGACCGGGACGATGAGCCAGTCCGCCTCCGAGGCGAGCATGTCTGCGAACGCCTCGACCTCAACACGGTTCGACCGGAACACCCGGTACTTCCCGAGCTGGGACCGCTGCGCGAACGTCCCATCGAGCAGGCAGGTCCGCTGGGCGTGCAGCTCCTCGTGCGTCACCAGGCCGTGCTTGCGCATGGTGCGGACCTGCAGGCGCTCCCGGGCCAACGTCCGCCGGTCGTACTCCGGGTCGGCCGCATGCTCGGCGATGTCCGCCTCCATCGCTTCCACCACGTCCATCCCGTCGGCGGAACCCCGGACCAACAGGGCGGACCAACGCTCGCTGGGCACCGTGAAGTAGAACGCCACCCGGAACGGCTCCGCCGGTTCCCCATCGCCCGGGCCACGGTTCGAACCACCACCGGGAAACGTCGACGGCTGGAGCCACGACACGTCCTCGACCCATTCCGGCACGAACACATCGTTGTGCGGCAGACGGCGGCCAGCCAGGTCATCGAGCCAGCGGAAAATGTAGAAGTGGGGGTCCAGAGTCCGTTCAAGCAGGTGAATCGGACGGCGTTTCGCTTTCGTGCTCGTCGTGCTCATGCAGTACCTCCATGGTCGGCAACACCCTCAACACGCACACCCGGTTCGACCGCACCCCAGGGAGCACCACCCGCTCGCGCATCGCCCGTCCGGCCCGTGGCCGCGGTGCTCGTCGTCGGGGTGGTCGTGCTCAACCGGGCGGTCAACCGCTCCCGCATCGCCACCAGGCGGTCCTGCACGTCCCGGGGCAACGGAGCGCGCGGGGGCTCCACCTCGACCGGGGCCACCGGTTTGACCTCGCGCGGGGGCACAGGCTTCCCCGCACGCAGGGCATCACGGAACGCGGCGTGCCGCGCCACCATCCGGTCGTGACGCTGGGCCCGGGCCGGATTCGACGGGCGGGGACCCAAGACGGTCGAACCATCGGGCGACCCCATGACGACCGACGAACCGGCACCCATCAGGTCCGCACCGGGGGCCAGCCCCGTACGCTCGCCAGGGACCGGGGCCATCGAACGCTTGCCGGTGCGCAGATCGTCCAGGTTGGCGGCGAGGCGGGCGAGGGCATCGGCAAGCGGCTTCTCGCGCAGCACCTGGCGTTGCTTCGCCTGGGCCACCCGCTGACCAGGCTTCGCCTGCACCGACCACCGGGCGACGCGTCGCGCCTCCTGCACCCACCGGTCGCCCGTGAGCAGCACGTGCCACCGCTCGTAGTGCTCCGCCCACCCGTCGTCCGCCAGGCTGGCCCGGGCCTCGGGGTCGAGATGCAAGGGGCTGAAGGGAGGGAAGGCGGCCCGCTCACGATCGGTCATGGACGGACGGACCAGCACCGCGTTTTCCTCCACCAACGACCAGGCCGCCTCGAACCACCGGGCGACGGGCACCTCGTACAGCGCGAACCGACCTTGCGAC
This sequence comes from Burkholderia sp. BCC0097, assembly GCF_902832985.1. Classification (NCBI taxonomy): domain Bacteria; kingdom Pseudomonadati; phylum Pseudomonadota; class Betaproteobacteria; order Burkholderiales; family Burkholderiaceae; genus Burkholderia; species Burkholderia sp. BCC0097. The sequence continues at coordinate 249,351 of NZ_CADFDM010000005.1, forward strand.
AGGTCGCGCCCGCCGAACTGGAATCGCAGGCGGGCCCGGACCTCACCGCTCCGCTCGTTCGGCAGACCGCGCAGGTCCCAGCCGAAGTACCCGACCTCCCCGAACACCTGGGCCAGGACACGGAACCGAGGGAAGGCCCAACGCCGCTCCAGCACGTCCATCGCGGCAACCTTCCCCTTCACCGACAGGGGCAGCACGTGGTTGGCCGCGTCCAGCAGGGCTTCGCGACGGCGGGCCAGCAGTTTGGCCGGGGCGGTCGCGCGACCGAACCCCAGCCAGTCCATGCCGCCCTTGGCGTTCTGGCATTCCGCGCAACAGAGCACCCGGTTCTCCTCCAGCGCGGACCCGCCCAGGGCCAGCGGCACCAGCAGGTCCGCCATGGCGCGCGGCGCACCGTCGATCCGCTTTCCCGTGACCGACAGGGTAAGGCCGCAATAGGCACACACTCCGTCCTGCTGGTCCGCGAGGTACCGCACCATCCACGGCTCGGTGTGACGCATGGACGCGCGCACGCCGTCAACAAGCTGGGAGAACAGGAGGTCTTGCAACGACCCGGGCACCACCTGGACCGGCGGAACGTCGACCTCTTGGCCCAGGCCGTCCTCGACGTCGTACAGCTCGTCGAACCCGTCGTCGTGGTCGAACGCGGTCAGGGTGGCGGGACGCTTGAACAAGCTCGCCATGGTCACGCCTCGCTGGATTCAACAGGAGCAGCGCGGCGCAGGGCCGCACCGTGGACACGCTCGCATGCCTCGACGATGGCGTCCGGCACGCTGATGCCGTTCAGCTTCGCGTACGTCACCAGCAGCGCGTCCAGGTCCAGGGGGATCATGAGGCCACGCCGTTTATGGGTGGCTTTCGCACGTTTGGCCCAATCGGCGTACACGGCGGCTCGGCGTTCAGGGTTTTTCGACGGCATGGGTCTCCTCCGGTTCGTTGTCGAGGCTCAACGCCTGCGGCGTCGGCATGACCCCAACCTAGCAGCGCCGAGGATTTGCGCAAGTCCTACGGACGTGCCCTGGCACCCCTCCACGGGGTTCGCCGGACGGCACCTGGAGCTTCGCTCCGGCCTCGCCGGCCGGGCTATCGGTCGTACGTTCGCGCTCGCCGCGCGGGCTGAAGGTTCCGACCGTGGGGGGAAGGTGAACCCCGGATCGGTTGGACGGTGCTGTACAGGTACAGGGGCACGACGGCTCGGGCCAGGTGAAGGTCTTCCATCCGGGGGAACGGTCGGACGTGCGGTTGGCCCGTGGCGTCGTACCAGGGATCGGGGGTGGAGGGGTAGCTCAGGCGGGCGCTGCTCGACGCGCCGGGCGCGATCGGTTGAGCGCAAGGAAGGGAAGGAGGGCACCCCGCGCACGCACGACCGGGACTGCCTCAGCGGGACGGCACAGGACCCACGCCGTCCCTGGTCCAGCATCACCGGCACCGCTGCGCGGGCGGGGGACGTGCGTTCGCTTCGCGGCACCTGCGCGGACGGCGCAACTCCTCCCGGTTCCCGGCCCCTGGCGGGGCTCGGGTACCGGTCGGGTTGACGCCTCATGTCCGCGCTGACGGTGCCGCTCCGCGACCACGCACGCTCGACCACCACCACCGGGCAGACGTTCGACCCCAAGGCGACGGCGAGGCTCCCCGGGGTACGGCGACCCACGGAACCCGCACCGTCGTACCGCACCGAGGGCGCGTCCCGGTCGTGCGTGCGCACGCCTGGACAGGGTGACGCAAGGCGAGGGTCGGGCGGCGGACGGGGTGCAGGCTTACCCGTGCCAATGCACATGTCATACCGGTCAACGGGGCGTGACCGGGTGCGCTGCGCGCGCTCGCGGTTCGACCAACCCCAGGTCTCACCGCACGACCCGACCACGCGTTGCGTTGGTGCGAATGCCAGCGTCATACCGGGCACAGGGGCATGACCCGGGGGCGCTGCGGGGCGCGAGCGTCCGGTGTACGTACACGCGGAGCGACGCACCCGAACCCCGGACAGGCGAAGGCGGACCCCCTCGCTGACGCGAGCAACCCCAACACCGTAACGTCCGCCTGGACCCGGCGACGCGTCGCCACGACCCGGTGAGGCAGGGTCGCGCTGCACGCTGCGCGCGCACCGGTACGTCCAGGCAACGGCGCACGGCAACACCGGACCCCCACCGTCGTACCGCGTCGGCGTCACGCGGGGCGTTCCGTACCGCACGGCGACGGGCACCCCCACCGGGCAGCGAAGCAACGCTCCCCGGTACAGCAACGGCGCACCCCAACGGCGGGCGTTCGTCCGAGAGGCAGGGGCGGGTCCGAACGCTGAAGGCGACACCGAACGGCGAACACCTCGGGAAGGAGGCTGTCCCTGGTGCGAGAGGAAAGGACGGGCACAGGGACAGCGGAGCGCACAGGTAGGGCGAGGACGTGCGCTGGGGGGGAAAGCGAGGTGGTACTGCGAGAGCGGAAAAGCGGTGAAGCGTCGTGCGGAGCACTCTGGTTGCGGGGATTGCGACGTCACTCCTCCTCGAGTGGAAAAACGTGAAGACGTACTCGGGGGAGAGACTGCGCAAATCCTGCAACGACACACCCTTCGCACCGTTGGTGTTTAAGAACCTACCCCCAAAACCACCGCCATCGCCTTGCTGGGCTTGGCTCGGCTGCTTATGCAACGCATAAGCAAAATGCGCACAGCACCCCGTCAAGCCCCGTCCAGCAAGGCTCAATCTGCATAAGGTGCTTATGCAAGTCGACCGTTCGTCGGCTGGTTTCGCCAAACGCTGGACAAACGGCTGGGACCTGCCATGTTGGGTCATCACCACTTCCAACAGGAGCGCCCAACATGCCTCGCACCCGCACCGTCCGAAGCCTCGCTGAAAACAGCCAGAGCGATCGCAGCGCGACGCGCAACGGCAAGACCCTCGGCATCTACGTCTCCAACGCGGAGGCCGCACGTGTCGAGGAGGAGCGCCAGGCGGCCGGATTCGACAGCACAAACCGTCTGTTGCGCGACCTGCTCTTCGGCTACCTCGACGGTCGCGACCAACTCGAAGGGTTGCGCGGAGAGCTGCTGGACGTTGTGACCCACACGATCGAGGGGGCGGTCCCGCTGATGTCCGATGCCGTTTCCTCGAAGACCGAGGAAAGCGTCCGCGCGGCGTTGAGCGACACCGGCCGTTCCGAACGGGACGCTCGGGCCAAGCTGCAGCTCAAAGTCGAAAACCTGTCCAACACCGTCGTGGCGGAGATCGAGAAGATCGACGCGAAGTTCAAGGCGATCAACGACACGTTGGTTGCGATCCAGAAGGCCCTGGCCGCCAAGGCCTAACCCCAGCGACATCACGGAGGAGACACGTGAAGACGATCGCACTGGCGGTACTCAAGATGCTGGGCGTTCCCAGAGCCCAGCCCCCGAAGGCAGTAGAACCCCAACCCGTCCAGCCCGCCGCTCCGTTGGCGGAAGACCGTGCCCTGGCACCCTTTGTCGTTCCCACCGAGATCGACCTGACCAAGCCGCTGGCGGGTCAGGTGCTCCTGGCGTACACCAAGCCGGGATCGGCGGACGGGAAGGCCCCGCCGGTCGAACTCCTCCTGACGTTCCGCGACGCGACCACCTCGGTCGCGGTCTTGGGCGGAACCGGGACGGGCAAGACCACGGGCGCGGGCATCCCGTTGCTCAAGCGGCTGCACGACGCACGCGTGGCGATGCTCGTGACCGACGTGGTGAAGGGCGACTACGCGAACGTCTGCCGGCGCCTGGACCGCACCGTGATCCTGGGTCCGGCCAGCGACACCATGCCGTGCAACCTGCTGGCGGGCTGGTCCGATCAGAAGCTGCGGGATTTTCTGACGTTGTACAGCTCGAAGGTGAAGGGCGGCGAGGCTTACTGGGGGAGCGAGGGCGTGACCGACGCGGTGCTGATCGCACGGTTCATCCGCCACGTTGAACGACGGGAGCCCACCCTGGCGGACCTGTTCCACTACCTCAACGAGCCGTTGAAGTTCGTGGCGCGCTACAAGCTGGCCCACCGGTTCCAGGCGCTCTACACCACGCAGGAGCAGCGGGACGCGGCGGAGGACACGCTGGCGGCGCTGCGCTCCCGGGAGACCGGGGCCTACGTGTTCTCCATGCTGCACTTCGCCAAGGACCCGTCGGCGAAGAAGGGCAAGACCACCGACATCATCACGCAGGTGGGCAGCGCGCCCCCGACCAAGGTTTCGATGGTGACGACGGACGACGCCAAGATTTTCGAGCAGTACGCCTGGCACGTGGCCAGCCTGCTGACCATCACCCGTCCGTTCTACGAGAACCCGAAACTTCGCCGGGCCTTCTGCGCGGACGTGGCCACCGGGATCGACTGGTTCGACCTGGTGTACGTACAGCAGCAGTTCATCGTCCTGGAAATGCCCACCCACACCTACGGCGAGGCCGCCCTGTTCGTCGCCGAGATCCTGCGGATGCAATACCACGACGTCATCCGCGCCTCACAGGACTTCCGGGACGCCCTGGTGGTGGACGGCAAACGCCTGGTCTACGGCGTGGACCGTTTCACCGGCGAGCTGCACGACGAGTTCCAGAAGATCCTGACGGCGGACGGGTCCAGCATGGACGACTCCAACTGGATCGACATTTCCCGGGGCTACGGCCACATCAACATCGTCCTGACCCAGAGCATCACCTCGCTGCACGGCAAGGCCAAGAACCACTTCGCGGTCGAGGCGTTCGTCCAGAACTGCTGCAACGTTGTGTGCCTGCCGACGATCGACGAGCGCACGCTGCACTACGTCGAGACCCTGGCCGGGCGCGCGGCGACCACCGTGCGCGAGCACCTGGTGACCCGCACGGGCCGCGAGGCGTTCGTCTACTTCGCCAGCGCGTCCATGAACGGCGGCGACACCTGGTCGGGCCTGGTGGAGATCGGCACCTCCCGGTTCCCGCACATGCGGTACACCGTCATGCAGGAGATCATGGCCCGGCCGACGCTGATGCGTGCGGCGAGCGCCGCTCCGGTTGCGCCGATCGAGGAGACCCGGGTTCCCCAATCGACGGACGAAATCACCGGCCGGGTGTTCTGCGTGACCACGGCGGCGATCAACTCGGACGGGTTCTTGGACTTCAAGAAGCGGTTGACCCGGGGCGGCCACACGATCACGGACACCGTCCGGATGAAGGCGGCGAAGGAAGGCATCGACGCCAGCGGCCACCTGGCGGAGGCGCTGGACCGGCTGGACGCGCTGTACCCGAACAAGGGCGACATCGTGGCGGTCGTGCGCGGAGGTGGGGACGTGAAGAACGGGCAGTTCGACACCTACAACGCGCCGGAAAGCGTGGCGGCCCTGGAAGCCCTGCGCGAGCGCGGGGTCTTCGTGGTGGTGGGCGTCGGGCACAGCGCGAACGACGACTGGGCGATTCACCGGGCGTGCGACCACGTGTGCGACGTGCCCTACCACGCCGGCGAGGTGGTGGCGCACCTGCTCGACAACCTGCGGTCGGCGTCGAACGAGGCGGACGTGGTGCTCGCCCGAGTGGGCGGCATCACGCTGACCAAGGGCGTCGCCAGCGACACGCCGGAACCGCAACCCAAGCCGCTGGTGAAGCCGGTGGCGGACGACCAGGCGGACGCTTCGACGGAAAGCGGGCCGGCCACCGCAGCGGTCGAGGAACTGATCGACCCGCCTTGGGACCCGCTCCCGCGCGTCGGGGCGGTGCAGAACGTCCGGCCGGCGGTCCAGCCCGATCCGTTCGACGAACCCGGCACCCCGTCCGTGGCCAGTCCCCTGGCGGCCCGTGCGGCAGCAGCACCGTCCGCTTCGGCGGAATCGCCCCGTGCCCTGGCACCTGCTAAGGTGAAGAAGCCGAGCTGGTACGCCGGGGTGGGCTCGCGGGACGACCAGGACATTCAGCGGATCATTTCCGAGCTGGACGACCCGGTCGACGGCAACGACTGACCACCCACCGGCAGGGCGCCCGCTCCCGCGTCCTGCCGGTTTGACCCGGGAGCGTACCTGTACAAGAGGTGTTGCGATGGGCATGTGGAAGAGCAGCGAGCAGGAGGGGCTGTCCGAGGTTCCGACGGAGGGGGAGAGCCCGTCGGTGGTTGAGCTGGAGCACAACCTGGCGGTGCAACTGGGCACCTTGCCGGAGGGGAACCGGAAGGCCACCGCGTCGTTGCTGCTGAACGCGATTCGGACCCGGTCGACGGTCGTGCGGATCCGGGCGTTCGTCGCGATGGGCAAGGAGCACTGGATGGGCCACGACGACCACGTGCGGATCAGGCGGGCCCGGTGGCGCTACTGGTCGTTGCCGCGCGACGTGGTGGGGCGCCACGACGAACCGATGACCGTTCAGGACGTGTCCGAACCGTCCGATCGCAAGGCGGAGGAGAGCTGGGCGCACCTGCTGGTGCGGTGCTACGCGCTCCCGATGGGGGTGATCGTGCTGGTGGCGACCCTCGGCTACCTCGCACTCCGCTGATCCCGCCTTGGTACGGCTGAATCCGTGCCAGGGCACACCTCCCTCACGTGACACCCCCAACCCCATCCCGGCGCGGGGGCCGGTTTCAAAACCCTGCTGACGCCCGTTTCCGGCGACCGATGCTCGGCCCGGGCCCATGGGCGTCAGCGGGATCGCCCGGTCCCGACCGGGTGGGGTTTCACCGCCTCCGGGCGTAACTTGCGTAACGCGGCGCGCTCGATACCCTGGGTTGGTCGATCGATCACGGGGGAGGCCCGCATGGCCATGCCAGTCCACTACGCTTGGAACCACGTGCCGCGCTGGTTGCCATCGGACCAACCGTACCGCCTGCTGGGTCCCGCGTTCACGCTGGGCGCTCTCGCAGCCGCGGCAACCTGGAGCGGCACCGTCGCGCTCGAGTGGGCGGTAGCGGGGCACACCGGCCTGCTGGGCGGTGTCTCCCACATGGGGCTCGGGGAGCACGCGGTCTACTGGCTGAAAACCGCCGCCCACGCGTTCATGTGGAAGCGTCGCCCGTTCGCGGCGGACGTTGCCGCCTACCAGGCAGCGCTCGACCAACTGAACTGGTGGCTCATCAAAGGGAAGATGCTGCTCGCCACCTTGCCGGCCGCTGGCGTGTTCGCCGCGCTGGTGAACAAGATGGCGGTGCTCCATTGCGACACCAAGCACCTGTCCGGCATGGAGTACCACGGCGGCAAGGATGCCATGGCGAAGGCGACGCTGGCCGTCCATGAGTTGAACGGCGAGGGCGCGGAGGGGTTCCTCCCGGTTCACCCGGGACTGCCCGCCTTATCGGAGTCGATCTGGGCCAAATCCATGATGGTGCTGGGCTCGGCGGGTGCCGGTAAGACGGCGATGCTCACCTGGTTGTTCCGGGCAGCGATGGAGGGCCGCCATCACCTGCTGGTGGTGGACGTCAAGGGCGACCTGTCGTTCGTGTTCGAGCAACTGAACAAGATGCTCGGCGGGCGGTCGCGCGAGATCGCGATCATCGGCATGTTCAACAAGGGCGACGCGGCCTGGGCCATCGGCGATGACCTGCGCACCGACCAGGACGCCGTGTCGTTCGCCATCGCGCAGATCCCGGAGTCGAAGGACCCGATGTGGTCGAACGGTGCGCGCGGCGTTCTGCGGGTGGTGGTGCTGTCCCTGATCCACGAGTACCGTCAGGCGCGGCGTGAAGCGCGGGCGCGCGGGCTGGAGGCGCCGCCGGCATGGCACTGGGGCCACTTGGCGCAACGCGTGCAGGCCCCGATGAAGCAGATCTACGAGTGGGCATTGAAGTACGACCCCATGGTGGCGGCCATCATCGAAGACTTCGAGCGCTCGGCCACCATCAAGTCGTTTGAAATCACCATGCGCAACTTCGCGCAGCCCATCATCGCAATGGGTCAGGCCTGGGGCGACGAGCTGCCGGGCGAACCGAAGCGTCGACGCGTGTCCCTGCTGCGCTACGTGAAGGGGATGGACAAGCCGGGCTACAACGGTGTTCGGACCATCGTCCTGCGGAACAACCAGCGGTACAGCGACATGGCCCAGGGCTACATCCGGGCGATGCACGCGTTCGTCACCGACGCGGTGATGGACCTGGGCACTGGCCAGGGCGGTAAGGCGGCCCGCAACCTGATCGTGTTCCTCGACGAGTTCGCGGCGATGGGCAAGGTCGAGAGCATCTACAAGGCGTTGGAGATGGGCCGCAGTTACGGGCTGAAGCACATTCTGGCCGCGCAGACCGAGAGTGCCCTGATCGAGATCTACGGGGAGCACGGGCTCAAGCGGATCCAGGGCAACACCGCGTTGAAGATCTACGGCCTGGCGGCAGACCCCGCGCAGGCGGCGGACATCACCAACACCTTCCCGAAGCGGCGGGTGCAGAGGTTGATCCGTGGCACCGCGGCGAAGAAGGGGCAGCCGGCGACGGAGGACGTCTACGAAGAGGCCGACGCCGTCGTGATGTCGGCGGACATCCTGTCCTCGCAGCGACGCATGGGCCCCCAGGGGCGCAAGGGCGTGCGTGCGATCGTCCGGCTGGGGGACGGCCTGTACCACCTGCTCTGGCCGTTCGCCCCGTCCGACGTGGTGCCCCGCGCTCCGGTGAAGCTCGACCTGAAACTGTCGTCCTGGCTCACCGGCGGGAAGGTGGCCCCATTCACGGACTACGCGCCGAAAGCGGGGTGGCCCGAGGTCACCGAGAAGCAGCCGGTTCCGGCGGAAGTGCCCGCGCCCGTTGGCGGGTCTGGCGGTGCGGACCTGCTCGAATCGTTCGGCCTGATGGACGGTGCGCCGGCGGACGAGGCGAAGCACGGACCCGAGGCGGTGGCAGAACCCCCGACCACCACTCTGGCCGACCGCCCACTGTCCGCGATGGAGCTGTACGAGCTGGAAATGCAGCGGAAGAAGGAGACGGTGGTGCAGACCGTGGAGGTGGACGTCGAACGCGACAGCGAGGAGTACCAGCACGCCATGGTCGACGCCGCGAACCTGCAGCGGGAGCAGGAACGCCGCGGCGACTGGCACGACCCGGGCGAGATGGACGAGTCGGCCTCCCTCCTGCTCGAAGCGGTCGCGGGCCAGGTGGCGGAGGCGGTGATCCCCGGTGGGCACCTGGTCCTGGAAGGCTTGAAGCTCGCCGAGGGCGCGCAGGGCCCGGCGAAGAACGTGGAGAACGTGATCGACAACCAGACCGGCGAGGTCCGCACGGTGACGGTGGTCGCGCCGAAGAAGCAGATCACCACCGTCCGGCAGGTGTCGGTGCGCACGCAGGCCCCGGAGAACGAGCCCGAGCGCTCGCTCTGAGGCGGGTCGAAAAATCCCCGGGGGCGGGGTTGACGCGCCTGGGGGACCCGCTAGGTTTGGGTACATCCCAACCACCGACGGAGGCGACCATGGCCACCTGGCATCTCATCAACCTGTTCCTTCTGGGCGTCGTCTTGCTTCTCAGCGTGGCGAGCCTTGTGGTCGAGTTCAACCCGAACCAGGAGTACGGGGTCGATACCGACGACGTGCAGCGCATCGTCAGCATTGCGGCGTGGAGCGTGATCATGGCCTGGCTCAGCCACGGGTGGTGGCAAGCCCCGGTGTCCGTGGCCCTCCTGGTCATCGCATTCTTCACCTACGCATTTCTGGAGAGCGACGTTCGGGCGTTGCGGGACCGGAAGAAGCGCGTGGCCGAGGCGTGGGCCACGATCCGCGCCGATCGGAAAATTCGCGAACGCGCTGCGCAACACCGGGATGAGGCGTCCGAGACCGACTGAACCAGTGGGCGCGGGCCCGCCCGTGGTGGCGCTTGACGCCCTCATTTTCGTCAGTAACCTGGATCCGAACCCAACGGCTCGGGTGCTCGATCCATCCGTGCCAGGGCACAGACATACTATATAGGAGGGGACCATGGTCACGATGATGGCGCTCAGCCCGAAAGGGCACGATAAGAACGGGAACAACATCATTAACTATTTCCTGGCCAAGGAAGCCCGGTATTACGTCAACGAGGTGACGGGGAAGATCGAGAACCAGACGACCTGGATGGGCAAGGGGGCGGAGGCGCTGGGGCTGAAGGGCGAGGTGAGTGAGGAGGTGCTGCTGAACCTGCTGAACGGCAAGCTCCCGGACGGGGCGAAGGGCGTGCAGAACGTGGGCCGTGGCGGCCGTCGTGCGGCGTTCGACATGTGCGCCACCGCGGAGAAGACGGTCTCCATGCTGATGGCGGACCCGACGAACACGCCGGAGGAGCGGGAAGCGATCATCCAGGCGCACAAGCACGCAGCACGGATGATGATCAAGTTCGTGGAATCCGAGCTGTACGCACGGGTTGGGGCGCAGGGCAATGAGATCGTCCGCAACGTCGGCATGATCGCGGCCGAGGTCACGCATTACTCGAACCGCGACCTCGACCCGAACCTTCACTCGCACTACATTGTCATGAACATGGTGCACTCGATCGGCCCCGACGGGAAGGAACGGGTGACCACGTTCGAGAACAGCACCCTGATGGCGATCAAGCACGCGGCCGGCGCCATCTACCGCAACCAGCTCGCGCACGAGATCCAGGAGCTGGGCTACCAGGTCAACAAGCACATCCAGCTCAACGCGAAAGGTCGCGAGACCGGTGACGTATTCTTCCGTGTGGCGGGGATCGACGAGGAAAGCCGCAACGCGCACAGCAAGCGCCGCATGGACATCCTGGCGTACATGGAGGCCCATCCCGAGGTCACCGAGGACCAGGCCGCCGAGCGCACCCGCAAGGACAAGGACGAGCCGTCCATCCAGGAGCTGCGGGAAATCTGGAAGCGGGAGTTTGAGGAGCGCCGGCAGCGGAACCCGAACGCCTACCAGTCCGTGGCTGCGTTGAAGAACCCGGAGGTCGTGTCGAACCTGGGCCACAAGGACATGGAGCCGGTGAAGGGCCAGGAGAAGCAGCAGGACATGACCCCGAAGTCGGACGACGAGATCCTCAAGACCGTCCACGTGGCGTCGTCCCTGTTCACCCGCTACGAGCTGATGAAGCAGGTCGCGTTCGAATACGTGGGCCGGATGGACATGCGCGGCGTGCTCGAGAAGACCAACGCCATCCTGGACGACGCGAAGCGCGTCCTGGCGTTCGAGCACGACCCGAAGACCGGCGTGGCGCGGTACGCCTCCCAGGCCATGGTGGACCTGGAGGCTGGGATCATCAAGAAGGCCGCGGCGCGTGCGGACGAGCAGTCGATCCGCCTGACCAAGGAGCAGGTCGACGCCGGCCTGGCCAAGTTCCAGCAGAAGAACCCGCACCTGAAACTGAACGCCGAGCAGGAGGGCAGCGTTCGCTACATCTGCTCGGACACCGGTGGCAACGCGATCATCTCGGGCCGCGCGGGCACGGGCAAGACCACGTCCTTCATCGCGACCAAGATCACGTGGGAGGAGGCCGGGGGCAAGCTCATCGGCGTGTCCGAATCCTGGAAGGCGGCCAAGAAGCTGCAGAGCGAGAGCGGGGTGGAGAGCTACTCGACCCGCACGACCCTGCACCGGATCAAGAACGGCAAGCTCCCGCTGGACAGCAAGACCATGCTGATCATCGACGAGGCCGGCATGCAGACCTCCCAGAGCATCGCGGAAATGCAGGACTTGTGCGACAAGGCCGGGGCCAAGCTGGTGCTCATGGGCGATCACCTGCAGTTGCAGCCGGTGGGCGCCGGGTCGGGCTTCCGGATCATGCAGGCGCGGATTCAGGACCACGCGCTCAAGGAGATCCGCCGGCAGCGCGAGGAGCGCGACCGGGTAACGGCCAACATGCTGTACGACGAGCGCGACGGCCAGAAGATTTTCGATCGCTACCTGGCCAACGGCCACATCCGCACGGCGGAGACCGAGCCCGAGGCGCGGGCCCTGCTGGTGCGCGACTACTTCAAGACCGAGGGCCTGGGCGAGCCCGAAACCGTCAAGCTCATGGTGGGCGGTGAGCTGCGCGACGTGGACATGTCCGTGCGCGACAAGCTGGTGTTCATGGCGGGGGACAAGACCCTGGGCATCCACGCCAACGACACCGGCGTGGTGAAGGCCATGGAGCTGAACGAGAACGGTGAGGGGTTCCTGATCGAGGTGGAGGTCACCCCCGCCGACCTGAACCAGAAGAAGCACACGGTGTGGGTCGACACCACCCAGTTCAACGAGTTCAACCGGGACTACGCGCAGACGTTGGTGATCTGCGGGACCAACCGTGAGGTACAGCAGGTGAATGAAGACATCCGGCAGGGATTCAAGGAGCGGGGGCTCCTGGGCGAGGACCATCGCGTACGGCTGATCGTCAACGACGAGTGGCGTCAGGTGATGCTGGCCACCGGGGACAAGGTGGTGTTCAGCGAAAAGCACGACGACCTGGGCGTGTCGAACGGCGAGGGCGGGATCATCACGCAGCTCCGCAAGTCCGACGATGGGGCCAGCCACCTCATCACCGTTCGTCTGGTCAGCGAAATCGCTGAGCAGAACGGCCGGTACGTCTCGTTCGACACCAAGGACATGCCGGACCTGGAGCTGGCGTACGCTGGCACCGTTCACAAATCCCAGGGCCAGTCGATTCCGAAGACCATGCACTACGTGGGTCCGGGCGGTTTGCACATGGTCAACAACCAGTCGGCGCTGGTGGCGATGACCCGGATGAAGGACGAGTACGGCATGTATGGCGTCGATGAGGATCTGCTGGGCACCATCGACGAGGACGGCACCCGCCGCGGCGGGATCGCCCAAGCCCTCACTGAGCAGGCGCTGAACGTCACCACCATGGACGTGAAGCAGATCACCCGCGAGGAGGCGAAGGAGATCCGCCCGCAGCAGCGCGGGGCGTCCCGTCGTCTCGAACCGATCAAGATCCCCGCTCACCTGGAGGCCGAGCTGGCCACGTCCCGAACCGAGGAACGCGAGGCGCTGAAGGCCCGTGGCATCGCCCAGGCGGCGGAGAGCGAGGAAGCGTCGCGCCGTCGGCTGGCCGGCGACCCGCAGCACGCGGCGGACCTGCGCGCCCGTGCTGCGGTGAACGAGCGCGAGGCGACGGCAACGCAGGCGCAGAGCGGGTTCGTGGCGTCCATGACCCAGCTCAACGCCCGCAAGGCGGCGGCACGGGCCGCGTACGAGGCACGGCAGAAGGCGGAGGCCCAGGCGGTGGCGAAGCGCGCAGCGGAGCAGGCGGCGCAGCAGGCGGCGACCCGCGCGCTCCCGCCGACGCCGGCGCAGGAGCAGCAGCGCAAGCTGGAAGCGGAACGCAGCCTGCGCCGGGAGCGCGATTACGAGTACGACTACGGGCGTTCCCGCTGATCGTCCGCCCCATGCAAAAGGCCCGGTTACCCGGGCCTTTGTCGTACAGGGGCGGTGCGCGTCAGCGTCGACGCGCGCTGGCCATCAGCCGCTCGATCAGCCCCACGGTCACGTCGGTGAGGCGGTGCCCGTCGGCGCTGACCTTGGCCTTCACCTGGCGGTACAGCGGCGTGGGCAGGTCCAGGCTCAACCGTTCCCGGTCCTCGGTGGGCGCGACCGAGGGCACGGTGACGGTCACCGTCCCGGCGAGCCAGTCCTCCAGCAGCCCACGGAACAGCGTCGTGAGCGTGGACCCCGACGCCTCGGCCCGGGCTTCGACGAACCGTTTGTGCGCGATCGGCAGGCGCACGTGGAACCGGGTGCTCCCCGCGGCGTTGTTCCCCTTGCGTTCTGCCTCGGGGGTGCGGACCAGGCGCAGCGCGGGCGGGGGCACCACCACGGCCGGCTTCTCGTCCTGGGCCTTGCGGGCGCTGGGGCGTTGAAACGAAAGCGTCGTTTTCACAAGCACCCCCTCACGCCGCGGCCAGGCCGGCGCGGTCGGTGCCATGGCACGTCGCCAGCATCGCCAGGACCTCGCGCGCCACACCGCGCATTTCGGCCTGGGCCTGCGCGTCCGAGTGCTGGAAGACCGTGACGCCGTTGGCCGCCGCTTCGACGTAGCTTTTGCGGGCGTGCATCACCGTGTCCAGCACCGGGATCCCCGTTTCCTGCAACGCTTCCCGGGTCAGGCGGGCCAGGCGCGAGCGCGGCGACGCTTGGGTGATCAGGAACGCGGCTTTCGTGCGCCCGTCCGTGATGTCCATGCGGGTGCGCACCAGGTCGACCAGCTTGGCGTTGGCCCACATGTCGAACGCCGACGGCTGGATGGGCAGCAGCACGAAATCGGCGGCACGCACGGCGGCGATCGTCGCCGGGTTCGAGGCCTCGATCCCCGGGCAGTCGAACACCCGCAGATCGCGCGGCTCGCGCACGGTCGCCAGGAACTGGTCGAGCGTGGGGCGCGGGCAGGCCAGCACCGGGAACGGACGGGCACCGTCGCCGGCGGCCTCGTGCCATTCGCTCGCGGACATCTGCGGGTCCAGGTCGAAAAGCTGCGCGTCGAATCCGGTGCCCAGCTCCACGCCCAGCTCCTGGGCGATGGCGTCCGGCAGGTTCACGCACGTGGTGGTCTTGCTCGTACCGCCCTTGGTGCTGCATGCAACGATGGTCATCGGTTTCATGAGGGTGTCCTTGTTTTTGGGTGTGCCGTGGCACGGCTTAACCGAAACGGAACCGTGCAGTGGCACGGATGAGTCGCATGTAACCACGGGTACGGATATGATGTCAACATGTGCCGTGGCACGGCTTAACATGTTCCGGAACCCTTGAGAGACAAGGGGTTGCCGGAAACGGCGGGTCCGCGTCGCGTGTACGTGAGCGGGAACCCGTGGGTACGCGATGATGGCCGAAGGCGGAGGGATCGGGTGGTGTCCGAGGTTTTGACGCCACGCGACGGTGAGACCGTCATCGTTACGTTTGCAAAAACGGATTTGTGTGCAATCCTGGAAAAACAGTAGGCCCCTGGGCCAGCTCAACCACCTACCCAAACCACCTGATGGAGGTCTTTGAAATGTCGCGTCTTTCGTTGTCGCGTGTGTTTGTTCTCCCCCCGGACAAGGGGCTCATAGACCTGAACGGCTGGACCCTCGACCAGTGGGACCGGTACGGATTCACCGGCTGGGACGACGGCTGCGCGTCGTACTTCCTGACCCTGCACCCGAGAAACCGGGACATGCCGGCCTGGTCGTTCGGCGATCGGGCGGCGGAGTTCGGGTCGCCCTGGGTCCTGCAACAGGTCCTGCGGGTGCTGTTCAACGTCGACCAGGCGGGCGTGGACGCGGGCTGGTTCGCGTTCAAGCCGGGCATGGCCGAGCGCCTGGCCCAGGATCGGGACACCTACTTCGACCGGCACCCGGTGGCGGAGAACGCCCGGGAGGCAGCGGACGACCTGATCCGCTCGTTCCACGAGGAGGACGCGTCGTTCCAGCCGTACGCGGCTCCGCATCCCCTGGACGAGGCATGGCTGCTGGCCCACGCCCTGGTGGAACCGGCACCGCGTGAGGCGGTCCCGGCATGACAGCGCGTCGGGAGGAGGGCGCACCAAGAACAAAGCGGGCCGCGGCCCGCTTTGTCGTTACTGGTGCTCGGCGTTCCAGCGCTGGATCAGCGCGGACGTGACCTCGATCATGCTGCAATCGAGCTTCACGCATTGGAGCTTGAAGCGCTTGTACACCTTTTCCGGCAGGTCCGCCACGAACCGCACGCCCACCTTGGCGTTGTTCGGCTTGGGCTGACGGCCCGGCCAGTCGTCGCGCGGCGTCTTGAAGTCCGGCAGCTCGACCACTTCCAGCTCGAACGCCCCGGACAGCCACCGCTCGACCTCCCGGGTGAACGTCTCGGTCATCTGCAGACCGTTCTGCGCCGTCAGGTGCGCGAACGTGTCCTTGTCCTTTTTCCACATGTAGCCGTGGACGCGCTTCACGGGGATGGGCTGACCCCGCGGTGCACGGGTCCGCTTCACAGCCCCCTCGTCGGCTAGGTCCATCGCTTCCGTTGTCGTCGCCATCCCTTGACATCCCGTTGGTGCTGAAAGCCCGAGCTTCTCAAGATTCGCGGGGCGACGCAAGCACTTCTTACGTGCCGTGGCACCCCTTGGGCACGCGCAAGCACCGGCAACAGCACGGCGGGACCAGCCGGGCCCCTGGTGGGTTCCCGGTGGCCTGGATCCGTGCCACAGCACGGGCAGACCCTACCCCGAACGGCTGACCCCCGAACGGCTCAACGTCCCGCGGCGTTACTCGCCGCGCCGTGCCGGTCTCCCCCGTGGGCGCGTGGTCCACACCTTTCCGTGGTCGCTGCCCGGTCCGCCTTGAACCGACGTCTAGCCCAACACCGTGCCCCTGGTGGGGCAAGGCACCGCTGCGCTCGTCGTCCTCTCCCGGTCCTTCCCTCCTGATGGTCGGTCAGGCGTGCGGCATCCGGCGACGGCCTGGCCCCGGGTCCCGGCAGGGCTTGTTCGACGTCAGGCGGCTCCAGACAGCAGAAACCCACGGAAAGGACGAACAGCCATGACCACGACGAACCCACAGACCGGCACGAACAGCGCAAACCGCGACGGTTCCTTCGCCTCCCAGGCTCACCAAACAGCAGGTGTCACGGCAACGGCGCAACCGTTCAAGAACGAGTGCTACGCCACCGAGGTGATCGACGGTACCCCCGAGCGTTTCGACGCCATCGAGATTCAGGGCGTCCGCGAGGAGATCGACCTGATCGACCCGGCGAAGAGCTGCTGCGAGGTGGACAACCAGAACCCGCAGTTTTTCTCCGTCTACCTGCACGAGGTGGAGGGCGGCGTGGCGTGCGTGGCGGACCTTGCGACCCACGAGCTGGCCGTGGCCTACGCCGAGCAACTGGCCGGCCGCTACGACTGGGCGATCTACGACTACCACCTGACCCACTGACCACATTCGAGGACCACGACCATGACGACCACCACCATCTCCGCCATCTCCCCGACCCGTGGCTGGGTTTTCGACGGCGAGGTACGCGAGCTGACGATCGACGGCCACACCTACCGTTTCCGGGTCAACGTCGAGAACGACGACGACAAGGGCGCCCCGTGGGACGAGGAGGACGGCCACGGCCCCGTGAGCGACTGGACCACGCGCGACAAGCGCCCGGGCGAGTGGGTCCTTTCGAGCGACCACGGCAGCAAGCGGTTCTACGACGTGGCCGAGGCCAACCGGATCGCGAAGCGTGAGGGCTGGGGCTTGTCCGAGGCGCAGCGTCAGGCGTTGATCGCCCGGCTGGCGAAGGACCGCGTGGTGCGCCGCCCCGTTGGCAAGGCGACCGTGTCCCACCGTTTCGGCGGGTTGATGCAGGAGCACCGCCGCGCGACGGAGACCGTGACGGTCCCCGGGCGTGACCCGAGCAAACCCCTCACCGAGGGCGAGGTGCGCGCCGAGGCGGTGCGTCTGGACTTCGAGCACCTGCGCCGCTGGGCTGCAGACCAGTGGAACTGGGTGGGCGTGGTCGTGACGTTGCTGGGCGACGACGAGGACCTGGACGGCCTCGTGGCGAACGACTACGGGCACGCGTTGTGGGGCATCGAAAGCGACGGCGACGCGTACCTCGAGGGCGTGGCCATCGAGCTGATGACCGAGGCCGCCACCGAGGCGCACCGCGAGACCCTGGAAGCGGCGCACTGGGCATCGCGCGACGTGCAGACCCACTGATTCACCCGGATCCGTGCCACGGCACGGGTCCACCCCACCAACAACGGAGAACACGATGGCACGCAAGAACGCACGCACCACCCGGACCCAAGCCCTGATCGAGGGCTTCCGGGGCAACGACAACGAGTTTTCGATGCTCAAGGGCGTGCTTTGCATGGCCCACGGCTGGAGCTACCCCGACACCCAGCGGCTGGGCACGCTGATCGACAGCGCGCTGATCGCGCAGCGAATGGACGAGATCAACAACGAGGCCCGGGCCCGCATGCTCGCCGAGCTGGACGCGATGAAGCAGGCCGGGCAGAAGGCCTGACGACGGGCGCCCCGCGGTGCGGGGCTGCTGAACGGCGCGGGCAGGCGATTCGGCCACGGGTCGCTATCGACGCCACTCCGGTGCTGCATACGCTCAACCGCCGGAGCCCGCGTAACCCAGGGGCGGCCGGGACGGCCTGGTGAAGCGGAACGGCGGCGCTCGAACCGTCCAGCGCGGGGGGCCGCTCCGAGCGGTGGGGCGAAGCATCCAGCAGGTGCTTCACCAACGTCAACGACCAACCGCTGGGCCATGCAGCGCCCAGCAGCGCCGTGCCAGGGCACGTCGGCGGTGGTGTCAAACGTGGCGCGGTGATCCCTGGGCTCAGGGGTGTTGAAAACGTTCGTTGCTCCCCGGTCCGCCTTTCTCCGACGCATAGGCCAGCCTGTCCACCCGATAGGGCAAGGGTGCTGCGCAGCGTTGCCACGTCCTCTCCCGTTCCCCTTTCTCCCTCCGGTCGTGCGGCGCGTGCGGCATCCGGTCGTGCCCTGGCCCTGGTGGCCTGGCCGTCCTGGTTATGCGTCAAGGCGGCTCCGAAGAGCAAACGAACTCAACCCACCCTGAGAAGGAGAAACACCATGGCTCACCTTACCGACACCACCGCTACCAACGCACAAGCCACCCCGCGCCGTTCCTCGCGCCCCAAGGCTTCCAAAGAGCAAGTTTCCAACGTCAACACCCAGGAGCAGACCATGACGACCAGCACCGCAGCAGCACCGGCAGCAGACACGACCTTCGCCGACGTGGCGGACGCCACCGCAGGCACGACCGGCACCCCGGGTACGAGCGCTCCCGAAGCGCAACCGGCGGCAGCACCGGCAGCACCGAAGGCGAGCACCACCGACGGCTACGTCAAGGTCCGCGTGTTCGTCCTGGCGACGACGCAGGACGGCACCCCCGAGTTCTTCACGGCGATGGTCGGCACGACCGCCGACGAGATCGCGGCGAAGAAGCACCACGGCAAGGCCGCCCGCAAGGCCGCGAACGAAGGCTACAAGTGGCCCATGACCGTGTTCGACGAGAACAGCACGGCGGCACGTCAGCTCGAAGTCATGGCCGGCCGCCAACGCGATGCGATGAACCGCGCGTAAGGCTTCCCGGCGGGGTGGCGACACCCCGCTGGACCGATTCACCCCGACGAGGACCCCCGCGATGAACAAGCCGACCTACCGCGCCGTACGGCGTCTCCTCCGGGACAACGGGCGGTACGCGCTGCGCTGGCTCCCGGCCGACGTGGCGGCGGTGATGGACCGCCTGATGTTCACGAAGACCAACGATCCGCTGGCGGACCGGGCGTTCGTGCAGGACTACGACCGCCGGCTGGCGGGCTGAACGACACCGGGACCCGCACGCTACGGTTTGCCGGGTCCCCCAACCAGGACAAGACCATGAAGACGTTCGACATCACCATGACCGTCAAGGTGACGGATCCGAAAGCCCTGCTCGAGGCCGCCATCGCCAGCGCGATGCGCCCGGGCCCGACGGGGCAGGTGTTCTACGCGAGCCCGGAGGCGGCGCGCGAAGAACTGACCGAGGAGGACGGCACGCCGAACTTCGGGGCGTGCATCCAGGAGCTGCTGGACCCGGGCGTGTCGCCGGCGGGGCTGAACATCGAGGAGTGCACCGTCGAGGCGTGGGACGTGCCGCAGGACCAGCCGGACGGCGAGTCCGAAACGACGGACGCGGCGGCGCGCACGGGCGACGATCCCCGGCTGATGCCCCGGGCCGACTGGCAGACCCAGTCGCGCGGCAGCAACGACGCGGAATACGAGATCTACAGAACGAACGCCGAGTCGCTGGGCTGGCGGGTGAAGTCCTACGACGAGTGGCTCAACAGCTAACCCCAGGCCGTGCCCAGGCACGGCCCGTCCCCGCACGCTACGGTTTGACGGGGACGACCACCACCAGGAGAAACCGATGACGACCAACAGCGCCAAACGCCTGCCGGACGGCACGTACGCGATCCAGATGTACGTGCTCGCGACGAACGCCGAGGGCAAGATGCAGTTCCACCTGACGTGCCTGCGGGGCGTCCCGGAGGAGGACCTGATCGCCGAGAAGCACCATCTGCGGGCGGTGCAGAGCGCGCACGAGGCGGGCCTGACGGGCACGTTCGTGGTGTTCGACCAGAACGAGCCGGCCGCGGCACAGCTTGCGGTGCTGGCGCGGCACCAGCAGATGGCCGGTGGCCCTTTGCTGGACCCCAGCCTCTACGTGGACGCGGTCTGGTCCACCTGATCCGAAGCATCCGGCGGCCGGGCGACCGGCCGCTACCAGGTCCCGGTGCGGGTGGGCCCTGGCAGCGGGGGAGCGGAACGCGGGGCGTCCCGCCAACGTCAACACCGCCCGGGGAACCGGGCACGGAACGGCAGGCCTTCGGCCTCGATCGCGGGCACGACGTCATCCCCTGGGCGAGGGCGCGTGAGCGAGCTGCAGGGGCCTCCGGCCCCGGGTGTTCCCCTCGGGTCCGGCACCACCCTCGGACGGGTCCTCGTTCGGCTCGCCCAGCATGACGGCATGCCCAGCCAGGCGTCGCGCTGGAGCGCGTCGCAAGGCGTTGCGCCGTGCCTGGGCACGGCTTGGCACCACCACCCCGACCAGCTTTCCACCGTGACCCCGCACGGACGCATGACCACGGCGTTACGGCATCGCGACGCGTTCCCACGCTGGGTGCGGGTCCATTCCCCTGTTGCGCGACCGCTCCCTTTTCGCCTCCCGACCGACGTGTAGCCTAGCCCGTTCCCCTGTCGGGGCAAGGCACCGCTGGCGCTCGTCGTCCTCTCCCGTTCCCTTCGGGCATGCGGCATCCGGCGACGGCCTGGCCCCGGGTCCCGGGCTGGGCTTTTTCCACGTCACGGCGAAAACGGGAAGCAGAACCCACTCAACAGGAGAGCAGACATGACCCGCACCCAGCAACGCATCGCGACCACGAACGTCCTGGCCCAGGACGTTCCCTTTTCGATCCCGGCTCAACAAAAAGCAGATGTGGTGAAGCTCGACCGCGACACCTGCCTGCGCTACGACCTGACGGGCGGTCCGGTGTATGTGACGCGCGAGGCTGCTTCAAGCCCTTACATCGAGCAGGGGCTGGCGTGGTTCACCGACTGCCCAGACAGCATCGAGACCGGCATGACGGTGGTCGTCGCCCCGGGCCTGGAATGCCTCTTCGGCTTCGACCCGCACGCCTCGAATCGTGACGCGTTTTTCCTCTACATCTGGAAGAACTGATGCCCGGCCGGGCGCTGCGGCGTCCGGTCCATCCTGACCCCTGACGGACCCACGACCATGACCATCCAGTTCCTCCCCCGCATCACCGTCGAGCTGAACGCCGACGCATGGGACCTCTACGACAACCCGGGCCGCGACGAGGCGGCGCGCACGCTCAGCACGGCGGCCGGTGAAGCATTGACCCAAGCCTGGGGCCTGATGGCGGGCCTGCACCCGGTGTCGATCATCGACGCGCACCGCTACGCGTTGGAGCAATGGGAGAAGGTCGCCGACCGCCTGGACGGCGTGGGCGCGTCCGACACGGAACCCCGTGCGGTGATGGCGAAGCTGGCGCGGGACTACCTGCTCGAAAGCCCGGCCAAGGCGCTGGACCGTCAACGCCGGGCGGCGGGCTGATCGCCGGCACCCAACCATCCACCCGGGGGCGTGCTCCCCGGGATTCATTCGAGGACCACGACCATGACCACCAAGACGACCCGCACCCCCAAGACCCGGACCCTGTACTCGGTCCGCTACTACCGCACCGGCCAGGCCATCGGCACCACCGTCGGGCACAAATGCCGGCTGGTCCCGCTGCGGATCGCGCGACGCATCGCCCGACGGCTGCGGCGCTGCGGGCTGGAGGTGCAACTGGCGCAGATGGTCGTGCGCGTGACGCCCGAGCAGGTGGGCTACCTGGAGCGGCGGTACGGGTAGGCGTGGATGAGGGGCGGCGGAGCCGTGCCTGGGCACGGCTTGACGAGGACCTGCGCCCATGAGAGCCTGGTCGTACAGCAGTGGACCGGGGACTCTCCTCCCTCCGGTTCGTTGCTCGAAGGGCCAGCGAAGCGCTGGCCCTTCCCATGGGCGCTACGCGGAACGTCCCGGCAGCCCCATCCGCTCGCGGAGCTTGTTGGTCAGCTCCTCGATCACGGCGCGCTCGGCCGTCACCTTGGGGGTCTTGTGCAGCTCGACCCACCAGGCGTTGATCTGGTCCTCGGGCACGTCGAACCGGCGCAGCCATCCTTCGGTGGCCACCACGGTGCTCAGGAGCGGGGCGGTGCTGTCGAGCGTCCCGTCCTGCAACGTGTCGATCGTGTCGGCGACGATCGGGCGCAACGCCTGGTTCAGGATCACGTACGCGGCCGGGGGCAGGACCGGCTTGCCCGGGCCGTCCGAGATCCCGGTCTCCGGTGCGGCACCCGCCTGGATGATCAGGCCGCCATCGCCCAGGGGCTCGCGGATGAACCAGTCCGGCGGCAGCGCGAGCGACGACGCACCGCCGACCTCGCGGACCAGCTCCGCGTCGAGCGCGTTCAGCCAGTCCACGGTTTTGATCCTGGTGTAGAGCTTGCGGACGTTCGAGCGCATGGGGTCGCCCACGTCGATCCCGGGCCCGAAGCGTCGCGCGTAGAAATACTCGCTGGCTTCGTTGGGGCGGCGACCCATCGGCGGCACGTTCACCGCGAACCCGGCGTGACCGTGCACGGTGGGCAGGGCCTGGGCGAACGCGTTGAACATCGCCTGGAACCGGGCGGGACGGTGCACGAGGAACGCGCGGGGCACCGTGAAGGAGACCCCGTCCAGACCGCGCTTGCGCTCGGCCTTCCAATCGCTCAGTGCGAACACTGTGAAGTCGTAGAACCCGGTGGCCAGCTTGTGGTCCGCGCTGGTCATGGCCACGGCCAGGGTCTCGTTCGGGGGCACCGACTTGGCCAGGCGCTCGAATCCCGACGGGTCGTAAGCGGTCGGGTCCTCACCTTCCGCGTAGAGCCAGCGCAGGGGGCCGGTCTTCGACGGTTCCTGGCCGGCGGCCACTTCGCTGGCGTGGTGGTACTCCTCGATCATGGCGCTGTACTGCTCGAAGCAGTTCACCAGGGCCTTGCGTACCTCGGGGCTGGAACCGTTGCGGAAATACAGGACGCCCCGGACCACCAGCGCGGCGCCGGTGATCCCCTTGCGGTGCGGGGGCTCGTAGAGCCCGTAGGGCATGGTGTCCGCGCGGCGCGGATCCTTGGCCCAAGCTTCGATTTGATCGTTCGTCATGGCGTCAACTTACCAGAGGGGAGCGGGGAACGGGGCAGGGCCTGGCGCGACCGGCGGAAGCGGTGGGCCTCCGGGCGCGCTGCTGCCACCACCGTACAGCTCGTCGAGGTCGGACTGCGGGGCGCGTTGCTTCGACGAGGACGTTTGCTTTTCCCCATCGTCGTCGCCGCACCCGCACTCGGTGGCACCGAGGTGGGCGAACTTCGAATGGCCGCCCGCGATTTCAACGTAGTCCGCCTCCTGGTCCGGCCCGTACCGGTCCCCGGGGAACTTCATTTCGACGACCGTCTTGATGTTCGATTGTACGGGCGGCTGGGTCGGGTCGTTGACGATCACCACGTCCGGACGGCGCACGTCCCCGGACTGGTAGGCCTTGCCCTTGCTGGGCCACACGTCCCGGATCCACTGGCGCACGCTCGGGTGCGGCTCGAGCGGGGCGCTGTCGTCCATGATCGGGGACGGCGGGTCCGTGGTCATGTCGTACGGCTGCTCCGGGCGGTATTCCGTCGGGGCGCCCGTCTCCATTTTCGAGACCTCGTTCGCCAGGCCCAGGCGCTGCTCGACGCACCGCTGGCGCTGGACCCGTCCCGACTTGGTGGCGACGCCGATCTGCCGGCACTTGCAGAACGTGCGGCAGAGGACCTCGCGGTCCTTCGGCGAGAGCCGGGACGCGCTGGCCCCGACCTGCGTGGTCTGGCCTTCCGGGCTCATTCCCCCGGGCGCCGACCCCGGGGCGTACCCGGTCATGCCTCGGTCCCCGGCTGGTGGAACGACAGGGACGAGGCCTGGTGCCCTTCGAGCCAGTCGGTGAACCCGTTGGCGTCGGTCGTACCTTGGACGACCCGACCGTCGGAGGCGGTGACGGTGTAGGGATGGCCGGCGAGCGGCTGGCGGGTGGCGTCGTCGATCACCTGGAAGCGTCCGCGCTGGGTGGCGTCCTGGCTGGCCTGCGACAGTACGCTCTTGCCCCCGCCGATGGACCCGCCCGGGCCGCTGGTCGGATCCGCGGTGGCGGTGCTCTGGCTGGCGATGAGCGACGCCCCGCAGGCGGTGGTGTCGCCTTCGGAGGCGACGGGGCGACCGTCGAACGTCATGCCCAGGTTTTTCACCCCGACGATCGGGTAGATCCCGCCGCACTTCGGGCACGACACCTTGTCGCCGAGCAGGGCGAGGGGCCGCCCGTCGACCTTGTTGGTGGGCGTGCAGGCGAGAACACGCCCGCCGTGCGAGGTGGTGTCCCCCTCGCGGATGAACGCAAAACCCATGCCGCATACCTCCCTTCCGTTTGGTCGGAGGAATGTAGCACAGCGGGTTTTCCCCGAGCCAGCCTGTCAACGTTGACAGGTGTCGGGGCGGTGTGGGAAGGTCCGGACCGCAGCGCGAACGGGCCCGTGAGGGCTGCTGCAGCGTGATGAAGGCCGGCCTTGCGCCGGCCTTTGTCCGTCAATCGTCGATCGGGTCGTTGAACGTCGGACTGTCGTTCCCGCCACCGCTGCGATTCATCCCGGGCGTCACCTTGTGCCAGCGGAACGCTTCCGAGGGCTTCACGGCGTTGTTCGCCAGGTGTACGGCTTCGTCGTAGGTGGTGGCGGGGTCGAGCCACACCTTCGCCTCCTCCAACGTGAGGACCAGGGGGCGGCGATCGTGGATGTCGCCCAGCAGGCCCGAGGCGGCGTCGGTGACGATCACGAACCCGTCGACCACGCCCGGCGTGCTGGGCGGTGGGGTACCTTCGCGCACGCTGGACAGACCGGCGAAATACGTGGGCGGGCCGTCCGCCGTCTGGATGAACCACGGCTGCTTGCGGCCCGGGTCGCCGGTCCACTCGTAGTAGCCGTCGCAGGGCACGAGCACGCGGTGGGCCTTCCACATCCACTTCCAGGCGGAACTGGACGCCTTGTCCAGGCGTGCGTTGATCAGCATTTTCTGCTTGCGCTCGACCGCCCAGGCGGGGCGGTAGCCCCACGTTTGCAGACGGGGACCGTCGGGGGTGATGACCGGCTGCTGGCTCCCCGGGGACACGTTCCAGCTCGGCCGGAAGATGTCCGCGTGCCCGCGCAGGCGTGGATCGTTCTCGTCCGTCGCGAGGGGCACCACGTAGAAGAGGTCGCCCTGACCTCGGCTGTACCGTCCGCACATCGCACGACCTCCTGGGGGCGCCGGTTCAGCCGACAGGGTAACGCGCCCTCGCTGGTGATGCGCGGGTCGGGCTCAGTCCCGCGCGGGGTCCGTCTCTTTTTTCAGGAGCGCCGCCAGGTGGTGGGCGGATTTCAGGACGATCGCGCGCTGGGCCGGGGCCAGCCCTTTCAGCGAGGCGATGAGGGTGCGGGCCTCGTCGGTGGGGTGCACCGAGGCAGAGGTCAGGATTTCCTCGATCGGGACGTCGAGGACGTCGCAGAACATGACCAGCCGTTCGATCGAAATGGCGACCTTCCCGCCCTCGAGTCGCGAGACGCTCTCCTTTTCCAGACCGAGCTTGTCGGCGAGCACCGCTTGGGTCCAGCCGCGGGCGCGACGAACAGCGGCCAGCCGCTGACCGATCCCCTGGACCATTTCCTTGGTACTCCGCTCGTCGACCGCCTTAGCCAAACCAAAATCTCCCAACACGTCATCGGATGACGTGAAGTGTGGCGTCAGGCAGGGCGTTTGTAGATGACTCAAACTGTAACTGATGACACGGTTTGCATTTTAGGAGCGATTTGCACGAAAAAAAGGTGCAGAAACCCGTCCCCTGGCACGGGCGGCCGTATCAGGCGGAGGTGGGGCGGTGAATCGGCCAGACGGGTCGGATCCGGTCCACGCGGGCGAGGTGGTCACCCGATGGGGCGAAGGTGCCCTGGCACAGGTTGCCGGCGGCGTGCAGCGCCAGGACGAGGACGTGGGCCTGCCTTGATGCGCAGACACCGATGAACCATCAGCGTGTGCGAGGCAGGCCCTGACCACCGGTCAGTGGGTCCGGAAGGTGTTCCAGGTGTCGGTGTCGAGGTGCATGGAGGCCATCACCTCGAACAGGTACAGCTCAAGGTCGTTGTCGATCTGCACGAACGCGACCGACATGTCCCGCAGGCGGCCTTGGGCGGTGAGGAAGACCTCGCGGAACTGATCGTCCTTCATCGCCTGGTCCCGCTTCATTTCGTGCGGGAAATCCCCCTTGGCCATTTTGTAGACCAGGCTGGCGGCGGAGTGGGTCTCGAAGTTCAGATGCTGCAGCAGGCGCTTGACCACCGTGCGCGAGATTCCGACGTACACCGGGCGGTACACGTCGAGGAACACGTAGCAACCGGGGAAGTCGGTGGTGCGCTGGACCTTGGCCAAGACCTCGGGGGTGGCGGTCTTGAACCCCACAAACGTGCTGGCGGGCATGGGCGACCGCAGGGCCTCCTTCAACCGTTCCAGGTACGCCGGAAGAACGGTCGAAGCCAGCTCGTCGAAGGTGTGGGTGCAGTTGTCGATGGGCATACAGTGAGGGACGGAAGGGGGAACCTGGGGATCATAACCGGCGGTCTGGGCATACTGGGCATACACGGCCCAAGCCCCGCGGTGAGCCGTTTGGCGGCTCTAAAGTATGCCCAGCCCCTTGGGCATACCGTTCCGTAGGGCCGCGGGCGGCGGTGGCGCGGTCGGTTTCGCCGAACCTTACAGTCGCGTCGAAACAACGCCAATAGCCCGCAGTTGGTAGTATGCCCGGAGTATCAGGATTGATTTTTTGGCTTGGGCATACTGGCTGAAACCCTTGTCGTACAAGGGTTCAGTGTTTTACACCCTGATAATGCTGCATCATCGGGGTGTGGCCGGCAAAGGCCTCGGGCGACAGCGTGGTCATAGGTCAGGCATGAAGTTGTTGCTTGGGTTGCCCGAGTTTACCAGTGGCTTCGACGTCCACGCGCGAAGTTCGCCGTTTGGCCGATGGGCGGCGATGCCGCGTCGTTGCGATTTGTCGGATGTACTCGCCCGACTGCCCACCCACGAAGCGTCCAGGATCACCGGGCCGCTCCCGCGGCGTCGAGTGCCCGGCGCCACCAAACTGGCAAGACGGGTTCACTTACAATCAGCAGAATGCGCTTGTCGTTTCCGGGAGCAACCTTGGCCACGCCTGTATCGGCGACCTCGATGTCGTCTCGCGTGCGACGGCGCCTCGATTACCGTGCGGCAACAGGAGAACCTCGATGATCAAAGTCAGTGTCATGTACCCGTACGCCGCAGGCGCGCGCTTCGACCATGCTTACTACCGCGATAAGCACATGCCAATGGTGAAACAGCGGCTCGGTACGGCATGCCTGTACTACACGGTGGACAAGGGTATCGCAGGCGGTGCCCCCGGCGCGGACCCTGTTTACGTCGCCAAGTGCGACTTCGTCTGCACTTCCGTCGAAGCTTTCCAGGCAGCCCGCGACCCGCACGCGCAGGAGATCATGGCCGACATCGCCAATTACACGGATATACGCCCCGTGCTGCAAATCAGTGAGGTGGTCGTGGAGCGTTCGGAAGGCTAACCAGGGTCCGGATATCGCCGGACACCGCGTTCGCGTATGGCGCAGCGCTCGCGCTATCGTGGCGCGGGTCGCGCTCGCTCGGCCTGATCGGGTACGCTTGCCGCCGCGGAAAGAGCGGCACGAAATTCCGTGCGTCGAGCCGTGAGTGAAGCGTCCATGAAGCCACGGCGGGGCAGGCCGGCGGCGCTCAGGTCACGAACCTGCGCGCCCCGACCCGCCACCGCAGTTCAGGACGCGTGCCCCGACGTCAGACTGAGCGCCACCGCTTGTGCGACTTCGATGCCGTCGATCGCTGCCGAATAGATGCCGCCCGCATAGCCTGCGCCTTCGCCGGCCGGATACAGGCCTTCGACGTTCATGCTCTGGTAGTCGTCCTTGCGTCGAATCCGGATCGGCGACGACGTGCGCGTCTCCACGCCGGTGAGCACGGCGTCGTGCATCGCGAAGCCGGCGATCTTCTTGTCGATCTCGGGCAGCGCTTCGCGGATCGCTTCGATCACGTAGTCCGGCAGTGCGGTACTGAGGTCGGTCGGATTCACGCCGGGCTTGTACGACGGCTCCACCGAGCCCAGCGACGTCGACGGCCGGCCCGCGATGAAATCGCCGACCAGCTGACCCGGCGCGCGGTAGTCGCCGCCGCCGAGCTCGAATGCGCGCTCTTCCCATTTGCGCTGGAACGCGATGCCGGCGAGCGGGCCGCCCGGATAATCGTCCGGCGTGATGCCGACGACGATGCCCGCATTCGCGTTGCGCTCCGCGCGGGAATACTGGCTCATCCCGTTGGTGACGACGCGGCCCGGCTCCGAGGTCGCGGCGACCACCGTGCCGCCCGGGCACATGCAGAAGCTGTAGACCGCGCGCCCGTTGCTGCAGTGGTGGACCACCTTGTAGTCGGCCGCGCCGAGCTGCTTGTGGCCCGCGAACTTGCCGAAGCGGCTGCGATCGATCAGCCCCTGCGGATGCTCGATGCGGAAACCGAGCGAGAATGGTTTCGCTTCGATATAGACGCCGCGGTCGTGCAGCATCTGGAACGTGTCGCGCGCGCTATGGCCCACGGCCAGCACCACGCGGTCGCACCGCAGCGTTTCGCCGTTCGACAGCTTGAGCGCGCGCACCTTGCCCTGGTCGATTTCGATGTCGTCGACGCGGGTTTCGAAACGCACTTCGCCACCGAGTTCGTGGATCGACGCGCGCATTTTTTCCACCATGCTGACGAGGCGGAACGTGCCGATGTGCGGGCGGCTCAGGTACAGGATGTCCTCGGGCGCGCCGGCCTTGACGAATTCGTCCAGCACCTTGCGGCCATAGTGGTGCGGATCCTTGATCTGGCTGTACAGCTTGCCGTCGGAAAACGTCCCCGCGCCGCCTTCGCCGAACTGCACGTTGGATTCGGGATTGAGCACGCTCTTGCGCCACAGGCCGAAGGTGTCCTTGGTGCGCTCGCGCACGGCCTTGCCGCGTTCGAGGATGATGGGACGGAACCCCATCTGCGCGAGGATCAGCCCCGCGAACAGCCCGCACGGCCCCATGCCGATGACGACCGGGCGCAGGAAGTCGGCGTGTTCGGGCGCCTTCGTGACGAAGTGGTACGCCATGTCGGGCGTCACGCCGCAATGCGGCTTGCCCGCGATGCGCTCGAGCGCGGCCGCTTCGTCCTTGACTTCGATATCGACGATATACGTGAGCTTGATGTCGGCACGCTTGCGCGCGTCGTGCGCGCGGCGGAACACGGTGTAACGGAGCAGTTCGTCTGGCGCCACGCCGAGTTCCGCGAGGCGCGCGCGAATCGCGGCCTCGAGCGCGCTCTCGGGGTGGTCGAGGGGGAGTTTAATTTCGCTTAGCCGTAACATGGGGACTCGGATGCGATTGCCACGGCGCCGTGGCGGTGTTGATACAGGCGGGGCCGGCACCCCGGCGGCGGCATTGTTCGCCGCGCGGGCATGCCGGACGCAAACCCTTCGCTGTCGTTGCGGGACGAGCGGTGCGGGCGGCAGTACGCCGACCCGTACGGCAACTCGAGCAACTTCAGGATAGGCGCACGAAGCGGCCCGTGTGCACGGAAGATTGTCCCGCGTGTCGGGCGATCGGTGCGCCATCATGACGATGCCGCGCGAGCGGTTTGCGTGAAAGCCGCGCCACGCGGGCGCGGCCCGGGCTTACTCCGCTGCCGGATGCACGCGGCTGTAGCGGTTCAGGATCGGGATCATTTGCGCGTAGATCTTCGGGTTCGCGGCGACGATCTCGTGGCGATGCAGGAAATCGGCGTCGCCCGTGTAGTTGCCGACGAGGCCGCCGGCCTCGGTGATCAGCAGACTGCCCGCCGCCATGTCCCACACGTTGATGCCTTGCTCGAAGAACGCGTCGAGGCGGCCGGCCGCGACGTTGGCGAGATCGAGTGCCGCCGCGCCCGGGCGGCGCAGGCCCGTGCAGGCCTGCGTCATTTCGGTGAAGAGGCGCGCGTAGGCGTCGAGGCCGTCCTTTTCGCGGAACGGGAAGCCCGTGCCGACGAGTGCATCTGCCAGGCGGTCGCGGCGGCCGACGCGGATGCGGCGATCGTTCAGGTACGCGCCGCGGCCGCGGGTGGCCGTGAACAGGTCGTTCTTGTTCGGATCGTAGACGACGGCCTGCGTGACGACGCCCTTGTGCTCGAGCGCGATCGATACGCAGTAGTACGGGAAGCCGTGGATGAAGTTGGTCGTGCCGTCGAGCGGATCGATGATCCACTTGAATTCGGATTCGTTCTCGGATTCGCCCGATTCCTCCGCGAGGATCGCGTGGTCGGGGTAGGCGGTCTTCAGCGTCTCGATGATCGCGTCTTCGGCGGCCTTGTCCACTTCGGTGACGAAGTCGTTCTGCTGCTTCTTGCGGATCTCGATCAGGTCGAGATCGAGGGACGCGCGATTGATGATCTGTCCGGCGCGGCGCGCAGCCTTGACAGCAATGTTGAGCATGGGATGCATGAGCCTGGATCCTGTAGCCGGCGGCACGGGCCGCCACGAAGTGGGACAACCGCCCGGAACGGCGCAAGCGTGCCGGGGCGAGGTGAGACGCGAATTGACAAAGAGCGGGGTACGACCCGCGCTGCGCCGGGCGCAACGCGTAAAGGCATGATTTTACCCGATTTTCGGCGGTTTCAGGCGACCGGCATGCGGGGAAACCCCCACTGGCCGTCCGGACGAGTGGGTTTGCCGGGGCGATGGCGATACCATACGGCCATTCTGATGAACCGAGTCGTATCGTAGTGGAAACTCCGCAGAACCCCGCCGCGCCGTCCGAATCGGGCGCGGCCTCGTCCCCGCCGCCGTCCGGCGGCTTCACGTCCACCCGCTTCGTGCTCGTCGAGCCGAGCCATCCCGGCAACGTCGGGGCGGCCGCCCGTGCGCTGAAGACGATGGGTTTCTCGCGCCTCGTGCTGGTTGCGCCGCGCGTGCCGCACGTGCAGAGCGACCCCGAGGCGATCGCGATGGCCAGCGGCGCGGACGACGTCCTCGCGTCCGCGCATGTCGTGCCGACGCTCGGCGAAGCGCTGTCCGGCGTGCACTGGTCGATCGCGCTGACCGCGCGCACGCGCGAATACGGGCCGCCGCGCCTCGCGCCGCGCGCGGCTGCCACACAGGCGAGCGCGCAGGTCGGCACGGGCGACATCGCGCTCGTGTTCGGCAACGAGCGCACCGGTCTCGCGAACGAGCATGTCGAGCAGTGCAGCGCGCTCGCGCACATTCCGGCCAACCCGGCCTACAGTTCGCTGAATCTCGCGCAGGCCGTGCAGGTGCTCGCATACGAGTTGCGCGTCGCGTTTCTCGAGCAGGCGAGCGAGCCGTCGGCGCAGCCGCAGGGCGAAGCCGGCACGCTCGCGCAAAGCGACGAGATCGAGCGAATGTACGTGCACCTCGAGAACGCGTTGATCGCGCTCGACTTCCTCGATCCACGCAATCCGAAGAAGTTGATGCCGCGGCTTCGGCGCCTGTTCGCACGCACGGGCCTCGAGCGCGAGGAGGTCAACATTCTGCGCGGCATCGCGAAGCACATCCTGCTGAAGTCGGGCAAACCGGGCGGCGACGCGTAAGCGGCCGGCGCTCCAGTCCGACGGATGCATCGTTTGGTCGGCTGATCATGCGTTGCTCGGTGGTAGGCGCCGGATCGGCTTTCACCTGATCGACGGTCCCCGGAAGCCCTGTCACGGCAAGCATGCCGGCCGAATACCCGTGCCGACGGCGGGGTGAACGCGCGGCCGCGTGCGGCCGGCCACGACTGGCCCTACAATCGCCGGACGTCATAAGCAAATTACCCGGTGCGATAACGGCCGGCATTGCCGGCGATGCGCGCCGGCCTTTTCCCAGATCACATCATGTTCACGAGACTGCGCGAAGACGTCGCAACGATTCGCGAGCGGGATCCCGCCGCTCGCAGTGCGTGGGAAGTGCTGACCTGTTATCCGGGGCTGCATGCGCTCGTGCTGCACCGTTTCGCGCACGCATGCTGGCGCGCGAAGCGCTACTGGCTCGCGCGGTTCGTGTCGCAGGCCGGCCGGTTCCTGACCGGCATCGAGATCCACCCCGGCGCGACGATCGGCCGGCGCGTGTTCATCGATCACGGCATGGGTGTCGTGATCGGCGAGACGGCGATCATCGGCGACGACTGCACGATCTATCAGGGCGTGACGCTGGGCGGCACGTCGCTCACGCGCGGCGCGAAGCGCCACCCGACGCTCGAGGCCGGCGTGATCGTCGGCGCCGGCGCGAAGGTGCTCGGCGGTTTCACGGTGGGCGCGGGCGCGAAGATCGGGTCGAACGCGGTGGTCGTCAAGCCGGTGCCGCCCGGCGGCACGGCGGTCGGCAACCCGGCGCGCATCGTGATGCCGGCGCAGCCGAAGCCGCAGCCCGAGCGCGCGGCATTCTGCGCGTACGGGATCACGCCGAACGCCGACGATCCGATGTCGCTCGCGATTCACGGGCTGATCGATCACGCGGCGAAGGAAAGCCGCCGCGTCGACGAGATCGTCGCGGCGCTCGAGCGGCTCGGTACGCATCTGGAAACGCTGCAGGGCGCCGACGCGGCGCGCCTGGACCTGCGCAGGCTATCGGCGGTGCTGGAAGGCAAGACGGTCGAACGCCAGATGTAACCCACGCGACGGGCGCTGATCGCTGCCGGTCTGCGCGCCGGCAGCGGTTGCCTCAGTCGAGCGGCATCGCGTGGATGCCTTCCGCGTCGACGCGCAGATAGCCGCCGCGCGGCGTGCCGTGATCGAGATCCCAGTCGGGCAGCACCCAGCGGATCCCGCCCGGTTCCGCGTGGCGCGCGGGGCGGTGCGTGTGGCCGTGAATGATCACGCTCGCGCGGCTTTTCCGGAACAGCGCGGCCACGCCGTCCCGCGTGACGTCGTAGATCGCCGAAGCCGGGCGCATCCGGCCCGCTTCGCTGTTCGAGCGCATGCGCTGCGCGAGCGCGCGGCGCCAGCGGAACGGCCAGGCGAGAAACAGCCATTGCGCGATGCGATTGCGCGCGAAGCGCCGGAACACCTGATAGCCGCGGTCGGCCGTGCATTGCGCGTCGCCGTGCGCGAGCACGATGCGCTGGCCGAACGCCATGATCAGCGACGGGTCGGGCAGCAGCATCGCGCCGGCCGCCTTCATGAAGCGCCGGCCGAGCAGGAAATCGCGGTTGCCGTGCATCACGTAGAGCGCGATGCCGCGTTCCGAGAACGTGTGCATCAGCGCGGCCATGCGCGCGGCGAACGGATCGTCGTCGAGGATATCGTCGCCGATCCAGTATTCGAATAGGTCGCCGAGGATGAACACCGAGTCGGCGCTGTCGGCGGTATATTTCACGAAATGCTCGAACGCGGCGACCGTCTTCGGAATCGCCTCGCTCAGGTGCAGATCGGAGAGAAACAGGAACGGGCGTGCGGCTTGCGCGTACTCGCGCTCGCCCGGCACGCCCGCGGAGACGCTTCGCGGCGGACTCTCCTGCAACATCGAAGTGCCTCCGTAACGACTATGCGTCAGACCACCACGGCCTTTTCGATCACGACGTCGTCGGTCGGCACGTCCTGATGGAAGCCGGCGTTGCCCGTCTTGACGCCCTTGATCTTGTCGACCACGTCCTGGCCTTCGACGACCTTGCCGAACACTGCGTAGCCCCAGCCCTGCGGCGTCGGCGACGAGTGGTTCAGGAAGTCGTTGTCGTTCACGTTGATGAAGAACTGGGCGGTCGCCGAGTGCGGATCGTTCGTGCGCGCCATCGCGACCGTGTAGTTGTCGTTCTTCAGGCCGTTGTTCGCTTCGTTGTCGATCGGCGCGTCGGTCGGCTTCTGCTTCAGGCCCGGCTCGAAGCCGCCGCCCTGGATCATGAAGCCGTTGATCACGCGATGGAACACGGTGCCGTCGTAATGGCCCTTCTTCACGTAGTTCAGGAAGTTCTCGACCGTCTTCGGTGCCTTCGCGGCGTCGAGTTCGAGCTTGATCACGCCGTGGTTCGTATGCAGTTCAACCATGATGAATTCCTTCGGTGAGGCGGTTTAAATGGCACGCGGCCGGTCGTGCGACGCGGCCGCGTGTGGCGCCGGACGTGCCGGCAGGTGCTTACTTCGAGACGATGCTCGCCGATTCGATCACGACCGGTTGCGCCGGTACGTCCTGCATCGGGCCGCGCGAGGTCGTCGCCACGCCTTCGATCTTCTTCACGACGTCGAGGCCCGACACGACCTTGCCGAACACCGCATAGCCGTTGCCGTCCGGGTTAGGGTAGTCGAGGCCGCCGTTGTCGACCGTATTGATGAAGAACTGCGCGGTGGCCGAATTCGGATCGCTCGTGCGCGCCATCGCGATCGTGCCGGTCAGGTTCTTCAGACCATTGCGGCTTTCCAGCGGGATCGGCGCGCGGGTCGGCTTTTCCTCGAAATTGGTCTTGTAGCCGCCGCCCTGGATCATGAAGCCCTTGATCACGCGATGGAAGATCGTGCCGTTGTACTGGCCGGCCTTCACGTAATCGAGGAAGTTGGCGACGGATTTCGGCGCCTTCTCCGGATAGAGCTCGACGCGGATGTCGCCCTGCGAGGTCTTCAGCTGCACGACGGGGTGCGCGGTGGCCGTTTGCGCGAACGCGGGCGCGGTCGCGAGAAGGGCGGCGCCGCCAAGCGCCAGCAACAGACGTTTCATTGCGATCCTCAGGTTGGGAGGGAAGGAAAGCCGCGCCGCTCAGTGCGACGGCGCGACGTACGGCGCCGCCAGTGCGCCCGACGGACCGCTGAACTGGAACGTCGGCGACATCGGCAGCGTGGTGGTGCTCACGTTCGCGGCGGCGCGGTCGGTGTAGTCGCGCGTGGCCGGCGTCGTCGCGCGGGCGTTCGGCGCGGCTTTCGACGGCGACACGATCTTCTGCAGATCGGCGAGGCGCTGCGCGGTCGCGCCGCTCGTGCGGCCGAGCGATTGCGCGCGCTTGTACGATTCGGCCGCGAGGCGCAGGTAGAGATCGCCGAGGTTCTCGTACGCGAGCGAGTAGCCCGGGTTCGATTGCGTCGCGGTGACGAGCGCGGTGCGCGCTTCGTCATAGCGGCCGTGCTTCGCGTAGAGCGCCGCGAGGTTGTTGTACGGCTCGGGCAGTTCGGGGTACGCCTGCGTGATCGCGACGAACTGCTGGATCGCGTCGTCGTCGCGGTTCAGGCGGGCCAGCA
Source organism: Burkholderia sp. BCC0097 (assembly GCF_902832985.1). Taxonomy (NCBI): domain Bacteria; kingdom Pseudomonadati; phylum Pseudomonadota; class Betaproteobacteria; order Burkholderiales; family Burkholderiaceae; genus Burkholderia; species Burkholderia sp. BCC0097. The sequence goes on from NZ_CADFDM010000005.1 coordinate 284,581, forward strand.
CGGTGCCGCGCTTGAACTGCGCCTGCACGTCGTGCGGGTTCGACGCGATGCGCGCGTCGAGCTGCGCGAGCGCCTGCTGCCACTGCTTGCCGGCGATCGACGCGTCGATTTCGGGGGTGCCGTCGGCGACCGCCGGGGCCTTCTGCGCATGCGCCGCGGGAGCCGCGAAAAGCGTCAGCGCGACGCCCATGACGGTGGTCGCAACGAGGGTCGCAGCGCTCGGCGCGCGGCCGCGATGAGGTTTCATAGGCGTAAATCGGAATGTTATACTCCGAGCCATTCTAACAAAACGTCTGCGCGTTCCGGCGAGCGGCAGACAGTCTTTCTTAGCCTCTCGTGGCCGTCACCGCTGTGCTTGCAGCCTGACCGCCCCATGTGATATCGAGGACGCGCGGCCTGGCGCCGCGGCAGATGGTCCGTCCGTTTCACATGCTGGGCGAGCTTCGCCAGGGCGGTTTCCTTCGGCTCACGGTTCATCTCTATGGAATCACTGCGCATCTACAACACGCTCGCGCGTGACAAGCAAGTTTTCGTGCCGCGCCAGCCCGGCGAAGTGCGGATGTACGTATGCGGGATCACCGTCTACGACTATTGTCACGTGGGCCACGCGCGCATGCTGGTCGTGTTCGACCTCGTCCAGCGCTGGCTGCGTGCGATCGGCTATCGGGTCACGTACGTGCGCAACATCACCGACGTCGACGACAAGATCATCCGCCGCGCGGTCGAGAACGGCGAGACGATCAAGTCGCTGACCGACCGCTTCATCGGCGCGATGCACGAGGATGAAACCGCGCTCGGCATCCAGCGGCCCGATATCGAGCCGCGCGCGACGCAGTTCATCCCGCAGATGCTCGGCATGATCGAGACGCTCGAGACCAACGGCTACGCGTATCAGGCGGCCGACGGCGACGTCAATTACTCGGTGCGCAAGTTCGCAGACTACGGGAAGCTGTCGGGCAAGTCGCTCGACGATCTCCGCGCGGGCGAGCGCGTCGCCGCGAACGACGCGAAGCAGGATCCGCTCGACTTCGTGCTGTGGAAGCGCGCGAAGGCGGACGAGCCGGAAGGCGCGTCGTGGGCGTCGAAGTACGGGATGGGGCGCCCGGGCTGGCACATCGAGTGCTCGGCGATGGGCTGCTCGCTGCTCGGCAATCATTTCGACATCCATGGCGGCGGGCAGGATCTGCAATTCCCGCACCACGAAAACGAGATCGCGCAGAGCGAAGGCGCGACCGGCGAGACGTTCGTCAATTACTGGATGCACAACGGCTTCGTGCAGGTCGACAACGAGAAGATGTCGAAATCGCTCGGCAACTTCTTCACGATCCGCGAGGTGCTCGAGCGTTACGACGCGGAAGTCGTGCGCTTCTTCATCGTGCGCACGCACTACCGTTCGCCGCTCAATTACAGCGACGTGCATCTCGACGATGCGCGCGCGTCGCTCACGCGCCTGTACACCGCGCTGAAGGACGTCGAGCCCGACACGCTCGCGCTCGACTGGAACGAGCCGCACGCGCAGCGTTTCGCGGCCGCGATGAACGACGATTTCAACACGCCGGTCGCGGTGGCGACGCTGTTCGAGCTGGCGGGTGAAGTCAACCGCACGCGCGACGCATCGCTCGCACGGCAACTGAAACAACTGGCGGGCCTGCTCGGCCTGCTGGGCCGCGAACCGCGCGCGTTCCTGCAGCAGGCGTCCGGCGCCGCGCAGGCGGGCGGGCCCGCGGCCGACGAGATCGAAGCGAAGATCGCCGCGCGCGTCGCGGCGAAGCAAGCGAAGGACTATGCCGAAGCGGACCGGATCCGGGCGGAATTGCTCGAAGCCGGCGTCGCACTTGAAGACAAACCGGGCGGATCGACCGAATGGCGTCGCGTATGAGCGCAGCGCGTTCCACTGACCGATCCGTCAGGTAGGAGGCAAGATGGCAACGGCCAGAAAAGCGCCGGTCAGGCGCGCGACCCCGGTCGCCGCGCGTCCGGCAGCCAAGCGCGTACCGGCGGCGAAGGCGGACGCGACGCGCGCCGTGCCGAACGGCGCGCTGAACGGTCATGCGCAGCCGGCAGCCGCGCAGCCGGCCGCCGACGTGGCCCGCAAGACACGTGCGTCCGAAGCGGACGGCGAGGAGGTCGTCGTGCGTCCCGCCTATTGGGACAAGGCGTGCGCGGACCTCGTCAAGCGCGACCGGATCCTGAAGAAGCTGATTCCGAAGTTCGGTCCCGCGCATCTCGTGAAGCGCGGCGACCCGTTCGTCACGCTCGCGCGCTCGGTCGTCGGCCAGCAGATTTCGGTGCCGTCCGCCCAGTCGCTGTGGGCGCGCATCGAGGACGCCTGCCCGAAACTCGCGCCGCAACCGGTGATCCGGCTCGGCGCGGACAAGCTGATCGCATGCGGGTTGTCGAAGCGCAAGACGGAATACATCCTCGATCTCGCGCAGCATTTCGTGTCCGGGGCGCTGCACGTCGACAAATGGACGTCGATGGACGACGAGGACGTGATCGCGGAACTCACGCAGATCCGCGGCATCAGCCGCTGGACGGCCGAGATGTTCCTGATCTTCAACCTGTCGCGGCCGGACGTGCTGCCGCTCGACGACCCGGGCCTGATCCGTGCGATCAGCGTCAATTACTTCAGCGGCGAACCCGTCACGCGCAGCGAGGCGCGCGAGGTCGCGGCCAACTGGGAGCCGTGGCGCACTGTCGCGACCTGGTACATGTGGCGCAGCCTCGATGCGCCCGACGCCGACGCCTGAGCGTTGGCTATCGGGTTTTAAACATCAATAGTTGAGAGTCGGTTTTGAGCGTCGCCCGCGCGGGTAGAATACGCGCTGCCGCAAGACCCAAGGATTCGAACACATGAAGACCACGTTTCTGGATTTCGAACAGCCGATCGCCGAACTCGAGGCCAAGATCGAAGAGCTGCGATTCGTGCAGGACGACTCGGCTGTCGATATTTCGGAAGAAATCGAGCGGCTGTCGAAGAAAAGCCAGCAACTGACGAAAGACCTCTACGCGAACCTGTCGCCGTGGCAGGTGTCGCAGATCGCGCGGCATCCGCAGCGACCGTACACGCTCGATTACGTCGCGGAATTGTTTACCGATTTTCATGAGCTGCATGGCGACCGCGCGTTCGCGGACGACCTGTCGATCGTCGGTGGTCTCGCGCGCTTCGGCGGCCATCCGTGCATGGTGATCGGCCACCAGAAGGGCCGCGACACGAAGGAACGCGCCGCGCGCAACTTCGGGATGCCGCGTCCGGAAGGCTATCGCAAGGCCGAACGCCTGATGCGTCTGGCCGAGAAGTTCGGGCTGCCGATCTTCACGTTCGTCGACACACCGGGCGCGTACCCGGGCATCGGCGCGGAGGAGCGCGGCCAGTCGGAGGCGATCGGCCGCAACCTGTACGTGATGGCCGAGCTGAAGACGCCGATCATCACGACGGTGATCGGCGAGGGCGGTTCGGGCGGTGCGCTGGCGATCGCCGTGGCCGACACCGTGATGATGCTGCAGTTCTCGACCTATTCGGTGATCTCGCCGGAAGGCTGCGCGTCGATCCTGTGGAAGAGCGCCGCGAAGGCGCCGGAAGCCGCGGAAGCGCTGGGCCTGACCGCGCACCGCCTGAAGGCGCTCGGCCTGATCGACAAGATCATCAACGAGCCGCTTGGCGGCGCGCATCGCGATCCGAAGGGCATGGCCGCGTTGCTGCGTCGCGCGCTGGCCGATTCGCTGCGCCAGTTCCAGGGCATGAGCATCGATGCGCTGCGCGAGCGCCGCTTCGAGCGCCTGATGGCCTACGGCAAATTCAAGGAAACCACGCCCGGCGCATGACCGGCCGCGTATTCAAGGCGCGTGCCGCTGCACGCGCGTCTCGCTCGTGATCCCGCCCACCGAATTCTCCGCCGACCGCGTCGTACTCGACGCGGTCGGCGTTGCGCTTTCCAGCGTCCCCCCCGATGCACGCATCGCGATCGCCTACAGCGGCGGCCTCGATTCGACCGTGCTGCTCGATGCGGCCGTGCGCGTCGCGGGCGCATCGCGCTGCGTCGCGCTGCACGTGCATCACGGCCTGAGCGCGAACGCCGACGCATGGGTCGCGCATGCCGAAGGGCAAGCGGCGCGGCTCGGTGTCGCATTCGAATCGATGCGCGTCGACGTGCCGCGCGACAGCGGGCTTGGTATCGAGGCGACCGCGCGCGAGCGTCGCTACGCGGCACTCGACGCGATGGGCGAGCGCCATGGCGCGAATGTGTTGTGGCTCGCGCAACATGCGGACGACCAGGCGGAGACGGTGTTGCTGCAACTGTTGCGCGGCGCGGGAATCGCGGGGCTCGCGGCGATGGCGCCGCGTTATCGCCCCGACGGCGTGAGCATCGAGCGTGTACGTCCATTGCTGCGACTGTTGCGCGCACAACTCGAGCGCTATGCGGAGCAGCACGCGCTCGCGTGGATCGACGACGAATCGAACGGCGATACGCGCTATGCGCGCAATGCGCTGCGCATCGACGTGCTGCCGGCGCTGGCCGCGCATTTCCCGGGCTTTCGCGATGCGCTCGGTCGCGCGGCCCAGCATGCGGCGGCCGCTCAGCGGCTGCTCGACGATCTGGCCGAGCTCGATTTCGCCGTCGCCGCGCGCGATGACGGTCAGGCGCTGTCGCGCGACGCGCTGGTCGGATTCGACGACACGCGCGGCGCGAACCTGCTGCGCTTCTGGATGCGCCGGCTCGGTTTGCCGGGCGCGTCGGCTGCCCGTCTGGCCAACATGATGCGGCAACTGCGCGCGGCGCACGACGCGCATGCGCTGCGTGTCGATCACGCGGGGCAGTGCCTGCGGCTCTATCGCGATGTCGTGTACTGGGAGGCGGGCGACAGCAGCGAGCCGGTCGACGACGGCACGGGGACGCCGCAGCCGGAGGCGGTACTCGCGTGGGATGGGCAGGAAGTGTGGCATCTGCAGGGATGGCGCGGCACGTTCGTGTTCGCGCCCGCCGACGCGGACAGCGCCGACGCGGTGCCCGAGGCGCTGCTGCGCGGTACACGGCTGGCGGCGCGCGCCCGTGCCGGCGGCGAACGGATGCGCACGTCGCCGGGCGGGCCGGGCCGGACGCTGAAGAACCTGTTCCAGGAGCGCGGCGTGCCGGCCTGGCAACGCGACGTGCCGCTGCTGTTCGCGGGTGACCGGCTGATCTACGTGCCGCGGCTGGGCGTCAATCGCGACATCGGCGAGCCTGCCGACGCGGCGCGCGGTGACGCCGCATGGCGCCGGATCGAATGGCGTCCCGACCTGCTGATCGCATAGCGGTGGCAGGCTGCCGGCGGCGCGATGGCGTGCCCATTTTCACCATTTGGTAAACAGCGCCGGAACGGCCGCCGACACGGCGCGCGGCTTGTCAAGCGGGCTTCTATCGGGTACGCTCGGTCGTTTGCTCGGCTCGATTTTTGAGCGTTTTGTGCAGGTTTTCCGCGTGACGTACCCGGTTTGCGCGGCCTGATCGGCCTTCCGGGCAAAATCCGCCACGCTTGCGTGTTGCGTCCCAGCCGTCCCCCTCGTCGTCCGTCCACAGCCACAAGCCGCGTGACCGAACGGCTACGCGGCCTGCCCAGCGCGCCCGTGCGGTTTCTCCTCCAGTTCAGAACGACAATGGCACTCATCGTACACAAATACGGCGGCACTTCGATGGGCTCGGTCGAGCGCATCAAGAACGTCGCGAAACGCGTCGCAAAATGGCATCAGGCCGGGCACCAGATGGTGGTCGTGCCTTCGGCGATGTCCGGCGAAACCAACCGTCTGCTCGGTCTCGCGAAAGAGATTTCGAGCCAGCCGAGCCCGCGTGAGCTCGACATGATCGCGTCGACCGGCGAGCAGGTCAGCGTCGGCCTGCTGTCGATCGCGCTGCAGGAAATCGGCGTCGAGGCCGTGAGCTATGCCGGCTGGCAAGTGCCGATCAAGACGGACAGCGCGTTTACGAAAGCACGCATTCACTCGATCGACGACGAGCGCGTGAAGGACGATCTGAACGCAGGCAAGGTCGTGATCATCACGGGCTTCCAGGGCGTCGATCCGGACGGCCACATCACGACGCTGGGCCGGGGCGGCTCGGACACGTCGGCGGTGGCGGTGGCGGCTGCGCTGGGTGCCGAAGAGTGCCTGATCTATACCGACGTCGACGGCGTCTACACGACCGATCCGCGAGTCGTCGAAGAGGCGCGCCGCCTCGACCGCGTGACGTTCGAGGAGATGCTGGAAATGGCGAGCCTCGGCTCGAAGGTCCTGCAGATCCGCTCGGTCGAATTCGCCGGCAAATACCAGGTGAAGACGCGTGTGCTGTCGAGCCTGACCGATCCGCTGATTGCGCTCGACGAAGAAATGCGCTCGGGCACCCTGATTACTTTTGAAGAAGACGAGACCATGGAAAAGGCAGTCATTTCCGGCATCGCGTTCCAGCGCGACGAAGCACGCATTGCGGTGATGGGCGTGCCCGACAAGCCGGGCATCGCATATCAGATCCTCGGCCCGGTGGCCGATGCGAACGTCGACGTCGACATGATCATCCAGAACCAGAGCGTCGAAGGCAAGACCGACTTCACGTTCACGGTCGGCCGCGGCGACTACCAGAAGGCGATGGACATCCTCACCAACCAGGTGCAGGGCCATGTGAGCGCCGAGCGCGTGCAGGGCGACCCGAAGGTGTCGAAGGTGTCGGTCGTCGGCGTCGGCATGCGTTCGCACGTGGGCGTCGCGAGCAAGATGTTCCGCACGCTGTCGGAAGAGGGCATCAACATCCAGATGATCTCGACGTCCGAAATCAAGATTTCGGTACTGATCGACGAGAAATACATGGAGCTGGCCGTCCGCGCGCTGCACAAGGTATTCGAACTCGACCAGGCGTCGTGAATTTTTCGTGATGCATTGAAGAAAATGCATCACGGAAATTGACGCACGGTTCGAAACCCTATATTATCTCGTTCTCGTCGCACTGCCTCCCTGGTGCGAGCGAAAGTTTGGGAGACGTGGCCGAGAGGTCGAAGGCACTCCCCTGCTAAGGGAGCATCTGGGCCAAAACCTGGATCGAGGGTTCGAATCCCTCCGTCTCCGCCAAAAGCGGTGACAAAGCCCCGCAAGTTCTCGGACTTGCGGGGCTTTTTCTTTTCCGGCCCACCGTGTGGTGTCGTGCGCCGAGCATCGATGCCGTCGAGTCTCGTCCTCGGGCGCGCATCGTCGATACGGCACTCGGGCAATGAGTGCTCGACGGGAGGGGCGGTCATGCGCTACATATCGCGTATCGTTCCGCGCGACTCGAGGTGATGCTCGTGGCAACCCCGCATTCCGTTCTGACCGTCCTGTCTCATCGACCTGTCGACGGATTGATCGACAACCACGCACGTTACGCGCGTCTGCACGGCTACCGGCATGCAATGGTCGACGGCATGCACGTGTATGGCGAGCGCCAGCAGGTGCTGTACAAGTACCACGCGATCATCGCGCAACTGGTTGCGATGGAGCACGGTGCGTTGCTGCTCGTGCTCGATCCCTTCTCCGTCGTGTTCGATCCGCACGCGCTGACGGATGTCGCGCACGGTTACGATGCGATCGTCACGACGCAGACGTCGAAATCGGCCTTGCCCGCCGCGAGCGGCATGATCTTCCGCAACGTGCCCGACGTACGCGAGCAGTTGCGCCGGCTGGTGCTCGAACTGGGCAAGTGGGCGATGCATCTTCCGGAGCGGCAGCACGGGTGCGAGGCGACGCTGCTGGCAGCGCACTTTCCACCGCTGCCGTTCGATGTACCACTTGCAAACGGCCATTTCGCGTCGGCCCAGACGGTCTGGAGCGACGGCGTCTCGATCGATTCGATCGCCGGCGCGCGACCGCTCGTGGCGCACCAGGCTCCGGAGTGGCGAGACGTGAACGGCTGCTGGGCGCCGGTGCCCGATTACGACTTCCGCTACGTGACGGCGCTCGTCGACGATGCCGAACGGTACCAGCGCGGCGACTGTCCGCGCGCGATGGACGACTGGTGCGCCGCGCAGCAGCGACCGCGCGAAGCTGAGCGGCATGTGAATCCGCATGCGCCGATCGCGTTCGTGAGCCTGCATACGTCGCACATCGCAGGCTACGGCGACCTGCACGAGGAGAATTTCGTCCGGTACTGCACGCGACATGGCTATGCGTACCACACGTATCGCGCCGCGCCCGCCTTCCTGCCGGACGGCATCGACGCGAACTGGGCGAAGCTGCATCTGATTCGCGAACATCTGCCGCATCACACGTTCGTGTTCTGGGTCGATGCGGACATCCTCGCGATCGACCAGCGCCAGCGCATCGATGGCACGATCGAGGGGCGCGACTTCGTGATCGGGACCGATCACACGGCGTGGGCGATCAACTCGTGCATGATTGGCGTGCGCAACGTGGGGCCGATGCGCGAGCTGGTCGAACGCATCTGCGCGCGCATCGAGCGGTTCGACGATCGTTCGTCGGTCTATGCGAGTGGTGGCGACCAGCAGGCGATCTATGTGGAGTTGCTTGAGTCCGGCATGATCGACGCGCGCCATATCGTCGATGCGACGACGCTCGCGTCATCGCCGGTCTATGCGACGCGCGACAGCCGCTTCGTCCATTTCCCCGCCCAGCACGACCACTATCGTGCGGTGACGATGCGCGTATGGGATCGCTTGAGTTACCTGCGTTAACGGCCGCTCGCGTGAGAAGTGGTGCGCAAGAGTAACTCGATCTCCGGGATGCGTGGCATGAAATAGAATGAAATAAAAATGAAAGTATTTATGTAAGGCAGGAGACGCCACGCGACCGCAGCACTGTGGAACGCTGAGCATGTCGTTCCGGCCCTCCGAAATGCTCGGTTGACATCAAAAATGCGGCGCTGCGTCGATTTCCATCGCACGCAGCATCGAGCAATACGAAAAATTACTCATAAAAATCAGCGGACTACGCGGCCTCAAAAAATTGATGTTCTGCTGCGCTGCAGAAAATATTCAATCGTTTTATGCTGGTTAACCCGATCGCATTTGAGCGGCATCAACTTTTCCGGTGATGCCGCTTTACATTTTGCCAACATTGGCGATTCACGAAATCTACCTGTCGATTTGATTTCGTTCCTTTCGTCGCGCCTGTCCCCGATGCAGGGCGCGACCTCCTCAAGGCGTTGTTGACATGCATGATTTCCCCTTCCTGAGCCTGGCCATCTGGGTTCCGATACTGTTCGGCGCGGTGCTGCTGCGCGCCGGTTCCGACCAGCATTCCCGCCGGATACGACTGATCGCGCTGTTCGGCGCCATCGCCGGGCTGGCGGCCGTCGTCCCGCTGATTGCCGGTTTCGACGCGCATTCGGCGGCGATGCAGTTCGTCGAAAGACGCGACTGGCTGGCGGCATTCAATGCCGGCTGGCGGGTCGGCATTGACGGCGCGTCGCTGTGGCTCGTCGTGCTGACCGCATTCACGACGCTCGTGGTGGTGGTGGCGTCGTGGGAGTCGGTCACGGTGCGCGTCGCGCAGTACTACGCGTCGTTCCTGATCCTGTCGGGGCTGATGGTCGGCGTGTTCGTCGCGCAGGACGGGCTGCTGTTCTTCATCTTCTTCGAGGCGACGCTGATCCCGCTGTACCTGCTGATCGGTACGTGGGGGCGCGAGCGACGCGTGTATGCGGCCGTGAAGTTCTTCTTCATCTCGTTCGCCGGCTCGCTGTTGCTGCTGATGGCGATGCTGTACCTGTACGCGCAGTCGCATACGTTCGACATGGCCGTGTGGCGCACGCTGCAGCTCGGCTTCGCGCCACAGTTGCTGGTATTCCTCGGCTTCTTCGCGGCGTTCGCGGTCAAGGTGCCGATGTGGCCGGTCCACACGTGGCTGAGCGACGTGTACACGGACGGTCCGACGGGCGCCGCGTTGATGCTCGCGATGCTCAAGCTCGGCGGTTACGGGTTCCTGCGCTTCGCGCTGCCGATCACGCCGGATGCGAGCCACTTCTTCGCGCCGGCCGTGATCGCGCTGTCGCTGTTCGCGATCGTCTACGCGAGCCTGATCGCGCTCGCGCAGACCGATCTCGGCAAGCTGCTCGCGTATTCGACGGTCGCGCACATGGGGATCGTCACGCTGGGGCTGTTCCTGTTCAACCGGATCGGCGTCGAAGGCGCGATCGTGCAACTCGTGTCGTACGGCTTCGTGGCGGGCGCGATGCTGTTGTGCGTGAACGTGCTGGTGGATCGCACCAGGCAGCGCGAGATCGCCGCGTACGGCGGCGTGGCGGGCGTGATGCCGCGTTTCGCGACCTTCACGCTGCTGTTCGCGATGGCCAACGTCGGTCTGCCGGGCACGTCGGGGTTCGTCGGCGAGTTCATGGTGATCATGGGCGCGATCCGCTTCAACTTCTGGATCGGTGCGATCGCGGCGCTCACGCTGATCCTCAGCGCGTCGTACACGCTGTGGATGCTCAAGCGCGTCGTGTTCGGCAAGGTCGCGAGCCAGCGGATCGCGAAGCTCGCCGACCTGAATCGTCGCGAGATCGTGATGTTCGCGTCGCTCGCGCTGATCGTGCTGGCGGTCGGCATCGATCCGAAGCCGTTCACCGATGCGATCGATCCGACCGTCGGCAAGCTGATCGAGGAAGCGAGCCATTCGAAGGTGCCGGCAGGGGATGGCCCCGCGCCGGCGCTGCCGTCGTACATGGCATCGACGCACGACTGATCCCGGCACACCGCGCCGCGCAGGCGAGCCGCATACGCGCGGCAGGTATCGTTGCGCGCGCATCGATCGAGGCCCGGCACGGGGAGTGTCGGGCCCGCTTCCTGCTGCGTGAAATTGCCCCGCGACAATGTGACTCACGGCAGATTTTGCAATGATGATTTGCCGCCTGCACCGGTTTTTCATCGCACTCGCGCGACGTATGATTCGGCCAATTTCGTGAATCGAATGCGCATCGGGCATACGCAAACGGATTCAATGACCCGCGGGGCTGTGTGATGAAAAGAAGAGCTTCAAGAGGCTGGTCGGCGCTGATGGCCATGGGCGCGGCACTGAGCCTGTCAGGTTGTAATTTAGATGTACTAAATCCGAAAGGAAGCGTGGGTGCGGCAGAAAAGTCGCTGATCGCGACGTCCACCTGGGCGATGCTGATCGTCGTCGTGCCGGTGATCCTGCTCACGCTATGGTTCGCATGGCGTTACCGCGCGTCGAACCGCAACGCCGCCTACGCGCCGAACTGGTCGCACTCGACCGCGATCGAGGTCGTGATCTGGACGGTGCCGACGCTGATCATCCTGTTCCTCGGCGTGCTCACGTGGAAGACCACGCACGAGCTCGATCCATACAAGCCGCTCGAATCGGCGGTGAAGCCGATCGACGTCGAAGTGGTCGCGCTCGACTGGAAGTGGCTGTTCATCTATCCGGAGCTCGGCATCGCGTCGGTGAACCAGCTCGCGATTCCGGTCGGCACGCCGGTGAACTTCCGCATCACGTCGGATTCGGTGATGAACTCGTTCTTCATCCCGCAGCTCGGCGGCCAGGTCTATGCGATGGCCGGCATGCAGACGCGCCTGCACCTGATCGCCGACGAGCCCGGCAACTACGCGGGCACGTCCGCCAACTTCAGCGGCCGCGGTTTCTCCGACATGAAGTTCCGCACGCTCGCCGAGCCGCGCGAGCAGTTCGATGCGTGGGTGCAGAAGGTGAAGGCATCGCCGGACCGGCTCGACGCGACTATGTACGGCGGCGTCGCGCAGCCGAGCGAGAAGGCGCCGGTGCGCTATTTCTCGTCGGTCGATCCGCGGCTCTTCCACAACATCATCGCGAAATACAACGATGGCCACGTCCTCGACCTGAAGGACGCCGCCTGCGGCACGAAGGGGTAACGCATGTTCGGCAAACTCACACTCTCGGCGATCCCGTTCGATCAGCCCATCATCATGGGGGCCGGCGCCTTCATGGGTCTGGTCGTGCTGGGCATTCTCGCCGCGCTGACGATCACCGGCCGCTGGAAATGGCTGTGGACGGAATGGCTGACCACGGTCGACCACAAGAGACTCGGCGTGATGTACATCATCGTCGCGCTGATCATGCTGCTGCGCGGCTTCGCCGACGCGATCATGATGCGCATGCAGCTCGCGCTCGCGTACAACGCGCCCGGCTACCTGCCGCCGCACCACTATGACCAGATCTTCACGGCGCACGGCGTGATCATGATCTTCTTCATGGCGATGGTGTTCATGGTCGGCCTGATGAACCTGGTCGTGCCGCTGCAGATCGGCGCGCGCGACGTCGCGTTCCCGTTCATCAACTCGCTGTCGTTCTGGATGACGGCGGTCAGCGCGATCCTGATCAACCTGTCGCTCGTGATCGGCGAATTCGCGCAGACGGGCTGGCTCGCGTACCCGCCGCTGTCGGAACTGCAGTTCAGTCCGGGGGTAGGGGTCGACTACTACCTGTGGGCGCTGCAGATCTCGGGTGTCGGCACGCTGCTGACCGGCGTGAACTTCTTCGTGACGATCATCAAGATGCGCGCGCCGGGCATGACGCTGATGAAAATGCCCGTGTTCACGTGGACGGCCCTGTGCACGAACGTGCTGATCATGGCGTCGTTCCCGATCCTGACCGCGACGCTCGCGCTGCTCGGCCTCGACCGTTACCTCGGCATGCATTTCTTCACGAACGACGCCGGCGGCAACGCGATGCTGTACCTGAACCTGATCTGGGCGTGGGGCCACCCGGAGGTGTACATCCTGATCCTGCCGGCGTTCGGGATCTTCTCGGAAGTCATCGCGACGTTCGCGAAGAAGCCGCTGTTCGGCTACAAGACGATGGTGTACGCGACCTGCGCGATCATGGTGCTGTCGTTCCTCGTGTGGCTGCATCACTTCTTCACGATGGGCTCGGGCGCGAACGTGAATGCGTTCTTCGGGATCATGACGATGATCATCGCGATTCCGACCGGCGTGAAGGTGTTCAACTGGCTGTTCACGATGTACCGCGGCCGGATCGAATTCACGACGCCCGTGCTGTGGACGATCGGCTTCATGGTCACGTTCACGCTCGGCGGCATGACCGGCGTGATGATGGCGATTCCCGGCGCGGACTTCGTGCTGCACAACAGCCTGTTCCTGATCGCGCACTTCCACAACGTGATCATCGGCGGCGTGCTGTTCGGCTATCTGGCGGGCTTCAACTACTGGTTCCCGAAGGCGTTCGGCTTCAAGCTGAACGAGAAGCTCGGCAAGGCCGCGTTCTGGTTCTGGCAGGTCGGCTTCTACGTCGCGTTCGTGCCGCTCTACGTGCTCGGCTTCATGGGCATGACGCGCCGCCTGAACCACTACGACAACCCGGCCTGGCATCCATGGCTGCTGGTCGCCGCGTTCGGCGCCGTGCTGATCGCGATCGGCATCGCGTGCCAGTTGCTGCAGCTGGTGGTCAGCATCCGCAACCGCCATCTGCCCGAGTACCGCGACACGACGGGCGACCCGTGGGGCGGCCGCACGCTGGAGTGGGCGACCTCGTCGCCGCCGGCCGACTACAACTTCGCGGCGATCCCGCAGGTGCGCACGCTCGACGCGTATGCAGACATGAAGGCACGCGGTGAAGGCCGGCCGAACCCGGCGACGTTCCGCGACATCCACATGCCGTCGAATACCTGTGCGGGCTTCGTGATCGCGGTCTTCAGCCTGGTGCTCGGCTTCGCGCTGGTGTGGCACATCTGGTGGATGGCGATCGGCGGGCTCGTCGGGATCATCGCGACGCTCGTGATCTACAGCTCGCGCGATAACGACGGCTATTACATCCCTGCGTCGACGGTGCGCAAGACCGAAGACAAGCAGCCGACGCGGCGCGCGGCCGCGCGCGTCGACGACGTGGAACTGGAGGCCAACTGATGTTGCAGAAAACCATGAGCGCAACCCTGCTCGAGCACGACGACCATCCGCCGTCGCATTCGGTGTTCGGGTTCTGGTTGTACCTGATGACCGACTGCGTGATCTTCGCGGCGCTGTTCGCGACGTTCGCGGTGCTCGGCCACCAGTACGCGGGCGGGCAGACGGCGAAAGAGCTGTTCGACATTCCGGGCGTCGCGGTCGAGACCGCCGCGCTGCTGCTGTCGAGCATCACGTACGGCTTCGCGATGCTCGCCGCGTACCAGCAGCGACGCGGCGCGCTGCTCGCATGGCTCGCGGTGACGTTCGTGCTCGGCGCGGCGTTTCTCGCGATGGAACTGCGCGAGTTCTCGCACCTGATCGCGGAAGGCGCGGGCCCGCAGCGCAGTGCGTTCCTGTCGGCGTTCTTCACGCTGGTCGGCACGCACGGGCTGCACGTGACGGCCGGCCTCTTGTGGATGATCGTGCTGGCCGCGCAGATCGTGTTGCGCGGCGGCGACCTGACCGATCGCGACCTGCGACGCCTGACGTGCCTGAGCCTGTTCTGGCACTTCCTCGACATCGTGTGGATCTGCGTGTTTTCCTTTGTCTATCTCGCGAGCGTGATCTAAATGGCCCATTCGCATTCGTCTCAACTCGAAGAAGGGCACGGCAGTGTTGGCGGCTACGTCGCCGGTTTCATCCTGTCGGTGCTGCTCACGGCCGCGTCGTTCGGCCTCGTGATGGGCGGCGTGCTGTCGCCGCATGCGTCGCTGATCGGGCTGGCCGTGCTCGCCTTCGTGCAGATCGTCGTGCACCTCGTGTACTTCCTGCACATGAACGGCTCGTCGGGCCAGCGCTGGAACGTGATGGCGTTCAGCTATACGGTGCTGACCGCCGCGATCGTGATCGTCGGCACGCTGTGGGTGATGCACAACGTCAGCATGAACATGATGTCGCGTTGAGCGGCAGCATGGCGCATCGGATTCGCATCCCTGCGCGTTCGTGAAGAAAAGGCGGCACATGCGTGCCGCCTTTTGTTGTTTCCGGCCGGTGTGTTGCGTCGCAGTGTGCGGTCAGTGGTGCGTGCCCGCGTCGGCCGTCAGCGCGTGCGTGCAGTCGGCGCGGTACTCGGCGGCGAGCCGATCTTCCGCGCCATTGATATCGTCGGGATAGTAGGGACTCGAGGGCGCCGGCTTGTAGCCGACCTGTTCGAGCTCGGTCAGCTCACGTACGAGGTCCGCACGCGAGACGCCACTGCCCGTGTGCACGAACGGGTACGCGTTGCATTCCTGCGGGTTGAGGTGCGGCCCCGCCAACGCGGCGGTGCTGGCGCATGCGAGCAGCATGCAGGCGACGGTGGTCGACAGTTTCATCCGGTAGCTCCTGGTTGCGCGGCCCGATGCCGCATGACGTCAGCGTAGGCGGCACCCGTCGCGGGGCCGGCGACGCGCGGATGAAACATGTTTCACGTACGCCCGTTGCGATCCGAATGAAGTTATTTTCATCTGGCGCCGCCCGGCGATCGCGGCGCTTACGATAGTGACGGGCGCATCGTGCGCGCCCGTGTTGAAGTTCATTGCGAGGGCAACCATGCGAGTACTGACGGTCGAGGACGACGCGGTGACCGCGAACGAAATCGTCGGCGAACTGACCGCACGCGGGTTCGAGGTCGACTGGACCGATAACGGCCGCGACGGGATGATGCGCGCGATGAGCGCATCGTACGACGCGATCACGCTCGACCGGATGCTGCCGGGCGCGGACGGCCTCGCGATCGTGACCGCGATGCGCACGGTCGGCATCGACACGCCGGTGCTGATGCTGAGCGCGCTCGGCGACGTCGACGAGCGCATCCGCGGGCTGCGCGCGGGCGGCGACGATTACCTGACGAAGCCGTTCGATTCCTGCGAGCTGAGCGCGCGCATCGAAGTGCTGCTGCGCCGCCGGCAGGCATCGGGCGTGCCGCAGCAGACGCTGCTGAAGGTCGGCCCGCTCGAGCTCGACCTCATTTCGCGCTGCGCGCGCCGCGGCGCCGACGAGATTCCGCTGCTGCCCACTGAGTTCCGCGTGCTCGAATTCATGATGCGCAACGCAGGCCAGACGATCACGCGCACCATGCTGTTCGAGGCCGTGTGGGGCTATCACTTCGATCCCGGCACCAACCTGATCGACGTCCATATGGGGCGGCTGCGCAAGAAGATCGATCCGCCCGGCGCGAACCCGATGATCCAGACGGTGCGCGGATCGGGCTACATGCTCGCTTGACGGAGGCGCGAATGGACGCAGCCCGCGCGGCGCACTTCACGCGCCGCTGGCATACGACGACGTTTCGCTGGCTATGCGCGTACGCGGCGATCTTCTCGGTGTCGCTGCTGCTGCTCGCGGGCGTGATCAGCGTGGCCGCGACGCATACGATGACGCGCGACACCGACGAAGTGCTCGCGTGGCAACTGATCTATTTCGATTCGATTCCGGATGCCGATCTGCCGCTCGCGATCCACCGGCGGCTCGAGCACGAGCACATGCACACGAATTTCTACGGGCTGTTCGATGCGAGCGGGCGCCGCGTGGCCGGCGACATCACTAAGCCGCCCGCGCTGCAGACCGATCGCCACGGCCGGACGCTGAACCGCACGCTCGCGTTGCTCGACGGCCAACCGTCGCCGATCGCGCGCGCGATGGCCGAGCGCCGCGACAACGGCATGACGCTGGTGGTCGCGCGCGACCTGTCGCATTTCATCCAGATCCGCGACGTCGCGATCCGCGGGCTCGTGATCGGCGGCGTGGTGATCCTGATCGCCGGCATCGCGGGCGGCAGCATGCTCGGCATGCGGCAGATGCGCCGCGTCGCCGCGATCCGGCGCGTCACGCGACAGATCGCCGAAGGCGATCTCGGCAAGCGACTGCCGGTCGGCGGCTACGACGAACTCGATCTGCTCGCGCATCTCGTGAACCACATGCTCGACGAAGTCGAGCGGCTGATGGGCGAGGTGCGCCATACCTGCGACGGGATCGCGCACGACCTGCGCACGCCGCTCGCACGCGTGCATACGATGCTCGCGCGGCTCGCCGACCAGCCGTTCTGCGCGCATGATCCCGCGTCGGCGGCGCTGCTGGCTTCGGCGCGCGACGAAACCGACCGGCTGCTCGAACGGTTTCGCGCGATGCTGCGCATCTCCGAGATCGGCACGCTGAGCCGGCGCGGCGGTTTTGCCGCGGTCGACGTCGCGTCCCTGCTGCGCGACGTGTGCGAGCTTTACGAGCCGCTGGCCGAGGACGTCGACGTGTCGTTCGCGCTCGAGGCGGCCACGGTCGACGGCATCCACGGCGATCGTGCGTTGCTGTTCGAGGCGTTCAGCAATCTCGCGGACAACGCGATCAAGTTCACGCCACCGGGCGGCCGCGTGCGCGTCGTGCTCCAGACGACGCCGCACGGCCCGCTCGTCCGGTTCGAGGACACCGGGCCGGGCATCCCGCCCGGCGAGCGCAATGCGGTGCTCGAACGCTTCTATCGCGGCGAGCGCACGCGCCACGTGAACGGTTCGGGGCTCGGATTGAGCATCGTGTCGGCGGTGATGCGCGTGCATGGTTTCGCGCTGCGGATCGGCGATGCGCAGCCGGCCGGTACGGCGATCACGGTCGAATGCTGGCCGCGTTCGCTCGCATGACGGCGCGGGAGACCGAGCGATGCGCATCCTGCTGATTGCGCCGCCGAATCCGCACGCGTCGCGGCTCGACAAGGCGTTTCGAGAAAGCATGCACGGCGTCGAGCGCGTCGACGCATGGCGCGATGGCTGGTTCGCGGCGACGCAGGACCGGTTCGACGCGATCGTGATCGTCGCGACCGATGGCGGGGCCGCGGCGGCGATTCTCGACGAATTGCCGCGGCTCGCCGCGTCGGCCGGCGGTGCGACGATTGCCGCGATCGTCGCCGGCACCACGTCCGCCCAGCGCGCGCGGATGCTGAACGCGGGCTGCGACGTATGCCTGGCTCACCCGTGTTCGTTCGTCGAATTGCACGAACGGTTGAGCGCGCTGTGGCGCCGCGCGGGCGTCATCGCGATGCGTGAATCGATCCGGCTCGACACGGCGACGCGCGCACTCGAGGAGCAGGGCCGGCGGCTCGCGCTCAGCGCACGGGAGTTTCGCGTGGTCGAATGCCTGCTGCGCGAAGCGGGGCGGCCGGTCGGGCGCGACGCCGTGCTGCGTTATGCGTGGGACGATGCCGACATCGAACCCGAAACGGTCAATGCGCTGGTCGTCCGGTTGCGGCGCAAGCTGGTCGCGCATGCGTTTTCCGCACGGATCGAAACGGTTGCGCGATTCGGCTTCCGGTTCGACACGGGCGGGTGACGGGGGCGGATATCGACGCCGGCTGAAAGAAGATCTCGACGGTCGGCGTGCGCAGCGCCACGCCGCGCGGCCCGGCCCCGGCCCGGCCTGACGACGGCAGCCGGGCGTCGATTGTTACAAGACGTTAGCGCGCGTGTCCTGTTGCGATGCCGCGCATCAGTTCTTACAAACTTGAAATATGCGGAGCCGGCGCTTGCCGCTATAGTCGAATCACACATGACACAACCAGAAGAGGAATCCATGAAGACTTTGCGTGTTGCCTCGCTCCTGACCGGTATGACGGCCTTGCTCGTGTCGGGCGCAGCAATGGCGGGAGTCAATGTCGGGATCAACGTCGGCGTGCCGGCACCGGTCTACGTCGCGCCCGCGCCCGTGTATGCGCCGCCGCCTCCGCCGGTCGTCTACCAGCCGGCGCCTGTCTATGCACCGGCGCCCGTGTACGCCCCGGCGCCGGCGATCGTGATCGGCTGGCACGGCGACCGCTACTGGGACGGCCGTCGCTACTGGGGCCGCGACGAGTGGTATCGCCACCATGGCCGTGGCTGGGGCGGCGATCGCGGTCACTGGGATCACGGCCGCCACAACGGCTGGCGCTGATCGACCGGCCGCGCGTGCTCGCCGCGCGCGATCTGCTCGCGAGGAAACCGCCCGCGTGGCGGTTTTCTTTTGGCCCGGCGGATTGAATGGGTAGAATCGCTCCACGTTACTACCCTCATTCGACCGACAGGGCCTCTATGACGAAGGGTTCGCCCCGGGCCGCCGCCGCGCGTGCCTGCCTTGCCGCGCTGCGGGCCGCCGGCCGCGTGGCCGCGGTGGTGGCGCTGCAAGCGGTGCTGGCCGCGCCGGCCGCGCACGCGGCCTACGCCATTGCGCAGTACGGCGAGCCGAAGTATCCGCCGGGCTTCAAGCATTTCGACTACGTGAACCCCGACGCGCCGAAGGGCGGCACGCTCGTGCTCGCGAATCCGAGCCGACTGACGTCGTTCGACAAGTTCAATCCGTTCACGATGCGCGGCAACACCGCGCCCGGCATCGACATGCTGTTCGAGAGCCTCGCGACCGGCAGCTCCGACGAACCGGCGTCCGCCTACGGGCTGCTGGCCGACGACATCGACGTTGCCCCGGACCGCCGTTCGGTCACGTTCCATCTGAACCCGCGCGCACGCTTCTCGAACGGCGATCGCGTCACGGCCGACGACGTCAAGTTTTCGTTCGACACGTTGAAGAGCAAGCAGGCCGCACCGCAGTTCGGCGCGTATTTCGCGGAAATTGCGAAGGCCGTGGTCGTCGATCCGGCGACCGTGCGCTTCGAGTTCCGCAGCGCGAACCGCGAACTGCCGCTGATCGCCGGTGGCGTTCCCGTGTTTTCGCGCAAGTGGGGATTGCGCGCGGACGGCTCGCGCATCCCGTTCGACCAGCTTGCGTTCGAGCAGCCGATCGGCAGCGGCCCGTACGTGATCGAGCGCTACGACAACGGCCGCACGATCACCTACCGGCGCAACCCGGCGTACTGGGGTGCCGACCTGCCGGTACGGGTCGGCACCAACAACTTCGAGCGGATCGTGTACAAGCTGTACGGCGATGGCGTCGCGCGGCTCGAAGCGTTCAAGGCCGGCGAATACGATGTGCTCGTCGAGTACGTCGCGCGCAACTGGACGCGGCGCGACGTCGGCAAGCGTTTCGACAGCGGCGAGCTCGTCAAGCGCGAATTTCGCCAACATAACGGCGCCGGCATGCAGGGCTTCTTCATGAACCTGCGCCGGCCGCTCTTCCGCGACGTGCGCGTGCGCCAGGCGCTCGACCTGGCGTTCGACTTCGAATGGCTGAACCGCCAGTTGTTCTACAGCGCGTACACGCGCCTCAACAGTTATTTCGCCGACACCGACCTGCAGGCGACCGGTACGCCAAGCGAAGGCGAGCTGAAGCTGCTGGCGCCGCTGCGCGCGCAGCTCGATCCGGCCGTGTTCGGCCCGACGGTCACGCAGCCGGACACGAATCCGCCGGGCTCGCTGCGCGCGAACCTGCTGAAGGCGCGCGCACTGCTCGCGCAGGCCGGCTGGACCTATCGCGACGGCGCGCTGCGCAACGCGAAGGGCGAGCCGTTCGCGTTCGAGATCCTCGATGATGCGGGCGGCGCGATGGAAGGCGTCGTGACCGCCTACCAGCGCAACCTGGCGAAGCTCGGCATCGACGTGCGGTTTCGCACGGCCGATTACGCGCTGCTGCAAAAGCGCCTCGATGCATTCGACTACGACATGACGACGATCCGCCTGCCGGGCGTGCAGGTGCCGGGCGCCGAGCAATACTCGCGCTACGCGAGCAAGTTCGCCGACGAGCCGGGCTCCGACAACTTCATCGGATTGAAATCGCCGGCCGTCGACGCGTTGCTGCATGCGCTTGGCGCCGCGCAGACGCGCGAGGAACTGCTCGACGCGACGCATGCGCTCGACCGCGTGCTGATGCACGGCTACTACGCGGTCCCGCAGTGGTACAGCACGACGCACCGCGTCGCGTACAAGCGCACGCTCGCCTATCCGCAGACGCTGCCGCTGTACTATTCGGCCGAGGGCTGGGTCGTGTCGACCTGGTGGGCGAAGCCCGATCACTGACCCGCGCCGGCCCTCCGTCCAACCCCGCCATCCGATCACGAGTCGACGCCCTATGTGGAGCTACATCCTCAAACGCCTGCTGCTGATGATCCCGACGCTCGTCGGCGTGCTGACGCTCACGTTCGCGGTGATCCAGTTCGTGCCGGGCGGCCCCGTCGAGCAGGCCGTGCAGGAGTTGCGCAAGGGCGCGACGGAGCAGGGCGCAGTGCCGTTCGGGATGCGCGCACACACCGGCGTCGACGCGCAGCAGCTCGCGCAACTGAAGGCGCTGTACGGTTTCGACAAGCCGCCGCTCGAGCGCTACTGGCTGATGCTGAAGCGCTTCGCGCGCTTCGATCTCGGCGACAGCTATTTCCGCCACCAGAGCGTGTGGTCGCTGGTCGTGCAGAAGCTGCCGGTGTCGATCAGCATCGGGCTGTGGACGTTCTTCCTCACGTACCTGATCTCGGTGCCGCTCGGCATCGCGAAGGCCGTGCGCAACGGTTCGCCGTTCGACGTCGCGACGAGCCTCGTCGTGCTGGTCGGCTATGCGATTCCGGGCTTCGTGCTCGGCGTGCTGCTGCTCGTGCTGTTCGGCGGCGGCTCGTTCTGGCAGCTCTTTCCGCTGCGCGGCCTCACGTCGGACAACTTCGCGCAGCTGTCGCTCGTCGGCAAGGTGCTCGACTACCTGTGGCACATCGCGCTGCCGATCACAGCGTCGGTCGTCGGCAGCTTCGCGGTCGTCACGATGCTCACGAAGAACGCGTTCCTCGACCAGATCCGCCGGCAATACGTGCTGACCGCGCGCGCGAAGGGGCTCTCCGAGCGCCGCGTGCTGTGGAAGCACGTGTTCCGCAATGCGATGCTGCCGTTGATCGTCGGCTTCCCGGCCGCGTTCATCGGTGCGTTCTTCACCGGCAGCCTGCTGATCGAGACGCTGTTCTCGCTCGACGGCCTCGGGCTGCTGTCGTACGAGTCGGTCGTGCGGCGCGATTACCCGGTCGTGCTCGGCACGCTGTACCTGTTCACGCTGATCGGGCTCGCGACCAAGCTGATCTCCGATCTTTGCTATGTGTGGGTCGATCCGCGCATTCAATTCGACAACCTGGAGCGCTGACATGAAACGAGCCATTCGCATGCCCGGCGCCAGCGGGCGGGGCGCGCGATGAACCGGGCCGTCGCCTCTTCCCGTATCGACGCCGCACGTGCGCGCGTGTCGCCGTCGCCCACTCGCCGCGTGTGGCAGCGCTTCAGGCAGCAGCGCCTCGGCTACTGGAGCTTCGTGATCTTCGTCGTGGCCTTCGCCGCGAGTCTCGCGGCGCCGCTGTGGTCGAACGACAAGCCGCTCGTGGTGCGCTACGACGGCCAGACCTATTTCCCGATGTTCCATGCGTACCCGGAGACGACCTTCGGCGGCGATTTCCCGACGCCGGCCGACTATCTCGATCCGTACGTGCGCAAGCGGCTCGAGGCGCCCGGCAACTTCGTGGTCTATCCGCCGAACCGCTACTACTACGACACGCTGAACTACTTCTCGAACGTGCCGAACCCGGCGCCGCCGTCGCGCGAGAACTGGCTCGGCACCGACGCACAGGGCCGCGACCTGCTCGCGCGGCTCGTGTACGGGTTCCGCGTATCGGTCGAGTTCGGGCTGATCCTGACCGTGATCGGCACGCTGCTCGGGATCGCCGCGGGCGCGGTGCAGGGCTTCTTCGGCGGGCGCATCGACATCGTCGGGCAGCGGCTGATCGAGATCTGGAGCTCGCTGCCGGAGTTGTACCTGCTGATCATCTTCGCGTCGATCTTCGAGCCGAGCTTCCTGCTGCTGATCGTGCTGTTGTCGCTGTTCGGCTGGATCGGCCTCGCCGACTACGTGCGCGCGGAATTCCTGCGCAACCGCACCCAGGATTACGTGCGCGCGGCCCGCGCGATGGGGCTGACGAACTGGCAGATCATCTGGCGCCACGTGCTGCCCAACAGCCTCACGCCGGTGATCACGTTCCTGCCGTTCCGGATGAGCGGCTCGATCCTCGCGCTCACCAGCCTCGATTTCCTCGGGCTGGGCGTGCCGCCGCCGACGCCGAGCCTCGGCGAGCTGCTGGCGCAGGGCAAGGGCAACCTCGACGCATGGTGGATCTCGCTGTCGACGTTCGGCGTGCTGGTCGCGACGCTGCTGCTGCTGACCTTCATGGGCGATGCGCTGCGCAACGCCCTCGACACGCGGATCGCCGATTCGGTGCGCGCGGCGGGAGGGCAGCGATGAGCGAGTCGACCGTATCGACGCAGCACGAACCGCTGCTGTCGCTCGAGCATCTGCACGTCCGTTTCGGCGACACGGTGGCGGTGGACGACGTGACGCTCGCGATCGGGCGGGGCGAGCGGGTCGCGCTCGTCGGCGAATCGGGGTCCGGCAAGAGCGTGACCGCGCTGTCGATTCTGAGGTTGCTGCGCGACGCCGAAGTCGGTGGCGCGATCTGTTTCGCCGGGCAGGATCTGGCGGCCAAGAGCGAACGCGAGATGCGCGGGCTGCGCGGCTCGGACATCGCGATGATCTTCCAGGAGCCGATGACGGCGCTCAACCCGCTGTATACGATCGGCGTGCAGATCGGCGAGACGATCGTGCTGCACGACGGCGTCTCGGCCGTCGAGGCGCGCAAGCGGGCGATCGCGTTGCTCGCGCGCACCGGGATCGCGGAGCCCGAGAGGCGCGTCGACAGCTACCCGCACCAGTTGTCGGGCGGGCAGCGTCAGCGCGCGATGATCGCGATGGCGCTCGCGTGCCGGCCGCGCCTGCTGCTGGCCGACGAGCCGACCACCGCGCTCGACGTGACGATCCGCGCGCAGATCGTCGACCTGTTGCTCGAGCTGCAGCGCGACGAAGCGGAAAAGCGCGGAATGGCGATCCTGCTGATCACGCACGACCTGAATCTCGTGCGGCACTTCGCGCAGCGGGTGGCGGTGATGGAGCACGGCCGGCTCGTCGAGAGCGGGCCGGTCGAGCAGATTTTCGCGGCACCCGAGCATCCGTATACGCAGCGGCTGCTGAACAGCCGGCCGCAACGCACGGTCACGCCCGTGATGCCGATCGCGCCCGTCGTGCTCGATGCGCGCCACGTGAGCGTGCAGTTCGCGCGCAAGCGGCCGGGCTTCGCGGGCTGGTTCGGCACGGTGCCGGTGACGGCCGTCGCCGACGTGTCGGTGTCGGTGAGGCAGGGCGAGACGCTCGGCATCGTCGGCGAATCGGGATCGGGCAAGTCGACGCTCGCGATGGCGCTGCTCGGGCTGCAGAAGACGGCCGCCGGCGAGATCGAATTCCAGGGCCGTGCGCTGTCGACCTATCGCGGCCGCGAACAGACCGCGCTGCGCTCGAACATGCAGGTGGTCTTTCAGGATCCATTCAGCTCGCTTTCGCCGCGTCACACGATCGAGCGGATCGTCGGCGAGGGGCTCGAGCTGCATCGCCCGGACATGACGCCCGACGCGCGCCGCGCGAAGTCGCTCGCGGTGCTGCGCGAAGTCGGGCTCGACCGTACGGTGCTGCACCGTTACCCGCATGAATTTTCGGGCGGGCAGCGCCAGCGGATCGCGATTGCGCGCGCGCTGGTGCTGGAGCCGCGCATCCTGATCCTCGACGAACCGACGTCGGCGCTCGACGTGTCGATCCAGCAGCAGGTGCTGAAGCTGCTCGCGAATTTGCAACAGAAATACAACCTCGGCTATGTGTTCATCAGCCACGACCTGGAGGTGATCGGCGCGATGGCGCACCGCGTCGCGGTGATGCAGGACGGCGCCGTCGTCGAGTCGGGGGAGGTGTCCGACATCTTCACCCGACCGTCACATCCTTACACACAAAAGCTGTTGAAAGCGGTCTGGAAAGCGTGATAGGCGTCCAATGGTCTGACCATCTCGATTGTATTTATTAATTTGTTTTGACAAACGATTACGCGCTGGCTAGTATCGACCGAAATTTTCCGCCAATCAGCTGATTTTTAAGCACATTCCATCGACCAATGCAGCATCGATCCCTGACCCAGGCATGCGCGCGCACCATCGCCGGGCTGTTCATCGGCGCCCTGTTCGCAGCAGCACCCGGCGCATTCGCCGACGAAGTCAGCAGTTTTAACCAGAATGTCACCAATTCGACTCAGATCGGGTCGGGTTCCTCCCTCCAGCAGACCAGCGCGCAGCCGTCGAGCGGTGGCGCGAAGTCGTTCTTTGCCGGCATGGCGGGCAAGGCCGGCGACGTGGTCGTCGGCGCGCTGAACATGATCGGCGTGCGGTATCGCTGGGGCGGGAACTCGCCGGATTCGGGCCTCGACTGCAGCGGCTTCGTGCGCTACGTGTTCCAGGACACGCTCGGCATGTCGCTGCCGCGTCGCGCGGAAGAAATGAGCCGCGTCGGCGAGAAGGTGAGCATGAGCAACCTGAAGCCGGGCGATCTCGTGTTCTTCAACACGATGCGCCGCACGTTCTCGCACGTCGGCATCTATATCGGCGACAACAAGTTCGTGCATTCGCCGTCGACGGGCAGCACCGTCCGCGTCGACGATCTCGACAGCGGCTACTGGGAAAAGCGTTTTACCGGCGCGCGCCGGATCGAATCGGAATTCCCGCCGATGAAGCCGGAAGACCTGCGCCGCGTGCGCGCGACGATCGGCGACGATTCGGCGAACGGCAACAACTGACGTTTGCCGGTCGGTCAGGCCGGACGATAAAAAACCCTGTCACCGAAAGGCGGCAGGGTTTTTTGTTTTGGGGCTGACGGTGGCGACGAAGCGGAGGTCGTTCCGTCGGCCTCCGGGAGGCGGCGTGTGCCGCGGCCTCCCGCCCCATCGCGGCTTACGCGGCGGCAGTCACGCCACGCGCCGCCGCGAGCTTGCGCTGCAGTTCCGGCATGATGCGCGCGACCGCTTCCTCGCCCGCGAGGATCGCCGCGTTGCGCTGGTTGAAGTCGCTGCCGCCCATCGCCGCCAGGTTCGGGCGAATCACGACGTCCGCGTACTTGTCGAGCTCGTAAGTCTTGATCGTCTGGCCCATGATCGTGAAGGTCTGCAGCAGCATCTCGATCGGGTTGTTGGTCGCCGCGCCGTCCGGCCGGGCCGAGATGTCGACCGCGATCACGAAGCTCGCGCCCATCTTGCGCGCGAACGACGCCGGCACCGGGCTCACCAGCCCGCCGTCCACGTATTCGCGATTGCCGATCTTCACCGGCTCGAACACCGACGGCACGCTGCACGACGCGCGCACCGCGAGCCCCGTGTTGCCTTGCTGGAACAGGATCGGCTGGCCGCTTTGCAGGTCCGTCGCGACGATGCCGAGCGGCTTCGCCATCTTCTCGATCGGCCGGTTGTTGAGCGTCTTGTTCAGGAAATTCTGCAGCGCGACGCCTTGCAGCAGGCCTCGCGAGCGAAACGGCAGCGCCCAGTCGCTGATCGATGCCTGGTCCATGTCGAGGGCGATCTTGTTGATCTGCAGCGCGTTCATGCCCGACGCGTAGAGCGCGCCGACCACCGAGCCCGCGCTCGTTCCGGCGACGATCTCGATCGGAATGCCGCGCGCCTCGAGCGCCTTCAGCACGCCGATGTGCGAGAACCCGCGCGCGGCGCCGCCGCCGAGCGCGATGCCGATCTTGACGGGCTTCTCCTGCGGCAGTGCCGTGCCGGGGCGGGACTTGTCGCCGAGGGACGTACAGGCGGCGAGGCTGGCGGACGCGCACGCGATCGTGAAGTGACGGCGCGACAGGCGAGGGGACGACATCGAATGGTTCTCCGGCGGCTTGGCGGCGGGCTGCACGGCCCGCGGCGGCGATAGGTTCCGAGCGGCCGCGCAGCGGGTTGCGCGCGGCCGGCGCCGCGCCGGCTGGCGGCCGCGGCGCGCACATCATAAAGCAAGCGGTGCGCTTGGCGCGATGTCCGGCGCGAGTATAATTCCGGCTTCTTTCCCGTTCCGGGCGTTGCCGGCTCCGTTGCTGTCCGGGCTGCCGTCGTCGTCCCGCGTCGAATCATTCATGCGCCCCAGGCGTTCGAGTTACCGTTTATGACCCGTCCTGTCCGTACCCGCTTCGCGCCGAGTCCCACCGGCTTCATCCACCTCGGCAACATTCGCTCCGCGCTTTATCCGTGGGCGTTCGCCCGCAAGATGAAGGGCACGTTCGTGCTGCGCATCGAGGACACCGACGTCGAGCGCTCGTCGCAGGAAGCGGTCGATGCGATCCTCGAGGGGATGCAGTGGCTCGGGCTGGATTTCGACGAAGGCCCGATCTACCAGATGCAGCGGATGGACCGCTATCGCGAGGTGCTTGCGCAGATGCTCGATAAGGGCCTCGCATACCCGTGCTACATGTCGGCCGAAGAGCTCGACGCGTTGCGCGAACGCCAGCGCGAAGCCGGCCTGAAGCCGCGCTACGACGGCACGTGGCGTCCGGAGCCCGGCAAGGTGCTGCCGGAGCCGCCTGCGGGCGTGAAGCCGGTGCTGCGCTTTCGCAATCCGCTGACGGGCACGGTCGTGTGGGACGACGCGGTGAAGGGGCGTGTCGAGATCTCGAACGAGGAGCTCGACGACCTCGTGATCGCGCGCCCGGACGGCACGCCGATCTACAACTTCTGCGTGGTGGTGGACGACATGGACATGGGCATCACGCACGTGATCCGCGGCGACGACCACGTGAACAACACGCCGCGCCAGATCAACATCCTGAACGCACTCGGCGGCGAGCCGCCCGTCTATGCGCACTTGCCGACCGTGCTGAACGAGCAGGGCGAGAAGATGAGCAAGCGCCATGGCGCGATGAGCGTGATGGCGTACCGCGACGCGGGCTTCCTGCCGGAAGCCGTCGTCAACTATCTGGCGCGTCTCGGCTGGTCGCACGGCGACGCCGAGATCTTCTCGCGCGAGCAGTTCGTCGAATGGTTCGATCTCGAGCATCTCGGCAAGTCGCCCGCGCAGTACGACCACAGCAAGCTGAGCTGGCTGAACGCGCATTACATCAAGGAAGCCGACAACGCGCGCCTTGCCGAACTCGCGAAGCCGTTCCTCGACGCACTCGGCATCGACGACGCGGCGATCGCGACGGGCCCGGCGCTCGACGCGGTGGTCGGCCTGATGAAGGATCGTGCGACGACGGTCAAGGAAATCGCGGAAGGCGCGGCGATGTTCTATCGCGTGCCGGCGCCCGACGCCGACGCGCTCGGGCAGCACGTGACCGATGCGGTGCGCCCGGCGCTGGCCGATCTCGCTGCCGCGCTGAAGGCGGCCGACTGGACGAAGGAAGCGGTGTCCGCGGCGCTGAAGGCGACGCTCGCCACGCACAAGCTCAAGATGCCGCAGCTCGCGATGCCGGTGCGTCTGCTGGTGGCGGGCACGACGCATACGCCGTCGATCGACGCGGTGCTCGTGCTGTTCGGTCGCGACGTCGTGGTGTCGCGCATCGAGGCCGCGCTGGCTTGACGTTCGAGCGCGCGCGAAGCTGTCCGTGCATGAGGTACGCGGCGGCTTCGCAAAAAAATTCGTGCGAATCGTAAAAAGGGTATTTACAAGTTCGGAATCGGTCCATATAATCTCATTTCTGTTCTGCAAGGGGGTATAGCTCAGCTGGGAGAGCGCTTGCATGGCATGCAAGAGGTCAGCGGTTCGATCCCGCTTACCTCCACCAACAGAACAAGATGAATTGATTTGCGAAGCAGCGGTAGTAATAAATGCTTCACAAAATGATTCAAAGCAGTTAGAATTTCGGCCTTCGCTGTTGACGGAAGTAAATAGCGAAAGTCAGACAAATCTGAAAAGATTATGTCCCCTTCGTCTAGAGGCCTAGGACATCACCCTTTCACGGTGAGTACAGGGGTTCGAATCCCCTAGGGGACGCCAGATTCAGCGGCGTTTCGTGGAAGTGTCGCAAGGCTTGCAGGAACGTAACCGACGTCTTGCAGGTTGGGTAAGAAAGCTGGAGCGGTAGTTCAGTCGGTTAGAATACCGGCCTGTCACGCCGGGGGTCGCGGGTTCGAGTCCCGTCCGCTCCGCCAGAACGAAGCCCGTTCAAGACGTCTTTGAGCGGGCTTTTGTATTAAAGATGTAAGCAGTACGTTGTCCCCTTCGTCTAGAGGCCTAGGACATCACCCTTTCACGGTGAGTACAGGGGTTCGAATCCCCTAGGGGACGCCAGATTTCGGCGTCGTTCGAACAAACGACGCGCCGGCAGGAAGTAACCGACGCCTGCCAGGCAAGCAGCAAGACTGGAGCGGTAGTTCAGTCGGTTAGAATACCGGCCTGTCACGCCGGGGGTCGCGGGTTCGAGTCCCGTCCGCTCCGCCAAACAAACAACAATGCCCGCCTTGTGCGGGCATTGTTGTTTGTGCGTTCGGTCGTCGTGCCCGCTTGCGGACACGTGGCTGCGGAGCGGAGGAAGTGGCCTGCGCGGCTTTCGGCGGGGCTCGAAGGGCTGCGCTTGCAAGCGCAGCCGCGGCCTGCGGGAGGTAGGCGAGTCTCGTCCGCTCCGCCAGAAAATGAAGAAGCCCGCCTCGTGCGGGTTTGTTCATTTGTGTCGTTGGTATCGCTCGTCCCGCCTTTCGCTCACCTCTCACCCCGCGTGCCGCATCGAGCGCCGCGCTCCTACGAGAAATTCGCGATTGCATCCGCGCGCGACTGCGCTATCGTGACGGGATGCGTTTCCGACTCCTGCGCGATGCTCGATCCGACCGACCTGCGACTCCTGTATCAGCTCCGGCCTGCGGAGCCCGGCGATTTTCCGTATGCCGAAGCGCTGACGCACGGCAACATGGGCGGCTACTACAAACGCCATGGGCTCGTGTGGCGCAGCGACCTGTTCTATGCGAGCTGGCGCGAATCCGAGAACTTCATCCTCGAGGCCGACGGCGAGCGCATCGGCGTGCTGCGCGTGACCGAGGAGGGCGATTCGCTGCATATCCGCGACGTGCAGATCGCGGCCGGCCATCGCGGGCAGGGCGCCGGCACTTATATGCTCGAGATGTCGCATCGCTGGGCACGTGCGCGCGGGCTGCACGAACTGCAGTTGCGCGTGTTCGTCGACAATCCTGCCGCGCGCTTGTACCTGCGCATGGGCTACCACGTCACCGGCCCGCGGCTCGCGCAACTCGGCTCGATTCGCCACATGGTGCGGCCGGTCTGAGGGGGCCGGCGCGCCGGAGCGCGCATCAGCGCACCGCGTCGATCAAGCCGTCGTCGTCGTCCGGCGTTTCGCTGTCTGCGACGCCGCCTTCCGGGCCGCGATGTTCGTAGCCACGGAGCATGAACGCGCGAGGGCTTTCGCCGAATGCGCGGCGGAACATGGCCGAGAACGCGCTCTGGCTCTGGTAGCCGAGTTCGCGCGCGATATGCGACAGCGGGCGCCCCTGGTTCAGCAGCGGGATCGCCCGGGCGAGCAGCGCCTGCTGGCGCCACTGCGAAAAGCTCACCCCCAGCTCCTGCTTGAAGAGCCGCGATATCGTGCGCGTGCTCGCGCCGACCTCGCTCGCCCAGTGTTCGAGCGACTCCGCATGCGCGGGGTGCGCGAGTACCGATTCGCACAGCAGGCGCAGCCGTTTCTCGTCGGGCATCGGCACCGCGAGCGGTAGCGGCTCGGCCTGACTCAGTTCGTCGAGCACGAGCCCGCACAGCAGGCGTTCCCGCGCGGAGCTCAGATCGCGCGCGTCGAGTGCGACGATCAGCTCGCGCAGCAGCCCCGTCACCTCGACGACGCGGCATGCATCGAGCCCGCCCGGCACGATCGACTCGTCGATATACAGCGTGCGCAAATAGGCCTCTTCGACGATCGTGACCTCGTGCGTCACGTGCGGCGGCACCCAGATCGCGCGGGACGGCGGCACCATCCAGGTCGTGCCGGTCGTCGCGACGCGCAGCACGCCGCGCGACGCGTACGCGAGCTGAGCCCAGGCATGCGTGTGCAGCGGAATGCGGCGGCCGGCATCGACCTGCCGCGCGCGCACGCGCATCGGATGGACGGCGGTCGGCGCGAATTCCGGCGGGATGTCGATGACGTCGTACGGTGTCGATACGTCGGCGGGAGCGGGCGGATTCATGAACGGTTCGGGCAGCGCGGCGGCGATGCCGTTATTTTAGAAGGCGCAGCGCTTGCGCATGCGGCGGTTTTTCCGGCCATCATGCCGGGTTCAAATGAACTTTGTGTGGGCGCCGGCGAATCCGGGGCGGCTGCCCGCTGCCGCGCGTCGACAGTTCGAACCATCGGGCCGGTATCGGGGTCTATCGATGCGTGCGCCATGTCGCGCCCATCGCGCGCCGAGCGCATGCAAACACGGCAACACACGAATCGAAGAGGAGAACCACGATGCGCCACGTATTCGTCTATGGCACCTTGAGAGCCGGACAGGCCAACGATATCGGCCATGCGGCCGCCCGCCACGGCATCGCCGCGCCGACGCTGCTCGGCGCGGCCGCGCTGCCGGGCGAACTGGTCGATTTCGGCACGTATCCGGGCATGATTCCCGGGCCGGCCGGCAAGTCGCTCGTCTGGGGCGACGTCTACGAGGTCGACGAGCAACTCGTGCCGGTGCTCGACGAGATCGAGCGCGTCTATCCGGGCGTCGACTCGCTGTTCAAGCCGGAAGAGGCGACGGTCGAACTCGGCGGCCGGCAATACGCCTGCCTGTATTATCCGGTCGCCGCGCACGCGGCAGCCGGGCGTCCGCGCATCGCATCGGGCGACTGGGTCCAGCACCGGCGCGAGCAGGAAGCCGCCTGAGCGTGCCCACTGGCGGCGGCTGGATCTGCCGCTGTCGAATCCAAAAGGAAAAAGCGCCCCGCGGGGCGCTTTTTCATGCCGTTGATCCGTCGTCGCACGCGACCGGCGGCACGACGTGGAGCCGGCCGACGATCGCAGCGGACAGGTCGTCAGATTTCCTCGTACAGCGGCAGCGTCAGGAATTCGGTGAAGCCTTCCGACGTCGACATCTGCTCGAAGATCGCAGCGGCGCGCTCGTACGGTTGCGTGTTGCCGCCGACCGCGCGCTTCACGTTGTCGAGCTCGATCTTCGCGAATTCGCGCACGAGTTCGGCCGTGACCTTGCGGCCGTCGTCGAGCACGCCCTTCGGCGAGCGGATCCATTGCCACACCTGCGAGCGGGAAATCTCGGCCGTCGCCGCATCTTCCATCAGGTTGTGGATCGGCACGCAGCCGTTGCCGTCGAGCCACGCGCCGAGATAGTGGATCCCGACGTTGATGTTGTTGCGCAGGCCAGCCTCGGTGATCGGCGCCTCCGGCTGGAAGTCGAGCAGGTTCCTGCCTTCGACCTGCACGTCGTCGCGCTGCTTCGCGATCTGGTTCGGCTTGTCGCCGAGCACCTTGACGAACTCTTCCATCGCGATCGGCACGAGGCCCGGGTGCGCGACCCAGCCGCCGTCGTAGCCATCGGTCGCGTCGCGCTGCTTGTCCGAGCGCACGCCGCCCATCGCCTTGTCGTTTGCTTCAGGATCATTCTTGATCGGGATCAGCGCGCTCATCCCGCCGATCGCCGGCGCGTTGCGCTTGTGGCAGGTCTTCAGCAGCAGCAGCGCGTACGCCCGCATGAACGGCACCGTCATCGTGATCTTCGAACGGTCGGCCAGGCAGAAGTCGCGGTCGTTCTTGAACTTCTTGATCGCCGAGAAGATGTAGTCCCAGCGGCCGGCGTTCAGGCCCGAGCTGTGTTCGCGCAGTTCGTACAGGATCTCGTCCATCTCGAACGCGGCGAGGATCGTCTCGATCAGCACCGTCGCGCGGATCGTGCCGCGCGGCACGCCGACCGCTTCCTGCGCGGCGACGAAGATGTCGTTCCACAGGCGCGCCTCGAGATGGCTTTCCATCTTCGGCAGGTAGAAGTACGGGCCCGAGCCGCGCGCGATCAGTTCCTTGGCGTTGTGGAACAGGAACAGCGCGAAATCGAAGATGCCGCCGGACACGCGCTGGCCGTCGACCGTCACGTGCTTCTCGTCGAGGTGCCAGCCGCGCGGACGCACGATCAGCGTCGCGACCTTGTCGTTCAGCCGGTACGACTTGCCGTTCTGCTCGAGCGAGATCGTGCGGCGCACCGCGTCCTTCAGATTGATCTGGCCGTCGATCTGGTTCGTCCAGCTCGGCGCGTTCGAATCCTCGAAGTCCGTCATGTACGAATCGGCGCCCGAGTTCAGCGCGTTGATGATCATCTTGCGCTCGACGGGGCCCGTGATCTCGACGCGGCGGCATTGCAGGTCGGCCGGCAGCGGCGCGACCTTCCAGTCGCCTTCGCGGATCGCCTTCGTCTCGGCGAGGAAATCGGGGCGCTCGCCCGCGTCGAGGCGTTTCGTGCGCTCGACGCGCGCCTGCAGCAGCGCCTGGCGGCGCGATTCGAACGTGCGGTGCAGCGCCGCGACGAGTTCCAGCGCGTCGGGCGTCAGGATCGCTTCGTAACCCGGCTTGATTTCGCCGGTGATCGTCATGCCTTGCGGCAGCGTGATCGGGGTGCTCATGAGTCTCATCTCCTTGGTCGGTCAGTTGCGGTTTCGGTGAAGGGGGAAGGCGGCAGCTGCGAGCGTCATGCACCCGGGCCGGGGCGCGTGCGGTTCGCGGGTCTGCCGGACGGAGCCGGGGTGGGTGTGGCGAGGAAGGCGAGCAGGTCGGCCATGCCGGTGCCCGTGCCGTCGGGTGGTGCGCCGAGCTCCTCGGCGGGCGCGCCCGTGCGATTGAGCCAGAACGTCGTGTAGCCGAACCAGGTGGCGCCGGCGACGTCCCACGCGTTCGACGACACGAACACGATGTCGCGCGGGTTCGCCCCGAACGCGGCGGTGCCGAGCGCATAGGCGGCCGGGCTCGGTTTGTACGCGCGCACGGTGTCGGCCGACAGCACGCGATCGAACAGGCCGGACATGCCGGCGCTCTTGATCGCGATGTCGAGCATCTGCGGGGTGCCGTTCGACAGGATCGCGAGCGGCGGGCGCGGGTTCAGCGCACGCAGCTGGCGCAACGCGGGCACCGTATCGGGATAGGTCGACAGGCACGCGTATTCGTCCATCAAGCGTTTCTCGGCCGCGCCGTTCAGCGCGAGCCCGAGCCGGCGCGCGGCGAACCGCAACGCATCCAGCGTGATGTCCCGGAACGGGCGATAGTGCGCGCCGGCCGGATCGGCGAGCGTGCGCAGCTGCGAGTATTCGATCTGCTTGCGTCGCCACAGCTGCGACAACCGTTCCCCGTGTCCGGGAAACATCTGCTCAGCCGCGGCCAGCACGGCACGCACGTCGAACAACGTGCCGAATGCGTCGAAGAGGATGGCGTCGGGAGAGGAGAGTGTCGTTGTGGCCGACATAGCCTTGCGCTCCAGTTTCAGAGGTCGGGTCGATTCTATTCGTGATCTAAGGTGCTAAAAAAGACGCTAAACATCACTTGATCTTTTACTTTCATATGCCTAATCTGAGCGACTCAAGTTAT
The DNA here is from genome assembly GCF_902832985.1 of Burkholderia sp. BCC0097. Taxonomy (NCBI): domain Bacteria; kingdom Pseudomonadati; phylum Pseudomonadota; class Betaproteobacteria; order Burkholderiales; family Burkholderiaceae; genus Burkholderia; species Burkholderia sp. BCC0097. The sequence continues at coordinate 318,799 of NZ_CADFDM010000005.1, forward strand.
TTGAAAGGCGGCGATGCCGTCCTTTCGAGAGAGTCATGGACCGCTTCAAGCAGATCGAAACGTTCGCCGCGGTCGCGGCGAAAGGCAGCCTGTCGGCGGCTGCGCATGCGGAAGGCGTCGCGCCGGCGATCATCGGCCGCCGCCTCGACGCGCTCGAGGAGCGGCTCGGCGTGAAGCTGTTGGTGCGCACGACGCGCAAGCTCACGCTGACGTTCGAGGGGTCGGCGTTCCTCGAGGATTGCCAGCGCATCATCAACGACATGCAGAACGCGGAAGCGAGCGTGTCCGCCGGCGGCGTCAAGGCGAGCGGGCACCTGCGGATTTCCGCGCCGGCCGGCTTCGGCCGACGCCACGTCGCGCCGCTCGTGCCCGAATTCAGCGGCGCGCATCCGGACGTGTCGGTCACGCTCGACCTGTCCGACCGGATGGTCGACCTCGTCAACGAGGGGTTCGATTGCGCGGTGCGGCTCGGCGAGCTGCCCGACTCGTCGCTGGTGTCGCTGAAGCTCGGCGAGAACCGCCGCGTGTGCGTCGCGTCGCCCGCGTATCTCGCGCGGCGCGGCACGCCGGCCACGCTCGCGGAACTGGCGCGGCACAACTGCCTCGCGCTCGCGGCGAACGCGAACCAGCAGCGCGGCTGGGCGTTCCAGGAGGACGACAAGGTCGTGTCGATTCGCGTGAACGGCACGATGGAATGCTCGGACGGCGCGGTGCTGCACGAGTGGTGCCTCGCAGGCCATGGCCTTGCGTGGCGCTCGTGGTGGGAAGTGGGCGACGACATCGCGGCCGGGCGGCTCGTCAGCGTGCTCGACGCGTTCGCCGCGCCGCCGATCGGCATTCACGCGGTGTTTCCGCAGCGCCGGCATCTGCCGCTGCGCGTGCGCCTGTTTCTCGATTACCTGAAGCACACGTACGAGCGGCCCGGCTATTGGGGCGAGTAGGCGACGCGCGCCCGCGTGTTTCCGATATGAGGGCGAACCCGCTGGCGGGGCGGCTTGCTCGGTTTCGCACACTACAATCGGAAGATGCATGCACGCCGTGTCGCGGCCGGCTCGGCCGGAGCCGGAGCGCGCGGCGTGCGACTGACGAAGGAGGGCGCGATGTTCCGGCACATCCTCGTTCCAACCGACGGTTCCGAACTGTCGCAAAAGGCGATCGACGGTGCGATCGACCTGGCTCGTGCAGTCGGCGCGCAGGTCACGGCCTACGCGTGTCTGCCGCAATATCCGTACTCGCCGTTTTCCGAAGTGATCATCGAGCCGCCGGCCGATTTCCGTGCGCGCAGCGAGCGCGAGGCGCGGGCGCATCTCGACGAAGTGGAGGCGGCCGCGAAGGCGGTCGGGGTCGCGTGCGATACGTGGACGAGCGTGCATCCGTCGCCGTATCTCGGCATCATCGAGGCGGCCGAACGCGGCGGGTGCGACGTGATCTTCATGGCGTCCCACGGACGCCGCGGGCTCGGCAGCCTGCTGATCGGCAGCGAGACGCAGCGCGTGCTGACCCATACGAAAATTCCGGTGATCGTCTATCGGTAGGGCAGCGCCGGCCGTGGCCGGGCGGGCTGCACCGCAGGAAAAGGGCGCGCCGGACGAAGCCGGCGCGCATCGTTGCTGGCGGCCCGCAGGCCGCTTGGCCGGTCGCGCGATGGGACTCGCGCGCCTGCCGTCTCCTCCCTGATTGTTATTCCGGTGGCCGATGCCGCGGCGTCGCGAGACGCGGCGGCCATCGGCATCACGCCTGCGCCTGTTACGCGACCTTCTTGCCGTCGAAGAACTGTTCGTCCTCGGTCGAGCCGTGCAGCGCGGTCGTCGATGCTTCGCGCTCGACCGTCTGCGTCACCGCGTCGAAGTAGCCGGTGCCGACCTCACGCTGGTGCTTGACTGCCGTGAAGCCCTTGTCGGCCGCCGCGAACTCGGCCTGCTGCAGTTCGACGAACGCGCTCATCTGCGTGCGGGCATAGCCGTGCGCGAGGTTGAACATCGAGTAGTTCAGCGCATGGAAGCCGGCCAGCGTGATGAACTGGAACTTGTAGCCCATCGCGCCGAGTTCCTTCTGGAACTTCGCGATCGTCGCGTCGTCAAGGTTCTTCTTCCAGTTGAACGACGGCGAGCAGTTGTACGACAGCAGCTTGCCCGGGAACTGCTTGTGGATCGCTTCCGCGAACTTCTTCGCGTACTCGAGATCGGGCTTGCCGGTTTCGCACCAGATCAGGTCGGCGTACGGTGCGTACGCGAGGCCGCGCGAAACCGCCTGTTCGAGGCCCGGCTTCGTGCGGAAGAAGCCTTCCACCGTGCGCTCGCCGGTCAGGAACCGCTTGTCGTTGTCGTCGACGTCGGACGTGATCAGGTCGGCCGCTTCCGCGTCGGTGCGGGCCACCAGCACGGTCGGCGTGCCCATCACGTCGGCCGCGAGCCGCGCGGCCGACAGTTTCGCGACGGCTTCGCGCGTCGGCACGAGCACCTTGCCGCCCATGTGGCCGCACTTCTTCACCGATGCGAGCTGGTCCTCGAAGTGAACGCCTGATGCGCCGGCCTCGATCATTGCCTTCATCAGCTCGAACGCGTTGAGCACGCCGCCGAAACCGGCTTCCGCATCGGCGACGATCGGCGCGAAGAAGTCGACGTAGCCTTCGTCGCCCGGGTTCTTGCCTTCCGACCACTGGATCTGGTCGGCGCGCGTCAGCGTGTTGTTGATGCGCTTCACGACGAGCGGCACCGAGTTGGCCGGATACAGCGACTGGTCCGGGTACATTTCGCCCGCGACGTTCGCGTCGCCGGCGACTTGCCAGCCGGACAGGTAGATGGCCTTCAGGCCGGCCTTCACCTGCTGCATCGCCTGGTTGCCGGTCAGCGCGCCGAGTGCGTTGACGAACGGCTCGTTGTTGATGAGGCTCCACAGTTTTTCCGCGCCGCGCTTGGCCAGCGTGTGCTCGATCGGGATCGATCCGCGCAGACGGACCACGTCCTCAGCCAAGTAGCTGCGCTTGATACCCTTCCAGCGCGGATCGGTTTCCCATTGCTGCTGCAGTTCCTGTGCCTGTTGCTGACGCGACATGATGAGCTCCTTGATGCGATGTATGCCTGCCGAATCTGACGGGGATGATGCTGTTCGCGAGGCGGGGAAGCGGTACGTCCCGTTTCGCGAAGTCTTGTATAAGAGTCTAGGCAAATCGGCGGGAGCGAAACAGGGGCTGGATCTGGAAGTTTGGAATTTTTTAGTTGTTTTGAATCAATAGCTTGGTCGTTTAATTTCGGGATAAGAAACGCATTTTCCTATCCCGCAATCGTGTAGGTTGTGCCGTGCAGCATGATTTTTTACGACGCAAAAAAATTTTCCGCATCGTGAAATTGGCGGTGAGGCGAAAAAAAACCGGCGCGGATGCGCCGGTTGGCTGGGATGGGCGTGTAGCCGATCCGCAGGGCGGCCAAGGCCGCCCGTGTGTGTTTACGATGCCGAATTGCTTCGGCGCGGACCGCCGCTGCGTTGGCCGTCGCGACGCGGGCCGCCGTCACGGCTGCCGCCCGGCTTGCCGCTCCAGCCGCCGCCGTTGCCGCCGCCATTGCCATTGCCGTTACCGTTGCCGGCATAACCGCCGCCCGGCTTGCCGCCGAAACGACGACCGCCGTTACCGCCGCCCGGACGGCCGCGGCCGCCGGTGCCGCCGTTACGCGGGGGCGACTTGCGCGGCTCGAAACCTTCGACCACGTTGACCGGCAGCGGCGAGCGCACGAAGCGTTCGATGCGCTTGAGCGCGCCTTGCTCGGCGTGGTGCACGAGGCTCACCGCGGTGCCCGAACGGCCCGCGCGGCCGGTACGGCCGATACGGTGCACGTAATCTTCCGCGAACTTCGGCAGGTCGTAGTTGAACACGTGCGTGATGCCCGGGATGTCGATGCCGCGTGCCGCGACGTCGGTCGCAACCAGCACGCGCACGCGGCGCTCGCGCAGCGCACGGATCGTGCGGTTGCGCGCGCCCTGCGGCAGGTCGCCGTGCAGCGCGGCCGATTCGAAGCCTGCGTCGGCGAGACGGCCGGCGAGCTGGTCGGCGTCGATCTTGGTCGCCGTGAAGATGATCGCCTGGTCGAGCGCATCGTCGCGCAGCAGGTGATCGAGCAGGCGATCCTTGTGATCGCGGTCGTCGACGTAATGGACGGTCTGCGCGATGTTCGCGCGCGACTCGAGGCGCTGCTGGATCTCGATGCGTTCCGGATCCTTCAGCAGGCGGCCCGTCAGCGAACCGATCTTGCCGTCGAGCGTGGCCGAGAACAGCATCGTCTGGCGCGATTCCGGCGTGGCGGCGACGATCGTTTCGATGTCTTCGATGAAGCCCATGTCGAGCATGCGGTCGGCTTCGTCGAGCACGAGCATCTTCAGTTCGGACAGGTCGATACGGCCGCGTTCGAGGTGATCGAGCAGGCGGCCCGGCGTGGCAACCAGGATTTCCGGGTTCTTCGCGAGCAGCATCAGCTGCTGGCCGTAGGCGACGCCACCCAGGATGCTGACCGTGCGCAGGCGCTTCAAGTGCTTGCCGTACGTCGATGCGGCCGTCGTGACCTGCATCGCGAGCTCACGGGTCGGGGTCAGCACGAGCAGGCCCGGGCGCGCGACGGGTTGCGGGCGGCGCACGCGGCGGTCGCCCTGGTTCGGTTCACGCGGCGCGCGCGGTTGCTGCGCCTGCGTCTTCTGGAGCTGCGCGAAACGTTCGATCGCGGGCAGCATGAATGCGGCCGTCTTGCCCGAACCGGTCGGGCTCGACACCAGCAGGTCGCGGCCGGCGATGCCGGCCGGAATCGCGCGCTGCTGGACCGGCGTCGGCTTCACGTAGCCGGCGGCCTGCAGCGCGGAGACGATCTCCGGCGACAACCCGAGCGACGCGAAGCTCGGCTCGTCCGACGCCGGTTCGACCGCGGCCGGTGCGGCGGCGTCGTCGAGACCGAGCGCCTGGTCGGCGATCGCGTTGAGCGGGCTGGAGTTGATGCTCGAAGTCATAACAATCCTTGAAACACAGTGGGTGAAACGTCGGCGCCAATCGCGCATACCCAAGTCGTCGGATTCAGCGAGCAAATCGGGAAACGGGTGCAATCCGCCGAACCTTCGGCGGATGAGGCATTAGAAGCTGTTTTGGGTGCGGCGCGCTTCAGGAGCGGGGCCGCCAGCCTAGTTGACGACCGCAAGGGTCGAAGCAGGAGGGGACAGGTTCTAAACCGGATTGGAGCTTAACGCTACGAGGCGTCGGGCCGGAACGGCTTCGAGCCGAGCGCGGGAGGTGACGCAGGCTGCATTATAAAGATATTTGCTGCGCTGCGCCACTGATTTGATTGCCTATTGCGGCGGGGACGGTTCGGTCAGGACGCCGTGCCGTTTTTAAGCGATTCGACGAGTTCGATGTACTGCTGCTTCGCCGCATCCTGCGACGTGCCCTTCAGGGCTTCCCATGCGTCGTACTTGTATTTGCCGACGATGTCGGTGAAGCCCGGCTTGTCGCCGTGCGCATCGCCGTCGGTCGCCTGCTTGAAGAGCGCGTACAGGCGCAGCAGGGTCAGGTTGCCCGGCCGTTCCGTCAGTTGCTTGACGTCGATCTGGGCCTGGTCAAATTGGGCGGTGAGTTCGCTCATCGTGTGTCTCCGTAGGGTTTCAGATCGGCCGATCTTATCAAGCGGGCCGTGGCGCGGGGTCGAGCGATCCTTCCAAACCGGCGCCCGCGCCGCACGCGCGCATAGATCGGGCCCGATCGCCCGTGGGAGCGGGGCGGCGCATTACAATGTCGGCCATGACGCAAACAGTGCTCCTCGCCATCGATACGTCGACCGAATACTGCTCGGTCGCGCTGCTGCGCTCGGCTCCGGCCGATGACGCCGTTTCCACCCCGCAAACCTGGGTCCGCCACGAGCCGACGGGCGCCGTGTCGAGCACGCGCGTGCTGCCGGCGATCCAGGAACTCTTCGCCGAATCCGGGCTGACGCTCGCCGACTGCGACGCGATCGCGTTCGGCGCGGGCCCCGGCTCGTTCACGGGTCTGCGTACCGCGACGGGCATCACCCAGGGCCTCGCTTTCGGGGGCGGGCTGCCGGTCGTGCCGATCGGCACGCTGCTCGCGTGCGCCGAGCATGCGCGGCTGCGCGCGCCCGGCACGACCCGCGTGCTCGCCGCGCTCGACGCGCGGATGGACGAAGCCTACTGGGCGGATTTCGAATGGGACGACGGCGCCGGTGACTGGCGCACGCTGCATCCGGCGTCGCTCGACGCGCCGGGCGCAGTCGGCGTACCCGATGCGCCGTTCACGCTTGCGGGCAATGCGGCCGCGGCGTTCGGCGCGCAGTTGCCGGCCGCCGCGCGGGCGGCCGTGATCGACGGCGATGCACTGCCGCATGCGCTGGCGGTCGCGCATGCCGCGCTGCGCGCGTTCCGCGCCGGGCGGGTGGTGCCGGCCGACCAGGCCGCGCCCGAATACGTGCGCGACAAGGTCGCGCAGACCACCGCCGAGCGCATCGCGGCACGGGCCGCGCAGACGGGCGGAGCGAAGGGATGACGGGTGTCCTGCTGAGCGACCGCTATCTGGCGCCGATGACGGACGCCGACCTCGACGAGGTCGTCGCGATCGAGCACGTCGCGTACGAATTCCCGTGGAGCCGCGGCAACTTCGAGGATTCGTTGCGCAACGGCTATCTGGGCGTGTGCCTGCGGCACGTGACGGGGTCGCTGGTCGGCTATTGCGTGCTGATGCCCGTGGTCGACGAGATGCATCTGCTGAACCTGTGCGTCGCGCCGGCCGCGCAGCATGCGGGCGCCGGCCTCGCGCTGCTGCGCGAGGCGGTGCGCATTTCTCGCGCGGAGGGGCTCGACGGCGTGCTGCTCGAAGTGCGGCCGTCCAATCCGCGCGCGATTCATCTGTACGAGCGCTTCGGCTTCGTGACGATCGGCCGGCGCAAGAACTACTATCCGGCGAAGCATCGCAGCCGGGAGGACGCGATCGTGATGCGTCTGACGCTGAACAAGGACGAGGGGGACGCGCATGGCGTGGGGTGAAGCGGCGCTCGAGGAACTGGGCCTCGCGCAGATCTGGGTGCGGCGCGGGCAGCGCGCGGATGAAGGCGCGGCAGCCGACGCGCCTGGCGGCGCGCAAACCGCGGCGCCCGACGACGGCTCCGCCGTCGCGGCCGAGCGGCCGGTGCGTGCAGGGCATGCGCCGGCGCAGGGCGACAGGCCGACGGCCGTCGCGCGTGGCGCTGCCGATGGTTTGCCGGCTCGCGAGTCGCGGGCGCCGGCGCACGGTGTAGTCGACGGCGATCGCCCGTCCGCGCAGGCTGCATCGATCACATCGCCCGCATCGACCGATACGATGCCGCCGAAGGATGAGGCGCCGCCGGCGGAAGACGACGATTTCGCCTGGTTCGACGCGGCGCCGCCGGGCGAATCCGTGCCCGTGCCGCTCGCCGAATCGCGCCCCGCGGGCACACCGGTCGCCGTGCTCGACTGGGATGCGCTGGCCGCGCGCGTGGCCGACTGCACGCTGTGCCGTCTGTGCGAGAAGCGGACCAACACCGTGTTCGGCGTCGGCGATCGCGAAGCGGACTGGATGCTGATCGGCGAAGCGCCGGGCGAGAACGAGGACAAGCAGGGCGAGCCGTTCGTCGGCCAGGCCGGCAAGCTGCTCGACAACATGCTGCAGTCGCTCGCGCTCAAGCGCGGCGACAACGTGTACATCGCGAACGTGATCAAGTGCCGGCCGCCCGGCAACCGTAATCCGGAGCCGGACGAGGTCGCGAGCTGCGAGCCGTATCTGCAGCGCCAGGTCGCGCTCGTGAAGCCGAAGCTGATCGTCGCGCTCGGCCGTTTTGCCGCGCAGACGCTGCTGAAGACGGACGCGAGCATCGCGTCGCTGCGCGGCCGCGTCCATGCGTACGAGGGCGTGCCGGTGATCGTCACCTATCACCCGGCGTACCTGTTGCGCAGCCTGCAGGACAAGTCGAAGGCGTGGGCCGACCTGTGCCTCGCGCGCGACACGTTCAAGCGTGCGGAAAGCGCCGACACGAACGGCCCGGCCGGGCCATGACGACTGGCGCGGCGGTCGCGTTCGTCGATACGCTGCATGACGCCGCGGTGCGCGATCTGGGCTGGCTGCTCGCCAGCCCGAGCCTGCTCACCGCGGTACCGGGCGCGCCGCTCGCGCGCCCATGGCCGGATGCGGCGGGCCAAACGGCCGTCGAAGCGTGGCTCGCCGCGCTCGATGCGCAGCCCGGGCCGCTGCATCGTGCGCTCGACGGGTTTCGGCCCACCCGGCTCGGCCGCTACGCCGAATGCCTGCTCGAGTACTTTCTGACGCACGGGCCATCGTTGCGGCTCGTCGCGGCCAATCTGCCGCTGCGCAGCAACGGCCGCACGCTCGGCGAAGTCGATTTTCTCGTCGATACGCCGGACGGCCGGCGCCTGCACTGGGAACTCGCGGTGAAGTGCTATCTGTGCGCGCCGGTCCGCGACGGCGCATCGCTCGCCGACTTCGTCGGCCCCAATCTCGTCGACCGGTTCGACCGCAAGCGCAGCCGGCTGCTCGACCACCAGTTGCGGCTCGGCGAACACGACGGCTTTGCCCGGCTCGGCTACGGCGCCCCGGCCGACGCGCAGATGTTCATCAAGGGCTGGCTGTTCCATCCGTACGGCGCGCCGGTGCCGCCGGTGTCCTTCGAAATCGCGCCGGATCATCCGCGCGGTTTCTGGCTGACGCACGGGCAGTGGCCGGCGTGGGTGGCCGCGCAGCGTGACGACGCGGCATGGAGCGTATTACCGAGACTGGCGTGGCTGGCGCCGCGGCGTGCCGTCGCCGGCGCGGGTTTCGAGCCCGAGCCGCTGGCGAGCGCACCGGCGCTGCCGGCCGTGCTGGCGGCACGCCAGACGCCCGACCTGATCGCGATCCATGAAAAGGGGGCTGACGGCACGTGGCGCGAGACGGCGCGCGGTTTCGTCGTGCCCGACGACTGGCCGGCGCGCGCGCAGGCGTTCGCGGCGCAGGATCACTGACGCCGCGTCAGCGGCCGCTCACCACCAGCGATGAAAGTGATGGACCGGGCCGACGCCGTGGCCGACGTCGAGGTGGCCGCTCGCGGCGATCGCGCCGGTCAGGTAGGTCTTGGCTTCGCGTACCGCGCTTTCGAGGTCGGGCTGCTGCGGCAGCAGCGCGGCGATCGCCGACGACAGCGTACAGCCGGTGCCGTGCGTGTTGCTGACCGGCACGCGTGCGCCGTCGAGCCGCACGGTGCGGGTTGCCTCGACGAGCCAGTCGGGGCTCGCGGACGCGTCGGGCAGGTGGCCGCCTTTCATCAGGACCGCGCGCGCGCCCGTCTGCAACAGGGCCTGGCCTTGCCGGACCATGTCGTCTTCGGTGGTGGCGGGCGCATCGTTCAGCAGCGCGGCCGCTTCGGGCAGGTTCGGCGTGACGACCGTCGCGAGCGGCAGCAGCGTGTCGCGCAGCGCGTCGACGGCATCGGGCGTGAGCAGCGCATGCGAGCTCTTCGAGATCATCACCGTGTCGAGCACGACGAAGCGCGGCGCGTAACGGCGCAGCGCGTCGGCCACCGCCCGCACGATCGTCGCGTTCGCGAGCATCCCGATCTTGACCGCGTCGATGCGGATGTCGCCGAACACCGCGTCGAGCTGCGCGGTCACGAAGGCGGCGTCCGGTGCATGCACGCCCGTCACGCCGCGTGTGTTCTGGGCGGTCAGCGCGGTGATCACGCTCGCGCCATACGCGCCGAGCGCGGAAAACGTCTTCAGGTCGGCCTGGATGCCTGCGCCGCCGCCCGAATCGGAGCCGGCGATCGTCAGGAGGTTGGGTATCGGGTGCGTCATGAGGGCAACGCGCCGGTGTGAGAACCGGCGACGGCGGACGGAAACGGCAAGTGTAGCGTCAGTGCCGCGATTCGCCGATCAGCGCGACCGAGTCGAACTGACGCTGGTTCGCCTGGTGGCGGCGCATCACGAGCCACATCGTCAGGCAGACGAACGTGCCGAACAGCACGATCACGACGCCGACCGGCACGTCGAGCCACACGAGCACCGCATACAGGCACAGCATCACGAGCACCGACAGGTTTTCGTTGAAGTTCTGCACCGCGATCGAATGGCCGGCCGACAGCAGCACGTGGCCGCGATGCTGCAGCAGCGCGTTCATCGGCACGACGAAGTAGCCGGACAGCGCGCCGACGCCGATCAGGAAGATGTAGGCGACGATCAGGTAGAACGGCAGGCGCAGATGGCCGATGTGCACGGCCCAGTGCGCCGGGAACAGGTCGCGCGTGTAGAACGCCATCAGCATTACCGCGATGCCCATGATGATGCCGACGGGCAGCACGCTCAGCGACTTCTTCAGCGGAATCCGGGCGGCGGCGGCGATCGCGCCCCCCGCGACGCCGACCGCGACCACGGCCTGCAGGATCGCGCCTTCGGACAGCGACATGTTGAGCGACACCTCGGCCCACTTCAGCACGATGAACTGCAGCGTCGCGCCCGCCCCCCAGAACAGCGTCGTGACCGCCAGCGAGATCTGGCCGAGCTTGTCGCGCCAGAGCACCATGAAGCAGTCGGCGAAATCGGTGAGCAGCTTGACCGGGCCGCGTTCCTGCTTCGGGTAGCGGGCGCCCGTGTCGGGAATGCGCAAGTTGAACAGCGCGGCGACCACGTAGATCGCCATGATGATCGCCATCGCCGCTTCGGCGGGCGTGCCGATCCAGGCAGGCGTGTGCGCGATCACGTGCGATGCGATGTGCGGGCTGATCAGCGCGCCGCCGAGCACGGTGCCGAGGATGATCGAGCTGACGGTCGTGCCTTCGATCCAGCCGTTCGCGGCGACCAGCCGGTCGGCCGGCAGCAGCTCGGTGAGAATCCCGTATTTGGCGGGCGAGTAGGCCGCCGCGCCGAAGCCGACGATCCCGTACGCGATCAGCGGGTGGGCGCCGAACAGCATGACCAGGCAGCCGACCACCTTGATCGAGTTGGTGATGAACATCACGCGGCCCTTCGGGCGCGAATCCGCGAACGCACCGACATACGCCGCCAACACCACATACGACAACACGAAGAACAGCTTCAGCAGCGGTGTCATCCAGTTGGGGGCGTGGAGGTCTTTCAGCAGGGCGATGGCGGCGATGAGAAGCGCATTGTCGGCCAGCGACGAGAAAAACTGCGCGGCCATGATGGTGTAAAAACCTTTTTTCATCTGATGCGATGCTTTCGTCGCTGCGGCAGGGCCGCGTAGGCCGCCAGGTATGCGATCGGCTTATTCCGTTCGAAATGGGTTGTGCGCACGGCTTTATAACATCAAAATACGCGAATTCGGACTAGCAAGATTCCCCGATCGTTCCGCAAATTGTCGGCTTCGGTGCTCAAAAGGCGCGGTAAGCTGATGATTCGCAAGCGTCTTTACGTAAATTTCCCATGCCGCGCCCGATCTCCGCCACCATCCACACCGCCGCTCTCGCGAACAATCTCTCCGTCGTCCGCCGCTTTGCCGGCCCGTCCAAGGTTTGGGCGGTCGTCAAGGCCAACGCGTACGGCCACGGTCTCGCCCGCGCGTTTCCGGGCCTGCGCGGCACCGACGGCTTCGGCCTGCTCGACCTCGACGAGGCGGTGAAGCTGCGCGAGCTCGGCTGGGCCGGCCCGATCCTGCTGCTTGAAGGCTTCTTCCGCTCGACCGACATCGACGTGATCGACCGCTACAGCCTGACCACGACCGTCCACAACGACGAGCAGATGCGGATGCTGGAAACGGCGCGGCTGTCGAAGCCCGTCAACGTGCAGCTCAAGATGAACAGCGGGATGAACCGGCTCGGTTACGTGCCGGAAAAATACCGTGCCGCGTGGGAGCGCGCCCGCGCGTGCCCCGGCATCGGTCAGATCACGTTGATGACCCATTTTTCGGACGCGGACAACGAGCGCGGCGTCGCCGAGCAGCTCGCGACGTTCGAGCGCGGCGCGGAAAACATCGCCGGCGCACGCAGTCTCGCGAATTCGGCGGCCGTGCTGTGGCATCCGGATACGCACTTCGACTGGGTGCGGCCGGGGATCGTGCTGTATGGCGCGTCGCCGTCCGGGCTGTCGTCCGATATCGCGGACACCGGGCTGAAGCCCGCGATGACGCTCTCGTCCGAGCTGATCGCGGTGCAGACGATCGGGAAGGGCCAGGCGATCGGCTATGGTTCGACGTTCTCCGCGCAGGCGCCGATGCGGATCGGCGTCGTCGCGTGCGGCTACGCGGACGGCTATCCGCGCGTGGCGCCGGAAGGCACGCCGGTGATCGTCGACGGCATCCGCACGCGGATCGTCGGCCGCGTGTCGATGGACATGATCACCGTCGACCTGACGCCGTGCCCGCAGGCCGGCGTCGGCGCGCGCGTCGAGCTGTGGGGCAACGCGCTGCCGATCGACGACGTCGCGCGTCATTGCGGCACGATCGGCTACGAGCTGATGTGCGCGATTGCCGGCCGCGTGCCCGTGCGAGCGGAATAAGGGCGTCGCGCGTGGCCAAACAGAAAACCGTTTACGTCTGCAGCGAGTGCGGCGGACAGACCCCGAAGTGGCAGGGCCAGTGCCCGTCGTGCCAGGCCTGGAATACCCTCGTCGAATCGGTCGCCGAGTCGCCGGCCGCCCATCGGTTCCAGTCGCTCGCGAAGCGGGCGCCGGTGCAGCGGCTCGCCGACATCGAGGCCGCCGACGTCCCGCGCTTCTCCACCGGCATCGGCGAATTCGACCGCGTGCTGGGCGGCGGGCTGGTGCCCGGCGGTGTCGTGCTGATCGGCGGCGATCCGGGCATCGGCAAGTCGACGCTGCTGCTGCAGTCGCTCGCGGATATCGCGAACGAGCGGCGCGCCCTCTATATCAGTGGCGAGGAATCGGCCGCGCAGATCGCGTTGCGCGCGCAACGGCTCGCGTTGCTCGACGGCGGCGCGCCGGCGGCCGAACTGAAGCTGCTCGCCGAGATCCAGCTCGAGAAGATCCAGGCCGCGATCGATTCGGAGCGGCCGGACGTGGCCGTCATCGACTCGATCCAGACCGTCTATTCCGAGGCGCTGACGTCGGCGCCGGGCTCGGTCGCGCAGGTGCGCGAGTGCGCGGCGCAGCTCACGCGCATCGCGAAACAGTCGGGCACCGCGATCATCATGGTCGGGCACGTGACGAAGGAGGGCAATCTGGCCGGCCCGCGCGTGCTCGAGCACATCGTCGACACGGTGCTGTACTTCGAAGGCGACACGCATTCGTCGTTCCGGCTCGTGCGCGCGTTCAAGAACCGTTTCGGCGCGGTCAACGAGCTCGGCGTGTTCGCGATGACCGAGCGCGGGCTGCGCGGCGTAGCCAATCCGTCCGCGCTGTTCCTGTCGCAGCACGAGCAGGTCGTGCCCGGTTCGTGCGTGCTCGTCACGCAGGAAGGCACGCGCCCGCTGCTCGTCGAAATCCAGGCGCTCGTCGATACGGCGCACGTGCCGAACCCGCGCCGGCTCGCGGTCGGCCTCGAGCAGAACCGGCTCGCGATGCTGCTCGCGGTGCTGCACCGCCACGCGGGCATCGCGGCCTTCGACCAGGACGTGTTCCTGAATGCGGTGGGCGGGGTGAAGATCACCGAGCCGGCCGCCGATCTCGCGGTGCTGCTCGCGATTCACTCGTCGATGCGCAACAAGGCGCTGCCGAAGGGGCTGATCGTGTTTGGCGAGGTGGGGCTGGCGGGCGAGATCCGGCCGTCGCCGCGCGGGCAGGAACGGCTGCGCGAGGCGGCGAAGCTCGGCTTCACGTCCGCGCTGATCCCGAAGGCGAATGCGCCGAAACAGCCGATCGAAGGGCTGAACGTGATGGCCGTCGAGCGGCTCGAGCAGGCGATCGACCGAGTGCGCGATCTTGAATGAGCGGGCCGGCCCCTGGCACGGGCCGTATCGGGCCGGGCGATCTGTCGCGTAATTCGCTGTAAAGAATATGTAGGCTGATGTAACCCGCCGGACATCGCTTTTCCCTATCCTTTGCCGGATTGTCGAACCGCGCAATGCGAAGGGAACTTGAACCTATGTTGAAATCGTACGGGGAAGCGCCTGGCGGACGCCTTTACAACCTGCGCGGCTGCCGCGTGTCGGAGCCGATTCGCCAGCCGTGGGGTGGCGGATGCCGGATCGTCGAGTGGATCGACGAAGAAGGGCGGCTGGCGCGCAAGGTCGTGTCCGAGGACGTGACGGAAGCCGAAGTGGCCGCTGCGATCCGCCGGCCGATCAAGGGGCGCCGGCACTTGATGGGCGACGACGAACAGATGCCGCGCGACACGCTGCCGCGCCGCTGAGTGGATGGTGCGGCGGGGCATACGGGCCGGCCGACGCAGCCACGTCGAACGCAGCCGTGACACCGTGCAAAGAGGCCGGGCCAGCGCGCCCGGCCTCGTCGTTTCCGGGGCCGATGCGGCCGGGCAGCTTCGCGGGGCGTCGACACCCCACGCGCTATGCCGCCGATGACGCGCTCGGCGTCGATGGCCGCGTTCAGCCGATCTGCTCGAGTTCTTCCTGCACGGCGAGCCAATCCGCCTCGACCGTCTCGAGCCGGGTCGTGACCTCGCCGAGCTTGCGGATCGCTTCGGTCAGTTCCGTCTTGCGCGCCGCTTCGTAGCTCGCCGGATCGGCGATGAACGCGTCGAGGCGCGCCTTCTCCGCGTGCAGCGCTTCCATTTCCTTTTCGAGCTTCGTGATGCGGTTCTGCAGCGGCTTCTTCAACTGCGACAGCCGCTGGCGTTCCTCGGCCGCCTGACGCTTCTGGTCCTTGCGGTTGACGCCCGGATCGGCGCCCGCGGCTGCCGCGCTGTCGGCCTTCGCGGCCGCGCGCTGCTCGGCCGCGTGCTGCAGCAGCCAGTCGCGGTAGTCGTCGAGGTCGCCGTCGAACGGCTGCAGCCGGTGCTTCGCGACCAGCATGAACTGGTCGGTCGTCGCGCGCAGCAGGTGACGATCGTGCGACACGAGGATCAGCGTGCCTTCGAACTGCGCGAGCGCCATCGTCAGCGCGTGGCGCGTTTCGAGGTCGAGGTGGTTCGTCGGTTCGTCGAGCAGCAGCAGGTTCGGCTTCTGCCAGATGATCAGCGCGAGCGCCAGGCGGGCTTTTTCGCCGCCCGAGAACGGCCCGACCGGGCTGGTCGCCATGTCGCCCGAGAAATTGAAGCCGCCGAGGAAGTCGCGCAATTCCTGCTCGCGCGTGTCGGGCGCAAGCCGTGCCAGATGCGCGAGCGGCGAATCGTCTTCGCGCAGCGTTTCGAGCTGGTGCTGCGCGAAATAGCCGATCGTGAGCCCCTTGCCGTCGCGCACGTGCCCCGACAGCGGTGCGAGCGTGCCGGCCAGCGTCTTGATCAGTGTCGACTTGCCCTGGCCATTGGCACCCAACAGGCCGATACGCTGGCCGTTCTGGATCGACAGCGCGACGCGCTCGACGATCGGGATGTCCGTTCCGTCGTCGGCGTGGTAGCCGCAGCGGACGTCTTCCATCACCATCATCGGGTTCGGCGCGGCATCAGGCGTGCGGAATTCGAACGTGAACGGCGACGCGATGTGCGCGGGCGCGATCAACTCCATCTTCTCGAGCGCCTTCATCCGGCTTTGCGCCTGCTTGGCCTTGGTCGCCTTGGCCTTGAAGCGGTCGACGAAGCTCTGCAGGTGCTCGATCGTCTTCTGCTGCTTCTCGTACGCGCTTTGCTGCAGCGCCAGTTGCTGCGCGCGTAGCACTTCGAACTGCGAGTAGTTGCCGCCGTAGCGCTTCACCTGGCGGTTTTCCAGATGCAGCGTGACGTTGCAGATCGAATCGAGGAATTCGCGGTCGTGCGAAATCACGACGAGCGTGCCGGGGTAGCGATGCAGCCAGTCCTCGAGCCAGACGATCGCGTCGAGGTCGAGGTGGTTCGTCGGTTCGTCGAGCAGCAGCAGGTCGGAGCGGCACATCAGCGCCTGCGCGAGGTTCAGGCGCATGCGCCAGCCGCCGGAGAAGCTCGCGACGGATTCGCGCGTTTGCGCGAGCGTGAAGCCCAGGCCGAGCAGCAGCGCTTCGGCGCGGGCCGGCGCGGTGTAGCCGTCGGCATCGGCGAATGCCGCGTGCGCGTCGGCTTCGGCGGCGCCGTCATGCGCGGCCGACGCGGCGGCGATGCGGGCCTCGATCTCGCGCAGCGCGGTATCGCCGTCGAGCGTGTAGTCGAGCGCCGAGCGGTCGACCGCGGGCGTTTCCTGCGACACGTGGGCGATCCGCCACGACGGCGGCATCGAGAAATCGCCTCCGTCGGAATGCAGCTCGCCGCGCAGGACGGAAAACAGCGTCGACTTGCCGGCGCCGTTCGCGCCGATCAGGCCGGCTTTCTCGCCGGGATTGAGCACGAACGAGGTCGACTCGAACAGCGGCTTGGTGCCGCGCGCAAGGCTGAACTGATTGAAACGGATCACGGCGGAAATGACTGGCCAAAACCGCTATTCTAGACCGCGCACCGGTCGCGCCGGGCATCGGCCGTTCGGCGGATGCCGCAACGGCGCAATTTCGCCTAGACTCCACGTCGATCGGTTTCGTAAAAGGAGTGCCCGATGTCCACCCTGTATTCGTTCAGCGCGGAGACGCTCGCCGGTGCGCCGGTATCGCTCGACGCGTATCGCGGCAAGGTGCTGCTGATCGTCAATACCGCGAGCGAGTGCGGTTTCACGCCGCAGTACGCGGGTCTGCAGAAGCTGTACGACCAGTACGCGGCGCGCGGCTTCTTCGTGCTCGGCTTCCCGTGCAACCAGTTCGGCAAGCAGGAGCCGGGCGACGCCGCGCAGATCGGTGCATTCTGCGAGCGCAACTACGGCGTCACGTTCCCGATGTTCGCGAAGATCGACGTGAAGGGCGACCATGCGCATCCGCTGTATCGCTACCTGACCGACGAGGCGCCCGGCATTCTCGGCCTCAAGGCGATCAAGTGGAATTTCACGAAATTCCTGATCGACCGCGAAGGGCGCATCGTCAAGCGCTATGCGCCGTCCACCAAGCCCGACGAAATCGCCGCAGACATCGACAAGCTGCTGTGACGGGGCAGCGCGGCATCGGTGCGGATCGTGCGGGCGAGTCGGTCGTCGCAGCGGTTACAGGATCGGCGCGAACAGCCGCGCGACGTGCATCGCGATGCGCCGCCAGGCGGGCGACTTCCGGTATTCGTCGGCGTCCACCTCGTACGCCTGCGCGAAGTCGGCGTCGAGCATCGTCTGGACCTCGTCGGCGAATGCCGGGTCGACCGTCAGCACCATGACCTCGAAATTGAGGCGGAACGAGCGGTTGTCGAGATTCGCGCTGCCGATCGCCGCCGCGACGCGGTCGATCAGCACGACCTTCTGGTGCAGGAAGCCCGGCCGGTAGCGGAACACCTTCACGCCCGCATCGACGAGGTCGCGCGCGTAAAGCTTCGACGCCTCGAACACGACATAGTGGTCGCGCCGGCTCGGGATCAGGATGCGCACGTCGACGCCGCGCATCACGGCGAGCTTCAGCGCGGACACCACGGCTTCGTCTGGAACGAGGTACGGCGTGGTGATCCACACCCGCTCGCGGGCGGCGTTGATCGATTCGACGAAGAACAGCGAGCCGGTTTCCTGCTTGTCCGCCGGCCCCATCGGCACCGCGAGGCAGTGCATGCCGTCGCCGGGCTGCGCGGGCGGCGGCAGCGCGATGGGCGGCAGCTTCTGCGTCGCCCAGTGCCAGTCTTCGGCGAACACGTACTGGATGCTCGCCACCACGGGGCCGCGTATCTCGATGTGGGTGTCGCGCCATGGCGACAGGCGCGGATTCGCGCCGAGATATTCGACGCCGACGTTGTGGCCGCCGACGAACGCGCGATTGCCGTCGACGACGACGATCTTGCGATGGTTGCGGAAGTTCAGCTGGAAGCGGTTGACGAATTTCCGGTTGGTCGCGAACGGATGGACTTCCACACCACCCCGGCGCAGTGCGTCGACGTAGCTGTGCGGTAGGTCGAAGCTGCCGATGCTGTCGTACAGCAGGCAGCAGCGCACGCCGGCGGCCGCGCGTGCGAGCAGCGAGTCGCGCAGCATCCGGCCGAGCGCATCGTCGCGCACGATGAAGAACTGGACGAGCACGTAGTCGCGCGCGCCGTCGATCGCCGACAGGATGGCCGAGAACGTCGCGTCGCCGTTCACGAGCGTGCGTACCGAATTGCCGCCGAGGAACGGCATGCCGCCGAGCCGCGTGAGCGCGAGTACGGCAGCCTGGCCCAGCGCGTCGGCAGCCGGCCCGTCGGTCGCGTCGGTCGCGCGCCACGGCGAACGCGGTGTGTGCGTGCGCAACATTTCCAGCTCGTGGCGCCGGGCGTCGACGTAGCCGGAGAACTTGCTGCGGCCGAGGAACAGGTATGGAACGAGCGTCAGGTACGGCATGGCCGTGAGCGAGACGGCCCACGCGATCGCGCCTTGCGACGTGCGCGTGTTCATGATTGCGTGGCACGCCGCGACGATTCCGAGCACATGGATGGTCAGGATCAGGGTGCCGAGATGTAGCCAGTCGAGGGTCATGGGCGCTTAAAGGACTCCTGCGGGACGCCCGAGGGGACGCCCGAAGTCGTGCGGCCGGGCGGCCGCCTACGCGCATCTTACCCAACCGTGCGGCGCAATGGTGCGCCGCACGGCGGGCGGGCCGGAACGCTCAGCCCTTGCGGGGCAGGTCCGACGCCTGGATCAGGAACACGGCGTCGTCGCCCGCGCTGGTGGGCAGCCATGTGAGCTCGAGGCCGCCGAATGCCGCTTCGACGTGCTCGCGCTCGTTGCCGATCTCGACGACGAGCACGCCGTCGTCATGCAGCCAGCGGTGCGCTTCGGCCACGATGCGTCGCACGATGTCCATCCCGTCGTCGCCGCCAGCGAGCGCCATCTCCGGTTCGTGCCGATATTCGGGCGGCAGCGCGGCCATCGACGCGGCATTCACGTACGGCGGGTTCGTCAGGATCACGTCGTAGCGCGAGTCGGGATCGGTGCGGAACGCGGGCAGCGGTGCGTAGAGGTCGCCGCGGTGCAGCCCGATGCGGTCCTCGAGGCCGTAGTCGCGCACGTTGATTTCCGCGACTTCGAGCGCCTTGTCCGACAGGTCGACCGCGTCGATCTCGGCGTTCGGGAATGCGCTTGCCGCGAGGATCGCGAGGCAGCCGGAGCCGGTGCACAGTTCGAGCACCGCGCCGACCTGCTCGGGATCGGCGACATACGGCTGCAGCCCGTCGTCGAGCAGTTCACCGATAAACGAGCGCGGCACGATCACGCGTTCGTCGACGTAGAAGCGGTGGCCATGCATCCACGCTTCATGCGTGAGGTACGCGGCCGGCACGCGGTCGGCCGCGCGTCGTTCGATCACGGCGAGCACGGCCGCGATTTCGTCGGGCAAGAGGCGCGCGTCCATGAACGGCTCGAGCGTGTCGAGCGGCAGGTCGAGCGTATGCAGCACGAGGTAGGCCGCTTCGTCGTACGCGTTGTCGGAACCGTGACCGAACGCGAGCTTCGCTTTCGAGAAGCGCGTGACTGCGTAGCGCAGCAGGTCGCGGACTGTGGCAAAAGGTGTCGTCATGCGAGGCTCCGTCAGGCGATCAGTTGTTCGAGCACGCGTCGGTACACGTTCTTCAGCGGGTCGACGAAGCGCACCTCGATGTGCTCGTCGATCTTGTGGATGCTGCCGTTCGGCGGCCCGAACTCGATCACCTGCGGGCAGATGCGCGCGATGAAGCGGCCATCCGACGTACCGCCCGTCGTCGACAGCTCGGTCGTGATGCCGGTCTCGATGCGGATCGCGTTTTCCAGCGCACCCGACAGTTCGCCGCGCGGCGTGAGGAACGGCAGGCCGCTCACCGACCACTTCAGCGTGTATTCGAGGCCATGCTTGTCGAGGATCGCGTGCACGCGGGCCTGCAGGCCTTCGACGGTGCTCGCGGTCGAGAAGCGGAAGTTGAACAGCAGGTCGGCGTGGCCGGGGATCACGTTGGTCGCGCCGGTGCCGGCGTGCAGGTTCGACACCTGCCAGGTGGTCGGCGGGAAGTATTCGTTGCCGGCGTCCCATTGCTCGGCGGCGAGCTCGGCGAGCGCCGGCGCGAGCAGGTGGATCGGGTTCTTCGCGAGGTGCGGATACGCGATGTGGCCTTGCACGCCCTTGACGACGAGTTCGCCGGACATTGAGCCGCGGCGGCCGTTCTTGACGACGTCGCCAAGCTCGGCCGTCGACGTCGGCTCGCCGACGATGCAGTAGTCGAGGCGTTCGCCGCGCTCCTGCAGCAGCTCGACGACCTTCACGGTGCCGTCGGTGGCCGGGCCTTCCTCGTCGCTCGTGATCAGGAACGCGATCGCGCCACGGTGGTCGGGATGGGCCGCGACGAATTCCTCGGAGGCGACGACGAACGCCGCGAGCGACGTCTTCATGTCGGCCGCGCCGCGGCCGTATAGCTTGCCGTCGCGGTGGGCGGGGATGAACGGCGGCGAGGTCCACTGTTCGAGCGGGCCGGTCGGCACGACGTCGGTGTGGCCCGCGAACGCGAGCAGCTTGCCGTCGCGGCCGTCGGTGCCGCGCTTGACGGCCCACAGGTTGGTCACGCCGTGCGACGCGATGGTCTCGCATTCGAAGCCCAGCGCGGCGAGGCGCTCGGTCATGATCTGCTGGCAGTGCTGGTCGTCGGGCGTCACGGACGCACGGGCGATCAGCTGTTCGGTAAGGGCTAGGGTGGCGGACATGGTTCGGACCACTTTCGATAAAAAATGCCGGCGCGGTGGCCGGCAGCGACAGGGCGCGGGCTACGCCCGCAGGCGCAGCGCGGGCGACCCTATGCGGCAAACAGCGCCGCGTATTGATCGGCCACGAAGCCGAGCGATTTCACGCGGCCATTGACGACGAGCACGGGGCGCTTGATGACCGACGGCTTGTGGATCATCAGCGCGACCGCGCCGGTCTTCGTTTCGGCAGCCGCCTTCATCGCGTCGTCCAGGCCGCGCCACGTGGTGCCGCGCTTGTTCACGAGCGCGTCGAGCGACACGTCCTTCAGCCAGTCTTCGATCAGCGGCGCGCTGACGCCGAGCTTCTTGAAATCGTGGAACTCGAATTCGACGCCGTGATCGTCGAGCCACACGCGGGCCTTCTTCACGGTGTCGCAGTTCGGAATGCCGTAGACGACCACGGTGTGCGGCTTCGCCATCAGTCGCCTCGCAGCAGCTCGTTCAGGCCGACCTTCGCACGCGTCTTCGCGTCGACCTTCTTGACGATCACCGCGCAGTACAGGCTGTGCGAGCCGTCCTTCGACGGCAGGTTGCCGGCGACGACGACCGAGCCGGCCGGGATGCGGCCGTAGCTGACTTCGCCCGTCTCGCGATCGTAGATCTTCGTGCTCTGGCCGAGGTACACGCCCATCGAGATCACCGAGTTTTCCTCGACGATCACGCCTTCGACGACTTCCGAGCGCGCGCCGATGAAGCAGTTGTCCTCGATGATGACCGGGTTCGCCTGCAGCGGCTCGAGCACGCCGCCGATGCCGACGCCGCCCGACAGGTGCACGTTCTTGCCGATCTGCGCGCACGAACCGACCGTCGCCCACGTGTCGACCATCGTGCCTTCGTCGACGTACGCGCCGATGTTGGTGTACGACGGCATCAGCACGACGTTCTTCGCGATGAACGAGCCGCGGCGCGCGATGGCGGGCGGCACGACGCGGAAGCCGCCCGCGGCGAAGTCTTCGGCCGTGTAGTTCGCGAACTTCGACGGCACCTTGTCGTAGAACTGCGAATAGCCGCCGGCCGGCATCGGCGCGTTGTCCTCCAGGCGGAACGACAGCAGCACGGCCTTCTTCAGCCACTGGTGGACCGTCCAGTTGCCGTCGATTTTCTCGGCGACGCGCAGTGCGCCCTTGTCGAGCTGCTCGATCGCGTGAGCGACGGCTTCGCGGACGTCGGCGGGCGCGGCCTTCGGCGACAGCTCGGCGCGGTTTTCCCAGGCGGTATCGATGATTTGCTGAAGTTGTTGCGACATGTTCGTTTTCGCAGGAGATGGATGGAATTGATCGGGATGGACGTCTTACCGCGCGAGAGCGCGGCAGAAATCGACGATGCGTTGCGCGCCCTCGACGCATTCGGGGGTGCCCGCGACGAGCGCGATCCGGATGAAATCGCGGCCCGGGTTCGTGCCGTGCGCATCGCGCGCCAGATACGAGCCGGGCAGAACCGTCACATTATAGTCGGCGTACAGGCGGCGGGCGAACTCGGTGTCCGACAGACCGGTGCGCGCGACGTTGGCCCACAGGTAGAACGCGGCGTCGGGCAGTTTCACGTCGATCACGTCGGCGAGCATCGGCGTGACCGTGTTGAACTTCTGCACGTACAGCGCGCGGTTCTCGCGCACGTGCGCCTCGTCGTTCCACGCGGCGATGCTCGCGTGCTGCCAGACCGGCGACAGCGCGGCGCCGTGATACGTGCGGTACAGCAGGAATTGCTTCAGCAGCGCGGCGTCCCCGGCGACGAATCCCGAGCGCATGCCCGGCACGTTCGAGCGCTTCGACAGGCTGGAGAGCATCACGAGCCGCTCGAAGCCGCGGCCCAGGCGCTGCGCGGCCTCGAGGCCGCCGAGCGGGGGCGCCGCTTCGTCGAAATAGATTTCGGAATAGCACTCGTCGGACGCGATCACGAAATCGTGGCGGTCCGACAGCGCGAACAGCTCGCGCCAGTCGTCGAGCGTCAGCACGGCGCCGGTCGGGTTGCCCGGCGAGCACACGTACAGCAGCTGCGTGCGCGCCCACACGTCGTCGGGCACGGCCGCATAGTCGCACGCGAAGTTGCGGGCCGGGTCGCTGTTCGCGAAATAGGGTTCGGCACCGGCGAGCAGCGCCGCGCCTTCGTAAATTTGATAGAAAGGATTCGGACAGAGTACGATCGCCTTCTTGCCGTCCGCGGACGGCCGTGCATCGATTACCGTCTGCGCGAGCGAGAACAGCGCTTCGCGCGAGCCCGACACCGGCAGCACCTGCGTGGCCGGATCGATCGCCGGCAATCCGTAGCGGTGTTCGAGCCAGCGCGCGATCGACGTGCGCAGCGCGTCCGAGCCGGCCGTGGCCGGGTACGACGCGAGGCCGTCGAGCGCGGCCACCACGGCATCGCGGATCAGCGCCGGCGTCGCGTGTTTGGGCTCGCCGATGCCGAAGCTGATCGGTTTGAGGTCGCCGGAAGGCGTCACGTCCTTGAACAGGGCGCGCAGCTTTTCGAAGGGGTAGGGCTGAAGCGAGTCGAGTCGAGGGTTCACGGGCGAAGCGGCCATCGCGGCCGGTTGGAGCGAAAGATGCGGCGGGCGCGCCGCGCGGCTGCGAACGGGCGCCGGGGCGCGCGGCTCGCAACGGACGATTATAGCGTGACGGAATGCGGCCACGGCCTGCTGGAACGGCGGCCGGGCCGGTCGAATAAAGGGTATCGAAGCAAATGAACAACGCGGTACGCGGCAGCCTGCCGACGCTGGCCATCCTAATCGGCGCGTCGGTATGGGGCCTGATCTGGTATCCGCTGCGGATCCTCGCGTCGCTCGGCGTGACGGGCACGCTGGCCAGCGCGCTGACGAGCCTCGTCGCATTCCTGTTCGTGATCGTCGCGCGGCACCGCACGATCGCGACCCTGCGCTGGCACTGGGTGCTGCCGGGCATCGCGGTGACGGCCGGCGTGACGAATCTCGGGTTCGTATGGGGCACGATCCACGGCGAGGTGCTGCGCGTGATGCTGCTGTTCTACCTGACGCCGGCGTGGACCGCCATCTACGCGCACTTTTTGCTGCGCGAACGGCTGACCTGGGCCGGCGCGGGGCTCGCGGCGCTGTCGATCGGCGGCGCGATGCTGATGCTGTGGTCGCCGGCGCTCGGTTTGCCGCTGCCGGCCAACCCGGCCGAATGGGCCGGCCTCGCGGCCGGGCTGAGCTTCGCGATGAGCAACGTGCTGGTGATCAAGGCGAGCCGCGAGCTGCCGGACATGCGCGCGGAAATGCGCACCGCGACGCTGTTCGGCGGCGCGGCCGTGTTCGGCGCGATCGCGTCGCTGTTCGAGGGGCTGCCGGCCGCGCCGGCGAGCGGCCAGCTGGGCGTGGCCGCACTGATCATCGCGGCGATCGGCGTGACGATGGCGTCGAACAACCTGCTCGTGCAGTACGGTCTCGCGCGCGTGCCGGCGAACCGCGCGTCGATCATCATGCTGTTCGAGATCGTGATCACCGCGCTGTCGGCGTGGGTGTTCGCGAACGAGCTGCCGAGCGCGCGCGAGTGGGCGGGTGGCGCGTGCATCGTGCTCGCGACGTTGCTGTCGAGCCGGGTCCATCGTGCCGCGCCGGCACCGGACAAACCCGGCGACGGTCGGGACGGCGCACGCGCGATGGTATGATGGAAGCCGTTTGCGGGGCCCAACGCTGGATGCGCGCGGCCCCGTTTTTGAATTCCGGGGCGCGTCGCGCGCAGGGGCTCTCCGGCCCCGCGCCGTGCGGCCCCGTCCGTTTCACACCTTCTTCACATCCGATACCGCCGTGCGTCTGAGCTCGATCAAACTCGCTGGCTTCAAATCCTTCGTCGATCCCACGCATTTCCAGGTTCCGGGCCAGCTTGTCGGCGTGGTCGGCCCGAACGGATGCGGCAAGTCCAACATCATCGATGCCGTGCGCTGGGTGCTCGGCGAGTCGCGCGCCTCCGAGCTGCGCGGCGAATCGATGCAGGACGTGATCTTCAACGGTTCGACCGCCCGCAAGCCCGGCAGCCGGGCCAGCGTCGAACTGATCTTCGACAACTCCGACGGCCGCGCGGCCGGGCAGTGGGGCCAGTACGGCGAGATCGCCGTGAAGCGCGTGCTGACGCGCGACGGCACGTCGAGCTACTACATCAACAACCTGCCGGCGCGCCGCCGCGACATCCAGGACATCTTCCTCGGCACCGGCCTCGGCCCGCGCGCGTACGCGATCATCGGGCAGGGCATGATCGCGCGGATCATCGAGGCGAAGCCGGAAGAGCTGCGCGTGTTCCTCGAGGAAGCCGCCGGCGTGTCGAAGTACAAGGAACGCCGCCGCGAAACCGAGAACCGCCTGCACGACACGCGCGAGAACCTGACGCGCGTCGAGGACATCGTGCGCGAACTCGGTGCGAACCTCGAAAAGCTCGAGGCGCAGGCGGTGGTCGCGACCAAGTACAAGGAACTCGTCGCCGACGGCGAGGAGAAGCAGCGCCTGTTGTGGCTGCTGCGCAAGAACGAGGCCGCCGGCGAGCAACAGAAGCAGCAGCGCGCGATCGAGCAGGCGCAGATCGACCTCGAGGCGCAGACGGCGAAACTGCGCGAAGTCGAGGCGCAGCTCGAGACGCTGCGGGTCGCGCACTATTCGGCGAGCGACGCGATGCAGGGCGCGCAGGGTGCGCTCTACGAGGCGAACGCCGAGGTGAGCCGCCTCGAAGCCGAGATCAAGTTCATCGTCGAATCGCGCAATCGCGTGCAGGCGCAGATCGCCGCGCTGAACGCGCAGCGCGAGCAGTGGCGCGCGCAGGCCGAGAAGTCGCAGGACGAGCTCGAGGAAGCCGAAGAGGCGCGCGCGATGGCCGACGAGAAGGCCGCGCTCGCCGAAGACAACGCGGCCGCGAAGCACGATGCGCTGCCGGCGCTCGAAGCGAAGTGGCGCGACGCGCAGGCGCAGCTCAACGACGAGCGCGCGCGGATCGCGCAGACCGAGCAGTCGCTGAAGCTCGAGGCCGCGCACCAGCGCAACGCCGACCAGCAGCTCCAGCAGCTTCAGCAGCGCCACGAGCGCCTGAAGAGCGAAGCGGGCGGGCTCGACGCGCCGGACGAAACGCAGCTCGAAGAGCTGCGCATGCAGCTGGCCGAGCAGGAAGAGATTCTCGCCGAAGCGCAGGCCCGCCTGGCCGACGCGCAGGAAACGGTGCCGCGCCTCGATGGCGAGCGCCGCGCCGCACAGGAGCGCGTGCAGGCCGAAGCCGCGCAGATCCACCAGCTCGAAGCGCGTCTCGCCGCGCTGAAGCAGTTGCAGGAAAACGTGCAGACCGAAGGCAAGGTGCAACCGTGGCTCGACAAGCACGAGCTCGGCGCGCTGCCGCGTCTGTGGAAGAAGCTGCACGTCGAGGCCGGCTGGGAAGCGGCGCTCGAGGCCGTGTTGCGCGAGCGTCTCGCCGCGCTCGAAGTATCGAATCTCGACTGGGTGAAGGCATTCGCGACCGATGCGCCGCCCGCGAAGCTCGCGTTCTACGCGCCGCCGGCGGCCGGTGAGCCGCCCGCCGCGGTGGCCGGGCTGCGGCCGGTGCTGTCGCTCGTGCGCATCGATGACGCGGGCATTCGCGCGGTGCTGAACGACTGGCTCGGCAGCGTGTACGTGGCCGACGACGTCGCGCAGGCGCTCGCGACGCGCGCCCAGTTGCCCGCAGGCGGTGCGTTCGTCGTCAAGGCCGGCCATATCGTCACGCGCGTCGGCGTGCAGCTGTACGCCGCCGATTCGGAGCAGGCCG
Source organism: Burkholderia sp. BCC0097 (assembly GCF_902832985.1). Lineage (NCBI taxonomy): Bacteria > Pseudomonadati > Pseudomonadota > Betaproteobacteria > Burkholderiales > Burkholderiaceae > Burkholderia > Burkholderia sp. BCC0097. The sequence continues at coordinate 345,305 of NZ_CADFDM010000005.1, forward strand.
GGATGCTGGCCCGCCAGCAGGAAATCGAAAACCTGGCGCGCCAGGTGCGCGCGCAGGCGCTGCTCGCCGACGAGGCGCGCACGGCTGCCGTGCGGGCAGAAGCCGCGCACACGCAGGCCACGCAGGCGCTCGGCGACGTGCGCGCGCAGGCCGAACGGGCGACGCAGCGCGTGCATGCGCTGCAGATGGACGTGCTCAAGCTCGCCCAGGCGCACGAACGCTATACGCAGCGCAGCACGCAGATCCGCGAGGAACTCGAGGAAATCGGCGCGCAGATCGAGGAGCAGCGTGCGCTGCGCGCGGAGTCGGAAGCGAATTTCGAGCGCTTCGACGGCGAGCTCGCCGAACTGCAGGCTCGCTTCGAGGACAACCAGCTCGCGTTCGAGTCGCTGGACGAATCACTGACGCAGGCGCGTCAGGAAGCGCGCGACCTGGAGCGCGGCGCGAACGACGCGCGCTTCGCCGCACGCAACGCGGTGACCCGGATCGACGAGCTCAAGCGCACGATCCAGGTCGCGCACGAGCAGAGCGAGCGCGTCGCCGCGTCGCTGGAAGACGCCCGCGCCGAACTCGAGACGATCAACGAGCAGACCGCGCACACGGGCCTGCAGGACGCGCTCGAAATTCGCGCGGCGAAGGAAGAAGCGCTGCAGGCCGCGCGGATCGAGCTTGACGACCTGACCGCGAAGCTGCGCGCGTCGGACGAGCAGCGGCTCGTCGCCGAGCGTTCGCTGCAGCCGCTGCGCGACCGCATCACCGAACTGCAGCTGAAGGAGCAGGCCGCGCGCCTGGCCGTCGAGCAGTTCGCCGAGCAGTTGGCGACTGCCGAGGTCGACGAAACCGCGCTGGCCGCGAAGCTGACGCCGGATCTCAAGCCTTCGTACCTGCAGGGCGAAGTCACGCGCCTGAACAACGCGATCAACGCGCTCGGCCCTGTGAACATGGCCGCGCTCGACGAGCTGAAGGCCGCGAGCGAGCGCAAGGTGTTCCTCGACGCGCAATCGGCCGACCTGATCGACGCGATCACGACGCTCGAGGACGCGATCCACAAGATCGACCAGGAAACCCGCACGCTGCTGCAGGGCACCTTCGACGAGGTCAACCGTCATTTCAGCGACCTGTTCCCGCGCCTGTTCGGCGGCGGGCAGGCGAAGCTGATCATGACGGGCGACGAGATTCTCGATGCCGGCGTGCAGGTGATGGCGCAGCCGCCGGGCAAGAAGAACGCGACGATTCACCTGCTGTCGGGCGGTGAGAAGGCGCTGACCGCGACCGCGCTCGTGTTCGCGATGTTCCAGCTGAACCCGGCGCCGTTCTGTCTGCTCGACGAGGTCGACGCGCCGCTGGACGACGCGAACACCGAGCGTTTCGCGAATCTCGTGCGCGCGATGTCCGACAAGACGCAGTTCCTGTTCATCTCGCACAACAAGATCGCGATGGAAATGGCGCAGCAGCTGATCGGCGTGACGATGCAGGAGCAGGGCGTGTCGCGGATCGTGGCGGTGGACATGGAAACCGCCGCGGGTTTTGCCCAGAATTGACGTTTGACGAAACCGGACCGCGTTCGCGCGGCGCACGAGCGCCCGTTCGCGGTCCCAACGAAAAAGAATTGCTGATGGAGCGTGCATGGACGAGTTGACACTCGGTTTGATCGGCGCGGGCGCCGTCGTGGTGGGCGGCGTCGTGGTCTACAACGCATGGCAGGGGGCGAAAGTGCGGCGCAGGATGCCGCGCCCGATGCCGGAGGAAGCGGCCGAGGCGATGAACCGCCCCGAGCGTGACGAAGAGTTGCCGTTCATCGAACCGGTGCGTCAGCCGGTGCGCCGCGAGCCCGCGGCACCGGTCGCGGCTGCGACGGCGGCTGCGGCCGATGCCGCGCGCGTCGAGCCGACGTTCGGCGGGGCCGCGAGCGGCGCGGCCCCGGCCGATACGCCGGCCGACCTGCAGGCCGAGGCGACGGGTGTCGACACGTCGGCCGAATCGGCCGAACCGGTTGCCGGTGAAGACACGGTTCCCGCCGCCACGCATGATGCGGCGGCCGAACCGGCCGAGCCGACCGAACCGGTGATGCCGGCGGCGACGACGGTCTCGGCGGCGCCGCCTGCGATCGTCGACCGCCGGATCGACTGCATCGTGCCGATCCGCCTCAACGGCCCGCTGCCGGGCGACAAGATCCTGCCGGTTGCGCAGCGGCTGCGCCGCGCGGGCAGCAAGCCCGTGCATATCGAAGGCAAGCCGGAAGGCGGCCAGTGGGAGCTGCTGCAGAACGGCGTGCGCTACGAAGAGCTGCGCGCGGCCGCGCAGCTCGCGAACCGCAGCGGCGCGCTGAACGAGCTCGAATTCTCCGAGTTCGTGACGGGCGTCCAGCAGTTCGCGGACGCGATCGACGGCGCGCCGGAATTCCCGGACATGATGGAAACGGTCGCGATGGCGCGCGAGCTCGACGCGTTTGCCGCGCAGTGCGACGCGCAACTGTCGATCAACGTGATGTCGGACGGTGCACCGTGGTCGGCGAACTACGTGCAGGCGGTGGCGTCGCAGGACGGCCTGCTGCTGTCGCGCGACGGCACGCGCTTCGTGAAGCTCGACGCGAAGCAGAACCCGGTATTCATGCTGCAGTTCGGCGATACCAACTTCCTGCGCGACGACCTGACGTACAAGGGCGGCAACATGATCACGCTGGTGCTCGACGTGCCGGTGGCGGAAGAGGACATCCTGCCGTTCCGGCTGATGTGCGATTACGCGAAGTCGCTGTCCGAGCGGATCGGCGCACGCGTCGTCGACGATTCGCGCCGACCGCTGCCGGAGTCCACGCTGGTCGCGATCGACCAGCAACTGATGAAGCTGTACGCGAAGCTCGAGGAAGCCGGCATCCCGGCCGGTTCGCCGATCACGCGCCGCCTCTTCAGCCAGTAACGCGATGGCGCGGGCGACGGTCGTTGGCGCCGTCGTCCGTCGCTGCGGCGCGCCCCGTTTCGTGTGCGCTGCAGCACGGCATCCGGCCCGCATTGCGTGCCCCGCCGCGGCGTCAAACTGAGATAATCGGGCATCCGATTTTTCAGAACGACTCTGCCGCCAGCATGGCCCGAACCCAAGCCGAACCGCCAGCCAGCCAGCCCGACGCGCGCGCCGCGTGGCTGCGCGACCAACTCGAGCGGGCGAACTACGCCTATTACGTGCTCGATCAGCCGGATCTGCCCGACGCCGAATACGACCGGCTGTTCCGCGAGCTGCAGCAAATTGAGGCCGACCATCCTGAGTTAGTTACTCGAGACTCGCCGACGCGACGGGTCGGAGGGGAAGTAGCTCGCGGAGCTACATTTGTTCGGCACGAAGTCCCCATGTTGTCACTCAACAACGGATTTTCCGATGATGACGTGATCGCATTCGATAAACGTGTATCTACGACGCTAGCAAAGGCAGCAGTTGACTTGGCAGGTACACCTGTCGACCCTGTTGAATATGCATGTGAACTAAAGTTTGATGGGTTAGCTATTTCTCTTCGGTATGAGAATGGCTATTTCATGCAGGCAGCAACCCGTGGTGATGGAGAAGTGGGGGAGGATGTTACGGACAATATCCGAACGGTTCGCTCGATTCCCCTAAAACTCAAATGTGAATCTCCTCCAGCGATCCTCGATATTCGCGGCGAAGTTCTAATGCTGAAGAAGGATTTTGATCGTGTGAACGCTCGTCAGCGTGAGGACGGGTTGAAGGAGTTTGTTAACCCACGAAATGCTGCCGCAGGAAGTCTACGGCAACTGGACTCGAGAGTTACTGCGAAACGCACGTTGTCGTTTTTCGCATATGGGATCGGTGTGCTAGAAGGCGCTGCGATGCCCGACACGCACAGCGCGCTGCTCGACTGGTACGAGTCGCTCGGCCTGCCGGTGAACCGCGAGCGCGCGGTCGTGCACGGCGCCGAAGGCTTGCTGGACTTCTTCCGCAAGGTCGGCGAGAAGCGCGAGTCGCTGCCGTACGACATCGACGGCGTCGTCTACAAGGTCAACCGGCGCGACGAGCAGGAGCGGCTCGGCTTCGTGTCGCGTGCGCCGCGCTTCGCGCTTGCGCACAAGTTCCCCGCGCAGGAAGCGCTGACGAAGCTCGTCGCGATCGACGTGCAGGTCGGCCGCACCGGTGCGATCACGCCGGTCGCGCGTCTCGAGCCGGTGTTCGTCGGTGGTGCGACCGTGACCAATGCGACGCTGCACAACGAGGACGAAGTGCGCCGCAAGGACATCCGGATCGGCGACACCGTGATCGTGCGCCGCGCGGGCGACGTGATTCCGGAAGTCGTCGGCGCGCTGCTCGACCGGCGCCCGGCGGATGCGGCCGAATTCGTGATGCCGACCGAATGCCCGGTGTGCGGCTCGAAGATCGAGCGCCTGCCGGACGAGGCGATCGCTCGCTGCACGGGCGGGCTGTTCTGCCCGGCGCAGCGCAAGCAGGCGCTGTGGCATTTCGCGCAGCGCCGGGCGCTCGACATCGACGGCCTCGGCGAGAAGATCATCGACCAACTGGTTGAACTGAATCTCGTGCGCACGCCGGCCGACCTGTTCAATCTCGGTTTCGCGACGCTGGCCGAGCTCGACCGGTTTGCCGAGAAGTCCGCGCAGAACCTGCTCGACTCGCTCGAGAAGGCCAAGCATACGACGCTCGCGCGCTTCATCTACGGGCTCGGCATCCGCCACGTCGGCGAATCGACCGCGAAGGATCTCGCGAAGCATTTCGGCTCGCTGACGCCGATCATGGACGCGTCGATCGAGGAACTGCTCGAAGTGAACGACGTCGGGCCGATCGTCGCCGAGTCAATCCACCAGTTCTTCGCGGAAGAGCACAACCGCACGGTGATCGAGCAGTTGCGCGCGCCGGGCAAGGTCACGTGGCCGGAAGGGCCGCCCGCGCCGAAGGCGCCGCAGGGCGTGCTGGCCGGCAAGACGGTCGTGCTGACGGGCACGCTGCCGAATCTCACGCGCGATGCGGCGAAGGAGATGCTCGAAGCGGCCGGCGCCAAGGTGGCCGGTTCGGTATCGAAGAAGACGGATTACGTGGTCGCGGGCGCCGAAGCCGGCAGCAAGCTCGCGAAGGCCGAGGAACTCGGCATCCCCGTGCTGGACGAAGACGGTCTGCACCAACTCCTGGAGGGCAATACGCCATGATTCGCGAGATCCTGAAGATGGGCGATCCGCGCCTGCTCGAAATCGCCCAGCCGGTCGAGCGGTTCGATACACCCGAACTGCACGAGATCGTCGCGGACATGTTCGAGACGATGCACCACGCGAACGGCGCCGGGCTCGCTGCGCCACAGATCGGCATCGGGCTGCAGATCATCATCTTCGGCTTCGGCAACAACAACCGCTACCCGGACGCACCGCCGGTGCCGGAGACCGTACTGATCAACCCGAAGGTCGAGTACCTGCCGCCGGACATGGAAGAGGGCTGGGAAGGCTGCCTGTCGGTGCCGGGCATGCGCGGCGTCGTCAGCCGCTACGCGAAGGTGCGCTACAGCGGCTTCGACCAGTTCGGCCAGAAGATCGATCGCGTCGCCGAGGGGTTCCACGCGCGCGTGGTCCAGCATGAGTACGATCACCTGATCGGCAAGCTGTATCCGATGCGGATCACCGATTTCACGCGCTTTGGTTTCACCGAGGTGCTGTTCCCCGGGCTCGATCCGGCCGACGACGACTGATCGTCCGCGCTTCCGCGGAAAAGAAAAAGCCCGCTTGAGCGGGCTTTTTCATTGGCTCGCGCACCGGGTGCGCCTGAGGTCAGAACGTCTCGTCGGCGGACAGATAGCGCCATTGGCCTTGCGGCAGCGCGCCGAGCATCACGCGACCCATCCGCACGCGTTTCAGGCCGATCACGTCGAGGCCGACCAGTTCGCACATACGGCGGATCTGGCGCTTCTTGCCTTCGCGCAGCACGAAGCGCAACTGCTCGCCGTTCTGCCAGCTCACCAGCGCGGGCTTCAGCGCGACGCCGTCGAGCTCGAGGCCGTGGCGCAGCTTCGCGAGCGATTCCGCCGGGAAGTGCTGGTCGATGTCGATCAGTCGTTCGCCGAAGCGCACGCGCACCAGATATTCCTTGTCGATGTCCGACTGTTCGCCGATCAACTGCTTCGCGATCACGCCATTCTGCGTCAGCACGAGCAGGCCGGTGGAGTCGATGTCGAGACGGCCGGCCGGTGCGAGTGCATGCAGGTGTTGCGGCGAGAAGCGCACCGGCGAATGGTCGCCGCTCCAGCGGTTCGCGCGCGTGATCAGCACGGCCGCGGGCTCGTAGCCGTCTTCCGCCTGGCCCGACACGTAGCCGACCGGCTTGTGCAGCAGGATCGTCACTTGCGCGGCCTGCGCGGCGCTCGCACGCTCGTCGATCTCGATCTTCTGGTCGGCGCGCACCTTGGTGCCGAGCGTGTCGATGCGTTCGCCGTCGACGAGCACCCAGCCCTTTTCGATCCATTCGTCGGCTTCGCGGCGCGAGCACATGCCGAGTTCGGACATCCGCTTCGACAGGCGCATCAGGCCCGTTTCGTCGCCGTAGTCAACGTCGGCCGCCGCGCGCTTGACGGGTTGGGCGGTCTTTACCGCGCCGAACGAACGGCGCTCGCCGTCGCGCGCGGGGCGGCCCGGACGGTCGCCGAAGCTGCGCTTCGCGCCATCGCCGGCGGGCTTGTCGCGGTAGGACGGGCGCTTGCTGTCGTCGCCACCTGCTGCACGGCGCGGACGTGCATCGTCGTCGCTGCGGCGCGGCGGCCGGTCCGACGACGTGCGGCGATCGCCAAAACTGCTGCGCTTCGCGCCGTCGCCATCGGGCTTGTCGCGGTAGGACGGACGCTTGCTGTCGTCGCCGCCTGCTGCACGGCGCGGACGCGTGTCGTCATCACGGCGGGGCGGGCGATCGGACGACGGACGGCGGTCGCCATAGCTGCGTTTCGCGCCTTCGCCGGCCGCGTTGTCGCGATAGGACGGGCGCTTGCCTTCGTCGCCACCCGCGCGACGCGGACGCGTATCGTCATCGCGGCGAGCCGGTCGATCGGACGATGTGCGTCGATCGCCAAAACTGCGCTTTGCACCTTCGCCGGTTGCGTTGTCGCGGTAGGACGGGCGCTTGCCTTCGTCGCCACCGGTGCGACGCGGACGTGCATCGTCATCGCGGCGGGGCGGGCGATCCGACGACGTACGCCGATCGCCGAAGCTGCGCTTCGCGCCTTCGCCGGTTGCGTTGTCGCGGTAGGAAGGGCGCTTGCCATCGTCGGCACCGGCACGACGCGGCCGCGCATCGTCATCGTTACGACGGGGCGGGCGATCCGACGACGTACGCCGATCGCCGAAGCTGCGCTTCGCACCTTCGCCGGCCGCATTGTCGCGATACGGCGCGCGCGCGCCGCGCTCGGCACCGCCGTCACGCGGTGGGCGCTTGGCCGGTGCGCGATCCGCGCCCGGACGATCGGCGCCGGCCGCAGCGCGCGGCTTGAACGAGCGCTCGCCGGCGGCGGGGGCCGCGGGCGCCTTCTTCGGGCGGGCGGGCTTGTCCCCCGCGGGCGGCGCGGCGGGGCGCACCGCCTTGCGGGCGACGAGGCTGCCGGAGCGGACAGGGGCGCGAGTCGGCGACGCCGGCTTCGGATTCTTGACGGTTAATTTGGTGCGCATAAACGCTGGGATTCATTCAGACTGCGATCGCACGCAGCAATTCGGTTTCGAGCTGGATCTGCAGGCGGTTGTCGGACAGGCCGGCGCCCGCGAGCAGGAAGATGTCTTCGACGCGCTCGCCGAGTGTATTGATCCGCGCCGCATGGACGCCGATCCGATGTTCGGCGAGTACGCGCGCGATCGAATAAAGAAGGCCCGGCCGGTCGTTGGCGGACACGGACAGGATGTAGTACTGACCACGCTCGTCGGCCCGCAGGTCGACGCGCGGCGTGATCGGAAACGTCCGGGACAGCCTCGACAGGCGGCCCTTCGACGGCTCCGGCAGCGATGCGGTTTCGGCGAGCCGGGTCGCGAGCTGCTGCTCGACGAGATTCGCGATGTCGCGGTAACGCACGTCGCGTTCGGTCTGCGTGACGATGAAGTTGTCGAGCGCATAGCCGTGCCGCGTCGTGCTGACGCGCGCATCGAGCACCGACAGCCCGTTGCGGTCGAAATACGCGCAGATGCCCGCGAACAGGTCGGCGCGATCCTTCACGTACACGAGCACCTGCAGCGCGTCGCCGATCGGCGACGGCCGCGCGCGGACGATCGCGGTTTCGGCGTTCACGTGCCGGTACAGCACGCGCGTCTGCCACGCGATGTCGGCCGCGTCGTGACGCAGGAAGAAGCCGACGTCGAGCTGATCCCACAACGCGCGGTGCGCGTCGTCGGGCACGGTTTCCAGGCGCAGCAGCGCGAGCGCCTGCTCCTGCCGCGACTTCAGCTCCGAATGCGCGTCGGGGTTCGCGCCGCCGAGCACCGCGAGCGTGATGCGGTACAGATCCTCGAGCAGCTTGCCCTTCCACGTGTTCCACACCTTCGGGCTCGTGCCGCGGATATCGGCGACGGTCAGCAGGTAGAGCGCGGTGAGATATCGTTCATTGCCGACGACCTCGGCGAAGCGCTTGATGACCTCGGGGTCGCTCGTGTCCTGTTTTTGCGCGACCTGGCTCATCGTCAGGTGATGCTGGACGAGCCACACGATCAGCGCCGCGTCGTCGCCGGCGATGCCGTGCTCGCGGCAGAAGCGCCGCGCGTCGGCCATCCCGAGCGTCGAGTGATCGCCGCCGCGGCCCTTCGCGATGTCGTGGAACAGCGCCGCGACATACAGCACCCACGGGCGCTCGAAGTTGCCGATCAGCTGGCTGCAGAACGGGTATTCGTGCGCATGTTCGGCCACCGCGAAGCGGCGGATGTTGCGCAGCACCATCAGAATGTGCTGGTCGACCGTGTACACGTGATACAGGTCGTGCTGCATCTGGCCGACGATGCGGCGGAAGTTCAGCAGGTAGCGGCCGAGCACGCTCGTCTGGTTCATCAGCCGGAACGCGTGCGTGATGCCTTCGGGCTGCTGCAGGATCCGCATGAACGTGGCGCGGTTCTGCGGATCGCGGCGCCACGCGTTGTTCATGATTTCGCGCGAGTTGTACAGCGCGCGCAGCGTGCGGGCGGACAGGCCCTTCACGCCGCGGGTCGTCTCATACAGCAGGAACGCTTCGAGGATCGCGTCGGGATGGCGCTCGAACACGCCGTCGTCGACGATCTCGAGCATCCCCTGTTTCTCGACGAAGCGATCGGCCGACAGCACGCGCGTGATGCCGCTCGTCGCGGGGAACAGCTGCGCCTCGATGTTCTGGATCAGGATCGTTGCGAGCTGCGTGACGGCTTTCGCGGCCCAGTAGTAGCGGCGCATCAGCTGCTCGCTCGCGCGCTTGGCCTGCGTCGGCTGATAGCCGAAGCTCTCGGCGGCCTGCGTCTGCAGGTCGAACACGAGCATGTCCTGGCGGCGCCCGGCGATCACGTGCAGCCGTGCGCGCAGCGTCTTCAGGAAGCCTTCGTTGCGGCGCAGCTCGCGCGCTTCGCGGTCGGTGATGAGGCCGCGCGTGTCGAGTTCGCGCCAGCTGCTGCCGAAGCCGGCCGCACGCGCGATCCACAGGATCGTCTGCAGGTCGCGCAGCCCGCCGGGGCTTTCCTTCACGTTCGGTTCGAGGCTGTACGGCGTGTCCTGGAACTTCGCGTGGCGCTGACGCATCTCGAGCACCTTCGCGGTGAAGAACGCGCGGGCGTCGAGCGCTTCGTGGTAGCGCACGGTGAAGCGTTCGAACAGCGCGGTGCTGCCGACGATGCGGCGCGCTTCCAGCAGCGAGGTCTGCACCGTGACGTCCTGCGACGCCTCCTCGATGCACTGCGCGACCGTGCGCACGCTGCTGCCGATCTCGAGGCCGAGATCCCACGCCATTCCGATGAAGCGCTCGATGCGCGCGTCGAGCGCCGCGTCGTGCGCATCCGGCAGCAGCACGAGGATGTCGACGTCGGAATAGGGCGCGAGCTCGCCGCGCCCGTACCCGCCGACGGCGACGAGCGCGAGCGTCGCGGGCAGCCCGCATTCGTCCCACACGCGCTTCAATGCATCGTCGGTGAGTTTCGACAGCGCGTGCATCAGCGACGCGACGTTCGCCGCGTGGCGAAAGCGCTCCAGCATCTCCGTCTTGGCGGCCTTGAATTCGGCGCGCCGCGACAGCGCTTCGGGCGAGGGGGCAGCGTGAGCGCTCATGGGCGGCCGTTCAGGTGCGGGGTGGGGCGGGCTGGCGCGACGGCGCTCAGACGGCGGCGGCCGGTTGCGCGAACACGGGGCGCGCCGGCGTGCCGGCCGACACGGTCAGTACTTCGTGGCCGGTTTCGGTGACGAGCACCGTGTGCTCCCATTGCGCGGACAGGCTGCGGTCGCGCGTCTTGACCGTCCACTGGTCGGGCATCGTGCGGATGTCGCGCTTGCCGGCGTTGATCATCGGCTCGATCGTGAAGATCATTCCGGCCTTCAGTTCGATGCCGGTGCCCGGGCGACCGTAGTGGACGACCTGCGGATCCTCGTGGAACACCGTGCCGATGCCGTGGCCGCAGTATTCGCGCACGACGCTGTAGCCCTGTGCTTCCGCGTGCTTCTGGATCGCGTAGCCGATGTCGCCGAGGTGCGCGCCGGGCTTGACCTGGTCGATGCCGAGCCACATGCATTCGTAGGTGGTCTGCACGAGGCGCTTCGCGAGGATCGAACCCTCGCCGACGATGAACATCCGGCTGGTGTCGCCGAAGTAGCCGTTCTTGATCACGGTGATGTCGATGTTCAGCGCGTCGCCGTTCTTGATCACCTTCTCGCCGGGAATGCCGTGGCAGATCACGTCGTTGACCGAAATGCAGGTGGCCTTCGGGTACGGCGGATAGCCGGGCGGCTGGTAGTTCAGCGGCGCGGGGATCGTGCCTTGCTCGTTGAGCATGAACTCGTGGCAGAGACGGTCGAGTTCGGCGGTCGTGACGCCCGCGACGACGTGCGGCGTGATGAAGTCGAGCACTTCGCTCGCGAGACGGCAGGCGACGCGCATCTCCGCGATATCGTGTTCGTTTTTGAGCGTAATAGCCATCGAGGTATGCCTGGAATGCGGTGAATTGACGGATTATCGCACCTTATGGCGGGCCTCGCAGCCCCTGCCGGCCGCGCGGATGCGGGTTTTCGCGGATTGTCCGACCCGCTGCCGCGCGGCAGGCGAAAGTGCCGCGCGACTTGAGGGACGACAAATCCGCGTGCTATACTCTTTGGCTAAGTCGACATCCAAATTTGCCGTTGTGCCCCATTTTGGGGTGGCATCGCGGTGACAGGCTTACGGCACGGGCGTTTTGCACGTGCCGAATCGCAAGCCGGCGCAACCAGGGTGCCGTTCGTGCGGAATTCACGTCCTTCGAGGCGGGTTCGCGCGGCGGTACGGCAGCCGGCTTAAGACCCAACCCTCGTGGAGAATTTACATGGCAGTTACGATGCGCCAAATGCTGGAAGCGGGTGTCCACTTCGGTCACCAGACGCGCTTCTGGAACCCGAAGATGGCTCCGTTCATTTTCGGTCACCGCAACAAGATTCACATCATCAACCTCGAAAAGACGCTGCCGATGTTCACGGACGCACAGAAGTACGTGCGCCAGCTGGCAGCGAACCGCGGCACGATCCTGTTCGTCGGCACGAAGCGCCAGTCGCGTGACACGATCGCCCAGGAAGCGCAACGTGCGGGCATGCCGTACGTCAACGCACGCTGGCTCGGCGGCATGATGACCAACTTCAAGACGCTGAAGGTATCGATCAAGCGCCTGAAGGACATGGAAGCGGCAGTCGAATCGGGCGAAACCGAGAAGATGAGCAAGAAGGAAGCGCTGCTGTTCGAACGCGAAATCGCCAAGCTGCAGAAGTCGATCGGCGGCGTGAAGGACATGGGCGGCATTCCGGACGCAATTTTCGTCGTCGACGTCGGCTACCACAAGATTGCCGTCACGGAAGCGAACAAGCTGGGCGTGCCGGTCATCGCCGTGGTCGATACGAACCACTCGCCGGAAGGTGTGGATTACGTGATCCCGGGTAACGACGACTCGAGCAAGGCAGTCGCGCTGTACGCCGAAGGCGTGGCCGACGCGATCCTCGAAGGTCGCGCGAACGCGGTCAACGAAGTGGTCCAGGCCGCACGCGGCGACGACGAGTACGTCGAGGAAAACGCGTAACTGGCCCCGAGCCGGCGCAAAAAGGGGGCTCTCAACAGGCCCCCTTTTTTTAAGCTTGTGCGCCGGACCTGATCGCGCAGAATCGGCGCGGGTCCGGAAACGAATCTCGGCCGTTCGCGTCCAAGCGGGCGGCGTTGTGAATACAGACTCAAGGAGCGAATGATGGCGGCAATTACCGCAAGCATGGTGGCAGAACTGCGCGCGAAGACCGACGCACCGATGATGGAGTGCAAGAAGGCGCTGACGGAAGCCGACGGCGATCTGGCCAAGGCTGAAGAACTGCTGCGCGTCAAGCTCGGCAACAAGGCGAGCAAGGCCGCATCGCGCGTGACGGCAGAAGGCGTCGTCGCATCGTTCGTCGGCGGCAACGCAGGCGCGCTGGTCGAACTGAACTGCGAAACCGACTTCGTCGCGAAGAACGACGACTTCCTCGCATTCTCGAAGACGGTGGCGGAACTCGTCGCGACGCAGAACCCGGCCGACGTGGCCGCGCTGTCGGCGCTGCCGCTCGAAGGCTCGACCGTCGACGCAGTGCGTCTGGCGCTGATCGGCAAGATCGGCGAGAACGTGTCGATCCGCCGTTTCGTCCGTTTCGAAACCGCGAACAAGATCGCGACGTACCTGCACGGCGCGCGTATCGGCGTGATCGTCGAGTACACGGGTGCGGAAGAGCAGGTCGGCAAGGACGTCGCGATGCACATCGCCGCGATGAAGCCGGTCGCGCTGTCGTCGGCCGACGTGCCGGCGGAACTGATCGAGACGGAACGCCGCGTGGCCGAGCAGAAGGCTGCCGAATCGGGCAAGCCGGCCGAAATCGTCGCGAAGATGGTCGACGGTAGCGTCCAGAAGTACCTGAAGGAAGTGTCGCTGCTGAACCAGACGTTCGTGAAGAACGACAAGCAGACGATCGAGCAGATGCTGAAGGCAGCGAATGCGACGGTGCAGAAGTTCGCGCTGTTCGTCGTCGGCGAAGGCATCGAGAAGCGCCAGGACGACTTCGCCGCCGAAGTGGCCGCGCAAGTCGCAGCAGCAAAGCAGCAGTAAGCAGTCAGGCAGCATCCGCGGCGGGCGTCCGCTCCGCCGCGGCCGGCGGCGCCGCCGGCCGGCCGGGAACCCGGTCCGGTCGGCGGCGCTTGCCCGAATCAGTATTTCGCCCCTACAGTTCGTGGTTGTCATCCTCTCGTCGCTCGGAAGCCCCTATGTCCAATGCCTATAAACGCGTCCTCCTCAAACTCTCCGGCGAAGCGCTGATGGGCGACGATGCCTTCGGCATCAATCGCGCGACGATCGAACGGATGGTGGCCGATATCGCCGAAGTCGTGCGTCTCGGGACGCAGCTCGCGGTCGTGATCGGTGGCGGTAATATTTTCCGTGGTGTCGCGGGCGGCGCGGCCGGCATGGACCGCGCGACGGCCGACTACATGGGGATGCTGGCGACGATGATGAACGCGCTGGCGCTGCAGGACGCGATGCGCCATGCCGGCATCGAGGCGCGCGTGCAGTCCGCGCTGCGCATGGACCAGGTCGTCGAGCCGTACATCCGGCCCCGCGCGATCCGTCAGCTCGAGGAAGGCCGCGTCGTGATCTTCGCGGCCGGCACCGGCAACCCGTTCTTCACGACGGATACCGCCGCCGCGCTGCGCGGCTCGGAAGTGGGCGCCGAAGTCGTGCTGAAGGCGACAAAGGTCGATGGCGTATATTCTGCCGATCCGAAGAAGGATCCGTCGGCCACGCGTTACACGACGATCAGCTTCGACGAGGCGATCAGCCGCAACCTGCAGGTGATGGACGCGACGGCGTTTGCGCTGTGCCGCGACCAGAAGCTGCCGATTCGCGTGTTTTCGATCAACAAGCCGGGCGCGCTCAAGCGCATCGTGCTGGGCGAGGACGAAGGTACGCTCGTCCACGTGTAAACTCCCGCGGATGCGGGCGACCGGCCGCGGCGCGCGACATGCGCCGGGCGGGGCTCGCGTTCTTTGAAGGTTTGAAGGTTCGGAGGTTGAAATGAGTGTCGCTGATGTCAAGAAGGGCGTCGAGCAAAAGATGCAGCGCTCGATCGAAGCGTTCAAGAACGATCTGGCCAAGATCCGTACGGGCCGTGCACACACCGGTCTGCTCGATCACGTGCAGGTCGACTACTACGGCTCGATGGTGCCGATCTCGCAGGTCGCGAACCTGACGCTCGTCGACGCGCGCACGATTGGCGTGCAGCCGTGGGAAAAGAACATGGTCGCGAAGGTCGAGAAGGCCATCCGCGAAGCCGATCTGGGCCTGAACCCGGCAACGGCCGGCGACCTGATCCGCGTGCCGATGCCCGCGCTGACGGAAGAGCGCCGCCGCGAGCTGACCAAGGTCGTGAAGAGCGAAGGCGAAACGGCCAAGGTCGCGATCCGCAACCTGCGCCGCGACGCGAACGAAGCGCTGAAGAAGCTCGTGAAGGACAAGGAAATCTCGGAAGACGACGAGCGCCGTGCGAGCGACGACGTGCAGAAGCTGACCGACAAGCACGTTGCCGAAATCGACAAGCTCGTGCAGACCAAGGAAGCCGAGATCATGACGGTCTGACGACCGTCCTCGCGCGCCGCCTTCTTCCCGCATTACTGTCTCAACGGCCATGACCTATACCAGCTCTACCGTTCGCGTGCCTGACGTCGGTGTCGTGCCGCGTCACATCGCGATCATCATGGACGGCAATGGCCGTTGGGCGACCGAACGCCGCTTGCCGCGCGTCGCGGGGCACACCCGGGGCGTCGATGCCGTGCGGGCGGTGGTCGAAGGCTGCGCGCGCGCCGGCGTCGAATACCTGACGCTGTTCGCGTTCAGTTCGGAAAACTGGCGCCGCCCGAACGACGAAGTGTCGTTCCTGATGCGGCTGTTCATCACCGCGCTCGAGCGCGAAGTGGGCAAGCTGCATGCGAACGGGATCCGCCTGCGTGTCGTCGGCGATCTCGACCGTTTCGAGCCGCGCATCCGCGAGCTGATTCGCCGCGCCGAAACCAAGACGGCGCGCAATACCCGTCTGACGCTCACCATCGCGGCCAACTACGGCGGCCGGTGGGACATCCTGCAGGCGACGAAGAAACTCGTCGAGCAGGCCGTGCGCGAAGGTCGCGAGGTCGAAGTGACCGAGGACGCATTCGCGCCGCACCTGGCGATGGCCTACGCGCCGGAGCCCGATCTCTTCATCCGCACCGGCGGCGAGCAACGCGTCAGCAACTTCCTGCTGTGGCAGCTCGCGTACGCCGAATTCTATTTCACCGACAAGTACTGGCCGGATTTCGACGGCGCGGCACTGGCCGACGCGATGGCGTCGTATACCGAGCGCGAGCGCCGTTTCGGGCGCACGAGTGCGCAGCTCGAACCGCAATCGCAGAACGCCGACTCCCTTTCATGCTGAAAACCCGTGTGATCACGGCGATCGTGATGCTGGCAGTGCTGCTGCCGGTGACGCTGTTCGCGCCGCTCGCCGGATTCGGCGCGCTGATCGGCGTCGTGCTGGTGTTCGCCGCGTGGGAATGGGCGCGCCTGCTGAAGCTCGGCGGCGTCGGTCCGGTCGTCTATGCGCTCGTCGCGGCGCTCGCGCTCGCAGCCACCGCGCCGCTCGGCGTCGATGCGGCTTCGTCCCGTCCCCTTTTCATGGCGGCCGGCGTGTTCTGGCTGCTGGTCGGCCCGTTCGCGCTGCGGCGCAAGCCCGTACTCGCGGGGGGCGTCTGGCGCCCGTTCCTGCTGGCCGCCGGCCTCGTCGTATTTGCCGCCTGCTGGCACGCGCTCGTCGCAGCCCGCGCGCGGGGCGTGCCGTTCGTGCTGTCGCTGCTTCTCGTCGTCTGGCTGGCCGATATCGGCGCATACTTCGCGGGCAAGGCCTTCGGAAAGCGTAAACTGGCCATCACGATCAGCCCCGGCAAGAGCTGGGAAGGCGCGATCGGCGGCTGGTTCGCGGTGATGGTCGTCGCGGGCGTCGCGATGGCCGCGCATGCATTCGAACCGACCCTGTTTTCTGCATTTGCCGCACGCTACGGGATGCCCGGCGCGTGGGCCGCGCTGACGCTGCTGGTTGCCTACAGCGTGATCGGCGACCTGTTCGAGTCGCTGCTGAAGCGGCAGGCGGGCGTGAAGGACTCGAGCGGACTGCTGCCGGGCCACGGCGGCGTGCTCGATCGTGTCGACGCGCTGCTGCCGGTGCTGCCGCTCGCGATGCTGCTGCTTGGTTAAACCATTATTCCTGTTATGCAAAAACGTCTGACATTGCTCGGTTCCACGGGCTCGATCGGAGACAGCACGCTCGACGTGGTCGCGCGCCATCCCGAGCGCTTCTCGGTCTACGCGCTGACCGCGCACCGCAACGGCGACAAGCTCGTCGAGCAGTGTCTGCGCTTTGCGCCCGAAGTGGCGGTGGTCGGCGATGCCGCGACGGCCGCGCACGTCGACGCAAAACTGCGCGCGGCGGGCAGCAAGACGGTCGTGCTGCACGGGCCGCAGGCGCTCGTCGACGTGTCGAAGAGCGACGGCTGCGACACGGTGGTCGCGGCGATCGTCGGCGCGGCCGGCCTCGCGCCGAGCCTGGCGGCCGCCCGCGCCGGCAAGCGGATCCTGCTCGCGAACAAGGAAGCGCTCGTGATGTCGGGCGCGATCTTCATGGACGCCGTGCGCGACCATGGCGCGATCCTGCTGCCGGTCGACAGCGAACACAACGCGATCTTCCAGTGCATGCCGCGCGACGCGGCCGAGCACGGCGGGATCTCGAAGATCATCCTGACCGCGTCGGGCGGGCCGTTCCGCACGCGCGAACCGGCCACGCTCGTCGACGTGACGCCGGACGAGGCGTGCAAGCACCCGAACTGGGTGATGGGCCGCAAGATCTCGGTCGATTCCGCGACGATGATGAACAAGGGCCTCGAGGTGATCGAGGCGCACTGGATCTTCGGGCTGCCGGGCGACCGGATCGACGTGCTGATCCATCCGCAGAGCGTGATCCATTCGCTCGTGTCGTACCGCGACGGCTCGGTGCTCGCGCAGCTCGGCAACCCCGACATGCGCACGCCGATCGCCCACGCGCTCGCATTCCCCGAGCGCGTCGACGCGGGCGTCGACCAGCTCGATCTCGCGCAGATCGCCCAGCTGTCGTTCGAGAAGCCCGATTACGCGCGCTTCCCGTGCCTCGCGCTCGCGCTGAAGGCACTCGAGGAAGGCGGTATCGCGAGCGCCGCATTGAACGCGGCGAACGAAGTGGCGGTCGAAGCATTTCTCGAGCGCCGGATCGGCTTCATGGCGATCGCGGCGACGGTCGACGCCGTGCTCAACACGCTGCCGAACCGCGCGCCCGACGGGCTCGACGACGTCCTCGCGGCGGATGCCGAGGCTCGCCGCCTCGCCGCCGCGATCATTGCGAAAGCGCCTGCGCCACGCGTGGAGCGTACTGTCTGAATGGGGTGCTCATGAACGTGCTGGTCGAACTGGTCGCGTTTGCGGTGGCGATCGGGGTACTGGTCGTCGTGCATGAGTACGGACATTATCGCGTCGCGCGCTGGTGCGGCGTGAAGGTGCTGCGTTTCTCGATTGGCTTCGGCCAGCCCATCGCGCGCTGGGTCAGCCGCAGGACGGGCACCGAGTGGACGCTGTCCGTGCTGCCGCTCGGCGGCTACGTGAAGATGCTCGACGAGCGTGATCCGGGCCCGGGAGGCATTCCGCCGGAGGAGCTCGGCCAGGCATTCAACCGCCAGTCGGTCTACAAGCGCATCGCGATCGTCGCGGCCGGGCCGATTGCAAACTTCCTGCTGGCAATCGCACTGTTTTCCCTCGTATTCGCCACCGGCGTGACCGAGCCGACCGCGATCGTCGCGCCGCCGGCCGCCGGTACGGCGGCGGCCCGCGCGGGCTTCGACGGCAGCGAAACGATCGTGTCGATCCGCAACGCGCAGGGCGGCGAGTCCGAGCCGGTGCGATCGTGGTCGGACCTGCGCTGGAAACTGCTGTCGGCCGCGTTCGACCATCGCGAGGTCGTGCTCGGCGCGCGTGACGGCAATGCGACGTTCGACTTCCGCGTCGACCTCCGCAACGTGCCCGACAGCCAGCTCGACGACGACTTCATGGCCCATCTGGGCTTCGAGGCCGGCGGCGGCACGTTGTCGGTCGCGTCGGTGCAGCCGGGCAGCGCGGCGGAGCGGGCCGGCCTGAAGGTCGGCGACAAGCTGGTCGCGCTCGACGGCAAGCCGATCGGCGGTGCGGCGCGCTTCATCGATACGGTGAAGCACCATGCGGGCCAGCCGCTCGAACTGCAGATCGAGCGCGACGGCGCCGCGCAGACGGTATCGATCGTGCCGCAGCTGCAGCGTGACGACGAATCGGGGCAGCAGGTCGGCCGCATCGGCGCGGCGCTGTCGATGCACGCGCCGTCGGTGGACGTGCGCTACGGGCCGATCGAGAGCCTGCGGCTCGGCGCGCACCGCACATGGGACATTTCCGTGTATTCGCTGAAGATGTTCGGGCGGATGATCACGGGCAACGCGTCGCTGAAGAACCTGTCCGGTCCGGTGACGATCGCCGACTACGCAGGCAAGAGCGCGCGGCTCGGTCCGTCGGCGTTCCTGTCGTTCCTCGCCCTTGTCAGCATTAGCCTTGGCGTCCTGAACTTGTTGCCGATTCCCGTTTTGGACGGGGGGCATCTGTTATATTATGCGGTTGAAGCCGCGACCGGGAAAGCCGTCTCGGAGCGCTGGCAGCTGATTCTGCAAAGAGCCGGGTTGATCTGCATCGTCGCATTGTCGGCGATCGCGCTGTTCAACGATCTGGCTCGGTTAATCCATTTCTGAAGCGTCAGGCGGCGGCCGCTGGCCAGCCGCCCGATTTGATGCAGCTAAATATTGGGGATGCATGTTGTTCAAACCTCATCGCTTTGTACCTAAGACAGTTGCAGCGGCCGCGCTCGCCGCGCACGGCCTCGCGGCGCATGCAGCGGCACCGTTCGTGGTGCAAGACATCAAGATCGAGGGGCTGCAGCGCGTCGAAGCGGGTTCGGTGTTCGCCTATCTGCCGATCAAGCAGGGCGATACCTTCACGGACGACAAGGCATCCGAAGCAATCCGCGCGTTGTACGCGACGGGCTTTTTCAACGACGTGCGCATCGCCACGCAGGGCAACGTCGTGATCGTGCAGGTGCAGGAGCGTCCGGCCATCGCGTCGATCGACTTCACCGGCACGAAGGAATTCGACAAGGACAACCTGACGAAGGCGCTGCGCGCGGTCGGCCTCGCCGATGGCCGCTACTACGACAAGGCGCTCGTCGACAAGGCGGAGCAGGAGCTCAAGCGCCAGTACCTGACGCGCGGCTTCTATGCGGCCGAGGTCAAGACGACGATCACGCCGGTCGACGCGAACCGCGTGTCGATCCTGTTCGCGGTGGCCGAAGGCCCGAGCGCGAAGATCCGCCAGATCAACTTCATCGGCAACAAGGCGTTCAGCACCAGCACGCTGCGCGACGAGATGCAGCTGTCGACGCCGAACTGGTTCTCCTGGTACACGAAGAACGACCTGTACTCGAAGGAAAAGCTCACGGGCGACCTCGAGGCCGTGCGCTCGTACTACCTGAACCGCGGCTATCTCGAGTTCAACATCGAGTCGACCCAGGTGTCGATCTCGCCGGACAAGAAGGACATGTACCTGACGGTCACGCTGCATGAAGGCGAGCCGTACACGGTGTCGGGCATCAAGCTGTCGGGCAACCTGCTCGATCGCGAGGCCGAGCTCAACAAGCTGATCAAGATCAAGCCGGGCGACCGCTTTTCGGCCGAAAAGCTGCAGCAGACCACCAAGTCGATCGTCGACAAGCTCGGTGAATACGGTTACGCATTCGCGACCGTCAACGCGCAGCCGGACATCGACCAGGCGAACCACAAGGTGAACCTGAACCTCGTCGTCGATCCGAGCCGCCGTGTGTACGTGCGCCGCATCAACGTGGTCGGCAACACGCGCACGCGCGACGAAGTGGTGCGCCGCGAGATGCGCCAGCTCGAAAGCTCGTGGTTCGACTCGAACCGCCTCGCGCTGTCGAAGGACCGCGTGAACCGCCTCGGCTACTTCACCAACGTCGACGTGACGACGGTGCCGGTCGAAGGCACGAACGACCAGGTCGACGTGAACGTGAAGGTCGACGAAAAGCCGACCGGCGCGATCACGCTGGGTGCCGGCTTCTCGTCGACGGACAAGGTCGTGCTGTCGGCCGGCGTGTCGCAGGACAACGTGTTCGGTTCGGGCACGAGCCTGTCGGTGAACGTCAACACCGCGAAGAGCTACCGCACGCTGACCGTCACGCAGGTCGATCCGTACTTCACGGTCGACGGCATCAAGCGGATCACCGATGTCTTCTACCGCACGTACCAGCCGCTCTACTATTCGACGAGCTCGAGCTTCCGGATCATCAGCGCGGGCGGCAACCTGAAGTTCGGCATTCCGTTCTCGGAAGTCGACACCGTCTACTTCGGCGCGGGCTTCGAGCAGAACCGCCTGGACGTCGATTCGAACACGCCGCAGAGCTATCAGGATTACGTGAACGAGTTCGGCCGGGTGTCGAACACGGTGCCGCTGACGGTCGCATGGTCGCGCGACGCGCGTGACAGCGCGCTGATTCCGAGCCGCGGTTACTTCACGCAGGCGAACATGGAGTACGGCGTGCCGGTCGGCAAGATCCAGTACTACAAGGCCGACCTGCAGGCGCAGTACTACTATTCGTTCTCGCGCGGCTTCATCCTGGGCCTGAACCTGCAAGGCGGCTACGGTAACGGTATCGGCAACCCGTACCCGATCTTCAAGAACTACTATGCGGGCGGTATCGGCTCCGTGCGGGGCTACGAGCCGAGCTCGCTGGGCCCGCGCGACACGAAGACGAACGACCCGATCGGCGGTTCGAAGATGCTGGTCGGCAACATCGAGCTGACGTTCCCGCTGCCGGGCACGGGTTACGACCGCACGCTGCGCGTGTTCACGTTCCTCGACGGCGGTAACGTGTGGGGCAATGCGCCGGGCGGCACGAGTACGGGCGCCAACGGCCTGCGTTACGGCTACGGTGTGGGTCTCGCGTGGATCTCGCCGATCGGCCCGCTGAAGCTGAGCCTGGGCTTCCCGCTGCAGAAGCACGAAGGCGATCAGTACCAGAAATTCCAGTTCCAGATCGGGACGGCGTTCTGACCGAACGCATGACAACAGCAACGAGAGGGTAATTTTGCTAACCGGTAAGTTTTCGAAACGAGTGATGTGCGCGCTGACCGTTGCGCTGGCCCTGGGCGCGGCAACGGTGCACGCACAGGACGTCGCCCGCATCGCGGCGGTCAATTCGGATCGGATCCTGCGCGAGTCGGCGCCCGCCAAGGCGGCGCAGACGAAGCTCGAAGCCGAGTTCGCGAAGCGTGACAAGGATCTGCAGGACCTGGCGGCGCGTCTGAAGTCGATGTCCGATTCGCTGGACAAGAACGGCGCGTCGCTGTCGGCGGCCGATCGCGCGCAGAAGCAGCGCGATCTGGCGCAGCTCGACACCGACTTCCAGCGCAAGCAGCGCGAGTTCCGCGAAGACCTGAACCAGCGTCGCAACGAAGAGCTGGCGGCCGTGCTGGAAAAGGCGAACAAGGTCATCAAGCAGATCGCCGAGCAGCAGAATTACGACCTGATCGTGCAGGAAGCCGTGTACGTCAGCCCGCGCATCGACATCACCGACAAGGTGCTCAAGGCGCTCGCGTCCGGCTCGACGAACTGAACGGAGCAGACGACGAATGGCATTGACGCTTGAGGAACTCGTAAAACGGTTCGGCGGCGAGATCGCCGGCGACGCACAGTGCAAGGTGGGCGGGCTCGCGCCGCTCGACCAGGCGGGCCCTCAGCAGCTCGCGTTCCTCGCGAACCCGAAGTACCTGTCGCAGGTCGAGTCGACCCGCGCCGGTGCGGTCCTGATCGCACCGAAGGATCTGGAAAAGCTGGGTGCGGCCGCTGAAGGCCGGATGGCCGGCCCCCGCAACTTCATCGTGACGCCGAATCCGTACGCGTACTTCGCGCGCGTCGCGCAGATGTTCATCGACCTCGCCACGCCGCCGCGCGCGGCCGGCGTGCATCCGAGCGCGACGATCGATCCGGCCGCGAAGGTCGCTGCAACCGCGGTGATCGGCCCGCACGTGACGATCGAGGCCGGCGCGGTGATCGAAGACGGCGTGCAGCTCGACGCGAACGTGTTCGTCGGCCGCGGCACGACGATCGGCGCCGGCTCGCACTTTTATCCGAACGCATCGGTGTACCACGGCTGCAAGGTCGGCCCGCGCGCGATCGTCCATGCGGGCGCCGTGATCGGCTCCGACGGCTTCGGCTTCGCACCGGATTTCGTCGGCGACGGCGACGCGCGCACCGGCAGCTGGGTCAAGATCCCGCAGGTCGGCGGCGTGACGATCGGCCCGGACGTCGAAATCGGCGCGAACACGACGATCGATCGCGGCGCGATGGCGGATACCGTCATCGAGGAATGCGTGAAGATCGACAACCAGGTCCAGATCGGCCACAACTGCCGGATCGGCGCGTACACGGTGATCGCCGGCAGCGCCGGCATCGCGGGCAGCACGACGATCGGCCGCCACTGCATGATCGGCGGCGCGGCCGGGATCGCCGGCCACGTGACGCTCGGCGACTATGTGATCATCACCGCGAAGTCGGGCGTATCGAAGTCGCTGCCGAAGGCCGGCATCTATACCAGCGCATTTCCGGCCGTCGACCACGGCGAATGGAACAAGAGCGCCGCGCTCGTGCGCAACCTCGACAAGCTGCGCGAGCGCATCAAGGCGCTCGAAGCCGCGCTCGCCGCCCAGGGCGGCACCGACGCCTGAGCGCATCATGCGAGACCACGAACCGGGCACGGCCAGCGCAACCGGCCCGGTTTGTCAGACTGGGCCGCGCGGCGGCCCGCTTCAGCCTTTGCATCACCACCGCGCAGCCTCTGCGTGAGACGAACCATCATGAGCACTGAAAAAATCAATCTCGACATCCACAAGATCCTCACGCTGCTGCCGCATCGCTACCCGATTCTGCTCGTCGATCGCGTGCTCGAACTCGAGCCGCACAAAGGGATCAAAGCGCTGAAGAACGTGTCGATCAACGAGCCGTTCTTCCAGGGGCATTTCCCGAAGCGGCCGGTGATGCCGGGTGTGCTGATCCTCGAGGCGCTCGCCCAGGCCGCGGCGCTGCTGACGTTCGCGGAAGAGCAGCCGAAGGACCCGGAGAACACGCTGTATTACTTCGTCGGGATCGACGGCGCGCGCTTCAAGCGCGTGGTCGAACCGGGCGACCAGCTGATCCTGAACGTGACGTTCGAGCGCTACATCCGCGGCATCTGGAAGTTCAAGGCAGTGGCGGAAGTGGACGGCAAGGTGGCGGCGGAAGCCGAACTGATGTGCACGGTCAAGACGGCCGACGCGGCGCCCTGAGCGACGCGGCACGCATGGGTAACATCACGCGAACAACGCGACACATCATATCGAGAGGCAACGGCGCATGACCAGGATTCATCCTACCGCGATCGTCGAACCGGGCGCGCAGATCGACGAATCGGTCGAGATCGGCCCGTACGCGATCGTCGGCCCGCACGTCACGATCGGCGCGCGCACGACGATCGGCTCGCACAGCGTGATCGAAGGCCATACGACGCTCGGCGAGGACAACCGCATCGGCCATTACGCGTCGGTCGGCGGCCGTCCGCAGGACATGAAGTACAAGGACGAGCCGACGAAGCTCGTGATTGGCAACCGCAACACGATCCGCGAATTCACGACGATCCACACGGGCACCGTGCAGGACGTCGGCGTGACGACGCTCGGCGACGACAACTGGATCATGGCCTACGTGCACATCGGTCACGACTGCCGCGTCGGCAACAACGTGATCCTGTCGAGCAACGCGCAGATGGCCGGTCACGTCGAGATCGGCGATTTCGCGATCATCGGCGGGATGTCGGGCGTGCACCAGTTCGTGCGCATCGGCGCGCACTCGATGCTGGGCGGCGCGTCGGCGCTCGTGCAGGACATCCCCCCGTTCGTGATCGCCGCTGGCAACAAGGCCGAGCCGCACGGGATCAACGTCGAAGGGCTGCGCCGGCGCGGCTTTTCGGCCGATGCGATCTCGGCGCTGCGCAGCGCGTACCGCGTGCTGTACAAGAACGGTCTGTCGCTGGAAGAAGCGAAGGTGCAACTGCGCGAACTCGCTGAAGCGGGCGGCGACGGCGATGCACCGGTGACGGCGCTCGTCGAGTTCATCGACGCGTCGCAACGCGGCATCATCCGCTAAGCGATGCCGCTCCCGACCAATCAGCTGCGACTCGCGATGGTGGCCGGCGAGCCGTCGGGCGATCTGCTCGCGGCGTCGCTGCTCGGCGGGCTGCGCGAGCGGCTGCCCGAATCGGCCCAGTATTACGGGATCGGCGGCCAGCGCATGATCGCGCAGGGCTTCGACTCGCACTGGCAGATGGACAAGCTGACCGTGCGCGGCTATGTCGAGGCGCTGGGCCAGATTCCCGAGATCCTGCGCATTCGCGGCGAACTGAAGCGCCAGCTGCTCGCCGAGCGGCCGGACGCGTTCATCGGCGTCGACGCACCCGATTTCAACTTCAACGTCGAGCAGGCCGCGCGCGACGCGGGCATCCCGTCGATCCACTTCGTGTGCCCGTCGATCTGGGCGTGGCGCGGCGGCCGTATCAAGAAGATCGCGAAGTCCGTCGACCACATGCTGTGCCTGTTCCCGTTCGAGCCGGCGATCCTCGACAAGGCGGGTGTCGCATCGACCTACGTCGGTCATCCGCTCGCCGACGAAATCCCGCTCGAACCCGACACGCACGGCGCGCGCATCGCGCTGGGTCTGCCGGCCGACGGCCCGGTGATCGCGGTGCTGCCGGGCAGCCGGCGCTCGGAGATCGCGCTGATCGGCCCGACGTTCTTCGCGGCGATGGCGCTGATGCAGCAGCGCGAACCCGGCGTGCGATTCGTGATGCCGGCCGCGACGCCCGCACTGCGCGAATTGCTGCAGCCGCTCGTCGACGCGCATCCGCAACTCGCGTTGACGATCACCGACGGCCGCTCGCAGGTCGCGATGACGGCCGCCGACGCGATCCTCGTGAAGAGCGGCACCGTCACGCTGGAAGCCGCGCTGCTGAAGAAGCCGATGGTGATCTCGTACAAGGTGCCCTGGCTGACCGGGCAGATCATGCGCCGGCAGGGCTACTTGCCGTATGTGGGTTTGCCGAACATCCTGGCGGGGCGCTTCGTCGTGCCCGAGCTGCTGCAGCATTTCGCGACGCCCGAGGCGCTCGCCGATGCGACGCTCACGCAGCTGCGCGACGACGCGAACCGCCGCACGCTGACCGAAGTGTTTACCGAAATGCATCTCTCGCTGCGCCAAAACACGGCCGCGAAGGCGGCCGAGGCCGTCGTGCGTGTGCTCGAGCAACGCAAGGGGCGCGCATGACCGCAGTGCGCGCACCGCGCCGCCGCGCGTCGAGCGACGTGCTGCAGGGCGGCTTCGACTTCAGCCGCCCGGACGAGATCGTCTGCGGCGTCGACGAAGCCGGCCGCGGCCCGCTCGCGGGGCCGGTAGTCGCCGCCGCGGTGATCCTCGATCCGGCGCAGCCGATCGACGGGCTCGACGATTCGAAAGTGCTGTCCGCGAAGAAGCGCGACGCACTGTACGACCTGATCGTCACGCGTTCGCACGCGTATTGCGTCGCGTCGGCGAGTGTCGACGAGATCGATACGCTGAATATCCTGCATGCGACGATGCTCGCGATGAAGCGGGCCGTCGAAGGCCTGTCGGTACTGCCGACGCTTGCGC
Organism: Burkholderia sp. BCC0097; assembly: GCF_902832985.1. Lineage (NCBI taxonomy): Bacteria > Pseudomonadati > Pseudomonadota > Betaproteobacteria > Burkholderiales > Burkholderiaceae > Burkholderia > Burkholderia sp. BCC0097. The sequence continues at coordinate 371,371 of NZ_CADFDM010000005.1, forward strand.
AGATCGACGGCAACCGGTGCCCGACGCTGAGCGTGCGTGCCGAGGCGATCGTCAGCGGCGACGCGCTCGTGCCGAGCATCTCGGCCGCATCGATCCTCGCGAAGGTCACGCGCGACCGGATGCTGGTCGACCTGCACGAACGCTTCCCGGTGTACGGCTTCAACGTGCATGCGGGTTACGGCACCGCGAAACACCTTGCCGCACTCCGCGAGCACGGCCCGTGCGAAGCGCATCGGCGCTCGTTCGCGCCGGTTCGCGCGGCGCTTGACCTGATTCGATGAAAAGCATCACTTCCCGCGACAATCCGCTGTACAAGCGCCTGAAGGCGCTCGCGGGTTCGACGCCCCATCAGCGCCGCAGCGGCCAGGCGCTGCTCGAAGGCTTCCATCTGGCAAGCGCGTACCTCGATACGGGTGCGACGCCCGAGCTGTGCGTCACGACGGAAGGCGCGCTCGGCCACGCCGAGGCGCAGGCGATCGTCGCGCGCATCGACGCGCAGCGGATCGTCACACTGCCGGACGCGCTGTTCGGGCAGTTGTCGAACGTCGTCAGCGGCGTCGGTTTCCTGCTGCTGGTCGACCGGCCGGCGCAACCGCTGCCCGAACGCGTGACGCACACGTCGGTCGTGCTCGACGGCGTGCAGGATGCCGGCAACGTCGGCTCGATCCTGCGCAGCGCGGCGGCCGCCGGCGTGCGTCACGTGTTCTGCGCGCCGGGGACGGCCTATGCGTGGTCGTCGAAGGTGCTGCGCTCGGGCATGGGCGCGCATTTCCTGCTGTCGATCCATGAGGACGTTGATGCCGGCGAACTCGCCGAACGCCTTGGCGTCCCGGTCGCGCTGACCGACTCGCACGGTGCGCAGGCGGTCTACGACTGCGACCTGTCGGGGCCTGTCGCTTGGGTGTTCGGCAACGAAGGTGCCGGCGTGTCGGCATTCTGGCGCGACGCGGCCGCGCATCGCGTGACGATTCCGCAACCGGGCGGGATGGAGTCGCTGAACGTGGCGGCTGCCGCCGCGGTGTGCCTGTTCGAACAGGTACGGCAGCAGCGGCCGGCGTGACGCCGCGCGCGGTGCATGTGCCGTAGAACGAAACAAGGCCGCGTTTGACGCGGCCTTGTTGCTTTCGGCGACGGCCTGACGGCCGCCAGCGCTTCCGCGCTCAGTACGACTGGCGGTCGAGCCGGATTTCCTGCAGGATCGTCGTCGCGATTTCCTCGATCGACTTGTGTGTCGACGACAGCCATTTGATCCCTTCGCGACGCATCATCGCTTCAGCCTCGTTGATCTCGTAGCGGCAGTTCTCGGGTGCCGCGTACTTGCTGCCCGGCCGGCGCTCGTTGCGGATCTCCGACAGGCGCTGCGGGTCGATCGACAGCCCGAACAGTTTCTCGCTGTACGGCGCCAGCGCCGACGGCAGCTTGCCGCGTTCGAAATCTTCCGGAATCAGCGGATAGTTGGCCGCCTTCACCCCGTACTGCATCGCGAGATACAGGCTCGTCGGCGTTTTGCCGCTGCGCGACACGCCGACGAGGATCACGTCGGCTTCCGACAGGTTGCGGTTCGACTGGCCGTCGTCGTGCGCGAGCGAGAAGTTGATCGCCTCGATCCGCGTCTTGTATTCCTCGGTGTCCGCGTTCTGGTGGCCGCGGCCCATCGCGTGGCTCGACTTGAGCTCGAGTTCCTGCTCGAGCGGTTCGACGAAGCGCTGGAACATGTCGAGCACGAGCGCGTTCGAGCGTTTGACGATGTCGTTCGACTCGCTGTCGACGAGCGTCGTGAACACGATCGCGCGACGGCCGTCGTGCACGGCGGCCTCGTTGATCTTTTCGACGGTCGCATAGGCCTTGTCGAGCGAGTCGACGAACGGCACGCGCACGAGACGGAATTTCTGGTCGAACTGGGAGAGGATCGAGTGCGCGAAGGTTTCGGCAGTGATCCCGGTGCCGTCGGAGACGATGAATACGGTAGGCAGCATGAATCTGGACGTCGAGCGTGAAGGGCAGTTGCGCGGGCGGCTGGAGGCGAGCCTCCAGACCCAGTGACAAGGTCGCGCCACATCCGGCAGCCGGCACGGTAGAATAGCGGCAACCTGTTGGATAAGCAATTGCGGGGGCAGGGCGCGAACGGCGCCCCGTGGCTGGGCCGCGCGGTTCCGAAACTCCCGGCAAGTCTGGCGATTTGTCTGCAAATATCGCCCTTCTGCCGGGATTTTTGCAAATCGGGTCGGAAGATTTCCGCCGCTGCGAATGTTTATCTAACAGGTTGCGCAAGACGCGCCGCGCCTTTTTGCAGGCGCCCGCGTTCGAGCCCACTTGCGCGATCGAGCATTTTTTTCACACTTAGGGGCTTGTATGACTAACGCAGCAAACGTCGCAAAGGACCAGGCGTATGTAATTCCGTTCGAGCAGTTGCGGATGACCGATGTGGAAATCGTGGGCGGCAAGAATGCGTCGCTCGGCGAGATGATCAGCCAGCTTTCCGAAGCAGGCGTTCGCGTACCCACCGGTTTCGCCACGACCGCGCTCGCATTCCGCGATTTCCTCAAGCACAACGACCTCACCGATCGCATCGCCAAGCGTCTCGAGTCGCTCGACATCGACGACGTGAAGGCGCTCGCCGAAGCCGGTGCCGAAATCCGTAAATGGATCGTCGACGCACCGCTGCAGCCGCGCCTCGAGCAGGAAATCCGCGCGCAGTTCGAAGTGCTGAAGAACGGCTCGCCGAGCGAGCTGTCGTTCGCGGTGCGCTCGTCCGCGACCGCGGAGGATCTGCCCGACGCCTCGTTCGCCGGCCAGCAGGAGTCGTATCTGAACGTCGTCGGCATCGACGACGTGCTCGACCGCATGAAGCACGTGTTCGCGTCGCTGTACAACGACCGCGCGATCTCGTACCGCGTGCACAAGGGCTTCACGCACGCCGAAGTCGCGCTGTCGGCCGGTGTGCAGCGCATGGTCCGCTCGGACGTCGGCGCCGCCGGCGTGATGTTCACGATCGATACCGAATCGGGCTTCAAGGACGCCGTGTTCATCACGTCGAGCTACGGCCTGGGCGAAACCGTCGTGCAGGGCGCGGTGAACCCGGACGAGTTCTACGTGTTCAAGACGACGCTCGCGCAAGACAAGTACCCGATCATTCGCCGCTCGATCGGCTCGAAGCTGATCAAGATGGAGTTCACGCAGCCGGGCGAGCCGGGCCGCGTGAAGACGGTCGACGTGCCGCACGAGCAGCGCAACCGCTACTCGATCACCGATGACGACGTGATCGAGCTGGCGAAGTACGCGGTCATCATCGAGAAGCACTATCAGCGTCCGATGGACATCGAATGGGGCAAGGACGGCCGCGACGGCAAGATCTTCATCCTGCAGGCGCGTCCGGAAACGGTGAAGAGCCAGGCATCCGGCAAGGCCGAGCAGCGCTTCAAGCTGAAGGGCCAGTCGCAGGTGCTCGCGACGGGCCGTGCGATCGGCCAGAAGATTGGCGCGGGCCCCGTGCGCGTGATCCAGGATCCGTCGGAAATGGAACGCGTGCAGCCGGGCGACGTGCTGGTGGCCGACATGACCGATCCGAACTGGGAGCCGGTGATGAAGCGTGCGGCGGCGATCGTCACGAACCGTGGCGGCCGTACCTGCCACGCGGCGATCATCGCGCGTGAGCTCGGCGTGCCGGCAGTCGTCGGCTGCGGCGATGCGACCGACATCCTGAAGGACGGCGCGCTCGTCACCGTGTCGTGCGCGGAAGGCGACGAAGGCAAGATCTACGACGGGCTGCTCGAGACGGAAGTCACGGAAGTGCAGCGCGGCGAGCTGCCGGAAATCCCGGTCAAGATCATGATGAACGTCGGCAACCCGCAGCTCGCGTTCGACTTCTCGCAACTGCCGAACGGTGGCGTGGGTCTTGCGCGTCTCGAGTTCATCATCAACAACAACATCGGCGTTCACCCGAAGGCGATTCTCGAGTACCCGAACATCGACCAGGACCTGAAGAAGGCGGTCGAGAGCGTTGCGCGCGGCCACGCGTCGCCGCGTCAGTTCTACGTCGACAAGCTGACGGAAGGCGTCGCGACGATCGCTGCGGCGTTCTATCCGAAGCCGGTGATCGTGCGTCTGTCCGACTTCAAGTCGAACGAGTACAAGAAGCTGATCGGCGGTTCGCGTTACGAGCCGGACGAGGAAAACCCGATGCTGGGCTTCCGCGGCGCGTCGCGCTACATCGCCGAGGACTTCGCGCAGGCGTTCGAGATGGAATGCCGTGCACTGAAGCGCGTGCGTGACGAGATGGGCCTCACCAACGTCGAGATCATGGTGCCGTTCGTGCGGACCGTGAAGCAGGCGGAACGCGTGGTCGGCCTGCTGGAGAAGTTCGGCCTGAAGCGCGGCGAAAACGGCCTGCGCCTCGTGATGATGTGCGAAGTCCCGACCAACGCGATTCTCGCCGAAGAGTTCCTGGAACACTTCGACGGTTTCTCGATCGGCTCGAACGACCTCACGCAGCTCACGCTCGGCCTCGACCGCGATTCGGGCATGGAACTGCTGGCAGTCGACTTCGACGAACGCGACCCGGCCGTCAAGTTCCTGCTGAAGCGTGCGATCGATACCTGCCGCAAGATGGGCAAGTACGTCGGTATCTGCGGGCAGGGCCCGTCCGATCACCCGGACTTCGCGCAATGGCTGACGGACGAAGGCATCGTGTCGATCTCGCTGAACCCCGACACGATCATCGATACGTGGCAGGCGCTCGCCGCCAACCGCAAGTAACGAGCCGTGATGCAACTTCGGCGAAAGGGCGGTCCGCCGCGCTTTCGTTGAAGGCAAAATGCAAGGTTCGTGCTATAAACACCCCGGTAAGTACCGGGGTTTTTTTTCGTCGGTACTCGCCGGACCGCCCCAGGAGTACCGACCGCTTCGCACAGCCGCGAGCGCAGCGAATATAGTGAGCATCGGGGACGTTTTTCTGGAGACCACAATGATGTCGGGGCATCTGTTCTGGTGGGTCGGAGTCGGCGTGCTGGTCGTGGCCGAGTTGCTGACCGGCACGTTCTATCTGTTGATGATCGCGCTCGGCTTTCTCGCCGGCGGGTTGTTGCAACTGGCCGGTTTCGCGCCGCACGTGCAGTTCGGCGCGGCGGCCGCGGTCGCGATCGTCGCGATGATCGTGCTGCGCCGTTCGGGGCTCGGCCGCAAGCAGAAGCGCGACACGTCGACGAATCCCGACGTCAATCTCGATATCGGCTCGACCGTCACGGTCGACGCGTGGCGTGACGGCCGCGCGCGCGTGCAGTATCGCGGTGCCGACTGGGACGTCGAGCTCGCGCACGGCGAGCGCGACGATGCGCGTGTGTACCAGGTGAGCGCCGTGCGCGGCAATTGCCTCGTGGTCGTGGCGAAACCCGCGGGCTGATCGTCCGCTGATACAACAACAAGGAGGAAATACTTCATGGATTCGCTGGTCATCTGGGTTGTCCTGCTCGTCATCGCGATCGTGATCGTGTCGAAGACGGTGAAGATCGTGCCGCAGCAGCATGCATGGGTGCTCGAGCGCTTCGGGCGTTACCACGCGACGTTGTCGCCCGGTCTCAACATCGTGCTGCCGTTCGTCGATCGCATCGCGTACCGGCACGTGCTGAAGGAAATTCCGCTCGATGTGCCGAGCCAGGTCTGTATCACGCGCGACAACACGCAGTTGCAGGTCGACGGCGTGCTGTATTTCCAGGTGATGGACCCGATGAAGGCGTCCTACGGGTCGAGCAACTTCGTGCTCGCCATCACGCAGCTGTCGCAGACGATGCTGCGCTCGGTGATCGGCAAGCTCGAGCTCGACAAGACCTTCGAGGAGCGCGATTTCATCAACCACAGCATCGTGTCGGCGCTCGACGACGCCGCGGCGAACTGGGGCGTGAAAGTGCTGCGCTACGAGATCAAGGACCTGACGCCGCCGAAGGAGATCCTGCATGCGATGCAGGCGCAGATCACCGCGGAGCGCGAAAAGCGTGCGCTGATCGCCGCATCCGAAGGCCGCAAGCAGGAGCAGATCAACCTCGCGTCGGGTGCGCGCGAAGCCGCGATCCAGAAGTCGGAAGGCGAGCGGCAGGCCGCGATCAACCAGGCGCAGGGCGAAGCCGCCGCGATTCTGGCGGTGGCCGAGGCGAACGCGCAGGCGATCCAGAAGATCGCGAGCGCGATCCAGTCGCAAGGCGGGATGGACGCGGTGAATCTGAAGGTTGCCGAGCAGTATGTCGGTGCGTTCGCGAATCTCGCGAAGCAGGGCAATACGCTGATCGTGCCGTCGAACCTGTCGGATCTCGGCACCGCGATCTCGTCGGCGCTGACGATCGTCAAGAGCGCGGGTGTGGGGGGCGGCGCGAAGGGCTGAGCCCGAAATCGATACGCGCGTAGTTGTCGCGTGCGTATCGTCCTGCGGCGAATCGTCGCGCAGCCGCGACCGGTCGGCGCGATTCAGGCAGTCCAAAGCAACACGGCCCGCTTCGAGCGGGCCGTGTCGTTTGCGATGAACGCCGTGTGTCAGGTGCCGGCACGCATGATGCGTGCCTTCTCGCGTTCCCAGTCGCGCTTCTTCTCGGTTTCGCGCTTGTCGTGCAGCTTCTTGCCCTTCGCGAGCGCGATGTCGCATTTCACGCGACCACCCTTGTAGTGGAAGTTAAGCGGGACGAGCGTGTAGCCGCGCTGCTCGACCTTGCCGATCAGCTTCTTGATTTCCTCACGGTGCAGCAGCAGCTTGCGCGTGCGAACCGGGTCGGGCTTGATGTGCGTCGAGGCTTCGGGCAGCGGGCTGATATGGGTCCCGATCAGGAAGATCTCGGCGTTCTTCACCACGACGTAGCCTTCCTTGATCTGGCCGCGTCCGGCGCGCAGCGCCTTGACTTCCCAGCCCTCCAGCACGAGCCCCGCCTCGTAGCGTTCCTCGATGTGATAATCGAAGTGCGCTTTCCTGTTGTCGATGATGCTCATGAAAGGATCGGGCCAACTCGTTTAAAATCACGATTTTAGCAAAGCGGGGCGCGTATCGCCCGGCTTGGCGTTCCCACTTTAAGCGATGCCGCGCGATTTATGGCAGATGTCCAGAAAACCGTATTGATCCGCCATTCGGCGGAACAGATGTTCGACCTCGTCACCGACGTGGCCGACTACCCCAATTTCCTGCCCTGGTGTGGCGGTGTCGAGGTTCGCCGTCAGGACGAGAGCGGGATGGAAGCGCGCATCGACATCAACTTCAAGGGTATCAAGCAGCATTTCGCGACCCGCAACACGCAGCAGCGTCCGACCCGGATCGACATGGAGTTCGCGGACGGGCCGTTCAAGAAGTTCACGGGTTCGTGGCGCTTCATCCCGCTGCGCGCCGATGCGTGCAAGATCGAATTCGCGCTGCACTACGAGTTTTCGAGCATCCTGCTCGAGAAGATCATCGGGCCGGTGTTCAGCCACATCGCGAACACGTTCGTCGATTCGTTCGTGAAGCGTGCGGACCAGCGCTATGGGAAGGGGTGACGCGATGCTGTCGATCGAAGTCTGCTACGCGCTGCCGGACCGCCAGACGCTGATTCCGCTGTCGCTGCCCGAAGGGGCGACCGTGCGCTCGGCCATCGATGCGAGCGGCGTGCTCGCGCTGCATCCGGAGATCGATCTCGCACACGCGAAGACGGGCGTGTACGGCAAGCTCGCACCGCTCGACGCGCCGCTCGTCGATCACGACCGCGTCGAGATCTACCGTCCGCTGATCGTCGATCCGAAGCTCGCGCGCCAGCGGCGCGTCGACAAGTCCCGCCGCGCAGGCTCGATCGAGGGCCGCAAGTGGATGCACAAGGACGCGCGCTGACGCGCTTTTCGTTCCGATTGATCTGATCAAACGCCGCGGCGCTCAATGGGCCGCGGCGTTTGCGTTTGTCGACGCGCTGCCCGGCGTGTCGCCGTGCCGCCGCACCGAGCCGTATACGCCGGCGAGCAGCAGCACGAGCGCGGCGATCTCGAGCGCGTGCGGCATCCGCTGGTCGTACACGAACGCATACAACATCGCGAACACGGTTTCGAACACGATCAGCTGGCCCGACAGCGTGAGCGGCAGCCGCTTCGACGCGGCATTCCACAGCCCGTTGCCGAGCCACGACGCGCCGATCGCGAGCGCGAGGTTCAGCAGCCAGAACAACTGCCACCGCGATGCGGGGACGGCCGCCTGCACCGTGCCGGCCGGCATCGCGAGGATCGCCATCCAGCAGAGCCCGCCGATCAACCCCGTCACGACTCCCCACAGCACCGACCATTCGTTGCCGCCGAAGTGGTGATGGCGCTGCAGGTATCGTGTGTTCGCCACCGCGTACCAGGTCCAGCTCGCGAGCGCGCCCGCCGCGCAGGCGATGCCCGCGAGCTTCTGGGCGAGTGTCGTCGCGTGCGCGGCTTCGGATGTAAACAGGTCGACGTTGATGCAGACGATACCCGCGATCACCAGCGCGAGCGGGGCGGCCAGCCGCCGCAGCGGCATGGCGCCACGGTCGCCGAGGCCCGCGAGCGTGACGGTCACGGGCAGCACGCCGACGATCAGCGAACTCGGCGCGATGCCGATCAGGTGCACGGCGCCGGACAGCAGCATGTAGTACGCGACGTTGCCGATGACGGCGAGCCTCACCAGCGCGACCAGATCCTCGCGGGTCAAGCGCACGAGCAGCGAGCGGGCGACCGGTAGTGCGGCCGCGAGCGACACGAGGCCGTACATCGTATAGCGGCCGGCGCTCAGCAGCAGCGGCGAGAAATCGGTCAGCAGCCGCGGCACGAGAAACACCATGCCCCACAGGGCGCCTGCCAGGACACCGTACACCACGCCGCGCTGCATCGACCGCTCCGAACGAATGACTGAGGTGCGCGCATCTTAGCGATGCCGTCGCGGCGGCGTCTTGTTCATTCCTGCACTCGGGGCACGGCGGCGCGTTCGGGCAGCGTGGGCACGCGGCGGATCAGCCGTCTGCGGGATCGAGTATCCCGTCCGTGCCGTCGCTGGCGGTACGCGTGCGCGCCGGGCGGCGCACGGCACGCAGCTTGCCGCTGTTGCCGCCGCCGCAGTAGAAGCGGTCGTGGCCGTCGGATTCGAGCCCCGACACGCCGACGCCGGCCGGCATGTCGATCTGCTCGAGCACTTCGCCCGTGCTCGGATCGATGCGTCGCAGGTCGCTCTGGTCGGCTTCCCACGTGCCGTGCCACAGCTCGCCGTCGACCCACGTCACGCCGGTGACGAAGCGGTTCGATTCGATCGTGCGCAGCACGGCGCCCGACTGAGGATCCACCTGATGAATCTTGCGTTCGCTGTACTGGCCGACCCACAGCGTGCCTTCCGCCCACGCGAGCCCCGAATCGGCGCCGCCGCCGGGCGCCGGGATCGTCGCGATCACGCGACCCGATTCGGGGTCGATCTTCTCGATGCGATCCTCGACGATCTGGAACAGGTGGCGGCCGTCGAACGCGGTGCCCGCGTGCGCGGCGACGTCGAGAGAACGGACGGTCGTGCCGCGCTCGGGATCGAGCGCATTCAGCTTGTCGCCGGACGCGTACCACACGTGCTGCCCGTCGAACGTGACGCCGTGCACGCCGTCGACGCCCGGAAACGGGCCGTACTCGTGAAGGATCTCTGCGGTGGAGCGTTTCATGTTCGTCACCTCGTCGTTCGATGAGGCCATCCTAATCGCCCGGCAGCGCAACCGGGAGTAACAAGGTCGTCGCGAATCCGGGCAGCGGCGGCGTCAGCCAGCGGCGCGCGCGTCCGCGGCCGAGCGCCTGCACCTTGCCGGTTTCCGCGAGCGCGTCGAGCGCACGCTGCACGGTGCGCTGGCTGGCGCCGAGCGCGAGCGCCAGTGCGGAGCTCGACCACGCTTCGCCGTCGGCGAGGAGCGCGAGCACGGCCGCATGGCGATCGTCGACCGGACGCGCGAGGACGACGGTTTCGCGCACGCCGAGCGGTTCGAGCGCGAAGCCGCGCGGCGTCGCGACGACGTTCGCGAGCGGGCGCAGCACCGCGCGCAGCCGGCCGATCTCGACGCGTAGCCGCGCGCGATGCGACTCGTCGGCCTGTTTCGCACGGAACGCGGCGGCGACGAGCGCGTTTCTCGATACGTCGGCCGGCCACGCTTGGCCCAGTACACGGGCGAGCACGAACAGCACCGGGCGCCGCGCGAGCGACACGGTCGTGCGCGCATCGCGCACCGTGTGGCGGCACGCGTCGACGACGAGCGCATTCGACTCGAACAGCGTCTCGACCTCGTCGAGCGGCACGAGCCGCGACGTGCCGCGCGCGATGAGTCGCGCGGCCGGTGCGTCGAGCACGCGCGCCGCGGTGTCGACCTCGGCCGTCAGCGCGGCGATGCCGGCGGCGTGGGCGGCTGTCCGCGCACGGTCGAGCGCCGCCCGGGCCACGTGCGCGCGGAGGCGGCGCATCGCGATGCCGGCCGCGATCAATTCATGGGTGGCGCGTGCCGCGGGCGCCAGCGGCGCGGGATCGAGATGCGCAAGCAGCCGCTCCGCCTCGTCGAGGTGACCGATCAGCAGCAACCGGCGCACGCCGAGATAGCGGGCATGCGCGGCGTTCGCGCGATCGCCGTGCGCGTCGAGCGTCGCGCAGGCCGCATCGAGCGCACGCGTCGGCCAGCGCAGGTCGCGCGACGCGAGCGCGATCTCGGCTTCCGCGACGACGCAGCGCGCCCGCGCGACCGCTTCCTTCGCACCGAATGCGCGTGCGGCGGCGCGCATGAGCGCGCGCGCACGGTCGAAATCGCCGAGCTGCGCCAGCGCGATGCCGCGCAGCGCGAGCGCCGGAGCATCGTCGCGCAGCGCGACGCGGTTCAGCGCGCCGAGCGCGTCACCGGCCGCGAGCGCGCGCGCGGCCGCCGTGATCAGCGAATCCATCCGAATCCCGACACACTTGTCACTCCCTCCGGTCCGATGCCCGCCACTAATCTAGCACCACGCACACGGCCCCGTACGCCGTGCCCGGATACCCATCGGAAGGAGGCACCTGCAATGACGACTCATCTCACCGGAACCCGCGACGAGTGGCTGGCCGAACGTCGCGCGCTGCTCGACGCGGAAAAGGCGCTGACGCGGCAAAGCGACGAACTCGCGCGGCGGCGCCAGGCGCTGCCGTGGGTGCGCGTCGACAAGACCTACCGGTTCGATACCGAGGAAGGGCAGGCGACGCTCGACGACCTGTTTCGCGGCCGTTCGCAATTGCTCGTCTATCACTTCATGTTCGGCCCCGACTACAAGGCGGGCTGCCCGTCGTGCTCGGCGCTCGCCGACGGCTTCGACGGCTTTGCCGTGCATCTGGCCCATCACGACGTGACGCTCGCGGCCGTGTCGCGCGCGCCGCTCGCGAAACTGCTCGCGTACCGGCAGCGGATGGGGTGGACGTTCCCGTGGGCGTCGTCGGTCGGCAGCGATTTCAACTTCGACTTCAACGTGTCGTTCACTGAAACGCAGCAGCGCGCGGGCGACGTCGAATACAACTATGCGCGGGCCGGCCACGCGATGGACATGGATCCGCCGCCGGCGCCCGTCGTGCAGTTCGCGGCCACCTGCGGCACCGATGCGGCCACGTATTCGCTCGACCGGCCGGGGATGAGCGCGTTCGTGCGCGAGGACGGCGCCGTCTATCACACGTATTCGACCTACGCGCGCGGCCTCGACGGGCTATGGGGGATGTACCAGTGGCTCGATCGCGCGCCGCGCGGCCGCAACGAGGCCGGCCCGTGGTGGCGCCGTCACGACGAGTACGCGCGCGGCTGAGCGGGCCGGTGACGGGCGGAGCACGCGATGACGCGAACAACGATCGGCGAGACGGCCCCCGGTCCGTGGGCATTCGCTGTAGCGATCGCGATTGTGTTCGCAGTCGCCGCGATGGCGACGCTGGCGCAGCACGCGTCGATGGTGGCGATGGGCGGCGAACCGATGCCCGGCGGCTGGATCGCCTCGGCCGCCTGGCTGCGGCCGTGCGGACAGGGCGCCGGGCGCGCATTCGCGACGTTCGCCGGAATGTGGGGCGCGATGACGGTGACGATGATGCTGCCCGTGCTCGCGCCGCAGCTCTGGCATTACCGGCGGCGCATCGGCCCGCGGGCGGCGGCGCGATCGGCCTGGCTGGTCGTCGTCGCGGGGGCGGGATATTTCTCGGTCTGGATGGCGCTCGGCGCGCTCGTGTTTCCGGCCGCCGCCGTACTGACGACGGCCGCCGCCCGTCTGCCGGCGCTCGCCCAGGCGATGCCGTTCGTGGCCGGCGCAGTCGTACTGGCCGCGGGAGCGTTGCAATTTTCCGGGTGGAAGGCGCGCCGGCTCGCGTGCTGCCGGCACCCGGCGGCGTACGACGTGCATCGGCCGCGGGCAGCGGCCGTCACGGCATGGCGGTACGGCGCGCACGCCGCGATCCGGTGCGGCGCATGTTGCGGGAACCTGATGGCCGTCGCGTTGGCGGCCGGCATGATGGATCTGCGCGTGATGACCGTCGTGACGGTCGCGATCGCCGCGGAACGCGCTGCGCCGGCCGGCCGGCGCGTCGCGCGGATCGTCGGTTGCGGGGTGGCGGCGGGCGGCATCGCGATGATCGCCCGTGCGGCCGGGCTGACGTGAGGCAGGGCAGGCAAGCCGCTTCGGTGGGTCGCCAGGCCGTGCGCGGCCGCCGCCGTCGCGGCCGTGTGGCCCCGCCGCGACACGGGCACATGCCGCCCGGCCGCCGGTTGCGCGAATGGCTCGATGCAGCAGTGAAACGAAAAACGATCGAAAACGAACCGAACGGCGATCCGAACGATTCGGCCCCCGAACGGCCGAAACCGGCTAAGCCGTTGTTCGTGTTGTGAAAATTCACGGCGCTTCGCGTATAATTCGCTTTTGCGCCCATAGGATTTGCCATGCGTCTGATCCAAAAAGCACTCACTTTCGATGACGTGCTCCTCGTTCCCGCCTTCTCCGACGTTCTCCCGCGCGACACCAGCCTCAAGACCAAGCTGACCCGCAACATCTCCCTGAACATGCCGCTCGTGTCCGCCGCGATGGACACGGTCACCGAAGGTCGCCTCGCGATCGCGATGGCCCAGCAGGGTGGCGTCGGCATCGTCCACAAGAACCTCACGCCGGCCGAACAGGCCCGCGAAGTCGCGAAGGTCAAGCGTTTCGAGTCGGGCGTTGTCCGCGACCCGATCACGGTGCCCCCGCAAATGAAGGTGCGCGACGTGATCGCGCTGTCGCGCCAGCATGGCATCTCGGGCTTCCCGGTCGTCGAAGGCCCGCAGCTCGTCGGCATCGTCACGAACCGCGACCTGCGTTTCGAAACGCGCCTCGACGAGCCGGTCAAGTCGATCATGACGCCGCGCGAGCGCCTCGTCACGGTCAAGGAAGGCACGCCGCTCGCCGAAGCGAAGGCCCTGATGCACAGCCACCGCCTCGAGCGCGTGCTGGTCGTCAACGACGCGTTCGAACTGCGCGGCCTGATGACCGTCAAGGACATCACGAAGCAGACCGAGCACCCGGACGCGTGCAAGGACGAACACGGCAAGCTGCGCGCAGGCGCGGCGGTCGGCGTCGGTCCGGACAACGAAGAGCGCGTCGAGCTGCTGGTGCAGGCCGGCGTCGACGTGATCGTCGTCGATACCGCGCACGGTCACAGCAAGGGCGTGCTCGAGCGCGTGCGCTGGGTCAAGCAGAACTTCCCGCACGTCGAGGTGATCGGCGGCAACATCGCGACGGCCGCCGCCGCGAAGGCGCTGGTCGAATACGGCGCGGACGCGGTCAAGGTCGGCATCGGCCCGGGCTCGATCTGCACGACGCGGATCGTCGCAGGTGTCGGCGTGCCGCAGATCAGCGCGATCGCGAACGTGTCGGAAGCGCTGAAGGGCACCGGCGTGCCGTGCATCGCCGACGGCGGCGTGCGCTTCTCGGGCGACGTGTCGAAGGCGCTCGCGGCCGGCGCGAACGCGGTGATGATGGGCAGCATGTTCGCGGGTACCGAAGAGGCGCCGGGCGACGTGTTCCTGTACCAGGGCCGCCAGTACAAGTCGTATCGCGGCATGGGTTCGGTCGGCGCGATGAAGGACGGCGCGGCAGACCGCTACTTCCAGGACAACTCCGCGAACATCGACAAGCTCGTGCCGGAAGGCATCGAAGGCCGTGTCGCGTACAAGGGCTCGGTCAACGCGATCCTGTTCCAGCTGGTCGGCGGTGTGCGCGCGAGCATGGGTTACTGCGGCTGCAAGACGATCGACGAGCTGCACGAGAAGGCCGAATTCGTCCAGATCACCGCGGCGGGCATGCGCGAGTCGCACGTGCACGACGTGCAGATCACGAAGGAAGCGCCAAACTATCACGTGGACTGATCGCCGATGAAACCGCTGCTGCGAGCCGTGCTGATCGTCGATGCCGTGCTGCTGCTGGCGTTCGGCGTGCTGTTCGTGCTGACGCCCTGGCAGGCGCTGTTCAACGCGCTGCAACTGGCGAACATCCAGCCGGCGATGCTCGGTCAGGCGTTCGGCATCGCGCTGCTCGGGCTCGCGTGGCTCGCGTTTCATGCGGCGTTCAACGGCGACCTCACGGCGCCCGTCGCACGGGCGGTCGGCCATGTGAACTGGCTGACCGGCGTGCTGACGGTCGTGTGGTCGATCGGCACCGGCAGCGGTCCCGCGCTGGCGGCCGCCGGCCGGGTGCTGTCGGCGGTGGCCGGGGTCGCGCTGATCGTGCTCGGTCTCGGCGGCGTGCGGCTCGCATCGGCCGTGCGGCGGCGCGAAAGAGCCGACAGGGCCAAGGCGCTCGAGGGCCGGGACGCGAAGCGTCCGGTCGAACCGGCGCCGGCCTCCACGCAGCCGCCGCGGGTCGAGCCGGTCGTCAGCCGTCCGGTGGCGCCTTCGGCGCCGGTCGCGGCTGCTCCATCGGCCGCATCCGAGCGCGCGTCAGGCAGCGTCGCATTCGACGCGCGCCCGCCGTCGCAGGATTGACCGGCGATGCGTCGCGCGAGCCGCCTGCCGCCCGACGCCGCTGTCCATGCTTTTGACGCAGCGCTTCGTGCGCTGCTTTTCTTATTCTCTTCATCCCGTCCGCAGCCATGCACGACAAAATCCTGATTCTCGACTTCGGTTCGCAAGTCACCCAACTGATTGCACGGCGCGTGCGTGAAGCGCACGTCTACTGCGAAATCCATCCGAACGATGTGTCCGACGACTTCGTCCGCGAGTTCGCGCCGAAGGCGGTGATCCTGTCGGGCAGCCACGCGAGCACGTACGAAGACCATCAACTGCGTGCGCCGCAGGCCGTGTGGGATCTCGGCGTGCCGGTGCTCGGCATCTGCTACGGCATGCAGACGATGGCCGTGCAGCTCGGCGGCAAGGTCGAGTGGAGCGACCATCGCGAATTCGGCTACGCGGAGATGCGTGCGCACGGCCATACGCGCCTGCTCGACGGTATCGAGGATTTCACGACGGCCGAAGGCCACGGGATGCTGAAGGTCTGGATGAGCCACGGCGACAAGGTGGCCGAGCTGCCGCCGGGCTTCGCGCTGATGGCGTCGACGCCGAGCTGCCCGATCGCCGGCATGGCCGACGAGGCGCGCGGCTACTACGCGGTGCAGTTCCATCCGGAAGTCACGCATACCGTGAAGGGCCGCCAGATCATCGAGCGCTTCGTGCTGCAGATCGCCGGTGCGAAGCCCGACTGGATCATGAAGAACCACATCGAGGAAGCCGTCGCGAAGATCCGCGAGCAGGTCGGTGACGAGGAAGTGATTCTCGGCCTGTCGGGCGGCGTCGATTCGAGCGTCGCGGCCGCGCTGATCCATCGCGCGATCGGCGACCAGCTGACCTGCGTGTTCGTCGACCATGGCCTGCTGCGCCTGAACGAAGGCAAGATGGTGCTCGACATGTTCGAGGGCCGCCTGCATGCGAAGGTCGTGCACGTCGACGCGTCCGACCAGTTCCTCGGCCATCTGGCCGGCGTGACCGATCCGGAAGCGAAGCGCAAGATCATCGGCCGCGAGTTCGTCGAGGTGTTCCAGGCCGAGGCGAAGAAGCTGTCGAAGGCGAAGTGGCTCGCGCAGGGCACGATCTACCCGGACGTGGTCGAATCGGGCGGCACGAAGACGAAGAAGGCGACGACGATCAAGAGCCACCACAACGTCGGCGGCCTGCCGGAAACGCTCGGCCTGAAGCTGCTCGAGCCGCTGCGCGACCTGTTCAAGGACGAAGTGCGCGAACTGGGTGTCGCGCTCGGCCTGCCGCCGGAGATGGTGTACCGCCATCCGTTCCCGGGCCCGGGCCTCGGCGTGCGGATTCTCGGCGAAGTGAAGCGCGAATACGCGGAGCTGTTGCGCCGCGCGGACGCGATCTTCATCGAGGAACTGCGCAACACGACCGCGACCGCGCAGGATGCGGCTGCCGGCCTGTGCGGCGAGGCCGACGTCGGCAAGAGCTGGTACGACCTGACGAGCCAGGCGTTCGCGGTGTTCCTGCCGGTCAAGTCGGTCGGCGTGATGGGCGATGGGCGCACGTACGACTACGTGACGTCGCTGCGCGCGGTGCAGACGACCGACTTCATGACTGCGCATTGGGCGCATCTGCCGTATGCGCTGCTCGGTCGCGCGTCGAACCGGATCATCAACGAAGTGCGCGGGATCAATCGGGTCGTGTACGACATCTCGGGGAAGCCGCCGGCGACGATCGAGTGGGAGTGAGCGTGTTGTACGTTATTGATTTTTATAAAAGATAAAATAACGTTATCTCTCGCTTTATAAACTGTTTTTTTCGTGGTGTGCGAGGGGCGCACCATCGAAAAACGCGACGGATACCATGCCTGGAATTTGTAATCCCCGGCATGGTATCGGGCGTTCAGCCAAACTCGTGGCTAGGCAATTAAGTTGGAATTGCGTATCTGGCTTGGCCACACACCTATGCGAGTTGAGGTCTGCCGTATTTGAGGGTCGTATAGGCCTCCTTGCCCGGATCGAACGGCAGTCGCATCATCCGTTCTTGATCGATCCACTCAGCTTTTGTGCCCATGATACTCATTGCCAAGTAAAGGGGCTGCATTTCCGACAACACGGCGTACCACTTAGAGAGGCAGTCTACGATCCCTGGGTGCCAAGTGTCTTCCACGGCCTGAAGTTCCTTGATGAGTGAGGCCAGCATGTGTTGTCGATTGGCATCGTCGAGACATTCGACGATATAACCCACCAAAGCGTAATCCAATTCGCATCGAGCGATCTTGGTAAGGCTCTCACCAGTCTCCTTCAGACCAAATTCCCACGACGTCCAACGCTGATAAGCCAAATTCCACAACGTCTGGCGCTTCTCGACTCCGGCCTTGTTGCGGAAGGTTCGAAGGCAATTCGCAACTGCAAATCGGGTTTGCTGGCCAGACCAGTGTAAGCTGATCGTATCAACGTAGAGTTGAAGTGCGGCGGTGTCCGCATTGGCAAGAGCGGAGCCAAGCGGCACCTGTAACTCCGGAAATTGCGAAGGAAAGCAGTTGAACACGCGCATCCAACCAGCCCAGCGCTGCATATCTTGCGACACTTCTCTCAAGATTTGGGTCAAAAATTCTTTGCAAGTGTCCCCAAGCAGCTCCCGGTTAGCCCTTGATGATGCAGCTCTATAAGTTGTCGCGAATTGAGCATGAGGATTGGTCGATTTAGCCCCGAGGCGTAGCGCCGCATGGGGAGGAAGCGATAGCGCGACACTCATGATCGACGCCATCTGCCGTAGACCTGAGACAGCCTGTACGAGGCGCTCGGGCGCAAATCTCTCGAGGCACTGGGCAGCCTCCGCGATGGCAATGCCCGGGAAGAAACTGTCTTCGATCAAACGCCAGCCTTGTGCGATTCCGACCCAATCACCCTCGGTGTCTGCCTTTTCAAATCTTTCTATGGCTTCCGACTCCCAGATGGGAGGGGATAGACCACGAGTCGTAAAGCTCGTCGTTAGGCCCGCGATCACTCTCTCAAGCGCAGCAAGCAGATCATCGTTGGGCCTGAAGTTATTTGGTACGGCAACCCAGAAATTCGTATCCTTCGTTGTGAATTTTCCGACGACGAGGAGGGTGACCAGCCGGATACGCCGCGGATCGACACCGCTGTCCCAACTGGAACATTCTTGCAGGACCCACCGAAGCAGGCCGCAGAGTCGGTCCAAATCCTCATCGCTCGGCGGCTTGCCGCTCGTTTGGACGAAATCGACGAAGGTAAATTGAGATCTGATCGATTCAAATATCTTGTTGCGGGCGTCCCAATCGGAAAGGGCCTGCAACGGATCGGACTGTGCTTCAATCGCCGCAATAAGAGCATTCGGAGCTTCGATCGGACCAGCTTGCGTAGCTTTCTCGATCGCCGAGAGGAACATATTCGCGGCACTCGTCACGGCTTCTTCCATATGAGATGGTCCGACTCGCTGAGTAGCTCCCAGAGGTCGGTGAAGGCATCCACGACAAGCTGAGCATTGTCGACCTTCTGGAGAATGTGATGCGCCGTGCCCACGGAGTTCACCGAGGTGCCGAGCGACCAAGCCATGGCCCCGTCCGGGCCGGACGGGAAGATCAGGAACCTATCGTGGAAGTCCCATCCCGTCGAGCCATTCTGCACTCGAAGCTCAAGTTTTAAGCCCCGCCAGTTGCTCTGACACCCGTCAAGTGCTCGGCGGATTTCGTCGCCAGGACCACCCTTGGCCGTCGTCAGACCACGGAGGTCCACTCCTTGATATGGGCAGTAAAACAGCGTTTCGAGTATGTCGTTGGCTGACAGGTAAGGATCCCAGAGCCAAGCACCCTTTCCGCCATAAGCGACGATCAGGGCGCGAAGGTCATCCAACGCTTTTCGACGGCAGGCATTTCCATTTCCAGGGGCCGGACGGTATTGAACAAAGCGACGCTCGGCAGCCAGCCTATTGGCTTGCTCAGTGTACATTCGTTTCGCTGTCCACCCACCATTGTCGTCCGGTTGGGAATCGCCAACGAGGCTTTGATTGGAAAACGCAGTCAGACCGATACGCCGTGGGTCCCAACTTCCATCCGGATTCTTGACCGAAAAGATACGCGGCTCAGGATCGGGTGAACTTATGTTGAATGAGACGGTGGAGATAAAAGAGCCTGGGCCGGAGGCGACGAGAAGTGTGCTGCTTTGCTCGTCCCAGATGAAGCCGCGATACAGTCCTCGGCCGGCACGCATCGGGAGTGGGGTGATTCTGTCCTCCAAGCTTGCCGAAGCAAAGCCCGTGAGGATGTCGTCGTGCTCCAATTCGCAGACCGCAATCAAAGGACGCGGAGTGGCCTTTGGGTGCCAGGCGTGTTCGACCTGAAAATTTCCATCGTGAAGCTTTTGGAATTCGGCCATCAGCACCGTGACAGGGAGTTGCACAACCAGATTGCCGAGCCGGTCTGACATAGCCGCCAATTGGAGTGGGATATGCTTCTCGACCTGCACCGATAGCTCTTGCAAACGGCGAGGGTCGGCAGAGAACGGTGCCAGCACTTCCTTGCCATGATCGGTCCACTCAAGCAGGTGTGAACCGCTCCAAAAGTTGTTTTTCAGGAGCTTGTTCCATGGGACCGCTGGGCCATTGTTGGAAGGAACAAATTGCGCGGGCATTGGGACAAGCTTGCCGATTTCGAGTTCATCGCCCGACAGTTTCCATCCTTCCCCTGCGTCCACAGCGGTGAGTGCAGGAATGAGCGTGGCGATCGGCAATGTGTAACGACGGATGCCGAAACTCCAGTCTTTGAGAGATTTGATCCTGATAGGTTTCGGAGTCAGGAAGCGGGCGCGCGGTGCCTCGATATTAGATCGCTCCTCGGCAACCAAGACGGTAAGGACATTGAACGTACCATCATGATCGCGTCGATTGGCGAATAGCTCCGTACATTCAACATGCGTATAGAACCCTAGCACACCGGGCGAGAGAAGCTGCGTTAGCTCAGGCAAAGGGGAGCGAGGTTCGGGTCGTTTGTACAGGTTCATTACAGTCCCTTTGATCCGTGTTTTGCCAGGCCGCTTTGCGTTAACGTATGCAGTCAATCAGCGCGCGTCGTGTTTTCCGTTCCAGAACCGGATACGTCACGCATGCGCGCGCCTGAGCGACCGCAAATACATCGGCACCTTCGCCTTGGTCGTCACCTGAACCCGCGACATCAGCGCGTGATCGATCCGATCCAGCCCATAAGTCCGCGAAATATCCTGCTGCAACCGGCACCACAGATGGCCAGCCATCTCCGCATCGACCATCGCCCGGTGCGCACGGCCCGTTTGCGGCAGCCGCAGCATCTCGGCCAGGCTCGACAGGCGGTGACTCCGGGCGTCCGGGTAGATCCGCCTCGCCACGAGCATCGTGCACGCAAACGCATGCTCGGCCGACATGCCGAGCATCCCGAGTTCCGACTGCCAGAAGCGTTTGTCGAAGCCGGCGTTGTGGGCGACGACCGCATGCTTGCCGACGAACGCCGCCGCTTCTTTCATGACTTCGGACGCCGGCGGCGCCGTCGCAATCATGTCGTTCGTGATGCCGGTGAGCGCAACGACATCGGACGGGATGCGTCGGCCGGCATTCATCAAGCTCTGGAAGCGGTCGACGACCTGCCCGTCGCGCAGCAGGATGACGGCAATTTCGGTTGCGCGGTCGCCCAGATTCGGCGACAGGCCGGTTGTTTCGAAGTCCAGTACCGCGACGGTTTGCATGGTTGAATTCGGGGGCGTCATCAGAGGGAGTCGAGTTTGGCCGAGAGGGTAGCATCTTCAGGCGCGCGAACGGTGGATTCGTCGAGCAGCGAGCGAGCAGGCTACCGATTGACGATAATGAAATTTCGCTCCACGCCAGTCGGACATGCTGCCGTGACTCAACTGACGCTACCCGGATTCGATGCGCCGCCGCCAGCTCCCGTGCACCGCTTCTTTTTCGCCGTGATGCCGGATACGGCCACGGCCGCGCGCATTGCCTGCATGGCTGAAAGCATGCGGCTGAAGAAGGAGAGCGTGCTGCGCACCGAGAGCCTGCATATCACGCTGGGGTCTCTGGGCGATTTCGCTTATGTGCCGGGCGCTACGCTTGCGCGGGCCCGTGCAGTGGCGGACCGCGTGGACGCGCGGTCTTTCTCCGTGAGGTTCGACAAGATCATCAGCTTCAACGGGCGGCCCAATCATCAGCCGCTGGTGCTGACGGGACGGAACGGTCTGGAAGACTTGATCGAGTTTCAACGGCAGTTGCGACGTGCGCTGAAACGAGAGGCGGGGCTGAGCATTCTGCCTGCCGGTTTCACCCCGCACGTGACGCTGCTGTATGGTGCACAGAGGCCCGACGAGTACAGGATCGAGCCGATTACGTGGACCGTGTTCGAGTTCGTCCTGATCGATAGCTGGCTCGGCAAGTCGCACTACGACGTGTTGGGGCGCTGGCCGCTGGGAATTGGCCGCTCCCCGGGATGATTGCGATGCCGTAAAGGCGGTGCCGTTTCAGCGCATCCTGACCGGGCCGTTGCAGTGTCCCGTTCTCGCCCCGACTCCGGCTCAATTCGAACCACCCCCGCGATAACGAAGGTGAATCAGCGGATAAGGCCGTCCTTGTCCATCCAGTGCCGATCTTCCGCAGCGCTCGAATCCGAGCCGCTCGTAAAATCCCGCCGCCGCCTCGTTCTGTTCGTTGACGTCGGTCGACAAATCGGGATGGCGCTTGAGCGCTTCTTCGACCAGCCGCCGCCCGACACCCGCGCGATGGTGGGCGGGATCGACGAACAGCGCTTCCATGTGGCTGCCGTCGAGCAACATGAAGCCGATAGGGTGATCGCTCTCGTCGACGGCTAGATCGAGCGGCGCGCCCGGCAGAAATGCGACGACTTCGGATTCGATCGCGCGACGGTCGTCGTCGCTCAGGAAGTGATGCGTGGCATCGACGGCATTGCGCCAGATATCCAGCACGCGTGTGCCGTCGGCCTCGGTGGATCGGCGAATTATGATCATGGTTTGATGTGTGATGATCCGGCGCTCGGCAGGTAGCCGGCGCCGTGATGAATCGAACGCGTCGCGCGCACGGTAATGCGCAAGCGACAGCGGTGTGTCAGCCGGATGGCGGTCGCGCGTTGCCTGGCATCGCCGCCCGCTCGATCGCCCGTCGCGCGACGTCGCGCACGCCGGCGCTCATCGGCAAATCGTCGCGGTCGAGTTCGTCGATGTCGAACCAGCGCGCGTCGAGCGCATCGTCGCCGGCGGCCGGCGTGCCGCGCAACCATCTGCACAGCACGGCGACCATGACGAAATGCTGGCGTACGGCGCCGTGCGCATCGTAATCGAATGCGTCCAGCGCGGTAAAGGCACCGAGCGCCTCGACGTCGACCGTCGTTTCTTCTGCGATCTCGCGCACGACCGCATCCGCGAGCGGCTCGCCCGGCTCGATCTTGCCGCCGGGGAAGCCCCAGCAGCGTGCATCGGGTGGATTCGCGCGGCGCACGAGCAGCACGTCGCGTTCGCGCAGCACGACGCCGATCACGGCGGGAACGGGGCGCAACGGTGCGGCGTTGCCGGTTGCGGACATCGTTGTGCCTACCTGCCGCTGCGAACGAATACGTGGGCGTGCACGTGGCTCATCGCGCGTCCCCGGTACGCTGTTCGATCGCACGGATCACGGCGACCATATCGGCCGCGCCATGTCCGGCCTGTTCGGTTTCGCCGTACAGCGCATGGCAGATGTCGAGCAGCGGCGACGCGATGCCGATGCTGCGTGCCGATTCGGCGACGAGGCGCGCATTCTTCAGCACGTCGGTGATCGCGGCCTGCACCGAGAAATCTTCCGCGACGAGCTTGCCGAGTTTCACGCGCGACACGTCGCTGGCCATCGGGCCGGCGTTCAGCACGTCGGCGAAGCGTGCGAGGTCGATACCGTGGCGTTGCGCGAAATGCGTGGCTTCGGTGAGACCGGTGACCATCGTGATCAGGAACAGGTTGACGGCGAGCTTCATCGTCAGCGCCGCCGGCACGTCGCCGCACACGAAGCTGTCGCGGCACAGCGGCTTCACCAGCGCGCGCACGGCGTCGACGTCTTCCGGCGCGCCGGCCAGCATGACGACGAGCTGACCGGCTTCGGCCGGCTTGCGTGAGCCCGATACCGGCGCCTCGACGTAGCGGCCCGACGCGGCGGCGATTTCGTCGGCGAGTGCGCGAGAGTATTCGGGCGCATTCGTGCCCATGTTGACGATCGTGTGTCCGCCGACCCGGGCGGCAAAACCGGGCGTGCCGCGCGCAAGGGCGGCATCGATTGCCGCGTCGTTCGCGAGCATCAGGATCACGGTGCGGCACGACGCGAACACGTCGTCGACGTTTTCGGCCACACGTGCGCCGGCGGCGCGCAGCGCGTCGTCGCTGCCGTGCGAACGGCTCCACGCGACGAGCGGCGTGCCCGCCCGCGCGAGATTGAGCGCCATCGGCGTGCCCATCACGCCAAGGCCGATGAATCCGACTGCGGTTTGCATGGTGCTGCTCCCACGGTAGGTGGCGACGATCGTGGGCGTCAGTATCGCAGCGTTTTCGCACGGCTGCCATCCGGCCCGCGCGAGCGCGGAAGCCGCGTCGTCATCGCTACGCGAGGTCCGCCAGGTACGGCCACGGATAAATGCCGCGTGCATGGCCGTCGCCGAACAAAAAGCGGACGCCGTAGCCGAGCGCTTCCACGCCGTCGAGCGTCAGACCGGCGCGGGCGTCGATACGGCCGCCATCGAAGCGGATTCTCCGGCATTCCGCACACGGGCAATCGCTGCGCAACCGCGCATAGCCGATACGTTGCGTGGCGCCATCGGGCCAGCGCAGCGTCAGTGCACGTGCCGGGTGATCGAGCGCGATTTCGGTCGGCGCGATCATCGCGACGCCTCGTCGATCTGTCCGATCGCGATCCGCACGGCCTTGCGGACTTCGGGGTCGCGATCGTCGAGTGCATGGTGCAGCGCGGGCAGCGTCGCCGGATCGCGCAATTCGCCGAGCGCGAGCGCGGCTTCCTTGCGCAGATTGTTGATCGTATGCGGGAGCAGCGCAACGATGGCCGACGCCGCGGCCGCATCGCGCAATTGGCCCAGCGCGCGGACGGCACGCAGGCGCACTTGCCAGTAATCGTCGTCGAGCGCGGCGACGAGCGGGTCGCGCGCAACGGTGATGCGCAGCTTGCCGAGCGTGCTGGCGGCTTCCTCGCGCACCTGCCACTCGGCGTCACGCAGCGCCGCGAGCAACGCGGTGACGACGGCGGTGTCACCCGCCGCTGCAAACCCGATCGCGCCGACCGCGGCGCGCCGCACGTCCGCGTCAGCGTCTGCGGTCGCGATGCGGGCGAGGGGCGGCAGCGCGCGGCTATCTTTGAGCCAGCCGAGCACGACGACCGCCTCGGCGCGGACGGCAGCGGCGCTCGCGTCGAGCGCGCGCAGCGCGGGCGCGAACGCGTCGGGGTCGCGCAACTCGCGCAAGCCGCGCAGCACGGCGCCGCGTACGAACGGCTCGGGTCGGTCGGCCCAGCGGCACAGCACGGCGCCCGATGCCGCGTCCTTCAGTTCGGACAGGCTTTGCGCGGCGGTTGCGCGCACGCCGTCGTCCGGATCGAGCAGCGCGTGGCACAGCGCGTCGACGACATCGGGTTGCTCCCATGCGTCGAGCACGCGCGCGGCCTCGCTGCGCACGTCGGCCGACGGGTCGTTGCGCAGCGCCGCGATGAACGACGGCACGAGTTCGGGTGCTTCGAGATCGGCGAGTTCGAGCAGCGCGATGCGGCGCACCGATGCATCGGCCGCGGCGAGGCGCGCGACGAGCGCGGCATGATCGTCGTGATCGGCGTCCGACATGTCGGGCAGCGGGAAAGCGGAGGAAGAAGCGGTCATGGAGAAAAGTCGGTGCGGTGAATGGGCCAGTACGCACGCTCAGGCGGCGTCGCGCAACGGCGCGAGGCGGCGGCGCCTGATGTCGACGAACGCGGGCTACGGCGTGCTGTCGTCGGCGCGCGGGCCGCGCGCCGTGTCAGCGCAGCAGGTACGGAATATCGACCTTGACCGCGCCGGTCGGGCAGTCGCGTTCGCACGGCATGCAGTACCAGCATTCGTCGAACTGCATGGTGGCCTTGCCCTTGGTGACGTCGATCGCGAGCAGGTCGAGCGGGCACACGTCGACGCACACGGTGCAGCCCTTGTCGGCGATGCACAGCGACTCGTCGATCGTCACGGGCGCGCTGCTGCGCTGGAAGATGTCGTGCGGGGTATGGGGCATGGCAAGGTTCCTCACAGGGTGGCCGCGAGCGCGGCCGTTTCACGGATGCGCAACTGCGCGTAGGCGCCGCGTTCGTCGTCGGCAAGTGGCACGACGTAGGGTTCGACCGGACGCTTCTCGCTGCGCATCGCGCCAGCGGCGTCCTTGCGCAGCCACGTGTGGCAGAACCATTCGGCGTCGTTGCGGTGCGGAAAATCGACGCGATGGTGGTATAGCCCCCAGCGGCTCTCGGTGCGAAACAGCGACGCGCGCGCGGCCATTTCCGCGCAGTCGCGGATCGCGCGCACTTCGGCCGCACGCATCAGTTCGTGCGGGTTGTTCGCCTTCATTTCTTCGATATCCTCAGTAATTCCGTCGAAGCGTTGCAGCCCGATTTCCATCTTGCGCGTCACCTTCGGCGGTTGCAGGTAGTCGTTCACCATCCGGCGCAGCTTGTACTCGACCTGCGCGGGTGCCAGGCCGCGCTCGCGCAGCAGCGGCGCGAGCACGCGGGTGCGCTCGGCGTCGACCTGTTGGTCGTCCACCGGCGCGTGGTCGCGGCCGGCCACGTAGTCGGCTGCGTTTTGCCCGGCGAACCAGCCGTACGTGAATGCGCCGAGCATGTAGTTGTGCGGGACGGCCGCCATGTCGCCGGCTGCGTACAGCCCCGGCACGGTCGTCTCCGCGCGTGCATTCACGTACACGCCCGATGCGCTGTGGCCGCTGCACAAGCCGATCTCGGAGATGTGCATCTCGACCATCTGGCTGCGGTAGTCGGTGCCGCGCCCCGCATGGAAGCGGCCGCGGCTGGGCCGTTCGTTCGTATGCAGGATCTGCTCGATGGTCCGGATCGTCTCTTCCGCGAGATGGTCGAGCTTCAGGAACACGGGGCCGTTGCCGCTCTGCAGCTCCTGGTAGAACTCCCACATCATCTGGCCGCTCCAGTAGTCGCATTCGATGAAGCGTTCGCCCTTGCCGTTCGCGGTGAAGCCGCCGAGCGGCCCGGTCACGTATGCGCACGCCGGGCCGTTGTAATCCTTGATCAGCGGATTGATCTGGAAGCATTCGAGGTTCGCGAGCGCGGCGCCCGCGTGATAGGCCATTGCGTAGCCGTCGCCCGCGTTGGTCGGGTTCTCGTACGTGCCCATCAGGTAGCCTGACGCCGGCAGCCCGAGACGGCCGGCCGCGCCGCAGCAGAGAATCACGGCCTTCGCGCGGATCACGTGGAATTCGGCGGTGCGGCAGTCGAAGCCGAGCACGCCGCTCGCGCGGCCCTGCGCGTCGGTCAGCACGCGCGTCGCGACGATCCGGTTCGTGATCGCGATGCGCGCGCGCTTCAGTTGCCGGTACAGCACCTTCTTGATGTCGTGGCCCTCCGGCATCGGCAGCACGTACGAGCCCATGTGGTGGACCTTCTTCACCGCGTAGTCGCCGGTGCCGTCCTTCTCGAACTTCACGCCCCAGCGGTCGAGCTGCTCGATCGTCGTGAAGCTGTGCGTCGCATACGCGTACACGGCTTCCTGGTCGACGATCCCGTCGTTGGCGATCGTGATCTCGCGCGTGTATTGCTCGGGCGTCGCATGACCCGGGATCACCGCGTTGTTCAGGCCGTCCATCCCCATCGAGATCGCGCCGCTGCGTTTCACGTTGGCCTTCTCGAGCAGCAGCACGCGCAGCGACGGATCGCGCTCCTTCGCCTTGATGGCCGCCATCGGGCCGGCCGTGCCGCCACCGACCACGACGATGTCGTATTCGTGCACATGGGTATTCATCGCGGGTTCCTTGCAGGTTTGCGCGCCTTCTGCCGGTCGACGCGCAATCGGTACTGGAAGGCGTCGCCGCGGAAGTAGAGGTATTCGTAGTCGATCGGCGCGCCCGACGCGTCGTGCGTGAGACGCTCGATGCGCAGCACGGGGCTGCTTTCCTCGACGTGCAGCGCGTCGACGATTTCGTCGTCCGCGAGGATCGCGTCGATCGACACGTCGGCATGGCCGAGCGGGATGCCGCAGTCGTTCTCCAGGATCAGGAAGATGTCGCGGGTTGCGAGATCAGCGCCGGCGAGGCGCTTGCCGAGCGCTTCGGGCACCCAGGTCTGTTCGAGCGACACGGGTTCGCGGTTCAGCAGCCGCACGCGATGGATCTCGACGAGCGGCGCGCCTTCCGGCACGTTCAGCTTCGTCGCGAGATGGCGATCGGCCTTCACGGTGCGCAGGCTGCGCAACTGGTTGACGATCTCGTAGCCCATCGACGACATCGCCTCGGCAAAACCCTGCAGCGAGGTCACGTTCTGGAACGCCTTCGGCTTCGACACGAACGTGCCCTTGCCGTGCAGCTTGAACAGCAGGCCTTCCTTCTGCAGGTCGCCGAGCGCCTGGCGCACCGTGATGCGGCTGACGTCGAACATCGCGCAGAGCTCGTGCTCGGACGGCATCCGGCTGTGCGGCGCGTAGGTGCCGTCGAGAATGCGCGCGCGCAGCGTGTCCTTGATCTGCACGTAGAGCGGGGCCGCGGACAGCGGCACGACGTTGGGTGGGGTCATGGGTCAACTTGTTATGACAAGATGGGGCGAGTGTAGCCAGCGTCATTGCGCGCCCCAACCAACTATTTGTGATTTCGAATTTCCCGTCGCGGAAAAGCGGGGGCGGCGGCAGGCGATCCGACCCTTGCGACCCGCGCCGCATGGCCGACAATAAAAAATGTGGCCGGATGACCCGCGCATGTCGATTTCCCGCTGCGTCTCCCGTCGTATCGATATCGACCGGGTAGTGCGCCGCGCCATGCGGTCGTCACCCGGTTTTCGCGAATGGCGCAACCAACGAGGAGAGGCCACATGAAACGCCACATGCCGGATTCCCGATACCGCTGGGTGATCGTCGCCGCGGGCGGCCTGATGGGCTGCGTCGCGATCGGCGCGATGTTCTCGTTGCCGGTGTTCCTTCGCTCCATCGCGCGCGATACGGGCTGGTCGATGACCGGCATTTCCGCCGCGATGACGCTCGGCTTCATCGCGATGGCGTTTGCGAGCATGGCGTGGGGCAGCCTGTCGGACCGCGTCGGCACCCGCCCGGTCGTCGTCACGGGCGCCGTGCTGCTGTCGGCGAGCCTGGCGCTCGCGAGCCGCGCGCCATCGCTCTTCGTGTTCCAGTTGACGTTCGGCCTGGCGGTCGGCGGCGCGACGGCCGCGATTTTCGCGCCGATGATGGCGTGCGTGACCGGCTGGTTCGACACGCACCGCAGCCTCGCGGTATCGCTCGTGTCGGCCGGCATGGGGATGGCGCCGATGACGATGGCGCCGCTGGCCGCCTGGCTCGTGTCGGTGCGCGACTGGCGCACGTCGATGTTGCTGATCGCCGCGCTGGCGGCTGTCGTGATGATCCCGGTGTCGCTGCTGGTGCGCCGGGCGCCCGCGCTCGATCCCGCATCCGCCCACGCGGCGCCTGCGCCCGCGTCGGCCGGCGCGCCCGCCGCGATGTCGATCGCGGATGCACTGCGTTCGCCGCAGTTCATGGTGTTGGTGCTGACGAATTTCTTCTGCTGTGCGACCCATTCGGGCCCGATCTTCCATACGGTCAGCTACGCGGTGACCTGCGGGATTCCGCTGATCGTCGCGGTATCGATCTACAGCGTCGAAGGGCTGGCGGGCATGGGCGGCCGGATCGCGTTCGGGGTCCTCGGCGATCGCCTCGGCGCGAAGCGCATGCTGGTGGCGGGGCTGCTCGCGCAGGCGCTCGGCGCGCTCGGCTACTACTTCGTGCACACGCTCGACGGCTTCTACGCGGTCGCGACGCTGTTCGGCTTCATCTATGCGGGTGTGATGCCGCTGTACTCGGTGCTCGCGCGCGAGAACTTTCCGCTGCGGATGATGGGCACCGTGATCGGCGGCTGTGCGATGGCCGGCAGCCTCGGGATGGCTGCGGGCCCGGTCGCCGGTGGGCTGATCGTCGATGCATTCGGCAGCTACGGCTGGCTGTACCTCGGCTCGTTCGCGATCGGGCTCGGCGCGTTCCTGATCGCGACGATGTTCCGCCCGTTCGCGAAGGCGCGGCCGGAAACGGTGGCGGCGTAAGCGGGCAGCGGGAGCAGGGCGGCTGGCGTTTTCGCCGGGTCGGCAGGCGCCTGCTGGATCGTCGTGGATAAATAAATGGCCCGCACCTCACCTCCGTCTGGAGGCGTCCGAACGGCGCTCAGCCTGCTGCGGCGCAGCAGAGCGGCAACTGACGGCGATCGGCGCGCATGCGCCGCGATTCGGCCCCTAAAAATACAATATCGAGCATGTATTCGAAGGGCCTGTCATACCGGCGTCACCCTGCTAGAATTCGGCCTGCCGCATTGTTCCGATTGACTGATGAGATTGCTTGACGCCCTGGTCGAACAACGTATTGCCGCCGCCGCCGCGCGGGGCGAGTTCGACGATTTGCCGGGTACCGGCGCGCCGCAGGCGCTGGACGACGACCTGCTCGTGCCCGAGGAGGTGCGGGTGGCCAACCGTATCCTGAAGAACGCGGGCTTCGTGCCGCCGGCCGTCGAGCAACTGCGCGCGCTGCGCAACCTGCACGACGAAGTGCAGGCGGTCAGCGACCGTGCCGCGCGCTGCCGGCTGCAGGCGAAAATCCTCGCGCTCGACATGGCGCTCGAATCGCTGCGCGGCGGCCCGATGGTGATGCCGCGCGACTACTGCCGGCGCATCGCGGAACGCCTGTGCGAGCGCGGGCTCGACGAAGCGCCCGCCGAAGCGGGGCCGATGTGACGTCCGACGCGCTGCACGACGCAGCTCGCTCGGCAGCCGCCGCGGCCACTGATCCCGCCGCCGATTCTTCCGTTCAAGAAACCGCGCCCGTCTCGGCGCGCGACCTGCATTTCATGCGCCTTGCGCAAGCCGCCGCCGAAGAGGCGCGCGCGGCCGGTGAAGTGCCGGTCGGCGCGGTGCTCGTGCGCGGCGACGAAGTGATCGCACGCGGCTTCAATCATCCGATCGGCGGGCACGACCCGTCCGCGCATGCCGAAATGGCCGCGTTGCGCATGGCCGCGCAACATCTGCAGAATTACCGGATGCCCGGTTGCGAACTGTACGTGACGCTCGAGCCGTGCCTGATGTGCGCTGGCGCGATCATGCACGCCCGCGTCGCGCGGGTCGTCTATGGCGCGGCCGACCCGAAGACGGGCGCGTGCGGCAGCGTGATCGACGCATTCGCGAATCCGCAGCTGAACCACCACACCGAAGTGACCGGCGGCGTGCTCGCCGACGAGTGCGGCGCCGCGCTGAAGTCGTTCTTCGCCGAGCGCCGGCGCGCGCTGCGCGAAGCGCGGCTCGCCCGCGATGCCGAATCCGGCGCGTCATAGGCCAACTCTCGCCGCACCCGGCATCCCGGGCGTGCACGGTTTCCGTGAACCGGACCCGGTTCGGACCCTCTAAGCAGGTTTGACGACCCCGATACCTTTCGCCATGTCCTTCCAGCCCGCCGCGTCCTACACCATCCGCCTGCTGGCGCCGTCCGGCTATCCGCACGATCCCGACGCGATCAACCGCGCGCTCGAGCGCCTCAGCACCGCGCAGCAGCGCATCGAGAACATCGAGGCGACGCAGCGGCGCTTCCAGCGTTTCGGCGGCACCGACGGCGAGCGGGCAGGCGACCTGAACCGCCTCGCCGATCCCGAGCGGCCGCTGCCGGACATCGCGCTCGCGGTGCGCGGCGGCTACGGCGCCGCGCGCATCCTGCACGGGCTCGACTATCGCGGGCTCGAACGCCGGCTGCGCGACCAGCCGATCGCGCTCGTCGGCCACAGCGACTTCACGGCGATCCAGCTGGCGCTGTACGCAAAGGCGCGCATCAAGACGTTCGGCGGCCCGATGCTGTCGGCGGATTTCGGCGCGGAAACGCCGAGCGACTTCACGATGCAGCATTTCTGGCAGACGCTGACGCAGCCGAGCACGACGATCGTCGCCGACGCACCGCAGGTACAGACGGTGAACGTGACGGGCACGCTGTGGGGCGGCAACCTGGCGATCCTCGCGTCGCTGGTCGGCACGCCGTACATGCCCGACATCGAGGGCGGCATCCTGTTCATCGAAGACGTCAACGAGCAGCCGTTCCGGATCGAGCGGATGATCTATCAACTGCACCTGTCGGGGCTGCTCGCGCGCCAGCAGGCGCTCGTGCTCGGCCAGTTCACCGGCGCGCGGCCGTTCGAGTACGACAACGGCTACGACATGCAGGCGATGATCGACCAGGTGCGCGCGGTGATCGGGATCCCGGTCGTCACCGGGCTCCAGTTCGGCCACGTGCCCGACCTGCTGACATTGCCGTTCGGGGCACAGGCGCAACTGGTCGCGAATGCGCACGGGTTCCGGCTCACGCTGTCGGACTACCCGCATCTCGGCTGATGCCGCCGGCGCCGGCGCGATCGATCGAAAGGCGGGGCTCCCCGCCTTTTTCTTTATGTGAATGTGCAACTAACGGTCCATATTTTTCGTCGACATCGACACAATTTTCGCCCGAATATGCACCATTTTTGTCAACAAAATTACTGAGAAGGAATACGTCTAGAAGTGCCTCCGTCTTGCCCTTCTGGCTTGCCGTGCATGGATTTCGTGCGCATTGCACCGAATGAGAACACGCTGGTGCACGTCGATTGTGCGAAATGCTGCAAAAGAATTGTTGACAATCTTTATGTCCGCCCTAGGATGAGGACCATCACACGATGCAGATCATGAACGAGCCCGATTCCACTCCGTCCGGTGCAGCCGGCCCCGAAGCGATCGCCGAGCGGATTCGCACCGCGATCCTCGAGCATCGGCTCGCGCCGGGCGCGAAACTGACGGAGGCGCAGCTCTGCGATGTATTCGGCGTGAAGCGCGGGACGATCCGCCAGGCGCTCGCGCAGCTCGCGACCGACAAGCTGGTCGACCTCGAGCCGAACCGCGGCGCGTTCGTCGCGAGTCCGACGCTGCAGGAGGTGCACGAAGTATTCGAGATGCGCCGGATCATCGAGCTGGCCGTGGTCGAGCGGCTCGCGACCGGCCCGGGCGCCAGGCGGCTGAAAGGCGTCGCCGCGCTGATCGACAAGGAACGCAAGGCGTTCGAGCGGCACGACTTCGCGGCGTGGATCCGGCTGTCGGGCGAATTCCATACGGCGCTCGCGACGCTGATGGGCAATGCGACGCTCAGCGAGTGCCTCGAAGGGCTCGTCGCACGCTCGACACTGATGTCGGCGCTGTACGAATCGCACGGGCGCAGCCCGTGCTCGTGCGACGACCACGACGAGATCCTCGCCGCGCTGGAGGCGGGCGATCCGAAGCAGGCGGTGACGCTGATGGCGCGCCACCTGCAGCATGTCGAACTGAAGATGCTGGACCGGCCCGCGCAAGGGCAGGTCGATTTGCGCGAAGTGTTCGGCGGCGCCTGAGCGGCGACGCGAACCCGGCCGCGCGCCACACGACGAGAGCAATGCAGGCCCGCGGTGTTTGCCGCGGGCCGCTGGTCCGACTCCGGGCGACGATCCGGAGCGATATCGATGACGGTGGAGCGGCCTGGTGGCCGCGTCAAGGAGAAGTCATGGCTCAGTTCAGTGTGGCGCACGACAGCGCCTATCCGGCGGAAGAAGGCGGCGAGGGGGGCGGTCCGGCACTGCCGGATGGTTACAGCGAACGTCTGTACAACGAAGATTTGGCACCCCTTAAAAATCAGACGTGGGGTGCGTACAACATCTTCGCGTTCTGGATGTCGGACGTGCACAGCGTCGGCGGCTACGTGTTCGCGGGCAGCCTGTTCGCGCTCGGGCTGACGAGCTGGCAAGTGCTGATCGCGCTGATCGTCGGCATCGGCCTCGTGAACGCGCTGTGCAACCTGATCGCGCGGCCGAGCCAGCAGATCGGCGTGCCGTACCCGGTCGCGTGCCGCGCGACCTTCGGCGTGCTCGGCGCGAACGTGCCGGCCGTGATCCGCGGGCTGATCGCGATCGCGTGGTACGGCATCCAGACTTATCTCGCGTCGAGCGCGCTCGTGATCGTCGTGCTGAAATTCTTCCCGCAATGGCTGCCGTATGCGGACGTTCATCGCTACGGCTTCCTCGGGCTGTCGGCGGTCGGCTGGGCCGGCTTCATGCTGCTGTGGGTGCTCCAGGCGTTCGTGTTCTGGAACGGGATGGAGACGATCAAGAAGTTCATCGACTTCGCGGGCCCGGCCGTCTATGTCGTGATGTTCATCCTCGCCGGCTACATGGTGTGGCGCGCGGGCTGGCGCAACATCGGCCTCAACCTCGGCGGCGTCAAGTATCACGGCGCGGAAGTGATCCCGGTGATGATTACCGCCGTGTCGCTCGTCGTGTCGTACTTCTCCGGGCCGATGCTGAACTTCGGCGATTTCTCGCGCTACTGCCGCTCGTTCGGCGACGTGAAGCGCGGCAATTTCTGGGGGCTGCCGGTCAACTTCCTCGCGTTCTCGCTCGTCACGGTGATCACCACTGCCGCGACGCTGCCGGTGTTCGGCGAACTGATCACCGACCCGGTCGCGACGGTCGGCCGCATCGACCATCCGACCGCGGTGATCCTCGGCGCGCTGACGTTCACGATCGCGACGATCGGCATCAACATCGTCGCGAACTTCGTGTCGCCCGCGTTCGATTTCTCGAACGTCGCGCCGCGCCTGATCAGCTGGCGCGCGGGCGGGATGCTGGCCGCCGTCGCGTCGATCTTCATCACGCCGTGGAACCTGTTCAACAACCCGGCCGTGATCCACTACACGCTCGACGTGCTCGGCGCGTTCATCGGCCCGCTGTACGGCGTGCTGATCGCCGACTTTTACCTCGTCAAGCGCGGCCGCCTCGTGCGCGACGACCTGTACACGATGTCGGAAAGCGGTGCCTACTGGTACACGGGTGGCGTGAACCGCCGCGCGCTCGCCGCGCTGCTGCCGGCCGCGGTGATCGCGGTGGTCTGCGTGATGGTGCCGGGCTGGCAGGCCCTCGCGAATTTCTCGTGGTTCATCGGCGCGGGGCTCGGCTTCGTGTTCTACCGGCTGCTCGCGAGCGCGAAGGCGTAAGGAGCATGCGATGAAGATCCGACTGATCAATCCGAATACGACGCAGCGGATGACCGACGCGATGGGCCGCTGCGCGAGGGAGGTCGCGGCCGCCGGCACCGAGATCGTGGCCGTGAGCCCGCCGATGGGGCCGCCGTCGATCGAAGGGTATTACGACGAGGCGCTCGCGACGCCGGGGCTGCTCGCCGAGATCGCTCAGGGCGAGCGCGACGGCTGCGACGCGTACGTGATCGCGTGTTTCGGCGATCCGGGCCTGTATGCGGCGCGCGAACTCGCGCGCGGCCCGGTGATCGGCATCGCCGAGGCCGCGATGCATGCGGCGAGCGTGCTCGCGCCGGGCTTCTCGGTCGTCACGACGCTCGCGCGCACCTGCGGGATGGCGTGGCACCTCGCGGAGCGCTACGGGATGAAGCGGTTCTGCCGCAACGTGCGCGCGACCGACGTCGCGGTGCTCGAACTCGACCGGCCCGGCTCGGCCGCGCGCCGGATCATCGTCGACGAATGCCGGCGCGCGCTCGACGAGGATGGCGCCGATGCGATCGTGCTCGGCTGCGCGGGGATGGCCGAATTCGCGCACGAGATCGAGCAGCAGATCGGCGCGCCGGTGGTCGAGGGCGTCACGGCGGCCGTCAAATGGGCCGAAGCGCTGGTCGCGCTGCGCCTCGCGACCGCGAAGCGCGGCGACTACGCGCGGCCGCTGCCGAAGCGCTACGACGGCGCGTTCGCCCGCTTCAGCCCGCCGGACGGGGCGGCGGCGGAGCCGGTCCCGAATTTGCCGCAACCGCACATACACACCGTCTGACATGCACTATCTGCGCCGCTGTATGGGCGCGTATCGACCTTTTCGCTACACTGGGCCGTCATCGCATCGGCTTGTGCGGCCGGCCTCCGGTACCGCGCAGTCGATGCGAACCCATTATTCGCGCCTGCTCATTCAGCCTGCTTTCGCCGCACTTCGAACCATGCCACTCGATCCCAACTATCCTCGCGACCTGATCGGCTACGGCCGCCATCCCGTTCAGGCGAACTGGCCGGGGCGCGCCCGCGTCGCCGTGCAGTTCGTGCTGAATTACGAGGAGGGCGGTGAAAACTGCGTGCTGCACGGCGATCCGGGCTCCGAGCAGTTCCTGTCCGAAATCGTCGGCGCGGCCGCGTATCCGGACCGCCACATGAGCATGGAGTCGATCTACGAATACGGGTCGCGGGCCGGCGTGTGGCGCATCCTGCGCGAATTCGAGAAGCGCGGGCTGCCGCTGACGGTGTTCGGCGTGGGCATGGCGATCGAGCGTCATCCGGAGCTCGCGCGGGCGTTCGTCGAACTCGGCCACGAGATTGCGTGCCACGGCTGGCGCTGGATCCACTACCAGAGCATGGCGCCGGAACTCGAAGCCGAGCACATGCGCCTCGGGATGGAAGCGATCGAGCGCGTGACGGGCGAGCGCCCGCTTGGCTGGTATACCGGCCGCGACAGCCCCAACACGCACCGCCTGGTCGCCGAATACGGCGGCTTCCTGTACGACTCCGACAACTACGGCGACGACCTGCCGTTCTGGATGGACGTCGAAGTGTCGGGCGGCCGCACGTCGCCGCAACTGATCGTGCCGTACACGCTCGACACGAACGACATGCGTTTCGCGACGCCGCAGGGCTTCAACACCGGCGATCACTTCTTCGACTACCTGCGCGACGCATTCGACGTGCTGTACGCGGAGGGCGACGACGCGCCGAAGATGCTGTCGATCGGCATGCACTGCCGGCTGCTCGGCCGGCCGGGCCGGTTCCGCGGGCTGCAGCGGTTCCTCGATCACATCGAGAAGCACGATCGCGTATGGGTGACGCGCCGTGTCGATATCGCGCGTCACTGGCGTGAACATCATCCGTATCAGCCCAATCATCGAAACGAAGGGAAAGCATGAAGGCGATGCGCTACACGTTGGAACAACTGAACACGATGGCGCCGAGCGCATTCGTCGCGGCGCTGTCGGGGATCTTCGAACATTCGCCGTGGGTGGCCGAGGTCGCCGCGGGCCAACGGCCGTTCGCGAGCATCGATGCGCTGCACCAGACGATGTCGAATGCGGTGGAAACCGGCGGCGAAGCGCGCCAGCTTGCACTGATCAACGCTCACCCGGAGCTGGCCGGCAAGGCCGCCGTGCGCGGCGAACTGACGGCGGAGTCGACCCGCGAGCAAAGCGGCGCGGGCCTCGACCAGTGCACGCAGGAAGAGTTCGACAAGCTGCTGACGCTGAACCGCACGTATCGCGAGAAGTTCGGCTTCCCGTTCATCCTCGCGGTGCGCGGCTATGACCGCCACGGCATCATCGCGAACTTCGAGTCGCGCGTGAATCATTCGCGCGACGAGGGGCTGCGCGCGAGCCTCGACCAGATCTACCGGATCGCGCGCTTCCGTCTCGACGACCTGATCGACGCCTGATACCGCCGCCTGACAACGCAATACGGCCTGCCGCGTCGCGGCGGCCCGACCGTCTCACTGAAACAAGGAAACATCATGGCTGTTCCGCTTCTCGATCCGAACGCACCCGATTTCACGCGGCGCTACGTGAATCTTGCCGACCCGCGTCTCGGTGCGCAGGCGCTCGAGGCCAGCGACGATTTCTTCGCGCCGAAGGACCGGATGCTGAACCCCGAGCCGGCCGTCTTCATCCCCGGCAAGTACGACGACCACGGCAAGTGGATGGACGGCTGGGAAACGCGCCGCAAGCGCACGACCGGCTACGACTGGTGCGTCGTCAAGCTCGCGCGCCCGGGCGTGATCAAGGGCTTCGACATCGACACGAGCCACTTCACCGGCAACTTCCCGCCGGCCGCGTCGATCGAGGCCGCGTTCGTGGCCGACGGCGCACCGACGCAGGCGACCGAGTGGGTCGAGATCGTGCCGTCGACGACGCTGCAGGGCAACAGCCATCACTACGTCGAAGCGAGCGACGCACGGGCGTTCACGCATCTGCGCGTGAACATCTACCCGGACGGCGGCATCGCGCGCCTGCGCGTGTACGGCCAGCCGCAGCTCGACTGGGCCGGCGCGAGCGCGACCGAGCAGTTCGACCTCGCGGCGATGGAAAACGGCGGTTACGTCGTGGCCGCGAACAACCAGCACTTCGGCGTCGCGTCGAACCTGTTGCTGCCGGGCCGCGGCGTGAACATGGGCGACGGCTGGGAAACGCGCCGCCGCCGCGAACCCGGCAACGACTGGGCGATCATCGCGCTCGCGCAGCCGGGCGTGATCCGCAAGATCGAAGTCGATACCGCGTTCTTCAAGGGCAATTACCCGGATCGGTGCTCGATTCAGGCCGCCTATGTGTCGGGCGGCACCGACAGCTCGCTGATCACGCAGTCGATGTTCTGGCCGGTGCTGCTCGGCGAACAGAAGCTGCAGATGGACAAGCAGCACTACTTCGAGCACGACATCGCGTCGCTCGGCCCCGTCACGCACGTGCGACTGAACATCATTCCGGACGGCGGCGTGTCGCGCCTGCGCCTGTGGGGGACGCTCGACAAATGAAGACGCTTGCCATCGAACCGCTGACCAAGGAAGCCTTCGCGCCGTTCGGCGACGTGATCGAAACGGAAGGGGCGAAGCAGATCCCGATCAACCTCGGCACGACGATCCGCTTTCACGATCTCGCGAAAGTGGACGTGACCGATGAAGGCGGCCGCACGCTCGTCAACCTGTTCCGCGGCCAGCCGCGCACGCTGCCGTTCGAAGTGAAGATGCTCGAGCGGCACCCGCTCGGCAGCCAGGCGTTCGTGCCGCTGAACGACCAGCCGTATCTCGTCGTCGTCGCGCCCGCGGGCGATCTCGATCCGGCGAAGATCCGCGCGTTCGTCACGAGCGGCTGGCAGGGCGTGAACTATGCGAAGGGCGTGTGGCATCACCCGCTGATCGCGTTGGGCGGCGTCAGCGACTTCATCGTCGTCGATCGCGGCGGCGACGGCCTGAACCTGAACGAGCAGGATCTGCAGGAGTCGCTGTGGCTTACCGAGGATGCACTGGATGCGGTGACGGCCTGAGTCGGGCTGATCTGGCCGTCCGCCTGTCGAAACCCGCGCAACCTGCGCGGGTTTTTTATGCGCGTCGGTTTCTTGCGAATCAGGTTGACGTGGCTTTGCGCGCATCGCGCGAACCCTGGCCGCCGCGCTGCCGATTCGCAACCGGCGCATGCCGCGCCATCAGCCCGGCGACCTAGTCGACGAACACACGCAGCGTCGCGCTGACATGCCGGTTCGGCGGGAGCGCGATATGCATCGGCATCGGTTCGAGTTGCCACGGCTCGAACAGCGGCGCCAGTTCGCCGTTGTAGCGCGTGCTATCGTGCCCGCATCGCCACCACACGACGTCCGGTTCCGGGCGCGATCCTCCGATGAGACAGCCTGAAAGCGACCTCGCGGTCCTGCTGCGCACGATGCGGCCCGAACTGCATCCAGGCGCGTTCGCGTTCATTTCGCTGCCGCACGATGCCGACGTATCGGTATCCGAAGCGATCGCGACGTTCCGTGAAGCGGAAGGGCTGACAGTCGTGGTCGACGAGGAGACGGCCGCGCGTCGTGGCTGGCCGGTGCTGTTTCGCGCCGCCTGGATCACGCTGACCGTGCATTCCGACCTCGCGGCCGTCGGCCTCACGGCCGCATTCGCGCGGGCGCTCGGTGCGGCCGACATCAGTTGCAACGTGATGGCCGCCGCGTACCACGATCACATTTTCGTGCCGTTCGACGACGGCCCGCGCGCACGCGATGTACTCGTCGCGCTGCAGCGGGACGCGCAGCGCGGCTGACGCGCGAAGGGCGTTTGGAGCAGGCAAAAAAACGGGCCCGTCACCGGGCCCGCGAACGGAGAGGATGGCGCCGGCGAATGACTTCCGGCGCTCGGCGGGCGGCTTACTTGACCGCGCCGCCCTCGAACCAGGCGGCGAGCTTCGTCCGCTCGTCGTCGGTCATGTGCGTGACGTTGCCGATCGGCATCGCCTTCAGGCGCACGGCCTGGTCGTAGATGCGCTGCGCATTCTTCGACACTTCGTCCGGCGTGTCGAACATCACGCCCGCGGGCGCGCTGCCCATCAGCGTCGGCTTGGCCGAGTGGCACTCGACGCAGCGCTGCTGCAGGATCGGCATGATGTCGTTGATCACGATCTTCGGTGCGTTGGCCGCTTGCGCTTCCGGCGCGACCGGCTTCGGCATCGTCCACACCAGCGCGCCCGACAGCAGCGCGACGCCGCCGATCGGCAGATACCACAGCTGCTTGCCGCGGTGACGCATCACGAAGAACTGGCGAATCAGCGCGCCGGCCAGCATGATCAGCACGAGCACGACCCAGTTGAACTTGTTCGTGTACGTCATCGCATAGTGGTTCGACAGCATCGCGAACACGACCGGCAGCGTGAAGTACGTGTTGTGCACCGAGCGCTGCTTGCCGCGCTTGCCGTAGATCGGGTTCGGTTCCTCGCCCTTGAGCATCTTGTCGACCATCTTGCGCTGGCCCGGGATGATCACGAAGAACACGTTCGCCGACATGATCGTCGCGAGCATCGCGCCGACGATCAGGTAGGCGGCACGGCCCGAGAAGATGTGGCACGCGAGGTATGCCGCGACGACGACGTAGAGGCCGACGCAGATGCCGAGCACGCGATCGTTCGTGCCGAGGATGCGGCACAGCGAGTCGTAGACGATCCAGCCGGCCGCGAGGAAGCCGAGCGCGGACGCGACGGCGACGACCGGGCCCATGTCGAGCACGCTCTTGTCGATCAGGTACGTGTTCGGGGCGAGCAGGTACAGCACGAAGAACAGCGTGAAGCCCGACAGCCACGTCGTGTACGACGGCCACTTCGACCAGTGCAGGTCATCGGGCATTTCCGGCGGGGCGACCGTGTACTTCTGCATGTTGTAGAAACCGCCGCCGTGGACGTGCCACAGCTCGCCGAACACACCGCGCTTGCGCTGGTTCGGGTCGGTCGGCGGTTTCAGGCTGTTGTCGAGCGCGACGAAATAGAACGACTCGCCGATCCACGCAATGGCGACGATGACGTGCAGCCATCGCAGCGCGAGGTTCAGCCAGTCGGTGATGAAGCCTTCCATGAAACTCCTCCGGACTCAGATCGTTTGTCTTGATGCAGGCGCTGCTTCGCTTGTCAGCTGCCGCGATAGGTGCTGTACGACCACGGCGACACGAGCAGCGGCACGTGGTAGTGCGAGCCGGTGTCGGCGATGCCGAAGCGGAGCACGACGCGGTCGACGAAGCGGGGTTCGGGCACCTTCACGCCAAGCGCCGCGAAGTAGTCGCCGGCATGGAACACGAGTTCGTATTCGCCGGCGGCGAGCGCCGCGCCTTCGAGCAGGGGTTCGTCGCAGCGGCCGTCGCTATTGGTCAGCACGGTCTTGATCGCGCGGCGCGATTCGCCGTCCAGCGCGTAGAGGTCCACCTTGATGGCAGCGCCGGGGCGACCGTGTGCCGTATCGAGTACGTGGGTAGTGAGCTTTCCCATTCGTTGTTCCTTGTGTGAATGCGAGGTTCGGCGGCGACTCGATCCATGACTGTGCGGCGGATCGAGGCTCCACGTCACGTGGCTACATACCCGTCGGCGAGAGTGAAGCGAGCGCCGTGCAGGCATTGTAAAAAGGTTCCCCGCGCAAATACGGGCGCGATATCGAAGATAATGCGCCGCGCATGAGCGGCTGTCGACGGCCGGCCGGACAGGGCTGAGCGCGCCGGTGTCGGGCACGTGGCGGAGCACCGGGCGGCGTACCATACCGAATCCCTGAAGCACGGTATTCGGGATCGCGTATTGTGCGCGGCGCGCGCTTGGGCGATCCTCCCGCCGTGCGCTTCGGCCGGTGGCCGGCGCGTACCCCGAAGACGGCGAGCACGCCGGGTAACCGGGCCAGGGCGTTCGAACGGACGCAGGCACCGGGGCGTGCCGCGATTCAGCGTTCGAACGGCTGTGTGACCGCTTCCAGGACAACCCCTGAAGGCAGACCGACGCGGAGAACGCATGAATCTCGAGCAGCACGCTGGCGCACGCGCGCCGAACCCTTCCTCATCCCGCCCGAAAACCCTGCTGGTCAAGCACGCCGACGTGCTCGTGACCATGGACGACACGCGCCGCGAGCTGCGCGACGCGGGGCTCTACATCGAAGACAACCGGATCGTCGCGGTCGGCCCGAGCGCCGAACTGCCCGACACGGCCGACGAAGTGCTCGACCTGCGCGGCCATCTCGTGATCC
The DNA here is from genome assembly GCF_902832985.1 of Burkholderia sp. BCC0097. Lineage (NCBI taxonomy): Bacteria > Pseudomonadati > Pseudomonadota > Betaproteobacteria > Burkholderiales > Burkholderiaceae > Burkholderia > Burkholderia sp. BCC0097. Next base: position 412,855 of record NZ_CADFDM010000005.1, read on the forward strand.
CGGGGCTCGTGAACACGCACCACCACATGTACCAGAGCCTCACGCGCGCGGTGCCGGCCGCGCAGAACGCCGAACTGTTCGGCTGGCTCACGAACCTGTACCGGATCTGGGCGCACCTGAGCCCCGAGATGATCGAGGTGTCGACGCTCACCGCGATGGCCGAGCTGCTGCAGTCGGGCTGCACGACGTCGAGCGACCATCTGTACATCTACCCGAACGGCAGCCGGCTCGACGACAGCATCGGCGCGGCGCAGCGGATCGGCATGCGTTTTCACGCGAGCCGTGGCGCGATGAGCGTCGGCCAGCGCGACGGCGGGTTGCCGCCCGACTCGGTCGTCGAGCGCGAACCCGACATCCTGCGCGACACGCAGCGCCTGATCGAGACCTATCACGACGAAGGCCGCTACGCGATGCTGCGCGTGGTGGTCGCGCCGTGCTCGCCGTTCTCGGTGAGCCGCGAGCTGATGCGCGACGCGGCCGTGCTCGCGCGCGAATACGGCGTGTCGTTGCACACGCACCTCGCGGAGAACGTCAACGACATCGCGTACAGCCGCGAGAAGTTCGGGATGACGCCCGCCGAATACGCGGAAGATCTCGGCTGGGTCGGCCACGACGTGTGGCACGCGCACTGCGTGCAGCTCGACGATGCTGGCATCGGCCTGTTTGCACGCACCGGCACGGGCGTCGCGCATTGCCCGTGCTCGAACATGCGTTTGGCGTCCGGCATCGCGCCGGTGAAGAAGATGCGGCTCGCGGGCGTGCCGGTCGGGCTGGGTGTCGACGGTTCGGCGTCGAACGACGGCGCGCAGATGGTGGCCGAGGTACGCCAGGCGCTGCTGCTGCAGCGGGTCGGTTTCGGGCCCGACGCGATGACCGCGCGCGAAGCGCTCGAGATCGCGACGCTCGGCGGCGCGAAGGTGCTGAACCGCGACGATATCGGCGCGCTGAAGCCCGGCATGGCCGCGGATTTCGCCGCGTTCGACCTGCGTCAACCGCTCTTCGCGGGCGCGCTGCACGATCCGGTCGCGGCGCTCGTGTTCTGCGCGCCGTCGCAGACGGCGTACACGGTGGTGAACGGGAAGGTGGTGGTGCGGGAAGGGCGGCTCGCGACGCTCGATCTGCCGCCGGTGATCGAGCGTCACAACGCGCTGGCGCAGGCGCTCGTGGAAGCGTCGCGCTGACGCGTCGGCGGGCCCGTCGCGCAGCACGTTGCGCAGCGGGGGGCGCGGCCATTGCGGCCACTACCCCTCGTGCAACGCGCCGTGGTCACACGTAACGGCGCGACCGGCGCACGCGTGGTGCGCCGTATGCGATTACGCCTCGATCAGCGTGCGGGTGGCCTCGGCGACGAGGCTGCGCAGCCAGCGCACTTCATCGGAGTAATGGCAGCGATCGTGCCACAGCTGGTAGTACTGCATCGGCGGGAAGTCGAGCGGCGCCGGCACGACGGACAGCGGCAGGAACTTCGCGTAGTGATCGGCGAACAGCCGCGTGGTCGTGAAGATCAGGTCCGACTTCACGAGCACGTACGGTGCGAGGTTGAAGTACGGCAGCGTGACGACCACGTGGCGCTTGAGCCGTTCGCGTGCGAGATGCACGTCGATCGCGCCGCGCTGGCCGACCGAGTACGGCGTCGGCGCGAGATGCGGCGCGTTCAGGTACTGGTCGAGCGTGAGCCCGCCGCGTTTCGCGAACGGGTGCGTGTTGCTCATCAGGCAGACGATTTCATCGACGAACAGGTTCGACAGGTGCAGTTGCTCCGGCGGCTCGGGCCAGTTGCCGACGACGATGTCGAGCTTGCCGTCTTCCAGCGCGAGCTCGTAGTCGAACGCGGGGCCGAGCGAATGGAACTCGAGCGTCGCGTTCGGCGCGGCCAGGCGGAAGCGTTCGACGACGGTCGGCACGAACAGCACGTTCAGGTAGTCGGGGCAGCCGATCCGGTAGCAGCGGATCGACGTGGCGGGGTCGAAGTTGTGCTGCTGGAACTTGATGCGCTCGATTTCACGCAGCGCGTTCTGCACGGGCTCGAGCAGGCGCAGTCCGTATTCGGTCGGCACCATGCCGGATTTGCCGCGCACCAGCAGCGGATCGCCGGTGATGTCGCGCAGGCGCCGCAGCGCGGCACTGATCGCCGGTTGCGACTGGTTCAGTTTGACGGCCGCGCGCGTGACGCTGCGCTCCATCAACAAGGTGTGCAAGACGCGCAAGAGGTACGTGTCGATCGCCTCGCGTTGCTGACTCATGTTATCTCCGGTTTATATGGCTGGGCTGATCGAGGGGTGGGGTGGGTATATCGTTTTTAATATGAACGAAAATCAGCGTCAAGAGATGGATACCCGCAGGCACGCGCGGGCGGGGCTGCGACACGGGGCCTGAACGGGATGGAATGCGGGGCGCGCGGCGTCGCGCGGACACGCAGGGCGCGCATCCGGATCGCGGCGCGGCGGATGAGGCGGCGGGCGCGTCAGTCGTCGATGCGCATGCCGACCTTCAGCGTGACCTGCCAGTGCACGACCTGATCGCCTTCGATGTGGCCGCGCGTTTCGGTCACCTGGAACCAGTGCAGGTTGTGCAGCGTCTTGCCGGCTTTCGAGATCGCGTTGCGAATCGCGTCGTCGCTCGATTGCCGCGACGAACCGGTCAGTTCGATCAGCTTGTACACGTGGTCGCTCATGATGCCTCCCTGGGATATCGGTCTGTCTCGCCGGTGCAAGCCGCGGTCCCGAAGCGATTCCGCTACGGTCCCGCTTCGGTCCCGCTTCGGTTCCGCTACGGCGCCGTGCGTGCCCGGCTTCTTGAGTGATAGGTATGATGGGCAACAAGTGCAACCCATATCGGAGACGAGGAACATCGTGGAAGTCGGATTTTGCGGACCGGGATTGATGGGCGCGCCGATGATTCGGCATTTGCTGGCGGCCGGGCATCGCGTCAGCGTATGGAATCGCTCACGCGACAAGGCCGAGGCGCTGGTGAAGGACGGCGCGCAGGTGGTCGGCACGCCGCGCGAGCTGGCCGAGCGCGTCGATACGGTGTTCGTGTGCGTGCTCGACGGTCGTGCGGTCGGCGACGTCGTGTTCGGTGAGCACGGACTGCTTTCCGGTGATGCGAGCACACGCCGCCTGCAGCGCATCGTCGATCATTCGAGCATTCCGCCCGCCGCCACGCGCGATTACGCGGCGCGCGCGGCCGCACTCGGGGTCGGCTGGGTCGATGCGCCGGTGTCCGGCGGCGTGCCGGGCGCGCAGGCCGGCACGCTCGCGGTGATGGCCGGCGGCCGCGCGGCCGATCTCGATGCGGTGCGCCCGCTGATCGACACGTACGCGTCGCGCATCACGCACATGGGCGACGCGGGCGCGGGCCAGACGGCGAAGCTGTGCAACCAGGCAATCGTCACCGCGACGGTCACCGCGATTGCCGAGGCGGTGGGCCTAGCGCAGGCGAGCGGCATCGACGCCGCGCGCCTGGCCGAGGCGCTCGCCGGCGGCTGGGCCGATTCGGTGCTGCTGCAGACGTTCGTGCCGCGCATGACGTCGGGCGGCCATCCACCGATCGGCGCGCTGAGTACATTTCAGAAGGATGTCGATGCCATCGCCGACGCCGCGCGCGATACGGGCGCGGTTATGCCTGTGTCGGCCACGGTGCAGCAGGTGCTGAGGCTGGGCGCCGCGCAGGGGCTCGCCGGCGCCGATTTCGCCGCGTTCATCGACATCGTGCGGCCGAACAACGGCCGTCGGCAGGTGTCGTGACGGGCAAGCGGGGCACGTGAATGGCAGATGGGCCGCCCGGAGGCGGCCCATCGAATGACTGGCGGATCAGCCGAGCGAGCGGGGTGTCGTGTCGCCCGCGTTCTGGCGGCCGAGGCCGCCGCGCAGGCTCGCCTTCGTGCCTGCACCAAACTCGGGCAGGATGCGCGCACGCGCGCGGCTGGCGAAGACGAGGAAGCCGAAGCCGTTCGCTTCGTACCAGTATCCGCCGTTCTCGAGGCCGTCGAGCGGCTGCTCGAGCGCGTTGGCGATCGATTCGATGCAGCGCTTGCGCAGCTCGGCGATGGCTGGATACGGCGGCTGCGCGCCGCGCACGCTGCACAGGAGCACGTCAAGGCCGGGCAGCACGTGCGCATAGAGGACGGGTTCGTCCTGCGCGCGGGCGCGGGCAATCTTGGTGTCGAGCTGGGCAAACGGTTTCGAGTGGCGCAAGACCGCGAGGAACGACTCCTGGCCATCCTGCGGCACACGCCGACGTTTTTTCGGGAAGGACATAAACACTCGCCTCAAAAACAATTGCAAGAAATGCGGCACTTTCATGCGACCCACTCCCGGCTATGTACGCCGCATGTCGATCCTTTATAGCACACGAAAATGCTGCATTCGTGCAGTACGACGATCAATGTCTCCCGTCGACCTGCTCGCCATGATCGACACAGCCAGCGTCTTGGCGCCCGTACTGTCGTTTAGTCTCCATCATAGACCTGCTTTTCCCGCGCGTGCATTCGCTCGTCACAAAAAAGTGGGATACGCCGCATGCGGCGGTGCATCGTGCGCGCAATAAAAAGGCCCGCACGAGGCGGGCCTGGCGGGCGGCGCGTGGGGCGATCAGCGCTGCTTGAGCGAATCGCGGATCTCGCGCAGCAGCACGATGTCTTCCGGCGTCGCGGCCGGTGCGGCTTCTTCCGGCTTGCGCAGCTTGTTGATGAATTTCACCATCAGGAAAATGATGAACGCAAGGATCACGAAATTGATCGCCACCGTGATGAACGAGCCGTAGCCGAATGCGGCGACGCCCGCGGCCTGCAGGTCCTTGAACGAATCGGGATTACCCTTGAACGACGGGGGGATGGTGCCGAGCAGAACGAACTTGTTCGAGAAATCCAGACCGCCGGTCAGCACACCGATGACCGGCATGATGAGGTCCTTCACGACCGAGTCGACGATCTTCGAGAACGCGCCGCCGATGATCACGCCGACGGCGAGATCCATCACGTTGCCCTTGACGGCGAACTCCTTGAATTCCTTGATGATGCTCATGAGCGGCTTTCTCCTGGTTGGGGCGAGGGAGGCGTGCCGCGACGCGCAGGATTGCTTTGCGTCGAATGAGGGTCGGTGGCACGCCGATGGCCGCATGATAGCGAACGTGCCCCATTGCCGGTAGTCCATCTTGAAATGATTGACAAATCCGCGCGCCGGGCGCGGCTGGTCATGCAGGCGGGCGTGGCGGGGGAGGCCGGGCGTCGACGCGCACGTCGACGTCCGGTGCGCGGGGGCTCAGGTGTTGTCGTCCGTCCAGCCGTCGTCGTTGCTGCCGAGATCCATTCCGCCGCCGCCGCCGCTGCCGTCGCTCCAGTTCGAATCGTCGCCGCGGCCGAGGTCGAAGCCCGGGTCGGCTTCCTGCCGGCGGTGCTCGCCGTCGACGATCACGTCGCGTTCGACCACGCGTTCGCGGCCACCCGACATCGCTTCGCCGAGCAACACGCCGGTCAGGAGCCCGCCCATGCCGCCGCCGAAACCGCCGCCTTGCTGGATCACGACGGGCGGCTGCTGTTGCGGATAGGGCTGTTGCGGCGGGTAGGGCTGTTGCTGGTACGGCTGGCCTTGCGCACCCGTCATGCGATCGGCTTCCTGCGCGTACACGGAGCCGTTGCCGTTCACCGGCGCTGCGGGCTGCGCGGCCGGGTCGGGGCGGCCTTCGACGCGCGCCTTCACGCTCGCGTGACGCTGTTCGAGCTCATCGACGCGATACGGCGGCACCGGATTCTTGCCGTTCGACAGCGTCTCGACGAGCGTGCGCGCGTCGTTCTCGATCGCCTCGAGTTCGCCGGTCAGCGCCGCGGCGCCCGGCGCCGTCGACAGTTTCGCGTCGAGTTTCAGCGGCCGGATGTCGTTCAGCACGTCGGTCGCACGCTTGAGCTGCGTGCGGCGTTCGTCGTCGGCGCGGCCGTCGTCGGCCGTGCGCGCGCGCCGCAGCGTCCAGCGCAGCACCAGCGCGATCACGGCGACGATCAGCCCGAGGCCGATCCACATGCCGGTCGACGGGCCGTGCTTCTCGGCCGGCGCGACGGCGGGAGCGAGCCCCGGCTGCAGCGTGCCGGCCTGCGTGGCCGACGGCGGGTTGCCGCTCACGCGCGCGGCGTCGGCGCGAATGCGCGACTCCGTCTGCGCGAAGCGCGACGCGTCGGTGAACTTCAGTTGCGGATCGAGCGATTTGGCGCGTTGCAGTTGCGCGAGCGCGTCGGACGCGCGGCCTTCGCGGTCCAGCACCTGCGCATACAGGTAGCGCGCGTGCGCGTTGTTCGGATGGGCGTCGATGACTTGCGACAGCTGCGTGTCGGCTTGCTGCCAGTTGCGCTGCGCGATCGATTGCTCGACCTGCTGCAGCGACGGGACCGCAAACGCGGCGGACGACAGCAACATCAGCGAGAGGCCGAGTGCGGCGAGAGATTTCTTCATGGTCGAACCGGGCGCACGCGCCCGTCTCCTGACGATCGGTTCGCGCCGCACGCCCGGGCCGGGGCGCGGCGCGGTGGCCCGCGGCGGGTTACTGCGCGGGCGTATCGAGCTGCTTCTTCAGCGCGGCGAGGCGATCTTCCACCGACGGGCCCTTGTTCAGCGCGGCGAGCTTGTCGTCGAGCGCCTTGCCGCTCGACGTGTCGGCCGAATTGAGGCGTGCGTCCGAGCGCGCGTTCTGCAGCGCGACCTTGTCCTCGAGCTTCTGGAAATCCTCGGACAGGTTCTTGCCGCCGATCCCGCCCAGCGCGCTGGCTGCGACGTCCTTCGCCTGCGCGATTTCCTGCTTCGCCTGCAGGATGTTCGAGCGTGCGTTCAGATCGTTGCGGCGCTGGCGCATGTCGGCGATCTGCCCCTTCAGCTTCTCGACCGACGGCTCGAGCGTCGTCAGCTCGGCCGCGAGCGCATCGCGCTCGGCTTCCGCGTTCGACTGGGCCGCGAGCGCCTCGCGGGCGAGCGCTTCGTCGCCGCCCTGCAGCGCGCGCTTCGCGCCGTCCTCGTACTTCCTGACCTTGTCGTCGGCCGCATCGCGCTTGCTGCGCTGGGTCGCGACCTGTGCCTCGATTTCGATCAGCGAATTCTCGGCACGGCCGATGCTGTCGTCGAGCTCCCGCACGATCTGCCGTGCGTCGCGCGACGGATCCTGTACCGAATCGGCCGCATCGTTCAGCAGGCCTTTGATCGTGCGCGAAATAGAGTCGAAAAGCGACATGAAATCCTCCGTGGTTGAAAGGCGCCGCGTGACCGCGGCAATGCCCGTCGCGAGCCGGTTCCGACCCGCGTGAGCCGGCGGATATTACACCACCGGTTCACTTAAATACGGCTTAAACGCGCGAGTTCAAGCGGCGCGCGCATCAGGACGCCAAACCTTTCGCGACTGAAAGAAAATCGCCTGTGTGCACCGTATCGCGTGTCCATAATAGGCCGAGGATGCCGACAATACGTGCCGCCAATCACGGCATTGCGCGAATTTTTACAAAAAATCGCGAAGGCGCCTGGTCGATTTCATTAAAATGCGCTGTCACGTCGCGGGAACGGATCGCCGCGCGACGGGGTCTGTCGACGTGACAGCCGCATCTCGATGCACCCACTCTGATTCATCCGCTTGCATTTCCGCATGCGTCCGAGGGCGCCACGTACGCCCGCCATTCCGACATGCCAATTATCAAACGACCGCCTTCTTCTTCCGACAGGAACGAACCCCACTACACGCTGCGCCGTTCGCCGTCCGGAGCCTATTACCCCGATGACGACGATCGCGACGACGGCCGCCGCGCGCAGCAGAGTGGCGGTGGCGGAGGGCGCCGCCGCACGTTCGGCTCGCGCGTCGCGCTGTGGTTCGTCGGCCTGTTCGCGACGCTCGCGGTCGTCGGCGCGCTGATCGTCGGCTACGCGCTGGTCGTGATGGCGCCGCAACTGCCGTCGCTCGATGCGCTGACCAACTATCAGCCGAAGGTGCCGCTGCGTGTGTTCACCGCCGATCACGTGCTGATCGGCGAGTTCGGCGAGGAGCGCCGCAGCCTCGTGCGCTTCCAGGACATTCCCGACGTGATGAAGAAGGCCGTGCTCGCGATCGAGGACTACCGCTTCTACGAGCACGGCGGCGTCGATTTCCTCGGCATCCTGCGCGCGGGCGTGGCCGACCTGATGCACGGCGGCGCGCGCCAGGGCGCGAGCACGATCACGATGCAGGTGGCGCGCAACTTCTTCCTGTCGAGCGAGAAGACCTACACGCGCAAGATCTACGAAATGCTGCTCGCGTACAAGATCGAGAAGGCCCTGACGAAGGACCAGATCCTCGAGCTGTACATGAACCAGATCTATCTCGGCCAGCGTTCGTACGGCTTCGCGGCCGCGGCGCGCGTGTATTTCGGCAAGGACCTGAAGGACATCACGCTCGCGGAAGCAGCGATGCTCGCGGGGCTGCCGAAGGCGCCGTCCGCGTACAACCCGGTCGTCAATCCGAAGCGTGCGAAGGTGCGTCAGGAATACATCCTGAAGCGCATGCTCGACATCGGCTACATCACGCAGCCGCAGTACGACCAGGCGATCAAGGAAGAGATCCACGTGCGCACGCCGGGCAACCAGTACGCGGTTCACGGCGAGTACGTCGCCGAGATGGTGCGGCAGATGATGTACCAGCAGTACAAGGACGAAACCTACACGCGCGGGCTGACCGTCACGACGACGATCAACTCGGCCGACCAGGAAGCCGCGTATCAGGCCGTGCGTCGCGGCATTCTCGACTACGAGCGCCGTCACGGCTATCGCGGCCCCGAAGCGTCGATCAACCTGCCCGCGGCCGGCGACGAACGCGACGAGGCGATCGACGATGCGCTCGCCGATCACCCGGACAACGGCGACCTGCAATCGGCGGTCGTGCTGTCGGCATCGCCGAACGCGGTCGAGGTGCAGTTCGTCGGCGGCGCGACCACGACGATCGGCCCGGCCGGGCTGCGCTTCGTGTCGGCCGCGCTGAGCGCCCGTGCGAACAACACGCTGCGCATCAAGCCGGGCTCGGTCGTGCGCGTGCTGAAGGACGGCAAGACGGGCTGGCAGGTGGTGCAACTGCCGCAGGTCGAAGGCGCGCTCGTCGCGATCGCGCCGCAGGACGGTGCGATCCGCTCGCTCGTCGGCGGCTTCGACTTCAACAAGAGCAAGTTCAACCACGTGACGCAGGCGTGGCGGCAGCCGGGCTCGTCGTTCAAGCCGTTCATCTACTCGGCGTCGCTCGACAAGGGGCTCGGGCCGGCGACGATGATCAACGACGCGCCGCTGTACTTCCCGCCGAGCGTGCCGGGCGGCACCGCGTGGGAGCCAAAGGACGACGACCAGCCGGACGGCCCGATGACGATGCGCACCGGTCTGCAGCGTTCGAAGAACCTGGTGTCGATCCGGATCCTCGCGTCGATCGGCACGCAGTACGCGCAGCAGTACGTGACGCAGCGCTTCGGTTTCGATCCGGCGAAGACGCCGCCGTACCTGCCGATGGCGCTCGGCGCGGGCCTCGTGACGCCGCTGCAGCTCGCGACCGGCTACGCGGTGTTCGCGAACGGCGGCTACAAGGTCGATCCGTACCTGATCGCCGAAGTCGACGACGCGCGCGGCCAGCCGCTGCAGAAATCGCAGCCGGTGGTCGCGGGCGGCACGGCGCCGCGCACGATCGAAGGCCGCAACGCGTACGTGATGAACAGTCTGCTGCATTCGGTCGCGACCGCCGGCACGGGCGCGGGCACCAACGCGCTGGGCCGCAACGACCTGCAGGGCAAGACGGGTACGACGAACGATGCGAAGGACGGCTGGTTCGCCGGCTATCAGCAGTCGCTCGTCGCGGTTGCATGGATGGGCTTCGACCAACCGAAGAGCCTGGGCAGCCGCGAATTCGGCGCGCAGCTCGCGCTGCCGATCTGGGTGAACTACATGCGCACCGCGCTGAACGGCGTGCCCGAGCAGCAGATGCCGATGCCGGACGGCCTGACGACGATCGACGGCGAGCTGTACTACGCCGATCGCACGCCGGGCAACGGCTTCGTCGCGAACGTCGACATCAACCCGGCGGAGAACGCGATCAGCGCGAACGACGCACTCGGCTCGGCGGGCGCGGCCGGGCTGGCGCCGCCGCCCGTCACGCCGCAGGAGAAGCAGCAGATCATGGACATGTTCGAGAACAAGTAAGCGATACGCTGTGCTTCAGCCATGCGACGGGCGCCTTCGGGCGCCCGTTTTTTTGTGCGCGGCGGGCAGCGGAAGACGGTGAATCAGAACGACGCGCAGGCCGGCACGACGGTCATCCCGACCGATTGCTGGTGGAATCGCTGGACGTACGCTTGGCGGATCGCGGCGAGCCGTGTGCGCGTGTCCGGCGTATCGTCGGCGATGATACGGATCACGAAGCTGTCTTCGCGCGTGACGCCACCGGTCGAGCGGTCGCGCCACTGGCCGTGCGTGTCCCAGTAGGTGAGACCGTCGGGAAAGCGCGGCGTGACCGTGTCGGCGAGGAATGCCGCGCGTTCGGCATCGGTGACGGGCCCGCGCCCGGCGATGTCGCGCCCGAACAGCAGGTCGGCCTGCAGCATGCGGCTTTCGCCCGGTTGCGTGCAGGATGCCGGTTGCGCGCCCGAGATGGGCGACGGCGTTGCCGCGCAACCGGCGAGCAGCGCGAGCGCCGCCGCGCATGCGGCCAGCCGCCGCATCTGCCCATTTCGTGACGATCGACCTTCGCGCGTGCAAAACGCTGCGCGCTCAACCACTTGCGTGCGGGTCCGGCGGGTTATCAACAGGGCTGTCAACATAATCTGGGGATAACCCTAGGATCGTGTGCACACGCGCACTGCGCGATCAGTGCTGCAGTTGCGCGTGCGCGAGATGCATGCCGAGCGTGGCGGGGTCGGCATTCGTGCCCGACAGCAGCACGCCGACGCGCTTGCCCTGCAGCGTTTCGCGCAGCGGGCCGAGGAGTGCTGCGAGCGCGGCTGCGCAGGCCGGCTCGACCGACAGTTTCAGGTGCGAGAACAGGAACAGCATCGCGGCGCGCAGCGCGTCGTCGGAGACAGTGACGATGCGGTCGAGGTGGCGCCGGCACAGCTGGTAGCTGTATTCCTCGGTATGCGGCGCCATCAGCGAATCGGCGATCGTCTGCATCGCGCTCATCTTGATCGTGTGATTGGCTGCGAAGCTGCGGCTCATCGCATCGGCGCCTTCCGGCTCGACGCCGTACACGTGCACGCGCGGATTCGCGAGCCGCAGCGCGGTCGCCATGCCGGCCGCGAGCCCGCCGCCGCCGATCGGCACGATCACCGCGTCGAGGTCCGGCGTCTGCGTCGCCCATTCATAGCCGAGCGTCGCGGTGCCGAGGATCGTGTGATAGCCGTTGAACGGATGGATGAAGAAGCGGCCTTCCTCGGCCTCGATGCGCCGCACGAGATCGAACGCCTGCGACGCGCTGCCCGCCAGCACGACTTCCGCGCGGTACTGCTTGCACTGCGCGATGCGCGTCGGGCTCGCGGTATGGAACATCACGACCTTCGCGCTGCTGCCGAGCCGCATCGCCGCATACGCGACGGCTGCCGCATGATTGCCGGCCGATACGCAGGTGACGCCCGCGTTCTTGCGGTCTTCGTCGAGCGCGAGCAGGTGCGTGAACGCACCGCGCGCCTTGAAGCTGCCGCTCGCCTGCAACAGCTCGAACTTGAAGTTGACGTGCGTGCCTTCGAGGGAGGGCAGATCGGCGCGCTCGAACACGGGCGTGCGCGCGACCCAGGGTGACAACGCGAAATGCTGCGCGGCGATTTCGTCGAGCGTCGGAATCGGCTCGCCGTCGATCGTCGTATGGGCAGTGCCCTGTTGTTCAGTCGACATGACGTGGCGGGTGGCGGAGTGGGCCGGCCCGCACACGCGGGCCGGCGTGGCGGGAGGCAGTCAGTGTGCGTCGACCGACATGCTGCGAATGAACTTGCGCAGGAACTGCTCGCAGCCGGCGAGCTGCGCGAGCTCGACATATTCGTTCGGCTTGTGCGCCTGCTCGATGTTGCCGGGCCCGCACACGACGCTCGGAATGCCCGCGCGGGCGAACAGCCCGGCCTCGGTGCCGTACGCGACCTTGCGCTTGTCCTGGTCGGCCGTCAGCGCGCGCACGAGCTGCGTGATCGCGGCTTGCTCGGTCGCGTCGAGGCCGGGCGCCGCGGCGATCTTCGAGAACTCGATCGCGGCGTTCGGATGTTCGCGCAGCATCTGCGGCAGCAGCGTTTCCTGCGCATACGCTTCGATGCGCGTGAAGATCTGCTCGGGATCGAGCGTCGGCAGGTTGCGGAATTCGAAGTCGAAGCGGCACTCGGCCGGCACCGTGTTGATCGCGTTGCCGCCCTGGATCGTGCTCGTCTGCGCGGTGGTGAACGGCACGTCGTACAGTTCGTCGAACGGGCCTTCGGCACGGAAACGGTCGGCAATGTCGCGGATGTGGCAGATCAGGCGTGCCGCATACTCGATCGCGTTGAGCCCCTTCGGCGTCAGCGACGAATGCGCGGCATGGCCGCGCACGCAGCAGCGGTACGCGTTGATGCCCTTGTGCGCGATGATCGGCCGCATGCTGGTCGGCTCGCCGACGATGCAGCCGGACGGCTGCACGCCGCGCTTCACGAGATCGGCGATCATCAGCGGCGCGCCCGCGCAGCCGATTTCCTCGTCGTAGGACAGCGCGAAATGGATCGGCTTCGCGAGCTTCGTCGCCTGCATCTCGGGCAGCAGCGCGAGCGCCGCGCCGATGAAGCCCTTCATGTCGCAGGTGCCGCGGCCGTACAGGCGGCCGTCGCGGATTTCCGGCGCGAACGGGTTGCTGTCCCAATGCTGGCCGTCGACCGGCACGACGTCGGTGTGGCCCGACAGTACGATGCCGCCGTTCGTCGAACCGTCGTGCGCGGGCACGGTGGCGAACAGGTTCGCCCAGCCTTCGCGCGGATCGTGCGTGATCGTCGACGCGATGCCCTTCGCGGCGAGCGCGTCGCGCACCGTTTCGATCAGGCCGAGGTTCGGCACGCGGCTCGTCGTGTCCATCGACACGAGTTGCTTGACCCAAGGCAGGCTGACGAGCGATGCATCGCCTTCGGTTGCGGCGGACGGCGCCGTCGCGTCGAGAGTGGACATGGCAAAACTCCGTCTGATGAATGGGAAATCATACTCAAAAACGCGCCTGCCCGCCTTCGTCGGGCGCGATGCGGTGCAGCAACGTCGCGCCCGTCAGGATTGCGTCAGCGGGCCGCGACGGCCGCCCCCTGTTTCGGGCCGAGCGCGCGCAGCGTTTCCTTGATCGTCGACACGCGGATCGCGAGATCGGGCGAGCGCGTCTCGATGCGCAGCTTGTCCTGGCCCGCGAGCTTGATGTGACGATGCTTCTGCACCATCTCGATGATCCGCATCGGATCGATCGGCGGATTCGGCTCGAACTGCAGCCCGATCGCGACCTCGCTCGCATCGATCTTCACGATGCCGAGCGGCTTCGCGGCGATCCGCAGCCGGTGCGTCTCGATGAGCGCGTGCGCCTGCGGCGGCAGCTTGCCGAAACGGTCGATCAGCTCTTCCTGGATGCCGTCGATCGCGTCGCCGTGCTCGCAGTTCGCGAGCCGCTTGTACAGCGACAGCCGCTCCTGCACGTCCGCGCAGTAGTCGGCCGGCAGGATCGCGGGCGCATGCAGGTTGATTTCGGTCGTCGCGGCGAGCGGGGCGGTGAGGTCGGGCTCCTTGCCGTTCTTCAGCGCCTTCACCGCGTCGTTCAGCATGTCCGTATAGAGCTGGAAGCCGATCTCGTGGATTTCGCCAGACTGCTTGTCGCCGAGCACCTCGCCGGTGCCGCGGATCTCGAGGTCGTGCATCGCGAGATAGAAGCCCGAGCCCAGTTCCTCCATCTGCTGGATCGCCTCCAGCCGGCGCTGCGCCTGCTTGGTCAGCGACTGCGGATCGTGGACCAGCAGGTACGCATAGGCCTGGTGGTGCGAGCGGCCGACCCGGCCGCGCAACTGGTGAAGCTGCGCGAGGCCGAACTTGTCCGCGCGGTGCATGATGATCGTGTTCGCGCTCGGCACGTCGATGCCGGTCTCGATGATGGTCGTGCACAGCAGCACGTTCGCGCGCTGCGCGACGAAATCGCGCATCACGCGTTCGAGTTCGCGCTCGTGCATCTGGCCGTGCGCGATCACGATGCGCGCCTCGGGCACGAGCGCCTCGAGCATCGCCTTGCGGTTCTCGATCGTCTCGACTTCGTTGTGCAGGAAGTACACCTGGCCGCCGCGCTTCAGCTCGCGCAGCATCGCCTCGCGGATCACGCTTTCTTCCTCGCGGCGCACGAAGGTTTTGATCGCGAGCCGCTTCTGCGGCGCGGTCGCGATCACCGAGAAATCGCGCAGCCCTTCGAGCGCCATCCCGAGCGTACGCGGGATCGGCGTCGCGGTGAGCGTCAGCACGTCGACTTCCGCGCGCAGCGCCTTCAGCGCTTCCTTCTGGCGCACGCCGAAGCGGTGTTCCTCGTCGATGATCACGAGGCCGAGGCGCTTGAACTGCACGTCCGACGACAGCAGCTTGTGCGTGCCGATCACGATGTCGACGCTGCCTTCGTTGATCTGCGCGATCGCCGCGTTCACTTCCTTCGCGGTCTTGAAGCGCGACAGCTCGACGATGCGCACCGGCCAGTCCGCGAAGCGGTCCGCGAAGGTCTGCGTGTGCTGCTCGGCGAGCAGCGTGGTCGGCGACAGCAGCGCGACCTGCTTGCCGCCCAGCACCGCGATGAACGCCGCGCGCAGCGCAACCTCGGTCTTGCCGAAGCCGACGTCGCCGCACACGAGGCGGTCCATCGGCTTGCCGCTCGTCATGTCGCCGATCACGGCCGCGATCGCCGCGGCCTGGTCGGGCGTTTCCTCGAAGCCGAAGCTTTCCGCGAATTTCACGTAGTCGCGCGGGTCGAGCGAGAACGCATGGCCTTCGCGGGCCGCGCGGCGCGCGTACAGGTTCAGCAGCTCGGCGGCCGTGTCGCGGATCTGCTGCGCGGCCTTGCGCTTCGCGCGCTCCCACTGGCCGGAGCCGAGCGCGTGCAGCGGCGCGCTGTCGGGATCGGCGCCGCTGTAGCGCGAGATCACGTGCAGTTGCGCAACGGGCACGTAGAGCTTGCTGTCGCCCGAGTATTCGAGATGCAGGAATTCGGTCTCGCCTTCGCCCAGATCCATCGACACGAGGCCCATGTAGCGGCCGATGCCGTGCTGCGCGTGGACGACCGGGTCGCCGACCTTCAGCTCCGACAGGTCGCGCACCATCGCGTCGACGTTGCTCGCCTGTTCCTGCCGGCGGCGGCCCGCGCGGCGGCCGAGCGCGCCGTACAGCTCGGTTTCGGTGACGATCGCGTAGCCTTCGCCCGGCACCGCGAAGCCGTTCGAGAGCGGCGCGACGCCGAGCGCGAAGCGCGCATCGCTCGCCAGCCAGCTCGCGAAATCGTCGTTCGACGACGGCCGCAGGTGATGTTCGGCGAGCAGTTGCAGGATCGTTTCCCGGCGGCCGGCCGATTCGACCGTCAGCAGCACGCGCTTGCCCGACGATTCGACGAACGTGCGCAGCGACGCGAGCGGATCGTCCGCATGGCGGTCGACGGTGAGCTCGGGCAGGCCGGTCGCCCAGCCGCCGGCCGGCTGCGCGGGCAGCACGACGCGCGCGAACGGCTTCGCGAACGCGAAGAAATCCTCGTCGGACAGGAAGAGGCGCTGCGGCTCGAGGATCGGCCGCTCGCGATCGTGCGCGAGGAACGCGTGACGCTGCTTCGTATCGGCCGTGAAGCGGCGGATCGACGCTTCGAGGTCGCCGGTGAACACGAGGTGCGCGTCCTGCGGCAGGTAGTGGAACAGCGTGGCCGTCTCGTCGAAGAACAGCGGCAGGTAATACTCGATGCCGGCCGACGGCACGCCGTTGCCGATGTCCTTGTAGATCGGCGCGCGGCTCGGGTCGCCTTCGAAGGTTTCGCGCCAGCGGCTGCGGAAGGCCGTGCGCGCGGCTTCGTCGAACGGGAACTCGCGGCCGGGCAGCAGGCGCACGTCACGCACCGGGTAGAGGCTGCGCTGCGTGTCGGGATCGAACGCGCGGATCGAGTCGACCTGGTCGTCGAACAGGTCGATCCGGTACGGCAGCGGCGAGCCCATCGGGTACAGGTCGATCAGCGAGCCGCGCACGCAGTATTCGCCGGGCCGCACGACCTGGCTCACGTGCTCGTAGCCGGCCAGCGTGAGCTGCGCCTTCAGCTTCGCCTCGTCGAGCCGCTCGCCCTGCGCGAACGCGAACGTGTACGCGGCCATGAACGATGCGGGCGGCATTCGGTACAGCGCGGTGGTGGCGGGCACGAGCAGGATGTCGCAGCGGCCCTCGCCGAGGTCGTGCAGCGTGGCCAGCCGCTCGGACACGAGGTCCTGGTGCGGCGAGAACGTGTCGTACGGCAGCGTTTCCCAGTCGGGCAGCAGGCGCACGCGCGCCTCGGGCGAGAAGTAGCGGATTTCCTGCGACAGCCGCTGCGCGTCGACCGCGTTCGCGCAGATCACCGCGAGGAGCGGCACGTCCTGGCGGTTGTCGGCGAGATAACGGGCGATGGCGAGCGCGTCGGCGGAGCCGTGCGCGCCGTCGAAGGCGAAACGCTGGCCGGGCTTGACGCGGGCAACGGGTGAAGCGGACGGGATGGAAGCGTTATCTGGCATAGGGACGACAGGGGTGGCGTGCACGGGCGCAGCGCGGTGCGCCGGTCGAGACGAAAGACCTATTATAAAATCCGCTTCTCGATTTCACCTTTCCGGCGTTTCCTTTCGTGACTCCCCGACTTTTCGCCCTGATTCCCTGCGCCGGCACGGGCAGCCGTTCCGGTTCGGCCGTGCCGAAGCAATACCGCACGCTGGCCGGCCGCGCGCTGCTGCACTACACGCTCGCCGCGTTCGACGCGTGCAGCGAGTTCGCGCAGACGCTCGTCGTGCTCGCGCCCGACGACTCCCATTTCGATGCACGCCGCTTCGCGGGCCTGCGCTTCGCGGTGCGCCGCTGCGGCGGCGGCTCGCGGCAGGCGTCGGTGCTCAACGGGCTGCTGGGGCTGGCCGAATTCGGCGCGACCGACCATGACTGGGTGCTCGTGCACGACGCCGCGCGCCCCGGCATCACGCCCGAGCTGATCCGTACGCTCGTCGCGACCCTGAAGGACGACCCGGTCGGCGGGATCGTCGCACTGCCGGTGGCAGATACGCTCAAGCGGGTGCCGGCCGGCGGCGACGCGATCGCGCGCACCGAGTCGCGCGACGCACTGTGGCAGGCGCAGACCCCGCAGATGTTCCGTATCGGCATGCTGCGCGAAGCGATCCTGCAGGCCCAGCGCGAAGGGCACGACCTGACCGACGAAGCGAGCGCGATCGAATGGGCCGGCCACACGCCGCGCGTCGTGCAGGGCAGCCTGCGCAACTTCAAGGTCACGTACCCGGAAGATTTCGCGCTCGCGGAGGCGATCCTCGCGCGCCCCGCGAACGCTTCCTGACTTTCACCCCCATCTCAAACCGGATTACGCATGGATTTCAGAATCGGACAAGGCTATGACGTGCATCAGCTCGTCGAAGGGCGCCCCCTCATCATCGGCGGCGTGACGATTCCGTACGAGCGCGGCCTGCTCGGCCACTCGGACGCGGACGTGCTGCTGCATGCGATCACCGACGCGCTGTTCGGCGCGGCGGCGCTCGGCGACATCGGCCGCCATTTCTCCGATACCGACGCGGCGTTCAAGGGCGCGGACAGCCGCGTGCTGCTGCGCGCGTGCGCCGAGCGCGTGAAGGCGGCCGGCTTCACGATCCAGAACGTCGACAGCACCGTGATCGCGCAGGCGCCGAAGCTCGCGCCGCATATCGACGGGATGCGCGCGAACATCGCGGCGGATCTCGGGCTGCCGCTCGAGCGCGTGAACGTGAAGGCGAAGACCAACGAGAAGCTCGGCTATCTCGGCCGCGGCGAGGGGATCGAGGCGCAGGCCGCCGCGCTGCTGGTGAAGCAGGGCGGCTGAGCGGCCGGCCGTTGCGGCGTGCGGTTCGCGCCGTGCGCCGGGTGCTGCGCCGCCAAAAATGAAAAATGCCACGCGAACGCGTGGCATTTTCGTTTGCAGCAGGCGCGGCTTACGGCCGCGCCCCGCGCATCCGCTTATTCGCCTTCGGCGGCGATCACCTGCGCGGCGGCGTTGATCACCGATGCGATGCGGCCGACGTCGCGCAGTTGCGTGACGGTCATCCCTTGCTCGTTCTTCAGCAGCGCATAGTGCGACTTCACGCAGAAGTGGCACTTGCCGACGATCGACGCCGCGAGCGCGTACATCTCGAACTTGCGCTTGTCGACGCCGCCGTGCGTCGCATACGCGCCCATCCGCAATTCGGCGCGCTGCGTCTTCAGGTCGGCGTCGTCGGCCATCTCGACATACGGATACCAGGTGTTGTTCATCCCCATCAGCGCGGCCGCCGTCAGCACGGCGTTCGTCTCTTCGGGCGACAGCACGCCGGCTTCGCGGATCGTCTTCACGAGCACCGTGCTCTTCGCCGCGATGGCCGCCGCCAGCGCCACGCCGACCGCGTCGGTGCCTTCGAGCGACGAGCGCGAGATCGTGCCGTCGAGGTTCAGGCGAATGTCCTTCGCGTAGTCGGGGATACGTGCCTTAATCGAGTCGATGAATTCCATTGATATCTCCTATGGGTTGGCCGTTAAAAAAGCCCGCAGGCAGGACGTGCGCCGCGGGCTTCGTGCATTGCTACGCTTACAGCGTTGCGCCGCCGACTGCGCGGTTGCACGGGCAGAGTTCGTCCGTTTGCAGGCCGTCCAGAATGCGCAGGACTTCTTCCGGGCTACGGCCGACGTTCAGGTTGTTCACCGAAACGTGCTGGATCGTGTTGTCCGGGTCGACGATGAACGTTGCACGCAGGGCCACGCCGGCTTCCTTGTCACGCACGCCGAGCTGGTCGATCAGTTCGCCCTTGACGTCGCCGAACGAGTAGTGGTTCAGCTTGTCGAGGTCCTTGTGTTCACGGCGCCATGCGAGCTTCACGAATTCGTTGTCCGAGCTGCCGCCGAGCAGGACGGCGTCGCGCTCTTCGAACTGCTTCGTGAGCTTCGCGAATTCGACGATTTCCGTCGGGCACACGAACGTGAAATCCTTCGGATAGAAGTAGATGATCTTCCACTTGCCCGGGAACGACGCTTCGGTGACGGTCTCGAACGCCGACTGGCCGTTTTCCTCGTGATTATTGAAGCCCGGCTTCGCGGCTACGACGGTGAAAGCTTCGAGTTTATCGCCCACGGTTTTCATGCGGATACTCCTGTGTGAGTTGGGAAGAAGACTGAGTCAAGCTACCTCGGTGCTGCAACGACGATGTGACAGCATGGGGGAAACTATAACACTATTAATAAGTCGCTTCAATAGATTTTGACTAACGATCCTCATAGCTTTTGTCAACCGCGCCGATAGTGTGACGCGCAAGATGCGTGCGCGAACGCGTCACGCGGTCGCACGCGCCTTGCCGGCGCCGGGGAATTCGAGCGTGACTTCGAGGCCGGCTTCCGGGTGGCGGTTGCGCAGCCGCAGCGCGCCGCGATAGCGGCCGACGAGCCGCAGCACGATCGCCATCCCGAGGCCCGTGCCGTCCGCCTTGGTGCGCGCGGTGTCGACGCGGTAGAACGGCCGCATCACGAGCGGCAGTTGATCCTCGGGGATGCCGGGGCCTTCGTCGCTCACCGACAGCTCGACGCGCGCATGCGACACGCGCGTCTCGAGCGTGATGCGCGAGATGCCGTCCTGCTTGCTCTGGCCGTATTTGCGCGCATTCTCGACGAGATTGCCGATCACACGGCGCATGTCGGTTTCGTCGGCTTCGATGATCGCGCTCGGTGCAAGCCGCGTGCGGATCTCGACGCCGTCCTCGCCCGACACGCGCGCGGCGACTTCGTGCGCGATCGACGACAGGTCGACCGGCTCGGGCTTGCGCTGCGACGGGCGCGCGTAGTCGATGAAGGCCGCGATGATGCGGTCCATCTGTTCGATGTCGTCGACCATCGCGTCCTTGGTCGCCTGGTCGGACGGGCTCATCTCGGTTTCGAGCCGCAGCCGCGCGAGCGGCGTGCGCAGGTCGTGCGAGATGCCCGCGAGCATCAGCGCGCGATCGGCCTCGAGTTGTTCGAGGTCGCGCACCATCTGGTTGAAGCTGCGGTTGGTGTCGGCCGCGACGCCCATCCCACGCTCGGGCAGCGGCTCGGGCGCCTGGCCCGAACCGACCTGGCGCGCGGCGAGCGCGAGCCGCGAGAACGGCCGGTTCACGAGGCTCGTGATGAACGCGGAGCCGAACAGCGACAGCGCAAGCGCGAACAGCCCCCAGCCGGCCCACTGCAGGCCCGTGACGTTGTCGAGCTGGTCGCGGTCGAGCGCGACCCAGTAATCGTCGTCGTCGATCTTGAAGCTGATCCACACGCCGGGAATGTCGTTGACCGACTGCGCGATCACGGTATCGTCGCCGAGACGGCTGCGGATGTCGTGTTCGATCAGGCGGTTCAGCGATTCGTCGGGCTGCAGCTTGAACTTGTCGGTTTTCTCGCGCGGGTACACGCGCACGCCCTCGTTGCTCTCGAGATCCTGCAGCAGCGCGCGCCGCAAGTCGGGATCGGAATAGAGCAGGGCGGTGCGCGTGAGCTTCACGACCGCGACGAGCTGGAGCGCGACGCGCTGCGCACGCGGCTCGCGCTCGATCACGCGAAAGCTCTGGAACCACGCGGCGAGACTGACCGAGATCAGCAGCGCGATCAGCAGGAAGGTGCGCCAGAACAGCCCGCCGAACGCGAGCTGCAAAAGGCGCCGGTCGATACGCATGGGACGGGCCGTGGACGGGGCGAAGCCGGGAAGGAAAAAGCTCAGGCGGCGCCGTCCGGGATGAACACGTAGCCGAGGCCCCAGACGGTCTGGATGAAGCGCGGGCTGCCCGGATCCGGTTCGATCAGCTTGCGCAGGCGCGAGATCTGCACGTCGAGGCTGCGGTCGAACACTTCGTATTCGCGGCCGCGGGCGAGCTCCATCAGCTTTTCACGCGACAGCGGCTGGCGCGGATGACGCGCGAACACTTTCAGCACCGAGAATTCGCCGGTGGTCAGCGGAATTTCCTGGCCGGACTTCGTCAGCGTGCGCGTGGCGAGATTCAGCGAGAATTCGCCGAACTCGAACACCTCGGTGGTTTCCGACGGGGCGCCCGGCAGTTCGGCCGGCGCCTGGCGGCGCAGCACCGCGTGAATGCGCGCGACGAGTTCGCGCGGGTTGAACGGCTTCGGCAGGTAATCGTCGGCGCCCATCTCGAGGCCGACGATGCGATCGACGTCCTCGCCCTTCGCGGTGAGCATGATGATCGGCGTGCGGTCGTTGCTGCCGCGCAGCCGGCGGCAGATCGACAGGCCGTCTTCGCCGGGCAGCATCAGGTCGAGCACGAGCAGGTCGAAACGCTCGCGGACCCAGAGCTTGTTCATCGCGGTCGCGTTTTCCGCGACGTAGACGTTGAAACCCTGTTCGCCGAGATAGCGGCGCAGCAGATCGCGCAGGCGAGGGTCGTCGTCGACGACGAGAATCTTGGAGGGGTTTTTCGTTTCCATGATCGGCATCTTATCGCGAATGGGAATTGACGCACGGCCGGGGATTTTCGTGCGTTACAGTCGGTTACAAAATTTACCCGTAGTGTCGCGCCGAGTAAAGGCAGGCTATAGAGATTCCTTTACTCGAAGCCGAAATTCGGTAGATACTCCCCTGCACTCCATCTTTCATCTTTGTACACCCGAATTCCGCAGGGTTTTTCAAGTACCAGAGGTAACCGGTTGCCGCGTGACGAAGGGAACAAATCGACCAAAGAAGCGAGGACGGTCATGCGATCTGCCCGGATTGCACTGATGCTGACGATCGCGCTTGCCGGTCCGTATGCGTCGAACTTCGCGTATGCGCAGCGCCCCGAGCAGGGCGCATCGTCGCGCAAGCTGCCGCGCGGCAAAGCGCCGCAGCCCGATCGCGCCGCCGATATGACGGTCCGTTCCGCCGTGCCTCCCGATCTCGAACAGCGCCGCCGCGACGGGCACATGACGCCCGAAGAGCGGCACCTGTTACGCCAGCACATCGAAGACGCCGTTCGCGAGTTGTACAAGCGCTGATGCGTGCCGTCGTTCGCCTTGCGCGGAAATCTCCGCGCGGAAAGAATTCGTAGCACTTTTTCCGTCAACTTTCGGCTGCCGAATGCCGTTGTACGGGCATCCGCACCGCCGGTGCGTTCCGGGAGTTCATGACGATGAAAGCGAACGCTGCCGCACCGGCGCCGTCGCCTGCCATGCAGTCGCCGCTCGATGCCGACGACGCGCTGTTTTTCCTGAGTCGCACCGGTTTCTCTCCTGCTCCCGCCGAGGTCGCGCGCATCGTCGGCATGACGCGCGCGCAGGTCGTGGCCGACACGCTCGGCAGCGCGCGACACGAACCCGTCACGGCGTGGCCCGACTGGCTCGCCGAGCCGCCGCCCACGCGCGCGCAGCGCCAGGCGCTGACGCCCGACATGCGGCGCGACGAGCAGCGCGAGCGCAATCGCCGCTACGATGCGCTGCGGGCGGCCTGGGTCAACGAGATGGTCGCGACGCCGTCGCCGCTCACCGAACGCATGACGCTGTTCTGGCATGGGCATTTCACGTCGGGGCAGGACAAGGTGCCGTACCCGCAGACGATGGCCGCGCAGAACGCGCTGTTTCGCCGCGAGGCGCTCGGCAACTTCGGCACGCTGCTGCATGCGGTCGCGAAGGACCCGGCGATGCTCCAGTATCTCGACGGCGCGAGCAATCGCAAGGGGCGGCCGAACGAGAATTTCGCGCGCGAGGTGATGGAGCTGTTCACGCTCGGCGAAGGGCATTACACGCAATACGATGTGACCGAAGGCGCACGCGCGATGACGGGCTGGACCGTCGATCCCGACACGCTGCGCTTCGCGGTGCGGCCCGAATGGCACGATGCCGGCGACAAGACCATCCTCGGCGAAACCGGGCCGTTCGACGGCGACGGCTTTCTCGACATCCTGCTGAAGCGGCCGGGCACCGCGCGCTTCATCGCCGGCAAGCTGTGGCGCGAGTTCGTGTCCGATACGCCGGAGCCCGGCACGCTCGACGCGGTGGCCGAACGGTTTCGCGCGAGCGGCTACGACATTCGCGCGGCGCTCGCCGCGCTGTGGTCGACCGACGCGTTCTGGGATCCGCGCAACCGCGGCGTGCTGGTCAAGTCGCCGGCGGAATTCGTCGTCGGGTCGGTGCGGCTGTTCGACGTGGCGTACGGCGATCCGCAGATGCTCGCGAACACCGTGCGCACGCTCGGGCAGAACCTGTTCTATCCGCCGAACGTGAAGGGCTGGCCGGGCGGCGCGCTATGGATCAACAGCACCACGCTGCTGTCGCGCAAGCAGTTCGTCGAGCAGTTGTTCCGCGCGACCGAGACGGCCGGCATGCGACCGCCGGCCCGCGCGATCGCGCCGCCGCCGAATGCGCGTGCGCATGCGATGCCGGTGGCCGACGCGGCGTCCGGTGCCGGCCTGCGCGGCACGCCCGCGAAGCCGGCGCGCGGCGGACTGCGTTTCGACCTCGAGCGCTGGCTGGCCCAGTATCGGGCGCGACCGCAGGCGATCGCGGGATTGTCGACCGAGCTGCAGTTGCAGCACGCGGTGCTGCAACTCTCGCCGGTCGCGGCGATCGACACGGATTCGACCGGCAGCGCGTATCTCGAGGCGCTGCTGATGGATCCGGCCTATCAACTGAAATGATGCGAACGACGACGAAGCGGACAGTCGCCGCGGCCAAGGCGCCGGGCGGCGAACCAAAGGATGTGCGATGAACCGACGTGATTTTCTGACGCTTACCGGCGCCGCGGCGGCGGCCGGCGTGTCGATGTGGCAAGCGCCCGCGATCGCGGCGGCCGCGACGCAGGCCGGGCGCAAGGCCGCGGCCGGGTATGCGAACGTGCTGATCCTCGTCGAGCTGAAGGGCGGCAACGACGGCCTCAACACGGTGGTGCCGTATGCCGACCCGCTGTACTACCAGTTCCGGCGCGGCATCGGCATCAAGCGCGAGCAGGTGCTGCAGCTCGACGCGCAGACGGGGCTGCACCCGTCGCTCGCGCCGCTGATGCCGCTGTGGCGCGACGGACAGGTCGCGATCGTGCAGGGGGTCGGCTATCCGCAGCCGAACCTGTCGCATTTCCGTTCGATCGAGATCTGGGACACCGCGTCGCGCTCGGATCAGTACCTGCACGAAGGCTGGCTCACGCGCACGTTCGCGCAGGCGCCCGTGCCGCCCGGTTTCGCCGCGGACGGCGTCGTGCTCGGCAGCGCCGAGATGGGACCGCTGTCGAACGGCGCGCGCGCGATCGCACTCGTCAATCCCGCGCAGTTCATCCGCGCGGCCCGGCTCGCCGAGCCGTCGTCGCTGCGCGAGCAGAACCCGGCGCTCGCGCACATCATCGACGTCGAGAACGACATCGTGAAGGCGGCCGACCGGCTGCGCCCGCGCGGCGGGATGCGGGAATTCAGGACGGCCTTTCCGGCCGGCGCGTTCGGCACGTCGGTCAAGACCGCGATGCAGGTGCTGGCCGCGTGCGAAGCGTCAGGGCCCGGCGCGCAGGATGGGGTCGCGGTGCTGCGCCTGACGCTCAACGGCTTCGACACGCACCAGAACCAGCCGGGGCAGCAGGCCGCGCTGCTCAAGCAGTTCGCGGACGGGATGAGCGCGATGCGCGCGGCGTTGATCGAACTCGGGCGCTGGAACGAGACGCTCGTGATGACGTATGCGGAATTCGGGCGGCGCGTGCGCGAGAACCAGAGCAACGGCACCGATCACGGCACGGCCGCGCCGCATTTCGTGATGGGCGGCCGCGTGGCGGGCGGGCTGTACGGTGCGCCGCCGGCGCTCGGGCGGCTCGACGGCAACGGCAATTTGCCGGTCGCGGTCGATTTTCGCCAGCTTTATGCGACCGTGCTTGGGCCGTGGTGGGGGCTCGATGCGACGCGCGTGCTGCAGCAGCGTTTCGACACGCTGCCGCTGCTGAAGGCGTGATGCGGGCCGCTCAGCGGCGACGCGCGGCGCGCCACGCGATCCACAGCTTGCGGATCGGCGTGAGCGCGATGCGCTGGTGCAGCACCTGGTAGCCGTCGCGCGCGATTTCGTCGAGCAGCGCGCCGGCCAGCGCGATTTGCGCGCGCAGCGTGCGCTGCGCGCGGCGTTCGGCGGCGGGAATCGCCGCATCGGCGGCCGCGAGCGCGTCGCGCGCGCGGGCCGTCTGGAATTGCAGCAATTCGGTGAAGGCCGGGCTGTAGCGGCGATTCAGCAGATCGGCCGCGGTCACGTTGTAGCGCTGCAGTTCGTCGATCGGCAAATAGATGCGGCCGTGGCGCGCGTCGTTGCCGAGCTCCTGCACGAATTGCGCGAGCATCAGCGCGCGGCCGACGTCCGCGGCCCACGGCTGCGGGTCGGCCGGGTTCGCCGAACTGGCGCGCGCGACCAGCGACGCGAACGTGCCGCCGACCTGCGCGATATAGCGCTGCAGGTTCGCGAAGTCGAGGTAGCGCGCCTGTTCGAGGTCCATCCCGTAACCGTTGACGAGCGTGCGCAGTGCGTCGGCTTCGGCGGCGATCGCCGGATGATGCTGCGCGAGCGCCTTCGTGACCGGGTGTGACGGCTGCCCGTCGGCCAGTGCGGCGAGTTCCTTGTGCCACCACGCGAGCTTCGTGTGTCCGACGGTCGGATCGCTGGTTTCCTTGACGGTTTCCTCGAGTTCGCGGCGCAGCGCGAACAGCGCGGTCAGGCGCGGCTGCGTGGCGAGCGGCGCCTGGCGCAGCGCGTAGTAGACGCTGGAGCCGGCGGGGGCGGCCTTTTGCTGACAGTAGTCGTCGAAGTTCACGGGCGAGATCGGGTGGGGCGGGTTCGGGGGACGCGCGGCGGCGCGCTGCCGAAACGTCGAGCGCGGCATTCTAGCACCGCGGCACGACGGGCGCCGGCGGGGCGAGACAAGGCTGCACGGATCGGGTAGAATCTCGCGCTCGCCTGATCGGGCGTGCCGGTTTTCGGGCCGGCGTGAAGTCCCGGGCGCGTGGAGCACGCATCTTGTGTCCCGCGCGATCAGGCGACGGAAATGCGCGTGAGTGGCGAAATTGGTAGACGCACCAGGTTTAGGTCCTGACGCCCGCAAGGGTGTGCCGGTTCGAGTCCGGCCTCACGCACCAGAAGTTGAACGTACCCTGTCAGGGGCCGTTCGCGAAAAAGCGCTGCCGGTCGGGTGACCGCAGCGCTTTTTTGTTGATGCCCGTTTCCTCGCCAGGCATTCGGACCTCGTCCGAGCAATTGGCCGCGTGTAATATCGTGCTCGCTATTCATACGAGCAGCACGACGACACCGAGGGGCCACCGATGAAACACACCTTCCGTATCCCGATTTCCATTCTGGCGCTGCTGCTGGCCGCGCCGGCCATTGCCAACACGCCTGCCGACAACATCGCCTGGAGCGCCCAGCCCGTGAAGGCGGCGGCATCGTCGTCGGCGTGCTCCGCGTACTCGGGGCGCGTGATGTCGGGCAGCGGCCAGCCGCTGTCGACCGAGGGCGTGCTGAAAGCGCTCGGCACGTCTCTGGCCGGCGCCGCGCTCGGTGCCGTCGCTGGCGGATATCAGGGCGCAGCCCCCAATCCGTGCCCGCGGCCCGGCCTGTGACTCGCTTGCAAGCGGATCGCGGAGCGCGCCGCTTTAGTTGAAGCGAGCACGATACGAAGCGTCGCGCGTCGTCTGACCGCGGCGCTTCGCCATTTCCGCTGTGCCTATTCCCAGAAGCTGCGGATCGCGACGGCTACGATCACCGGCACGGAGAACACCAGCGGAATCGCGAAATACTGCGCTTCGCGATCGACGACCCAGCTATAGATCACCCACGCCGCACCGATCGCGAACGTGATGAGCCCGACCGTCACGGCGGCGATGTTCAGGGCCAGCTTCGACGGCTGGCGGCGCGTTTTGGTGTTGTCGTTGTCGCGCGGGGACGATTTCATCGGAAGAGTGCGGCCTCGTGCCGGAACAGGAGTAAAGACACAGGAAACCCCATCCGCACGGATCGCGCAAGGGCCGGCGCGGGCCGGCCCCGTCACGTCCGTCCCCGCCTGTTACAACCCGAACGATGCGGCCAGTTCATCGAGCAGTTCACGCTGGAACGCGACGAACTGCGCGCCCGGCTGCTGCGCGATCGCGAGGTCGAGCATCGGATCGGCGACCGCGGTGCGCAGGCCGGCCAGTTCCTCGACGATCGCGAGCCCGCAGAACGGCACGTACGCCTCCGAATAGCCGCCTTCGTGAACGATCACGAGCCGCCCGCCGCAATGGCGCTGCGCGGCTTCCTTCACCGCGCGGGTCATGAACCGGTAGCTGTCGGTATGCAGCTGCATGCGCGCGAGCGGATCGACCGCGCTCGCATCGAGGCCGCTCGCGACGACGATCAGCTCGGGGCGAAAACGCGCGAGCGCCGGCAGCACGATCCGCTCGAACGCATACCGGTACGCGTCATCGCCGCTGCCCGCGAGCAGCGGCACGTTCAGGTTCGCGCCGAGGCCCGCGCCTTCGCCGCGATCGTCCGCGCCGCTGTAGCCGGGCGGGAAGCAGCGATCCTGGTGCAGCGAGATCGTCAGCGTATCGGGATCGTCGTAGTAGATCGACTGCGTGCCGTTGCCGTGATGCACGTCCCAGTCGATCACCGCTATGCGCTCGATGCCGTGCTTCGCGCGCGCGGCCTCGATCGCGATCGGAATGTTCGCGAGCAGGCAGAAGCCCATCGGGCGGTCGCGCAGGCAATGATGGCCGGGCGGCCGCGACAGCGAGAACGCATTCGTCGCACGCTCGCCGACGACCGCGTCGACCGCCGCGATCGCGAGACCGGCCGACAGCGCGGCGATCTCGTAGCTGCCCTTGCCGAATGGCGCGAGATCGCCGAGGTCGCCGCCGTTCGCGTCGCTCAGCGCGCGGAACGCGTCGAGATAGTGCGCCGGATGAATGCGCAGCAGGTCAGCGGTCGTCGCGGGCTCGGCGCCGCGCACGTCGAGCTGCGCGGCCAGGCCCGACGCCTGCACGAGCGACAGGAAGCGGCGCTTCGAATCGGGCGATTCCGCGTAGCCCGCGCTCGACGGCGGCTGGACCCAGCCTCCGACCGGGAAGAACAGCGCGTGCGTGCCGCCGGTATGCCAGAAAGTGCGTTCGTCGGTGAAGAAGGCAGTGCGATTCATGGATGCGTGACCTGTCACGGTTGGGAGGAAGCGGAAGAGCGCGCGTGGCGATCGATGTGGCGCAGCGCGGCGAACGACACGATCGCGACGGCCGTCGCGGCGATGAACAGCGTGCGCATCGTGCCGCCGGCGTCGAGCATCAGGCCGGCCAGCAGCGGGCCGGCGGCGAGCCCCGCGCCGATCACGAAATTGAGCGTCGCGACGAGGCGGCCCGACGTGTCGATCTGCGCGACCGTCGCGAGGATGAACGGGAGCACGAAGGTCCACGCGAACTTGAACGCGAAGATCGCCGCGCCGTAGCCGACGGTGTCCCGCAGCGCGGCGAGCGCGACGAGCGACGCTGCGAGCAGCGCGTAGCCGGCCGCCAGCATCGCGCGGCGCGCGAGCCGGCCGCCCGCGCACGACGCGAACGCCGCGCCGGCGATCCCCATCACGCTCGCGATCGCGAGCACGTTGCCGGTCGACTGCGGGGCGAGCCCGGCCTCGGCCGCCGCGCGGCTCGCGAAGGTCCACACGCTGCCGATCGCGAGATAGAACGTCAGCACCGCGCCCACGGCGAGCACGACGAAGCGTCGCGGCGTGTGCGGCGCGTCGCCGCGCGCGGTGCGCGAGGCTGCCGTCCGCGTGCCGAGCGACGACGGAAAGCCGCGCGACAGCGGCGCCGCGAGCAGCGCGAGCCCGGCGAGCGCGACGTACAGCGCGCGCAGTCCGAACGCGGCGAACACGTGCGGCAACACGAACAGGCCGATCGCGCCCGCGATCAACTGGCCGACGACCCACAGGCCGTATACGCGGTCGCTGTTCTGGCTCGTCGCCGCGCTCGTCATGCAGAGCACCATCAACGAGCCGCCGCCGAGCGCGGTGACGGCGCGCAGCGCGAGCAGCGCGGCGAAGCCCGGCATCCACAGCGCGGTCAGCAGGTTGCCCGCGCCGAACAGCGCGACGGCGAACGCGGCGACGCGGCGCGCGTCGATGCGGCCGAGCCACAGGTACGACGGCACGGTCGCGAGGCTGAACGCGCCGAGTTCGACGAAGAAGTAGGTGCCGATCTGCGACGCGGACAAGCCGAGCTGCGTCGCGAGCTGACCGGCGACGGCGGGCGCCACGAGCAGCAACAGCGGCGTGATGGCCGCGAACACGACGAGCACGACCAGCGTCGAGCGCGCGAACGTCGACGCGCGGCCGTCGGGCGAGAGTGAGGCATCCGGGGACAGGGTCTTCATGGCGGGATCTCGTTGAAGGAATCAGAACAGGTGGTACATGCCGACCATCGCGCCGAACTGCGACGCGCCGGCGAGCGGCGTGGGGTCGTATTCGTAGACGGTCTGCGAACTCTGGCCGCTGTTGCGCGCATAGCCGAGGTTCACGTAGGCGACGGTGCGTTTCGACAGGGCATACGTGGTGCTCGCGATGAACAGCGTCGGATGGCCGATCGTCGGCGTGTGCGAATCGGTGTGGTAGACGCCTGCGTTCAGGCCGATTCCGTTCGACGTCAGGTAGCGCGCGCCGCCCCAGACGATCGTGCGGGCCGCGTCGAGGTCGCCGGTGAGGCGCTCGACGCCTGCATAGACGGTGAGCGGCAGCGTGGCGAACGCATAGCGCGCGGCGAGCGTGCCGAGTTCGCGACGCCGCGCGGACGCGTCGTCGGCCGCCGATACGTCGCCGTGCGCCTGGTGCAGCACCGCGCCGACCGACAGGCCGTTGCTCGTGTACTGGCCGCCGAGTTCGAGCACGCGCCCGGCGCGCGTATTGCCGGCGACGCCGGAGGTCGCGGCGAGCGCCTCGACGTCGAAGCCGGCGAACGTCGGCGACTGGTATTTGACCGAGTGGTCGATGAAGTTCGTGCTCATTGGAACGAGCACGCCCTGACCGCTGTACGAGCCGTACCAGAGCGGGTCGTAGAACAGCGTCTTGTCGAACAGCACGCTGAACTGGCGGCCGAGCGTGACGGTGCCGACCGGCCCCGCGATGCCCACGTATGCGCCGCGGAAGAACGCGTAGCCGGGCACGGTCGCGGTGCCGTCGTTGAGATTGAGGCCCTGTTCGAGCTTGAACAGCGCTTGCCATCCGCCGCCGAGATCCTCGTGGCCCTTGATCCCGAACTGCGAGGGCAGGATGCCGTAGTTCTGCAACTGCACGGCCGAACGATGCCCGTCGGCGTGCGTCAGGTATTGCACGCCGGCGTCGAGCGCGCCGTACAGCGTGAGCGCGGACTGCGCGTGCGCGGCGGCGCCGTACGCGGCAAGCGTCGCGGCGGCCGCGGCCGTGCGGATGAAGCGGGGTGTCGTCACGAGGGGGTCTCCATACCGTGCTGCATCGGTTTGTCGTTGGTGTTGTCGCGACGCAGTGTCCGCAGCGGGAAAACCGTCGAACAGTCGTCCAGATGAACGGTGCGGAAAACCCGCGGTGCCCGGCATGAACGCCGCGCAATGGCGCCGTGCACCGTGCTGCGCGGCAGCAACGTGCGGCGCACCGTTCAAATGGATGGGGCTGGCGAGCGTTCTGGCGCCGTGGCCCGCC
Source organism: Burkholderia sp. BCC0097 (assembly GCF_902832985.1). Lineage (NCBI taxonomy): Bacteria > Pseudomonadati > Pseudomonadota > Betaproteobacteria > Burkholderiales > Burkholderiaceae > Burkholderia > Burkholderia sp. BCC0097. The sequence goes on from NZ_CADFDM010000005.1 coordinate 443,698, forward strand.
AAAAAAGCCGCTCGCTATAATCGGCCGGTGCCGTTGCGCACATCAGCAGCCCGACCGGGCAGGGGAGCGGAAAGTGAGGATCACGACGGATATCGGGCAGGATCTCGACGCGCTGCGCGACGTGCCGGCCGCGATCGTGCTCGACGAATTCGCGTGGCCGCCGCGGCCGTCCCGCCGTGCCGATTTTGACGGCGTCGCGCGCGGCGACGCGGCGCGGCGCGAACTCGGGCTGATGCTGCTCGACCTGTACGCGGTGGCCGCGCAGTCCGCCATCGGCGAATTCGAATGCCGTTTCTTTTCGCTGCTGCAGGCGCTCATTCCGTTCGATGCCGCGTGGACCGGCGTCGCAACCCATGTGCCGACCGGCCCGGTGATGCACAACAGCTTTCTGTACCGGTTGCCCCATGCGTTCTTCACCGACTGGAAGCGCGTGCGCGATTGCGATCCGCTCGCGCACCGCACGTTGCACGGCGCGCACGGCCGCGCGGTGCGGCTGACGGTCGTCGAGCCGGGGCTCGATGCACGGTTTCGCGACTGGTGCGTGAAGTACGGGCTCGCGCAGCTGATGTGCGTGTGTACGCTCGATCGCCGCTTCGGCCTGACGACCTTCATGTCGATCTACCGCCAGGGCCTGAACCGGCCGTTCAGCGATGACGACGCACGGTGTTTCGAGGACGTGATCCCGCATCTGGCCGCCGCGCTGACGATCAATCGCGCCGCGCAGCTCACGCGCGAACGCGCCGACACGGTTGCACCGGCGGCGCGTGCGCTGTGCGACAACTTCGGGGTGCTGCACCATGCCGATCGCGGTTTCGACGACGTGCTGCGCACCGAATGGCCTTCGTGGGCCGGCGCGCGCGTGCCGGAGCCGCTCGTCGCGCACCTGCGGCGCCAGTCGGGGCAGCCGTTCGTCGGCGACGCGCTGCGCATCCAGTGCGTGCCGGTCGCGGGGCTGTTCCAGATCGAGGCGCGCCCGCGCTCGCTGCTCGACCGGCTGAGCCCGCGCGAACTCGCGGCGATCCGCTATTACGGCGCCGGGCGTTCGCACAAGGAGGTCGCGCAGCAAATGGCGATCTCGCCGACAACCGTGCGTCACTATCTGCGCTGCGCGTACCGCAAGCTCGGCATGCATGACAAGAGCCAGATCGCCGGCGTGCTGGGCGCGACGGGCGGCGCGACCGACGACGAGGCGATGGAAGCCGGCGGGATGCCGCGCTGAGGCCCACGAACGCACGAACGGATATGACGCGATGCGCATTGCGTTGCCAGATTGGTTGTTCCCACAACCATTGAGCGTTATGCTCGTCAGCTTCCAGGAGACGGAATGCCATCATGAACGACACGAATTCAGGGGCGGTGCGCGCGGCGGTGGTCGGCGTCGGCGCGATCGGCGGATTGCTCGCGGCCGCGCTGTCGCGAGCCGGCATGACCGTGAGCGCGTACGCACGCGGCACGACGCTCGACGCGCTGAATACGCACGGCGTGCGCGTGATCGACGAGGCGGGTGCAACCTCGTCGGTGCCGGTGCGGGCAAGCGACGATGCAGCCGCACTCGGCGTGCAGGACTACGTGGTGATTGCGCTGAAGGCACAGGCGCTGCCGGCGCTGGCCGCCCGTATTGCGCCGCTGGTCGGGCCCGATACGGTGATCGTCGCGGCGATGAACGGGCTGCCGTGGTGGTTCACGCACGGGCTGGAAGGGGCGATCGACGGCGTGCCGCTCGATGCGGTCGATCCGGCCGGCGCGGTGTCGGCCGCATTGCCGCCCGCGCAGGCGATCGGCTGCGTCGTGCACCTGTCGTCGAGTACCGACGCGCCGGGCGTCGTGCGTCGCGGGCGCGGCAACCGGCTGATCGTCGGCACGCCCGATCCGCGGCTCGAGGTGGCCACCGCGCGGTTCGCCGCGGCGCTCGCGGCCGGCGGTTTCGACGTCGAGTCGACGCCCGCGATCCGGACCGAGATCTGGACGAAGCTGTGGGGCAACATGAACATGAACCCGCTGAGCGCGCTGACCGGCTCGACGGCCGAACAGTTGCTCGACGATCCGTTCACACAGGAACTCGCACTGCGAATGATGGAGGAGGCGGCTGCGATCGGCGCGAAGCTCGGGCTATCCACGGGGATGAGCGGCCCCGAGCGGATCGCGCTCACGCGCAAGCTCGGCGCATTCAAGACGTCGATGCTGCAGGATTTCGAAGCGGGGCGCTCGCTCGAGATCGGGCCGATCCTCGGCGTGTTTCCGGAACTCGGCCGCAAGCTTGGCGTGCCGACCCCGTATTGCGACGCGGTGCTCGGACTGTTGCGTCAGCGCGCGGCGAACAGCGGGTTGTAGCGCGTACGAGGCTGCCGCATACGCAGCAGCCGGCAACGCGGCGATGCGTGCTTCACGCGATGCCGCCGCATGATGCAAAACGGGTCGCCCGGATCGCGCGTGACGCGATTCGGGCGACCCGTCTGATTCATCGGATCAATGCTGCCCGCGACACTCGGCCATCCGTCGATGCCGGGCCCGCCACGCGGCTCAGTCGTCGCGTTCGGTTGCGTGCGCGACGACCTTGTCGAGCAATCGCTCGAACGTCTGGCGTTCGCTGTCGGACAGGCACGCGAGCAGGCCGTCGTTCCACTTGCGCACGATCGGCATGATCTTGCGATGGAGCGCGCGGCCGTCGGCGGTGAGCGCGATCAGCACGATCCGGCCGTCTTCGTCGCTCGCGCTGCGCTCGAGCAGCCCTTGGCGCAGCAGCGCCTCGGCCGCACGGCTCGCCTGGCTCTTGTCGAGATTGGTGTGGCGCGCGAGATCCATGATCGAGAACGGGCCGAATGCGCCGACGGCGGCGATCACGCGCGCCTCGGGCAGCGAGATGTCGAGCTTGTGCCGGTACACCTCGCCGATCCCGCGGTCGGAGCGCTTCGTGAGCGCATGGAGGCGATAGGTCAGAAACTGATCGAGCCCGGCTTGACGGCCTTTCATGTCTAATCCTGAAGAAAAAGGGCGGGCCCGATTGTTCCTGTATCGCGCGCTCGGGTCAACGGTCAGTGTGCACCGTACTTCAGGCGTGTCAACTGTTCTGCTTCGTTCGCGAGCAGGTTGGCCGCGTCACGGATCGCGACGTCGAGCGTGATCGGCCCGGGAGCCGGCGAAAAGCAGCCCGAGAAATGCTCGGACAGGCGCGGCAGCGCGGCCGGGTCGATCGCGCCGGACAGCAGCGACGCGTTCACGCCGGCGGCCCGCGCGTGCCGGCACGCGATGAACGGCGCCTTGCCGTGCAGCGTCTGCACATCGGAGCGACCTTCGCCGGTGATCAGCCAGTGGGCGCCGGCCAGTGCGGCGTCGAGCCCGACCTGGCGCGCGACCACTTCGGCGCCGGCCTCGAACTGCGCGCCCAGCATGTGCAGCGCGAAACCGAGACCGCCCGCGGCGCCCGCGCCCGGCAGATCGCGGCCGCGGCGGTCGAGTGCGGCTTCGAGCAGGTCGGCGAAGCGGGCGAGCGCCGCATCGAGGGTCGCGACCTGTGCGGCCGTCACGCCCTTTTGCGGGCCGAACACGGCGGTGGCGCCATGCGCGCCCGTCAGCGGGTTGTCGACGTCGGACATGCCGACGAATTCCGTTTCCTTCAGGCGCGGGTCGAGCCCCGACGCGTCGATGCGCGCGATGTCGGCGAGCCGTGACGGCACCGGCTCGACCGACTGGCCGTCGGCGTCGAAGCACTGCAGGCCGAGGCCCGCGAGCAGCCCGGCACCGGCGTCGTTGGTGCTGCTGCCGCCGAGCGCGACGAAAAAGCGGCGCACGCCGTCGTCGAGCAGCGCGCGGATCGCCTCGCCCATCCCGCGCGTGCTGCGCGCGTCGACCGGTACGCTCATGCCGACCGGGTCGGTAATCCCGACGATCTCGGCCGTCTCGACGATCGCGGTGCGCGCATCGATCACGCCGACCGCCGCTTCGCGTGCCGCCAGCGACGCGCCGGCCACCCGCAACGTGCGCCGCGTGCCGCCGCCCGCCAGCATCGCGTCGAGCGTGCCTTCGCCGCCGTCCGCCATCGGGCAGCAGCGCACGACCGCGTCGGGCCGGGCGCGGCGAATGCCGGTGGCGATCGCGTCCGCGACCTGCTCGGCGGAAAGCGAGCCTTTGAACGAATCGGGCGCGATGACGACGACAGGCGCGGACGGGTGGTGCGGCATGGTGTCTCCGGAAGGCGTGATTGGTGTGAAGAATGGATGGTCGAGCCACGAGAATGGCTCACACGCTCTTGGAGCTTACAGGATGGCGGGCCCGGGGTGGATACGCCGTTCGGCATAGCCGCGATCCGCGTACATGGCCGTGTATCGGGCTGTCGACAGGGCGGGGACGCATGCGTGTCGCGCCGATCTGGCGGTACGAGGAAAATTGTTTGCTAGAATAGTCGATTCTTCCGGCCAAAGCCGTGCTCCGAGCCGCTTGCGCTAGCCATCCGGCGCGTGCAGGGATGGCGTGGCGCTCCGGCGCGGCGTGTGAGTGTGCGCACCTCACGCTGCAGGCAGGCACGGCAAGGAAAACCCGATTCGCTCGAATAATTTTAGGACGATTGAAGCCATGGCTAACGTTGTTGAGAACCTCGGCAAGCTTGAACGCCGTGTGACGATTTCTTTGCCGAAAGACACCGTGCAGAAGGAAATCGATGCCCGCATCCAGAAACTCGCGAAGACCGTGCGCATGCCGGGTTTCCGCCCGGGCAAGGTGCCGCTGAAGATGGTCGCCCAGCAATACGCGGGTCAGGTCGAAGCCGAAGTGCTGAGCGACAAGATCGGTCAGGAATTCTTCACGGTCAGCCGCGCGGAAAACCTGCGCGTCGCCGGTCAGCCGAGCTTCGAGCCGAAGCAGGAGCAAGCCGAGGACGCGTACGCGTTCGACGCGACGTTCGAGGTCTACCCGGAAGTGAAGATCGGCGATCTGGCGACGGCTGAAGTCGAGCGCTCGACCACGTCGATCGGCGACGCCGAAATCGACCGCACGCTGGACATCCTGCGCAAGCAGCGCGTGCACTACCACGCCCGCGGCGAAGCCGGCGAGCACGGCGACGGCGGCGAGGACACCGCGGCGAAGAACGGCGACCGCGTGACGGTCGACTTCGTCGGCAAGATCGACGACGTCGCGTTCCAGGGCGGCACGGCCGAAGATTTCCCGTTCGTGCTCGGCGAAGGCCGCATGCTGCCGGAATTCGAAACGGCGGCGCTGGGCCTGAAGGTCGGCGAACAGCGTACGTTCGACCTCAAGTTCCCGGATGACTACCACGGCAAGGACGTCGCTGGCAAAACGGCGCAGTTCACGGTCACGATGAAGAAGATCGAGTGGCCGCACCTGCCGGAAATCGACGCGGAATTCGCGAAGTCGCTCGGCATCGAAGACGGCGACCTCACGAAGATGCGCGCCGAGATCAAGGAAAACCTCGAGCGCGAAGCGAAGCGTCGCACGCAGTCGATCGTCAAGAACCAGGTGATGGACGCGCTGCTGAAGATTTCCGAACTCGACGTGCCGAAGGCGCTGATCGAGCAGGACCAGCAACGCCTCGTCGAAATGGCTCGCCAGGATCTGGCGCAGCGCGGCGTGCCGAACGCGAAGGACGCACCGATCCCGGCCGAGATGTTCGCCGAGCAGGCAGAGCGCCGTGTGAAGCTGGGCCTCGTGCTGGCTGAACTCGTGAAGGCGAACGGCCTCGAAGCGAAGCCGGAACAGATCCGCGCGGAAGTCGACGAGTTCGCGAAGAGCTACGAAGACCCGAAGGAAGTGGTCCGCTGGTATTATTCCAACCAGCAGCGCCTCGCCGAGATGGAAGCGTTCGTCGTTGAAAGCAACGTCGTCGATTTCGTGCTGGGCAAGGCCAAGGTGACGGACAAGGAAGTGAGCTTCGAGGCACTCGCGAGCGCATCGGCGCAAGCGTAAGTGTCGCTCTAGCGGCGTGCCGGCTGTCGGAGCGACGGCCCGCACGCCGTTTTTACGTCAAGCGCACGGTTGCCATTAATATGGCGATTGAGCGGGCGGCTTCCTTCCGTTCAATTTTCCATTCGAACAAGGTTCATTGAATGATCACTCGCGCTGAATTGCTGGACATGCTTGCTTCGAACGCGCCGCAGGGTTTCGAGGCGCAAGCGCTGGGGCTGGTGCCGATCGTCGTCGAAACGAGCGGCCGCGGCGAGCGTTCGTACGATATCTATTCGCGTCTCCTGAAGGAGCGCCTGGTGTTCATGGTTGGCGAAGTGAACGACCAGACCGCCAACCTCGTGGTCGCGCAATTGCTGTTCCTCGAGAGCGAGAATCCCGACAAGGACATCAGCCTCTACATCAACAGCCCGGGCGGCTCGGTGTCGGCCGGGATGGCGATCTACGACACGATGCAGTTCATCAAGCCGGACGTGTCGACCCTGTGCATGGGCCTCGCGGCCAGCATGGGCGCGTTCCTGCTCGCGTCGGGTGCGAAGGGCAAGCGCTTCGCGCTGCCGAATTCGCGCGTGATGATTCACCAGCCGCTCGGCGGCGCGCGCGGCCAGGCATCCGACATCGAGATCCAGGCACGCGAGATCCTCTACCTGAAGGAACGGTTGAACAACCTGCTCGCGCAACACACGGGCCAGGACGTCGAACGCATCGCGCGCGACACCGACCGTGATAACTTCATGTCGAGCGAGGACGCGAAGGCGTACGGGCTGATCGATCAGGTGTTGTTGAAGCGCCCGTGAGTTTAAACGGGGTGCCGCCCCGATTCGCGCGGCGCCCCGCAACGTCCCGAGTGCCCTGAGCATCTGCGGCAAGCGCATCCAGCCGGCTCCGGTCGCGCCCTAGGCGCGGCGTCCGGAGCAATCGGCGTATCATGTCATTTACCTGTCCGGAGGCTCTACATTCATGGCGGACAAAAAAGGTTCGAACAGCGAGAAGCTGTTGTATTGCTCGTTTTGCGGGAAAAGCCAGCATGAGGTGAAAAAACTCATCGCGGGCCCGTCGGTGTTCATCTGCGATGAATGTATCGACCTCTGCAACGAAATCATTCGCGACGAGGCGGCTGCCGCCGGCGTCGAGGCCAGCCTGTCCCGGTCGGATCTGCCGAGCCCGCAGGAAATTCGCGACATCCTCGATCAGTACGTGATCGGCCAGGAGCGCGCGAAGAAAATCCTCGCGGTGGCCGTGTACAACCACTACAAGCGCCTGAAGCATCTCGACAAGAAGGACGACGTCGAGCTGTCGAAGAGCAACATCCTGCTGATCGGCCCGACGGGCTCCGGCAAGACGCTGCTCGCGCAGACGCTCGCGCGGTTGCTCAACGTGCCGTTCGTGATCGCCGATGCGACGACGCTGACCGAAGCCGGCTACGTCGGCGAGGACGTCGAGAACATCATCCAGAAGCTGTTGCAGAACTGCAACTACGAGGTCGACAAGGCCCAGCGCGGGATCGTCTATATCGACGAAATCGACAAGATCAGCCGCAAGTCGGACAACCCGTCGATCACGCGCGACGTGTCCGGCGAGGGTGTCCAGCAGGCGCTGCTGAAGCTCGTCGAGGGCACGATGGCGTCGGTGCCGCCGCAGGGTGGCCGCAAGCACCCGAACCAGGATTTCATCCAGGTCGACACGACCAACATCCTGTTCATCTGCGGCGGCGCGTTCGACGGTCTCGAAAAGGTGATCACCGATCGTACCGAGAAGACCGGCATCGGCTTCGGCGCGACGGTCAAGAGCAAACAGGAACGCGACGCGGGCGAGGTGCTGCGCGAGACGGAACCGGAAGACCTGATCAAATTCGGTCTGATCCCCGAATTGATCGGCCGTCTGCCGGTGGTCGCGACGCTCGGCAAGCTCGACGAAGCCGCGCTGATGAAGATCCTGGTCGAGCCGAAGAATGCGCTCGTCAAGCAGTATCACAAGCTGTTCGCGATGGAGCGCGTCGAGCTGGAGATCCGGCCGGGCGCGTTGCAGGCAGTCGCCCGCAAGGCGATTCGCCGCAAGACCGGCGCGCGCGGTTTGCGTTCGATCATCGAACAGGCATTGCTCGACGTGATGTACGAGCTGCCGACGATGAAAGGGGTCAGCAAGGTCATCATCGACGAGAACGTCATCGATGGGGACGGCAAGCCCTTGCTGATCTACGAGGACACGCCGAAGGTGGCGGGTTCGAACTGACCGGCTTGCCGACGATGTTCAGCGAAAAAGGCCGTTCATGAGTCCGTGGGCGGCTTTTTTTCGTTTATCTTGTGGGTAACTCTGACTCGACACGCGGTGGTTACTTTCTTACCGAATATTTCCCGCACTTGAAGGCTTGCAATTCGTTGTGGCGGCCTCAATTACCGAACAATTGATTCCACTCATGGGGAAATGAAATGTCAGGCACCCAACTTCTCCCGCCGGAACGCATCACGCTCCCGCTGCTGCCGCTGCGGGACGTCGTCGTTTTCCCGCACATGGTCATTCCGCTCTTCGTGGGCCGGCCGAAATCGATCAAGGCCCTCGAAGCAGCGATGGAAGGCGGCAAGCACATCATGCTCGTCGCCCAGAAAACCGCGGCCAAGGACGAACCGACCGAAAAGGACATGTACGAGGTCGGTTGTATCGCCAACATCCTGCAGATGCTGAAGCTGCCGGACGGCACCGTGAAGGTGCTCGTCGAGGGCCTGCAGCGCGCGAAGGCGTTGTCGATCGAAGAGCAGGAGACGCAGTTCTCCTGCGACGTGATGCCGCTCGAGCCCGATCATGCGGACAGCGCTGAGACGGAAGCGCTGCGTCGCGCGATCGTGTCGCAGTTCGACCAGTACGTGAAGCTGAACAAGAAGATCCCGCCGGAGATTCTCACGTCGCTGTCGGGCATCGATGAAGCAGGCCGCCTCGCCGACATGATCGCCGAGCGTCTGCCGCTGAAGCTCGACCAGAAGCAGCACATCCTCGAGATGTTCCCGGTCATCGAGCGCCTCGAGCACCTGCTCGCGCAGCTCGAAGCCGAGATCGACATCCTGCAGGTCGAAAAGCGCATCCGCGGGCGCGTGAAGCGCCAGATGGAAAAGAGCCAGCGCGAGTACTACCTGAACGAACAGGTCAAGGCGATCCAGAAGGAACTGGGCGAAGGCGAGGAAGGTGCGGATCTCGAGGAGCTCGAGAAGCGCATCAACGCCGCGCGCATGCCGAAGGAAGCCAAGAAGAAGGCCGACGCCGAGCTGAAGAAGCTGAAGCTGATGTCGCCGATGTCGGCGGAAGCGACCGTCGTGCGCAACTACATCGACACGCTGATCGGCCTGCCGTGGCGCAAGAAGAGCAAGGTCAACAACGACCTGTCGAACGCCGAGCAGGTGCTCGACGAGGATCACTTCGGCCTCGAGAAGGTCAAGGAACGGATCCTCGAGTATCTCGCGGTGCAACAGCGCGTGGACAAGGTCAAGGCGCCGATCCTGTGCCTCGTCGGGCCTCCGGGCGTCGGCAAGACCTCGCTCGGCCAGTCGATCGCCCGTGCGACGAACCGCAAGTTCGTCCGCATGGCGCTTGGCGGCGTTCGTGACGAAGCCGAGATTCGCGGCCACCGTCGTACGTACATCGGTTCGATGCCGGGGAAGATCCTGCAAAGCCTCGCGAAGGTCGGCGTGCGCAATCCGCTCTTCCTGCTCGACGAAGTCGACAAGATGGGCATGGATTTCCGCGGCGATCCGTCGTCGGCGCTGCTCGAAGTGCTCGATCCGGAACAGAACCACACGTTCGCCGACCACTACATCGAAGTCGACTTCGACCTGTCGGACGTGATGTTCGTCGCGACGTCGAACTCGCTGAACATCCCGCCGCCGCTGCTCGACCGGATGGAAGTGATCCGTCTGTCGGGCTACACGGAAGACGAGAAGGTCAGCATTGCCCAGCGTTACCTGCTGCCGAAGCAGAAGAAGAACAACGGGCTGAAGGACGGCGAGATCGAGGTCACCGAGCAGGCGATCCGCGACATCATCCGCTACTACACGCGCGAAGCCGGTGTGCGTTCGCTCGAGCGGGAAGTGTCGAAGATTTGCCGCAAGGTCGTGAAGATGCTGCTGCTGAAGAAGGCATCGGGCGCGATCAAGGTCGATGGCGAAAACCTCGACACGTTCCTCGGCGTGCGCAAGTACGACTTCGGCCTCGCGGCGAAGGAAAACCAGGTCGGTCAGGTGACGGGCCTCGCGTGGACGGAAGTCGGCGGCGACCTGCTGACGATCGAAGCCGCGGTGATGCCGGGCAAGGGCAACGTGATCCGTACGGGTTCGCTCGGCGACGTGATGAAGGAGTCGGTCGAGGCCGCACGTTCGGTCGTGCGTTCGCGTTCGCGTCGTCTCGGCATCAAGGACGAAGCGTTCGAGAAGCAGGACATCCACATCCACGTGCCGGAAGGCGCGACGCCGAAGGACGGTCCGTCCGCCGGCGGTGCGATGACGACCGCGCTGGTGTCGGTGCTGACGGGTATTCCCGTGCGGGCCGACGTCGCGATGACGGGCGAAATCACGTTGCGTGGCGAAGTGCTGCCGATCGGCGGGCTGAAGGAAAAGCTGCTGGCGGCGCATCGCGGCGGCATCAAGCTCGTGCTGATTCCGGAAGAGAACGTGAAGGATCTCGCGGACATTCCGGACAACGTGAAGAACGCGATCGAGATCGTGCCGGTCCGCTGGATCGACAAGGTGCTGGAGCTCGCGCTCGAGCGTTCGCCGACTCCGCTGCCGCCGGAAGAAGAAGCGAAGGCTGCGGCGCCCGTTGGCGAGGCGGCGAAGGATGCCGGCTCGACGGAAGTCGTCAAGCACTGAGACCCTGAGCACCGTCGTTGCTGACGGTTGTTCACGAAACCCGCGGCGGTGTCCGCGGGTTTTTTTATGTGCAATGCAATCGTGCGAGCGCGTACGTTAAAAAAATTCACGCGCAGGCTTGGCAAAATGATCGGGGATGAATTAAACTTCCGGGCTCGCTGATTGTTGATGCGCAAACGCAGATCGCAGTCAGAACGAATCGGAAACGGGTGCTTAGCTCAGCTGGTAGAGCGGCGCCCTTACAAGGCGTAGGTCGGGGGTTCGAACCCCTCAGCACCCACCAGTTTCCCGATTCAGCCAGACCAAGGAGCGGTAGTTCAGTCGGTTAGAATACCGGCCTGTCACGCCGGGGGTCGCGGGTTCGAGTCCCGTCCGCTCCGCCAAACAAACAACAATGCCCGCCTTGTGCGGGCATTGTTGTTTGTGCGTTCCGGTTTGCGCCCGCTGCCGGGCGCGTAACCGCGGAGCGGAGGAAGCCGCCTGCGCGGCTTCCGGCGGGACGAGAAGGGCTGCGCTTGCAAGCGCAGCCGCGGCCTGCGGGAGGTAGGCGAGTCCCGTCCGCTCCGCCAGAAAATGAAAAAGTCCGCCTTGTGCGGGCTTTTTCATTTGTATCGTCGCGTGATTCCACTCCGCGCTCGCGCCTAGCATCGCCTGCGTTTTATCCCGTCCCACCCCGTATGTTGTAATATCGGACGTTTTGTCCAATTTTCCCGTCACGCATGCTCGATTTCTTCCGTAATCACCAGCGCCTGATGATGGCGCTCCTGCTCCTGATCGTGTTGCCGGGGCTGGGTTTCGTCGGGATCCAAGGTTTCCGCGGTTTCTTCGACGACAGTGCGAACGTCGCGGCAGTCAACGGGCACAAGATCACGCGGGTCGAATTCGACGGCGCGTTCCGTCAGCAGATCGACCAGGCGCGCCAGGCGCTCGGCGGGCAGTTCGACATCAAGATGTTCGACACGCCCGAACATCGCAAGCAGGTGCTCGACGGCCTGATCCAGCAACGCGTGCTGGCCGACGAGACGCAGCGTCTGCACCTGACGGCCTCCGACAACGCGGTGCGCGATGCGCTGATGAGCGACCCGATGATCGCGTCGCTGAAGAAGCCCGACGGCACGATCGACGTCGAACGCTATGCGCAACTGCTGTCGTTCCAGGGGATGACGCCCGAGCAGTATCAGGAGCGCGTGCGCTACAGCCTGTCGCTGCAGCAGATTCCGGCCAGCATCGTGTCGAGCGCGTTCACGCCGAAGAGCCTCGCGCAACGCCTGTCCGAACTCGCCGCGCAGCAGCGTGAAGTGCAGGCGCTCGTGCTGAAGACGAGCGACTTCGCAGCGAAGGTCCAGCCGACCGACGCGCAGCTCACCGCGTACTACGACGCGCACAAGCAGAGCTTCGCGACGCCGGAAACCGCGACGATCCAGTACCTCGTCTATTCGCCGGCCGCCGCGGCCGCGAGCGCGCAGCCGACCGAAGCGGACATCAAGAAGTTTTACGACGACAACCCGACGCACTTCCGTACCGAAGCGCAGGTGCGCGTGAGCCACATCTTCATCGCTGCGCCGGGCAGCGCCAGTGCGGCCGACAAGGCAGCAGCAAAGGCGAAGGCCGAGCAACTGCTGGCCGACGTGAAGGCGCATCCGGACCAGTTCGCGCAGATCGCGCAGAAGAGCTCGCAGGACGCGCCGTCGGCGGCGAAGGGCGGCGACCTCGGCTTCATCACGCGCGGCTCGACCGCGGGCGGCAAGGCATTCGACGATGCTGCGTTCTCGCTCAAGCAGGGCGACGTGAGCGGTGTCGTGCAGTCGGATCTCGGTTTTCACATCCTGAAGGCGACCGAAGTGAAGCCGGCGGTCGTCAAGCCGTTCGCGGAAGTGAAGGACCAGATTGCGGTCGACCTGAAGCAGCAGTACGCATCGAAGGCGTTCTCGGACAACGCGGAGGGCTTCACGTCGACCGTCTACGAAAAGGCGAAGACGCTGCAGCCGGCCGCGGACAAGTACAAGCTGACGATTCAGACGGCCACCGTCACGCCGACGCCGAATCCGCAACTGCCGCCGACGAGCCCGTTGAACAATCCGAAGTTCCTGGCCGCCGTGTTCGCGAACGATGCGGTGAAGAACCAGAACAACACGCAGGCGATCGACGTCGGCAACAACACGCTGATCTCGGCGCGCGTGACCGAGCACAAGCCGGCTGCGGTGCCCGCGCTCGACGCGATCAAGGATGTCGTGCGCCAGAAGGTCATCGCCGAGCAGGCCGCGGAACTCGCGAAGAAGGATGGGGCAGCGAAGCTGGCCGAACTGCAGAAATCGAAGTCGACCGACGGGTTCGCGGCTGCTCAGAAGGTGTCGCGCACGCAATCGCAGGGCCTGACGCCGGCTGCGCTGAGCGCGGTCTACAAAGTCGATGCGAAGACGCTGCCGGCTTACGTCGGGGTTGACCTCGGCGCGGACGGTTATGCGATCTATCGTGTGAACGCGGTGATCCCGGGTTCGGCGGTCGATCCGCAGCAACTGGCGGCCGCGCAGCAGCAGATGGCGCAGGTCGACGCGCAGAGCGAAGGCGAGGCGTATCTCGCCGCGCTGCGCGATCGTTCGAAGGTAAAGCTGTACGGCAGCACGACGGCCAGCCAGCAGCAGGACGGCGACAACTGAGCCTCGTTTCGCCCGCAACCATCAAAAAGCCCCGCTCGAAGCGGGGCTTTTTGTTTTCCGACGCTCGGCTGCGGTCAGCCGCGCGGTTTGCCGAGCAACGGCTTCAGTGCCGGCCACACATTGTCGAGCAGGACGCCCTGCGCCTGCTGCGCGGGATGCATCTGGTCGGCCTGGAACATCTCGGGCTTGTTCTCGATGCCGGCCAGCAGGAACGGCACGAGCGGCACGCCGAGGTCCTTCGACAGCCGCGTATAGACCGCGTGGAACTTCTGCGTGTAGTCGGGGCCGTAATTGGGTGGCACGTACATGCCGACCAGCACGACCTTCGCCCGCGCGCGCTGGGCGCTCGCGATGATGTCGCGCAGGTTCTGCTCGGTCGTCGTGAGCGGCACGCCGCGCAGCGCGTCGTTCGAGCCGAGTTCGACGACGACGATCGATGGCTTGAGCCGCTGCAGCACCGCGGGTAACCGCGCACGGCCCCCGCTCGTGGTGTCGCCGCTGACGCTGGCGTTCGCGACGCTATAATCGATTCGCTCGGTCGTGAGCCGTTGCCGCAGCAGTGCTACCCAGCCGGTGTCGCGCGGCAAGCCGTATTCGGCCGACAGGCTGTCGCCGAGCACGACGATCACGGGCGGGCCCGATGCCGGCGCCGTCGCGGCACGTGCGGGCACGGTGACGGCCAGCAGGGTGCCCAGCAGCGCGGCGGCCGCCGCGCGTCTTTTCCAGCGAAATGTCGTGTCCATGTTCAAGATTACCGATCCGATCATCGAAGTCCATGACGTGTGCAAGCGGGTTGCCGATGCAACGGGCGAGCTGACGATCCTCGACGGCATCACGTTCGCCGTGCAGCCGGGCAGCAGCCTCGCGATCGTCGGCGCGTCGGGGTCGGGCAAATCCACGCTGCTTGGCCTGCTTGCAGGGTTGGACCGCGCGACGAGCGGCACGGTTCGCCTGCTCGGCCGCGCGCTCGACCAGCTCGACGAGGACGAACGCGCGGCGCTGCGCAACGGCGCGGTCGGCTTCGTGTTCCAGTCGTTCCAGCTGATGCCGCATCTGACGGCGCTCGAGAACGTGATGCTGCCGCTCGAACTGCAGGGCGGCATCAGCGCACGCGAGGCGGCCGACCGCGCGCGGGCGCTGCTCGTGCAGGTCGGTCTCGGCGAACGCACCGCGCATTATCCGAAGCTGCTGTCGGGCGGCGAACAGCAGCGCGTCGCACTGGCACGCGCGTTCGTCACGCGCCCGGCGATCCTGTTCGCCGACGAGCCGACCGGCAGCCTCGACGCGGCCACCGGCCACGCGGTCATCGACCTGATGTTCGAACTGAACCGCACGCACGGCGCGACGCTCGTGCTCGTCACGCACGACGCGGAACTCGCGCGCCGCTGCGCAACGACGGTCACCATCGATGCCGGGCGCATCGTCGCGCCGCACGCGGCTTCGCGCAACGCATGAAGTGGGTGGCCGGCCGCGCGGCGTGGATCGCGCGGCCGGCACGGGCATGACGCCGTCGCGTCAGCGCTTCAACGCTTGAGTGCCGCGCGGGCGCGCTCGATCAGCGCCGTGGTCGACGAGTCGTGCTTCGCCGGATCGACCGATTCGGCCGACAGGTCGGCTTCGACCACCTTGCCGAGAATCTTGCCGAGCTCGACGCCCCACTGGTCGAACGGATTGATGTCCCACACCGTCGCCTGCACGAGCACCTTGTGCTCGTAAAGCGCGATCAGCGCGCCGAGCGTGCGCGGCGTCAGCGCATCGACGAGCAGCGTCGTGGTCGGGCGGTTGCCGGGGAACGTCAGGTGCGGCGCGAGCGCTTCCTTGCCGGGCCCGGCGATCTTGCGCGCTTCCTCGAGCGTGCGGCCGAGCATCAGCGCTTCGCTCTGCGCGAAGCAGTTCGCGAGCAGCTTCGGATGATGGCTCGCGAGCGGATGCTCGGGCGTCAGCACCGCGATGAAGTCGATCGGCACGATCGTCGGCCCCTGATGCAGCATCTGGAAGAACGCATGCTGGCCGTTGGTGCCCGGCTCGCCCCACGTGACGGCCGACGTCGGGTAGTCGACGAAGGTGCCGTCCAGGCGCGCGGATTTGCCGTTGCTCTCCATTTCGAGCTGCTGCAGGTACGACGGCAGGTAGTGCAGCGCTTCCGAATACGGCGCGACGAGATAGCTCTGCGAGCCGAAGAAATTCCGGTACCAGATGCCGATCAGGCCGAGCAGCACCGGCAGATTGCGCTCGAGCGGCGCTTCGCGGAAGTGGCGGTCCATGTCGTTCGCGCCGGCCAGCAGTTCGTCGAACTGTTCGGGGCCGATCGCGATCATGATCGACAGGCCTACCGCCGACCACAGCGAATACCGGCCGCCGACCCAGTCCCACATTTCGAACACGTTGTCCGCGGCGATGCCGAACTTCACGACTTCGGCCGGGTTCGCCGACACGCCGACGAAGTGTTTCGCGAGCGCATCCTCGGGGCAGCCGCGCGCGACGAACCAGTCGCGCAGCGAGCGTGCGTTCGTCATCGTCTCGAGCGTCGTGAAGGTCTTCGACACGATGATCGCGAGCGTTTCCTCGGGATCGACCTGTTCGAGCACGCGCGCGAGATCGGCGCCGTCGACGTTCGACACGAAGTGCGTCGAGATCTCGGGCGTCGCGACGTGGTGCAGCGCATGCACGACCATCTTCGGGCCGAGATCGGAGCCGCCGATGCCGATGTTGATCACGTGGCGGATGCGCTTGCCCGTATAGCCCGTCCACGTGCCGCTGCGTACGGCGCGCGCGAACGTCGCCATCTTCGCGCGTTCGGCGCTCACCTGCGCATGGAACGGCGCTTCGCTGGCGGTCGCGCGCAGCGCGGTGTGCAGTGCCGCGCGGCCTTCGGTCGGGTTGACGATCTCGCCCGCGAACATCGCGTCGCGGCGCGCTTCGACGCCGGCGTCGCGCGCGAGCTGCACGAGCAGGCGCAGCGTTTCGTCGTCGATGCGATTCTTCGAGAAATCGGCCGCGAGACCGCCGCCCGGAATCGTGAATCGTTCGGCGCGGGTCGGCGCGCGATCGTTTTCCGGCGCGAACCAGTCGCGCAGCCGCGCGTGGCGGATCTGTTCGAAGTGGGATTGAAGGGCAGTCCAGGCGGGGAGCGATTTCAGCGTCATGGCGGTTCGAGTGAAGCGTGAATCGGGAGGAATGCCGCGCCGGCTCATCGGGATCGGAAAGCCGGCGGACGAGAAGGCCCGCCGTGCGGCGGGGCAGTCAGTATAGCGGCGTTACGTGTCGGCGCGCGGCGACGGGTAAAAAAGGCGATTGATCAGCGTGCGCACCATCGGCGCGAGCTCGCCCGCGGTGAGCCCGGCCGGGCCGGTGCCGTTCGCGGTCAGCGTGTCGGCCGCGAGACCGTGCAGGTAGACGCCGGCCAGCGCGGCTTCGTACGGCGCGACCCGCTGCGCGAGCAGCGCGCCGATCAGGCCGCCGAGTACGTCGCCGGTGCCGCCGGTGGCGAGCGCCGCGTTGCCGGTCGGGTTGATCGTCACGCGGTCGTCGGGCGCTGCAATCACCGTACCCGAGCCTTTCAGCACGACGATGGCCGCGTAACGTGCGGCGAGCGCCTGTGCGGCCGCGACGCGATCGCGCTGCACCGAGGCCGTGTCGCCGCCGAGCAGGCGCGCGGCTTCGAGCGGATGCGGCGTCAGCACGCACGGATTGCCGTGCGCGCCGCGCGTGGCGACGGCGGCCGCGAGGTCCGTGTGCGTCGCGACGAGGTTCAGCGCGTCGGCATCGAGCAGCGTCGCCGTGTCGTGCGCGAGCACGTCGCGCACCAGCGTCGCCGCGGCTTCGCGTGTGCCGAGCCCGCAACCGGCCGCGATCGCGGTCATCGTGCCGAGATCGAGGGTGTCGGCCGGGTGCAGCATCAGTTCCGGGAAGGGCGGATCGTACGGCGGCGCGCCCGCGCCAAGGAAGCCGATGTGCACCTTGCCGGCGCCCGCGAGCAGCGCGGCGCGGGCGGCGAGGATCGGTGCGCCGCACATGCCCGTGTCGCCGCCGAGCACCGCGAGGCTGCCGTACGTGCCCTTGTGGGACGCGAAGGCGCGCACGGGCAGCGCCGCGGCGAACCGCGCCGGCGCGTTCAGCACGATGGCCGGCGCGGCGGGCGGCGTGACGTCGAGCGATGCGACGTGGATCTCGCCGACGAGATCGCGGCCATCGCCCGTGTAGAGGCCGGGCTTCGCGCCGATGAAGGTGAGCGTATGGGTGGCCGCGACGGCGATGCCCGCGCCGATGATCCGGCCCGTGTCGCTGTCTAGCCCGCTCGGCACGTCGAGCGCAAGCACGCGGCCGCCGCCGCGCGCATGGGCGGCGATGCGTGCGGCCTGCTCGGCGAACGCGCCGTCGAGCGCGCGGCCGAGACCGATGCCGAACAGCCCGTCGACGACCCACGCGTAACCATCCAGCGACGCGGGCGCGGTAGCCGACAGCGGCACACCGGCCGAGCGCGCGAGACCGAGCGCCCATTGCGCGTCGTCCGGCTTGACCGGCACCGGCATCCACGCATGCGTCGCGACGCCGAGCTGCTGGAGCTGCGCGGCGGCCACCAGCGCGTCGCCGCCGTTGTTGCCGGGGCCGACCGCGAACCAGACGGGGCGGTCGTCGCCAGCGACGCGCTCGGACAGCCAGTGCGCGGCGGCCGCGCCGGCGCGGCCCATCAGCGTGTGCGGCGGCAGCGCGGCGGTGGCGTCGGCTTCGGCGGCGCGCAGGTCGGCGACGCGCAGCAGCGCGATCGGAGCGGAATCGGAATCGGGAAGCGTTCGGGTAGCGGTCATCGCGGGATCGTGGCGGCGGGCAAGGATGCCGCCACGGGTCGGCCCGCGGCGGTCAGGTCGTGAAGCGGCCGGCGTTCAGCGCGGCGAGCGTGTCGGCGGGCCAGTGCTGGACGTCGCCGGCCAGATAGTCGGTCACCACTTTAGCAGACCCGCACGCGAGGCCCCAGCCGGCCGGGCCATGGCCGAAATTGACGAACACGCGCGGATGCGGGGTCGGACCCACGACGGGCAGGCCGTCCGGCGACAGCAGTTGCATGCCTTGCCACGACAGCGCGGCCGAAATTTTCGCGGCGCCCGGCACCCAGTCATGGACGGCCTGGCCGAGCAGCGCGAGCGCGGCCTCGGACAGCGGCTCGGCGAGCGGCTTCGCGGTATCGGCGAGGCTCTGCAGCACGGCGCCGCCGCCGATACGCAACCGCTGGTGGGTACGCGTGATCGAGATCCGCTTGATCGAATCGACGACGCTCAGGTGCGGCGCGTGTTCTTCGTACGCGACCGGGGCGGTGAGCGTATGGGTGCGGACCGGATGCAGCGGCAAGCGCCAGCCGAGCCGTTCGAGCAGCGGGAGGCTGCCCGCGCCGGCGGCGACCACGATCGCGTCGGCGGACATCACGTCGACCTCGCGCGCCTTCGCCGTGCTCCCGTTGCCCGGCGGCACGAGCTCGACCGCGGCGCGGCCGTTGTCGATGCGGATCGCGGCGACGTCCGCGCCGAAGCGGAACTGCACGCCGTGCTCGTCGAGTGTCTGCTTGACCAGTTTCGCGAACAACGGGCAGTTGCCGGTGCGCTCGGTTTCGAGCAGCACGCCGCCGGCAAAGCCGGGCTCCACCGGCACCGACGGTTCGAGCGCCGCGCATTCGTCGGCGGTGAGCGTGCGGTACGGCTGGTCGAGCGTGCGCAGCAGGTCGAGCGCGGGCTGCAGCGCGTCCCAGTCGCGCGGATCGCGCACGACGTGCAGGATGCCGGGTTTCTGCTCGTATTCGAGTTCGAGGCGCGCCTCGATATCGGCGAGCGTGTCGCGCGACACGTCGATCAGCGGGCGCAGCCGCGCGTACTGCGCGGCGAACGCGTCGGGCTCGCGCAGCGCGCCGAGCTGCTTGACGAAGCGGCGCACGCCGCCGTTGAAACCCGGCTTGTAGACGATGCCGCTGTCGCGCGGCTGGCGCTGGCGCATGAACGTCGGGCCGAACCAGACGTCGAGCGGGCTCGGCAGCAGCGCGCCGCCGTCGCCGTAGGTCGCGCCTTGCGCGACGGTCGCGTGGCGTTCGACCACGCACACGCGATGGCCGGCCGCGCGCAGCTGGTAGGCGGTGGCGACGCCGCTGATTCCGCCGCCGATGACGATGACATCCATGGATTGCTTCGATGACGGGCGGCGCGCACGCCGCCCGGTGAGAATTCGCTGAGGGCCCGGGCCCGGTGAACCTGGAATGATAGCGCCAAAAGTGCGCGAACCGGCGCCGGCCGAGCATGGGTCGTGCGGTTGCGCGACGGCGGCCGGCGTGCGGCCCGCGCAGGCCGGTCCGGTGGCCGACCATGCGCGCCCCGCGCCCGGGCACCGGTGCGGTGCACGCAGACTACCGATCGGCCGGTCTTGGGCGGCCGACTTCCGGGTATAATTACGGCCTTCCTTTCGCCCCACGTCGCCACCTCGCGCGACTCATCGACGTCAGTCCAGCCCATGGCTCACTTCTCGTGTTTTCCCGGCGCTTCGGCCCTCTCCGATTTCCGTCAAACCCGTCTGCTCGACACGCTCAGGCAAATCGACGCCAACATCGTCGCGGTGCGCGGCCAGTTCCTGCACTTCGTCAATGCGGCCGAACCGCTGTCGGCCGACGACAGCGCGCGCATCGATGCGCTGATGCACTACGGCGAGCCGTTCCAGCCGGCGGGCGAGAAGGGCGCGACCGAGACCTTCGTCGTGCTGCCGCGCTTCGGCACGGTCTCGCCGTGGGCGAGCAAGGCGACCGACATCGCGCAGCACTGCGGCCTCACGCAGGTGCGCCGCATCGAGCGCGGCGTCGAATTCACGGTCACGCTGAAGTCGGGCCTGCTCGGCGGCAAGAAGGCGCTGTCGGACGACGCGCGCGCGGCCGTCGCGGCCGCGCTGCATGACCGGATGACCGAAAGCGTGGTCGCGGCGCGCGACGACGCGAAGCACCTGTTCGACGAACTGCCGGCCAAGCCGCTCGCGAGCGTCGACGTGCTCGGCGTCGGCCGCGGCGCGCTGGAGCGCGCGAACGTCGAGCTGGGCCTCGCGCTCGCCGACGACGAGATCGACTACCTGGTCGACGCGTTCCGCAAGCTCGAACGCAACCCGACCGACGTCGAACTGATGATGTTCGCGCAGGCGAACAGCGAACACTGCCGCCACAAGATCTTCAACGCGCAGTGGACGATCGACGGCGAAGCGCAGGACATGTCGCTGTTCGCGATGATCCGCAACACCGAGAAGCTGAGCCCGCAGGGTACGATCGTCGCGTATTCGGACAACTCGTCGATCATGGTCGGCGCCGAAGCCGAGCGCTGGTTCCCGCGCAAGACGGGCGCGGCCGGCGAGCCGGGCGAGCGCTACGGCCGCCACACCGAGCTCACGCACACGCTGATGAAGGTCGAGACGCACAACCACCCGACGGCGATCTCGCCGTTCCCGGGGGCGGCGACCGGCGCGGGCGGCGAGATCCGCGACGAAGGCGCGACGGGCCGCGGCGCGCGTCCGAAGGCCGGCCTCACCGGCTTCACCGTGTCGAACCTCGACCTGCCCGACGCCCGCCAGCCGTGGGAAAACGCGCGCGACGCGGCGCAGCCGGTGGCTGAGCGCAACCCGAATGAACAGCACGGCCCGTACGGCCGTCCGGACCGCATCGCGTCGCCGCTGCAGATCATGATCGACGGCCCGCTCGGCGGCGCCGCGTTCAACAATGAATTCGGCCGCCCGAACCTCGGCGGCTACTTCCGCGTGTACGAGCAGAACGTCGGCGGCACGGTGCACGGCTATCACAAGCCGATCATGATCGCGGGCGGCCTCGGCAACATCGCGGATCAGCACACGCACAAGCACGACGTGCCGGCCGGCTCCCTGCTGATCCAGATCGGTGGCCCCGGCATGCGGATCGGGATGGGCGGCGGCGCCGCGAGCTCGATGGCGACCGGCGCGAACACGGCCGAACTCGACTTCGACTCGGTGCAGCGCGGCAACCCCGAAATCGAGCGTCGCGCGCAGGAAGTGATCAACGGCTGCTGGCAGCTCGGCGCGGACAACCCGATCCTGAGCATCCACGACGTCGGCGCGGGCGGCCTGTCGAACGCATTCCCCGAAATCGTCGACGGCGCGGGCAAGGGCGCGCGCTTCGAACTGCGCAAGGTCGCGCTCGAGGAATCGGGCCTGTCGCCGCGCGAAATCTGGTCGAACGAGGCGCAGGAGCGCTACGTGCTGGCGATCGCGCCGGCCGACCTGCCGCGCTTCGAGGCGATCTGCGCGCGCGAGCGTTGCCCGTTCGCGGTGGTCGGTGTCGCGACCGACGAGCGCCAGCTGAAGCTCGTCGACGACGAAGCGACGGGCGCCGACGAATACCCGGTCGACATGCCGATGGAAGTGCTGCTCGGCAAGCCGCCGCGCATGCACCGCGACGTCACGCGCGTCGCGGTCGAGCGCGCACCGGTCGACGTGACGGGCATCGCACTGTCGGAAGTTGCACGCGACGTGCTGAAGCATCCGACGGTCGGCAGCAAGTCGTTCCTGATCACGATCGGCGACCGTTCGGTCGGCGGTACGTCGGTGCGCGACCAGATGGTCGGCCCGTGGCAGGTGCCGGTGGCCGACTGCGCGATCACCGCGCTCGACTACGCGGGCTTCAAGGGCGAGGCGATGACGATGGCCGAGCGCACGCCGCTCGCCGTGATCGACGCGCCTGCGTCGGGCCGCATGGCCGTCGGCGAAGCGATCACGAACATCGCGAGCGCGCCGATCGCGTCGCTCGACAAGCTGAAGCTGTCGGCGAACTGGATGGCCGCATGCGGCACGGCCGGCGAGGACGCCGCGTTGTTCGACACGGTCAAGGCGATCGGCATGGAGCTGTGCCCGGCGCTCGGGATCGGCATCCCGGTCGGCAAGGACTCCCTGTCGATGAAGACGAAGTGGGACGAGCAGGGCGTCGCAAAGGAAGTGGTGTCGCCGGTGTCGCTGATCATCTCCGCGTTCGCGCCGGTCGAGGACGTGCGCCGCCATCTCACGCCGCAACTGCGCCGCGTCGTCGACGCGGGCGACAGCGTGCTGATCGCGATCGATCTCGGCCGCGGCAAGAACCGGATGGGCGGCAGCATCTTCGCGCAGGTCACGCAGCAGGTGGGTAATGCGGCGCCGGACGTCGACGACGCGGAGGACCTGAAGCGCTTCTTCAACGCGATCCAGTCGCTCAATGCGCAGGACAAGCTGCTCGCGTACCACGACCGCTCGGACGGCGGCCTGTGGGCAACCGTGTGCGAAATGGCGTTCGCGGGCCATGCGGGCGTGTCGCTGAACGTCGACATGCTGACGCTCGACCCGAACCACGAATCCGATTATGGCGACGCGAAGGACTGGGCGAAGCAGACGAGCGGCCTTCGCGACGACCGCACGCTGCGCGCGCTGTTCTCCGAAGAGCTCGGCGCCGTCGTGCAGGTGCGCGTATCCGACCGCGATGCGGTGCTGGGCGCGCTGCGCGAATTCGGTCTGTCGACGTGTTCGCACGTGATCGGCTCGGTCAACGATCGCGACGTGATCGAGGTGTACCGCGACGCGAAGAAGATCTTCGACGCGCCGCGTACCGAACTCCATCGCGCATGGAGCGAAGTGAGCTGGCGCATCGCGCGCCTGCGCGACAACCCGGCCTGCGCGGATGCCGAATACGACGCGCTGCTCGACGCAGCCGACCCCGGCATTTCGCCGGTGCTCACGTTCGACCCGGCCGACGACGTCGCCGCGCCGTTCATCGCGACGGGCGCACGGCCGCGCGTCGCGATCCTGCGCGAGCAGGGCGTGAACTCGCATCTGGAAACCGCGTACGCGTTCGATCGCGCAGGCTTCGACGCGCACGACGTGCACATGAGCGACCTGCTTGCCGGCCGCGCGACGCTGGCCGATTTCGCGGGGGCGGTGGCGTGCGGCGGCTTCTCGTACGGCGACGTGCTGGGCGCGGGCGAAGGCTGGGCGAAGACGATCCGTTTCAACGCGAACCTCGCCGACATGTTCTCGGCGTTCTTCGCGCGTCCCGATACGTTCGCACTGGGTATCTGCAACGGCTGCCAGATGCTGTCGAGCATCGCGTCGATGATCCCGGGCGCGGAAGCGTGGCCGAAGTTCACGCGCAACAAGTCCGAGCAGTTCGAGGCGCGCTTCTCGTTCGTCGAAGTGGAGAAGTCGCCGTCGATCTTCTTCGCGGGGATGGAAGGCTCGCGGATTCCGGTCGCGGTCGCCCACGGCGAAGGCTACGCGGACTTCTCGCAGCAGGGCGACATCGACCGCGTCGCGGTCGCGATGCGATACGTCGATCATCGCGGCGAAGCGACCGAGCGCTATCCGTTCAACCCGAACGGGTCGCCCGCCGGCATCACGTCGGTCACGACGGCCGACGGCCGCTTCTCGGTGCTGATGCCGCACATGGAGCGCGTGCATCGTACGGTCACGATGAGCTGGCACCCGGAAGGCTGGGGCGAAGCGAGCCCGTGGCTGCGCGTGTTCCGCAACGCGCGCCGTTGGATCGGCTGATCGGGATGATGGTCGACCCGAACGCGCCGGTCGAGATCGTCACGCTGCGTGACGAACGGGCGAGCGAGGCCGACGCGATCGGCCGCGTGATCCGGGCGGCGTTCGCGGGCGAGCCCCAGGGCGGCGAGTTCGAACAGCGCATCGTCGACACGCTGCGCACGGACGGGGCGCTGAGCGTATCGCTCGTCGCGGAGCGCGACGGGCGTATCGTCGGGCACGTCGCGTTCTCGCCGGTCGCGATCGGCGGCGAGCCGGCCGGCAGCCGGCAGTGGTACGGGCTTGCACCGCTCGCGGTGCGGCCCGATTGCCAGCGGCAAAGCATCGGCGCGGGGCTCGTACGCACGGGGCTCGACGCGTTGCGCCGGCTCGGCGCGCGTGGCTGCGTGGTGCTCGGCGAGCCCGCGTATTACGCTCGCTTCGGGTTCGAACCGCACGGTGGCATCGTGTTTCCGGGCGTGCCGCCCGAGTACTTCCTCGCGCTGTCGCTCGATGATTCCGCGCCGCTGCCGGCGGGCGACGTGCGTTATCACGACGTGTTCTATCCCGCCGCGTAGCGAACGCCGCGGGCGGGTAGCAGCTGGCACGGGAAAAGCCGCTCTTCGGAGCGGTTTTTTATTGTGCGCCGTCCAGGCACCGTCGCATCGCGACACGCATGTTCGAGCTCGCCCAAAGAAAAAGCCGCTCCGAAGAGCGGCTTTTCGATGCGCGTATGACGCGCGCCGGCGTTACTGGATCTTCGCCTGCTGACGCAGACCTTCCTCGAACGCCTGCAGCTTCTGCTGCACGAGCTGCTGCGCGATCTGTGCCTTCACCTGGTCGAACGGCGGCGGCGCGATGTCGCGGATGTCGTCGACGCGGATGATGTGCCAGCCG
Organism: Burkholderia sp. BCC0097; assembly: GCF_902832985.1. Taxonomy (NCBI): domain Bacteria; kingdom Pseudomonadati; phylum Pseudomonadota; class Betaproteobacteria; order Burkholderiales; family Burkholderiaceae; genus Burkholderia; species Burkholderia sp. BCC0097. The sequence continues at coordinate 468,548 of NZ_CADFDM010000005.1, forward strand.
AACTGCGTCTTCACCGGCGCGTCGGTCATCTGGCCTTTCTGCAGCTTCTGCGCGGCTGCCGCGAATTCCGGCACGTACGCCTTCGGATCGGACCAGTCGAGATCGCCGCCGTTCTTGCCCGAACCCGGGTCCTTCGAGTATTGCTTCGCGAGATCCTCGAACTTCGCGCCGCCCTTGATCTTCGCGATCAGGTCCTTCGCCTGCTGCTCGCTCTCGACGAGGATATGGTGCAGGTGATACTCGCGGTTGCCGCCCACGCCCTTGACGAGTTCGTCGTAGCGCGCCTTCACTTCGGCGTCGGTCGGCTGGTTCTTCTTCAGGAAGCTCTCGATCATCGAGCGCAGCACGACCGTCTGCTGCGCGACGGCCACTTGCGCCTTCACGTCCGGACGGTTCGGGATGCCTTCGCGAATCGCTTCCTGCATCAGGATTTCGCGGTTCACCAGTTCCTGGCGCACGGCCTGCTGCAGTTGCGGGCCGTCGGTCTGGCCTTGCTGGACGAGCTGCGCGACCATCGCGTCGGCGCGCGACTTCGGAATCGGCGTGCCGTTGACGACGGCGATGTTCTGGGCAAATGCCGGTGCCGCTGCAAACGCAGCCGCCGCGACCCACAGGCGGGGGGATTTCAGGATCATCGGGAATTCCTAATGAGACTAGATTGAAGATTCGTTGAATTCTTCGGGCGTGTAAGCCACGATCGCGAGCGCGTGAATGCCGCGCTGCATCGCATCAGCGAGCGCATCATACACCAGCCGGTGCCGCGCGACGCGCGGCTTGCCCGCGAACGCGGACGATACGATCGTGACCGTGAAATGGCCGCCGGAAGCAGCGCCCGCATGGCCCGCGTGCTGCGCGCTGTCGTCGCGCACGGTGAGCGACAGCGGCGCGAGCGACGCGGTGAGGCGCGCTTCGATCAGCGCGATGCGCTCGTCGGCGGAGGCGCGGAGAAAGGCGTCGCTCATGTCATTCGTCCTTCAGGTATTTCGTGAGCCACAGGCTCTGCAGGATGATGAACACGACCATCGCGCCCGTCGTTCCGAACAGCTTGAAGTTCACCCATTGCGATTCGGTGAAGTTGTGCACCACGTACAGGTTCGCGACGCCGAGCACCGCGAAGAACAGCGCCCAGGCGACGTTCAGCTTGTCCCACACGGGCACGGGCAGCGTGAGCTGCTTGCCCATCATCTTCTCGATCAGGTTCTTGCCGAACGCATAGCGTGCGGCGAGCAGCCCGATCGCAAACAGCCAGTACAGCACAGTCGGTTTCCATTGAATGAATTTCTCGTCATGCAGGACGAGGGTGGCGCCACCGAACACGACGATCACGCCGAGGCTGACCCACAGCATCGTGTCGACCTTCCGGTGCCGGAAGGCGACCCAGGCGACCTGGGCCAGCGTCGCGACGATCGCGACGGCGGTGGCGGTAAAGATGCCCCAGACCTTGAAGGCGACAAAAAACAGGATGATCGGAAACAGATCGAACAGGAATTTCATGGCGCTCGCAGCTGCGTGACGGGCCGCTGGCGCGGCCCGTCACCGTTGTAGGGACCCGCCAGGCATCGCAGTCGCGGATCGGGGGCGGGCCGCCCCGGGCTGGCTGCCTCGGCGATCCGCCCGGCGCCGCTCATTCGTTTTCGGGTCGGGACTCGAAGTTTAACGCAGCCGAATTGATGCAGTACCGCAAACCGGTCTTGTCGCGCGGGCCGTCCTCGAACACGTGGCCCAGATGCGCGCCGCAATTGTTGCAGCGCACTTCGACGCGCACCATCCCGTGCGAGTAGTCGACCTTCTCGTCGATCACCTCGCCGTTGAGCGGCTTGAAGTAGCTGGGCCAGCCGCAGCCCGAGTGGAACTTGGCGCCGGATTCGAACAGCGGCGTGCTGCACACCACGCACTTGTAGATGCCGGCATCCTCGGTGTCGGTGTATTCGCCGGTGAACGCGCGCTCGGTCGCCGCGTGCTGCGTGACCTCGTACTGCATCGGCGTGAGCCGGCGGCGCAGTTCGGCGTCGTCCTTCTGGTACGGGAAGGTCTTGTCGTCGGAATCGTGGGACATGGGGGTTCTCCTGATCGGTCGGTCGAGATGCGCGGGTTGCGGGCTCAGGACGAGCAGCTCACTTCGAGCGAGCCGGCCCAGTCGGGCGGCAACGCCGCGTATGCTTCATGCTCGGGTTGTTCGTCGAACGGACGGCGCAGGATCTGCGCGAGCCGCTCGAGTTCCGAAAAATCCTTTTCCTTCGCGCGCCGGATCGCGACTTCGGCCAGATGGTTGCGAAGCACGTATTTGGGGTTCGCGCGGTTCATTGCAACCGCGCGAGCCGCGTCGTCGCGCGTTTCCTCGGACAGCCGCGCGCGGTAGAGGTTCGCCCAGGCGTCGAATGCCTCACGGTCGATGAAGAGGTCGCGCACGGGCGCGTCGCGGCTCGCGTCGTGCTTCGAGATCTGCGCGAGCCGGCGGAACGTCAGCGTGAAATCCGCGTGACTCGCATGCATCGTCTCGAGCAGCTTGTTCGCGAGTTCGGCGTCGCCGTCGCGTTCGAGCGCGAGGCCGAGCTTCGCGCGCATCGCGCGTTCGAGCGCGGGGCCGAAGCGCTCCGGAAACTTCGCGAGCACGGCCTGCGCGTCGTCCACCGCGCGCTCGGCGCGCGCATCGTCGCCGGCGATGCCGTGCTGCAGCCCGATCAGCGGCAGCAGCGCCTGCGCAAGGCAGTAGCAGTTCCAGTGCGCGATGCGCGGCTGCATCCGGTACGCATAGCGGCCGCTGGTGTCCGAGTGGTTGCAGATGTGGTTCGCATCGAACGCATCGACGAAGCCGAACGGGCCGTAGTCGATCGTCACGCCGAGGATCGACATGTTGTCCGTGTTCATCACGCCGTGGCAGAAGCCGACGGCCTGCCATTGCGCGACGAGGTCGGCCGTGCGCAGCGTCGCCGCTTCGAGCAGCGCGAGGTACGGATCGTCCGCGTCGCGGCAGGCCGGATAGAAGCGGTCGATCACGTGATCGGCAAGCTGGCGCAGCAGGTCGGGGCGATCGTTCGAGAAGAAGTGCTCGAAGTGGCCGAAACGCACGAAGCTTTCCGACACGCGGGTAACGACGGCCGCCGTCTCGATCTCCTCGCGCACCACCGGCTGGTCGGAGCCGATCACCGTCAGCGCGCGCGTGGTCGGGATGCCGAGGTGATGCATCGCTTCCGAGCACAGGAATTCGCGGATCGACGAGCGCAGCACCGCGCGGCCGTCGCCCATGCGCGAATACGGCGTGCGGCCGCCGCCCTTGAGCTGCAGTTCGTAGCGCCGGCCGTCGGTGCCGGGCAATTCGCCGATCGTCAGCGCGCGGCCGTCGCCGAGCTGGCCGGCCCACACGCCGAACTGATGGCCGGAGTAGACCGACGCGTACGGCATCGCGTGCGCGGGCCAGTCGCGCGTCGGGTTGCCGGCGAACAGCTCGGCGAAACCGGGCTGCGCGGCGACCGCGGGCGGCAGGTCGAGCAGTTGCGCGACGTCGTCGGAGAAGCCGACGACGTACGGCGCGGCAAGCGGCGCGGCCGGCAGACGCGTATGAAACGCGTCGCCGAGCGTGACGAACGCGCGTTCGGCGGGCGCGCCGAGCGTCGCGGCGAGGTCGGGCAGGATGTCAGCCGCATCGGCTGCGCTTCGGGAAAACGACATGTTGAGCGCCTCTGGGTAAGCCGATATTGTAAGGCGGCGCCGCGCCGCCCGCATGGCGGCCCGCGCACCGTGCGCCACGCCCGTCCGGGGCCGCTGACGGGCGCACACCGGGACGGCTTCGGTACGGAAACCGTCCCCTGGCTGGTCACCGATTCGCATCCTCAGGGAGAACAAGACGATGGGTAAGCCGTTGCTGGGCCAGATGATGGATGTGCCGCTGCTGGTGTCGTCGCTGATTTCGCATGCCGCGCGGCACGCCGGCGACACGGAGATCGTGTCGAAGCGCGTGGAAGGCGACCTGCATCGCTACACGTACCGCGATTGCGAACGCCGCGCGAAGCAGCTGGCGCAGGCGCTCGCGCGGCTCGGCGTCGAGACCGGCGAGCGCGTCGGCACGCTGGCATGGAACGGCTACCGGCATCTGGAGGCGTACTACGGGATCGGCGGGATGGGCGCCGTATGCCACACGATCAACCCGCGGCTGTTCCCCGAACAGATCGCGTACATCGTCAATCACGCGGAAGACCGCTACGTCTTCTTCGACATCAATTTCGCGCCGCTCGTCGATGCGATCGCGCCGCAATGCCCGCACGTGAAGGGCTGGATCGCGATGACGGATGCCGCGCACGTGCCGTCCGGCGCGACGCCGTTCCTCTGCTACGAAACGCTCGTCGAAGCCGAGGACGGCCGCTACGACTGGCCGCGCCTCGACGAGCAGCAGGCGTCGGGGCTCTGCTACACGTCGGGCACGACCGGCAACCCGAAGGGCGTGCTGTATTCGCATCGCTCGACCGTGCTGCACGCGTACGGCGCCGCGCTGCCCGACGCGATGAACCTGTCCGCGATGGACGCCGTGCTGCCCGTCGTGCCGATGTTCCACGTCAACGCGTGGGGGCTGCCGTACGCGGTGCCGCTGACGGGAGGCAAGCTCGTGCTGCCCGGCAAGGATCTCGACGGGAAATCGCTGTACGAGCTGATGGAGGCCGAGCGCGTGACGTTCTCCGCGGGCGTGCCGACCGTGTGGCTCGGCCTGCTGAACTACATGCGCGAGGCCGGCGTGCGTTTCTCGACGCTGAACCGCACGGTGATCGGCGGCTCCGCATGTCCGCCCGCGATGCTGCGCACGTTCGAGGACGAATACGGCGTGCGCGTGATCCATGCGTGGGGGATGACCGAACTGTCGCCGCTCGGTACGCTCGCGAAGCTCAACTGGGCGCAGTCGCAGCGGCCGCTCGACGCGCAGCGCCGGCTGCTCGAGAAGCAGGGGCGCGTGATCTGCGGCGTCGACATGCGCATCGTCGGCGAGGACGGTCACGAGCTGCCGTGGGACGGCGTCGCGTTCGGCGAGTTGCAGGTGCGCGGGCCGTGGGTGATCGATCACTACTTCGGGAGCGATGCGTCGCCGCTGTCGGACGGCTGGTTTCCGACCGGCGACGTCGCGACGATCGACCCCGACGGCTTCCTGCAGATCACCGACCGCAGCAAGGACGTGATCAAGTCGGGCGGCGAGTGGATCAGCTCGATCGACATCGAGAACGTCGCGATCGCGCATCCCGGGGTGGCCGAAGCCGCGTGCATCGCGTGTGCGCACCCGAAATGGACCGAGCGGCCGCTGCTCGTCGTGGTGCCGCGCGAAGGCGCGAACCTGAGCCGCGACGCGCTGCTCGCGTTCTACGAGGGCAAGGTCGCGAAATGGTGGATTCCCGACGACGTCGTGTTCGTCGAATCGCTGCCGCACACCGCGACCGGCAAGCTGCAGAAGCTGAAGCTGCGCGAGACGTTCCGCGATTACGTGTTGCCCACGGCGGTGTGCGCGCCGTAAGGCCCAGGCCCGGGTCGCCGCCACCCCGCGCATCGGTCGCCCGATCCGTCCCCGGATCGGGAGTAAAATTCAAATTGAACGACCGTGCTTTTTCGTTGTATGCTGCCTCCGTTCATCCGGACATGCGGCCGTTCGACCGCGCACAATGAAGCGCAGCCAATCCGGCGCGCGATGCATGGAGGCAGGCAGATGGCAGTGGATTACTCGACTCGCGACGGCGTGGCCGTCATCACGCTCAACAATCCGCCCGTCAACGGGCTCGGCCTGTCGACCCGCCAGGGCGTCATGGACGCGCTCGATCGCGCCTCGCGGGACCCGTCGGTCACGGCCATCGTGCTGACCGGCGCGGGCCGCGCGTTCTCGGGCGGGGCCGACATCACCGAATTCAATACGCCGAAGGCCTTGCAGGAGCCGACGCTGCACACCGTGATCCGCGCGGTGGAGGCGAGCGCGAAGCCGGTCGTCGCGGCGCTGCACAGCGTCGTGATGGGCGGCGGCCTCGAGCTTGCGCTCGGCGCGCATTACCGGGTCGCCGCGCCCGGCGCGCAGGTCGCGCTGCCCGAAGTGAAGCTCGGGCTGCTGCCGGGCGCGGGCGGCACGCAGCGCCTGCCGCGCGCGGTCGGGCTCGAAACCGCGCTGAACATGATCGTGTCGGGCGCACCGGTGCCGTCGGAGCAGCTCGCGAAGAGCGGGCTGTTCGACGAAATGGCCGACGGCGACCTGCTCGATGCGGCCGTCGCGTTCGCGCGCAAGGTCGGCGCGCAGAAGGGGCCGCATCCGCGCGTGCGCGATCGCAAGATCGTCCACGAGAACGCGGCGGGCTTCATTCAGTTCGCGCGCAATTCCGCGCGGGCCGCCGCGCCGAATTTCCCCGCCCCGCACAAGTGCATCGACGCGATCGAGGCCGGCGTGCTGAACGGCTTCGACAAGGGCAGCGTCGCCGAGCGCGAAGGTTTCGTCGCGCTGATGATGACGCCGGAAAGCCGCGCGCTGCGCCATGCGTTCTTCGGCGAGCGGGCGGCGAGCAAGATTCCCGACGTGCCGGCCGACACGCCGCTGCGCGAGATCCGCCGGGTCGGCGTGATCGGCGCGGGCACGATGGGCGGCGGGATCGCGATGAACTTCATCAACGCGGGGCTGCCCGTCACGCTGCTCGAGACGAAGCAGGACGCGCTCGAGCGCGGCCTCGCGACGATCCGCAAGAACTACGACGCGCAGGTGAAGAAGGGCAAGCTCACGCAGGAGAAGCTCGATGCGCTCCTGGCGCTGATCACGCCGACGCTGTCCTACGACGACCTGAAGGACGCCGACCTGATCGTCGAGGCCGTGTTCGAGGAACTCGGCGTGAAGGAGCAGGTGTTCAAGAAGCTCGACGAAGTCGCGAAGCCGGGCGCGATCCTCGCGTCGAACACGTCCACGCTCGACGTCGACAAGATCGCCGCGTTCACGAAGCGTCCGCAGGACGTGGTCGGCATGCACTTCTTCAGCCCCGCGAACGTGATGAAGCTGCTCGAGGTCGTGCGCGGCGCGCAGACCGCGAAGGACGTGCTCGCGACCGTGATGGCGGTGGCGAAGAAAATCCGCAAGACGGCGGTGGTGTCGGGCGTGTGCGACGGCTTCATCGGCAACCGGATGATCGAGCAGTACATCCGCCAGGCGCTGTTCATGCTCGAGGAAGGCGCGCTGCCCGCGCAGGTCGATCGCGCGATCGAGAAGTTCGGCTTCGCGATGGGACCGTTCCGGATGAGCGACCTAGCCGGCAACGACATCGGCTGGGCGATCCGCAAGCGGCGCTACGTCGAGCAGCCCGATCTGCAGTATTCGAAGATCGCCGACCGCCTGTGCGAACAGGGCCGCTTCGGCCAGAAGACGGGCGCCGGCTGGTACGACTACGTGCCGGGCGAGCGCAAGGCGAAGCCGTCGTCGCTCGTCGACGAGATGGTCGTCGCGTATTCGAAGGAGCGCGGCGTCGAGCGGCGCAAGATCGGCGACGACGAGATCGTCGAGCGGCTGGTGTTCGCGCTCGTCAACGAAGGCGCGAAGATCCTCGAGGAGAAGATCGCGTCGAAGGCGTCCGACATCGACATGGTCTACCTGACCGGCTATGGCTTCCCGCTGTGGCGCGGCGGCCCGATGCTGTACGCGGATACGGTCGGCCTCTACAACGTCGAGCGCGCGATTCGCCGCTATGCGGCTGCACCGAACGGCGACGCGTGGCAGCTCGCGCCGTCGATCGCGGAACTGGCCAAGGCCGGCCGCGGGTTCAACGGCTGACGCCGCCGCCTCGCGGCGCGACCGATCCTGTCTGGAGACACGCAATGAAACGCACCGACGACGTCCTGCTCGTGATCGACGTGCAATACGACTTCATGCCGGGCGGCGCGCTCGCGGTGCCCGACGGCGATGCGGTCGTGCCGGTGATCAACGCGCTCGCGCAACGCTTCGACCAGGTCGTGCTCACGCAGGACTGGCACCCGCGCGAGCACGTGTCGTTCGCGGCGAACCATCCGGGCCGCGAGCCGTTCTCGACGCTCGCGCTGCCGTACGGCGAGCAGGTGCTGTGGCCCGTGCACTGCGTGCAGGACACCGACGGCGCGGCGCTGCATCGCGACCTCGACATCCCGCACGCGCGCCTCGTGATCCGCAAGGGCGGCGACGCGCAGGTCGACAGCTATTCCGCGTTCGTCGAAGCCGACCGCACGACACGCACGGGGCTCGCGGGCTATCTGCGCGAACTCGGTGCGAAGCGCGTGTGGTGCTGCGGGCTCGCGACCGACTATTGCGTCGCGTGGTCGGCACTTGACGCGCGCGCGGCCGGTTTCGAAGCCGCGGTGATCAACGATGCGTGCCGGGCGATCGACCTGAACGGGTCGCTCGCGCACGCATGGCAGCAGATGCAGGCAGCGGGCGTCGTGCATGCGACGTCCGCGGGCGCGCGCCCGGCGGCGTAGCGCATTTCCCATCCGAATCAGCAGGACCGAAGGAGACTCGCATGACCGAAGCCGTAATCGTATCGACCGCACGCACGCCGCTCGCGAAATCCTGGCGCGGTGCCTTCAACATGACGCACGGCGCGACGCTCGGCGGCCACGTGGTCGCGGCCGCGCTCGAACGCGCGAAGCTCGACCCGGCCCGCGTCGAGGACGTGATCATGGGCTGCGCGAACCCCGAAGGCGCGACGGGCGCGAACATCGCGCGGCAGATCGCGTTGCGCGCCGGGTTGCCGGTGAGCGTGCCGGGGATGACGGTGAACCGGTTCTGTTCGTCGGGGCTGCAGACCATCGCGCTGGCCGCGCAGCGGATCATTGCGGGCGAAGGCGAGGTCTACGTGGCCGGCGGCGTCGAATCGATCTCGTGCGTGCAGAACGAGATGAACCGGCACATGGTCCAGGAGGGCTGGCTCGTCGAGCACAAGCCGGAGATCTACTGGAACATGCTGCAGACCGCCGAGAACGTCGCGAAGCGCTACGGCATCTCGAAGGAGCGGCAGGACGCGTACGGCGTGCAGTCGCAACTGCGCGCCGCGGCTGCGCAGGAAGCCGGGCTTTTCCGCGACGAGATCGTGCCGATCACCGTGCTCGCGGGCATCGCCGACAAGGCGACGGGTCGCCTGTTCACGCAGGAAGTGACGGTCTCGGCCGACGAAGGCATCCGGCCCGACACGACGCTCGAAGGCGTGTCGAAGATCCGCTCGGCCGTGCCGGGCGGCGTGATCACCGCAGGCAATGCGAGCCAGTTCTCGGACGGCGCGTCGGCATGCGTCGTGATGAGCGCCGAGGCCGCGCAGCGCGAAGGGCTGCAGCCGCTGGGCGCGTTCCGCGGCTTCGCGGTGGCCGGCTGCGAACCGGACGAAATGGGCATCGGCCCGGTGTTCGCGGTACCCAAGCTGCTGAAGCAGGCCGGGCTGACAGTCGACGACATCGGCCTGTGGGAGTTGAACGAGGCGTTCGCGGTGCAGGTGCTGTACTGCCGCGACACGCTCGGGATCCCTGAGGACCGCCTGAACGTCAACGGCGGCGCGATCGCGGTCGGCCATCCGTATGGCGTGTCGGGCGCGCGCCTGACGGGCCATGCGCTGATCGAGGGCAAGCGGCGCGGCGTGAAGTACGCGGTCGTCACGATGTGCATCGGCGGCGGGCAGGGCGCGGCCGGCCTGTTCGAAATCCTCTGATCTTTGACCGGCGGCGGTTGCGCCTCGGCGTTACCGCCCGCCGCTGCAGCGAATCGGCGCGGCGCACGCGCCATTCGCAACGACCGGGAAGCAAAAGGCATGCACCCGGCAATGCCGTTTCCCCGGACTTGTCAAACGAATTGCCCCACCTATACTTGCTCTGACATTTGCCTTTCGGCACGATGGGCCAGATCGCGCGTCGCGTGATTCGTGCCGAGACGATTCGAACCAACGCAGCAGACCGACCGGGGACCGAATGAGTACGACCTATGCAGCCGGGGAACCGCCGCGTGTCGTCAGCGCGGCCGCGAGGCTCTACGCGAAATGCCTGCTGGTCGGATTCGCGTTGCTGCCCGCCTATCTGATTGCCTATCTGTGGTTCTTCAGCGACCGGGGCGTCGTGTTCGAGAACCACGCTTTCCATGAAATCGCGATCGCGGCGGCGACGCTCGAAGGTGCGTTCGTCACCTACGTGACGTGGGTGTGCTACCGGTCGTCCGGCGAGCCGCTGCTGCGCTGGCTGACGCTCGGGTTTCTCGGCTTCGCGATGATCTATGCGCTGCACGGGGCGTTCACCGGGATGGCGCACCACAATATCTGGCTGTTCCTGCTGTACGGACCCGCGTCGCGGTTCGTGATGTCGGCGCTGCTGCTCACGGGCCTGCTGTCGTATTCGCGTCCGCCCGACCGGCTCGACAAGCGCACGAGCGTGCGGACGTGGCTGCCGTGGATCGTGTTCTTCCTGATCGTCAACGTGGCGGTTGCGTACATCGCCTATTCGCCGGTCGCGGGCGCGCTGGGCACGCGGCTGTCGATGGAGGGCGGCGCGCTGGTGTTCTCGCTGCTGAACGTGTGCCTGCTGCTCGCGAGGCGAATCCGCTCGCCGCTGATGGTGATCTACGGCGTGTCGATCATGGCGTTCGCGCTGTCGTCGCTCGCGTTCATCCTCGGCAAGCCGTGGAATCACATGTGGTGGCTCGCCCATGCGATCTTCGCGGGTGGGTTCTTCCTGCTGAGCTACGGCGTCGTGCAGGCGCTGCAGACGACACGCTCGTTCTCGGCGATCTACAGCCAGGAAGACCTGATGAGCCGGCTGTCGGAATCGATGGCGCGTACCGAGAGCGCGCTGCAGGAACTGCGGCGCACGAACCAGAAGCTCGAATACATGGCCGCGACCGACCCGATGACGGGCGCGTCGAACCGCCGGCAGTTCATCGCGCAGGTCGAGCGCGAGATCGTGCGGGCCGAGCGCGACGGCACGCCGTTCTGCCTGCTCGCGCTCGATCTCGACAATTTCAAGAACATCAACGATGCATACGGGCACCAGATCGGCGACGAGGTGCTGCGCGGCGTCGTGCGCCAGTGCCTCGAGGCAATCCGGCCGGCGGGCGCGCTCGCGCGGGTCGGCGGCGAGGAGTTCATGGCGCTCTTGCCGGAGATGCCGCTCGAAGGCGCGCGGATGACCGCCGAGCGCGTGCGTTCGTCGATCTCGAGTTCGCCGTTTGGGCTCGACTTCAAGCGCGTGCAGGTGACGGTCAGCGTCGGCGTCGCGCAATACGGCGTCGACGGCAGCACGGTCGATGCGCTGCTGCGGGTGGTCGACGAGCGGCTGTATCAGGCGAAGCGGGAAGGGCGCAACCGCGTGGTGTCGCGCTAACCGGATTTGCACCGAAAGCCCGGCGGCGGGAGTACCGCCGGGGTTTTTGCGGGCCGGTGTCGGTGTCGGTATCGGCCTGCTCACGCGCGGCGACGCGCTAGCGCGACGCCACCGCCGTCGCCTGCTTCGACTGTTCGTCCTGCATCGACTGCGACGCCTGCCACCAGTACTTGCCCGCGCGCTGCTGCGGATCGCGGATCGCGAGATACGTCGTACTCCAGAGCTGCGCCGCGTTGGCTTCGGTCGCATCGGCGCTGCGCGTGCCGAATGCGTCGGTCTGGTACTTGCCGTTCACGTAGGACCACGTCCACATTTCCGACGTGCGCATGTCGCGTCCGTTCGAGATCACCTGCCAGATCGTCTGCCGCGCCTGCGTGAGCAGCGTGCGCGTCGCGGCCGACAGGTCCTGGCGCGCCAGCTGGCGATCGAGCCCGGCCACCCACATCGCCTGCTGCCACGACCAGATCACCGTGCCGTGATACGCGGAGCTCGTGAACTTCGGCCACAGCGACGAGCTCGCATACGCGGGGTTCGCGATCAGCATCCCGACATCCGTCACGAGCCCGGTCGGGAACGGCCGCGTGACGTCGCTGACGATCCGCTGGAGCTGATCGTCCGGCGGGGTGCCGAACAGCAGCGCGAAGCCGCCGTCCGAATTCATTACCGGAATCGGGTTGCCCTGCTGGTCGAGCGACAGCGCGTAGAAGCCCAGCGGTGCGTTGGGCGCGGCGCCGGCCGGCACGCCAGCGGACGGCGCATAGGCCGACACGTCGGTGGCCGCCTGCGCGGCCGGCACGCTGACCTGGAACAGCGGCGGCGCCTGCGTTTCCCACGTGGCCGCCTGGTTCGCCGTGTTGGCGAGCGTCGCGCGTTGCTGGGCATCGAGGTACGGATCGAGCAGGCCGCGGGCGAGGAACGCGTTCGCCGCGCGCAGCGCGGCCGGCACGAGCACCGCGTTCACGTCGTACGGGTACACGCCGCCGCCGAGACCGTCGGTGCTGTCGCGCCAGTTGCCGACGATTTCGCCGGGCCGCAGGTGGATCAGGTTCGCGACCGACGGCTGCTGCGCGAACGGCTGCGCGGTCGTCGCGACGTGCAGCAGATTGACGACGAGGCGGCTGCCGTTGGTCTGCCCGTCGCTGCCGCGCTGCGCCAGATACGCGGCCGCACGCGCCTGGCCGCGCGCATCGTCGATCAGCCACGCGGCCGCGATCGGTGCGAGCAGGTAGTCGCTGTCGATCATCTTGTAGTCGTAGGTCGGTGTCGCATCGTTCGGCCGCCCGTTCTTCTGGTTGTCGACCAGCGCGAATTCGCCGATGCCTTCCTCGTGCGCGACCTTGCCGTCGGCCGACAGGCGGCTGAGCACCGACGACAGGCCGGCCTCGATCGCCGCGGGTTCGAGCACGGGCATCAGCATGCGGACCGAGATCAGCGTGTCGCGGCCGAAGTACGTGTCGTACTGCCACGAGCCGGCCAGCAGCTTGTCGTTGAAGCTCAGGAATTCGAGCACGTTCTGACTGACCGGGTCGGGGTTCACGGACGGCGCGAACAAGTCGGCGTGCGTGATCGGCGACAGCGGCGTCTCGCCCGACAGCGCATCGACGTGCAGCTTCAGCGTATGCGAGCCCGCCGGTGCGGTCAGCACCAGCTTGCCGCCGGCTGCCGTCGCGATGCTGCCGCCGTCGCGAAGCGTGATGCGCAGCGCATAGCCGGGCGCGCCGTCGATGCGGTCGCGTTGCCATTGCGCGGTGCTGCCCTGGACCGTCGGCGCGGTGAGGATCTGCTGCGGGATCGTCGCGCCGCCGTTGAAGTCGCGCAGGAAGCGCACGTTGCTGAGCACAGCCTGGCGGACCGTCAGCGACGCGGTGTCGACCGACACGTCGGCGCCGATGCCGTACAGCGGGCGGCCGTGCGTGTCCGGCGCCGACAGTGCCGACGGCAGCGTGTCGAGGCTCCAGTTCACCGGCTGTGCGGTGTCGTCGAACCACAGCCCGGTGCCGCTGTTGCCGGCGGGGAAGACCACCAGCAGGCGCGGCTTCGTCGACGAGCGTACCAGCAGGTGCGCGGCGACCTTGTCCTGCCGGTAGAACGCGTTGATCTGGCCGCCCGTATCCATGCGGAACGACAACGCGGCGGTGTTCGATGGCGGGGTGGTGGACTTGACGTCGTCGTCGTTGCAGGCCGACAGCAGGCCGGCGCAGACGAGCCCGAGACACAGCGACTTCGCAAGGCGATGCATGTTGATGTCCCTCCTGATGACTGGCGATTTTTTATCTGGGTGTTTTCAGTGGCGGATCTTGGGTCCGTCTGGTCTCGTGTCGCGGCTATTCTGGTGAATGGCTGGAATTAATCGAGGTGTTGCGTTTCTTCGAAATGAAAATGGGTTGGCAATAACCGAATGGCTGATAAATGCAGAAAACTGAAAACGAGGGGCGAGCGTCGATGCCCTACGGGAAGGCCGATGCAAAGGATCTTCGCGCAGGTGAGTAGCGAATCCGGAGCGGCGCGGAAAACGATACGTAAGCCGTCGTAGGCGATTCTAAATTTATGGGAAAGTTGAAGTCAATAATGTTTTGGTTTTCAAATATTGAATTGAAAAATTGGGCGCAATTATTACCCGTCTCTCCGGTAAAACTTGCGATTTAACGAATCGGAATTAACGCGCTCCGGATAGCCGTGACAAGACGATCGGCAATGCTCTATCGGGCCGGGAATTGATACCGGACAGGAAACGAGTCACCGCGTTGTGTCGGTCTGTGTCGTGACAGGCCGGCATGCAAGACACGGCGCGGGCGAAGCCCAGCAAGCCGCGTTCCTGCGCATGCCCGCACCACGAGGCATGGTCGCCTGATCTCGAACGGGCCGCTGGCGGATGAAGTACGGCGGGCCGTTGCCTGCGGGGCCGCGCCGGCGGAAGCGGCTTGAGGAAGAGAACGCGAAGCTCGAGCGGCTCGTTCGTGGCCGATCCGTCGCCGTAAGCCCGCTACGAGCGGGCAATTTCTCGCACTCGGTATTTATAATCGCGCACGGCTGAGCCGTTCCATTCGCGGTGGGCGCGAATACCGGCCCAACTGATTTAGTATGAGCAATCTGCGCTCGGCGGGAGGGGCGCTCATTCCCAGTGAGGAGACCCATGCACCCCCGTAAGACTGCCCCTTACGTCATCGTGGCGATTGCTTCCATGATCGCATGCGCGCTCATGGCGCTATGCGTACTGCAACTCCTGCAGAGCCGCAACGACGCGATGGAGCGTGCAAGGGAAACGTCACGCAACCTCGGGCTTGTCGCCGAGCGCGACATCGAACGCAATATCGAGTTGTACGACCTGTCTTTGCAGGCGGTCATCCACGGGTTGCAGCGCCGCGATGTGATGGACGCTTCGCCCGGTCTGCGCCGGGCGGTGCTGTTCGATCACGCGATGACCGCGGAATTTCTCGGTTCGATGCTCGTGATGGATGCAGGCGGCAATATCGTCCTGGATTCGGGCTATGACGAGCCGCGCAAGGGCAATTTCGCCGATCGCCGATACTTCACGATCCACCGCGACAATCCGAACGTCGGACTCTATATCAGTGACCCATTCGTATCCCGTTTGCGTGGGGGAAAGCTCAGTATCGCGCTCACGCGGCGGATTTCGAACCCCGATGGATCGTTTGGCGGCATTGCCGTTATCGCGGTCAATCTCGAATATTTCCACCAGCTCTTCGCCGGGCTTTCGCTTGGCAAACATGGCTCGATTTCGCTGATCGGCGAAGACGGCAAGATGGTGATGCGTCAGCCTTACGATGCGCATACTATCGGCCGCGACCTCAGCAAGGCCGCAACGTTCCGGCGGTTCCAGACCGCGCGTGAGGGCTCCTTCTCTGAAACCTCGTCGATCGACGGCGTGCGCCGCCTGTACTACTTCAAGCATTTGCCGAAACTGCCGCTGATCATCATGGTCGCGGAGGCCGAGCAGGACATTTACGCCGCATGGCGGCAACGTGCGATCACGATCGGCGGATTGGTCGCGACGTTCGGGGTGGCGTTCATCGCGCTGTCCCTGCTGTTCGGTTCGCAGTTGCGGCGCCGTATGCGGGCCGAGTCGGAACTCGTGCTGCTCGCCCGGACGGACGGTCTTACCGGCCTGAGCAATCGCCGCAGCTTTGGCGAGGTGCTGGACAACGAGTGGCGCCGCGCCCGGCGTGCGCGTTCCGTTTTCTCGCTGCTGTTCGTGGATGTGGACCGGTTCAAGGCTTACAACGACACGTACGGTCATCAGGCCGGGGACGATGCGTTGGCGGCGGTCGCGCGGTGCATCGGCGAGAACATTCGCCGGCCGGCCGATACGGCGGCTCGTTATGGCGGGGAGGAGTTCGTCGTGTTGCTCCCCGACACGTCGCAAACCGGCGCGGCGCAGATCGCCGAGCGGATTCGTGCGGCCATCGACGAGTTGGCCCTCGAGCACGCCGGCAGCGAATACGGGCGTGTTACCGCGAGCATTGGCCTGGCGAGCTGGACGCCCGATCAGGAGGGGCAGCCGGATGCCGTGATCAAGGCGGCTGATGAGGCGCTGTACTACGCGAAGGCGACCGGGCGGAACAAGGTTGCCGCGTTGCAGCCGGCGGAGTGAGGGGGGCGCTGCATCGTGCGTTCCGTCAGACGCATCGCAGCGGTGACCGAACCTGACTGAAAAAGCGGGTATCGTCCCGGAAGATTTCAAACGATGCCCGCTTTTTTCGACCGGGTGCGATTCCGAGCGAACGAGAGCGAACGGCAGGCGGGCGCAAGGTGCCCGACTGGCAAGGGTTCAGGCCAATCGCCGAACCAACACGAACAGGAGCAACCGAAGTGATCAGACATATCGTCATGTGGAAGTTGCAGTGATATTCGAGATAGTAAAGTAATGATCTTTATAGGTTTCATCGTAATACCGGAGTTTGATACCCCCTTTTTTGCGCACTGCAAGGACTTGCCACTGCGTGACGTGGTCGTTGAGCCCTTTGATGGAAATCGTTGCCATCCGACCGGTTGTTGATGGCTAGTGACAGCTACCTGCCCTGACAGCGCTCGGCCGCTCTATCGTTCGGACGTGCAGGGATGTTTGCCTCCGGGAAGCGGCCGGTCAATTTGAGATATCGGCCCGTGGTGAATAAGACTGGCTACTGTTCCGCAATCTATCGACCATAGCTGACACGCATAAGACTGAGTTATCTGCAACAGTGGCGCAGCGCCCGCTAGGTCGCCCGCCATTGAGATGGCGGGGACACCGCGTTACGCGAACGGAAGGACGATAAGATAGATTCGACCACGCAAGTCATCACGCTGTTGCTTGGAGCACGGCTCGCACATGATGCGGGCATTGGGCAACGAGTTGCACGGGCGAGTTGCATGAGCCCGGTTTCAAGCGTGATTGCGGCGGTCGTGGCCCAGGTGCGCGCGTCCTGCGCGGCTTTGTGGCGAGCGAACGCCCCGATCTCGTCGACCATCAGGTCCAGTAGCTCGACGTCGGCCGCGTGCGAGATGTCGGTGATCAACGCGCGGATCTCGATGCGAAGGGCGTCGAGTCGCGCGAGCCTGCCTGGGCGGGTATCCGCAAAGGCTTCGTTTGTCTGGATAGATTTGCGCCGCGCGGGCGGCGCTTCGTCCTTCTGGATCGCTTTTACGGGCGTCAGCCTGCGTCGAAGTACCGTTGACACTCGCCAGTGCGATAGCCGGGCGCTTCTCCGCGTGTTCCCGCTTTCGCGGCACGGACGTGGGGTGGAAAGGGCCGGGCGCGAGGTCATTTCGCTGCCTCCTGCGCCATATCCGGCGTCCAGTCGAGATCGGGAAACTGCAGAATGTCATCGAGCCATTGCAGGACGAACGGAAGGTCTTTCTGGCGCTTGATGTTCTCGTAGCCGAGAGCTTTTTTAAACCATCGAGCACCTTCCTGTACCGCTTGCATTCGCGTCGGGTAGGTCGCGGTTCCTGCGCCGAACTTCAGGGGCATCGATGCGAAGCTGTCCCTGAAGTTGTACATAGCCGCGCAAATCAACTGATCTGCCTTCGGTTGGGGCACGTAGATCTCGGCGATCGGCTTTTTTGTGCGCTTGCTGTTGGGCGAGCGAAGGGTATCCGCGCGCGTGCTGCAAACGGTGCACGGGGCGACGTGGGGATTGTCCATGGCGCCGGGCAAACAGGTCGGGTCGGCCGGTGAAGATCCGTTCCGGCCCGAGCTGGGCACGTATTTCGTTTGGCTCGTCGAGTGGGCGCACGAATTCGACCTGGGCGATGCGTACGAGCCGCCGATGAAGGGGCGCGCGGTGTTGTGGGGTGTCGATCCGGAGACGGGGCCGGGGCATGAAGGCAGCTATTGGAATCCGGCGGAACAGGGAGCGGGGTGACGTGTGAGCGACTTCGAGCTTGGCGAAATGGATCGCCGTATGGCGTGCCTGACGCAATCCGCGGTCGTGGAGGCAATCATGTACGACCCGCCGCGCGTGAAAGTCCGCGTCGGCGATTGGGTGAGCGACTGGCTCAAATGGCAGGCCGGTGCCGCCGGCAAGGTACGGCATTGGCGTCCGCCGTCCGTCGACGAAGAGGTCGCCCTGTGGGCACCGTCCGGCGATCTCGCCGGTGCGTTCGTCGCGCCCGGCTACTACACGGAGCAGCACGGCGGGTCCGGGCGGTCGAGTCCTGACGAGACCGCGACCGACTTCCCGGATGGCGCATTCGAGCAGTACAACCATGCGAGCCATGAATACGTGCTGTCGGTGCCGGCCGGTGGTCGGATCGTGTTCCGCATCGGAAGGACCGAGTTTGAGCTAAAGGCGGATGGTGCGACGCTGCGCAGCGCAAAGCTGCTGGCAGATGTTCCGGACTCGACGTTCACCGGCAACACGACGACCGAACAACTACTGATGTTCAACGGCGGCATGCAAGGCAAGCCTGGCGACGGCGGCGGTGTCGCGATGAAGGTCGTGGGCGGTGCAGAGTTCACCGACGATGTTGTCGCGGCTGGTAAGTCGGTTAGCAAGCACAGCCACGGGGAGCAGGGCGACGGTGAGAGGGTCAGTTTGCCGATTTGACGGATTTAACCCTGCGATTTTTGCGAGGATGATATCGCACAGGAAGCTTCTAGAATCGATTTCTGCACAACAAAGCTACTTTGTGAAGGAGTCGACTTGATGAGTGCTGATGGCGGAAACCCGAAAGATATTAACGATAAAGCAGATGCGGCAAATGATCAGGGCGGTACTGACTGGGAGGATTTCAGGCAGATCTATAAAAACTACGTGTCGGCGCTCGGCGTCCTGAAAGACACGTTGGATGTACTGTGGAAGCTGGCTCCGATCGGACTGGTGATGCCGGCCATGTTGATATGGGCGTATTTGAAGAAAATCGGTTGGCCGCAGTTGTTTCCGGAGGCGGTGGTCTCGGTGCCGGGGCTGGTGGTGATGATCGTTGCGTCCTGTTTGCTGACACTCTTGTTGGCGATTCAGTTTGGTATCCCGTCGATTATTTCGGTGAGTGCGGTCGGCGCATACGAAGAGCAGAATAAGATCGCGAAGGCCGCAAAGAACGGTAGCGTAAGGAAACCACTCGCACTTTTGTTTATCGGGTCGCCGCTTGCTTGGTTGCTTGTGTTCGGAGTGCTGTCGCTCGTTTGGGATCTGTCCGCTGGCTGGTGCTTTTCTTTGGGTATGGCCGGGATGGCGATATTTGAATTGTCCATCGTATGGTGGAGCTGGAAGGTGTTTTCTGATCCCGGTAAGAGTGGATGGATAAGTAAACTGGTTCAATTTATTAAGGTTACGTTTGCACCCACGATTGCTGCTGTATCAGTTCTGCCGTCCTTGGTTGTTTGTCTGAGAATATTTGACGGTGAGGGCTTGTCGGGGTGGACGGCTTTCGGTGTGTTCGCTGGATGCGTGTTTTACAGCGTAATAGGAGTGCTTCCAGGTATGGTTTATTTGCTTGAGAAGCTATCGGATAAAAAACCATTTGATATTTTTAAGACTACGATTTTTATAGGTGCGCTTGTCTTTTATTGGGTGTGGATGGTGGCGCTGACACTCGGACCTGTCACCTCTACCGTTCTGCGATCGATCGGCGCGATTGACGAGTCGAAGTATGTTTATCAGGTGCTGAAGCCAGACCTTGTGACGGGACTCCAGGGAGCCGGATTCAAGGTCTACACGGCGGGTCCGTCCGTATATAGCAAGGAGCAGAGCTATTTCGTTGATAGTTATGTTCGATTCAATTTCGCAAATGTCCTGCTGCTCTGCCGTGATCCGATTGCTTTCGGCAAAGCAGATGGTGCCTCTATGTCCACCTCGGATGCTCAGAAACGGTTGCTGATATGGCGTGCGGGCGGATATTTCTGTGTCAAAGCACATACAGACGACGTTCGGTTGTTACGGAGCCGAACAAAAACTTGATTGAGTGCATTCCATACTTAAACCCCGCAAAACGCGGTTTTTTTTATTCCGCGGAAGTTGCATGTCGAAAGATAAGGAGCAAGGCGGGGCGGTAGCACCCATCACATTCACCGATACCGAGTTCCGTAGCCGCGTGATCGTGTTCCCGAACGGCTCGCATGTTGCCGTGCTTGCTGGCAAAACGAAAGTGACTGAGCCCGAGCACATCGTGTATCTCGAATCGCGCGAGTGCTTCAAGCGCGTCCCGACGAAGGTGCAGCGATGGTCGCGCTGGTCGGGATGTGTCGCCGCACGGGCCGACTGATCGGCGGACTCGATCATCTGATGCAAAGCATCGCGGACATTCTGAGCACGCGCAAGGGAACCCGTCGCCAGCGGCCCGATTACGGCTCGGATCTCCCTGCGATGGTTGACCTGCCCGTCACGCGTGGATGGATCTCGGCGGCACAGGCCGAAGCCGCGCGTGCAATCGGACGGTGGGAGCCGCGTATCGCGCTGGATAGCGTGAAGGCACTGTCTGTTGTGGACGGCAAAGTAACTTTTCGGATCGCCGGTCGCTACAGCGGCGACGACGTTGTATTCGAGGTGACGATATGACAGTGATCGATCTATCGGCGCTTGATCCGCCGGATCTCGTCGAAAAGCTCGACTCCGAGGAGGTGTATCAGCGCAAGCTGGAGCACTTCAAAAGCATCTATCCGGATTGGACCGCAGCGCTCGAATCCGATCCGGTCGTCAAGGTGCTGGAGCTGGCCGCGTACGACGAAATCCAGTTTCGGGCACGAGTTAACGATGCCGGACGTGCAGTGTTGCGGGCCTATGCAACGGGGGCGGATCTAGAACACCTCGCGGCGCTCTGGAACCTGAAGAAAGAGATTGTCGACCCCGGCGATCCGGACGCGCACCCGCCGATTCCGGTCACGTACGAGCGCGACGAGCGCTTGCGTCTGCGTACGCAGATGGGGATCGAGCGCGCGTCGACGGCCGGGCCGTCCGGTTCGTATCGATCACTCGCGATGGACGCGTCAGCGGATGTCGCCGACGTACGTGTCGATCGTCCGGAGCCGGGCATCGTGCGCGTGGTCGTGAAGTCGTATTCCAACGACGGAATCGCAAGTGCTGCGCTGCTCGACACGGTACGTCGTGCACTTACTCCAGAAGATCGCCGTCCCCTCAACGATACGTTGCTCGTCGTGCCAGCGCGCTCGGTCACTTACGCGATCGTCGCCGATGTCTACATCGGGCGCGGGCCTGATCCAGGTGTGGTACTCGCGGCGCGACGCGCGGATCTCGATATCGCGGTCGCGGCGGGCGAGGGGCTGCGTGTTGGCATGTCCGTCTCTCTCAAGCAGGTTGGGGCTTGCGCGCACAAAAACCATAGTCCATCGACGTAAATGCCGAGAATCCGAGTTCGACCAGCACAGACTGCAGTCGGTTGGTAAGCGGTATCCCATAGACCTCCAGGATCGAATAATCAGGGTCGCCAGAGTGAGAATTGTGGTGATCGTCGACAGAATCCAGAATTGCGTCGCACCAGCTTTCCCGATCCACCCCGTATTGAATGAACGTGGTAACGCCGCCTTCCATGTTGAGCCCCGGCGAGTTCGGCGACGCTCTCCAGATTTGCTCGGCAACGGCAACGTTCGCGGGAGTAGCAACGACCCAAGTGTGTCGGACTCTTGCGACCAATTCTTGAATACGAGCGCCGAAATCGGGATCTACGATAAGTGCGACCGTGTCTTTCATCGGCATTCACCCTCTCTCGTTGCTGGCATTCATCCCATCAGGGACAGGCGAATTGAAGGAGTCCGATTGCGATTGTCGGCCACCTACCCAGTGATGTCGAATGTCAGAAACTGGCCGAACTGAGTCAGACGATCTGACGCTGCCTGTTTGGTCTAGTCCAGCCTTATACATCTAATTGGCGATGCCGGCACGGACTCTCGCGCCGGCATCGTGCTTACAGATCAGCGAATGCGGGCAAAAGATCCTGGTCGACGAGCCGAATCTCGATACGGTTGGCAACGTCGACGTGTTCGGAATTGTCCACTGAAAAAACGGCATCTGGGACGCTCACAATGATCGTCCCGGTCTGCTTCCGGCCGGCTTCAGGAACTGGAATCAATTCGCGTGCTTCCGGGACTTGCTGAGTCGTGAGGACCTTCGGGAGATACAGCATCCAGCCAACGCCCGGCTTGTCATCAAACACCTGTCGGGGAAAATACTCTCGTGGTGCAACAGAGACATACATCGGGTCATAAACCGAGACGATCGCGGACACTATCTTAGCCACGCCCTCATAGCTGCACTCGTCCGCTGAGGCCGCGCTCTGTGCCGGCAGTCCGATTTCTATCTCGCTGGGCCGCCTTTTCGCATCGATGGCTAATTTCAGCCTCGCGCTGTCGGCCGCGTCCATCTGACCATTCCAGAAGCCAAATACTTTAGGAAGGTCCATCTTTTTTTCGTACCGTTGCGCCAAGACGGCCAAAACGGCTGTCGAAGGTATGCCGGGCGCTTCAAACATGGGATAGAGACGGGCTTCTTCCTCGGTATCAGCCTTCAGCCACCACTGCCCTAAACGTTCGTCCTCGCGCGACATGGCCTCAACCACCGGCCATAGGCGGACAAGATGAGCCGCAAAATCGCCAAGCTGGGCGAAGTCGGCAGGGCTACGAAATTGCGTAACTATTTCCATGTTTGTCACGGCACCCATTCTGATTGGATGTGAAGACGGACAAGCGGCGCTCTCATGTAGTTCCAAGTCCGCTCCGTCTGAAAATACCATTTCAACCTCGCAGGAGGATGATCATCTACAACCGCTGCCTGACCGGCAGCCTGCTCCTCCATGTCATCAAAGGCCTTGGTGTACGGTACATCGAGCTTGTTCAAGAACTGATCGTATTTTGCCTTCGCTTCTATCAACAAACAGCTTTCCGGTCGAAAGCCGTCGAAGTCACGCTGCCAGACCCACTCCATGCTCCACCGCTCTTCAACGCTATAGGGGAATCCAGTAATCCGCCCTTGATACTCTCGGGAGTTGTCACTCATGCTCCAGTTGCGGCGCTGCATGCTCCCCGCCTCAGGTGGGCACTTCTTACAGCTCTCTCCAGTACGCGGTATGGCACGGACGGCAGGCTCGGCCTTACTGGTGGCTTTCGATGTATCTCCCGAAAGACTAGCCGTCCCGGCCACTGCGGCCCCGCCCAATAAGGCGGCTCCAGCGCGAGCTAAGACTGGTCCAAGCTCCACTATCGCCGCTTCGATCCCCGACACCACCAATCCCGCCATGCTCAGCCCCTCCCTTGTCGTCTTGATGTTCGATGCGCCATTTCATAACGCGTAGGTAATCGTGAAAGCGTTCATCGGCCGAGCGTCCGGGCCGAGTCAGCCACGCGCGCGTCGCAGGTCTCTCGTAAAACTTCGGAGCGTATGCCTCAATACGAAGAAACGCGGCGACATTCCCGTCGGACTGGATGCCGAGCCGTCGAGCGGCGACGTATGCGTTCCATAGCCGCGTCGATAGCGTGCCGTCTTCGGCCAGCTTCGGGTCCGCTTTGACGAGATCCTGCCGAGTGTGTTCGACATATCCGCGTGCGTCGATCTCGGCAAGGCCGGCGACCTGTTCGCTTGTCAGCTCAAGCATGCGGGTGTACTCCAGCGAGTTTTCCATTTACTTCGACGAGCCAGTTGAATGTCGGCACGAAGAACTGCATGCGCTGCGTGAATTCCATCAGCGACACCATGTCGGCCATGATGCGGGCATCGTAGAAGCGGAGCAGGGCGGTGCTTCCATCCGGCAAGCGTACGTCGAGGCGGCTGCGCAGCTCGTCAGCCAGTGATTCGATTGGATATGCGCTGATCAGCCAAGACACGCCGGTGGAACTGCAGGCCATTGTGGAGAGAGTTCGTCGGATGTTGCCAGCCGTCGCCTGGTACGCAAAAAGCCACGGCCCAGCGTCTGCAAGTGACGCGTCCTGCGTGCCATCGAATACGGCGATGGCCGACTGCGATCGTTGGGGCGATGAACCGCCGGCCGCATCAGCGTATAGAAGGCCGTCGACAAGGGCGTACAGATGCACCTGCATGGTCAACTGCTGTTGACGCTTGAAGAAGAAAGCCTCGATCGAATTTTCGGTCATGGACTACCCGCGCGCGATCATCGTCGCGGCATTTTCGGCCGCAGCTTTCAGGCATTCGAGACAGAGCGTCGGCGAGGGAGCGAGCGCAGCGGCAGTCGTTGCGATGGCGGCACTTGCGCCGCCAGTCGTCGCTGTGCCCGATCCGACGTCGTCGAACGTTGCTGACGACTGCGATGCGATCAGCGTCGCGCCGCACGCGGTTTTCATACCCTCGACGGCGGTTTCTCGTCCGTCGAACGTGTGCGAGTATTGCCGTCCGGTCGGAAGGATCGGAAAGATTCCCTTGCACTGCGGGCAAAGTACCTTGTGTCCGACGCCCGCAATGGGCTTTCCCTCGATGGTCGCGGTCGCGCTGCCCTCCAGCACGCGGCCGTCATGCGTCGTCGTGTCGCCGACGCAAATCATGGCTCGGGCCATATGTTCTCTCGTAGGTGTGGTTTTCGTATGAATTTACCATTTCCGGGAGAACATCTGATGATTGGCTAAATCGCCCTCAGTCAACTATTGTCAATCGAAGCGAGCGCCGTCGATCATGCGCCGGAGCTGGTCGAGCGCGAACGAATCGGGGTAGCCGTTCTTCTTCAGCTCCAGCTCGGCCGCACAGACCATTTTCTCCATGAGCCGCAGTGTTCGGCGGACGTGCACAACTTCCAGCACGAAACGCTGTTCGAGAGTCGGCAGCTTGTTTTTCTTGAACGGGGTCGCGCTCCACGCGTCGCGTAGCTCGGCCCATGTCAGCCGCTGAAACTCTGGCAGCTTTGTTGCCTTGTCGGAACTCGGATCTGGCTCGCCTGGCGTGTCGTACAGTCGGCACCTCATCTCTTCGCGCGCACGCCACTCGTCAGAGAACGGCGCGACTGGCGCGCGTGCGTTGCCTATTCGGCCGGCCCGCGTAATCTCTTTGTCGATCTTGATCGACAAGCGCCGCAGCGGAGCCGCGTATTTCAACGTGTCCGCTTGTTCTGGGTACGCGATCATGCGCTTGGCATCGTCCGTGAGCGAATCCATTTCCCTCAGCGTAATCCGCAGGTGCAGCACCTCCAGAATCAGGCGATGAACCTCGGCGTAGGTGCACGTGTTCCACCATTTCGACAACTCGTCGAAGCGCGGCGGGCTAAATGGGGGCAATATCATGATGCGGGTATAACACTGTATGGATATACAGTTTATCTTGTGCCAAGATGGTGCCGTCAAGTCTCAAAAATAGGGATCGAGGAGGAGCGCAGTAAGATCTGAAGAGGGAGGTCACCGGCCGGAGGGTGATATGTTGCGACCCATGACAGCCGTGCAATCGGCATTCGTCGACATGTGTATTGCAGATGCCAAATACCATATCCTAAGCCTCATGGAAGTCACCGGTCATAGGGTACGAAGCGCGGTGCTACAACGATCTAGGCGGGAATATCGTCGTGGGGAAATATGGCTTCTGCGAGCATCAGGTGACGCTCGGTCGAGAATTGTTCCCCGACGCGCCGGGCCAGCCCGAAGGCTCCGGGTTCGATGAGGTCTATTACGACATCATCTGTACCGCGCTGGACGAGTGGCTGAGCGGTCCCGTTATACCGCTGGACCAAATTCAATCGCCTCCAGCGCTGGGCTATGACTAGCCGGACACTGGCATCTCGGACAAGTAGAGGACGTGAACAGTGTGCACCAACTACTACCCGCGGGCGAAGATCCGGGCCTGAGCGAGCTGAAGATCGACAATTTTCATGACCTGTACCGCTGGACGCCGTGGGAGCCCGAGATCTACCAAGACTACGACGCGCCGATCGTCGGCTATGTTGACGGGCAGTTCAAGCCGCTGATCGCTGGATTCGGTTTCTGGCCGCATGATCTCCAGAAAGCAAAGCGAGAAGAAGACAAGAAGGCGGGGCGTCCCGTCCGAAAGTTTCTGCGCACGATGAATGCGCGCGACGACAATCTCGGCGAATCGAAGTTGTATGGCCCGGCTTGGCGCAAAGGGGTGCGTTGCCTGATTCCGGCGGACTACATCGTCGAACCGTCATATCCGGATGCCCGGCAAGACGACAAGGGGGAATGGATACTTGGGCCATGCGTATGGCAGAAGATCAGCGTTGTTGACCGGCCGACGATGTGCGTCGCGGGCATCTGGCGCACGTTGACGCACGAGGACGGCACCAAGCGCCACGCGATGTCGATGATTACGGTCAACGCGGACGGTCACCCGCTGATGTCGCGCATGCACAAGCCGGACGACGAGAAGCGATCGGTCGTGATCCTTAGGCCGGACGATTGGGAAGAGTGGTTGACCACGCCTAACGTCGAAGCGGCGCGCGCGATGCTTCAGCTATACCCGGCAGAAGATATGCGGGCCGAGTCAAAGTAGCTTTGGAAACACTCTGGCGGGTGGGCGGTACATTCGCGATCATCTGATCTGAGTGCTTTCGTATGGTGGCTGAGTGGTGATACTGTTCTCAGCATTGACACAAAGATAACCCCCGAACACCAACAAGACGAGAGCGCGTCGAGATCATGCCGTATGGAAAATGTCGCTTATGCGAAGCTGAAGTTCAGTTGCAGCTTAGCCACATATTGCCAAGTTTTGTATTTCGATGGCTTAGAGAGTCCAGCGGAGGCAGTCCGATCAGAAGCTCGCGAGAACCAAATCAGCGAACGCAAGACGGAGAAAAGGAATACTGGTTGTGTCAAACGTGCGAAGGACTGCTTGGCCGCTCGGAACGAGCCTTTGCGAACAAGCTGTTTCATCCATATTTGGCAGACTCGTCAAGGCGATATGCCTACGGCCCTTGGCTATTGCATTTTTGTACGTCAGTTTCTTGGCGCGCACTTTTGTATTTCATGGATAAAACTGCCTATGGAGATTCGCCTCTCGCTCAAGATCCAAACGTACTCGCAGCTGAAGCAGTTTGGCGCGAATACATTCTTGGGGCGCGCCAGCATCCTATGCAATTCCGCCAGTATATCTATCCACTCGATCAGATCGCCGCAGCGCGCGGCGGATTTGCACCCAACATAAATCGCTACCTGATGCGTGCGATTGATATGGATTTTTGCGAAAGCCGCTCTTCAACATTTGTCTACTCGAAGCTAGGTCGCTTCATCATTCTCGGTTTTGTCTCGCAGTCCAATGCAGTGAACTGGCAGGGCGGAAAAATTCATGCGAGTGAGGGAGCGGTCGAACCGCGTCGGTATGTAATGCCTGCCGGCTTTGGCAGTTATCTAAATTCCCGAGCGAAAAAGATCGATGAGGCATTGGCTTCAGTATCTGACCGACAATATCAGAAGATACAGGATGGAATAAAGGCGAATGCTCATAATTTTGTCAAAAGCGACTCGTTTGTTGCTATGCAGGCTGATGTCGAAATGTTCGGTGATGACGCGTTTCTTGTTCGAAATTCAAGAACTGATGCGAAGAAATAGCGAGATGGTCTGGTAACTTCGGTTCGGGTGGCAGGCGCTCGTAGAGAGAGATGGCGCAACGAGCGACGTAGCTTTTGACCTAGTCCGCTTGCCAGCGGAGTGGTTGCTGCGGCATCACACCCGTCACTTCAATGACGGTCGGTCGGGCTCGACGCTGCGCGCCGCGACGATGCTCAGCTAATTGTGAGTTACTTCTCAGCCGGCAAGACGGTGTATCGAAAGGATACAATGTCGTCGAAACCATTGAGTGCCGTATAAGGTTTGTCAGTGCGAATCCTTATGCTGAAATCACACATTTTCCCGATGTGCTCTTCAGTCAGCGTGATCGTCTTGTGATTTTCCTTCTGCCAATCTTCTGGCTTGCCAGTGCGTGCAATTGAGTACTCAAGTTCCCCTCCGTGGGGATCGGTTGAAGTGACGCAGAACTCGATAGTGTCGCCGACACGCAGTATCTGCTCTGCAACCACCATGTTGCCGCCGTGAGGGCAGGGATAGCTATTTCCCAGACTGTCCTTGATCGCTTCGATAACAGCAAAATAATTATCCACGTTTTGCCCTTTTCCACGGTACTGCATAATCTGGATTCGCAATTCGCCGGAAATGCCTGCAATTAAGCATTTCTGTTGATTCGTAAGTTCGCGTCTGTGTGCATTTGGGTCGCGTAGCTTCTCCATTTGCCCTAGAAAAATCTCTGTCGTTTTAAGATCGCCAAATACATCGATAAATCCATCGTTCCAGTGTTTTTTTATAATTGTGTTGATGTCGTAGAAATCGGAATAGTAAAGTAATCTACCGTCAAGTGCCTTTCCAGAGAGCCTTTTTTTCTCGGTCTCCTGCCGCTCCTTCCACCGCTCAACTCTCTCCGTGCTCACTTTCAAGTTGCTAAGCCACTGAGGGCCGAATTTGTTCTCGAGAACAATCTGAATTACATCGCGCATCGAGTTTTCAAGCAGCTTAAGCTCGGTCTCCGCGTCGATTTCAATTGCCATACGCGCTCCGTGATTGTATGACTACATTATTGCGTTTCAGCTTGGGATCGGTAAGGGCGCATCCCCAGAAACATGAGTATACGTCTGACGTAGCTCTGCGCGCGGGCCTTACCAAAGAAGGCGTAGGTACTGCTGCATCATCGGTTACTGGTGGGGATGCTCTCGGTACCCCCATCTTGCAGTGCCTCTTCTTCGACGTCGTCGAGCCAATTCGCCCACGCTTGCATCATCTCCCGACGCTGCGGTAAGTACTTTGCATGGTTGTACGTCGAGCGAGTCCTGTCCTTGTCCTTATGCGACAACTGCATTTCAACGACTTCGTCCTTCCATCCCATTTCATGGAGGTTGGTCGACGCAGTTGCCCGAAAGTCATGGCCAGTTATGGGTTCAGGGTTATCCGGAACCATGTAATCGATCGCCCGGTTGATCGTTGCGCGACTCATGTGTGGGCGCTTTCGATTGCTATGCAGAATCGGCAAGATATACCCGCGATTTCCGTACATCTCCTGCAACTCGCGCAGCAATTTCACCGCTTGCGAGGGAAGGGGAACGATGTGCAGACGTCGTGACTTGATCTTTTCCGGGGGTACCTTCCACTCTGCGGTTCCCAGGTCGATTTCTTCCCATCGCGCACGGCAAAGCTCGATCGTTCTCGGAAACAACATCATCAGCAATCGAATCGCAATCTCGGTTCGTCTGCTCTTGTAGGTTGGAAGCTGGCGAAAGAGTCTCTTCAGTTCTTCACGGCTCAACGCCCGAGCATTCTCTGTCGGGGGTTTCAGGACCGAGCCACGCAGCACCGATGCGGGATCTGTATCGGCTCGCAGTGTGATCACCGCATACTGGAACACGTTGGACACGTACTGGCGGAGTTTGATCGCCACGGAAGGCGAGCCGCGCTCTTCGACCCGACGCATCAAAGCAAGCACGTCATGGGCGGTAACAGAGCGCATGGGGCGGTTCCCGATGAACGAGTACGCATCGGTTTCGAGCATGCGCAGAATCTCGCCAAAGTGCCGCTCGGTCCACGTCTTCCTCTTCTTCTCAAGCCACTCGTCGCTGACGGCGCGAAAAGTTGCTTTGCCTTCGTCGATACGCGCCGACAGCACTTCCTGTCGCGCATGCGACGGGTGCAGTCCCTTCTTGACGAGTTCGCGGGCGTCGTCACGCGCCGCGCGTGCGTCTTGAAGGCTAATCGTTGGATATTCGCCGATCGCGAAGAGATTCTCCTTCCCCGCAATTCGGTACCTGTATCGCCAAAGCTTGGAGCCGGACGGCTTCACCAACAGATACAGTCCATTGCCGTCAGTAAGTTTGGTAGGCTTGTTGCCTGCCTTCGCTTGTCGGATCTTGATGTCGGTAAGTGGCACGGTGAAAAAGGGGGTATCGTCTCTGGATGATCGAAATGATACCCCCTTTTATACCCCCTTTTTTCTCGGCCGGACACGATTTCCGGCGAACGCAAGCGAACGGTGAGCGGGCGTAAAGTGCCCAACTGGTAAGGGTTTTGGGCAAATGACCGAACCAACACGAACAGGAGCAACCGAAGTGATCAGACATATCGTCATGTGGAAGTTGAAGGAATCGGCCGAAGGCACGACGCGTGCGCAGAACGCGCTGAAGCTGAAGGAAAAGCTCGAAGGTTGCCGCGATCTCGTGCCGGGCACCTTGCAGATCGACGTCGGCTTGGCGACCCCTGGCCTCGACGCGACCGCCGACATCGTGCTCGTCTCCGATTTCACCGACAAGGCCGCGCTCGACGCGTACCAGGTGCATCCGGTTCACCAGGAAGTGAAGAAATTCGTCGTCGCGGTGGCTGAATCGCGCGAATGCGTCGACTACATCGTCGACGTCGCACGATGAGCGACGCGGCAACCCCGACGGAAGGCCCGTCGATCGAAAGCCCGTTCGTCGATCTGCTCGGCGTGCAGCTCGTGTCCGCGAAGGATGGCGCGAGCGAAATCGTGCTGCCGCTCGAGGAGCGTCACATGAACACGTGGAGCATCGCGCACGGCGGCGTGACGATGACGCTCGCCGATATCGCGCTCGCGATGGCGGCGCGCAGCCTGACCGACGACGGCGTCGGCGTCGTCACGGTCGAGATGAAGGTGAACTTCATGCAGCCGGGCCGCGGCGAACTGCGCGCCTACGGGCGCGTGATGCACCGCTCGACGACGATGGCCTACTGCGAAGGCGAAGTGCGCGACAGCGACGGCAATTTCGTTGCGAAGGCGCTCGGTACGTTCAAGTACATGCGGCGGCTCGCGGTCGGCCGCGACATCAAGCGGCAACGCTCGCGCACGGCGCCGGACGCGCAGCCCGGCCCGAGCGACGCGTAAACACGCCCGCCATGCACGGCCCTGTCTCGTCGATGAGGCAGGGCCGTTTCGTTTTGCAGTCCGGATGCCGGCACGCCGTGCGCTGCGCCGGTCTGGCCCCCACGTGGCATCATGTCACGCTTGTCCGCTTTGTCCGTTCACGGCGCCACGCCGGCGCCGTCCACACCGATGCCGCTGAATCCGAAGATCGCCCAGGTGCTCGACATGATCGAGCGCGCGAAACGTCCGTCGTATCACCATCAGACGCCGCAGCAGGCCCGCGCCGCGTACGAGAAGAGCGCGCCGATCCTCGACGTCGCGCCGGCGCCGATGCATTCGGTGGAGGAATGCGTCGTGCCGACGCGCGACGGCCGCACGATCGGTGCGCGGCTGTACTTGCCGGTCGCGCCGAGCCTGGCGGAGCCGCTGCCCGCGCTCGTCTACTACCACGGCGGCGGCTTCACGGTCGGCAGCGTCGACACGCACGATGCGCTGTGCCGGATGTTCGCGCGCGATGCGCAATGCGCGGTGCTGTCGGTCGGCTACCGGCTCGCGCCCGAACACAGGTTTCCGACCGCGGTGAACGACGCGGACGACGCATTGCAGTGGCTGCATCGCGAAGCCGCCACGTTCGGTATCGACGCCGCACGGCTGGCGGTCGGCGGCGACAGTGCGGGCGGCACGCTCGCGACGGTCTGCGCGGTGCTCGCGCGCGACGCGGGCATTCGTCTTGCGCTGCAACTGCTGATCTATCCGGGCGTGACGGTCCACCAGGACACCGCATCGCACGCGCGGCTCGCCAACGGCTACCTGTTGACGCAGGACACGATCCAGTGGTTTTTCACGCAATACGTGCGCGATCGCGCGGATCGCGATGACTGGCGTTTCGCGCCGCTCGACGGCACGCGCGATGCGCCGTCGTTCGCGGGTGTCGCGCCGGCGTGGATCGCGACGGCCGAATACGATCCGCTGAGCGACGAGGGCGCCGCGTACGCGGACAAGTTGCGCGCGGCCGGCAACGCGGTCACGCTGGTCTGCTATCCGGGGATGATCCACGAATTCTTCAAGATGGGCGGCTACGTGCCGGAAGTGCGGGCCGCGCATGCCGATGCGGTCGCGGCGCTGAAGGCTGCATTCGACGAGGTTTGACGGCGAGCGCCCGAAGGCGCGCACGCGGCGGGAGGATGGCGATGACGAATGGCGCGGGCGGGGTGGAAACGGGCGACTGGACGGTACTGGGCGGCGACGCTGCACGGATACGCGACGCGGTGTTCGTGCGCGAGCAGCAGATTCCGCCGGAATGGGAGCTCGACGACGACGATCCGCTGTCGTTGCATGCGGTCGCTTACCGGACCGACGCGGCGACCGGGCTGCGCCGCGCGGTCGCGACGGGGCGGCTGCTGCCGTCCGGCACGATCGGCCGCGTCGCGGTGTTGGCCGACATGCGCGGGCAGGGCGTCGGGTCGGCCGTGCTGAATGCGCTGCTGGACGCCGCGCGCCGCCGCGGTGAAGCCGTCGTGCGGCTGTACGCGCAGGATTCGGCGGTGTCGTTCTATCTACGGCACGGCTTCGCGGCGGTCGGCGAACCGTTCGTCGAAGCCGGCGTGCCGCACGTCGAGATGACGCGCGCGCCGTAGCGCGCAACGCGTGCGTTCAGCGCGGCCGTGCCGCGTCGATATCGAACGTGAACGCGCGCTCGAACGCGCCCGGACGGACGGTGCGGTGCGAGCCATCGTCGTCGCTGCGCTCCTTGACCTCGACCGTCAGCCGCACGCCTTCCTTCATCGTGACACGCAGCGCGGTGGTGCCGCGCGTGCCGTATTCGGGCGTCTCGATGAACGCGGCCGACAACGCGCGCTCGCGCTCGATCGGAATGCCTGTGTGCGGCAGTGCATCGTCGTCCGCGACGTGCGGGTCGCGCAGCAGCGCGATCAGTTCGTCGAGCGACGGGGTCGGATTGTCGGTGAGCAGCGTGCCGAGCTCCGCGCGCTTGCGCACGACTTTCGGCCAGGGCGTATCGAGCCGTGCATTCGACAGCGCATGCACGCCCGGCGCGATCGCCACGGGCGCGGCGACACGGCTTTCGCCCTCGGGCGCGCGGTTGCAGAACCACGCGAGTTCGCGGCGGCGCCAGTCGCCAACGAGCAGGTTGAAGCCGTTGTACACGGCCGCATGCTCGGCAAGCTGCGCGAGATAGTCGAGCGGCGCGACAGGCATGCCGCCGAGAAAGTCGGAGACCAGCTTGCCGCGGGTCGGCGCGCCCGCGCGGATGTCGAACGGCGCGCGGTAGTTGGTCAGCGCGGCGAAGCGGCCGTCGCGCGAGACGCCGAGCCACGTGCCCCCCGCTTCGAGATCGCGGCCGGCAAGTACGCCCGGCACGTCCTCCCACCACGAGAGCGGCGCGCTGGTCCGGCGAAAGAACTCGTCGCGATTGGCGGCGAGGGTAAAGACGGGACCGGCGGCGGCATCGGGCTGCCAGTCGAAGGCAATCAGACACATCGGGCGAATCTCTCGCAGGAAACGTCGGGCGCCGGCTGCGACTCGCGAGTCGGCGCCCGAACGGGTTGTCAGTGCATCACGCTTCGGTCGGCCACGCGTACGGCAGCGCGTCGAACGCGAGCGCCGGGCCGTCGGCCGAACCGAGGTGCACCGTGCCGCTGTCGAGCGCGGCGAGCTTGATCTCGACGAGCGCGTCGACGCCGCCTGCGGGCGCGGCCGCCGCGTTCACGATCATCCCGCACGGCTGGCCCGGGTCGTCGCTGTGGAACAGCTCGACGCCGGCATGCACGGTATCGGTCTCGCCGGCGACGTGCGCAAGCGCGGTGCGGCGCTTGATCGTGCCGCGGTACTGGCTGCGCGCCACCACTTCCTGGCCCGGGTAGCACCCTTTCCTGAAGTTAACGGCACCGATCACGTCGAAGTTGACCATCTGCGGCACGAACTGTTCGACGGCCGGCTGCGTGATGCGCGGCTCGCCCGCGCGAACGTCCAGCCAGTCCCACACCGCGGGCGACACGACGGGCAGCGTGCCGGCAAGCGCGGCGAGGCGCGCGTCGACTTCGGCGCGCGGGCCGATCCACAGATAGCGCTTGCGGCCGGCCGCATCGGGCACGCGGATCAGCGCGCCGGCCGCGCCGTCGACCTTCACGTGCACGCCGTCGGGCAGCGCATCGAAGATGCCCGACAGCGCGTCGCGCACGTCGCCCGCGAAGCCGGCCACCGCGAGCGTATCGCTCGCGTCCGTCAGCTTCGCCTTCGCGCGCAGCACGAACATCGACAGCCGCTTCTGCACGGCCGGCTGCACGTCCTTCGACACGAGCAGGCGCACATCGTGGCCGGCGCGCCACGTAAGGAACGACGCGAGCAGGCGGCCTTTGGGCGAGCAGTACCCGGACAGCCGGGCACTGCCGGCATCGAGATGCTCGATGTCGTTGGTGAGCTGGCTGTGCAGGAACGTCGCGGCATCGTCTCCGGCCACGTCGATCACGCCGAACTGCGGCAGCGGCATGCAGGCGGCCGGCGCATCGAAATCGGCGGCGGACGGGCGGGGGAAAACGGGGAGCGAGGCAGATGCGGCCTGGGCAGCCGGTGAAGCGAACGGTGTGCTCATGGAATGAGGGAACAGTCAACCCTGACTTTGACGGAGGCGAGCAAGTATTATATGGGTCTTACCTGAGTCACGTTTCCATGTCCCTACTGAAGAAATGCGCCGCGACGATCGTGGCGCTGGCCGTCGTCGTGGCCGCTGCCGGCGCGGGCGGCGGGTATTACTGGGCAACCCGGCCGCTGTTGCTGGGCTCGGCATCGCTCGACGTCACGATCAAGCCGCGCAGCAGCGTGAAGAGCGTCGCGCTGCAGCTCAAGCGCGGCGGGGTGCCGGTCGAACCGTTCGCGTTCGTCGCGATGACGCGCGTGCTCGGGCTGTCGAGCCGGCTCAAATCGGGCAACTACGAATTCAAGACCGGCATCACGCCGTACGACGTGCTGCAGAAGATCGCGCGCGGCGACGTGAACGAGTACGTCGCGACGGTCATCGAGGGCTGGACCTTCAAGCGGATGCGCGCGGAGCTCGACGCGAACCCCGATCTGGCGCACGCGACGGCCGGCATGAGCGATGCCGAGCTGCTGCGCGCGATCGGCGCGTCGGACGGCGCCGTGCAGCGCGGCAGCGGCGAGGGGCTGTTCTTCCCCGATACCTACCTGTTCGACAAGGGCACGAGCGACCTGAACATCTACCGGCGTGCATACCGCCTGATGCAGACGCGCATCGACGAGGCCTGGGCCGCGCGCACGCCGGGGCTGCCGTACAAGACACCTTACGAAATGCTGACGATCGCGTCGATCGTCGAGAAGGAAACCGGCCACGCGGCCGACCGCGCGTTCGTCGCGGCCGTGTTCGCGAACCGGCTGCGCATCGGCATGCCGCTGCAGACCGATCCGTCGGTGATCTACGGGCTCGGCGACGCGTACGACGGCCGGCTGCGCAAGCGCGACCTGCAGGCCGACACTCCTTACAATACCTACACCCGACGCGGGCTGCCGCCCACGCCGATCGCGTTGCCGGGTGTCGCCGCGCTACAGGCGGCGATCAATCCGGCCCCGACGAGCGCGCTCTATTTCGTCGCGAAGGGCGACGGCACGAGCGTGTTCTCGGATACGCTCGGCGACCACAACAAGGCCGTGGATAAATACATACGAGGTCAATAATGGCGAGCGGTAAATTCATCACGTTCGAAGGCATCGACGGGGCGGGGAAGACCACCCACCTGCAATGGTTCTGCGAACGTCTCCAGGGCCGGCTGGCGGCGGCCGGCCGGCAAGTGGTCGTCACCCGCGAGCCGGGCGGCACGCAGCTCGGCGAGAAACTGCGCGAAATCCTGCTGAACCAGCCGATGGATCTCGAGACGGAGGCGCTGCTGATGTTCGCCGCGCGGCGCGAGCACCTCGCGCTCGTGATCGAGCCGGCGCTCGCGCGCGGCGACTGGGTCGTGTCCGACCGCTTCACCGACGCGACGTTCGCGTACCAGGGCGGCGGCCGCGGGCTGCCGCGCGACAAGCTCGAGACGCTCGAGCGCTGGGTGCAGGGCGGGTTCCAGCCCGACCTCACGGTGCTGTTCGACGTCGCGCCGCAAATCGCGAGCGAGCGTCGCGGCGCCGCGCGCATGCCCGACAAGTTCGAAAGCGAGTCCGACGCGTTCTTCTCGCGTACGCGTGCCGAATACCTGCGGCGCGCGGAAGAGGCGCCGCACCGCTTCGCGATCGTCGACGCGACGCGATCGATTCCCGAGATCCGCCAGCAGCTCGAACGCGTGCTCGCCGCGCTGTAACCCGCAAGGAACGCACCACATGATCTATCCGTGGCAAACCGACGACTGGAACCGCCTGCAGCAACTGCGCGCGCAATGGCCGCATGCGCTGCTGCTGCACGGTCAGGCCGGGATCGGCAAGCTGCAGTTCGCGCAGCATCTCGCGCAGGGTTTCCTGTGCGAATCGCCGCAGCCGAACGGCGAGCCGTGCGGCGCCTGCGCGGCCTGCAACTGGTTCTCGCAGGGCAACCATCCCGATTACCGGATCGTGCTGCCCGAGGCGCTGGCGGGCGAGGCGCCGGGCGCGGCGGACGACGCGAAGCCGGCCGACGCGGACGAAGGCGGCAAGAAGACGCGGGCGCCGAGCAAGGAAATCAAGATCGAGCAGGTGCGCGCGCTGCTCGACTTCTGCGGAGTCGGTTCGCACCGCGGCGGCGCGCGCGTCGTCGTGCTGTATCCGGCCGAGGCGCTCAATGTCGCCGCGTCGAATGCGCTGCTGAAAACGCTGGAGGAGCCGCCGCCGGGCGTCGTGTTCCTGCTCGTGTCGGCGCGCATCGACCGCCTGTTGCCGACGATCATCAGCCGCTGCCGCCAGTGGCCGATGACCGTGCCGGCGCCGGAGGCCGCCGCCGCATGGCTCGCGGCGCAGGGTGTCGACCACGCCAGCGCGCTGCTTGCCGAAGCCGGCGGCGCGCCGCTCGCCGCGCTGGCGCTCGCGAGCGACGAGAACCGCCCGCTGCGCGACTACACGCTCGGGCAACTTGCCGCCGGTGCGGCGTGCGATCCGTTCGCCTGCGGCGAGACGCTGCAGAAGCTGCCGGTGCCGCTGGTGCTCGGCTGGCTGCAGCGCTGGCTGTACGATCTGCTCACGCAGCGGATGGCCGGCGCGCCGCGCTACTTCCCGACGCACGCGGCGGCCCTGGCGCGCTGCGCGGAAGCGGTCGACGCGAACGCATTCGCGCGCTTCATGAAAGCCGTGACGCGGCAGCGGACGGTCGAGAACCATCCGCTCAACGCGCGGCTCGTATTCGAGGAATTGTTTCTCGGATATCGGGAAATATTCGCTTGATCCGGCATTGTTTCCGATGGGTTGCGAAACGATGAGCGGATTACGCGGGGGCGCGACCGTGGCCGGCCGCCCCGCCCACGTCGCCCGGTGCAGCATGCCGGCGGGCGCATGAGCGCCCGTCTCACGTATTCAGGAAACACGATGTTCGTCGACTCTCACTGCCACATCAATTTCAAGGGCCTGGCCGATCGCCTGCCGGCCGTTCTCGAGAACATGCGCGAGCACGACGTCACGCATGCGCTGTGCGTGTCGGTCGATCTCGAGACGCTGCCCGACGTGCTCGCGATCGCCGAAGCGCACGACAACGTGTACGCATCGGTCGGCGTGCATCCCGATCACGAGGACATGCGCGAGCCGACGCTCGCGGAGCTGGTCGAGCTGGCCGCGCACCCGAAGGTCGTCGCGATCGGCGAAACCGGCCTCGACTACTATCGCCTCGAAGGCCGCTCGATCGCCGACATGGAATGGCAGCGCGAACGTTTTCGCACGCACATTCGCGCGGCGATCGCGACGATGAAGCCGCTGATCATCCACACGCGTTCGTCGTCGGAAGACACGCTGCGGATCATGGCCGAGGAGCGCGCGGACGTGCCGGGCGGCGTGATGCACTGCTTCACCGAGCCGTGGCCGGTCGCCGAGCAGGCGCTCGCGCAGAACTTCCATATCTCGCTGTCGGGCATCGTCACGTTCAAGAACGCGACCGACGTGCAGGACGTCGCGCGGCGCGTGCCGCTCGACCGGCTGCTGATCGAGACCGACTCGCCGTACCTCGCGCCGGTGCCGTATCGCGGCAAGCCGAATGAACCTGCGTACGTCAGCCATGTCGGACGCTTTATCGCATCCGAGCGCGGTGTCGCCGTCGAGGCGCTCGCCGATGCGACGACGCAGAACTTTTTCCGGCTGTTCAAGATCGCCCGCTAACGACGGGCGGGCAGCCGACAACCCAGGGAAGGAGCCCACAACAATGACGAAGCCGACCAACCATCTGCCCAAACGCGCACTCGTTGCCGCCGCATTCGTCGCGAGCGGGCTGTTCGCCGCCGCCGGCGCGCACGCCGAGTCGCTCGACGCGATCGTCAAGGCCGTCAAGTTCGACGACATCGCCGATATCGGCAAGCAACTCAAGAGCGGCAAGCTCGATCCGAACACGCTCGCGCCGAACGGCGATCCGATCCTCGTGATCGCCGCACGCGAGAAGTCCGACAAGGTCGCGGCCGCGATCGCCACGACGCCGAACGTCGATCTCGAAAAGGAAGACAAGGCCGGCGAAAACGCGCTGATGCTCGCGTCGCTGAACGGCGACCTCGGGCTCGTCAAGCTGCTGATCGACAAGGGCGCGGAAGTCAGCAAGAAGGGCTGGGCGCCGCTGCATTACGCGGCGACCAACGGCCAGGACGCGGTCGTCAAGGTGCTGCTCGACCACGACGCGTACATTGACACCGCATCGCCGAACGGCACGACGCCGCTGATGATGGCCGCGCGCGGCAACCATGCGTCGACGGTCACGCTGCTGCTCGACCAGGGCGCCGATCCGCAGGTGAAGAACCAGCTCGGCATCACCGCGCTCGAGTTCGCGAAGCACTACAACGCGCCGGACGCGATCGAGATCCTGAGCAAGCGGACGACGCGTATCGGTGCGGCGACGCCGGCAGATGCGCAAAAGAGTGCAAAATAACGTTTTTTGGTGCGGCGGCGTCTGTCCGCCGGGCCGGCCTCCGGCCGGCGCCGGGCATCCGGCGCCGCACCAGCCAGGGCAGCAGGCGGTTTCGGGCCGCATTGACATAAGAAGGAACACCATGTTGCGCGCAATGTTTTGTGCCGCGGCGTTTGCCGTGCCGTTGTCGGCGGCGGCTTTCACGGGCGCGGATCTCGACCGGCTGTGCGCGAAGACGGACGTCAAGTCGCGGGCGTCGTGCGCGGCCTATATCGAAGGCGCCGCCGACGGCGTCTACAACACGATCGATGCGATCGGCGGCACCACGGGGCCGCGCGTCGGCCAGTACTTCTGCCTGCCGCCCGACATCCGGGCGCAACAGATGACGGACGCGGTGCGCAAGTACATCGCCGAGAATCCAAAGCTGGCCGACTACAACGCGAGCACCGCGGTGTCGCTCGGTCTCGGCAAGGCGTTTCCCTGCAGGAACGGCAACTGATCTGACGCCGTGTCCGGGCGCGTGCATGGCCCGGACGTCGCCGACGCATCCAGGACGAAGCCTGTGCGCTTCATCACTCGAGGGCGCCGATGATTTCAATCGAGGAACTGCAGCGCATCGCCGATGCGCCGTTGCATTCGTGGCTCGGCACGCTGGGCGTGTCGGTCATCGTCATACTGGTCGTCGCGGTCGTGCACCGCCTCGGCGCACGTATCGTCAAGCGCATCGCGCAGCCGTATCCGCTGATGAGCGCGATCCTGCGCTACATCGACAAGCCGTCGCTCGTCGTGCTGGCGCTGCTGGCGCTGGAATTCGTGTGGGTCCAGGCGGACGACGGCATGTCGTTCGTGCGCGGCATGCGCACCGCGGCCGCGGTCGGCTCGATCGTGTCGCTCACGTGGCTGCTGGTACGGCTCGCGGCCGGCGTCGGCGACGCGATCATCCAGGCCCATCCGATCGACACGGCCGACAACCTTCAGGCACGGCGCGTCCATACACAGGCCAAGGTGCTCGTGCGGACCGTGATGGTGCTGATCGTGATCATCGGCACCGGCGCCGCGCTGATGACGTTCCCCAACGTGCGCCAGGTCGGCGCGAGCCTGCTGGCATCGGCCGGTGTGGCAGGGCTGGTCGCCGGTATCGCCGCGCGGCCGGTGCTCGGCAACCTGATCGCCGGATTGCAGATCGCGCTCACGCAGCCGATCCGGCTCGACGACGTGGTCGTGATCCAGGGCGAGTGGGGGCGCATCGAGGAAATCACCGGCTCGTTCGTGTCGGTGCGGCTGTGGGACCAGCGGCGCCTCGTCGTGCCGCTGCAGTGGATCATCGAGAACCCGTTCACGAACTGGACGCGCAGCAGCGCGGAGATCATCGGCACCGTCTACCTGTCGGTCGACTACCGCACGCCGCTCGCGCCGCTGCGCGAGGAACTCGCACGGCTCGTCCACGCCGCGCCCGAGTGGGACGGTCGCGTGCAAGTGCTGCAGGTGACCGATGCGACGGAGCGCACGATGCAGTTGCGCGCGCTCGTCAGCGCGGCCGATTCGTCATCGTGCTGGGATCTGCGCTGCCGCGTGCGCGAAGGGCTGATCGCGTATCTGCAGCACCGCTATCCGCAATGCCTGCCGCGCAGCCGGATGGAACTGTATCCGCACGAATCCGCACCGGACGCGCCGAATCCCGAGCGGCCGCATGCACGCTCGCCCGCCGCCAGCACGGCGGCCAACACCGCGGCCGACCCGCAGGCCGTCGACGGCCGCTGAACGCGGCCCGGCGCCTGCGCCATTGCCTGTTTCCCATTGCCATGACCGCGCTGAAGACGCTCGCTATCGCCAATTACCGCTCGCTGCGCGAGCTGATCGTGCCGCTCGCGGCGCTCAACGTCGTGACGGGTCCGAACGGCAGCGGCAAGTCGAGCGTGTACCGCGCGCTGCGGCTGCTCGCCGATACCGCGCAGGGCCGCGTGATCCCGTCGCTCGCGCGCGAGGGCGGCTTGCCGTCGACGTTGTGGGCCGGCCCCGAGCGCTTCTCGCGCGCGATGCTGGCGGGCGACGTGCCGGTGACGGGCACTGTGCGCAAGGGGCCGGTGAGCCTGAAGCTCGGCTTTGCGTGCGACGATTTCGGCTATGCGATCGATCTGGGTCTGCCGCTGCCGAGCAGTTCGGCGTTCGCGCTCGATCCGGTGGTCAAGCGCGAATGCATCTGGGGCGGCGCGTTGCCGCGCCCGTCCACGCTGCTGGTCGACCGGCAGGGCGCGCAGATCCGTGCGCGTACCGCATCGGGCGACTGGCAGACGATTCCGCAGCCGGTCGCGAGCTTCGACAGCATGATGACCGAGTTCGCCGATCCGACCGGGGCACCCGAGATGATCGCGGTGCGCGAACGGATTCGCTCGTGGCGCTTCTACGACCATTTCCGGACCGACGCGCAGGCGCCGGTGCGCCAGTCGCACATCGGCACCCATACGCCGGTGCTCGCGGACGACGGGGCCGACCTGGCCGCCGCGCTGCAGACGATCCGCGAAATCGGCGACGCGGCGGCGCTCGATGCGGCGATCGACGATGCGTTTCCCGGCGCGTCGGTCGAGATCGACAACCCGGGCGGCCGCGGCCGCTTCGACGTATCGATGCGCCAGCCGGGGCTGCTGCGACCGCTGGCGGCGGCCGAGCTGTCCGACGGCACGCTGCGCTACCTGCTGCTCGCGGCCGCGCTGCTGACGCCGCGGCCGCCGGCGCTGATGGTGCTGAATGAACCGGAGACGAGCCTGCATCCCGATCTGCTGCCGGCGCTCGGCCGGCTGATCGCGCAGGCCGCC
Source organism: Burkholderia sp. BCC0097 (assembly GCF_902832985.1). Lineage (NCBI taxonomy): Bacteria > Pseudomonadati > Pseudomonadota > Betaproteobacteria > Burkholderiales > Burkholderiaceae > Burkholderia > Burkholderia sp. BCC0097. Next base: position 509,962 of record NZ_CADFDM010000005.1, read on the forward strand.
CGGCGCTCGCAGGTGCTGGTCGTGTCGCACGCCGCGCGGCTAATCGCGACGCTCGAGCGCGAGGCCGGCTGCGAATCGCTGGTGCTCGACAAGCAGCTCGGCGCGACCGCGCTCGTCGATGCCGATTCGCGCGACCTGCCGGCCTGGAAGTGGCCGTCGCGTTGACCGCCTGATTGCGTGCTGGAGGGCGTGAGCGGCGCCAGAGGCGCCAGAGGCGCCAGAGGCGCCGAATGGGGCCGGCCGGGCGCGAGACGAGGCGGCCGCGCTCGATCGGCCGAATGTATCCGGTCTTCGGCCGAATGTATCCGGTCTGTAACAACCCCCAAAAAATGAAAGACCTGCGGTTCCGCTCATCGGGATCGCGAATAATAATGAGATATCCGGCGGATGCCATGCCGGCCGGCACTGCATGGACGCAGGGCGGGCTCGCACGAGCGAGTGCTCCGCCGCCGTGCCGCAACGGACAGGACACAGGAGACGTGGACCATGAGAATTGCCCAGATCGCCCCGCTGACCGAATCCGTGCCCCCGAAGCTGTACGGCGGCACGGAGCGCGTCGTGTCCTACATCACCGAGGCGCTCGTCGACCTCGGCCACGACGTGACGCTGTTCGCGAGCGGCGATTCGACGACGCGGGCGAAGCTCGAACCCGTGTGGCCGCGCGCGCTGCGGCTCGATTCGTCGATTCGCGACCGGGTGGCGCCGCACATGCTGCTGATGGAGACGGTCGCGCGCCGCGCGAAGGATTTCGACGTGCTCCATTTCCACATGGACTACTACTCGTTCTCGGTCTTCAACCGCCAGGAAACGCCTTACGTGACGACGCTGCACGGCCGGCTCGATCTGCCCGAGCAGCAACCGGTGTTCGACACGTTCAATACGGCGCCGGTGATCTCGATTTCCAATGCGCAGCGCCAGCCGTTGCCGCAGGCCAAATGGCTGACGACCGTCTATCACGGGCTGCCCGATACGCTGTACATGCCGCAGCCCGTCGAGCCGCGCTATCTCGCGTTCCTCGGCCGCATCTCGCCGGAAAAACGCGTCGATACCGCGATCCGCATCGCCCGCCAGTGCGGGCTGCCGATCCGGATCGCCGCGAAGATCGACGCGGCCGACCAGGAATACTTCGACCGCGAGATCAAGCCGCTCTTCGCGTTGCCGCACGTCGAATACATCGGCGAGATCGCCGATCACGAGAAGGCCGAATTCCTGTCGGGCGCGCATGCGCTGCTGTTTCCGATCGACTGGCCGGAGCCGTTCGGCCTGGTGATGATCGAGGCGATGTCGTGCGGCACGCCGGTAATCGCGTTCAACCGCGGCGCGGTGCCCGAAGTGGTGGACGAGGGCGTGTCGGGGTTCATCGTCGAGGACGAAATCAGCGCGGTGGCCGCCGTGAACCGGCTGCATCTGCTGCCACGGGCGCGCGTGCGGCAGCGCTTCGAGGAGCGCTTCACGTCGCGCCGGATGGCGCAGCAGTACGTGGACGTGTACCAGTCGGTGATTCGCGCGCAGAAGCGCTCGCGCTTCAAGGTGATCGATTCGACGACCTGATCGTCCCGATGCAGAAGGGCGGCGGATAAAAAAACGGCGATGCCCGCAAGGACATCGCCGTTTGCGCATGGCCCGCGCGCAGCGCGCGCGGGCAGTGCGTCGACGTCAGATCTTGAGCTTCGTGACCTTGGTGCCGTTGATCGACACGTCGCCCATCAGGCCGGCGTTGGTCAGCACGACGACCTGGATCGGCGCGGTGGCCGTGTTGGAGTCGACCGCCCCGTTCGCGCCCATCTTCACGAGCGCGACCGATGCGCCGGCGCCGGCGGCCCAGCCGTCCGAGCCGCGGAATTCGTCGAGCGCCTGCTGCGTCATGAACAGGAACACGATCGCCTTCGACTGCGCGCCGGCCTGCAGGCCGACCGACAGCGACGACGTGTTGTAGTAGCCGACCGTGCTGCCGCCGACGCGCAGCGCGCCGTTGCCCGACTGGCCGCCGACGATGAAGCCGGCCTGGAGCACTTCGGGGAAGACCAGCACGCCGCGCGATTTCGCGACGAGCTCGCGCGAACCCTTGACGGTGGAGTACATGCGCGACAGCGTGGCGTCGACGCTCGCGTCGATCGATTGACGCTTCGACGCGTTGGTCGCGGCGTTGTCCGGCTTGTCCGGCGTGGTGGTGCAACCGGTGAGCGCGAGGCTACCGACGATGAGCGCAGCGGCGGCTTTCAGCACAAGATTCCGTTTTTGCATCGTTGTTCTCCATCGGATGATGTTCGGAGTGAGTCTCGCTCAGGGAGCGGATCACGTCGGCAGTTATATCACAGCGGATCAGGGGCTCTTTTCGTTGGTGCGTGAAAAAGCGTCAAATCGCGCGACGGTGTCGCGGCGCGCCAACGGACGAGGCGTCGCGCACGCGGCAGGCGCGCGTCGTGCGTGGTCGGCGTGCGGGGAACGCGGCGCTCGAGCAACGGGCGGCGCCTGCGGCGTGCGTCGGTGTCAGTGTGTGACGGGGGGAACGGGCGGCTTGATCGGCGGGCGGCGCAGCGCACGGCGGATCAGCGCGATCACGACGCCGCATGCGAACAGGAACGCGGCCGGAACGACCCAGTAGCCGACGAACGCATGCCACAGATAGCCGGCGAGCGTATTGCGGCGCACCACGTATTCGTCGCGGGCCGCCTGCTGGCGCGGCGCGTTGGCGGCGAGCACGTCGGCCGGACACCCGGCCGCGCGCGCCTCGTCAGGATCCCCGTGGCACTTCGCGGCGGCGCCGGCGGCCTGTTGCGCGTCGGTGAGCTGCCAGGTGGTCAGCGCGAGTTGCAGGTCCGCCTTGTTATAGGCCATTTCCTCGCGGATCTCGCGCACGGCGATGATCGCGACGGGCACCGCCCAGAACACGATCACGATCAGCCAGCGGCGGAACCAGCGGTGTTGTCTCCATGCCATCCAAGCCTCCGTTTGACGCGCGTGCGCGTCTGTCTCGAGGGCGGCCCGATGGCGCTTCTTGGTCTTGGGTGGGCCGCGTTGCAGCCATCATAGAAGAAAACGCGGCGAATTGCCGCACCATGTGGCGACACCGGGACGGCGGGCCGAAAAAACGGGGCGGGAAAAGGCTGGCATGCGGCTGGCAGGCACCAGTCGATGCGCGTGCAACGAAAACAAAAATGCCGCGCCCGCCGAAGCGGAGCGCGGCATTCGAGGCGGGAGCGCCGGAACTCAGGCGGCCGGCTGGTTGCTCAGGCAGCTCTTCATGAACGCCTTGCGATCGTCGCCCTTCTTGCCGGTGGCCTGCGTGTTGCACGCCTTCATCTTTTCCTGCTGCGTCATCGCCTTCGCGGGCTTCGCCGACAGGCAGTCCTTCATGAACGCCTTGCGTTCGTCGCCCGTCTTGCCGGCTGCCTGGGTGTTACAGGCCTTCATCTTGTCCTGCTGGCTGTTCGCCGCGAAAGCGGGGGAAGCCAGCATGCCGCCGAGAAGCACTGCGGCTACGAGCGATTGGATTTTCATTTCGACACTCCCATGGGGTGAATTGCGTTTTATATCGACGCCGTCACGAAGCCCGGAGCGACGTGAACAGGGTCGCATCGCGCCGCGCGCTCCGATTATGGCAAATCAATGTGAAAACACCAAAACGGCATTTCTATAACGCAGTGGGCGGCATGGCCGTTGACGGCGTGCACGCGCCGGCGATCGGGACAAACCATGACACGGGGTTGCGCCGCGTGCGTTCGCGCCGGACCTACCGGACGCCGGCCGCGAGCCATTACAATCGCGGCCATGAATACACCGAACACCGCATCCCCTTCGTCCGCGCCGGCGCTGCCGCGCATCGCCGTACTCGCCACCGGCGGCACGATCGCCGGCGCCGCGCCCGACGCGGCCAGCACGGCCGGCTATCAGGCCGGCGCGCTCGGCGTCAATTTCCTGGTCGACGCCGTGCCGGCGCTTGCGTCGGTCGCGCGTATCGACGCGGAGCAGGTCGCCAGCATCGACAGCAAGGATCTCGCGCTGCCGCTGTGGAACACGCTCGCCGCGCGGATCGACGCGCTGATGGCCGATCCGGCGATCGACGGCATCGTGATCACCCATGGCACCGATACGCTCGAGGAAACCGCGTATGCACTGCACCTGGTCGTCCGGGGCGACAAGCCGGTCGTGCTGACGGCCGCGATGCGGCCGGCGACCGCACTGTCGTCCGACGGCCCGCTGAACCTGCTGAACGCGGTGACGGTGGCCGCCCATCCGGCCGCGCGCGGGCAGGGTGTGCTGGTCGCGTTCAACAACCGGATCCACGGCGCGCGCGAGGTCGTGAAGACGAGCACCTATGCGGTCGACGCGTTCCAGTCGCCGGAGCTCGGGGCACTCGGCTGGGTGCAGGACGGCCGCGTCGAATTCGCCCGCCGTGTCACGCGCACGCGCGACACGCAACTGGCGATCGCGGCGACCTGGCCGCCGGTCGAAGTCGTCGCGAGCTATGCGGGCGTGACGCGCACGGCCGTCGATGCGCTCGTCGCGGCCGGCGTGCGCGGCCTCGTCGTCGCGGGCACCGGCAACGGGTCGATCCATGCGACGCTGCAGGCGGCACTCGCCGATGCGGTGAACGCTGGCGTGGCCGTGGTCCGTGCATCGCGCGTCGGGTCGGGGCACGTGATGCGCAACGGCGCCGCCAGCGACGATGCGCTCGGGTTCGTGAGCGCGGGCTCGCTGCATCCGTTCAAGGCGCGCGTGCTGCTGATGCTCGCGCTCGCGAACGGTATTCACGATCGAGACGCACTGCAGCGCGCATTCGACACGCTGTGACCGATGGCCGCCGCTCGGGCGGCACACGGCGCGCATAAAAAAATGGCAGGCCAATGGCCTGCCATTTTTGCGTCAGTGCTGCGCGAATGCTCAGGACTGCGGCGGAATCACGAGCTTCTGGCCCGGGTAGATCCGGTCCGGGCTCGACAGCATCGGCTTGTTCGCTTCGAAGATCACCGGATACTTGTTCGCATCGCCGTACACTTCCTTGGCGATCGCCGACAGCGTGTCGCCCGGCTTCACGTCGTGGTACTGCACTTCCGGATCGTCCGGCTGCAGATCGTCGTCGTTGACGCCCGCGACACCCTGCACGTTGCCGGCCGCGACCTTGACCTTCGCCTTCGTGTCGAGATCGGCGACGCTGCCCGACAGCGTGACGGTGCGCGATGCGCCGTCGAACGCGACGGTCAGGTTCGACGTGTCGAGACCTTGCGAGCTGATGTAATTCTTGATTGCGTCGGCCGCAGTCTGGTTCGCGGCATTCGGATCTTCCGCTGCTTGCGCATCGGCGTGACCCAGCAGTTTTTCACCCGCCTCTTTAATAAACGAAAGAAGACCCATCGTTGCACTCCTTAGGTGGTTGAAAAGAAAACGCGCCGTGAAGTGGCGAAAAAAACACCGCGCTGGGTGCGGACCCCGGAAGGGGCGCGCAGGCGCGGCGGTTTTCTCGAAAGGCGTGGCGAAAGTGTAGGCGTTCAACGCGACGATTGCATGAAAAATCGCACGCTCGAACGTAAAGAAATGTAATACGCGAAATCCGACAGGCGGACACCCGACGACGACGTCTGACCGACCAAGGCTTCCCCGGCGCCGCCGGGTGCCGCTGCGGACCCCACCACGCCGCTCTCAGCCCAGAGCGGCGTTTTTCGCCCCGTCCCGCATGCCGTTGGCGATGCGGGGCGGGGCGCCCCACCGTGATGCGCGCGTGCATCGCGCATCGATGCGACCGGCCGCGGCCGAATCGCGTGTATGCGTCGCGCGCGTCCGCCATCGCAGCACAAACGCGCGTTGCGGCATCCGCGTTACGCGGCCGGCGTCTGGCCGATCTCGAAATTCGACATGATCTCGAGCGCGCGCACGAGCGCCGAGTGATCCCATGCCTTGCCGCCGTGCGATGCGCACACGCTGAACAGCTGCTGCGCGCTCGCGGTGTGCGGCAGCGCGAGGCCGAGCTTGCGTGCGCCGTCGAGCGCGAGGTTCAGGTCCTTCTGGTGCAGCTCGATGCGAAAGCCCGGGTCGAACGTGCGCTTGGTCATCCGCGCACCGTGTACTTCGAGGATGCGCGACGCGGCGAAGCCGCCCATCAGCGCCTGGCGCACTCGCTCCGGATCGGCGCCCGAGCGGGCGGCGAACAGCAGCGCTTCGCCAACGGCTTCGATGTTCAGCGCGACGATGATCTGGTTCGCGACCTTGCAGGTCTGGCCCGCGCCGTTGTCGCCGACGAGCGTGATGTTCTTGCCCATCTTCTCGAACAGCGGCTTCGCGCGCTCGAACGCCTGCTCCGGGCCGCCGACCATGATCGTCAGCGTCGCTTCGCGGGCGCCGACTTCGCCGCCGGACACCGGTGCGTCGAGATAGTCGCAGCCGAGCGCGTTGATCTGCTTCGCGAACGCCTGCGTGTCGAGCGGCGAGATCGAGCTCATGTCGATCACGAGCTTGCCGGCCGTCAGGCCTTTCGCGACGCCGTCGTCGGCGAACAGCACGTTACGAACGTCCGGCGTGTCCGGCACCATCGAGATGATGATGTCCGCGTGCTGCGCGACTTCGGTCGAGTTCGCGACGACCTTCGCGCTTGCGCGCAGGTCGTCCGGGACCGGGAACGCGCCGTTCACGACGAGTTGATGATCGCCCTTGAGCAGGTTGCGCGCCATGTGCGCGCCCATGATGCCGAGGCCGATGAAACCGATGGTTGCCATGTGAATGTCTCCTATGGGGCTGAAAACGGGAAAGGCGCGACTCAGGCGGCGCGACGCGCCGAGGCGGGTGCGCAGCCGGCCACGCTTTGCAGCCAGCCGAGGCCTTCCGTCGTGTTGGTACGGGGCTTGTATTCGCAGCCGACGTAGCCGGCATAGCCGAGCCGGTCGAGCAGCGCGAACAGGAACGCGTAGTTGATCTCGCCGGTGCCCGGCTCGTTGCGGCCCGGGTTGTCCGCGAGCTGGACGTGGCCGATCGACGCGAGGTTGCGTTCGATCGTCGCGGCCAGCTCGCCTTCCATGCGTTGCATGTGATAGATGTCGTACTGCAGGAACAGGTTGTCCGAGCCGACCGCGCGGATCACGTCGAGCCCTTCCGACGAGCGGTTCAGCGCGAAGCCCGGGATGTCGAAACTGTTGCACGGCTCGACGAGCAGGCGGATGCCTTCGCGCTTCAGTGCGTCGGCGGCGAAGCGCAGGTTGTCGACGATCGTCACGAACGTCTTGTCGCGCGCCGTGCTCGCCGAGGGGATGCCGACGAGGCAGTTCAGCTGCGGCACCTTGAGCGCCTTCGCGTACTCGATCGCACGGCCGACGCCTTCCTGGAATTCGCCGACGCGATCGGGCAGGCACGCGATGCCGCGCTCGCCCTGATCCCAGTTGCCGGCGGGCAGGTTGTGCAGCACGAGGCGCAGGCGATGCGTCTCGAGCCGCTCGGCGAGTTCCTCTTTCGCGTACGGGTACGGGAACAGGAACTCGACGGCGTCGAAGCCCGCGTCCGCGGCCGCCTTGAAGCGGTCGAGGAACGGCACTTCGTTGAACAGCATGGTCAGGTTTGCAGCAAACTTCGGCATGAGCTAAGCCTCGTCGGTCGGTCAGTCAAAAAAGTCTTGCGGTTCAGTCGGTTCAGTCGAGCATCGAGATCGCGGTCGGGGCGTGTTCGGCCTTTTCGGCGAGATCCTCGAATTCGTTGATCGCATCGATTTCGGTGCCCATCGAGATGTTCGTCACGCGCTCGAGGATCACTTCGACGACCACCGGCACGCTGAATTCTTCCGCGAGCGTTTGCGCCTGACGCAGCGCCGGCTCGATCTCTTCCGGCTTGAACACGCGCAGTGCCTTGCAGCCGAGGCCTTCCGCGACGGCCACGTGGTCGACGCCATAGCCGTTCAGTTCCGGCGCGTTCACGTTGTCGAACGCGAGTTGTACGCAGTAGTCCATGTCGAACGCGCGCTGCGCCTGGCGGATCAGCCCGAGGTACGAGTTGTTCACGACGACGTGCACGTATGGCAGCTTGAATTGCGCGCCGGCCGCCAGCTCCTCGATCATGAACTGGAAGTCGTAGTCGCCGGACAGCGCGACGATCGGGCGGCCCGGATCGGCCGCACGCACGCCGAGCGCGGCGGGAATCGTCCAGCCGAGCGGGCCGGCCTGGCCGCAGTTGATCCAGTTGCGTGCCTTGAACACGTGCAGGAACTGCGCGGCGGCGATTTGCGACAGGCCGATCGTGCTGACGTAGCAGGTATCGCGGCCGAACACCTTGTTCATCTCTTCGTACACGCGTTGCGGCTTGACCGGCACGTTGTCGAAGTGCGTCTTGCGCTGCAGCGTGCGCTTGCGTGCCTGGCAGTCGGCGACCCACGCGCTGCGGTCCTTGAGCTTGCCGGCGGCCTTCCATTCCCGCGCGACCGCGACGAACAGTTCGAGTGCCGCCTTCGCGTCGGACACGATGCCGAGATCCGGGCCGAACACGCGGCCGATCTGCGTCGGTTCGATATCGACGTGCACGAACTTGCGGCCCTTCGTATAGACCTCGACGCTACCCGTGTGGCGGTTCGCCCAGCGGTTGCCGATGCCGAGCACGAAATCCGATGCGAGCAGCGTCGCATTGCCGTAGCGGTGCGACGTCTGCAGGCCGACCATGCCGGCCATCAGCGGGTGATCGTCGGCAATCGCGCCCCACGACATCAGCGTCGGGATCACCGGCACGCCGACCGTTTCGGCGAACTGCACGAGCAGGTCTTCGGCTGCCGCGTTGAGCACGCCGCCGCCCGACACGATCAGCGGCTTGTCCGCGTCGTTGAGCATCGCGAGCGCCTTCTCGATCTGCGCGCGGGTGGCCGCGGGCTTGTAGACCGGCAGCGGTTCGTACGTGTCGATGTCGAATTCGATTTCGGCGAGCTGCACGTCGATCGGCAGGTCGACCAGCACGGGGCCCGGGCGGCCCGAGCGCATCAGGTGGAACGCCTGCTGGAACACGCGCGGCACGAGCGCCGGTTCGCGCACGGTGACGGCCCACTTCGTGACCGGCTTCGCGATCGATTCGATGTCGACGGCCTGGAAGTCTTCCTTGTAGAGGCGCGCACGCGGCGCCTGGCCGGTGATCGCGAGGATCGGAATCGAGTCGGCGGACGCGGAGTAGAGGCCGGTGATCATGTCGGTGCCGGCGGGGCCCGACGTGCCGATGCACACGCCGATGTTGCCGGGGGCGGCACGCGTGAAGCCTTCGGCCATGTGCGATGCACCTTCGACGTGGCGCGCCAGCACGTGGCTGATGCCGCCCGATTTGCGCATGGCCGAGTAGAACGGATTGATCGCAGCGCCCGGCACGCCGAACGCGGTCTGGATGCCTTCCTTCTCGAGCACGAGTACGGCTGCGTCGACGGCTCTCATCTTGGCCATGAATGTCTCCTTGAATGGTGGAATCTTGCGAATCGGTCTGTTGAGGACACTTTAGGGATGCAGGAAAGGTTTGATAAGATCAGTCGAAGTCGCTTATTTCGAAACTAAAAGTATGGAATGACGGCCGGACGGGGCTTCCCGCCGGTGTCGGAGCCGGGACGGAGACAGGAGATGGATCGTTTCAAGCAGATCGAGACGTTCGTGCGGGTGGCCGATGCCGGCAGCCTCGCGGCGGCGGCGTTGGAGGAAGGTGTGTCGCCGGTGGTGCTCGGGCGGCGCATCGACGCGCTGGAGAAGCGCCTCGGCGTGAAGCTGATGTACCGCTCGACGCGGCGGCTGGTCGTCAGCGAGGAGGGCGCCGCGTTCCTCGAGCGCTGTCGCGGGCTGCTGTCCGAATGGGATCAGGCCGAGAACGAGCTGGCCGCCGGCCGGCGCGCGGTCAGCGGCCACCTGATCGTATCGGCGCCGGCCGCGTTCGGGCGCAAGCACGTCGCGCCGCACGCGCCGGGCTTCCTCGCCGACAAGCCGGAGATGCAGCTGTCGTTCAACCTGACCGACCGTGTCGTCGATCTCGTGCGCGAGGGCTATGACCTGTCGATCCGGATCGGCGGTGCCGTCGATCCGAACTTCGTCGCGGTGAAGCTCGCGTCGAACCGGCGCGTGGTGTGCGGCACGCCCGACTATTTCCGCCTGCACGGCCGGCCGAAGTCGCTCGACGACCTGCTGAAACACAACTGCCTGGCGTTCAACCTGCAGGGCGGGCAGAACCGCGGCTGGTATTTCCAGCGCCACGGCAAGATCGCGACGATGCGCGTGACCGGCAATCTCGACTGCAACGACGGCGAGCTGCTGCACCGCTGGGTGGCCGAGGGGCTCGGGCTCGGCTGGCGCTCGACGTGGGAAATCGCCGCGCAACTCGAAACGGGCGAGCTCGAGACCGTACTCGACGAATACGCGCTGCCCGACTACGACATCCTCGCGGTCTATCCGCAGCAGCGCTACGTGCCGGCGCGGGTGCGCTACTTCATCGACTACCTGCGCGAAGCGTATGCGCGCCCCGGCTACTGGAGCACCACGCCGTAACGTGCGGCCCGCCTGGCTTTTTTTACGCTCGATGCGCACGGCGCGGGAATAAACTCGACGCATCAGCGGTAAGGTCATCGAGCGTGCACGTTGCCGGTCTGTCCGGGCACCGTGCGCGGAACGGGCGCGGCGTCGGCCGCCGGGACCAGGGAGGCCATGTGGGGCAAGCCGGACAGGCGGTCGAGGAACGGGCGGCGAACGATGCGCTCGCGCGCGGCGAGCGGTTTCGCACGCTCGTGCTGCCGCATCTCGACGCCGCGTACAACCTCGCGCGCTGGCTGAGCGGCAGCGCCGGCGATGCGGACGACGTCGTCCAGGATGCGTGCATGCGCGCGCTGCGCTTCGTCGATTCGTGTCGCGGCGACAACGCGCGGCCGTGGCTGCTGACGATCGTGCGCCACACCTGGTACACCGAATGGCGGCGGCGCACGCATGCGCACGAGGTCGCGCTGCCCGACACGCTCGACGATGCCGACATGCCCGACGACTGGCAGCCGGCGACGGAGGACCCGCTCGCGCACCTGCTGCGCGGCGAGAACGTGCGGCTCGTGAATGCGGCGCTCGCGAAGCTGCCGCCCGAATACCGCGAGGTGCTCGTGTTGCGCGAGATGGAGGACCTGAGCTACCGCGAGATCGCGGCGATCGCGGACGTGCCGGTCGGCACGGTGATGTCGCGGCTCGCGCGCGGCCGGCGCAAGCTCGCCGCGCTGCTGGGCGGCGCACCGGTGACCGAAGGCCGGCCGGGCCGGGCGCCAGCGGGCGGAACCGCATCGGAGGCTATCGATGGACTGTAACGAAGCGCGAGCGTTGCTGGACGCGGACGTCGACCGCGAGCTGTCGGCGCCCGATGCGTTGCGGGTCCAGCAGCATGTCGAAGGGTGCGACGCGTGCCGCCGCGAACGCGCGCGGATCGTCACGCTGGTGCAGGCCGTGCGGCAGGCCGATTATCACCGCGCGCCGGACGCGCTGCGGGCGAGCATCCTCGCGAGCCTGCCGGCTGCGGGCGACGCGCCTGCTCACGAGCCGTCGCGGGCCGAGCCGCGGCCTGAGCCCGAGTCATCGCCGCGGCGGCCGCGTGGCCGAGACTGGTTTTCCTGGCTGACCGGGCGCGGCGGGTCGGCCCGACCGGGGCCGGCCGGCACCGGCACCGGGCCGCGCGTGGCTGCGTTGCCGGGGCTCGGCTGGGGCGTCGCGTTGCTGATGGCGGTCGCGGCGGCGGGCGGCATGGCGTGGTCCGCCCGTCATGCCGACACCGACCGAACGGTCGACGAACTCGTCGCGAGCCACGTACGGGCCGACCTGTCGGCGCGCGACATCGACGTGATCTCCACCGACCAGCACACGGTCAAGCCGTGGTTCAACGGCCGGCTCGACTACGCGCCGCCGGTCGAGGATCTCGCCAGGGACGGCTTCGCGCTGGTCGGCGGCCGGCTCGACTACGTCGGGCGTCGCCGCGTCGCGGTGCTCGTTTACCGCCACCGGCAGCACGTGGTCGACGTCTACGTGCAGCCGGCCGGCGAACGGCCGGCGGCCCCGTACGCGACCGTGTCGCAGGGCTATGCGCTCGACCGCTGGGACGCGGCCGGGATGACATGGTGGGCCGTGACGGACGCCGAGCCGTCGGCGCTCGCGGCATTCCGGACGGCGCTGGACGCGCGGCTTGCGGGCACGCACAGCGAGTGACCGCGGCGGCGGGGCGGTCATTTTGGTGTTCCGACCCTCGGCAATAGAAGGCCAGAACGATAGTCTTTTGCCCCGGCACACCCGTTCAAGTCTTTGAAAACACGGCCGAATCCGTTGGCCAATCGTCGATTGGCCTTGCATGCGCCCCGTAACCGGGTTAGAATCTTCGGCTTCTCACTTGCCACACCGGTTCAGACGCCCGGGTGGCTTTAATCCACAAGGAGTGTGTAATGCGTCATTACGAAATCGTATTCATCGTGCACCCCGATCAAAGCGAGCAAGTGCCCGCGATGATCGAGCGTTACAAGTCCACGATCACGTCGCACGGCGGTCAGATCCACCGTGTCGAAGACTGGGGCCGTCGCCAACTGGCCTACATGATCGAGAAACTCGCGAAGGCTCACTACGTCTGCATGAACATCGAGTGCGACCAGACGACGCTCGACGAACTCGAACACGCGTTCAAGTTCAACGACGCCGTGCTGCGTCACCTCATCGTCAAGATGAAGAAGGCCGAAACCGGCCCGTCGCCGATGATGAAGGAAGTTCAGCGCGAAGAAGCCAAGAAGGCGGCTGCAGCTCAGCCGGCCGAAGCGCAGGCTTAAGTTCGTCACTCATTAAGCCATCAAGGAGCGCGCCACTCACGTGAACAGGTTGCAATTGACGGCGAGCGTCGTCGAACGCGCACCGGTGCGATATACGCCGGCCGGTGTTCCGATCGCAAGCGCCACATTGCATCACCGCACGGAAGTCGTCGAAGCAGGCATTCCCCGCCAGGTCGAAATGACGATCGAAGCGGTGGCGGCCGGTGAGGCGAGCGGCAAGCTGGAAAGTCGTGAAATGGGCGTCGAAACGCTGTTCACGGGCTTTCTGGCCAAGAAAAGCCGCAACGCGAGAACCTTGGTGTTTCACATCACAGCATTGCAGGACATTGGAAAGGACTGAAATCATGCCCCGCCCGACTGGTAAGAAATTCGACAAGCGTCGTCAGCAACAAAACCCGCTCTTCAAGCGCAAGAAGTTCTGCCGTTTCACGGCTGCCGGCGTCGAGCAGATCGACTACAAGGACACGGAAACGCTGAAGGACTTCATCGGCGAAAACGGCAAGATCACGCCGGCTCGTCTGACGGGTACGAAGGCGCACTATCAGCGTCAGCTGGATACGGCCATCAAGCGTGCGCGTTTCCTCGCGCTGCTGCCGTACACCGATCAGCACAAGGCGTAATCAGGCGACGCAATAAGGAGAATTCGAATGCAAATCATTCTGTTGGAAAAAGTCGCCAATCTGGGTAACCTCGGCGATATCGTCAAGGTCAAGGACGGTTACGCTCGCAACTTCCTGATCCCGAACCGCAAGGCTCGCCGTGCAACGAAGGAAGCGATCGCCGAATTCGAAGTGCGCCGCGCTGAACTCGAAAAGATCGCCGCTGAAAAGCTGGCGGCATCGCAGGCAGTCGGCGAGAAGCTGAACGGCCAGTCGTTCGAAATCACGCAGAAGTCGGGCGTCGACGGCCGTCTGTTCGGCTCGGTCACGAACGGCGACGTCGCGGAACTGCTGAAGAAGGCAGGCTACGAAGTCGAGAAGCTGCAAGTGCGCATGCCGGAAGGCCCGCTGAAGATGATCGGCGAGCACAACGTGCAAGTCGCGCTGCACACGGACGTCGTCGTCGACGTCACGATCAACGTGATCGGCGACCACGCGTAAGCGTAGACGCAAGCTTGCCGGGCGGCTTCCGCCGTCCGGACAAGGGCAGGCGCCCGGGTAACCGGGGCCTGCCTTTTTTGTTGCCCGCTCGCCGGCAAGCGGTGGTAGCGCTGCCGCCATCTATTCGCGATAATCCCAACCCATGAACGCGCCGCAAGATCCCCAAATCGAATCGCTGAAAGTCCCGCCGCATTCGGTCGAAGCCGAGCAGTCGGTGCTCGGCGGCCTGTTGCTCGACAACGCGGCATGGGACCGGATTGCCGACTTCCTGTCGCAGGGCGACTTCTACCGTTACGACCACCGGATCATCTACGAGCACATCGGCCGCCTGATCGCGTCGACGCGCCCGGCCGACGTCGTGACCGTCTACGAAGCGCTGACCACGTCCGGCAAGGCCGACGACGTCGGCGGGCTCGCGTACCTGAACGCCCTCGCGCAGAACACGCCGAGCGCGGCGAACATCCGCCGCTACGCGGAAATCGTCCGTGATCGCGCGGTGCTGCGCCGGCTCGTGTCGGTCGCCGACGAGATCTCGGCCGACGCCTTCAATCCGCAGGGCAAGGAAGTCCGCCAGTTGCTCGACGAGGCCGAATCGAAGGTGTTCTCGATCGCCGAAGAGGGCGCGCGCGGCAACCAGGGCTTCCTCGAGATCGGCCCGTTGCTCACGCAGGTGGTCGAGCGCATCGACACGCTGTACCACACCGCGAACCCGAGCGACGTCACCGGCACGCCGACGGGCTTCGTCGACCTCGATCGGATGACGTCCGGGATGCACGGTGGCGAACTGATCATCGTCGCGGGGCGCCCGTCGATGGGTAAGACCGCGTTCTCCATGAACATCGGCGAATACGTCGCGGTCGAGTACGGGTTGCCGGTTGCGGTGTTCTCGATGGAAATGCCGGGCACCCAGCTCGTGATGCGTATGCTCGGCTCGATCGGCCGGCTCGACCAGCACCGGATGCGTACGGGCCGCCTGACGGACGAGGACTGGCCGAAGCTGACGCACGCGGTGCAGAAGATGAGCGAGGCGCAGCTCTTCATCGACGAGACGGGCGGCCTGAACCCGATGGAATTGCGCTCGCGCGCGCGGCGTCTGGCGCGGCAGTGCGGCAAGCTCGGCTTGATCATCGTCGACTACCTGCAGCTGATGTCGGGTTCGTCTCAGGGCGAGAACCGCGCGACCGAAATTTCCGAAATCTCGCGATCGCTGAAGAGCCTCGCGAAGGAACTCGACGTGCCGGTGATCGCGCTGTCGCAGCTGAACCGCGGCCTCGAACAGCGTCCGAACAAGCGTCCGGTGATGTCGGATTTGCGCGAATCGGGCGCAATCGAACAGGATGCGGACGTGATCCTGTTCATTTATCGTGATGAGGTCTACAATCCGGACAGCCCTGACAAGGGGACGGCCGAAATCATCATCGGCAAGCAGCGTAACGGTCCGATCGGGCCTGTTCGGCTCACGTTCCTGGGGCAATACACGAAGTTCGACAATTTTGCCGGGGCGCAGACCTTCTACGGCGAGTAAAGCCGGTTGTAAACACCTATTTCGCCAAATGTTGTATCCAATCCCGGCGTGCGCATATGCGCACGTCGCGTCGCGACCGAAACCGGTACAATGTCGCCCGTTTTCGTGACAGTAGTTTGACAATCTCTCAGGAATCCCATGTTCGGTCGATTCATGCCCACCGAGGGCAAGTTCTTTGAACTCTTCAACGCGCACGCGAAGCACATCGTTTCCGGTGGCCGCGAGCTCGAACTGCTGATCGACAATCTCGCCGACGCCGAGATTCACAAGCAAAACGTGCAAATCGCCGAGAAGGCCGCCGACAAGCTCACGCACGAGGCGATCGATTTGCTGCACAAGACCTTCATCACGCCGCTCGATCGCGACGAGATCCACAAGCTGATCACGACGATGGACGACATCCTCGACCTGATGGAAGACGTCGCGACGGCCGTGTCGCTGTACGACGTGCAGTCCGTCACGTCCGAGGCGAGCCAGCTCGCGCACATCGTCACGCAGTCGGCGCAGCACGTGCAGCAGGCCGTCGGTCTGCTGTCCGACATGAAGCAGTCGGCGCAGATCCTCAAGCAGTGCGAGGAAATCGATCGCTGGGAATCGGAAGCCGACCGCGTGCTGCGCTCGGCGATGTCGAAGCTGTTCCGCGAGGAAGACGACGTGAAGACGCTCATCAAGCTGAAGGCGATCTACGAGCTGCTCGAAGAGATCACCGACAAGTGCGAGGACGTCGCGAACATCATCGAAGGCATCGTGCTGGAAAACGCCTGAGCGGACCACGATGCATTCGATACAACTCGCCCTATGGATGGTCGCGGCGCTCGTGCTCGTCGCGCTCGTATTCGACTTCATGAACGGCTTTCACGACGCGGCGAACTCGATCGCCACCGTCGTGTCGACCGGGGTGCTGAAGCCCCAGCAGGCCGTCGTGTTCGCGGCCGCGTTCAACGTGATCGCGTACTTCATCTTCCACCTGAAAGTCGCGCAGACCGTCGGTAAAGGCACGATCGACCCCGAGATCGTCGACCATTACGTCATCTTCGGCGCGCTGGTCGGCGCGATCGGCTGGAACGTGATCACCTGGTACTACGGGATTCCGTCGAGTTCGTCGCACGCGCTGATCGGCGGCCTCGTCGGTGCGGCGCTCGCGAAGTCGGGCTGGAGCTCGCTGAACATCGACGGGCTGCTGAAGACGATCGCGTTCATCTTCATTTCGCCGCTGCTCGGCTTCATTCTCGGTTCGCTGTTCATGCTCGGCGTGTCGTGGCTGTACTTCCGTACCGCGCCCAGCAAGGTCGACCGGCGCTTCCGCCGGCTGCAGCTGCTGTCGGCCGGGCTGTACAGCCTGGGCCACGGCGGCAACGACGCACAGAAGACGATCGGTATCATCTGGATGCTGCTGATCGCGAGCGGCTACGCGTCGGCGACCGCCGATGCGCCGCCGGCGTGGGTAATCGGCGCGTGTTACCTGTCGATGGGCCTCGGCACGCTGTTCGGCGGCTGGCGCATCGTGCGCACGATGGGCCAGAAGATCACGAAGCTCAAGCCGGTCGGCGGTTTCTGCGCGGAAAGCGGTGGAGCGATCACGCTGTTCGTCGCGTCGTTCCTCGGCATTCCCGTGTCGACCACGCACACGATCACCGGCGCGATCGTCGGCGTCGGCGCCACGCAGAAGCTGTCGGCCGTGCGCTGGGGTGTCGCCGGCAACATCGTGTGGGCGTGGGTGCTGACGCTGCCGGCGGCCGCGCTGTTCGCGGCCGGCGGGTGGTGGCTCGGGCACCAGATCTTCTGATCACCGACGCTGCCTGATCGACGCGAAATGCGTCGCGAGCCGAAAGGCCGCGGCGCATTTTCTTTTGGGAGGCGGAAGGTTGCGGCGGCGCGGCCGCGGATACCGTCGACGTCACCGGCGCCCGGCAAGCAACAACAGGTCAGTAACTGCCGTTCGCAAACCGTGCAATCGGATCGTCCGCCGTACTCGTGCGCGGGCTGACGGGCACGGCTTGCGTCGACGCACGCAGCACCTGCACGGGCTCGCTGCTGCGTGGGGGCGTCGACACGGTGGCGGGCGGCGGTTCGGCATCGAAGGCGGCGGCCTGGGCGGCCGTCAGTGCGGTCGTCGGAATCTGCGTGCCGACTTCCGCCGGGGCGGCCGGGGCTGCATTGGCCGTCATCGCGGTCGCGCCGTCATTCACCGAGGTGGCTTGCTGCTGAGCCGCCTGCATCCGCGGTGGCGGTGGTTCGTACGGATCGGGGGCCGGTGCTGCCGGTGCGGCTGCGGCGGCCGTCACGACCGGCGTGGTCGGGATGGCCAAAGCCGGCGCCTGCGTTGCTTTTGCTTGCGACGACGCATACGCGGGCTGCCGCTGTGCGACGGCAGCCGTCACGACCACCGGGGCGGCCGCGACCGCCGGATTGCGCGGCTCGTCGCGCTTGGCCTCGTAGGTCGGCGCATCGAACGGCGTCGGGGCCGAGCGCGGCGGCGCGACGCGGCGAATGCCGTCGAAACGCTTGGCCCAGTACGGGTTCGTCAGATAGTCGAGCCGCACGGTGCCGCCCGTCGACGGTGCGTTGACGAAGCGCAGCTTGCCCACGTAGATGCCGACGTGCGAATGCGGTCGTCCGGTCGTATTGAAGAAAATCAGGTCGCCCGGCGCGATCTCGTCGGGTTCGACCGATACACCGCGGCCGCTCATGTCGGCAGTCGTGCGCGGCAGGTTGACATCGGCCGCGCGGCCGATCACGTAGCGCACGAGCCCGCTGCAGTCGAAGCCGCTCGTCGGCGTGTTGCCGCCCCAGCGATACGGGACGCCGACGAGGCTCATCGCCTGGATCGAGATTTCTTCCTGGCCGACGCTGTGGTCGACGAATTTCGGGAAATTGGCGGGCGCCGGGAACGCACGCGGCGTCGTGATCTTCATGCCCGAAGCGGAACGCGATGCCGACTGCGGCGGCACGCTGGAGCAGGCCGCAAGCAGGGAGACGACGGCGACGGGAACCCAGATTCGAAGCATGGCAAGGCGGGCGAGCGCGGCGCGCTCGCGAATCGTATGACGACAGATAGGCCCGATGGTAGACGCTCCAGCGGGGCTTAAGCAACTATTCTTGAGAATTTACTTGAAGTTTCGCGCGTAAACTGCGTTGTTGCGTGACAGGGTATTACCTTCGTTTTCGACCCCAAATAAAAACGGCGCTCCGGAAACGGAGCGCCGCATGGCGTCGAAAGCCGGCGGATCGGCCGGCGTGCGCGTTACAGAATGTCCGACGCGTAGTCGGCGAGCCGCGAGCGTTCGCCGCGTGCGAGGGTCACGTGGCCGCTGTGGCCCCAGCCCTTGAAGCGGTCGACGACGTAGGTCAGGCCCGAGCTGCCTTCGGTCAGGTAAGGCGTGTCGATCTGCGCGATGTTGCCGAGGCACACGATCTTCGTGCCGGGGCCCGCGCGCGTGACGAGCGTCTTCATCTGCTTGGGCGTCAGGTTCTGCGCCTCGTCGATGATCAGATACTTGTCGACGAACGTGCGGCCGCGCATGAAGTTCATGCTCTTCACCTTCAGGCGCGAACGGATCAGCTCCTGCGTCGCGGCACGGCCCCATTCGCCGGCCGCGTCGTCGGTCTTCTGCAGCACTTCGAGGTTGTCGTCGAATGCGCCCATCCACGGCTGCATCTTCTCTTCCTCGGTGCCGGGCAGGAAACCGATGTCCTCGCCGACGGGCACGGTCGCGCGCGTCACGATGATCTCGTTGTAGCGCTTGTCGTCGAGCACCTGCGCGAGGCCGGCCGCGAGCGCGACGAGCGTCTTGCCGGTGCCGGCCTGGCCGAGCAACGTGACGAAGTCGATCTCGGGGTTCATCAGCAGGTTCAGCGCGAAGTTCTGCTCGCGGTTGCGCGCGGTGATGCCCCACACGTTGTTCTTGTGGTGGCTGTAGTCGCGCAGCGTCTGCAGCAGCGCCGTCTTGCCGTTCAGCTCGCGGACGATCGCGTGGAACGTCGGCTCGCCGTTCTGCGGCTCGAGATAGACGAACTCGTTGACGAGCATCGACGCGACGAGCGGGCCGGTCACGCGATAGTACGTGGTGCCCGTCTTCGTGTCCTGCCAGCTCTCCATGCCCTTCGCATGCTTGGTCCAGAAGTCCTGCGGCAGTTCGCGCACGCCGTTGTACAGGAGATCCGAATCCTCGAGGACCTGGTCGTTGAAGTAGTCTTCCGCGGGCAGGCCGAGCGCGTGCGCCTTGATCCGCATGTTGATGTCTTTCGACACCAGCACGACCTGGCGGTCGGGCCGGTCGCGCTGCAGCGCGCGCACGACGCCGAGGATCTGGTTGTCGGCCTTGCCGGCGGGCAAGCCTTCGACCGGCGCGATGTCGGCGAGCTTCGTCTGGAAGTACAGGCGGCCGACCGCCTCGCGGCTGCCGAGGCGCGACAGCGGGATGCCGTCCGAGATCGGGCCGCCGTCGGCGACCAGCGCGTCGAGCGTGCGGCTGACCTGACGAGCGTTACGCGCGACTTCGGACATCCCCTTCTTGTGGTTGTCGAGTTCCTCGAGCGTCATCATCGGCAGATAGACGTCGTGTTCCTCGAAGCGGAAGAGGCTGCTCGGGTCGTGCATCAGCACGTTGGTGTCGAGCACGAACAGTTTCTGCTGTTCGACTTCGGCGGGCTTGCGGCTGCGCGACTTCGTCGCGGCGCCGGCATCGCGCGCGGGCGCGGCGGCCGGTTTCCCGGCGGCCGGCTTGTCGTTGCGTGCAACGACCGGTGCCGCGGGGGCCGCAGGCGCCTGTAGCGGCTGCAGCAACGCGGCCGTCTGCCTGGTCTTGCGGCCGCGTGCGGGCGCGCTCGCGGCGTCGGGCGCCGAAGACGCGACGGCGCGCAGCGGCGCGGCCGTGTTCGCGGCTTCGATCATCGGTTGGGCCACGCTGGCCGGACCATAGTCACCGGCTGTGGATGCGTCCCCTTCGGCGGATTTCTTCGCGGCTTTCGCGGGCCGCGCTTTCGCCTTGTATTCGTCGGGCGGCAGCAGGCTGCCGAGCTTGCTGGGGGGAGTAGGCAAAGGCATGGTGTCCCTCGGGAGGAATCGTGTCGCATGGCGTGCGCCGCTGATCGCATCCTGCGTGACGTAGACGCATGCAGTTTGCGCGCGGTGGCGCACAGGAATTTCGTCTAGCCGGTTCGCCTAAGTGTCGATCAGCTCCTCGATGCGGTAAAGGCCGGACCGGGGAGGGCCGGCGCGCGTTCCATAAAAAAAGCCGCTGCCCCGTCGACAGGGACATGCGGCTCGGCTGATGCCGTCGTGCGCGTCAGGTGCCGGGAAGCATTGCAACGGGCACGGGCGCAGCTACGAGAAATATGGGGCGAACTGGCATTCATTGCGGCCCAATATAACGCGCCTCAAAGCGCTTGTACAGCCTTTAGCACGTCGTCCACGTGACCCGGTACCTTGATGCCGCGCCATGCCTGGCGAAGCACGCCTTCGGCGTCGATCAGGAACGTCGAGCGCTCGATTCCGCGCACTTCCTTGCCATACATTTTCTTCATCTTGATGACATCGAACAGCGCGCACAGCGCTTCGTCGGCATCGGAGATCAGCGGGAACGGCAGTTCGAGCTTGGCCTTGAAATTGTCGTGCGAGCGCAGGCTGTCGCGCGACACGCCGATGACTTCCGCACCAGCCTTCTTGAATTTCGGATAGAGATCGCGGAACTGCAGCCCTTCGGTCGTGCAGCCTGGCGTGTTGTCCTTCGGATAGAAGTACAGCACGAGCTTCTTGCCCTTCAGGCCGGACAGCGAAACGTCGCCGCCCGTGGCCGGTGCGGTGAAATCGGGAACTTGACGGTCAACTTCGACAGACACGTGTTTCTCCTGTTGTTATGGAAGGCGCCGCCGCGGCGGCGCGGTTCGGCGGGGCGTCGCGGCAGCGCGCCGCAAGGGCGGGGCGGCGACGCCGGCTCGCGCGCGAACTCAGTCGGGCTGGACGATCAGTTCGCCGGAGCGGCCGGGGATTTCGCCCCACGTGACAGGGTACGATGGCAGCGAGTCGCGGTCCAGCGTCGCGTGGTAGTCGCCCATCGTCGCGAACGTGTGGCCTTGCGCACGCCAGCCGGCGAGCAGTTGCTCGAACACGGGCGCGAGCTTCTGGCCTTCCAGCTCCGCATGCAGCGTGAACACCTGGTCGTGCGGATTGGTTGCAGTGAACGCGAGGATGTGCGCGGCGACGTTGTGCGTGTCGACGCCGTCGATGCCGAGTACTTCGTCGAGCGTCGGCAGCGTGGTCGGCATCTGCACATGCGACAGCGTGCGGCCGCCGACGACGGGCAGGTACGGCGAGTGGCCGCGACCGTCGGATGCGTAGCGCATCCCCCACGCGTCGATCTGCTCGAACGCGGCATCGTTCATCTGCCAGCCGGCCGCGCCGTGCGTGACGGGCGGCGCGCCGAAGATCTCGATGAAGCGCGCGTGACTCTTCTGCATTTCACGCGCGGTCCAGTCGCGGTCGCGCACGCGCACGTTGTCTTGCCAATACACGTGATCCCACGTGTGGATGCCGCATTCGAAGCCGGCCTCGTGAATCGCGCGCATATCGGCGATCGCGCGGCGGCCGATGTCGGGACCGGGCAGCAGCACGCCGTACATCAGCTGCTTCACGCCGTAGTGTTCGACCACCGACGTGCGCGACACCTTCTTCAGGAAGCCAGGGCGGAACACGCGCCGCAGCGCCCAGCCGGTGTGATCCGGGCCGAGGCTGAAGAGGAAGGTCGCGCGCGCATTGAAGCGATCGAAGATGCGCGCGAGGTTCGGCACGCCTTCGCGCGTGCCGCGCAGCGTGTCGACGTCGATCTTGAGGACGATACGAGCCAAGCGAACGTCCCGGTCAGCCTTGCTGTTCGACGAGCGCGCGCGCGTCGGCGACGTGGCCGCGATACGCTTCGAAGATGTTGCGCAGCGCGTCGTCGAACGTCGCCTGCGGCGCCCAGCCGAGCTCCTGCATCGTGTTGTCGATCTTCGGCACGCGGTTCTGCACGTCCTGGTAGCCGTTGCCGTAGTAGGCGCCCGACGTCGTTTCGACGAGCTTCACCTGCTTGGCCGAATCGGCGTACTCGGGGAATTCCGCAGCCAGTTCGAGCATCTTGTGCGCGAGCTCGCGAACCGAGAAGTTGTTCTTCGGATTCCCGATGTTGTAGATCTTGCCCGACGCGACGCCTCCCTTGTTCTCGATGATCTTCATCAGCGCGCTGATGCCGTCGCCGATATCGGTGAACGCGCGCTTCTGCGAGCCGCCGTCGACGAGGCTGATGTTCTCGCCGCGCACTATGTGGCCGAGGAACTGCGTGACCACGCGCGAGCTGCCTTCCTTCGGCGTGTAGATCGAGTCGAGGCCCGGGCCGATCCAGTTGAACGGACGGAACAGCGTGAAGTTCAGGCCTTCCATTCCGTAACCCCAGATCACGCGGTCCATCAGCTGCTTCGAGCACGCGTAGATCCAGCGCGGCTTGTTGATCGGGCCGTAGGTGAGCGCCGACGCGTCCGGGTCGAACTGCTCGTCCGAGCACATGCCGTAGACCTCGGAGGTCGACGGGAACACCAGGTGTTTGCCGTACTTGACGGCCGAGCGCACGATCGGCAGGTTCGCCTCGAAGTCGAGTTCGAACACGCGCAGCGGCTGCTGGACGTAGGTGGCCGGCGTGGCGATCGCGACGAGCGGCAGGATCACGTCGCACTTCTTCACGTGATACTCGACCCACTCCTTGTTGATCGTGATGTCGCCTTCGAAGAAATGCATCCGCTCGTGGTTGACGAGGTCGCCCAGCCGGTCGGTCTGCATGTCCATGCCGAACACTTCCCAATCGGTGGTTTCAAGAATGCGTTTCGACAGGTGATGGCCGATGAAGCCGTTCACACCCAGGATCAGGACTTTTTTTGCTTTCATGAATGACGGGAAGAATGAATGAACTGCGCGAATTCCGCGGGCGTCACGACGGTTTCGCTGCCGTCGCGCTGCTGCCGGAGTTCGAGAATGGATAGGGCCCGGCTGTCGCCGCAGACGCCGAATAGCGCATTATCGCTTACGTGCAGGCCGGGCGGCAAATCTGCCGCGGCCGCGGCGATCGCGCTGCCGGGCGCCGCGAGGCGCGCACGGGCGATCACGAAGCGCGTGCCGGCGACGTCGGTGAATGCACCTGGATACGGGGGCGCGACCGCGCGCACCAGGTTGTAGACCTGCGCGGCCGGCTTCGACCAGTCGACGCGGCCGTCCTCCGGCTTGCGCCCGCCGTAGTAGCTGCCGGTCGCGAGATCGTTCGGCAAGTGCGGCGCCTCGCCCGCGAGCAGCGCGGGCAACACACGCCAGAGCGTCTGCTCGGCGGCCACCGTGACCTTGTCGAATACCTGCGCGGCCGTGTCGTCCGGCAGGATCGGCACCGCGGTCTGGGCGATGATCGCGCCCGCGTCGGGTTTGGCAGCCATCTCGTGCAGCGTCGCGCCGGTTTCCGTTTCGCCGTTCAGCACGGCCCAGTTGGTCGGTACCCGACCCCGGTATTTCGGCAGCAGCGAGCCGTGCATGTTGTACGCGCCGCGCGGCGCGATCGCGAGCAGGTCCACCGGCAGCATGTGGCGGTAGTAGAACGAGAAGATGAAATCGGGCCGCGCGTCGGACACCGCGCGGCGCAGCGCCGGATCGGCGGGATCGGCCGGCGTGAGCACCGGAATGCCGTGCTCGGCCGCGACGGCCGCAACGCTGCCGAACCAGATGTTCTCGTTCGGATTGTCCTCGTGCGTGACGACCAGCGCGACGTCGACGCCGCGCGCGAGCAGCACCTGCAGGCACCGCACGCCGACGTTGTGATACGCGAAGACGACCGCGCGCGGCTTCATTGCCCGGCTCCCGGACGGTTCGCGGCGGCCGGCACCGGCGGCACGCCGTCGTGCTGCTCGAGCACGGCCTGGATCAGGTAGCGGGGACGCGCGCGCACCTGCTGGTAGATGCGGCCGACGTATTCGCCGAGCAGGCCGAGCGCGAAGATGATCACACCCAGCAGGAAGAACGTGATCGCGAACAGCGTGAACACGCCTTGCACTTCCGCGCCGACGATGAATCGGCGCACGAGCAGCAGCACGAACAGCGCGGCGGAGCCGAGCGACAGGATCACGCCGATGAACGACAGCCACTGCAGCGGCACGACCGAGAAGCCCGTCACGAGGTCGAAGTTCAGCCGGATCAGGCTGTACAGCGAATATTTCGATTCGCCCGCGAAGCGTTCCTCGTGCGCGACTTCGATTTCGGTCGGCTTCTGCGCGAACGTGTACGCGAGCGCGGGTATGAACGTGTTGACTTCGCCGCACACGTTGATCGTGTCGATGATGCGGCGGCTGTACGCGCGCAGCATGCAGCCCTGGTCGGTCATCTTGATGCGCGTGATGCGCTCGCGCAGCCGGTTCATCATCTGCGACGCCTTGCGTCGCCACAGGCTGTCCTGGCGCTGCTTGCGGATCGAGCCGACGTAGTCGTAGCCCTCGCGCATCTTCGCGATCAGCTTGCCGATTTCCTCGGGGGGGTTCTGCAGGTCGGCGTCGAGCGTGATGACGATCTCGCCGCGCGACTGGGCGAAGCCCGCGAGGATCGCCATGTGCTGGCCGTAGTTGCCGTTGAGCAGCACGATGCGCGTCGTGTCGGGGCGTACGTGGAACTGATCGGCGAGCATCGCGGCCGAGCGGTCGCGGCTGCCGTCGTTGATCAGGATCACTTCGTACGACGTGTCGAGGGCGTCGAGCGCCGGATACAGCCGCGCGAACAGCGCGGCGAGGCCGTCTTCCTCGTTGTACACGGGAATGATGACCGACACTTCGGGCCGGCCGGCGTCCAGATGCGCGGCGCCCGGATGCCCGGCGCGTGCTTCAAGGTGACTCATGTACGCTTATTTTCCGTATTGTTCGCAAATCTGATTGACGGCGTCGACCACGCGACGCACGTCGCCTTCCGTCATCTGCGTGAACAGCGGCAGCGTGACGGTCGACGCACCGTACCGTTCGGCGTGGGGGAACATGCCCTCCTTGAAGCCGCGCGCACGGTACAGCGTGAAAAGATGGATCGCCGGATAGTGGATTCCGGTGCCGATGCCGCGTTCCTTCATCTGCGCCATGAATTCGGCGCGCGTGATCGTCAGCCGCTCGAGCGGCAGCGTGACCAGGAACATGTGCCAGTTGCCGTTCTCGAATTCGGCGACCGGCAGGCCGAGGCCGAGCTTCACGGCCGCGCCGCCGTCGAACGCGGCGAAATACGCACGGGCGAGCGCACGGCGCTGCGCGGTGAAGCGCTCGAGGTGCGGCAACTGGCCGAGGCCGACGCGCGCGGCGACGTCGGTCAGGTTGTACTTGCCGCCGAGCACGTCGCAGTCCATCCCGTCGAAGCCGGTGCGCGTGATGCCCTGCAGCCGGTACTTCTGCGCGAGCGCCGCTTCGTCGTCGTTGTTCAGCACGAGCGCGCCGCCTTCGATCGTCGTCAGGTTCTTGTTCGCGTGGAAGCTGAACGACACGATGTCGCCGATCGCGCCGATGCGCTTGCCGTTCCACGTCGAGCCGAATGCCTGCGCGGCATCCTCGATCACGCGCAGGTCGTGCGCGCGGGCGATCGCGTACAGGCGGTCCATGTCGACCGGCAGGCCGGACAGGAACACGGGGATGATCGCCTTGGTGCGCGGCGTGATCGCCTGCTCGAGCTTGTCGAGGTCGATGTTGCGCGTGACGGGGTCGATGTCCGCGAACACGGGCGTCGCGCCCGTCTCGATGATCACGTTGCTGGTCGAGACCCACGACGCCGGCGTCGTGATCACCTCGTCGCCGGGGCCGACGCCGGCGATGCGCAGGCCGATCTCGAGCGTGCAGGTGCCCGAATTGAAGGCGCGGACCGGACGGCCGCCGCAGTACTCGGACAGCGCGGCCTCGAATTTCTGGCACTGCGGGCCGGTGGTGATCCAGCCCGAGCGCAACACGTCGACGACGCCCTGGATGGTTTCCTCATCGATTTCGGGGCGGGTGAACGGCAGAAACGGAGCGGTAGTCTGGCTCATGAACGCGTTTGGCCTGTAATGGCGTGTAATAAAAGGGTCGGGCGATCCGCCCGAAACCGGCATTAAACACCGGTTGGCGGATTCGTACCGTGATTTTTTGTAGGCGGACGCTTAACGCCGCGGGCCGCGCTCAACTGCGCGCCAGCACGAGCACACCGATCAGGATGATGCCGATGCCGACGAGCTTCTGGACCGACAGCACCTCGCCGAACAGGTACCACGCCGCGAACGCATTGACCACGTAGCCGAGCGACAGCATCGGATACGCGATCGACACGTCGACCCGCGACAGCCCGACGATCCACACCACGACGCTCAGCACGTAGCAGCCGAGCCCACCGATGATCGGCAGCTGGGTCGCGATCTTCAGGCCGACCGGGAGGATGTTCGCACGGCTGAATTCGAAGTGTCCAACGGCGTTGACGCCGGCTTTCAGCAGAAGTTGCGCACAGGCGTTGAGCATCACGCCGGTGACGATGCAGACGAACGAAACGGGGTTCATGCGGGGGACGTCCTTACGATTGCGGTTTCTCGACGATCACGCGGCGGTTGTCGCGCGCGATCACGCGCATCGGCACGCCTTCCTTGACCAGCGCGTCGTACTGGCCGGGCGGCATGATCGCGAGCGCATGGGTGTCCTGCTTCCAGCGCGTGATCCATTCGCCGACGGTCGGGACCCACTTGTTCGGCTCGACCGAGATCCCGAACGCGAGCTCGTCCTGGCGCTGGACCATGATCGTCGTGTGGCCCATGTAGAACGGGAACGTGTGATCGAGCATTTCGATCGAGTAGAACGGCGTGTCGGGCGGCAGCTTCGCCAGTTCGGCGCGCACGGCCGGTGCCAGCAGCGCGCCCGAGCTGTAGCGGCCGAACTCGTCGTGCCCGGTGCCGCCGATCGTGCCGAACGCGAGCCACGCGGCGCCGAACGCCGCGAGCGCGGCGGCCACGCCCGCGCGGCGGTTCAGCCAGGCGGCCGCGAGCGTCAGCGCGGCCGAGACCGCGAGGCCGGCGTACAGCCACATCTGGAACGCCCGGTACAGCGCGTTCGGCGTGCGGGCGTCGCCCTGGTACGCGAGGAAGATGATCCCGAACGCCGCGGCGACGAAGAACACGAGGTAGCCGAGCAGGTGGCGGCGGAAGCGGTCGGCCGTCATCAGCGGCAGGTAAGCGCCGATGATCAGCGCGAGCGCCGGCGCGACCGGCAGCACGTACGAGATCAGCTTCGAGTGCGACGCGCTGAAGAACAGGAAGATGAACGCGCTCCAGATCAGCAGCACGAGCATCGGCGAGAAGCCGTTGGGCTGGCGCGGCATGCGCAGCGCATGGCGGATGCTTTGCCACGCGACCGACAGCCACGGCAGGAAGCCGACCAGCAGCACGGGCACGAAGTAGTACAGCGGGCCCGGGCGGTTCTGTTCCGGGGTCAGGTACCGGCGGAACTGCTGGACGACGAAGAAGAAGTTGAAGAACTCGGGGTTGCGCTGCTGGACCAGCACGAACCACGGCGTGACGATCGCAAAGAAGATCACGAGGCCGCTGACGAGATACAGGCGCTTCCACAGCGCCCAGTCGCGCGCGATCAGCGTATACAGCACGAGCACGGCGCCGGGCAGGATCAGCCCGACGAGGCCCTTGGACAGCACCGCGAACGCCATCGCGGCCCAGCACGCCCACATCCAGCCGCGTACCGCCGCCGGGCGCAGCCCGGGCCGCTGCGCGAGCAGCAGCGAGCAGAGCGACAGCGCCATCCAGAACGCGAGCCCCATGTCGAGCGCGTTGAAGTGGCCCATCAGATTCCAGTACGGCGCGCTGGCCAGCACGACGGCCGCGAGGAAACCTGACAGCGGGTTGAACAGGCGCGCGCCGGTGTAGCCGACGAGCAGCACGCCGGCGAAGCTCGCGACGGCCGTGTAGAGGCGCGCCTGCCATTCGCCGATACCGAACCACGCGAACGTCAGCGCGTTCAGCCAGGTCTGCAGCGGCGGCTTCTCGAAGTATTTGTAGCCGTTGTAGCGCGGCGTGATCCAGTCGCCGGTGACGAACATCTCGCGCGCCATTTCCGCATAGCGGCCTTCGTCGCTGGGGATCAGGTGGCGCAGCCCGAGCGGCGCGAACCAGACGATCGCGAGCGCGACGAGCAGGAGGACGAGCGTGATGCGATTGAGCGGTAGCCTCGACGGCGTATCGTTCATGGGTTTTCAGCCTGTTGGTTGTTGTGACGGGGCCGCCGGCGGGCAGCGCCGGGGGCGGGCGGCCTGGCCGGGCCGATCGGGGGATCGACCCGCTGCGCCGGCCCGAGTTTTACCGCATCGGGGATTAACGTTCAATTAAGAGCGCGGCGGCGACTTTGCGGCCCTCGGCCATCAGGATGTTGTAGGTGCGGCAGGCGGCCTGGAAATCCATCGTCTCGACGCCGATCCGTTTCGCGGTGAGCGCCGCGACGAGGCGCGGGTGCGGGAAGCGCAGCCGCGCGCCGCTGCCGAAGATCACGAGTTCGGGCGTCGGGTCGAGCAGCATCGCGAAATGCTCGGGAGCGAGCGCCTCGAACGACGACACGGGCCAGGCCTGGACCGGCGCGCCGGGCAGCACGATGACGCTCGTTTCATGGCGTTCGAGATTGACGTCGACATAATCGGGGCCGTAGCCGGTGACGGTGTTGAGCGCGCCGCTCGTGTCCTGGTGCAGTTTCAAATCGGTATTCCGCGGTTCCGTAGGGGAATGGATCGGCCGGGCCGCAGGGGCCCCGCTGGCCGGTTTCGCGCGCCGGGGCACGCGCGGACGCCCGACGGCGCGGGCCCGGCGCGGCTATGGTGCATTGCGAAAGTCGGCCAAAATCCGCTAAATTATAACTTTTTGGTCGCCCCCGGGCGCCACTTGCGTCGTGCGTCGCCACAAGCCGCGTCCGACCGCCGCTTTTTCCCAGCCTAGACAGCGCGCACAGACCGGCCGCTTTCCAGTTTTGATCCCGTCCCCCCGGCCGCAAGGCCAACCCAGGAACCGTGTCGTCGTGAAACCGATTCAGAAGTCGAACAAGCTGCTCAACGTCTGCTACGACATCCGTGGCCCGGTGCTCGAGCACGCGAAGCGCCTCGAGGAAGAAGGCCACCGCATCATCAAGCTGAACATCGGCAACCTCGCGCCGTTCGGTTTCGACGCGCCGGACGAGATCATCCAGGACATGATCCGCAACCTGCCGGCGTCGTCCGGCTATTCGGATTCGAAGGGCGTGTTCTCAGCGCGCAAGGCGGTGATGCACTACACGCAGGAAAAGGGCGTCGTCGGCGTCGGCCTCGACGACATCTACATCGGCAACGGCGCGTCCGAGCTGATCGTGATGGCGACCCAGGCGCTCCTGAACGACGGCGACGAAGTGCTGCTGCCCGCGCCCGACTACCCGCTGTGGACGGCGGCCGTGAGCCTGTCGGGCGGCACGCCCGTGCACTACGTGTGCGACGAGCAGAACGCGTGGATGCCCGATCCCGACGACATCCGCAGCAAGATCACGCCGAACACGAAGGCGATCGTCGTGATCAACCCGAACAATCCGACCGGCGCGCTTTATTCCGACGAATTGCTGCTCGAACTGCTCGAGATCGCGCGCCAGCACGGGCTGATCGTGTTCGCCGACGAGGTCTACGACAAGATCGTCTACGACGGCCTCGAGCATACGGCGCTGGGTTCGCTGTCGGAGGATGTGATCACCGTCACGTTCAACAGCCTGTCGAAGAGCTATCGCTCGTGCGGCTACCGCGCGGGCTGGATGGCCGTGTCGGGCCTCGGCGGCGACAACCGCCGGCGCGCGAAGGACTACCTCGAAGGGCTCGGCATCCTGTCGTCGATGCGCCTGTGCGCGAACGTGCCCGGCCAGTTCGCGATCCAGACGGCGCTCGGCGGCTACCAGAGCATCAACGAGCTGATCGTGCCGAGCGGGCGCCTGTACAAGCAGCGCGAACTCGCGTATGACATGCTGACGTCGATCCCGGGCGTGACCTGCGTGAAGCCGCAGGCCGCGCTGTATATGTTCCCGCGCCTCGACCCGAAGCTTTACCCGATCCAGAACGACCAGCAGTTCATTCTCGACCTGTTGCTCGAGGAGCGCGTGCTGCTCGTACAGGGCACGGGTTTCAACTGGGCGACGCCGGACCACTTCCGCGTGGTCTTCCTGCCGAACCTCGACGACCTGGCCGATTCGATCAACCGGATCGCACGCTTCCTCGACGGCTACCGCAAGCGCCATTCGGTCTGAGCGGGCAGGGCCATACGCAACTCACTACTTCTTACTCATCGATCACACGCAGCATGGAACCGATCAAAGTTGGCCTGTTGGGCTTCGGCACCGTCGGCAGCGGCACCTTCACGGTGTTGCACCGCAACCAGGAAGAAATCAAACGACGCGCGGGGCGCGGCATCGAGGTCGCGCGTATTGCCGTGCGCAACCCGGCCAAGGCGCAGGCGGCGCTCGGCGGTGACGCCGGCACCGCGCAGATCACCGACGATTTCAACGCGGTCGTCGACGATCCGTCGATCGCGATCGTCGCCGAGATGATCGGCGGCACGGGCATCGCGCGCGAGCTCGTGCTGCGCGCGATCGCGAACGGCAAGCACGTCGTGACGGCGAACAAGGCGCTGCTCGCGGTGCACGGCACCGAGATCTTCGAAGCCGCGCGCGAGAAGGGCGTGATGGTCGCGTTCGAGGCGGCCGTCGCCGGCGGCATCCCGATCATCAAGGCGCTGCGCGAAGGCCTGACCGCGAACCGCATCCAGTACATCGCCGGCATCATCAACGGCACGACGAACTACATCCTGTCGGAAATGCGCGACCGCGGGCTCGACTTCGCGACCGCGCTGAAGGCCGCGCAGGAGCTCGGCTACGCGGAAGCCGATCCGACCTTCGACATCGAAGGCGTCGACGCCGCGCACAAGGCGACGATCATGAGCGCGATCGCGTTCGGCGTGCCGGTGCAGTTCGACCGCGCGTACGTCGAGGGCATCAGCAAGCTCGACGCGACCGACATCCGCTACGCGGAAGAGCTCGGCTACCGGATCAAGCTGCTCGGCATCGCGCGCCGCGCCGCCAACGGCATCGAGCTGCGCGTGCACCCGACGCTGATCCCGGAAAAGCGCCTGCTCGCGAACGTCGAGGGCGCGATGAACGCGGTCGTCGTGCACGGCGATGCAGTCGGCACGACGCTGTACTACGGCAAGGGCGCGGGCGCGGAGCCGACCGCGTCGGCGGTCGTCGCGGATCTCGTCGACGTCACGCGCCTGCACACGGCGGACCCCGAGCATCGCGTGCCGCACCTCGCATTCCAGCCGGACAGCCTGTCGAACACGCCGATTTTGCCGATCGAGGAAGTGACGAGCGGCTATTACCTGCGCCTGCGCGTGGCCGACCAGACCGGCGTGCTCGCCGCGATCACGCGCATCCTCGCCGAATCGGGCATCTCGATCGACGCGCTGCTGCAGAAGGAGTCGGAGCAGATCGACGGCGCCAACGGCGAGACCGACATCATCCTGATCACGCACGAGACGGTCGAGAAGAACGTCAATGCGGCGATCGCGCAGATCGAGAGCCTGGCGACGGTGGTCTCGAAGGTAACGAAGCTGCGCATGGAAGCGCTGAACTGATCCGAGGACGACATGAACTACATCTCCACGCGCGGCGCCGGCATCGGCGAGCGCCATACGTTCTCCGACATCCTGCTCGGCGGTCTCGCGAAGGACGGCGGGCTCTACCTGCCGGCCGAGTATCCGAAGGTGTCCGCCGACGAGCTTGCGCGCTGGCGCACGCTGTCGTACGCGGATCTCGCGTTCGAGATCCTGTCGAAGTTCTGCGACGACGTGCCGGCCGACGACCTGCGCGCGATCACGCGCCGCACTTACACGGCTGCCGTGTACAGCAACACGCGCCACGGCGAGAACGCGTCCGACATCACGCCGCTGAAGACGCTCGGCACCGAACACGGCGCGGCGCTGTCGCTGCTCGAACTGTCGAACGGCCCGACGCTCGCGTTCAAGGACATGGCGATGCAGCTGCTCGGCAACCTGTTCGAGTACACGCTCGCGAAGCACGGCGAAGCGCTGAACATCCTCGGCGCGACGTCGGGCGACACCGGCAGCGCGGCCGAATACGCGATGCGCGGCAAGGCCGGCGTGCGCGTGTTCATGCTGTCGCCGCACAAGAAGATGAGCGCGTTCCAGACGGCGCAGATGTTCAGCCTGCAGGACCCGAACATCTTCAACCTCGCGGTCGAAGGCGTGTTCGACGACTGCCAGGACATCGTGAAGGCCGTGTCGAACGATCACGCGTTCAAGGCGCAGCAGAAGATCGGCACCGTCAA
Source organism: Burkholderia sp. BCC0097 (assembly GCF_902832985.1). NCBI lineage: Bacteria > Pseudomonadati > Pseudomonadota > Betaproteobacteria > Burkholderiales > Burkholderiaceae > Burkholderia > Burkholderia sp. BCC0097. The sequence continues at coordinate 542,739 of NZ_CADFDM010000005.1, forward strand.
CTCGATCAACTGGGCGCGCGTCGTCGCGCAGGTCGTGTACTACTTCAAGGGCTACTTCGCGGCGACGCAGTCGAACGACGAGCGCGTGTCGTTCACGGTGCCGTCGGGCAACTTCGGCAACGTCTGCGCGGGCCACATCGCGCGGATGATGGGGCTGCCGATCGCGAAGCTGGTGGTCGCGACCAACGAGAACGACGTGCTCGACGAATTCTTCCGCACCGGCGCGTATCGCGTGCGCAGCGCCGAGCACACCTATCACACGAGCAGCCCGAGCATGGACATCTCGAAGGCATCGAACTTCGAGCGCTTCGTGTTCGACCTGCTCGGCCGCGATCCGGCGCGCGTGATGCAACTGTTCCGCGACGTCGAGGAGAAGGGCGGCTTCGATCTCGCGGCAAGCGGCGATTTTGCACGCGTCGCCGAATTCGGCTTCGTGTCGGGCCGCAGCAGCCATGCCGACCGCATCGCGACCATCCGCGACGTGTTCTCGCGCTACGACACGATGATCGATACGCATACGGCCGACGGCGTGAAGGTCGCGCGCGAGCATCTGGAGGCCGGTGTGCCGATGGTCGTGCTCGAGACGGCGCAGCCGATCAAGTTCGGCGAGACGATCCGAGAAGCGCTCGATCGCGAAGCCGAGCGGCCGGCCGCCTTCGACGGGCTCGAGGCGCTGCCGCAGCGCTTCGAGGTCGTGAAGGCCGACGCGCAGCAGGTGAAGGACTTCATCGCCGCCCATACGGGCGCATGACGCACGGCCGGGCCCGCGGGCCCGGCGGCGCAGGACGGCCGGAACGCCGATTCGTTGAACGGATCGGGGTTCCGGCCGTTTCGTTTGGCACGCGGGTTGGGCACGCGGACATCGTCCGTCGCGCGAAACAAGTGCCAGACCCGCGCGTTAGCGCTGATCACAGTCTTCGCATGCCCGCCATATCGCGCGTTCGCATGACGGCGTCGCTACAATGACGTATTGATTCCAACGATCCCCGATTCCATCGATGTCGAACCCGAATCCCGCGGCGCCGCGCGCGCCGATGCTGTCGACCGCCGAGGCGCTCGCCGCGCTGCTCGATGCCGCGAAGCCGCTGCCAGGCGCCGAAACCGTCGCCACGCTCGATGCGCTCGGCCGCGTGCTGGCGGCCGACGTGAGCTCGCCGCTCGACGTGCCGCCGATGCATACCAGCGCGATGGACGGCTATGCGGTGCGCGTCGCCGATTTGCTGCACGGCGATCGGCGCTTGCCGGTGTCGCAGCGCATTCCGGCCGGCCAGCCGGCGCAACCGCTTGCGGCCGGCACGGCCGCGCGGATCTTCACCGGCGCGACGGTGCCGCCCGGCGCCGACGCCGTCGTGATGCAGGAGCAGGCAGCGGCCGACGGCGACGCAGTCGAGATCCTGCACACGCCGAAGGCCGGTGAATGGATCACCGCGCAGGGCGCGGACATCCGCCAGGGTGCGGTGATCTTGCCGGCCGGCACGCGGCTCACGCCGCATGCGCTGGGTCTTGCCGCATCGGTCGGCTGCGCGGAGTTGTCGGTCGCGCGGCGGATTCGCGTGGCGGTGTTCTTCACCGGCGACGAACTGACGATGCCGGGCGAGCCGCTGAAGCCCGGCGCGATCTACAACTCGAACCGCTTCACGCTGCGCGGGCTGCTGGAGCGGCTCGGCTGTCACGTGACCGACTACGGGATCGTGCCCGACTCGCTCGCCGCGACGCGCGACACGCTGCGCGAGGCTGCCCGCGATCACGACGTGATCCTGACGAGCGGCGGCGTGTCGGTCGGCGACGAGGATCACGTGAAGCCGGCCGTCGAGGCCGAAGGGCGGCTCGCGCTGTGGCAGATCGCGATGAAGCCCGGCAAGCCGCTCGCGTACGGCGCGGTGCGCCGCGGCGACGAGCGCGCCGACGCGCACTTCATCGGGCTGCCCGGCAACCCCGTCTCGAGCTTCGTCACGTTCCTGCTGTTCGTGCGGCCGTTCCTGCTGCGCCTGTCCGGCGTGCGCGACGTCGCGCCGCGCGCGTTGTCGCTGCGTGCCGATTTTTCGCAGAGCAAGGGCGACCGGCGCAACGAATTCCTGCGTGCGCGCGTCAACGCGGCCGGCGGTCTCGACCTGTTCCCGAACCAGAGCTCGGCCGTGCTGACGTCGACGGTCTGGGGCGACGGCCTGATCGACAATCCGCCGCAGCACGCGATCAGCGCAGGTGAGACCGTGCGTTTCATTCCGTTTTCCGAATTACTGTCGTAACGCGACGGCTTCCCGAACCATGAAGATTCAACTGAAATTTTTTGCAAGCGTGCGCGAGGCGCTGGGCGTGGCCGATGAAGAAGCCAACGTGCCGGACAGCGTGACGACCGTCGGCGACGTGCGCGCATGGCTGCGCGTGCGCGGTGGCGCATGGGCCGACACGCTGGCCGAAGGGCGCGCGTTGCGCATGGCGTGCAACCACGAGATGACCGATCCCGACACGCGGCTCACCGAGGGCTGCGAAGTCGCGTTCTTCCCGCCGGTGACGGGCGGCTGAGGGCGGGCGATGGCAACGATACGAGTCCAGGCCGACGATTTCGACCTGAATGCCGAAGTGGCGGCATTGCGTGCGCGCAACCCGAAGATCGGTGCGCTTGCGTGCTTCGTCGGCACGGTGCGCGACCTGAACGAAGGCGATGCAGTCGCCGCGATGGAGCTCGAGCACTATCCCGGCATGACCGAGAAGGCGCTCGAGCGGATCGCGGCGGAGGCCGGCCGGCGCTGGCCGGGCATCGACGTCGCGATCGTGCACCGCGTCGGCAGGCTGCTGCCGCTCGACCAGATCGTGATGGTCGCGACGGTCGCGTCGCACCGCGGCGATGCGTTCGCGTCGTGCGAATTCGTGATGGACTATCTGAAGACCGAAGCGCCGTTCTGGAAGAAGGAAACGACGCCGGACGGCGAGCGCTGGGTCGATGCGCGCAGTACCGACGACGCTGCGCTCGCGCGCTGGGGCGTCGAGTCGGGCAATACGTCGCGCTGAGCGCGGCGCGCGAGCGGTGCGGCGATGTGCCGCATGCGCACCGGTGTCGCGCACGACGGGCGTTACGCGTCCGGGTCGACGCCGCGCCCGATGATCTTCGTCGGAAACGGCTCGCCGCGGGCGCGCGACGGCAACGCGTGCGGATCGTCGCCCGCGTCGCGGCGGCGCGGCGCGATCGCGTCGAGCAGCGCCTGCTGCTCGGGCGGAATCCGGTAATCCCAGCCGAACCGGCTCAACTGCAGGCTCTGCGCGATCCGCAGCGCGGGCTCCATGAAGCGGATCGCCGCAGGCGGCGCGTAGCGCGCTTCGACCGTTTTCAGGAACAGCGACAGCCAGCGGCTGAAATGGGCCGGTTCGACGCCGTCGAGCGGCTGGTGCGCCTGTTGCACGTTGCCGCGATAGCCCTTGGTGCCGAGCACGAGGCTTGACCAGAACGTCACCATCTTCGGCAAATGGTCGTCCCAGCGGCCGGCGAGCTTCGCGTCGAACACGGGCCCGAGCAGCGGATCGGCGCGAACGCGGTCGTAGAACGCGTAGACAAGATCGCGGATGTTGTCTACGGTCGGCTCGGCGTCGCGGGGGCGGGCCGGTGCGGGTTCGGGCGAGGCGGGCAGGGCAGTCATGACAAAAAGGGCCGGTAGATCGGGGCAGCGGCGGGGCGGCGGCGCGGGTGACGAGCAGGACGCCGGCCGGATTTTGACGCAAAATAGCGTCCAATAACCCCTGGAAAACGTGTAGATGTCACGCATCTTATTGCGCGCACGCGATCCCGGCAACCCGGGGCCGCGCAACGGCGCCATCGATCGGCCCGGTTCATCTAATCGGGGCACGATCGATATTTTCCGTATTCGCTCATGAGACTCACCGACTACACCGACTATTCGCTGCGCGTGATGCTGTACCTGGCGGTGCGCGGCGAAGGGCTCGCGACGATCCAGGAGATCTCGGACGCCTACGGCATCTCGAAGAACCATCTGATGAAAGTCGTCCAGCAGCTCGGCGAGCTCGGCTGGGTCGACACCGTGCGCGGGCGCAACGGTGGGCTGCGGCTATTCGCCGATTCACTGCGATTGACGGTCGGCCAGGTCGTGCGGGCGACCGAGAACGACTTCGCGCTGGTCGGCTGCTTTTCGTCCGACGGCAGCGACTCGCGCGGCTGCGTGATCGAGCCGCAGTGCCGGCTGAAGGGCGTACTGGCGGTCGCGCTCGATGCGTTCTTCGCGGAACTCGATCGTCACACGCTCGGCGAACTGGCCGAGCCCGGCTCGCCGCTCGCGGCGCTGCTCGGCATTCGTCCGGTCGCGCTCGTGCGTGCCGCATCGGCACCGGGCGAAGCGTCGGCGGCCGCCGAGCCGTCGTCCGACGCCCACTGACACGCGGGCGCCGCGTGCCCACCCCCTTGCGTCGCCGGGCCGCTTGCCGGCGATCCGGCAATTTTTGCGCTGAATCAACCCGAATTTCGCTTGAAAGCCGCATAACCATCCTCATCTTGGTGTTAATCGAAAATTGGAGGTCTCGACTAAATGAGAATCGACAAGCTCACCACCAAGTTCCAGGAAGCTCTCGCGGATGCACAAAGCCTTGCGGCAGGCCGCGACAATCAATACATCGAACCCGTTCACGTGCTCGCGGCGCTGGTCGCGCAGCAGGACGGCTCGGCCCGCTCGCTGATGTCGCGCGCGGGCGTTCACGTGCAGGCGCTGCAAGGCGCGCTGAACGAAGCCATTTCGCGCCTGCCGCAAGTAACGGGCACGGGCGGCGACATCCAGATCGGCCGTGAGTTGGCCGGGCTGCTGAACCAGGCCGACAAGGAAGCGCAGAAGCTCAACGACACGTTCATCGCGAGCGAGATGTTCCTGCTCGCCGTGTCCGACGACAAGGGCGAAGCGGGCAAGCTCGCGCGCCAGCACGGCCTCACGCGCAAGTCGCTCGAATCCGCGATCGCCGCGGTGCGCGGCGGCTCGCAGGTGCACAGCCAGGATGCGGAAAGCCAGCGCGAGGCGCTGAAGAAATACACGGTCGACCTGACCGAGCGCGCCCGCGCGGGCAAGCTCGATCCGGTGATCGGCCGCGACGACGAAATCCGCCGCTCGATCCAGATCCTGCAGCGCCGCACCAAGAACAACCCGGTGCTGATCGGCGAGCCGGGCGTCGGCAAGACGGCAATCGTCGAAGGGCTCGCGCAGCGGATCGTCAACGGCGAAGTGCCCGAGACGCTGAAGGGCAAGCGTGTGCTGTCGCTCGACATGGCCGCGCTGCTCGCCGGCGCGAAGTACCGCGGCGAGTTCGAGGAGCGCCTGAAGGCGGTGCTCAACGACATCGCGAAGGACGAAGGCCGGACGATCGTCTTCATCGACGAAATCCACACGATGGTCGGCGCGGGCAAGGCCGAAGGCGCGATGGATGCGGGCAACATGCTGAAGCCGGCGCTGTCGCGCGGCGAGCTGCACTGCATCGGCGCGACCACGCTCGACGAATACCGCAAGTACATCGAGAAGGACGCCGCGCTCGAACGCCGCTTCCAGAAGGTGCTCGTCGACGAGCCGAGCGTCGAGGCGACGATCGCGATCCTGCGCGGGCTGCAGGAGAAGTACGAACTGCACCACGGTGTCGACATCACCGACCCGGCGATCGTCGCCGCGGCCGAGCTGTCGCATCGCTACATCACCGACCGCTTCCTGCCCGACAAGGCGATCGACCTGATCGACGAAGCCGCTTCGAAGATCAAGATGGAAATCGATTCGAAGCCCGAAGAGATGGACAAGCTCGACCGTCGTCTGATCCAGCTGAAGATCGAGCGCGAAGCCGTGAAGAAGGAGCAGGACGAAGCGTCGCAGAAGCGCCTGCAGCTGATCGAGGAAGAAATCGATCGCCTCGGCCGCGAATATTCGGACCTGGAAGAGATCTGGACCGCCGAGAAGGCCGCGGTGCAGGGCAGCGCGCAGCTCAAGGAAGATATCGAGAAGGTGCGGGCCGACATCGCGCGCCTGCAGCGTGAAGGCAAGCTCGAGAAGGTCGCCGAGCTGCAGTACGGCAAGCTGCCGCAACTCGAGGCGCAACTGAAGCAGGTCACGCAGGCCGAAGAGCAGGAGCAGCACAACCCGACGCGCCCGCGCCTGCTGCGCACGCAGGTCGGCGCCGAGGAAATCGCGGAAGTCGTGTCGCGTTCGACGGGCATTCCCGTGTCGCGGATGATGCAGGGCGAACGCGAGAAGCTGCTGCACATCGAGGAAAAGCTGCACGAGCGCGTGGTCGGCCAGGACGAGGCGATCAGCGCGGTGGCCGACGCGATCCGTCGTTCGCGCGCGGGTCTCGCCGATCCGAACCGTCCGTACGGCTCGTTCCTGTTCCTCGGCCCGACGGGGGTCGGCAAGACCGAGCTGTGCAAGGCGCTGGCGTCGTTCCTGTTCGATTCGGAAGAGCATCTGATCCGCATCGACATGAGCGAGTTCATGGAGAAGCACAGTGTCGCGCGGTTGATCGGCGCGCCGCCGGGCTACGTCGGCTACGAGGAAGGCGGCTACCTGACGGAAGCCGTGCGCCGCAAGCCGTACAGCGTGATCCTGCTCGACGAGATCGAGAAGGCGCATCCGGACGTGTTCAACGTGCTGCTGCAGGTGCTCGACGACGGCCGCATGACCGACGGGCAAGGGCGCACGGTCGACTTCAAGAACACGGTCATCGTGATGACGTCGAACCTCGGCTCGCAGGTGATTCAGGCGATGACGGGCGCGCCGCAGGACGAGATCAAGGACGCGGTGTGGCTCGAGGTGAAGCAGCATTTCCGCCCCGAGTTCCTGAACCGGATCGATGACGTCGTGGTGTTCCATGCGCTCGACCGCAGCAACATCGAGTCGATCGCGAAGATCCAGCTGGCGCGCCTGCACGACCGGCTCGCGAAGCTCGACATGGCGCTCGACGTGTCGCCTGCCGCGCTCGAACAGATCGCGAAGGTCGGCTACGATCCGGTGTTCGGTGCGCGGCCGCTGAAGCGCGCGATCCAGCAGGAGATCGAGAATCCGGTCGCGAAGCTGATCCTCGCGGGCCGCTTCGGTCCGAAGGACGTGATCCCGGTCGACGTCAACGACGGCCAGTTCGTGTTCGACCGCGTCGTGCACTGATCGCCTGCCATCGGCAGCATGCCCGGTTCGCGCCGGGCGCAAAAACGAACACCCCGCCTCGGCGGGGTGTTTGCATATGGAGCGGCCGAAACCGCCATGCGGGCTGCTGGCCGCTGCGCGGCGGGCTTACGCCTGCTTGTTGCCGCCGAACATGCCGGCGAGCTGCGTGAGCGTGCCGAGCACGTTCGCCGTGTCCACCTGGCCGCTGGCCGGCACTTCGCCGTTCGGCGTCGCGCCGTTGACGACGTGCGGCAGCACCTGCGCGAGGATCGACGACGCCTGCGACGGATCGATGCCGACCTTGCTCGCGAGCGAGCCGACGACGTCCGAGCCGAGCACGTTCTGCAGCGTGTCCGGCGAGATCGGCTGGTTTTCGCCGGTGCCGACCCACGAACCGATGATCTCGCCGGCGCCGCCGGCCTTGAACTTCTCGATCAGCCCGTTCAGGCCGCCCGGCTGGTTGTTGATGAATTCGAGCGCGGTCGTGATCAGCGCGCTTTGCGAGTTGCCGCCGGCCTGGCCGCCGATCAGACCGCCAACGATGTCGAGGAGACCCATGGTTCTTCACCTTCACTGAAAAGGGCGTCGTGACGACGGCGCCCGTTGAACGAATGCCGCGCGCACGCCGTCGCGCGCGCGGCGCACATCAGGCGCCCGACGCCGCGGCGGCGGAGGCTGCCTTGTCCTTCTTGCTCTTCTTCTTCGAACCCTTCGTCGCCTTCGTGGACGACGCGGCCGCCGGTGCGCTCGCACCCGCGTCGGCGGATGCCGCTGCCGCCGCTGCCGCCTTTTCCTTCTTCGATGCGCGCTTGGTCTTGGCCGGTTTGGCGGCCGCGTCCGGTGCGCTTGCCGCCGGCGCGGGCGCGGCGGTCGTCGTGCCCGCCGTCGCGGTCGTGGACGTCGAGGCGGTGCCTGCCGACGTCGTGGTCGACGTGGTCGCCGACGTCGTCGCGGCCGGCTTCGACAGCTTCACGCCCTTCGGCGGCGTCGACGCGCCGCCGATCGTCAGGCCGTTTTCCTCGAGATGCCCGACCGACTTGGTGCCGAGGCCCTTCACGCGGTTCGCGAGATCGTCGGCGTCCTTGAACGGGCCGTTCTTGGTGCGTTCGTCGATGATCGCCTTCGACTTCACGGGCCCGAGCCCCTTCACGGATTCGAGCGCGGCCTGGTCGGCCGTGTTGACTTCGACGGCCGCGGCAAGGCCTGCGGCAAGCGACAGCGATAGCGCGACGAACAGCATCAGCAGCTTTTTCAGCATGGCAAAGGCTCCCTGGTTCTGACGGATGAATGGTCGTTGCAACGGACGGCGACGTGCGAGTTGGCCGGGCGTCGCCGTTAAGCATAGGACAAATGCGTGCCCTTTTTGAGACAGGCTGACCGAATCTTGCTGAAGGCTTGCGGTGCTGTAAAGGCCGAACCCGATGCCGGGCGCCGATTTTGACGATTCTTTACGGTGTCGCCGGGGGATCGGGAGGGGGTTGCGGAAAAACGCCGCACTGGCCGTCAGACAATGCTTGACTTAGAGTGAACTCTAACTCCTAACCTTGTTCCTGCCATGTCGAAAACCGTATCCCAACCCTCCGCCGCCGGTCCGCTGACGATCGGGCAAGTCGCTGAACTGACGGGCGTGTCGACGCACACGTTGCGGTATTACGAGCAGGCCGGGCTGCTGCGCGCGATCTCGCGCACGGCGGCAGGGCACCGGCTCTATGCGCCGGCCGACCTTGACTGGCTGGCCTTCGTGATGCGCCTGAAGGCGACCGGCATGCCGATCGCGCAGATGCAGGCGTTCGCGGTGCTGCGCGAGCAGGGCGAGTCGACGTTCGGCGCGCGGCGCGACTTGCTGGTCGCGCATCGCGACGCGGTGCGTGCGCATATCGCGGAGCTGCAGGCGAGCCTCGACGCGATCGGCGACAAGATCGCGTACTACGAGGTGCGGGAACGGGAAACGGAACGACGGACGAATCCTTCTCACTCTTTATCGGCACAGGACGGACACGATGGAACGAATCGTTGAGGATCGCTACACGCGCGGCTGGAACAAACTCAAGGAAATCGACGGCGAAGCGGGCGAACGCGTAATCGCGGCGCTTGCGCCGATCGCGCCGGACTTCGGGCGGCTGCTGGTCGAATTCAGCTTCGGCGACATCTACAGCCGGCCGCAACTCGACCTGAAGGCGCGCGAAATCGCGACGATCGCCGCGCTGGCCGCGCTCGGCAACGCGCAGCCGCAACTGAAGGTGCATATCGAGGCCGCGCTGAACGTCGGCTGCACGCGCGACGAGATCGTCGAGGTGTTCATGCAGATGGCAGTGTATGCGGGGATGCCGGCCGCGCTGAACGCGCTGTTCGCCGCGCACGAGGTGTTCACGCGACGCGACGAGGTGGCCGGCGTGAAGGACGACGCGAACGAAGCGGCCGGGCAGCCCGCATGACGAAGCATGCGCCCGCGCGTCACACGCGGTGCGGCGCGACGATCCGGTACTTCGCGATGCGCCGGTACAGCGTCGCGCGCGACATGCCGAGCGCCTTGGCAGCCGCGTCGGGCCGCCAGCGATGCGCGGTGAGCGCGGCGACGATGCGACCGCGTTCGTCGTCGGGCAGCGCGCCCGCCGGCGCGCCGCCGAGTTGCGCGGCGAGGTCGGCCGGCAGGTCGCGCCGCGTCACGCGCGCGGCGTCGCACACCGCGCACGCATAGCGCAGCACGTTGCGCAGTTGCCGCACGTTGCCCGGCCATGGGTACGCGGCGAGCTGTTCGGCGAGCGTCGCGTCGAGCGTGAGCACGTGGCCGGTCGCCTGCGCTTCCTCGGCGAACACGACGGCGATCACGTCGCGCACGTCCGCGCGTTCGCGCAGCGGCGGCAGGTCGAACGTCGCGCCGCTCAGCCGGTAGTACAGGTCTTCGCGGAACGTGCCGTCGGCCACCATTCGCCCGAGATCGCGGTGCGTCGCGCAGATCACGTCGAGATCGACGCGCACGGGCGTATCGCTGCCGAGCGGCACGACCTCGCCGTCGGCCAGCACGCGCAACAGGCGCGTCTGCAGCGCGAGCGGCATGTCGCCGATTTCATCGAGAAACAGCGTGCCGCCGTCGGCGAGCGCGATCTTGCCGCGCGCGCCGTGCTTGCGTGCGCCGGTGAACGCGCCGGCCGCATAACCGAACAGTTCGCTCTCGATCAGCGCTTCCGGCAGCGCGCCGCAGTTGACGGCGACGAACGGCCGCGCGCGCCGCGCGCCGGCGTCGTGGATCGCGCGGGCGAACACTTCCTTGCCCGCGCCGGTTTCGCCGAGCACGAGGATCGGCAGCCGCTTGCTCGCGACGCGCAGCGCGAGTTCGGCCTGTTGCGCGATGCGCGCATCGCTGCTGTGCAGGAATGGCGTCAGCGCGCCGACGTGGCGCGGCGCGGCGGTGCCCGGGCGGCGCGACGCCGCGCCGGGGTCGCGGCCGGCGCGCCGTAGCGGCGCGCGCAGCCGCGCGTAGAGCGGTGCGCCGGTCGCGCGCACTCGCAGCGCGACGATGGCATCGAGCCGCGCCGCATCGCGCAGCGGCATCTCGGTCGCATCGAAGATCTCGTCGATATGGCGCGGCTCGCGCAGCGCCGGCAGCGCATCGCGCGCGTGCCGGTTCGCGGCGACGATGTTGCCGCATTCGTCGAACGCGATCAGCCACTCCGGTTGCGCCTCGACGTAGTGACGGTTCGGATGCCCGAACAATATCCAGTGCTGCGCGGTGCTGTGCACGAAGTAGCCGTCCTCGATCAGCGCCGCGCTCTGCCGCACGAGCTGGTAGACGAGGCGCTGGCTGTCGCGGCCGTCGGGCGAATGCACGGCCGACGCGTCGAGCACGCCGATCAACTCGCCGCCCGGCGAGAAGATCGGCGCCGCGCTGCAGGTGAGCGTCGTGAACGCGGCGCGAAAGTGATCGGTCTTGTGCACCGTGATCGGCGCGAGATCGGTCAGCACGCTCGCGACGCCGCAGGTTCCTTCCTCGCTTTCCGACCAGCACGAGCCGATGTGCAGCCCCGCGTGACGGAAGTCGTTGCGGCGTTCGCGGTCGATCCGGTAGTCGATCGTCACGCCATGCGCATCGGTCAGCATCACGCAGTAATCGGCGACGCGAATCATGTCGTGCAGCCGCGTCAGGCACTGGCCCGACGCGCGCAGGAAGGCTTCCTCCTTGTCGCGCACCTCGCGCAGCTCGGCCGCGGTCAGCACGCGCGGGCCGATCGACGAAGCGGGGTCGAGACGGTAGCGCTCCAGCGACCGTTGCCACGACGACACGAGACGCGCGGAATCCGCCGGCGCGGGCAGGCGTCCGGCGAGCGCGCCGAGGACACGATCGGCGTGCTGGGCCTGGGGGACGGCGTAGGGCATGGTCGGCTCCGGTTCCGTACGGCGGGGATGTCGCTGTTCTTGTAGCACATCCGGTCCCGCGGATCACATTGCATCGCAGCACGCGGCGCGCGTGAGACGGTCGTCTCACTGGTGTCGCGCCGTGTCTCGCGCGGTTGAGACGGCCGCAGGCGTGGCGTGCGGCGATCGGCCGGCGCGGCGCTGCCTGCGCGGCGCCGCGCGAACGCGGGTTGGCGGGCGGAACGCGAGGCATGCGCGGGTGCCGCGACGACCACGTCGCCGTATCGACGACGTGAGACGTTCCGGCGAATTCGATGCGCGCTGCGTCGTCACGGCCAAGCATCCCGGATTCGCGTGTGCCCGCCGCGCCAATGCTGACGCGGGTTTCGCGGCCATCGCACGCGCGATGGCACGCCGCTTGCGGAGATGACGGGCAAGCCGGTGCGATCGCGTCGGCGACGACGATCCGCCGCCCGTCGATGGCAGCGGACGAAACAGGCAGGGCCGATGCGTGCGCCAATGCGCCGGCCCCGCCCACTGGATGGAGACAAATCTGTGACGACGCCCGTTACCGTCGGCGTGATCGCGAACCCCGCTTCGGGGCGCGACATCCGCCGCCTCACGACGCATGCATCCGTGTTCCCGACCGCGGAGAAGGCGAACATGATCGTGCGCCTGCTGGCCGGCCTTGGCGCGATGGGCGTCGAGCGCGTGCTGACGCTGCGCGACCGCACGGGTATCGCGACGCTGCTGCTGCGCGCGATCGACACGCATCGCGCGGTCGCGCCGCACGAGCGCTGGCCCCAGGTCGAATTCGTCGACTTGCCGATCACCGATTCCGTCGCCGACACGCGGGCCGGCGCGGCCTATCTGCACCGGATGGAAGTGGCGCTGATCGTCGTGCTCGGCGGCGACGGCACCCATCGCGCGGTGGCCGCGCATTGCGGCGCGACGCCGCTCGTCGCGCTGTCCACCGGTACCAACAACGCTTTTCCCGAACATCGCGAGGCGACCGTCGCCGGCGTCGCCGCAGGGCTTGCCGCGACCGGCGCCGTGCCGGCCGAGGTCGCGTTCGTGCGCAACAAGCGGCTCGTCGTGCGCTGCGTCGCGGGCGCGCAGCCGGGGCGCGAGGAGATCGCGCTCGTCGACGTGTGCGCCGCGCGGCAGCGCTTCATCGGCGCACGCGCGATCTCCGGCTCCGACGACATCGATTCGCTCTACCTGACGTTCGCGGAACCGGACGGCATCGGCCTGTCCGCGCTCGGCGGCGCGTGGGCGCCGCTCGAACGCAGCGCGCCGCACGGGCTCGCGATGCGTTTCGCGCAGGCCGGCAACGCGGCCGGCACGCCGCTCGTCGCGCCGATCGCGCCGGGGCGCGTCGACCGTGTCGTGATGCGCAGTTGCGAGCGGCTCGAACCGGGCACGTGGCACGCGATTCCGTTCGAGCGCGGCACGCTCGCGTTCGACGGCGAGCGCGAGATCGAGGTCGCGCGCGGCGATCGCTACGAGATCGCGCTCGACTGGCACGGGCCGCTGACGGTCGATGTGGGCCGCACGCTGCGCTACGCATCGTCGCGGCAACTGCTGCGCGACGCCGGTGCGTGGCATGACTAACGATCGACGTTTCGTTTCACGCACCGGCATTTCGACATCCATCACGATCATCACGGAGACATCGCCATGACAGCCCCTCTCGAAGGACAGGTCGCCATCGTCACGGGCGGCGCGCGCGGCATCGGCCGCGGCATCGCGCTGACGCTCGCCGGCGCCGGCGCCGACATCCTGCTGGCCGACCTGCTCGACGACGCGCTCGACGCCACCGCGCGCGAGGTACGCGCACTCGGCCGGCGGGCCGCGATCGCGAAGGTCGACGTCACGCAGGCCGCGCAGGTCGACGCGATGGTCGCGCAGGCGCTCGCCGACCTCGGCGGGCTCGACATCCTCGTGAACTGCGCGGGCGTGATCAGCATTCATCCGGTTGCCGAACTCACCGAGCGCGACTGGGATTTCGTGATGGACGTGAACGCGAAGGGCACGTTCCTCGGCTGCCGGGCGGCGCTCGCGCATCTGAAGGCGCAGGGGCGCGGCCGGATCATCAACGTCGCGTCGATCGCGGGCAAGGAAGGCTTTCCGAATCTCGCGCATTACAGCGCATCGAAATTCGCGGTCGTCGGCTTCACCAACGCGCTGGCGAAGGAGCTCGCGCGCGACGGCGTGACCGTCAACGCGATCTGCCCCGGCATCGTCCGTACCTACATGTGGGACCGGCTGTCAGACGAATGGAAGACCGACGGCGAATCGGTCGAGCAGTCGTGGCAGCGGCACCAGTTGACGCTGATTCCGCAGGGCCGCGCGCAGACGCCGGAAGACATGGGCCGGCTCGCGCTGTTCTTCGCGACGATGGACAACGTGACGGGCCAGGCCGTGAACGTCGACGGCGGCTTCACGTTCCACTGACGGCCGCAGGCCGTGCAATCCGCCGCCACGGCGTGGCCGAGGCGGCATTCGCAGTCAGACCTACCAGGAGACACACATGACCGCTTCGACACAACTCGGCAGGGACAAGCTGCTGGACGCCTATCGGCTGATGCGCACGATCCGCGAATTCGAGGAACGCCTGCACGTCGAATTCGCAACCGGCGAGATACCCGGCTTCGTTCACCTGTACGCGGGCGAGGAGGCGTCCGCCGTCGGCACGATCCTGCACCTCGGCCTCGACGACTACGTGGCCACCACGCACCGCGGCCACGGCCATTGCATCGCGAAGGGCGTCGACGTGCACGGGATGATGGCCGAGATCTACGGCAAGAAGACGGGTGTCTGCCGCGGCAAGGGCGGCTCGATGCACATCGCCGACCTGTCGATGGGGATGCTCGGCGCCAACGGCATCGTCGGCGCGGGCGGCCCGCTCGTGTGCGGCGCGGCGCTCGCGGCCAAGCACAAGAAGACGGGCGGCGTCGGCGTGTGCTTCTTCGGCGATGGTGCGTCGAACCAGGGCGTGATCTTCGAATCGATGAACCTCGCGTCGGTGTGGCGGCTGCCCGCGATCTTCGTCGCCGAAAACAACGGCTATGCGGAAGCGACGTCGTCGAGCTGGTCGGTCGCGACCGACAACATCGCCGATCGCGCGAACGGGTTCGGGATGCCGGGCGTGATCGTCGACGGCTTCGACTTCTTCGCGGTGCACGAGGCGCTCGGCGAGGCCGTTGAACGGGCGCGCAACGGCGGCGGCCCGACGCTCGTCGAAGTGAAGTTCACGCGCTACTTCGGCCACTTCGAGGGCGATGCGCAAACCTACCGCGCGCCGGGCGAAGTGCAGAAACTGCGCGACGAGAAGGACTGCCTGAAGCATTTCGAAACCCGCGTCGTGCGCGCCGAAGCGTTGACGACCGACGACCTGCGCGCGGTCGATGCTCAGGTGAAGGCGCTGATCGACGATGCGGTCGCGCAGGCGAAGGCGGCGCCGCTGCCGGATGCCGCCGACCTGCTGGCCGACGTCTACGTGTCGTATCCGTGAGCGCGGGCTGACACCGCAGCCGGCACGGCGAACCGAACATTCCAGGAGACAGACATGGCAAGGAAGATCACTTATTCGCAGGCGATCAACGAGGCGCTCGCGCAGGAAATGGCGCGCGACGACAGCGTGATCGTGATGGGCGAGGACAACGCGGGCGGCGCGGGCGCGCCGGGCGAGGACGACGCATGGGGCGGCGTGCTCGGCGTGACGAAGGGGCTGTTCCACAAGTTTCCGGGCCGCGTGCTCGATACGCCGCTGTCGGAGGGCGGCTACATCGGCGCGGCGGTCGGCGCCGCCGCGTGCGGGATGCGGCCCGTTGCGGAACTGATGTTCATCGATTTCATGGGGGTGTGTTTCGACCAGATCTTCAACCAGGCCGCGAAATTTCGCTACATGTTCGGCGGCAAGGCCGTGACGCCGGTCGTGATCCGCGCGATGTACGGCGCCGGCCTGCGCGCGGCCGCGCAGCACTCGCAGATGCTCACGCCGCTGTTCACGCACATCCCGGGGCTGAAGGTCGTGTGCCCGTCGACGCCGTACGACGCGAAGGGGCTGCTGATCCAGGCGATCCGCGACAACGATCCCGTGATCTTCCTCGAACACAAGCTGCTCTATACGCGCGAGGGCGACGTACCGGAGGAATCCTATGCGATTCCGTTCGGCGAGGCGAACGTGCTGCGCGACGGCGACGACGCGACGATCGTCACGTACGGTCGGATGGTGCATCTCGCGATGGACGCGGCCGCGACGCTCGCGAAGGACGGCATCCAGTGCGACGTGATCGACCTGCGCACGACGTCGCCGCTCGACGAGGAAACGATCCTCGAAAGCGCGGCGCGTACCGGGCGCGTGGTGGTGGTCGACGAAGCGAATCCGCGCTGCTCGATCGCGACCGACATCGCCGCGCTCGTCGCGCAGCGCGCGTTCCGGTCGCTCGAGGCGCCGATCGAGCTCGTGACCGCGCCGCATACGCCCGCGCCGTTCGCCGGCGTGCTGGAAGACCTGTATATCCCGTCCGCCGATGCGATCGCGCAGGCGGTACTCAAGACGAGGAGCTGACACGATGTCGATTCACATGATCACGATGCCCAAATGGGGGCTGTCGATGGAGCAGGGGCAGGTCAACGGCTGGCTGAAGGCGGTCGGCGAACGCGTGGCGAAAGGCGACGAAGTGCTCGACGTCGAGACCGACAAGATCTCGTCGGGTGTCGAGTGCGCATTCGACGGGACGCTGCGCCGGCAGGTCGCGCAGGAGGGCGAGACGCTGCCCGTCGGCGCGCTGCTCGGCGTCGTCGCGGCCGCCGAGGCGAGCGATGCCGAGATCGACGCGGCGATCGCCGATTTCCAGCGTGATTTCGTGCCGAGCGCGGCGGCCGACGAGGCGGCCGGCCCGCAGCCCGAGAAGGCGCAGATCGCCGGCCGCACGGTCCGCTTCCTGAAGCTGGGCGAGGGGTCCGGCACGCCTGCCGTGCTGATCCACGGCTTCGGCGGCGACCTGAACAACTGGCTGTTCAATCACGCGGAGCTCGCTGCGCACCGGCCGGTGTGGGCGCTCGATCTGCCCGGTCACGGCGAATCGGGCAAGGCGGTCGAGAGCGGCAGCCTCGACGAACTGGCCGACGCGGTGCTCGCGCTGCTCGATGCGCAGCACATCGAGCACGCGCACCTGATCGGCCATTCGATGGGCGGTGCGGTCGCGATGACGGTGGCCGAGCGCGCGCCGCAACGCGTCGCATCGCTCACGCTGATCGCGAGCGCGGGGCTCGGCACCGACATCAACCGTGCGTACATTGATGGCTTCGTCGCCGGTAACAGCCGCAACACGCTGAAACCGCACCTCGGCGCGCTGTTCGCGGACGATGCGCTGGTCACGCGGCAACTCGTCGAGGATCTCGTCAAGTACAAGCGGCTCGAAGGCGTGCAGGCCGCGCTGGAGAAGATCGCGCACGCCGCGTTCGACGGTGCCGCGCAGCGGCGTGTGTTCCGCGATCGGCTCGCGACGCTGGCGCCGCGCACGCTCGTGATCTGGGGCGAGCGCGACCAGGTGATTCCCGCGCGGCATGCGCAGGGTTTGCCGGACGGCGTGCGTGCCGAGGTGATCGCCGGCAGCGGGCACATGGTGCAGATGGAAGCGGCCGCCGACGTGAACCGCCTGATCGTCGCGTTCCTCGGAGACTGATGATGACCGCCGCGCTCGAACGACCCAGCCTCACGGCGCTCGGCCAGCCCGGCGCGAGAAGTCGCGACAAGCTCGCGCGCATTCCGGTGCGCGTCGAGCCCGCGGCCGGCGCGGCGCTGCCGAAGCCGCCGTGGCTGCGCGCGCGGCCGATGATGAGCGCGGCGGTGGCCGACATGGCCGCCGTGCTGCGCGAGCATCGGCTGCATTCCGTCTGCGAGGAGGCGATGTGTCCGAACATCGGCGAATGCTTCGCGCAGCGCACCGCGACCTTCATGATCATGGGCGGGCTGTGTACGCGGCGTTGCCCGTTCTGCGATGTCGCGCACGGCCGCCCCGAGCCGCTCGATCCCGACGAGCCCGCGCGGCTGGCCGACGCGGCGGCGGCGCTCGGGTTGCGCTACGTCGTGATCACGTCGGTCGACCGCGACGACCTGCGCGACGGCGGCGCCGCGCATTTCGCCGCGTGCATCGCGGCGGTGCGCGCGAGCGTGCCGGGCATCGGCGTCGAGGTGCTGACGCCGGACTTCCGCGGCCGCGCGGCGCGTGCGCTCGACGCGCTGTCGTCGTCGTGGCCCGATGTGTTCAACCACAACATCGAGACGGTGCCGTCGCTGTATCGCGCGGCGCGGCCGGGCGCCGACTATCGCGGCTCGCTCGAACTGCTCGCCCGGGCGAAGGCCGCGCGGCCGACGCTCGTGACGAAATCGGGCTTGATGCTCGGGCTGGGCGAGCGCGACGACGAGGTGCGCGACACGCTGCGCGACCTGCGCGCGCACGAGGTCGACGTGCTGACGCTCGGCCAGTATCTGGCGCCGTCGGAACACCATTTGCCGGTGCGGCGCTACGTGAGCCCCGAGGCCTTCGCCGCATGGCACGACGAGGCGCTCGCGCTCGGTTTCAGGGAAGTCGTCGCCGGCCCGCTCGTGCGCTCGTCATATCACGCGGCCGACGTGCTGGAGAACGCGTAGCGCGCCGTGCGTCAGGCCAAGGCGGCGTGCGCGCGACTGATGCGGCGCAGGTACAGCACGAGCCCCGCGCCCGCGAGCATCAGGCTGACCGTGTTCGCGAACCAGAAGCCGCGTGCGCCGGTCAGCCACGCGGGCGCGATCCCGCCCACGTCGAAGCCGAGCACGTAGCCGCCGCTGAGTCCAACACCCCACAGCGCGACCGCATAGATCACGGTCGGCACGACCGCCACCTTGTACGCGCGCAGCACGAACGCCGACGTGACCTGCAGCGCATCGAACACGTGGTAGCACGCGACGATCGCGACGAGCGGCATCGCGGCCGCGGCGACGGCCGGGTTCGGCGTATAGCCGCCGATGATCAGCGGGCGCAGCGCGAACACGAGCACGCCATAGGCGGCCGCCACGCCGCACGCGAAGATCACGCTGTGCCGGCCGAGCAGCCGGGCTTCCTCGGCGCGTCCCGCGCCGAGCGCGCGCGCGACCAGCGTCGACGCCGCCACGCCGATCGACAGCGGCGTCATGTACAGCACCGCGCCGATGTTGCCGGCGATCTGGTGGCCGGCGAGCGTCGTCGTGCCGAACTGCGCGATGAACAGCGCCATGCACGTGTACGACGTGACCTCGATCAGGTACGACAGGCCCATCGGCACGCCGAGCTTCAGGATCGCCTTCTGGCGCGCCCAGACGGGCCAGCAGAAGCGCGAGAAGATCGCGAGCGGCGCGAACACGTCGAGCTTTGCGAGCAGCGTGTAGCCGATCAGCGCGAGCGCCCAGTTGATCAGCGTGCTGGCCAGCCCGCAGCCGGGGCCGCCGAGCGCCGGTACGCCGAAGCCGCCGAAGATGAACCACACGTTCAGCGGAAACTTGAGCAGCAGCGCGCCGATCTGGAGGATCATCGCGAGCCGCGGCTTGCCGGCCGCGTTGGTCAGCGCGTTGTAGATCCGGAATACGAGGCTGGCGGGCAGCCCGTACGACAGGATGCGCAGGTAGTCGACGGTGCGATCGTGCAGCGCGGCGGGCGCATGCGCGACGCGCAGCAGCGGCTCGGGAAAATGCAGCAGCAGGAAGCCGGGAATCGCGAGCAGCAGCGCAAGCCACAGCGCCTGCCGCACTTCCTCGCCGATCTCGGCATAGCGCCGCGCGCCGTACAGTTGCCCGGTGATCGGCTGCAGCGCGGACAGGATACCCGTCAGGCCGATGTAGATCGATACGTAGATCGACGAGCCGAGCCCGAGCGCGGCGAGATCGACGGCCGAGTAGCGGCCGACCATCGCGGTGTCGATCACGCCGAACGCGATGATCGCGAGCTGGCCGACCAGCACCGGCCACGCGAGACCGACGATCCGGCGGATGTCGCCGAACATCGTCAATCGGCCGCCTGGCGGCGCGGCGGACGCCGCTTGACGGGCGTCTTCGGCCGTTCGATGCGCTCGTACAGGCGGAAGCGCTCGTCGCGGTCGGCGACGCGGCGGCCTTCCCAGACGAGCCGCCACACGTATTGCGACATCGCGCTCGGCTCGCCGAAGTCGGCGCGGTCCTGACGCAGGATCACGTCGCAGTCGCCGGAGAAATCGAAGCGCATGTTGCCGAAATACGCGAAGGTCGCGATCTGAGCGTCTCCGAGCCGCACCGGCGAAATGCACTCGTAGTCGGCCGGCAGGTGCACGGCGATCTGTTGCGCGACGTCGCGATAGGTCCGGCCGTAGTTGACGATCGGCAGCCACAGCGTCATCAGCAGCACCCACATCAGCGTGGTGCCCGCGCTCGACAGCACGACGCTGCGCCACAGCACCTTCGGCTGTCGCGACACGCGCCAGCGCGCGAGGAAGCACCAGCACACGGTGACGATAACCGCGCAGATGAACGACAGGATCTTGAAATGCGGCTCGTAGCCGGGCACGAGGCGCGCGAGGTTGCGCGCGAGCGGATGCGGGAAGCCGGTGAGCGACGCGAGCCAGACGAGCCACACGAACGTGCCGAGGATCGTGAAGCTCAGCACCGCGAACCAGTCGATCGCGTTGATCGCGCCGCGCTTGAGGGTTGGCAGCGCGAACGTCGCGAGCACCGCGAGCGGCGGCAGCAGCAGCATGTACATGCGGTTCGACTGCTGGCTTTGCAGGATCACGAGTGCGACGAGCGGCACGGCGACCGATAGCGGAATCGCGATGTGCGCGCGGCGGCGCATGCCGGCCCAGCTCCACCATGCCCAGATCGCGAGCGGCCACGCAGGCCACGTGAACAGCGGCAGGTTCTTCGCCGCATAACCGAGCACGGCCGTCGGCGGGCCCGAAAAGCGCATCAGGCTGCCGTGGATCCACTGGTTGAAGAACCAGGCGGCGTCGTCGGGCGCCGCGACGAAGGCGGCGAGCGGCCACAGCGCGAAGATCGCGGCCGCGAGCGGCACGCCGACCAGCGGCAGGCGCAGGTTGCGCATTTCGGGCGTGACGAGCCACAGCGCGGCCGTGCCCGCGAGCAGCGCGACGACCAGCACCGGGTTGCCGGACAGCGCGACGAGGCCGATCGCGAGGCCCCACCACAGTGCGCCTTGCAGCGGCTTGTCGATGCCGCGCACGATCCCGTACACGAGCATCGCGATCCATGCGAACTGCGCGAGCTGCGGCGTCGTTTCGTGCCCGCGTTCCGCGAGGCCGAAGCAGGCGACGAGCACCAGCAGCGCGCCGTCCGCGAGCGTGCGGCCGTAGTCGCGGGGCTCGGGCTCGCCGCCGAACGCGTACTTGAACGGTTGAACCTCGGCGCGCCGGCCGAGCAGGTAGGCCGCGTACCAGACGAATGCGCATGCGACGCAGAACAGCACGCCGGTATCGACGCGCGACGCGTTGCTCGCGTCGACCCACGGGCCGAGGCCGCGGATCGACAGCGCACCGAGCCAGTAGCCGAGCGGCCCGTCGGTCGTGATGAACTTGCCGACCAGGTTCGGCAGCAGCCAGTCGTGCCAGCCGCCCTTGGCCATCGTCCACATCACGCCGAAGCCCGCCGCGTCCTCGTTTTTCCACGGGTCGCGGCCGAACAGGCCGAACGCCGCGTAGACGAAGCAGAGCGTGAGCAGCAGCCAGCGCGGCAGCGCACGCGTGGCGGAGGCGGTGAGACGGACGACAGGCTTCATGCAGATGAGCGATTTGTTATGGGCGGGCGGCCGGCGCGGTGGCGCGCGGTCGAGCCGGTTTCGAGCATCCGGCATTGTAGTCGCGCCCGCTGTTGTGCGTCAGGTCGTTTCCCGGGCGCCGGGCGGCGTCTTTCCGGGCGAGCAGAGACAAAAAAGGGCAGCCTGGGCTGCCCTTTCGTGCGGTACCGGTGCGTAGCAACCACCGGAACGGTGCAAAGCTTACTTTGCTGCAGCCTTGCCGTTGGCGCGTGCGCCGAACTTGTTCTTGAACTTCTCGACACGGCCTGCCGTGTCCATGATCTTTTGCTGACCCGTGTAGAACGAGTGCGATTCCGACGACACTTCGATCTTGGCGAGCGGGTAGGTCTTGCCTTCGTGTTCGATGGTTTCACGCGTCTGGATCGTCGAGCGCGTGATGAACTTGAAGCCGTTCGACATGTCTTGGAAGACGACTTCGCGGTAGTCCGGGTGAATGCCAGGTTTCATGATTTTCCTTGGTGATAGCGGTAGCCAACCCGCCGCTTGCCGTGTCGAGCCGCCCCGATGGGAGCGATTCGGCCGACGCCAAGCCCGGCGCGAGCCACTTGCCTAAGGTCGAAAAACGGCGATTATGCCAGAAAATCAGACGGTTGACGAATAATTTTCACGGTGTGTCGAGGGCCCCGGTGCCGGCCGGATCTTGCCGGTAGTAGCGCGCCAGCAGCCGGTACAGTTCCGGAAATTCGGACTCGAACGCTTTCGGCCGGACAAACAGCGCCTCGCTGCACACCGCGAAGAATTCCGACGGGTGATCGGCCGCATAGGGATCGATCAGCGAGTCCCGCTCGAAGCGCGCCCATGCGCGATCCGGCACCGCGTCGACGCGCGCGCAGAACTGGTCGTACGCATGTTCGAACACGTCGGCCCACGCCTGCGCGTCGAGGTGCGGCGCATGCCAGCGGCGAAACAGGGGCGGATAGCCGTCGGCTGCGCCGTTGACCATGTCGATCTTGTGCGCGAACTCGTGGATCACGACGTTGTACGCGTCCCGGCCGTCCGTCATCTGTGCGTCTTCCCACGACAGGATCACGGGGCCGCCTTCCCATGCCTCGCCGCTCGCATCCTGCTCGACTTCGTGGACGACGCCATCCTCGTCCTGCACCGTCTTGCGGATCACGAATTCGCCCGGATACACGACGACGCCCACCCAGCCGTCGTACAGCGACAAATCGAGATTCAGCACGGGCAGGCAGGCCTGCGCGGCGATCGCGACGATCATCGCGTCGGTCAGTTCGAGCCCGTGCGCGGTCGAAAACGATTTTTTCGCGACGAACAGGCTCGTCAATTCGCGCAGCCGGCCGAGCGCGTCGGGCGGCAGGGTGGCGAGGAACGGCAGGCGCTCGACGGTTTCCTGCCACAGCGCGTCCGGAATCGGATGGCTGCGCAGCGCGCGGTCGCGGCGGCGGTCGTCGAACCAGCGGGTCAGTTTCGAAAGCATGGAGGCTGCGGACGAAAATCCAAAGCCTGTCTTTTAACTCAATCGATCTGTTTTTGCCATGCCGCGAAGAGACCGCCGACGAGCGCCACACCCGCGAGGAAGTAAAAACCGTCGAGCGACGCAAGGAACGACGCCTGTTGCGCGACCATCCGCGCGATCGACGCGATCGCGAGGCCGTGCGCGTCGTTCAGCGCATGGCCGGCTGCCGCATAGCTGCGCGTCAGTGCACCGACGGTCTGCTGGAACAGCGGGTCGAACACGTTCGCGCGCTCGACGAGTCGCGTCTGATGGACGGCCACGCGGTGCTGTTCGACGATGATCACCGACGACGTCGCGAACGAGATCGTCAGTTGCCGCACGATGTTCTTCAGCCGGTAGCCGTGCGTGTATTCGTCGATCGCGAAGATCCGGAACGTGAGGTTCGCGACCGGCAGCACGATGAAGAGCAGCAGCAGCCCGCGCAGCAGCAACGGGACGATCAGCGCGGCTTCGCCGACCTGCGGCGTCATCCGCGTCATCCACAGCGCGGCCGTGACGGCGATCGCGAACCCCGGCACGACGAACCACTTCTTGTGCGCGACGAATTTCGCGTAGCGCAGGTAGGCGAACAGCGCGGTGGCCGAGATCAGCGACATCGTGCCGACCAGGCGCCCGGCATTCTCGACCGGATAGCCGAGCCCGCCCTCGAGAAGCCGCGCCGTCAGGTAACTGAAGCCCGTCGTCTCGTAGTAATAGAACATGTAGAGCAGCAGCCCGACCTGGAACGTCCGCTCGCGGAACGCATGCAGCCGCACGAGCGGCGTCGGGTGGTGCCACTGGTGATACGCGAACCATGCGAGCGCGCCGAGCCCGGCAAACGTCAGCATGATCAGCATCGGCGAGCCGCTGTAGAGCTGGTAATGCACCTGTTGCAGCACGATCTGCAGCGCCCCTTGTGCGAGCGCGAACACGACGTACGGCCAGAAATGTCCGGAACCGCGTTCGTCGTCCGGCGTGCGGCCGGAATCGGGCAGCGTGAGCAACGCGAGGACCGCGAACGCGATGCCGGCCGGCGCCGTGCACGCGAACAGTGCGCGCCACGTCGAATGCGCGACCAGCAGCCCGCCGACGATCGGCGCGAGCGCGCTGCCGAGCAGGATCATGATCAGGAACGCGCGCGTCGCGGGCGGCCGCTCCTGCGGCTTGAAGCTGATCTGGATCAGGATCCGGCACGCGCCCATCATCGGGCCGATGAAATAGCCCTGGAAGCCGCGCGCGAACGCGAGCTCCAGCGACGTGTCGGCCAGCGCCGCCGCGATCGCGCCGAACGAGAACATCAGCATGCAGCCCGCGACGTAGCGGCGATGGCCGAGCCGGTCGACCCACCATTGCTGCTGCAGGATGCCGAGCACGGCCGTGACCGCGTAGGCGCTCGACGACCACACCAGTTCGTCGGGCGACGCGTTGATGCCGCCCGCGATATAGCTCGCAAAGAACGAGAAGACGGCATTGTCGAAGTAGTCGATGCCGGTGACGAGCGCGAGTGCCCACGGGAACAGGTCCCCGCGCAGGTTCGCGCGGCTCCATAGCGGCGGCCGGCCCGGCACCGCGTTCATTCGCAGTCCTTGCGGGCGCGCCGCGCGCCGGCTTCGGCCCGCCGCTGCGCGATCAGTTCATCGGCGTTTTCGCCGGCGAGGCGCCGCTCGACGTAGTCGATGTCGTGCTGCAACTCCTTGCGTAGCGCGACGGCTTCCTTCAGTTCGCGCTGGACGGCCTCGATTCGCCGGTCGAGCGTATCGATCTGCTCGGCGAGGCCGGCGCGGATGTCGCGCAGCGAGGCATCCGAATAGCGGCGCCGGCCGTCGCCCGTTTCTTCCAGCGGACGCTTCAGCATTTCGGTGATGCCGTGCAGCGAGAAGCCGAGCGCGCGCAGCCGCAGGATGCGCGCGAAGCGTTCGAGGTCGGCTTCGTCGTAGAGGCGGTAGCGGCCTTCGCTGCGCGATGGCGTGACGAGCCCGCGCTCTTCGTAATATTTGAGCGTGCGCGGCGTGACGCCGAGTCGCGACGCGGCGTCGCTGACGGTCAGGAGCGGGGTGGCGGCATCGTTCGGCATCGGGTGCGGGGAATTCGAAGGGGTGGTGACGCGATTATAGATCAACCTGTACGTTCACGTTCAGGTTGGGATCGAAAAACGGCCGCCGGGCAGGGTGCGCGGGCGGCCGTGTTGCGGCGCGGGGCGATCAGCCGCCGCGGCGCATCAGGTCGAAGAACTCGGAGTTGCTCTTCGTCTGGCGGATCTTGTCGAGCAGGAATTCCATCGCCTCGACCTCGTCCATGTCGTGGATGAACTTGCGCAGCACCCAGATCTTCTGAAGGATCTCGGGCTTGATCAGCATTTCCTCGCGACGCGTACCCGACTTGTTCAGGTTGATCGACGGGTACACGCGCTTTTCCGCGAGACGGCGCTCGAGGTGCACTTCCATGTTGCCGGTGCCCTTGAACTCTTCGTAGATCACGTCGTCCATGCGGCTGCCGGTTTCGATCAGTGCGGTGCCGATGATCGTCAGCGAGCCGCCTTCCTCGATGTTGCGCGCCGCGCCGAAGAAGCGCTTCGGGCGCTGCAGCGCGTTCGCATCGACACCACCCGTCAGCACCTTGCCCGATGCCGGGATCACGGTGTTGTACGCACGCGCGAGACGCGTGATCGAGTCGAGCAGGATCACGACGTCGTGCTTCATTTCGACGAGGCGCTTGGCCTTCTCGATCACCATTTCGGCGACCTGGACGTGGCGCGTGGCCGGTTCGTCGAACGTCGACGCGATCACTTCGCCGGCGACCGAGCGCTGCATTTCGGTCACTTCTTCCGGGCGCTCGTCGATCAGCAGCACGAACAGGATCACGTCCGGGTGGTTCTGCTTGATCGCGTGCGCGATGTGCTGGAGCATCACGGTCTTGCCCGACTTCGGCGACGCGACGAGCAGGCCGCGCTGGCCCTTGCCGATCGGCGCGATCATGTCGATGATGCGGCCCGTGACGTTTTCCTCGCCGCGCATTTCGCGTTCGAGCGACAGCGGCTTGTTCGGGTGCAGCGGCGTGAGGTTCTCGAACATGATCTTGTGTTTCGAGGCCTCGGGCGGCTGCCCGTTGACTTTGTCGACCTTCACCAGCGCGAAGTAGCGCTCGCCGTCCTTCGGCGTGCGGACTTCACCTTCGATGGTGTCGCCGGTGTGCAGGTTGAAGCGACGGATCTGCGACGGGCTGATATAGATGTCGTCGGTGCTCGCGAGGTACGACATTTCCGGCGAGCGCAGGAAGCCGAAGCCGTCCGGCAGCACTTCGAGCGTACCGTCGCCGAAGATCGTCTCTCCCGTCTTGGCGCGCTTTTTGAGAATGGCAAACATCAACTCCTGCTTGCGCAGGCGGTTCGCGTTTTCGATCTCCAGGCCATTGGCCATTTCGATCAGTTCGGAGACGTGCAGAGACTTGAGCTCGGATAAATGCATACGGAGAACCCGCCAGGGAGGAGATGCGACGAAAGAAATAAGGGAGGAGGGCGAGCGGAAGCGCTCAGAGACTTAAATGCGTCTTGTCGACGTTTTTTAATTCTAGCATAGGCCGATTCACGCTTGAGTGAGCGATCGGCGGCGTGACGGCGGACGTGTTGCCGACTGACAACACGTCCGCGGAACTGCCGGTATTACAGGTGGCTGTCCAGGAATGCGGTGAGCTGCGACTTCGACAGCGCGCCGACCTTCTGCGCGGCGGCCGCGCCGTTCTTGAACAGGATCAGCGTCGGGATGCCGCGCACGCCGAATTTCGCGGGCGTGGCCTGATTGTCGTCGACGTTGATCTTCGCGATCTGCAGCTTGTCGCCGTAGTCCTTCGCGACTTCGTCGAGGATCGGGGCGATCATCTTGCACGGGCCGCACCATTCGGCCCAGAAATCGACGAGTACGGGCTTGTCGGACTTGACGACGTCCTGTTCGAACGATGCGTCGCTGATGTGTTTGATCTGTTCGCTCATTGGGTCAATACCTCTTACGGTTCGGGGACTGCCTGCTTGCGCGTTGCGGCGTACCGGCCGCCGTAGGCTGCCGGCCGCTGCGGCAGGTCACTCCGCCTTTCCGGAAAGGAGGGGCGTAAGCGCTGCATGCCGCGGCTCGCGGGTCGTTCGGGCGTCATATTAGCCTAAATTGCTATCTGCTGCGGGCGGCGATAGTAGCCGCTACGCGAGTAGGGGTACGACGCGACGTTCGACCGTCGTGCCACTCAGATGGAGGCCGGTCCGCCAATTGCAAGGGGCGGGCCGCATCCAGCCCGTATGAGTGGGCGACGCGCCGGTTTGCCCGGCGATATTCGCATTGATGCGAACAAACGGTCGCATTCGTCCGGAAGCGGTGATAGAATATGCCGTGACGGGCCTCCTCGCATGGTGGGGCGGTGAACCTGGTCAGGTCGGGAACGAAGCAGCCACAATCGTTTTCCGCCAGTGCCGAGGGTTGGGCTCGTCACCTTCCTTCTCGCCCCGTTCGCAGGGCGTTTTTTTATTTCTGCGTCACACTCCGTTCGACCTGCCTCTTGCCCGTCTTCCGCACCGTTTCGCGTGTCGGCGCGACGCAGCGTTACTGATACAATTTCCCGATGACCTATCAAGTTCTCGCACGCAAGTGGCGTCCGAAGGATTTCGCTTCGCTCGTCGGCCAGGAGCACGTCGTCAGGGCGCTCACGCACGCGCTCGATGGCGGGCGTCTCCATCACGCCTATCTGTTTACCGGAACCCGCGGTGTCGGCAAGACGACGCTGTCGCGGATCTTCGCGAAGGCGCTCAACTGTGAAACCGGCGTCACGTCGCAGCCGTGCGGCGTGTGTCGCGCCTGTCGCGAGATCGACGAGGGCCGTTTCGTCGATTACGTCGAGATGGACGCGGCAAGCAACCGCGGCGTCGATGAAATGGCCGCGCTGCTCGAGCGCGCGGTGTACGCGCCCGTCGATGCGCGCTTCAAGGTCTACATGATCGACGAAGTGCACATGCTGACGAACCACGCGTTCAACGCGATGCTGAAGACGCTCGAAGAGCCGCCGCCGCACGTCAAGTTCATTCTCGCGACGACCGATCCGCAGAAAATCCCCGTGACCGTGCTGTCGCGCTGCCTGCAGTTCAACCTGAAGCAGATGCCGGCCGGGCACATCGTGTCGCATCTCGAGCGGATCCTCGGCGAAGAGCAGATCACGTTCGAGCCGCAGGCGCTGCGCCTGCTCGCGCGCGCCGCGCAGGGCAGCATGCGCGACGCGCTGTCCCTGACCGACCAGGCGATCGCCTATTCGGCGAACGAGGTGACCGAGTCGGCGGTGTCGGGCATGCTCGGCGCGCTCGACCAGACATACATGGTGCGCCTGCTCGACGCGCTGGCGGCCGGCAACGGCCCGGAAATCCTCGCGATCGCCGACGAGATGTCGCTGCGCAGCCTGTCGTTCTCGACTGCGCTGCAGGATCTCGCGAGCCTGCTGCACCGGATCGCCTGGGCGCAGTTCGCGCCGGGCTCGGTGCTCGACGAATGGCCGGAAGCGGCCGACCTGCGCCGTTTTGCGGAGACGCTGAGCCCCGAGCAGGTGCAACTGTTCTATCAGATCGCGACGGTCGGGCGCGCCGAGCTCGGCCTGGCGCCGGACGAATACGCCGGTTTCACGATGACGCTGCTGCGGATGCTCGCATTCGAGCCGGCCGTGGGCGCCGGCAGTGCGCCGGGCGGTCAGCCGTCCGTGCCGCCGCCGCGAGCGGTGCCGGCCCCGCGCGCTGCCGCGGCA
This sequence comes from Burkholderia sp. BCC0097, assembly GCF_902832985.1. Classification (NCBI taxonomy): domain Bacteria; kingdom Pseudomonadati; phylum Pseudomonadota; class Betaproteobacteria; order Burkholderiales; family Burkholderiaceae; genus Burkholderia; species Burkholderia sp. BCC0097. Next base: position 571,271 of record NZ_CADFDM010000005.1, read on the forward strand.
CCGGCCGCTGCAGCGGCGAAGCCGGTGTCGGCCGCGCCCGCAGTCGCGGCGCGTCCGCAAGCTGCGGCGCCAGCTGCGCCGGTCGCCCGTTCGGCGCCCGCGCAGTCCGGTGACGAAACCGACCGGTCGGCCGCCAAGTCGGCGGCCGTTCCGGCACCGGCACAAGCAGCCGTTTCGGCACCCGAGGAGACAGCAGCCCCGGTACCGGCAGCGGCCGACGCACAAGCGATCGAGCCGTCGCAGCCGGAAACGAAGGCAGCGCCCGCTGGCGACATGTCACCGCCCGCCCGCAACGAACCTGAGCCGCCTGCCGTTGCCGCCGTGCAGCGAAACGACGAACCGGCTCCGCAGGCCGAACCGGCACCGCGCGCCGCATCGCCCGAGCCGGCCGCCGCACGGTCGGCGGCGCGCGCAGGCGGTGCCGCCGCCGCGCTCGACGTGCTGCGCAATGCAGGGATGCGCGTGTCGTCGGACCGCGGTCGCGCAGGCGCGGCAGCCAAGCCGGCGACCGCGCAGCCGGCCGCCGAGAAGCCGGCCGCGCCGCGTCCGGCCGTCCAGGTGCCGACGCCGCGTGCCGCTGCCCGCGCGCCGCAAGCAGCGGATTCGCGCCAGCCGTCGCCGCCGTGGGAAGACATCCCGCCCGACGACTACGTGCCGCTCAGCGCCGACGAAATGTTCGGCGGTTCCGACGACGGCTTCGTGCCGGTGTTCGACAGCGGTCCCGACGATGTGCGCGTGACGCCGAAGCCGGCGGACGCGCGTCCGGCCGCGCCGATCGACACGCGGCCGTTACCGCCGGCGATCGCGCTTGATCCGGTCGGCTTCGACGGCGAATGGCCGGCGCTCGCCGCACGGCTGCCGCTGAAGGGTGTCGCATACCAGCTCGCGTTCAACAGCGAGCTGACGGCCGTCGATGCGAGCACATTGAAATTGTCCGTGCCGGTGCCGCAGTATGCGGACGCCGCGCAGGTGACGAAGCTGAAGGCCGCACTGGCCGATGCGCTCGGCAAGCCGGTCGAGGTGAGCGTCGAGGTCGGGCCCGCACGGCGCACCGCGGCGGCGCTCGATGCGGCCGCGCGCGCGGCGCGCCAGCGCGAAGCCGAGCAGGAGATTCACGGCGATCCGTTCGTCCAGCAGCTCGTGCGCGACTTCGGTGCGCGCATCGTGGAGGGGTCGGTGCGCCCGCTCGCCGATTCGGCGCCGGACGGTGTGCCGCCCACACTCCATTGAACTGACCGCCCCGCGACAGGCACAATCACGCCCCGCACACCACACATTGGCCGGCACGCGCCGCGTGCCGGTTTTCACACGATCAAGAAGGAGTATTCCCATGTTGAAAGGCAACCTCGCCGGACTGATGAAGCAAGCGCAGCAAATGCAGGAAAACATGAAGAAGATGCAGGAGCAGCTTGCGCTCATCGAAGTCGAAGGGCAGTCGGGCGCCGGCCTCGTGAAGGTGACGATGACGTGCCGCAACGAAGTGCGCCGCGTGTCGATCGACCCGAGCCTGCTCGCGGACGACAAGGACATGCTCGAGGATCTCGTCGCCGCTGCGTTCAACGACGCGGTGCGCAAGGCCGAAGCCACGTCGCAGGAAAAGATGAGCGGCATGACGTCGGGCCTGCCGCTGCCCCCGGGTTTCAAGCTGCCGTTCTGAGCGCGGCGTTCTTGCCACTCTTTGCCGCCGTATGAAACAGCCGTCCGCCTTGTCCGCTCTCGTCGAAGCGTTGCGCGTGCTGCCCGGTGTCGGGCCGAAATCCGCGCAGCGCATGGCGGTTCACCTGATGCAGCACGACCGCGAGGGCGCGGAGCGGCTCGGCCGGTCGCTGCTGTTCGCGACCGAGCACCTGCAGCACTGCGAGAAGTGCAACACGTTCACCGAGGCGCAGATCTGCGAGGTCTGCAGCGACGAGGAGCGTGATCCGACGTTGCTGTGCGTCGTCGAGACGCCTGCCGACCAGATCATGCTCGAGCAGACGATGACCTACCGCGGGCTGTATTTCGTGCTGATGGGCCGACTGAGCCCGCTCGACGGAATCGGTCCGAAGGAAATCCATTTCGACCGCCTCGTGCGGCGCGCGTCCGACGGCGTCGTCAAGGAGGTCGTGCTCGCGACCAACTTCACGAACGAAGGCGAAGCCACCGCCCACTACCTCGGCCAGACGCTCAAGGCGCGCGGGCTGGCGGTCACGCGCCTCGCGCGCGGCGTGCCGGTGGGCGGCGAGCTCGAGTACGTCGACGCGGGCACCATCGCCCGCGCGATGCTCGACCGCCGCACGATGTAAGCCGGGCGCCGCCGGCCGGCGGCGCCGTTCCTCATGCCAGGGAGACACATGAGCACCAGCCAGGGCCCGCTCGCGGGCGTCAAAGTGCTCGAATTCGGAACGCTGATCGCGGGGCCGTTCGCGTCGCGGCTGTTCGCCGAATTCGGCGCGGAAGTGATCAAGATCGAGGATCCGAACGGCGGCGACCCGCTGCGCAAGTGGCGCAAGCTCTACCCGGAGCAGGGCGGCACGTCGCTGTGGTGGTCCGTGCAGGCGCGCAACAAGAAATCGGTCACGCTGAACCTGAAAGCCGACGCCGGCAAGACGATCGCGCGGCAGCTCGCGAGCGAGGCCGACATCGTGATCGAGAATTTCCGTCCGGGCCTGCTCGAAAAGCTCGGGCTCGGCTACGACGTGCTGTCGGCCGACAATCCGGGCCTCGTGATGGTCCGCCTGTCCGGCTACGGGCAGACGGGCCCGTACCGCGACCGGCCCGGCTTCGGCGCGATCGCCGAATCGATGGGCGGGCTGCGCCACATCACCGGCTATCCGGATCTGCCGCCGCCGCGCATCGGGATCTCGATCGGCGATTCGATCGCCGCGCTGCACGGCGTGATCGGCGCGCTGATGGCGCTTCATCACCGCAAGGTCAACGGCGGCGCGGGGCAGGTGGTCGACGTTGCACTCTATGAAGCCGTCTTCAACATGATGGAAAGCGTGGTGCCCGAGTACGGCGTGTACGGGATGGTGCGCGAGCGCACCGGCGCGTCGCTGCCGGGCATCGTGCCGTCGAATACGTACGCGTGCCGCGACGGCAGCATCGTGATCGGCGGCAACAGCGATCCGATCTTCAAGCGGCTGATGAAGGCGATCGAGCGCGACGACCTCGCCGACGATCCCGCGCTCGCGCAAAACGACGGGCGGGTGCCGCGCACGCAGGAAATCGACGACGCGATCGCCGCGTGGCTCGCGCCGCGCACGATCGACGAGGCGCTCGTCGTGCTCAATGCGGCTGACGTGCCGGCCGGGCGCATCTACAGCGCGGCGGACATGTTCACCGATCCGCAGTTCGTCGCGCGCCAGATGATCCAGCGTTTCAAGCTGGCCGACGGCACCGACATTCCACTGCCGAACATCACGCCGAAGCTGTCCGACACGCCGGGCGAAACGCGCTGGCTCGGGCCGGAACTCGGCGAGCATACCGACGAGGTGCTGCGCGGCCTCGGCTACGACGCGCACGCGATTGCCGCGCTGCGCGAGGCGGGCGCGATCTGAGCGCAGCCGGCGCGACGCTTCGCGCCGGGCCTGCCGACGACGGTAGCCCCGAGGCGATTTTCTCCACGCGGAAAACGCCGACGGCACGGTGTTTTCCCCGGCGTGCGGCACGCCGTCGCGCACTGCGGCGGCGCATCGTGTGCCCATGCGTATACCCGCCCGTCCGCAGCCGCCGGACTGTCGCTCTCGCGCCATCTTTCCTCGGTTACAATCGCCGGATGCGAATCCTACTCAGCAACGACGACGGCTATCTCGCCCCCGGTCTCGCCGCGCTCAGCGAAGCGCTGCAGCCGCTGGCCGAGCTTACGGTGATCGCGCCCGAGCAGAACTGCAGCGGCGCGTCGAATTCCCTCACGTTGTCGCGGCCGCTGTCGGTGCAGCGCGCAGCGGGTACGGGTTTCTTCTACGTGAACGGCACGCCGACCGATTCGGTGCACGTCGCGCTGACAGGAATGGCCGACGCGAGGCCGGACATCGTCGTGTCCGGCATCAACAACGGCCAGAACATGGGCGAAGACACGCTCTATTCGGGGACAGTTGCAGCCGCCACCGAAGGCATCATGTTCGGTGTGCCGGCCATCGCGTTCTCGCTGGTGGACAAGGGCTGGGCCCATCTGGCCGACGCCGCGCGCGTCGCCGCGGAAATCGTCGCGCACTACCTCGCGCATCCGCTGCCGGGCAACCCGCTGCTGAACGTCAATATTCCGAACCTGCCGTACGACCAGCTGAAGGGCTGGCAGGTCACACGCCTCGGCAAGCGTCATCCGTCGCAGCCGGTGATTCGACAGACCGACCCGCGCGGCGAGCCGATCTACTGGATCGGCGCCGCGGGCGCCGCGCTGGACGCCAGCGATGGCACCGATTTCCACGCCGTTGCAAACGGTTTCGTGTCGATCACGCCGCTGCAGCTCGATCTTACGCATACGCAGATGCTCCCCGCGACGCGCGAATGGGCGCGCGCCGGAGGGCGGGCTTCATGAGCGGCGAGCGCGCGAAGCGGTTCCCGCTCGCGCTCGAAGATCTCAAGCGAGCGCCACGCAAGTCCGAAGGTCGGCCCGGCGAACGTCAGGCGGCGGGTGCGGTGCCGAAGGCCGCCGACAAACCCGCAGCCGTGCTGAAACCGGTTGCGGTGAAGCCGGCCGCCGTGCGGGCGCCGCTGCCGGGTATCGCCGCCGCGAAGCCGGCGACCGCGCCGAAGCCGACCGCGCTGAAACCCGCGCTGCCGAAGCCGGCTGCGCCGAGCATCGCGCCGGCCGGCGCGTTCGCCCTCACGTCGGAACGTGTGCGCGAGCGGATGGTCGAACGCCTGCGCGCGAACGGTGTGACCGATGCACGCGTGCTGGACGCGATGGCCGCGGTGCCGCGCCACCTGTTCGTGGATCCGGGGCTCGCGACGCAGGCCTACGAGGATTCGGCATTGCCGATCGGCCACCAGCAGACCATTTCAAAGCCGTCGGTCGTCGCGCGCATGATCGAGCTCGCGATGGCCGGCCGCACCCTCGAGCGCGTGCTCGAGATCGGCACGGGTTGCGGCTATCAGGCCGCCGTGCTGAGCCACGTGGCACGCGACGTGTATTCGATTGAACGCATCAAGCCGCTTTACGAGCGCGCCAAGCTGAACCTGCGGCCGCTGCGCGTGCCGAACATCCGTCTGCACTACGGCGACGGGCGTGTCGGCCTCCCGTCCGCGGCCCCGTTCGACGCGATCGTGATCGCGGCGGCGGGGCTCGACGTGCCGCAGGCGCTGCTCGAGCAGCTCGCGATCGGCGGGCGGCTCGTCGCGCCGGTCGGCGCGCAGAGCGGGCAGCACCAGGTGCTCACGCTCGTCGAGCGCGTCGCGCACGCGCAATGGCGAGAGTCCCGGCTTGATCGCGTTTTCTTTGTCCCTTTAAAATCCGGAGTGATTTGAAACCGATGAGTATGTTGCGCGCGATGCAAAACAACCGATCCAGGGAACCGCTCACGTTCGCCCAGCGCGCGATCTGTGTGGCTGCGTTCTCCACGCTACTGGCCGCCTGTGCGACGCGGCTCGACAACGCGCCCGTCGTCGACCGCTCCGGGTCGCTCGGCACGACCGCCGCCGCGCAGCCCGCGGCGCCGCTTCCGCCAGCACCGCCGGGTTACTACCGGGTGAAGCCGGGCGACACGCTATACCGGATCGCACTCGAGAACGGACAGAACTATCGCGACATCGCGGCGTGGAACAATCTGGCGAACCCGAACCAGATCGAAGTCGACCAGCTGCTGCGCGTGTCGCCGCAGGCCGGCACCGCGGTCGCGGGCACGCCGGCCGCCGCGCCGATCGTCGGTGGTGCGGTCGCGACGGCGCCGCTGAGCAGCGGTCCCGCAACGCCGGCTGCCGGCACGTCGTCCGCGCTCGCCGCGACGCCGCCGGCCGCGGCAACCGGATCGAGCGATACGGCGGCGGCGCCGAGCGGCCCCGTGACGTTCGCGTGGCCCGCGCGCGGCCCCGTGCTGAACGGGTTCGACGATGCGAAAAACAAGGGTGTCAATATCGGCGGGACGGCCGGCGAGGCCGTGAAGGCGGCGGCGGACGGCCGCGTCGTGTACTCCGGCAATGGTCTGCGTGGTTACGGCAACCTCATTATCATCAAACACGATGCAACTTACCTCACGGCGTATGCACACAATCGCGCTTTGATGGTAAAAGAGGGGGACGCGGTAACGAAGGGGCAGAAGATCGCCGAGATGGGTAACAGCGATGCCGACCGCGTGATGCTGCATTTCGAGGTTCGCCGGCAGGGTAAGCCTGTCGATCCGCTGAAGTATTTGCCGCCTCAATAACCGAGACGACCATGCCGAAATCGAAGCGCCACGAGCCGCAAGCCGAGTCTGAGAAGATCAGTCGTGCCACGCAAGCATCGGTGGGGCGAGTGGGCGCTTCGACGGACGACGAAGAGGATGTCGCGGAAAACGAACGTGATCTCGAGGCACGCGACGCCGACGCGGACGGTGGCGACGACGAGCGCGAAGGCCGCCAGGAAGCCGCGCCCGACGTCGACGATTTCCGCACGCTGCTGCAGGCCGAGCTCACGGCCGACACGATCCAGCACTACCTGAACCGCATCAGCGTGAAGCCGCTGCTGACCGTCGAGGAAGAGCAGCGCTATTCGCGTCTCGCGAAGGCCGGCGAATTCGAGGCGCGGCAGGTGATGATCGAGCGCAATCTGCGGCTCGTCGTCAGTATCGCGAAGGGCTATCTGAACCGCGGCGTGCCGCTGCTCGACCTGATCGAGGAAGGCAACCTCGGCCTGATGCATGCGATCGAGAAATTCGACCCGACGCGCGGTTTCCGTTTCTCGACCTACGCGACGTGGTGGATCCGCCAGAGCATCGAGCGGGCAATCATGAACCAGGCCCGCACGGTGCGCCTGCCGGTGCACGTGATCCGCGAACTGAACCAGGTGCTGCGCGCGAAGCGCCACCTCGAAAAGAATTCGATGTCGACGGGCGAGGCGGCCGAACGCCGCGAAGCCAGCATCGACGACATCGCCTATCTCACCGGCAAGACCGCCGAGGAAGTCACCGATATCCTCGCGCTCAACGAGCACACGGCGTCACTCGATGCGCCGCTCGACCTCGATCCCGCGAGCAGCCTGCTCGACTTGCTGCCCGACGACCAGAGCCAGTCGCCCGACGCCGAGGTGCAGCACCGCGAGCTCGAAACGCTGACGCGCGCGTGGCTGTCGCGGCTGTCCGACAAGCACCGGCACGTGATCGAGCGCCGCTTCGGCCTGAACCACATCGAACCGGCGACGCTCGAGGAGCTCGCCGACGAGATGGGGCTCACGCGCGAGCGCGTGCGGCAGATCCAGCAGGAAGCGCTGGTGCGCCTCAAGCGGTTCTTCGCCTCCAACGGCGTGCGCAAGGACGCCGTTCTGTAACCGATGACCCCGATTCTTGTTTTTGACATCGAGACGATTCCCGATGTCGACGGCATTCGCCGTCTGGAAGACCTGCCCGCGACGCTCGACGATGCCGCGGTGGCCGAACACGCGTTCGCCGCACGTCGCGAGAAGACCGGCAGCGATTTCCTGCCGCACCATCTGCAGCGGATCGCGGCGATTTCGTGCGTGTTTCGCGACAACAACGGTTTTCGCGTGCGCTCGCTCGGCACGCCGCAGGACAATGAAGCGACGCTGATCCAGTCGTTCTACCGCGTGATCGAGAAATACACACCGCAACTCGTGTCGTGGAACGGTGGCGGTTTCGATCTGCCGGTGCTCCATTATCGCGCGCTCGTGCACGGCATTCCCGCCACCCGCTATTGGGATCTCGGCGAGGACGACCGTGAATTCAAGTGGAACAACTACATCTCGCGCTATCACTCGCGGCATACCGATCTGATGGATGTGCTTGCGATGTATCAGGCGCGGGCAAACGCGCCGCTCGATGCGCTCGCGAAGCTGTGCGGCTTCCCGGGCAAGCTCGGAATGGACGGCAGTCAGGTGTGGCCGGCATTTCGGGACGGGCGGATCGAGGAAATCCGCAACTATTGCGAAACCGACGTCGTCAACACCTACCTGCTGTATTGCCGGTTCCAGTTGATGCGCGGCGGCCTGACGCCGAGCGAATATGCGGATGAGATCCTGCTCGTGAAGAACGCGCTTGCGCTGGAACCGGCCCCGCACTGGGTCGAATACCTCGCCGGCTTCGACGCGTAGCACGGGCGGGCCGCACCGTCGCCGGTGCGATCAGCCGAGTTCGAGCAGCACCGGCTGGTGATCGGACGCGCGTACGTCGCCGTCGATCTCGCAGCCGATGACGCGCGGCAACAGTGTGTCGGTCACGAACACGAAATCGCACGCGAGTGGCCCGTCCGACCATTGCACCGTATCGTAGATGCCGGCCGTCGGCGGCGGTGTATGGCCGGGGTGCCGCGCGATCCACGCATCGACGAAACTGGGTGCGTCGGCAATCGGCTCCACGAAGCGCCGGTACGCGTCGCTGTCGAATGCGCTGTTGAAATCGCCGCAGACGATCGCATCGCGCGGCTGTCCGGTCGCGCTGAACGGCCCCTCGGGCGTTTCGGCGGGAGCGGGTTGATCCGCGTGCGCGCAGGCCTCGCGATGCCGGTCGCGTAGCGCGTCGACCTGCGCAAGCCGCTGGCGCGCCGAGTAATACTCCAGATGCGTGGTGATCACGCGCAACGGCCCGAAGGGCGCCTGCAATTCGATATCGAGCGCGACGCGCGGCATCGACGGCGTGCCAGCGTCGGCCGGCCACGGCAGTAATTGGCGCAGCACACGGCCGACCGGCAGCCGCGTCGCGATCGCGTTGCCGAACTGGCGGCGCGGTGCGTCCGGCCGGATGGGCGGCAGGTCGGCGCCGATGGCGTCGACGATCGTATAGCCGGGCAGCAGCGCCGCGAGTTCGGCGAACTGGTCGGGGCCGGGCCGGCCGGGCAGTGCATCGAAGCCGCGTGTGAGCTCCTGCAGGCAGAGCACGTCGAAATCGCCGAGCCGGCGGATGGCCGCCACGGTGCGAGGAAGATCGACGCCGCCGTCCGCGTCCCGACCCCATTGGATGTTCCAGTCGATCAATCGCATGGTCGAGTCTCCGTGGTCTGGTGCTGCGAGCAGAACCCGTGCCGCGGTGGGGCCTGCGTATCGCACGCGGTCTCCCTGCGGGCAATAGGGGGCGGGGTCGTCACTCGCCCACGTGCGACGCAGCGCGACCTGCGCATCGGCATCGGCGCTTGCGCGACGAAAGCGCGCGACGGAGGCCTTCGTCGTCTACAATCTCGCCTTCTTCAACGTTTGTCAGGAAAAGCTGGTGTCCGAAGCCGTCCCCACTTCTGCGCGAAAATCGAAAAACGCGCCCGTCGCGCCCGGGCCTGCCCCGGTTCTCGAGATCGAATCGCTCGACATGGAAGCGCGCGGTGTCGGCCGCACGATGACCGAGGACGGCGAGTCGGGCAAGGTGATCTTCGTCGAAGGCGCGCTGCCGGGCGAACGCGTGACCTATTCGAGCTATCGCCGCAAGCCGAGCTACGAGCAGGCGACGGTTGTCGACATTCTGCGCCCGAGCGTGATGCGCACCCAGCCGAAGTGCACATTCTTCGGCACCTGTGGCGGCTGCTCGATGCAGCATCTCGACATGCGTGCACAGGTGGCGGTCAAGCAACGCGTGCTCGAAGACAACCTGTGGCACCTGGCGAAGCTGCGCGCGGAAACGATGTTCGCGCCGATCCACGGCCCGTCGTGGGGCTATCGCTACCGGGCGCGCCTGACCGTGCGCAACGTCGCGAAGAAGGGCGGCGTGCTGGTCGGATTCCACGAGAAGAAGAGCAGCTATGTGGCCGACATGACGAGCTGCGAAGTGCTGCCGCCGCACGTGTCGGCGATGCTCGTGCCGCTGCGCCGGCTCGTCGAGGGGCTGTCGATTCGCGACCGGATGCCGCAGATCGAACTCGCGGTCGGCTCGACCGTCACGGCGCTCGTGCTGCGCGTGCTGGAGCCGATCAACGCGGACGACGAAGTGCTGCTGCGCGCGTTCGCCGACGAGCACAAGGTGCAGTTCTGGCTGCAGCCGAAGGGGCCGGACACGGTGACGCCGTTCTATCCGCTCGACGTGTCGCTCGACTACACGCTGCCGGAATTCGGTATCCGCATGCCGTTCAAGCCGACCGATTTCACGCAGGTCAATCACCAGATCAACCGCGTGCTGGTGGGGCGTGCGCTGCGTCTGCTCGCGCCGTCGCGCGACGATCGCGTGCTCGACCTGTTCTGCGGGATCGGCAACTTCACGCTGCCGCTCGCGCGGCTGTCGCGCGAAGTGATGGGCATCGAGGGCAGCGACACGCTGACCACGCGTGCGCTGGCGAACGCCCGCGAAAACGGTGTCGACGGCCACACGACGTTCGCGTGCCGGAACCTGTTCGAAGTGACGGGCGACGATCTGCGCGCGCTCGGCGCATTCGACAAGTTCCTGATCGACCCGCCGCGCGAAGGCGCGCTCGCGGTGTCGAAGGCGTTGGCCGAGATCGCGCAGAGCGGCGAAGGCCCGTTGCCGAAGCGCATCGTCTACGTGTCGTGCAACCCGTCGACGCTCGCGCGCGATGCGGGCCTGCTCGTGCACGAGGCCGGCTACCGGCTGAAGGGCGCCGGGGTCGTGAACATGTTCCCGAATACGTCGCACGTCGAATCGATCGCGCTGTTCGAGCGCGACTGAGCCGGGCGGCAGACGTAAAAAAACCGGCCCGCGGGCCGGTTTTTCATGGTGCGTGCCGAACGTCAGTTGCGGTTGCCGCCGAAGATGCCGAGCAGCGCGAGCAGGTTCGTGAACACGTTGTACAGGTCGAGGTAGATCGCGAGCGTGGCCGAGATGTAGTTCGTCTCGCCGCCATTCACGACGCGCTGGACGTCGAACAGCATGTAGGCCGAGAAGATCGCGATCGCGAGCACCGACACGGTGAGCATCAGCGCCGGCAGTTGCAGGAAGATGTTCGCGACCGACGCGAGCAGGATCACGATCACGCCCATGAACAGCCACTTGCCGAGCCCCGAGAAGTCGCGCTTGCTGACGGTGGCGATCGTCGCCATCGTGGCGAAGATGATGCCGGTGCCGCCGAACGCGAGCATGATCAGCGACGGGCCGTTCGAGAAGCCGAGGATGAAGCTCAGCAGCCGTGACAGCATCAGGCCCATGAAGAACGTAAAGCCGAGCAGCACGAACACGCCGGCCGCGCTGTTTTTCGTCCGCTCGATCGCGAACATGAAGCCGAACGCGATCGCGAAGAACGCGAGCAGGCTCATCATCGGGCTCGTGGCCGCGAACAGCGAGAAGCCCGTCGCGACGCCGACCCAGGCGCCCAGCACGGTCGGCACCATCGACAGCGCGAGCAGCCAGTACGTGTTCCGCAGCACGCGGTTGCGAACCTCGGCGGTGCTGACGGAACCGCCGCGGCCGAAATTGTACGGATAGTCGTTCATGGTTTCTCCTAACATTGAACGCGTGGGCGTCCGGGACCGGTTCGGCGCGCGCGATGTGCGGCGCAGCAAACCGGGGCAGCTATGGCTAAGATACGTTCCGTGCCGAGAGGTTTCAATGGCCCGGCGGCACAAAACATATGGATTCTGAACCTTTCATTCGTGTAAGGGTTCAATCGCAATGATACACGGGATCGTGCTACAATAGCGGATTCATTTGAACCTGTAACTTCTTAATTTTTTGGAGTTTTTATGGCAATCGAGCGCACCCTGTCGATCATCAAGCCGGATGCGGTGGCAAAGAACGTGATCGGCCAGATCTACAGCCGTTTCGAAGGCGCCGGCCTGAAGATCGTCGCATCGCGCATGGCACATCTGTCGCGTGCTGACGCAGAGAAGTTCTATGCAGTTCACGCAGCGCGTCCGTTCTTCAAGGATCTCGTCGATTTCATGATCTCGGGCCCGGTGATGATCCAGGTTCTGGAAGGTGAAGGCGCGATCCTGAAGAACCGCGACCTGATGGGCGCGACGGATCCGAAGAAGGCGGAAAAGGGCACGATCCGCGCCGACTTCGCCGACAGCATCGACGCGAACGCCGTGCACGGCTCGGACGCTGCGGAAACGGCAGCGGTCGAAATCGCGTTCTTCTTCCCGGAAATGAACGTTTACTCGCGTTAAGCCCTGGCTGACAGCAAGTAGGCAGGATTCAGCGCACGCGGCAAGGCAGCACATCATGACGAGCGAAACTTCCGTCAATCTTCTCGACTTCGACGCCGAGGGTCTTGTCGCGTACTGCGGCAGCCTGGGCGAGAAGCCGTTCCGCGCCAAGCAGTTGCAGCGCTGGATCCACCAGTACAACGCCGGCGATTTCGACGGCATGACCGATCTCGCGAAGTCCCTGAGAGAAAAGCTCAAGGGCCGCGCGTCGATCGTGATGCCGGACATCGCCAGCGATCACGTTTCCACCGACGGCACACGCAAGTGGCTGATCGACGTCGGAAACGGCAATGCGGTCGAAACCGTGTTCATCCCGGAAGAGACGCGCGGCACGCTGTGCGTGTCGTCGCAGGCCGGGTGCGCGGTGAACTGCCGCTTCTGTTCGACGGGCAAGCAGGGCTTCTCCCGCAACCTGTCGACAGCCGAAATCATCGGCCAGCTCCGGATGGCCGAATTTGCACTGCGAGCGTCGCTGGGCCGCGCGCCCGGCCCGAACGGCAAGGCCGAACGGGTCGTCACCAACGTGGTGATGATGGGCATGGGCGAGCCGCTCCTGAATTACAGCGCGGTCGTCCCCGCGATGCGGCTGATGCTCGATGACAACGCGTACGGCCTGTCGCGCCGTCGCGTCACGCTGTCGACGTCCGGCGTGGTGCCGATGATGGACCGCCTCGGCGCCGAGCTGCCGGTCGCGCTGGCCGTTTCGCTGCATGCGCCGAACGATGCGCTGCGCGACGAGCTGGTGCCGCTCAACAAGAAGTATCCGCTTCGCGAGCTGATGGCTGCGTGCCAGCGTTATCTGAAGGTCGCGCCGCGCGACTTCATCACTTTTGAATACTGCATGCTTGACGGCGTCAACGACACCGAAGCGCATGCGCGCGAACTGCTGGCCGTCACGCGTGACGTGCCGTGCAAGTTCAACCTGATCCCGTTCAATCCGTTTCCAGAATCGGGCCTCATCCGCTCGAAGCCGGAGCAGATCAAGCGCTTCGCGCAAGTCCTCATCGACGCGGGTGTCGTCACGACCGTGCGCAAGACGCGCGGCGACGACATCGACGCCGCGTGCGGGCAGTTGGCCGGCGCGGTGAAGGATCGCACGCGCCTCGCGGAACGAACGGGCGCAGCAGGAAAAATCATCGAAGTTCGGGCAGTTTGACGGGGGCACCTGGCCGGGGTGCCCGAACCCTTTGGCGGTGCAACACGCGAATAGCGATCGGTCGCGGCGCCTCGGCGCCGCGCATGGTATGAACCGTTGCGGGTGCCGGCCGGCAGGAGTCGGCGGCAGCCGCCAGTGAAGAAGAATCGACGCGAGGACAAGGATGAGTGAGCCGCAGCCGTCTAACGGCGCAGAGACGAATGCCGCGAAGCCGGCACCGGCCGGACTGGAATCGCTGGCGGCGGTCGGTAGCCGGCTGGCGCAGCTTCGGGAGACGAAGGGCTGGTCGGTCGACGACGTATCGGCGCGACTCAAGGTCGCACCGCAAAAGCTCCGGGCGCTCGAGTCTGGCGACATCAGTCATTTGCCCGGCGTGACGTTCGCGCTTGGTGTGGTGCGTAGCTACGCGAAGATGCTCGGCGTCGATCCGGAGCCGTTCGCGCAGGCGCTGCGCCGCGAGCGCGGGGTGCCGGAAGTCGATCTGTCGATGCCTGCGTCGTCGGGGACGGATCTGCCGCGCGGTCGCGTGTCGATTCCGCTGGGCGGCTCGTCGCGCCACCATCCTTGGCTGTGGGGAACGGGGATCGTCATCGTTGCGGTGGTCGCTGTACTGATGTGGCACACTGGCGGCGATTCGTCGAGCCTGCTCGCACGCTTCAAGGGCGGCGATGCCGAGCATGCGTCGGCTGCGAGTGCGCCGGCGGCATCGTCGTCTGCTGAAGAAGCGGCCACGAACGCCGCGTCGGGAGCGGTTATGAATGAGGTTCCGGCCCCGGCTGTCCCGGCGCAGGCGATCGCGTCGGCTGTTCCGGCGTCTGCGGCCCCGGTCGCGACGGCGGCTGCGTCGCAGCCCGTGGCGGCAACGGCGGCGGCCAGCGCGGCCGCGCCGGCCCAGCCGGCGAGCGTCGTGGTGGCGGCAGGCCAGTCGATGGTCGAACTGAAGGTCAAGCAGGATTGCTGGTTCAGCGTGCGCGACAAGAACGGCAAGGAGCTGTTCTCGGCGCTGGTGCGTGCCGGCGAAACGAAGCAGGTTGCCGGTGACGGGCCGTTCAAGGTCACGATCGGCAACAAGGCCGGTCTCGACGCGGTTGCGTTCGACGGAAAACCGGTCGATCCGGCAAAATATTCGGCAGCGCGGGGTAACGTGGCGCGGTTCACGTTGCCCTGACGTCAAGCGCCGTGGCGAAGGCCTGTCGTCGATCTCGGCAGGCCGTGAGGGTACGGCGCTTTTTCAATTCATGCGCCGCGTCGCGGCGCATTCCGCGTAAATGGATCTATCGATGCAATCCGAAGCTCAATCCCCACGCAGCAGTCAGATTTGTTCAACCGAGCCGGTGTTCGGCGGGCATCAGCCGCGCCGCGTATCGCATGCGGTGGATGTCCGCTGGGGCGGGCAACTCGTGACGATCGGCGGCGACGCGCCGGTGCGCGTGCAGTCGATGACGAATACCGACACCGCCGATGCGATCGGCACGGCGATCCAGATCAAGGAACTCGCGAATGCGGGCTCCGAGCTGGTGCGTATCACGGTCAACACGCCCGAAGCCGCGGCCGCCGTGCCGGCGATTCGCGAGCAGCTCGACCGGATGGGCGTGACCGTGCCGCTCGTCGGCGATTTCCACTACAACGGCCACCTGCTGCTGCGCGACTATCCGGGCTGCGCCGAGTCGCTGTCGAAGTACCGGATCAACCCCGGTAACGTCGGTCAGGGTGCGAAGCGCGACACGCAGTTCGCGCAGATGATCGAGGCTGCGGCGAAGTACGACAAGCCGGTACGGATCGGCGTGAACTGGGGCAGCCTCGACCAGGACCTGCTCGCACGCATGATGGACGAGAATGGCGCGCGCGCGCAGCCGTGGGACGCGCAGAGCGTGATGTACGAGGCGCTGATTCAGTCGGCGATCGGCTCGGCCGAACGCGCGGTCGAGCTCGGCCTTGGCCGTGACCGCATCGTGTTGTCGTGCAAGGTCAGCGGCGTGCAGGACCTGATCGCCGTGTACCGCGAACTCGGCCGCCGCTGCGGCTTCGCGCTGCACCTCGGGCTGACCGAGGCCGGCATGGGTTCGAAGGGCATCGTCGCGTCGACGGCCGCGCTCGGCGTGTTGCTGCAGGAAGGGATCGGCGACACGATCCGCATCTCGCTGACGCCGGAGCCGGGCGCGTCGCGCACCGGCGAGGTGATCGTCGGCCAGGAAATCCTGCAGACGATGGGCCTGCGCTCGTTCGCGCCGATGGTGATCGCGTGCCCGGGCTGCGGCCGTACGACGAGCACGCTGTTCCAGGAACTCGCGATGCAGATCCAGACCTACCTGCGCGAGCAGATGCCGGTCTGGCGCAAGGAATATCCGGGCGTCGAGAAGATGAACGTCGCGGTGATGGGCTGCATCGTCAATGGCCCGGGCGAATCGAAGCACGCGAACATCGGCATCAGCCTGCCGGGTTCGGGCGAGAACCCGGCAGCACCTGTCTTCATCGACGGCGAGAAGGTCAAGACGCTGCGCGGCGAGCGGATCGCCGAGGAATTCCAGCAGATCGTCAGCGACTACGTCGCACGCAATTACGGCCGCACCGAGGCCCTGAACTAATTCGTCCACACACACGAACGATGACTGAACAGAAACGCAAGATCGAGAAGCTCACCGGCGTCAAAGGCATGAACGACATCCTTCCGCAGGATGCCGGCCTGTGGGAATTCTTCGAAGCTACCGTGAAATCGCTGCTGCGCGCGTACGGCTACCAGAACATCCGCACGCCGATCGTCGAACATACGCAGCTTTTCACGCGCGGCATCGGCGAAGTCACGGACATCGTCGAGAAGGAGATGTACAGCTTCACCGATGCGCTGAACGGCGAGAACCTGACGATGCGCCCGGAAAACACCGCGGCCGTCGTGCGTGCGTCGATCGAGCACAACATGCTGTACGACGGCCCGAAGCGTCTGTGGTACATCGGCCCGATGTTCCGTCACGAGCGTCCGCAGCGCGGCCGCTATCGCCAGTTCCACCAGGTCGGCGTCGAGGCGCTCGGTTTCGCGGGTCCCGATGCGGATGCCGAGATCATCATGATGTGCCAGCGCCTGTGGGACGACCTCGGCCTGACCGGCATCAAGCTCGAGATCAACTCGCTCGGCCTCGCCGAAGAGCGCGCCGCGCACCGCGTCGAACTGATCAAGTACCTCGAGCAGTTCGCCGACGTGCTCGATGAGGACGCGAAGCGTCGCCTGTATACGAACCCGCTGCGCGTGCTCGACACGAAGAACCCGGCGCTGCAGGACATCGCGCAGAACGCGCCGAAGCTGATCGACTTCCTCGGCGACGAATCGCGCGCGCATTTCGAAGGGCTGCAGCGCCTGCTGCTCGCGAACAACATTCCGTTCAAGATCAACCCGCGTCTCGTGCGTGGTCTCGATTACTACAACCTGACCGTGTTCGAGTGGGTGACCGACAAGCTCGGCGCGCAGGGCACGGTCGCGGCCGGCGGCCGCTACGATCCGCTGATCGAGCAGCTCGGCGGCAAGCCGACCGCCGCGTGCGGCTGGGCGATGGGCATCGAGCGCATCCTCGAGCTGCTGAAGGAGGAGGATCTCGCGCCCGAGCAGGAAGGTGTCGACGTGTACGTCGTGCACCAGGGCGAGACCGCGCGCGAACAGGCGTTCATCGCGGCCGAGCGCCTGCGCGACACGGGCCTCGACGTGATCTTCCACTGCAGCGCCGACGGCGCGCCGGCGAGCTTCAAGTCGCAGATGAAGCGGGCCGATGCAAGCGGCGCCGCGTTCGCGGTGATCTTCGGCGAAGAAGAGGTCGCGAACGGCACGGTGGGCGTGAAAGCGTTGCGCGGCGCGGGTGCGGAAGGGGAAAAGAACGTTCAGCAGACCGTACCGGTCGAAAGCTTGACCGAATTCCTAATCAATGCGATGGTTGCATCCGCCGAAGACGGCGACGACTGATCGCGCTGGCATCCGCTCGACAAGAAAAGCCTGAACAGGAAGAAGGAATCGCTCGCCGATGAGTTATCACGACGAACAAGAATCGATTGAAAGTCTCAAGGCGTGGTGGGCCCGCTGGGGCAACCTCACCACGTGGATCGTGCTCGCGGCGCTCGTCGTCGCGGCCGGTTTCAACGGCTGGAACTACTGGCAGCGCCGTCAGGCCGCCGAGGCGTCCGGGCTGTACGAGCAGGTCCAGAAGGCTGCCGCCGCGAACGACAAGGCGACGATGGCCCGCGCGGCTGCCGACATGGAAGACAAGTTCGGCAGCACGCCGTATGCGCAGATGACGGCGCTCGCGGCCGCGAAGACGCTGTATGCGGCCGGCGACGCGGCAGGCGCGAAGGCGCAGCTGCAATGGGCCGTCGATCACGCCAAGGACGACGAGTACAAGCAGATCGCGAAGCTGCGTCTCGCGTCGCTGCTGCTCGACGAGAAGGCGTACGATGCGGGCCTCGCGCTGCTGTCGGGTACGCCGGTCGATGCATTCAAGGGCCTCGTGGCCGATCGTCGCGGCGATCTGCTTGCCGCGCAAGGCAAGACCGACGACGCGCGCACGGCTTACAAGCTCGCGCTCGACGGCCTGTCGAAGGACGACCAGTCCGCGCGCCAGCTCGTGCAGTTCAAGCTGGACGCGCTCGGCGGCTGAATTCCGGTCCCCTCAACCTCTTAACTCTGCTTCGCTAACCGATGAATTTGCTGAAACGTTACGCTGTGCCCGTTGCCTGCGCGGCGGCTGTCCTCGCTTTGACGGCTTGCTCGTCGTCGAAGGACGCGCGCCGCGTGCCGACGCCGCTCACCGAGTTCAAGCCCGTCATGGACGTGCAACAGGTCTGGAAGGCGAGCGTCGGCAAGGGCGGACGCTACCTGTTCTCGCCGGTGGCCGTGGGCGACGCGGTGTATGCGGCGGGCGAAAACGGTGCGGTCGAGAAGATTGACGCGAAGACGGGCCAGACGCTGTGGCGCTCGAAGGTCGGTTCGGATCTGTCGGCCGGTGTCGGCAGCGACGGCAACCTGACCGCGGTCGGTGCGTTGAAGGGCGGCGTGTTCGTGCTGGGCCCGGACGGCAAGCAACTCTGGAAGACCAGCGTGCAGGGCGAGATCTTCTCGCCGCCGCTCGTCGGCAACGGTCTCGTGATCGTCCGTACGATCGACGGCCAGGTGATCGCGTTCAACGCGCAGACGGGCGAGCAGAAGTGGAACTACCGCAACCGTGCGGTGCCGCTGAACCTGCGCGTGTCGGCGGGCATGACGTTCGCGGGCGACGCGGCCGTGCTCGCGGGTTTCCCGGGCGGCGGTCTGGTCGCGATCAACTTGCAGACGGGCGAGCCGTTCTGGCAAACCCCGGTGTCGTTTCCGAAGGGCGTGACCGAGGTCGAGCGCATCAACGACGTCAGCGGCCCGCCGACCCTCGTGGGCGCGGAAGCCTGCGCGGTGACGTTCCAGGGGCAGCTCGGCTGCTTCGATGCAAACTCGGGCCGGCCGCTGTGGGAAAAGCCGTTCTCGAGCCGCAGCGGCCTTGCGCAGGACGATTCGGTGGTCGCCGGCGGCGACGACTGGTCGGTCGTCACCGCGTACGATGCGGCCACGGGCAACCAGCTCTGGCGCAACGACAAGCTGAAGAGCCGTGACGTCGGCGTGCCGTACCTGCTCGGGCATGCGGTCGTGATGGGCGATTACAAGGGCTTTGTGCATTTCCTGTCGCGCGAGGACGGCAGCTTCATCGCGCGGATGAAGACCGACGGCAGCGCGATCACGGCGGCGCCGGTCCTCGCGGGCAATACGCTCGTCGTGCAGACGAAGGACGGTGGCCTGTACGGGTTCCGTCCGCGCTGACGCGCAGCAAACAGGTGCGGCCGTGGCGCGGCGGGCAGGTCCCGGGCGCCGCGGCCGCGCCACTTGAAGGCGGCCGGCGTTCCCGGCCGCTCGGTATTTGAAAGGCAGTTCGAGACGAAAGACGACGGCGCGCAACGCGTGCCGGGCGCGCGCATCCGGCGCGGCGCGAATTCGTGATATTTTCATTCAGCGCAGCCGCCCGCAGCAGCGGGCCTCCCGCTGCTGCGCTTCACCGTAGAAAACACAGATGAAACCGGTCATTGCCCTCGTTGGGCGCCCCAATGTGGGGAAATCCACGCTGTTCAACCGGCTCACGCGCTCGCGCGATGCGCTGGTCGCCGACTTGCCCGGCCTGACGCGCGATCGCCATTACGGCGAAGGGCGCGTCGGCGAACGGCCTTACCTGGTCGTCGATACGGGCGGCTTCGAACCCGTCGCGAAGGACGGCATCCTGCACGAAATGGCGCGCCAGACGCGGCAGGCCGTCGAGGAAGCCGACGTCGTCGTGTTCATCGTCGACGGCCGTAACGGGCTCGCGCCGCAGGACAAGTCGATCGCCGACTACCTGCGCAAGACCGGCCGGCCGATCTTCCTGGTGGTCAACAAGGCCGAGGGGATGAAGTACACGGCGGTCGCGACGGACTTCTACGAGCTCGGGCTCGGGGATCCGCGCGCGATCTCGGCCGCGCACGGCGACGGCGTGACCGACATGATCAACGAGGCCCTGGAAGTCGCGTATGCGGGCCAGCCCGAGGAAGCGGACGAGGACGATCCGTCGCGCGGCATCAAGATCGCGATCGTCGGCCGGCCGAACGTCGGCAAGTCGACGCTCGTCAACGCGCTGATCGGCGAGGACCGCGTGATCGCGTTCGACATGCCGGGTACGACGCGTGATTCGATCTACGTCGACTTCGAACGTAACGGCAAGAAATACACGCTGATCGACACGGCCGGCCTGCGCCGCCGCGGCAAGGTGTTCGAGGCGATCGAGAAGTTCTCGGTCGTGAAGACGCTGCAGTCGATCTCCGACGCGAACGTCGTCATTCTTCTGCTGGATGCGCAGCAGGACATTTCCGACCAGGACGCGCACATTGCCGGCTTCGTCGTCGAGCAGGGCCGCGCGCTCGTGATCGGCGTCAACAAATGGGACGGCCTGGACGACCACGCGCGCGACCGCGCGAAAGCGGATTTGACCCGCAAGCTGAAATTCCTCGACTTCGCGAAATCGCACTTCATTTCGGCCGCGAAGAAGACGGGCATCGGCGCGCTGATGCGCTCGGTCGACGACGCGTACGCGGCGGCGATGGCAAAGCTGCCGACGCCGAAGCTCACCCGCGCGCTGATCGAGGCGGTCGAGTTCCAGCAGCCGCGCCGTCGCGGCCCGGTGCGTCCGAAGCTGCGCTACGCCCATCAGGGCGGCCAGAATCCGCCGATCATCGTGATCCACGGCAACGCGCTCGACGCAGTGACGGAAACGTACAAGCGTTACCTCGAAAACCGATTCCGCGAAACTTTCTCGCTGACCGGGACTCCATTGCGCATAGAGTTCCGTTCGTCGAACAACCCGTACGCGGACAAGGGCTGAAGCACGCCCCGCAAGGCATCGGCCCCATGGCCAGTGGCCGGGCGGGGCAGGCAAAATCAGCTATAGTGTAGCGATTGGCGCCGGATCTCTTTTTCTTCGTCGCCAATCCAGATCAACCTGCAAAAAAAGATGGAGTACGCCATGAGCAACAAAGGGCAATTGTTACAAGACCCGTTTTTGAACGCACTGCGCAAAGAGCACGTTCCCGTTTCGATCTACCTCGTCAACGGCATCAAGCTTCAAGGGAACATTGAATCGTTCGACCAGTACGTCGTGTTGCTCCGTAATACGGTGACCCAGATGGTTTACAAGCACGCCATCTCGACGGTCGTGCCGGCGCGCCCGGTGAATTTCCACCCGGACGCGGAAGCCTCGTCCTAACTTATCGCAGCGGCCGGCATCCGGTCGCCGCGAGCGACCGATGCCAGCCGCCTTATCTTGACACCCGATAATTTGATCAACGCAGCGCTCGTCGGCATCGATTTCGGCAAGACCGATTTCGAAGCCAGTCTCGAAGAACTCAGTCTTCTCGCCTCCAGTGCGGGGGCCCGTCCCGCCGTCACCCTCACCGGTCGTCGCGCCAGTCCCGATGCCAAGATGTTCATCGGCAGCGGCAAAGCCGAAGAATTGCGGCTTGCCTGCGACGCGCACAACGTCGAAATCGTCATCTTCAACCACGCGTTGGCGCCCGCCCAGCAACGCAATCTGGAGCAGGCACTTAACAGGCGCGTGGTCGATCGCACGAGCCTCATCCTCGACATTTTCGCGCAGCGTGCCCGTAGCCACGAAGGCAAGCTGCAGGTGGAGCTCGCGCAGCTTCAATACCTGTCGACCCGGCTCATTCGCGCGTGGACCCACCTCGAGCGGCAAAAGGGCGGTATCGGCCTGCGCGGTCCCGGCGAAACCCAGCTCGAAACCGACCGCCGGCTGATCGGCGAACGCATCAAGATGCTGAAGTCGCGGCTCGACCGGCTGCGCCGGCAGCACAGCACGCAGCGCCGGCAGCGCGCGCGCAGCGGCACGATGTCGGTGTCGCTCGTCGGCTATACGAACGCGGGCAAGTCGACGCTGTTCAATGCGCTGACGAAAGCGCAGGCGTACGCGGCCGACCAGTTGTTCGCGACGCTCGATACGACGTCGCGGCGCGTGTATCTCGGCGACGAGGTCGGTCAGATCGTCGTGTCCGATACGGTCGGGTTCATCCGCGAGCTGCCTCACCAGCTCGTCGCGGCGTTCCGCGCGACCCTCGAGGAAACGATCCACGCGGATCTGCTGCTGCACGTGGTCGATGCGTCGAGCGCGGTCAGGCTCGAACAGATCGAGCAGGTCAACGGCGTGCTGCACGAGATTGGCGCGGACACGATCCGGCAGGTGCTGGTGTTCAACAAGATCGACGCCGTGCCCGAGCTGGCCGCCCGCGGCGACGCGGTCGAGCGGGACGAGTATGGTAATATTTCGCGCGTCTTTTTGAGCGCGCGCACCGGTCAGGGTCTCGATACGTTGCGTGCCGCCATCGCCGAAATCGCCTCTGCGGAACACCTTTCCAGCGCGACGTTACCCGACGCGCTCGATGGCACGTCCGCTGAACCACACGAAGACCACACGATTTCCGAACACGGGCGCTAACCGGTCCCGGCCGGTTCGCCGGCGTCCAATCTGGTGAACAAACTCTGGTGAACGAATACAACGAGCGGAGTACCTGGCGGCGGATGCGCGCCTTGCTGTCGATCAACGATCCCCGCTGGGGACGCGGCGAAGGCAATGGCAAGGACGGATCCCGTCCGCGCGCGAACGAATCGAAGCGTCCGCCAGGCGGAGACGGCGACGGTCCGCCCGATCTCGACGAGATGTGGCGCAACTTCAACCGGCGCCTGAGCGGCCTGTTCGGCGGCAAGGGCGGCAACGGCTTCCGTCCCGACAACGGCCGGGCCGCACGGGTCGGCGTCGGCATCGTGATCGGCGTGCTGGTCGCGGTGTATGCGGGCAGCGGCCTGTTCGTCGTGCAGGAAGGCCAGACGGGCGTCGTGCTGCAGCTCGGCAAGCTGTCCGGCACGGTCGGCCAGGGCGTGCATTGGCGCCCGCCGTATCCGTTCGCGTCGCACGAGATCGTCGATACGTCGCAGGTGCGCTCGATCGAGATCGGCCGCAATAACGTCGTGCGCCTTGCAAACGTGAAGGAAGCCGCGATGCTGACGCGCGATGCCGACATCGTCGACGTGCGCTTCATCGTCCAGTACCGGATTCGTTCCGCCACCGATTACCTGTTCCGCAGCGTCGATCCCGAACGCAGCGTGTCGCAGGCCGCGCAGGCCGCGGTGCGCGCGATCGTCGGCACGCGTAGCGCGGCCGACATGCTGAACCAGGATCGCGATGCGCTGCGCGAGCAGCTTTCCACCGCGATCCAGCGCGACCTCGACCGCTACCAGTCGGGGCTCGAGGTGACGGCCGTCACGATGCAGAGCGTCGCGGCGCCCGAGCAGACCCAGGCCGCGTACGCCGAAGTCGCGAAGGCGCGGGACGAGCGCGAGGCCGCGAAGCGCGCCGCGCAGGCGTATGCGAGCGACCTGCTGCCGAAGGCGCAGGGCGATGCGGCGAAGCTCATCGACGAAGCGAAGGCGTATGCCGATCGCGTGGTCACCGAAGCCGAAGGCGACGCGGACCGCTTCAAGCAGGTCTACGCGCAGTACTCGAAGGCGCCGGCGGTCATCCGCGAGCGGATGTACCTCGAGACGATGCAGGAAATCTATTCGAACGCGACGAAGGTGTTTGTCGGCAACAAGGGCGGCAACAGCGTCGTGTATCTGCCGCTCGACAAGCTCGTCGAGCAGGGGCGGCAAAACGCCGCGGCATCGACCGGCGCGTCCGCACCCGATGCGGTGTCGGCACCGGCCGCAACGGCGCCGTCGGCAGCCGCTGCCGCGCCGGCAAGCGCCGCACCGGCCGCCACCGCGTCGGGTGTCGACGTGCTGCGATCGCGCGACGCGTTTCGCAGCCGGTCGCGTGAAGACGATACGAAGTAACGGGGAGCGCAGAACATGAACCGAATCATTGCGCTCGTCGTCGCAATCGTGATCGTTGCCTTCGCGGCATCGTCGACGGTCCTGACCGTCGATCCGCGCCATGCGGCCGTGCTGTCGGGCCGCGACGGTACGCAGCCGGAGCTCGCGGGTCCCGGCGTCCACTTCAAGCTGCCGCCGCCGCTGCAGACGGCCACGTTGATCGACACGCGCCTGCAGTCGCTCGAGTCGGCCGATCCGCTGCAACTGGCAACCGAAGACAAGCATGACCTGCTCGTCGCGTATGCGGTGAAGTACCGGATCAGCGATCCGATGAAATATTTCACGGCGACGGGCGGCGATCCGGCCGCGGCGGTCGAACGGCTGTCGGGCGCGCTGAAGAGCGCGCTCGGCGACGCATTCGGCAAGCGCGCGCTCGACGATGCCCTCGGCGGTCAGCGCGCGATCGCCGATGCGGTGCGCGATGCGGCGAAGGCGCAAGCGTCCGGTTTCGGCGTCGACGTGGTCGACGTCCAGCTGACGCGAGTCGACCTGCCGGCCGCGCAGACGGACGCCGTCTATCAACGGATGATCGGCGCGTTGCGCGACCAGGCGGCCCAGGTGCGCGCGCAAGGCGCGGCCGACGTCGAGCAGATCAAGGCCGACGCCGAACGCGAGCAGCAGGCCGTGCTCGCGAACGCATACAAGTCCGCGCAGACGATCAAGGGCGAGGGCGACGCGAAGGCCGCGACGATCGCCGCCGATGCGTTCGGCCGCGATCCGCAGTTCTATCAGTTCTACGCGAGCCTGCAGGCCTACCGGAATACGTTCAAGCGCAACGACATCATCGTCGTCGATCCCGACAGCGAGTTCTTCCGCTTCATGCGCAGCCCGACGGGCGGTGCCGCACCGGCGGCGCCCGCTGCTCCCCGCAAACACTGACCTTGGGGCGCCGCGTCATGCGGCGCCGTCGCTCGCATGGACCTGGCTGGCTCGTTGTTGCTCGCAGTAGCGCTGATGCTGATTATCGAGGGCGCATTTCCGTTCGTGTTTCCGTCCGCATGGCGCGACACGTTTCGTAGAATAGCGGAGCGGCCGCCGCATCATATCCGGATCGGCGGGTTGATCGTGATGGTGCTCGGGCTCGCGCTGCTGTTGCTCGCGACCTGAGCGGCGCCCCGATCCGAACGGCGCATCTGCCGTTCGCTCCGCCCGATTTCGAAGTTCCGATTCAACTCGCGGCGCGTGACGCGCGCCGTTTCCCGTCGTAGGACCGTACCGATGTCGACCTGGTTACTTCCCGAGAATATCGCCGACGTGCTGCCGTCGGAAGCGCGCAAGATCGAGGAGCTGCGCCGCAGGCTGCTCGACCGCTTCCGTTCGTACGGCTACGAAATGGTGATGCCGCCGCTGCTCGAGTATCTCGAATCGCTGCTGACGAGCGGCGGCGCCGATCTGCGCCTGCGCACCTTCAAGCTGGTCGACCAGTTGTCGGGGCGCACGCTCGGCCTGCGCGCGGACATCACGCCGCAGGTCGCGCGGATCGACGCGCACCTGTTGAACCGTCAGGGCGTGACGCGCCTCTGCTACGCGGGCCATGTGATGCATACGCGTCCGCGCGGCCTGCACGCGACGCGCGAGCAGATCCAGATCGGCGCCGAAATCTATGGCCACGCCGGGCTCGAAGCCGATCTGGAGATCCAGCAACTGATGCTCGACGCGCTGCATCTGGCGGGCCTGTCGCGCATCCGTCTCGATCTCGGTCACGCGGGCGTGCTCGCGGCGCTGCTCGCGCGCGACGCGCAGGCCGCCGAGCGCGGCGAGTCGCTGTACGACGCGCTGTCGGGCAAGGACGTGCCGCTGCTGAACGAACTCACCGACGATCTCGGCGCCGATACGCGTGCCGCGCTGCGCGCGCTGCCGAACCTGTACGGCGACGCGAGCGTGCTCGCCGAGGCGCGCACGCGCCTGCCGGTGCTGCCGGAAATCACGCGGGCGCTCGACGATCTCGCGCAGCTTGCGTCGCAGGCGAAGGGCGTCGAAGTCGCGATCGATCTCGCCGACCTGCGCGGCTACGCGTATCACAGCGGCGCGATGTTCAGCGCCTACATCGACGGCGTGCCGAACGCGATCGCGCGCGGCGGTCGTTACGACCACGTGGGGCAGGCCTATGGCCGCTCCCGTCCGGCAACGGGCTTCTCGCTCGATCTGCGCGAGCTCGCACGGATTTCGCCGGTCGAGGCACGCGGCACCGCGATCCTCGCGCCGTGGGCGCAGGACGACGCGCTGGGCGCGGCGGTCGCGGCGCTGCGCGATGCGGGCGAGGTGGTGATCCAGGCGCTGCCGGGCCACGACCACGTGCTCGACGAATTCGCATGCGATCGTTCGCTCGTCGATCGCAACGGGGCATGGGTGGTCGAACCCCGATAAAGAGACGTTCGCGGGCCGTGCTTCGGCGTGCATATCGTTGAAGCGAAACGGAAAAATTCGGAATCGCCCGCGAACATAGGTAGAATACGTTTTTAACCAGCTAACGAATCAACATGTCTGCCAGCGCAGTGAACGTGACTCCCGGGCGCAATGTCGTCGTCGTGGGAACGCAATGGGGTGATGAAGGCAAGGGCAAGATCGTCGACTGGCTGACGGACCACGCTCAGGGCGTCGTGCGTTTCCAGGGCGGTCACAACGCCGGCCACACCCTCATCATCGGCGGCAAGAAAACGATCTTGCGCCTCATTCCGTCGGGCATCATGCGTGAAGGCGTCGCCTGCTACATCGGCAACGGCGTCGTTCTGTCCCCCGAAGCACTGTTCAAGGAAATCGGCGAGCTCGAAGAAGCCGGCGTGAACGTACGCGACCGTCTGTTCATCTCCGAAGCCACGACGCTGATCCTGCCGTACCACATCGCGATCGACCAGGCGCGCGAAGCGCGCAAGGGCGCGGGCAAGATCGGCACGACGGGCCGCGGCATCGGCCCTGCGTACGAAGACAAGGTCGGCCGCCGCGCGCTGCGCGTGCAGGACCTGTTCGACGCGAAGACCTTTGCCGATCGCCTGCGCGAAAATCTCGATTACCACAACTTCGTGCTGACCCAGTATCTAGGCGGCGCGGCCGTCGACTTCCAGGCCACGCTCGACACGATGCTCGGCTATGCCGACCGCCTGAAGCCGATGGTGGCCGACGTATCGCGCCGCCTGTACGACGCGAACAACGCGGGCCAGAACCTGCTGTTCGAAGGCGCGCAGGGCACGCTGCTCGACATTGACCACGGCACCTATCCGTTCGTCACGTCGAGCAACTGCGTCGCCGGTGCGGCGTCGGCCGGCGCGGGCGTCGGCCCGCAGAAGCTCAACTACATCCTCGGCATCACGAAGGCGTATTGCACGCGCGTCGGCTCGGGCCCGTTCCCGAGCGAGTTGTACGATGCGGACAACCCGCAGCGCCAGGACCAGATCGGCGTCACGCTCGCGAACGTCGGCAAGGAATTCGGCTCGGTTACCGGCCGTCCGCGCCGCACCGGCTGGCTCGATGCGGCTGCGCTGCGCCGCTCGATCCAGATCAACGGCGTGTCGGGCCTGTGCATGACGAAGCTCGACGTGCTCGACGGCCTCGACGAAGTCAAGCTGTGCGTCGGCTACAAGGTCGACGGCAAGGACGTGGACATCCTGCCGCGTGGCGCGGTCGATGTCGCGCGTTGCGAACCGGTGTACGAGACGTTCGCCGGCTGGAAGGAAAGCACGGTCGGGATCAACACGTGGGACGCGCTGCCGGCGAACGCGCAGGCCTACCTCGCACGCGTCCAGGAAGTGGCTGGCGTGCCGGTCGACATGGTGTCGACGGGCCCGGACCGCGACGAAACGATCCTGCTCCGCCATCCGTTCAAGGTGTAATTCCGAGATGACGCAGCAAATCACGATGACGGCGGCAGACTTGATGACCGATCCGCGCAACGACGACAAGAACCTGTGGGTAGGCTGGGACGAGTATCACCGGCTGATCGAGCTGCTCGCGCTCCAGGTGCACGCCTCGGGCTGGAAGTTCGACCAGATCCTGTGCCTCGCGCGCGGCGGCCTGCGCGTCGGCGACCAGCTGTCGCGCATCTATGACGTGCCGCTCGCGATCCTCGCGACGAGTTCGTACCGGGAAGCGGCCGGCACCGAGCAGGGCGAGCTCGACATCGCGCAGTACATCACGATGACGCGGGGCCATCTCGCGGGCAACGTGCTGCTGGTCGACGACCTCGTCGATTCCGGCGTCACGCTCGCACGCGTGCAGGAGCACCTGAAGGAGCGCTATCCGGCGGTCACGGCCGTGCGTTCGGCCGTGCTCTGGTACAAGGGTTGCTCGAAGGTCAAGCCCGACTACCACACGCAGTTCCTGCCGACGAATCCGTGGATTCATCAGCCGTTCGAGGAGTGGGACACGGTTCGTCCGCACAACCTCGAGGCGTGGATCAAGCGTGGTCGCGCGCAGCGCGACGGTTCGGGCGCGTAAGCGGCCGGCCGATCGAACGAAAGCCTTGTACGGCGCCGCTTGCGGCGCCGTTTTTCATTGGTGCGCGCGTGGCGCCCCGCGGGGCGCCTTGCGGACCCGATAGGCAGGCGGCGCGGCCCCGGCTATGATGGCAGCCCTGCCACAGGTCGCGCCGGATTGCATGCGCAGCGTGGATCACGTGGTTCCACGGCAACACGGCAGGGCGGTGTTTCACGGGGGCGCGAGTAGAATAGCGCTCGTTTTGTCCGACCCGGACCCGATTATTACGCTTCATATGAACGACACGACTCACGCGACCGACGCCGCACACTCGCCGCATTCGACGCAACAACACTCGATGCGGGCGCTAGCGATAGCAGCCATCGGCGTCGTGTTCGGCGACATCGGCACCAGCCCGCTGTATTCGCTCAAGGAAGCGTTCAGCCCCGCGCACGGCATTCCGCTGACCGAAGGGTCGATTCTCGGCGTGATCTCGCTGCTGTTCTGGGCCATCTTGCTGGTGGTCGGCGTCAAGTACCTGCTGTTCGTGATGCGGGCGGACAACAACGGCGAAGGCGGCGTGCTCGCGCTGATGGCGCTGTCGCTGCGGCCGCTCGATTCCAAAACCCGTGTCGCGGGCGCGCTGATGGCGCTCGGGATATTCGGCGCGTGCATGTTCTACGGGGATGCGGTGATCACGCCGGCGATTTCCGTGATGTCGGCCGTCGAAGGTCTCGAGATCGCGACGCCGCACCTGTCCCATCTTGTGCTGCCGATCACGATCGTGATCCTGATCGCGCTGTTCTGGATCCAGCGGCACGGTACCGCGCTGGTCGGCAAGCTGTTCGGCCCGATCATGGTGCTGTGGTTCGTCGTGATCGCGGCGCTGGGCGTGTACCACATCGTTCGCGTGCCGGGCATCATCGCAGCAATCAACCCGTATTACGCAGCGTCGTTCATGGCCGACCACCTGCTGCAGGCCTACGTCGTGCTCGGCTCGGTCGTGCTGGTGCTGACCGGCGCGGAAGCGCTCTATGCGGACATGGGCCACTTCGGTGCCAAGCCGATCCGGTACGCCGCGTACGGGCTCGTGATGCCGTCGCTCGTGCTGAACTACTTCGGTCAGGGCGCGCTGCTGATCCAGAATCCGAAAGCGATCGAAAACCCGTTCTTCCTGCTGGCGCCCGAATGGGGGCTGCTGCCGCTCGTGGTGCTGTCGACGGTCGCGACCGTGATCGCGTCGCAAGCGGTGATCTCCGGCGCGTACTCGCTGACGTCGCAGGCGATCCAGCTCGGCTACGTGCCGCGCATGAAGGTGCTGCATACGTCCGAGCTCGCGATCGGCCAGATCTACGTGCCGGTCGTGAACTGGCTGCTGCTGGCGGTGATCCTCTGCATCGTCGTCGGTTTCAAGAGCTCGGACAACCTCGCGGCTGCGTACGGCATCGCGGTGACGGCGACGATGGTGATCACGACCGTGCTCGCGTGCGTCGTGATGGTGAAGGTGTGGAACTGGAACCGGCTGCTGGTCGGCGCGATCATCGCGGTGTTTCTTGCGATCGACCTCGGCTTTTTCGGCGCAAACCTGCTGAAGGTCGCGCAGGGCGGCTGGCTGCCGCTCGGCATCGGCGCGTTGCTGTTCTTCCTGCTGATGACCTGGTACAAGGGGCGTCACATCGTCAAGGAACGCACGGCGGCCGACGGTATTCCGCTGGAGCCGTTCCTGCAGGGGCTGCTCGCGCATCCGCCGCACCGGGTGTCCGGCACCGCGATCTACCTGACCGGCAACGACAAGCTCGTCCCCGTCAGCCTGCTGCACAACCTGAAGCACAACAAGGTCCTGCACGAGCGGACCATTTTCCTGACGTTCGTCACCCGCGACATTCCGTACGTGCGCGACGACAAGCGCCAGAGCGCGCGCGATGCGGGCGGCGGGCTGTACATCGTCAAGGCCGAGTACGGCTTCAACGAGACGCCGGACGTGAAGGCCGTGCTCGAGGAATTCGGCCGGACGCACGACATGACGTTCGAGCTGATGGACACGTCGTTCTTCCTCGCGCGCGAAACGGTCGTGCCGACGCATCTGCCCGGGATGTCGATCTGGCGTGAGCGCGTATTCGCATGGATGCACCAGAACGCCGCGAAGCCGACCGATTTCTTCGCGATTCCGGCGAACCGCGTCGTCGAGCTCGGAACGAAGATCGAGATCTGACGAGCGCGGCGCGCGCCGCGTTTGTCCAGATAATGAAAAAGCCCGCCTTTCGGCGGGCTTTTTCGTACGTCGACGGCTGTTCGCGTGCTCAGCGCTTCAGCTTCGCGAATGCCGCGGCCATCGCGCCGGCCGGCTCCGGTTCGCGCGAACGCTGCGGGCGGGCGGCGCCGCGCCCCGCATTGCCGCGATCCGGGCCGCCGCGCGACGTCATGCCGGGCGCTGCCGCGTCGTCGTCGAGGCGCATCGTCAGCGCGATGCGCTGGCGCTTCACGTCGACGTCGATCACCTTCACCTTGACGACCTGGCCGGCCTTCACGACTTCGTGCGGGTCCTTGATGAACTTCGTCGACATTGCCGACACGTGGACGAGGCCGTCCTGGTGCACGCCGATATCCACGAACGCGCCGAACGCCGCGACGTTCGTCACGACGCCTTCGAGCGTCATGCCCGGCACGAGATCCGAGACCTTCTCGACGCCTTCGCGGAACGTGGCCGTCTTGAATTCCGGACGCGGATCGCGCCCCGGTTTCTCCAGTTCGGCCAGGATGTCGCGCACGGTCGGCAGGCCGAAACGTTCGTCAACAAATTCCGTCGGCGACAGACCCGACAGCGCTTCGCGGTTGCCGAGCACGTCGTCGATGCGCTTGTTGATCTTCGCGAGCATCCGCTCGACGACCGGATACGCTTCCGGGTGAACCGACGAGCGGTCGAGCGGGTTCTCGCCGCCGTTGATGCGCAGGAAGCCGGCGGCCTGTTCGAAAGTCTTGTCGCCGAGGCGCGGCACCTTGCGCAGGTGCTCGCGCGACGGGAACGGGCCGTTTGCATCGCGATAGTCGACGATGTTGCGCGCGAGCGTCGCGTTCAGTCCCGACACGCGGGCGAGCAGCGGGGCCGACGCGGTGTTCGCGTCGACGCCGACCGCGTTCACGCAATCCTCGACGACCGCGTCGAGCGAGCGGGCGAGTTCGCGCTGGTTCACGTCGTGCTGGTACTGGCCGACGCCGATCGCCTTCGGCTCGATCTTCACGAGCTCGGCGAGCGGGTCCTGCAGGCGGCGGGCGATCGACACGGCGCCGCGCAGCGATACGTCGAGCTCCGGGAATTCCTTCGCGGCGAGCTCGGACGCCGAGTAGACCGACGCGCCGGCTTCCGACACGACGATCTTCTGGAGCCGCAGCTCCGGGTGTTTCGCGATCAATTCGCTCGCGAGCTTGTCGGTTTCGCGCGACGCGGTGCCGTTGCCGATGCTGATCAGCTCGGCCTGCGTCTGCGCGGCGATGCGCGCGAGTTTCGCGATCGAGCCGTCCCAGTCGCGGCGCGGCTCGTGCGGGTAGATCGTGTCGGTCGCGAGCACCTTGCCGGTGCGGTCGACGACCGCGACCTTCACGCCCGTGCGCAGGCCGGGGTCGAGGCCGATCACGGCCTTCGGGCCGGCCGGCGCGGCCAGCAGCAGGTCGTTCAGGTTGCGCGCGAACACGCGGATCGCTTCGGTTTCGGCCGTTTCGCGCAGTTGCGTGAGCAGTTCATTCTCGATATGCGGCTGCACCTTCACGCGCCAGCACCAGCGGCAGACGTCGGACAGCCATTTGTCGGCCGGGCGATTTTGGTTCGCGATGCCGAAATGGCGCGCGATCATCGCCTCGCCGGGATGCGGCACCTGCGCGTCGAGCTCTTCGCCGAGGCCGAGCTTGATCGTCAGCACGCCGGCGTTGCGGCCGCGGAACAGCGCGAGCGCACGGTGCGACGGCACGGTCTTGATCGTTTCCGCGTAGTCGTAATAGTCGCGGAATTTCTCGCCTTCCTCGTTTTCCTTGCCCTCGACGACGGCCGACGACACGACGCCCTGGTTGTGCAGGTAGTCGCGCAGCTTGCCGAGCAGTTCCGCCGTCTCGCCGAACTGTTCGGACAGGATGTCGCGCGCGCCGTCGAGCGCGGCTTTCACGTCGGCGACGCCCTTGTCGGCGTCGACATACGCGGCCGCCTCGGCTTGCGGGTCGAGCAGCGGGTTGGCGAGCAGCGCCTGCGCGAGCGGCTCGAGGCCGGCTTCGCGGGCGATCTGTGCACGCGTGCGGCGCTTCGGCTTGTACGGCAGATAAAGGTCTTCGAGCACCTGTTTGCTGTCGGCCGCGTCGATCGCGGCACGCAGTTCGTCGGTCAGCTTGCCCTGTTCGTCGATGCTCGACAGGATCGCGGCGCGGCGATCCTCGAGTTCGCGCAGATACAGGAGGCGTTCCTCGAGGTTGCGCAGCTGCGTGTCGTCCAGGTTGCCGGTCACTTCCTTGCGGTACCGGGCAATGAACGGAACGGTCGAGCCTTCGTCGAGGAGTTGCACGGCCGCCGCGACCTGGCGCGGCTGGACGGACAGTTCGGTGGCGATGCGCTGTACGATCTTGAGTGCTACGGTTTCCGTCATGTCGTGGATGGTCTGTCTGCCTGCTGAAATCGCGGCGCGGGCCGGCAGGCCCTGAGCGGCGGGCTGCCCGGCGGGCCCGACGGGCCAGAGGCCGCGGGTGAATGAAGCGGGGCATTTTGCCATAAATGGCGGAGCGTCCAGCCGGGGGTGATAGAATTTGACACATGTCCCGCAGCTTTCCTACGACGTTGCCAACTTCCCGCATTTCTCTCGTCGCGCTCGGCGCAGCGCTCGCCGCGGCTTTGTCCACCGGGGCTTCCGGTGCATTTGCGCAGGCCACTGGCGCCAGCGCGCCGGACACCGTCGCGTCCGCACCCGTTGCAGCCTCCGCCGCCCCGGATTTCGACGCCCGTCAAAAAGTGCTCAATCAACGCTCCGCGGAAAACGATTATCGTTATGCGGTGGCGGAGCACGACTGTTACAGCAAGTTCTTCGTCAACCACTGTCTCGGCAAGGCGCGCGACCAGATGCGCGAGGAGCGGGCGAGCATTCGCCAGGAGCAGCTCGCGCTGAACGACGAGCAGCGCGCGGTGCGGGCGCAGCAGCGCGACCAGCAGCAAGCGTTGAAGCAGGCCCGGAACGAGGCGGAAGCGCCGCAGCGGGCGGCGAACGACGCGGCGAACGCGGCTGCATTCCGCGACAAGCAGGAGCAGAATGCATTGAAGCAGGCGCAGCGTGGCGCGGAAGGGCCGCAACGCGCGGCGAGCAAGCAGGCATACGACCAGAAGCAGGCGGATTTCCAGCGCAAGCTCGACCAGGCGCACCAGCAGGCGGCGCAGAAGGCGCAGGAGCGGGCGGACAACGCCACGCGCTACGAGCAGAAGCAGAAGGAAGCCGCGCAGCACAAGGCCGATGTCGAGCGGCGTCAGCAGGAAGCGGCCGAGAAGGCCAAACAGCAGCAACAGCAGGGGCAGTAACGTGTTGAATTGATCGGGATCAGTCTCGGGCGCGTCGGCACGCCAGCCGTCGCGCTGCTTCGATGAGGAGGCAACTATGCAAAACCGTCACACGGAACAGCAGCAGGAATTGCACAACCGTTTGGCTGCATTGCAGGAGCAGCACCAGCAGCTCGCTCGGGAGATCGAGCTGAAGGAAGGACACTCCGACATCGACGACATCACGCTGCACCGGCTGAAGAAGGAAAAGCTGGCGGCCAAGGACAAAATCATTTTGCTGCAATCGCAGCTCGAACCGGATAAGCGCGCCTGAGCGCGGCCTGGCAAGCGCCGGCGCCGCCCGGGCGCTGGACACAGGAACGCTTGCCTTGAATTCACCGCTTGAAGCCACCCCCGATGCCCGGCGTGACACGACGTCCGCCGGGCGCGTTCGTGCGCCCGAAGGCACCTTCGAGCTGAGCCGCAAGCGCGTCGACGAACTCGACACGATCTTTGGCGAAGGCGGGTTGCTGGCGCGCGCGCTCGATGGGTATCGGCCGCGTACGTCGCAGATCGAGATGGCGCGCGCGGTCGCGTCCGCGATGGAGGCATCCGCGCGCCGGATGCCCGAGCCCGAGATCTTCGAAACCCGCAAGCGGCCGGCACGCCGCTTGGGCGACCCCGACAAGACGGCCGGGCCAGCCGCGGACGATGCCGCGGCAGCCGAATCCGACAGCGACGCAGGCGACAACACGCTGATCGTCGAGGCCGGCACGGGTACCGGCAAGACCTACGCGTATCTCGTACCCGCCATGCTGTGGGGCGGCAAGGTGATCGTGTCGACCGGCACGAAGCACCTGCAGGACCAACTGTTCCAGCGCGACATTCCGACCGTGCGCAACGCGCTCGCGGTGCCGGTGTCGGTCGCGATGCTCAAGGGCCGCGCCAACTACCTGTGCCACTACTACCTGCAGCGCACGGCCGACAACGGCCGGCTGCCGTCGCGGCAGGATACGGCCTATCTGCAGGAAATCGTCCGCTTCGCAAAAATCACGAAGAGCGGCGACAAGGCCGAACTCGCGAGCGTGCCGGAAAACGCGCCCGTGTGGTCGATGGTCACGTCGACGCGCGACAACTGCCTCGGCCAGGAATGCCCGCACTACAAGGAATGCTTCGTGATGCAGGCGCGGCGCGAGGCGCAGCAGGCGGACATCGTCGTCGTCAACCATCACCTGTTCTTCGCGGACATCATGCTGCGCGACACGGGGATGGCCGAGCTGCTGCCGAACGCGAACACGATCATCTTCGACGAAGCGCATCAGCTGCCGGAGACGGCGACGCTGTTCTTCGGCGAGACGTTGTCGACGACGCAGATCCTCGAGCTCGCGCGCGACACGGTCGCCGAAGGCCTGAGCCATGCGCGCGATGCGGTCGAATGGGTGAAGCTCGGCGGCGATCTCGAGCGCGCGGCGCGCGACCTGCGCCTCGCGTTCGCGGACGGCCAGATCGTGCGCATGTCGCTTGCGCAGCTTGGCGACGATCACCCGATGTTCGGTGCGCTCGACGCGCTCGACGTGGCGCTCGATGCGCTCGCCTCGGCGCTCGCGAGCCAGGCCGAGCGCGCGGAATCGCTCGGCGCGTGCCTGCGGCGCGCGCGCGAGCTGCAGGACCTGCTGGCCGGCTGGGTCGCGCCCGGCGCGGCGGAAGCGGCCGCGCAAGCCGACGCGGCAGCGGCCGGCGACAACGCGGCATCCGACAGCGATCCGAACGAGAAGGTGCGCTGGGTCGAGGTGTTCGCGCATACCGTGCAACTGCACGAAACGCCGCTGTCGGTCGCGCCGATCTTCGCGAAGCAGCGTGCGGGCGTGCCGCGTGCATGGGTGTTCACATCGGCCACGTTGTCGGTGCGCGGCGATTTCACGCACTACGCGGCGCAGATGGGCCTCAGCTCGCGTCGTTCGATGACGCTCGCCAGCCCGTTCGATTACCAGTCCCAAGGGCTGTTGTACGTGCCGCGCAACCTGCCGCAGCCGTCTTCGCCGGCGTTTACCGATGCCGTGTTCGACGCCGCGCTGCCGGCGATCGAGGCGTCCGGCGGCGGCGTGTTCATGCTGTGCACGACGTTGCGGGCGGTCGACCGGATCGCGTCGAAGCTGCGCGACGTAATCGAATCGCGCGGCTGGAATACGCCGTTGCTCGTGCAGGGCGACGCAAGCCGCACCGAGCTGCTCGACCGCTTCCGCGCGTACGGCAATGCGATCCTGGTCGGTAGCCAGAGCTTCTGGGAAGGCGTGGACGTGCGCGGCGATGCGTTGTCGCTGGTCGTGATCGACAAGCTGCCGTTCGCGCCGCCGGACGACCCGGTGCTGGCCGCGCGGCTCGATGCATTGACGAAGAAGGGGCTGAGCCCGTTCGCGGTGCACCAGCTGCCGCAGGCCGTGATCACGCTGAAGCAGGGCGCGGGTCGGCTGATTCGTGCGGAGACGGATCGCGGCGTGCTGATGATCTGCGACACGCGGCTCGTCGACAAGCCTTACGGGCGCCGGATCTGGCAAAGCCTGCCGCCGTTCAAGCGCACGCGCGAGATCGCGGTCGTGCAGGATTTCTTCGACGAGCACCGCGCGGGCAAGCACGCTTGATTGCACGCGCGGGGCTTGTCGCTTGATCGCCCCGGCGCCGCCCGAATGCGGCGCCAATAAAAAAACCGGCTCGATGGCCGGTTTTTTTGTGTGCGCAACGGCTGTTACATCGCGCCGTGCTTCAGAACTGCCACCACGACTTCTTCGCACCGGGGCGCGAATGGCCCGTCACGTATGGACTGTCGGGGAACGTGCCCGCGAGCACGCGTTTGGTGTCCTCGGCGAGTTCCGGCTGGTTCAGCTTGCCGTACGACAGGATCATGATGTGCAGCGCATCCTCGATCGCCGGCGCGCCCTTGTAGTCCTTGATCGCGAGCTGTGCGCGGTTGATGGCCGCGACATACGCGCCACGACGGTAGTAGTAGTCGGCCGCATGTACTTCGTGCGACGCGAGCGCGTTGACGATGTAGCGCATCCGCGCGGCCGCATCGGGCGCGTACTTGCTCTTCGGGAAGCGATCGACCACGACCTTGAACGCATCGTACGATTCGCGCAGCGCCTGCGGATCGCGCTCGCTCATGTCCTGGCCGGAGAAGCGCCCGAACAGGCCGAGATCGTCGTTGAAGTGGATCATCCCCTTCAGGTAGTACGCGTACGGGATATCCGGGTGATCGGGGTGGAGCTGGATGAAGCGATCGACGGCCTGGTCGGCCGCTGCTGCTTCGTTATCCTTCCAGTTGCAGTATGCGACGTTGATCTGCGCTTGCTGCGCGAAATGGCCGAACGGATCGCGGCCTTGCAGCGATTCGAAATATTTCGCGCACTTGCCCCAGTCGCCGCCGGACAGTGCGTCCTGGGCCTCTGAGTATAATTTGTTGTTCGACCAGGTAGCCGTCTCGTCCTGCTTCTGCGGCAAGCCGTGGCAGCCGGCGATGAGGGCCGCGGCCGCTACCGCCGCAGCCCGGGCGGCGACGGTTCTGGCCGTGCGTTTGGTCGAATTCATCATGCTCGCATGTCCTAGCTTCAAGTCTCGGTGACCCAGTCTAAATGACCCGTTCAAGTTCGCAGAATGCCCAGCCGGGCACACCAAATCGCGAAGATTATAGCCCAAGCGATCGGCCCGCCGACGCTGCGTCGGGGGATTCCCTCGATGACGATCTGGCCGGCGACGCGATGCAGCCGCCCGTCGTGCCGTCCGCGGCGCTCGACGAGGCGCCGCGCGTCGTCGAAGTGCCGCTGTCGCTCGCGGGTGAACGCCTCGACAAGGCGCTTGCCCAACTGTTCCCCGAATTCTCGCGCAGCCGCCTGCAGAGCTGGATCGAGGCGCAGCGCGTGCTCGTCGACGGCGCGCCGGCGAAGATCCGCCAGCCGGTGCCGCTCGGCGCGAAGATCGCGCTCGTGCCCGATCTGCTGCCCGAGCAGCTCGCGTTCACGCCGGAGCCCGTACCGCTCGACGTGATCTACGAGGACGACGCGCTCGTCGTCATCAACAAGCCGGCCGGCCTCGTCGTGCATCCGGCTGCCGGCAACTGGAGCGGCACGATCCTCAACGGTCTGCTGCATCGCTACGGCGACGCGGCGGCCGGCCTGCCGCGCGCGGGGATCGTCCACCGGCTCGACAAGGAAACCTCCGGCCTGATGGTGGTCGCCCGCACGCTGGCCGCGCAGACGGACCTCGTGCGCCAGTTGCAGGCCCGCACGGTGAAGCGCCGCTATTTCGCGCTGGTGTGGGGCACGATGCCCGAGGAGGGCACGATCGACGCGCCGATCGGCCGCGATCCGCGCGAGCGCACGCGCATGGCTGTCGTCACCGGTGCGTCGGGGAAGCCCGCGCGCACGCATTTCCGCACGGTTGACACATGCCTGTGGCAACGTCAGCCGGTTTCGGCGATTCAGTGCGATCTCGAAACCGGCCGCACGCACCAGATCCGCGTGCACTGCGCGCACGCCGGGCATCCACTGCTCGGCGATCCGGTCTACGGGCGGGCGCGCGGCAAGCGCTCGGTCACGCCGCTGCCGGACGGGTTCGCACGACAGGCGCTGCATGCGTGGCGGCTCGGCCTCGTGCATCCGGTCACGGGCAAGGCGATGCAGTGGCGCTGCCCGCTGCCGGACGACATGAACACGCTGGTCGCCGCGCTGGGCTTCGGGCAGGGCGACGAGGAATTCGACGACGACGACGGTGTCTACGACGATGAGGACTTCGGCGGCGAGTATCACGACGACGAGCCGT
Organism: Burkholderia sp. BCC0097; assembly: GCF_902832985.1. Classification (NCBI taxonomy): domain Bacteria; kingdom Pseudomonadati; phylum Pseudomonadota; class Betaproteobacteria; order Burkholderiales; family Burkholderiaceae; genus Burkholderia; species Burkholderia sp. BCC0097. Next base: position 609,822 of record NZ_CADFDM010000005.1, read on the forward strand.
ACCTGGACGATGAGGAGGAATGAGTGCCGATGACGAACCTGGCGCCGTTGACATGGCAGGACTGCGTGCAGCCCGACTGGCAGGTGTCGCCGCGCGTGCGCGCGCTGATCACGACGCGCGACGGTGGGGTGAGCGAGGGCCCGTACGGGCGCTGGCAGGACGGTGTGGCGCTGCCGGGCGGGATGAATCTCGGCCTGCATACCGGTGACGATCCCGACCATGTCGCGGTCAATCGCGCGCGTGTGCTCGCGCTCGCCGGGCAGGCGAGCGCCGCATGGCTCGAGCAGGTTCACGGTGCGCGGATCGTGCAGGCGGACGAGGTGATCGCCGCGGCGCCTGCGGCCACGGCGCCGGTGCAGGCCGACGCGAGCGTCACGAACCAGGCGGGCGCCGTCTGCGTGGTGATGGTGGCCGATTGCCTGCCCGTGCTGCTGTGCGACGCGCAGGGCCGCGCGGTCGGCGCCGCGCATGCGGGCTGGCGCGGGCTCGCGGCCGGCATCGTCGAGCAGACGGCGGCACGCGTCGCCACGCTCGCGGGCGACACGACGGACGCGCTGCATGCGTATCTCGGGCCGGCGATCGGCCCGCGGGCGTTCGAGGTTGGCGCCGACGTGCGCGATGCGTTTCTCGACACGGCTGCGCAGTCGGAGCATGATGAAACCCGTCATGCGTTCGTTGCCATCGACGGCGCGCCCGGCAAGTTTCTTGCCGATCTCTACGCGCTCGCGCGCCTGCGACTCGTGCGTGCGGGCGTGGTGCACGTGAGCGGCGGGACGGCTTGCACGGTCGCCGAACCCGCGCGCTTCTATTCGTACCGGCGCGACCGTGTGACGGGCCGCATGGCCGCGGCAATCTGGCTGGCCGATTGATCGCATGCGCATGCGCGGGTTTTGTTGCGTCGCGAAATCGGGTTATCTCGATATTGAGGCGGCAATGCGGCACTGCATGCGCAACTGAATGAAAAATCCCGGAGTCAAGTCAAGCAAAATGTTTTATGTTTCGCCGGAACCCTTGTCCCGTCTGTCGTGCGCGGATTATCTCCGTGAAATGTTCAGTAGTTTGATCGGGCGCTTCACATGGGGAAAACGATAATGATAAAAATACCGCACTGCGGCAGAATCTGGAGACGCCTCTCCAGAGCATGACGGCCCGGCTCGCAGCCGGCACGCCGCGCGCGAGCAGGATTTCACGATTGACGCTCACGAATCACCGGTAAGGCAGGTAATGACAGCATCGAAAAATTCGTCGACGTCCGCGCATGCGGGCACTTCCGCGGGCAGCACCGGTTTCGATCCGGCCGCCCAGCCGATGCAGCAGATGTTCGAGTCGTGGTTGAACGCGTGGCGCGGTTTTGCCGACCCGGCGCGTGCCGCGACGGCCTCGGCCACCTTCAATCCGTTCGCGACATTCCAGTTCCCGACGTCGTTTCCGTTTCAACTGCCGTCGATGCCCGACCTCGGCGCGATGGCGTCGCCGTTCGCGGGGCTGAAGCTGCCGGTCGCCGCGATTCCGCCCGAACGGCTCCAGGCATTGCAGGCCGACTACGCGCGCGATTGCATGACACTGATGCAGCAGGCGGCCGCCGCGAAGCTCGAGTCGCCGGAGTTGAAAGACCGCCGCTTCAGCGGCGATGCATGGAAGGCGTCGCCCGCGCATGCGTTCGCGGCTGCGTGGTATCTGCTCAACGCGCGTTATCTGCAGGAGCTGGCCGACGCGTTGCAGACCGACCCGAAGACGCGCGAGCGCATCCGCTTCACGGTCCAGCAATGGACGGCCGCGGCCGCACCGAGCAACTTCCTCGCACTCAATCCCGACGCACAGAAATCGATCCTCGAAACGCAGGGCGAAAGCCTGCGGCAGGGGATGATGAACCTGCTCGGCGACCTGCAGCGCGGCAAGATTTCGCAGACCGACGAATCGCAGTTCGTGGTCGGCAAGAACCTCGGGTGTACCGCGGGCGCGGTCGTGTACGAGAACGACCTGATCCAGCTGATCCAGTACACGCCGAAGACGGACAAAGTGTTCGAGCGGCCGCTGCTGATCGTGCCGCCGTGCATCAACAAGTTCTACATCCTCGACCTGCAACCCGAGAATTCGCTCGTCGCGCACGCGCTGTCGAACGGTCATCAGGTGTTCCTCGTGTCGTGGCGCAACGCGGATGCGTCGGTCGCGCACAAGACGTGGGACGACTACATGAATGAAGGGCTGCTCGCGGCGATCGACGCGGTGCAGCAGATCAGCGGCCGTGAGCAGATCAACACGCTCGGCTTCTGCGTCGGTGGCACGATGCTCGCGACCGCGCTCGCGGTGCTCGCCGCGCGCGGCGAACATCCGGCCGCGTCGATGACGCTGCTCACCGCGATGCTCGATTTCACCGACACGGGCATCCTCGACGTGTTCGTCGACGAGGCACACGTGCAGATGCGCGAGCAGACCATCGGCGGCAAGAACGGTACGCAACCCGGGCTGATGCGCGGCATGGAGTTCGCGAACACGTTCTCGTTCCTGCGTCCGAACGATCTCGTGTGGAACTACGTCGTCGACAACTACCTGAAGGGCCGCACGCCCGCGCCGTTCGACCTGCTGTACTGGAACAGCGATTCGACGAGCCTGCCGGGCCCGATGTACGCGTGGTACCTGCGCCATACCTATCTCGAAAACAAGCTGCGCGAACCGGGTGCGCTGACCGTGTGTGGCGAATCGGTCGACCTGTCGCTGATCGACGTGCCGACCTTCATCTACGGTTCGCGCGAGGATCACATCGTGCCGTGGCAGACCGCCTACGCATCGACGTCGATCCTGTCGGGTCCGCTGAAGTTCGTGCTCGGCGCGTCGGGGCACATCGCGGGCGTGATCAATCCGCCCGCGAAGAAGAAACGCAGCTACTGGGTCAACGAGGGCGACCTGCCCGAATCCGCCGACGACTGGTTTGCCGGGGCGACCGAGCAGCCGGGAAGCTGGTGGACGACGTGGGTCGAGTGGCTCGACGCGTACGGCGGCCGCAAGGTCGTGCCGCCGGCCCAGCCGGGGTCCGCGCAATTTCCGGTGATCGAGCCGGCGCCCGGTCGTTACGTGTTGCAGCGCGATTGACGAAAACCGGACAGCAGCGCACGCTGTCCGGTGCACCGCAGTTTTTTTAACAGGGCCGGTAACGATGCGCCGTGTCGTGCGGGCCTGGAGGAACGGGAAATGACGGATGTAGTGATCGTATCGGCCGCGCGGACCGCGGTCGGCAAATTCGGCGGCTCGCTCGCGAAGATTGCGGCGCCCGAACTGGGCGCGACGGTGATTCGCGCGGTGCTGGAGCGTGCGGGCGTGAAGCCCGATCAGGTCAGCGAAGTGATCATGGGTCAGGTGCTGACGGCCGGCTCCGGGCAGAACCCGGCGCGGCAGTCGCTGATCAAGGCGGGGCTGCCCACGGCCGTGCCGGGCATGACGATCAACAAGGTGTGCGGCTCGGGCCTGAAGGCCGTGATGCTGGCGGCGAACGCGATCATCGCGGGCGACGCGGAGATCGTGGTCGCGGGCGGCCAGGAGAACATGAGCGCCGCGCCGCACGTGCTGCCGGGCTCGCGCGACGGGTTCCGGATGGGCGATGCGAAGCTGGTCGACACGATGATCGTCGACGGCCTGTGGGACGTGTACAACCAGTACCACATGGGCATCACGGCGGAGAACGTCGCGAAG